>NZ_VFUZ01000001.1:0-432500 GCF_006658505.1 Mesorhizobium sp. B2-4-15
AACGATCGAGGCCAACGAATGCAAGAACTATTTCGCAAACGCCGGCTACGCTTCCGTCAAAACGTGAAACGCTCTAGAGCGCGTCGCGCCGAAACGGATTCAGACGACGCGCTTCAGTTTTTTGTTTCCATGCATGCCGTTGTCCCCAAACCCGAGATCACTTTTCGGCGGCAATGCATCAGTTTATCTTGTGATAGGTGACCTTGCCCTCGGGGGATACGATCCGCTGATAGTTGGAGTTTGGCGCTGGAGGCACCGCCGGAGCCGGCTTCCTTCGAGCGGCCCGCGGCAGGTCCTCGACGGCAGGCTGGGCGTCCGGTTCGGAGGCGCTGGCAACTGCCGCCGGCGCTTCGGCGGGCGGGGAAAGCTCCACGACGCGCGGCTCGTCGCCACCGTGATTTCCCGACATTTCCGGTGCCTGCCGGGCGATGTTGGCGTTGACCTCGCCGAAGCTCGCCCGCAACCGATCATCCAAGGCCTCGAACCGGCTCTGAAATCCGTTGTTGACCGTATCCAGCCGCGCGCTCATTCGCTGCTCGAACTGGCCCAGGTCCTCCAACCGCGCCTCAAGCGCGCGCAGGTCGTTGATGCCACGATAGAGATAGACGGCCGCGGTGGCGTTCAAAAGAGCAAACAGCGTCAGGCCGACACAAACGGCAACGGCAAGTCTGGACCGGCTCTTCTCCTTGTCGAGCAATGGCGGTTCGACCGCTGCCACCAGTTCGTCCGGATCGCTGATCGTCGTCATTGGACCACCACCTTGGTGCCGACCGGCACGCGCCTGAAAAGATCGATGACATCGGTATTGGTCAGGCGAAAACAGCCCGACGTCCCGTCAAAACCCACGCCGGAAGGGTCGTTGGTGCCATGGATGCGATACAGTGTATCGCGACCATCCCGAAGCAGGTAGAGCGCCCTGGCGCCGAGCGGATTGTACGGCCCCGCGGGAACCATCTCCGGCAACTCCGGCTGGCGGGCACGCATTTCCCTGGGCGGCCGCCACTCGGGCCATTCCGTCTTCGCCCCCACCTGGACCGTACCCGTCCAGCCAAATCCATCCCGTCCGACACTGATCTGGTAGCGCAGCGCCTTGCCCTGGCCGGTCACCAGGTAGAGCGCTTTTTCCTGCTTGCGGATGATGATGGTTCCAACGTTCTCGGCGGTGGGAAACGCCACCATCTTGCGCAGGCTGGGACCCATGGCCGGCAATGGCGGGCGGCTGCCCGCCGACGCGATCTGTGCGGCGGCAAGCACCAGCGCCATGCCGACAAGCCAGGCGGCCGTCAGTCGAAAGCGGGGGTGGCTAGCGGGCCGCATCGCCGAGCCGCTCCCGGAACATCTTCTTCAGATCCTTGTTGAAGCGCGCCCGCCCGTCCACTTCCGACGGCAGGATCGCGCGGTTCAGGGCGTCGGCCAGCAGCGCATTGTCGAGGGCGACCGACTTGATGTTGGGCGCCTTGAAGATCTTCTCCAGCTCGCTGCGCGAGAAGTGGTTGCCGAACCATTTGCGCTTGTGCTTGTTGGCCACCAGGGTGATGTTGACGGCATTGCCGCGCAGCTCACGGATTTTCTTGTAGAGCCGTTTGCCTTGCCGCAGCGAAGCGACATTGAGTTCGAAGACGATGAAGATCTCGTCGCTCGTCGACAGCACGGAATCGTGCCAGGGCGTTTCGAGGTTGGGCAGGTCGATGACGATGTCGTCGAACCGGTAGGCGACAAGGTCCAGCAGCCGGAAGACGAAATCGGCGCCCTGCGGCTCGAATGGCAGTTGCGGCCGCTCGAAGGCATAAAGGGTGAGGCCGGAAGGTCGCGACAGCTTGATGACGTCCATGAGCTCGACATCGAGCCGATCCGGCTGGCCAATGATGCCGGCAAGATCGAACTGGTTGAACAGGTTGAGATAGGCGCCGCAATTGGCGCTCTGGAAATCGAGATCGACCAGGCAGGTCGACGCCGCGCGTTCGGCCGATTTCGAGGCCAGGAACTCCGCCGCCGAGAGCGCGAGCGTCGTGGCACCCGCGCCGCCGCTGGCGCTGATGAAGGTGATGATGCGGCTCTTCGCTCCCTGGCTGCCGGTGTCGTGGAAGGTGACGGCGTTGAGCAGTTCCTTGCCGTCGAGCGGCTTGTGCAGCCAGTCGGAGGCGTTCATGCGTACCAGCACGCGCGTCTGCTCCGAGGTCAACTCATTGGAAACCGCAATCAGCGGCACGGTCGCCCACAGCGCGCGCGCCTCGACGATGCCAGGACTGGCGAGCAATTCGCCATCGCCGAGATCGAGGATGACGATGCCCGGGCGCGTATCGGCGGGCGGCCCCTTGAGAAAATCACCGGTCTCCGAAATCCGCACGTCATAGATCGCCAGCGCGTCGAGCCGCGTCGCGACATCACGCTTGAAATTCGGATCCGACGAAAACAGCGCGACCTGCTTTCGCTTGGTCGGCAGAACCTTGGTGTTGATGGCGTTCATGGATACGTGCTCTTCATGTCTTCGCCCGTGACCGTGCTCAGCATCGAGGGCATGGTGATGGTTCCGAACCCCATCAGTCCGGCCAGGAAGAAGAACTGGAAGGTCCTGTTCTGCAGGCTGACCGTGATCGTAGGCACCGGGCCGCCAAGCCGGGTCTGATAGCCAAGGCCCGTGGCCGTGTAGGTGACGACGACGTTGCTCCGCAGCAGGCCGGGGAAGAAGTGGCACATGCCGGGCCGCTGGTTTGCGGCTAGATTGGGACAGGCGTCGTCATTGGTGTTTGCGGTGTCGCCACGAAAGATGCGGCTGAAATTGGCGGCGCTGAAGCCGCCGCTGTTGCTGCAGGCGCCCGTGCCGGCGGTGTAGGTGCAGACGAAGGGACCATAGGCGCCGGCGACAATCGGGGCGCCGGGAGACGCGATCGGGCCCGCGGTCGCGAGGTTGGTTGCCACCGAATCCGATATCGACGCCAGCCGGGCACCAACCTGCACCGCCTTGGTGGCCGCGTTCCATTGGTAGAAGGCGTAACCGAAATCGACGAAGCCGAGGACAAGCGAGAACAGCAGCGTCGATACGATGGTCATTTCCACCATCGCCGCACCGTCTTCCGATTTTGCGAAACGCCTGATCATGATCAAAACCGGATCAACCGCTCGTCGTGGGAGCCCTGCAGCGTTATCGGACCGATGCCGATGAACGACAGCATCCCGACACCGCTGTATGGGTAGGTACCGGACGCGCGGACGGTGCAGACTTGCGCCGTGGTGGAGCGATATTGGGTGACGCCGCCCACCACGGTGTCCTGGCAGGAGTTGTTCATGGTCACCGTGACATTCGATGTCAGCCAGCCGGAGACACGTGCGGGCGCCGTCCCTGTCGGGTTGCCGAACACCGCAATATTCGCGGCAACGGTGGCACAGTTGATCGCCGTGAGCCCGGAGTCGGTATACAATTGGCTGTTGCAGCGCGCGGCATAGCGAGCGCCGTCGGTAAGCCCGGCCTCCATCAGCAGCTTGTCATGGATCAGGTTGCCGAACTCGAACACCCCGGCCGACAAGATCAGCATCAGCGGCGTGATCAATGTCATCTCGACAATCACCGCGCCGCGTTGGTCGTGTCGAAATCGAACAAAATATCGGGACAGCATCTTGAACATCGCGGTCACCGATAGAGCTGCGCTTCGTCGCGCAGATAGTTGTCGAGCGTGCCATTGCCGCCTTTGCCGGTGATGTCGACCAACTCGACGTAAATATTCTTACCGTCCTTGATCGGCTCAGTGATGAAGAAGCTGCCGAATCTCCTCACCGGAATGCCCGTCTGGCGGCCGCTGAAATTCGTGCCCGAAGCCTGAAGCGCATTGCAGTCCAGGATTGCGCCGTAAAGCAACCGGCGGTCGGGCGTCGAGATAGGGGTGCCGGCTCCTGCGGGCGGCGTGCCTTTTTCACCTCCAACCGCTGCATCGCCGACGATACTGTCATTGGTGAGGGGGTTTCCGTCGGGATCGTTTTCGTAACGGTAAACCTCATACCGCGTCGGGAGGTTGGCACCGGTTCCCGACAGAGCCGCGGGCACGGAACGTGTGGGGTGATTGGCGGCCCAATAACGAGCGAAATTCCAGTCTCCGTCGCCCATGCGACCGCCCATCATGGTGCAGTTGCCGGCGATCTGGCACGAGTCACGTTCAAGCCCGACACCTTTTGTCGGGTCCGTTTCGTAGGTGACCTTGTTGCTCGCGACGTACTGGTCCCAGTTTGTGGCACCCTTGCGCACATTGACCGCAGGTCCGTCCGAGTAGTTGGACGAGTTGATACCGAAGCGCGAGTTGATACCGTTCTCGACAGGGCCCGCATTCTGTCCCGGCTCGGTGTCGACGCCGTCGCGCGAATAACAATTCTGCGGCTTGGAGTCGGCGAGCATCTTTTCGAGCTGGTTGGCGCCGTTGCCAAATGGAGAAGCCAGGAAAGCGAAGTTACCGGGAAAGTAAGATCCGTCTCCGCGCAGCATGATCTGGCGGCGACGGTATTGCCTGGTTTGTGCCGCCTGTTCCAGCGTGACGCCGCCGGTAATCGTTGTGTCCTCATACGGGTTGCACATGAAAACGGGCGTGTAATCGCAGACGCCGGATGTGAATCCGGCAACCGCCGAGGCAGCAACGTTGAAGCCATTGCTGGCCGAATTGCCCGTCAGGAACGACGCCGGGAATATTGCGGCGAAACCGGTCGGTGCCACCTTCACTTCAATGAATGCGGTTTCATCTTCGCCGACGGATTGCGTTGCATTGGCATAGTTTGCGCTGGTGACCGGAGTTCCGTCAGACGCGGGTAAGGTCTTGAGGAAACACCACGAAATGTTGCCGGCGCTGTTGCATCGTGCGGTGCCGCCCGGTTGCCCCGAAGTCAAAGTGAACCGGCCAGTAGAGCCAACGGTCGAGAATGCGGCCTGGTTGGTAACCAGCGTTGCCATGGCGCGCTCGGCTCGGGCCCATGAACCGGGCAAGCCATCAAGCTCGGCGGCTCCAGCTAACGCAAAGGCATCCGCCGCCTTTTGCAAATCATTGTGGAGGTTATTGACCCGGCTCATGTCGATCGCCAGCAGCGAAAAGCCGATGATCGCCGGCAACGTCACGCTGACGAGGATCAGCGCTATTCCCCTCTGATCGTGCCAGAACGCGCGAATGGTCCGCAGCATGGCCCTTGCTCCCCTGACGCCAGGACTCCTCGTATGGCCTGGCGCTGAAACCGCATCCTTCCGTTCAGTTCACTGCGTCGTAGTAGTCACACCCGCCCCGCCGACGTTGACCGTGATAGCCGGCGGCGGTGGTGGTGGCGGTGGAAATTTGTAGTTGTGGGCGACAGTTGCAGCGCGCGTACCGTCGCCTTCGATATGCGTGTTCCTGGAAGCCGGATTGAGCGGGTCAACCGTCTGCAACAGTGAATTGAACTTTTGGGTATCACCGGCGGCGAGCGTCACCGAATCATAGTGGTTCAGATAGTCCGCGGCGCAGCCACTCAGCGCGCCGGCGCATAGAACGAGGATCAAGGCGCTATTTCTTGACATAGAGCATCTTGTCCTTCGATTTGAAGTCCAGCATGTGGCCATAAGGGCCGGTGACGCCGTCGCCTGTCTCGTATTTTCGGATCATGTCCTTGTTCACCTCGAGCTGACCGAGCACAAAGAATTCCGGATCGTTGGCGGGCCGCGTCTTGTCGAAGGGTGTCGCCAGCTGTTCGCCGGGTTTTACCGGCCGTACAAGATGTGGCGTGACAATGACGACCAGTTCGGTCTCTTCCTTCTGGTTGCTCGAGTTGCGGAACAGCGTGCCGATGATCGGCACCTGGCCGAGCCATGGCACCTGGTTCTGTAGTTTGGTGGTCTTGCTGGACAGAAGTCCGCCGACGGCGAAGCTCTGGCCGTCGCGCAGTTCGACGACGGTGTCAAGCTTGCGATTGGTGAAGATCGGGTCGCCGGCAGTGGTGAAGCCGGTCAGATCGCTGACTTCCGGCGCCAGGTTCATGTGGATCTTTCCGTCGTCGAGTACGACCGGCGTGAACACCAGGTTGACGCCGAATTGCTTGTAAACGATGCTTATCCTGTCGTCCTTATCGAGAGTGCGGATAGGGACTTCGCCGCCGGCGTTGAAGCTTGCCTGCTCACCGGAAAGCGTGGTGAGGTTGGGCTCGGCCAGTGTGCGTACCGCACCCTTCGCCTCGAGCGCCTCAATGATCAGATCAACTTTGATGTTGCTGTCGATCACCTGGGTGATCAGTGTGGCGAAAGGGTTGGACTTCGACAGCAGACCCGTCACGAGTGTCCCTGGGTCCGCTCCGGCTGGAGTTGTGGCTGCGATGCCTGTTCCGAAGATGGTTGCACTGCTGCCCCTGCTCCTTAGGGACACACCAAGATCGCGGCCGGCGTTGCGCTTTGCCTCCAGTATGCGTACTTCAAGATTGACCTGCTGGCTGTCATCCACCGTGACGGCATTGATGATGTCGTCGGGACCATATTGCTTTGCCACTTCCAGGATGGCCGCCAGCGTGGCGCCGTCCTTGACATGACCGCCAAGCCTGACCCTGCCGTTGACCGATCCGACTTCGATGCGCGACCTTGGCGCCACCTGACGGATCGCTTGCGCCATGTCGCTGACGTCGACGCCGACCTCGATCTGGATGACGCCGAGCGAACGCTTGTCGGTGGAAAACAGATTGACCGTTGTGGTGCCGGCGCTCTTGCCGATGACATAGAGCGTGCGGTCGGTCATCGGCTGGGCGTCGGCGATCTTCTGGTCGCCGACGACGATGTCGCCGAGATTGGCATTCACCTGGATTGTCACCGATTGCGACGCCGGCAGGAAAACACGGTGGACACTGGGATTGGACACGTCGATGAAGCGATCGGCCGCCTGTGTTCCGGACGCCGCAAGTATGGCCGATAGGACCAGTAGGGCGGCCGTCAATCTTCCCAACATTCCACCCATCCCCTCACCCCGTTTGTCCCGCATCGGGCAGTCCCCCTAGCCGAGCCGCTTTTTATTGCTGTCTCGGCACGTCATAAGATTCGAGCACCACACCCCGGTAGACGCCGACCGTGGCGCGGACCGGTGGTGGTGGCGGTTCCGCCGGTAGATATTTGACCACTTCCTTCACGACCTCGCGCGCCGCCGGCGCCGGGGCCGACACCACGACCGGAGCCGGCTTCACCTTGCTCAACTGATCGAGCTGGCTTCCCACTCGGTCCACGGCCTGGGCCAGCCCTGTGATCTTGTCATCCGCACGCTTGCGGTCATCCTCCGCGCGCTGACGTTCGGCCGCGGCTGCGGCTTCGGCTGCAGCCTGCCTGGCCAGTTCAGCCTGTTTTTTGGCGACGTCAGCCGGCATTTCGCCGGTCAGGTCGGAAAGCGTCACCCGCTCGGTTGCCTCGCCCTTGCTGGCGGCGGCCTGGCGCAGCGCCAGTGACAACTGGCCGGCGCCCGCGGCCAGGGTCAGCTTCTGCGCATCCTTGGTGCTGGCCTCGAGTGTTACGGATTTGACGACCGTCGGGCTGTCCTTGCTTTCGTCGGCCACCTGGTCGACGGCGAGCACTTTCATGCCTTGCAGCAACACATCGACAAAACTCTGGTCCGCGCCTTCGTCGCTTCGCACGGTCCGCGTCAGCAAGACGTCGACGCGATCGCCGGGGAAGACGAAACCGGCGACGCCAAGCACGTCGTTGACCCGGATGGACACGGCCTTCATGCCTTCGCCAAGCACCGCCGAAAGCGTGGCGCGCTGGCCCGGGCCGGTGATCTTGCTCGCAAGGACGGGTTCGTTGACGCCGATCGCCTGCAACGCCTGTTTGGGGCCCCCGCCAGCGGGAACGTCCTTGGTCAGGAGGTCCTCTGTTGTCTTGAATGCGCCCGCCGGAACCGCACCTGCCGGCCACGCGACTTCGCGCAATTTGTCGGCGGAAAGTGTGTCGCCGAACTTCAGCGCCACCGCAGCCACCACGACCGTATCGCGCTGGACATCATTCGTCTGCGCAATCGCGCTGCGCTGGTTGGCCAGCCAGACATTGGCGAGCACCACTGCAAGCACGCCGAACACGCCGGCGAGGACGATCATGATGACGGTATTTGCGCGCATGACCCAAACCCACTCAATCGACTACGTCCCCCCGAGGGTCGCCTGTCTCTGGTTGAAAAGAGGCTGGCCCAAGCATTTGCGCCCGAGCCTGCCAGAGTAACCCTAAGCAGCAGCAAGTGTCGTGTTAAGTGTGGTCCACTGGCCGCCGACCCAGGTGCCTACCAGGACCACCGTGGCAATGACCGCTACAGTGATGATCCCGAGCAAGACAGTATATTCGACCATGGCAGCGCCGCTTTCATCGGCGCGGAACTGCCGGGTCATCGTCATGAACTTCCCCATGCCAATTACTCCTTCGGAGATTTGAATCCGACGAGGCAAGCTGCGGATGGCATCCATACTCAAGCACGCTCGTCACCCTCATGTCGGCAGCCAACACGTCAGTGCATTGGCACTATGCTGCTATTTGCGCCTATTTTGCCTGCCAACGAATTTAAGCTGCCCGCAAAGCCTTGCGGGCCTCGGGATTAGAGTAACTGGCCCAAGCCGAATGCTTGGGCCAGTCAGGGACTTACGCTGCTGCTACCAGCGCGCTGTTAAGAGCGGTCCACCGACCGGCAACCCAGGTACCGACCAACACCACCGTCGCGATCACCGCTACAGTGATGATGCCGAGCAGCACCGTATATTCGACCATGGCAGCGCCGTTCTCATCGTCGCGGAACTGCCGGGTCATCGTCATGAGCTTCTTCATGTCAATTTCTCCCCTTGGAGTTTGAACCCGACGAGACAGAGCCAAGGATGAACTCCATACCCAAGCATCCCCCGTCATCTCGATCCTAGGTCCCGAGAAATTGCAGAGTCAAACGGGATTAACGGTTCCTTAACTTCCCAATACATGAACTTCCGAGCCGAGCGCGGCTTTAAAATTCAGCAAGAGCTTGATTCGTCTAATTTTTCAAGCGCTCTTAACCATTCGTTCACAATTATGCACCCAACCTAATAAAGGATCAGCTATTTTAGCTATATAGCATATTCCTTTATATCTAAGGGGTTATAGCCGGATATGGAGCGGATGCCCGTGTCGGAGCGACCAAGGTGCCCGAGGCGTTCCAAACCATAGTTCACCACTCATGTTTGACGGCAGGGCGGCCAGAAATAAAAACGATATTTTCCTGGCACGCGTTTTAACTATGTTGAAAGTATTGGCTACGCGTGGCCCGCCCCGACGCTTGTGCCCCGCTTGGTTAACGTTTAGTTTCCGCTAATATGCGCTGGAGGGAGTATAAGGGATTATGTTGGGGCGGTTCATCAAGGGTGGCGAGGCGCGGATCGAGCCGAGAGTGGAGTCGATCGCGGTCCTCCCCGTTGCCAGCGGCGCCTCGCCTGTCGACCTCGAACCTCATGGCGACGAGTTCCTGGCGCTGAAGGTCGATCTGCATCGGCATCTGATTGACCGGTTCAACCTCGCGTCGCTCGAAAGCGCATCGAAAGACGAGATCCTGAACGAGATCCGACCCATCGTGCGCGAGTTCGTACGCGGTCGCAACGTGCCGCTGAATGCCCGCGAACTCGATCAGCTGACCAGCGATATCGCCGACGAGATGTTAGGCCTGGGACCGATCGAGCCGCTGCTCAAGGATGACTCGATTGCCGATATCCTGATCAACACCCATAAGCGCGTCTTCATCGAGCGGCGCGGCGTCATCGAGGAGACGTCGATCCGGTTTCGTGATGAGGCGCATCTGCTGCGCGTCATCAACAAGATCGTTTCCGCGATCGGCCGGCGCGTCGATGAATCGGCGCCGATGGTCGACGCGCGTCTGGAAGACGGCTCGCGCGTCAACATCGCGGTGCGGCCGATCTCGGTCGACGGGCCGCTGGTTTCGATCCGTAAATTCTCCAAGAATCCTTATTCGCTCGAACGTCTGATGGCATTCAATTCGATTCGCCAGCCGATGGTCGATCTGCTGCGGATCGCCGTACAATCGCGCAAATCGATCCTGGTCTCCGGCGGTACCGGCAGCGGCAAGACGACGTTGCTCAACGCACTCTCAAGCTACATCCCCTCCAAAGAGCGCCTGATCACCATCGAGGATGCGGCGGAACTGCAGTTGCAGCAGCCGCATGTCGGCCGACTGGAGACGCGCCCGCCCAATGTCGAGGGCAAGGGCGAGGTTCGCCAGCGCGAGCTGCTCAAGAACGCGCTGCGCATGCGGCCGGACCGCATCATCGTCGGCGAGGTGCGCGGCGAGGAAGCCTTCGACATGCTGCAGGCCATGAACACCGGCCATGAAGGCTCGATGACTACCATCCACGCCAACACGCCGCGCGATGCGATCTCGCGGCTCGAGCAGATGGTCGGCATGGCCGGCATGCCGATGACCAATGATTCCATTCGCGCTCAGATCGCCTCGGCCATCGACATCATCGTGCAGACGCAGCGTCTCTCGGACGGCGGGCGGCGCGTCACTTCCATATCGGAAATCACCGGCATGGAAGGCAACGTTGTCCAGCTCCAGGAAATCTATCACTTCGTCCGCCGCGATGTCCGAGCCGACGGCGCCATTGTCGGTGAATTTCGCGCCACCGGTGTTCGGCCGCGGTTTGCCTCCGAAGCCGCGGCGATGGGACACCATTTCGCAAAAGATGCGTTCAACCCTCAGGTGCCACTCTGATGCCGACCGGTCAGACCCTCCTCTATTTCATCTATGTGCTTGCGGCGGCGTCAGTCATCCTCGCCGCCGAATCCTTCTTTCTTTCAATCGCCGGACGGCGAGCGCGGGCAGGCATCATAAATCGACGCTTGCAGCGACTGGGAGAAGAAAAGCCGGCCGAGCAGAGTTTGCAGGGGCTGCTGCAGGAACGCGGATTGACGGCATCGGGCGACTTCATTTTCGGCGCAATCGCGCTCAACCGGCTTTATACGCAATCTGGCATCACCGGCAATCCGCTGGCTTTCCTCGCGGTTTTCCTGCTCGCCGGCCTCGTTCTGGCGCTTATTTTGCCGTTGCTTCTGCACCTATCCGTTATTGTCGCCGTCATCGTCTTCTTGATTGTCGGATTTGCTCTGCCGGTTCTCGTTCTGCGAAGTGCCAGGAACAAGCGCATCAAGAAATTTGCGGTCCAGCTTCCCGATGCACTCGACATGATCGTGCGCTCTCTGCGCGCTGGTCACCCAACCACCGTCGCGATAGGGCTTGTCGCGCGTGAAATGCCCGATCCGCTCGGCACCGAGTTCGGCATCGTTTCCGACGAAATCAGTTTTGGCCTTAGTCTGGAACAGGCTGTTCGAAAACTGTCGGAGCGAGTCGGTTTCGAAGGCCTGCATCTGCTCTCGGTGTCGCTTTCCATCCAGGCAAAGACCGGTGGCAATCTTACTGAAATATTGTCGAACCTATCGATGGTGTTACGTGAACGGAGGAAACTGCGGATGAAGATCAGGGCGCTTTCCGCCGAAGGCCGTATGTCTGCCTGGATAATCTCGCTGTTTCCAGTTCTGATGCTTGGCGTGCTGTCGATCGCCGCTCCGAGTTTTTATGGTGACGTCTGGGGGAACCCGATCATCATGCCGGTGTTCGTGATCTTCGGATCGTGGGCACTGGTGGGGGACTTCATAATGTACCGAATGGTCAACTTCGATTTTTAATGGCGGGCCTGGACGTGTTTACCAATCTAGGGAATTCGGCCACGCTGCTCTCGCTCGCTATCTTCCTGGCGGCAGTGGCGCTTTTTTTGCTGGGCGCCTTTATCCTCATCCCGGTGTTCCAGACAAGGAAGCTGGTTACCCAAACGCTTTTGTCCGAGGGGATCACCAATCGCCGATCGCTCTATGCCCAGCAGGAACTCAACAGGATTTCCGCGCAGCGGCCGGTGGATGCCTATTTCCGTGGCATGGAAAAGGAACGCGGCGTGCCGAATGCCCTTGAAGCGAAACTGTTCAGGGCGGGGTTCTACCAATCAAGCGCACCGGTCATTTACACGCTCTCTCGCCTCGGCGCCGTCTGTGTCGGCTTCCTTGCCTGTTATGCCGTTCTATCGCGGGTATTGCCGCCGCAATTGCCGGGGTTGGTGGCATTTGCAGGTTCAGCCTTGATCGGGCTTGGTTGCCTTGTCATTCCCAGCATTGCCCTCGACCGCTTCGAAAGCGGGCAAAAGCAGGTGTACCGGCGCGGCTTTCCCGATTTCATGGACATGATGATCACTTGCGCTGACGCCGGGATGAGCCTTGAGGCGGCAGTGGAGCGTGTCGGCGCTGAACTGGCCGGGACCCACAAATGGCTGGGCATTCAGCTCTCGATCGTGACCCTGCAGTTGCGTGCAGGCAAACCGTTGCGCGAGGCACTGCGCGAACTTGCCGACCGCATCGGGCTTGACGAGGCGCGCGCCTTGGCCGTTTTGTTTCGCCAATCGGAAGAGCTGGGCACCAGTCTTACAGACGCCCTGCGCATTTATAGCGACGAAATGCGCACCCAGAGAATCATGAACGCCGAGGAACGTGCCAACGCGTTGCCGGTCAAGATGATGATTCCGCTGGGTCTCTGCATCTTTCCGGTCGTGATGATGGTCGTCATGTTGCCTGTGCTCATCCGAATGAAGGGCATTTTCTTCTAAATGAGGATATGCTTTGATTCTAAAACAGAGTCGAAGGACTCTTGGGGGCTAAAAATGACAAGGCCGATACGCCTCGCAGCCGTCGTCGCGGCCAGTCTTTTGGTGGCGCTAGCCGGTTGCCAAACGAAGGGTGCGGACACCACAGGCGGAGTCGTGCGCACCAACGAGCCGTCGAAAGGCGACGTAACCTCGTTTGGCGACGCCTTCGACGGGCTGAAGACGGTCAGCGACGTCGAGTATTACGCCTCGGATCAGGCCGTGGCCGAGGCCACGAACCAGTTCCGCGCGGAAAATTACGGCAACTCCGGCGCGTTGTTCTTCAAGGCGACGCAACTGGCCCCGAACGATGGTGGCGCCTGGATGGGGCTGGCCGCCTCCTGCGACCGCATCCACCGCTTCGACCTCGCCGACCGTGCCTATGCCAGGGCGTTCAGGCTGGTTGGCGCATCGCCCGAGTACTACAACAATGTCGGCTATTCCTACCTACTGCGCGGCAAGCTGCAGGACGCACGCACGAGTTTCCTCAAGGCCTATGAACTGGCGCCAAACGACCCGACCGTGGCCAACAACCTGAAGCTGCTGTCGTCGAGTGTGCAGAACATCGAGCGCTAGCATGCTGCTTGTCGAGGTGCTGCTGCTGAAGGCGCTCGCCATACCCTTGCTCGCAAGGATTGCGTGGCTGGATTTCACGACACAGAAGATTGCCAATCGCGACGTGCTGCTGCTGCTCTGCCTGGGGGCAGGGTCGTTGCTGCTGCTGTCGCTTCAGTCCGGATCGTGGTGGGACATGGGGCTGAGCGCTATCGCCGCGCTTGTGCTCTTCCTGGCGCTCTTTCCATTTTGGGTGCTACGAAAGGTTGGCGCGGGCGATGTCAAGCTGATGGCGGTCGTGCCGTTTCTGGTCGGCGGAAGTGATCTCGCCGGGTTTTCCATCTTGCTGCTGCTTTTCGCTCTCGCCACGGCCATGGTCTTGAAAAATCCGTTCTTGCTGCCGCAAGGCGCGTTCCGCCTCTACGTTCAGCACCTCGATCGTAAAGGTGTTGTCCCTTTTGGCGTACCGATCTCCGTGGCGTCGATTTGCATGATCGCATTGCAAGTCGGATACGGCTTTTTGGTCCCGGACTCTCTAGCGATGTGACAACCGACGGGCGCTGGGCTGCAGATGCGCTACTGCATCTGGCCTATGTTTCGGTCGCCGGCCTTACGATGGCATCCGCCGTATTCTGGCCTTGTTGACCGCCACGCACGAACGGGTAGCCGTGCTGGCCGATATAGTCCGTCGGGATCGGCTCATCGACTCCATATTTCTCGGGCATTTTGGAGCCTGGAATATGGAACGTTCCGAACAGCGCATCGATGATGGCAAGATGACTGGCGAAGTTCTTGTCATAGGCGTCGCGTTGATCGGCATGATGCCAATGGTGAAATTGCGGCGTTGCGATCAGCCATTTGAGCGGCCCGAAGTTCATCCTGACGTTGGCGTGCAGAAGCAGCGCATGCCCGGTGGCGATGATGAAGTAGACGGCGATCGCCTCTGATGAAAATCCCAGAAAGAACACTGGCAGAAGCGAGACGGCCTTGGTGATGATCTGGTCCACCGGATGGGCCCGGAAAGCAACCATCCAATCCAACTCCTCGATGCCATGATGGATCGCGTGAAATCTCCACAGCGCCGGGATTGCATGAAACGCCCGGTGCGAGGCGTAGACGCCGATATCGGCAAGGACGATGATCTCTATGACCTGGAGCCATGTCGCCTGACCGCTCACGGTCGTTGTTATCCTCTGCGGTATCAACCACGCCGAGGCGCTCATTGCCGCTGCCGCCATAAGGACGAGGCAGATCTTGAGGAACGCACCGTTGACCACCGCGTAAATCACATCGGTGCCGATGCCCTTTCGGAGTATCTTTTGTTGCGTCCGAAGGGCGAGGACGTGTTCAAGCGGTACGAAGATCAAGGCACAAATAAGCAGCGATTTTAGGCCAAGGAGGTCCATCGGCCCACCCTCAATGTCATCCATGAGAGGAGTGAACCACTTAGTGGCCGGTCACACAAGACGATAGTTTCCAAACAGTTAACCGATCTGCTGTGATCTTGACTCGGGAGGTCTGAGGCTCTCGAGAGGCATCTCGACTAAACTGTCAGGTTGGACATTAACGCTTCTGAAACGATTTTCTTGTCGCCGCACGAAAGTAATGCTTCAGTGCGCCCTCGCGGGGGTAGCAAAATGTTCAACGAAGATTTTCTCGGCCGTATCGCCATCGTCTGCATCATGACGGTCTTGGCGGTTCTCAGCGCGATTCCGTTGTTCTCCTATTTCCATCAGACCGTGTCGGCAAATTCCCTGGCCGTCGTCAATCAAGCCTTGGCAACGGGCTTGTTGGCTCTGCAAGTTTTCTTGACGATCAGCCGTCTCCCGCCAAAAGGAACCGCTCGAGGACTCGTGCCCAGGGTAACCTCGGTGGCCGGAACGTTCCTGATCATCATTGCAATGTTTCTGACTCCGGCATTGGAAAGCGGGGCCGCGCAAATGGGGGCGCTCTGCTTGATTTTCATCGGCATGGTCAGTTCGATTTTTTGCCTTTACTGGCTTGGTCGCTCTTTCTCCATCATGGCTACGGCTCGGCGGCTGGTTACTTCTGGTCCATATTCCATTGTTCGCCATCCGCTTTACGTCTGCGAGGCGGCATTCGTCCTCGGGATGGTCATTTCGCATTTTTCAATGCTGATGGTGGCGCTAGGCGGGCTGCAATTTCTTTTGCAGTACCGACGCGCCAGGAATGAGGAAGCCATTCTGCGGCAGACCTTTGCCGAGTATGATGAGTATGCTCGGCGTGTTCCGATGCTTTTCCCGCGTTTCCTTCGCTCAGAAATGCCAGCACCAGGTCGTCAATAGATCACGTCGCCATGTCTGTTCCTACGATGGGGAGGACGACATGCATAAAACAAATACCCAAAGCGCGTCGCATGAATTCGTTTCAACGCGACATGCGTTGGTTCCTCCTCAGCCGTTCATGTCGATTTGACGGGTGATCGCCAAAGGCAGGCATGGATTTCGGGGTGAAGGCGGCCCGGCTGCTGGAGCTTGGGGTTGGGAGCAGCAGCCGGGCCTTGCCGGCTTTGAAGTCCGGCATATTAGCGTGATCTAATACTGTAAAATACGCAATAGCGGCGCCTCAATTATCCAGCTCAATTATCAAGAGGCGCGCCGATAGGTTTCGTCGGCGTCTTCAAACCATGCGTAAAGAAAGGCCGGCATCGCCTCGCGCTCGCCGTCGCCGCTCACCATGACGATGGAGTCGCCAATCCGCGCTTCCGTCGGCGCACCGACCCGTCAATCTCCAGTGGCGCCGAACACGGTTTTGAGAAAATCCACCAAACCTCTCACGTCTTGAGTGGAAATCCTTGGTGTGACCGTGCGCCAACCGTCAGGCTGAAATTCGACCATTTGCATCCCACGGATGTACGAGGGGCGAGAAGCCATAACGGAGTGACAGACCGCCCTTGGAAAGCTCGGCGCGCCCTGGCGCAGAATCGGCGGGATGGCGGAGAGGGAGGGATTCGAACCCCCGATGGGCTTGCACCCATGCCGCATTTCGAGTGCGGTGCATTCGACCACTCTGCCACCTCTCCGCGGTCATGGTCGGCCGTTGCCGGCGCGGCGCACTAGATAACGGCTGAACGGGCAGGTTACAAGGCCAAATCCACCGATATTTGGCTTGCCGGACAAGCAGGGCATTGTAGAGGCGTCCGCCGCTCATTGGCCTGCGCGGCACAGGCTGCCTTGGCCGTTATCGCCATGTCTCCACGGCGCCGTAGGCGTAGGCGTCGAGTTTCGGTTATCGCTGTTTGCCTTGGCAATGGCTGTTTGCCTTGACTCCCACGCAACCTTCGGTTAGGGACGGCGCGCAATCGGCGTGGAGGGTTCTTCCGCGCCGCTTGTTTTTTGAACCCGCAGACTGACAAAAAGACGGCCGAACCGCCAGACGCGGTTCATCGAGGCCGACCGAACAGCGAAAGGCAAAAAATGTTCGCAGTCATCAAAACGGGCGGCAAGCAGTATCGCGTCGCCGCCAACGATCTCCTGAAGATCGAAAAAGTCGAAGCCAATGTCGGCGATATCGTCGAGATCGGTCACGTGCTCGCGCATGGCGAGGGCGAGAATGTCACGTTCGGCGCGCCGTTCGTCGATGGCGCCCTGGTCACCGCCGAAGTCGTCGAGCAGGGCAAGAACCGCACGGTCATCGCCTTCAAGAAGCGCCGCCGCCAGAATTCGCGCCGCAAGATCGGCCACCGCCAGCTTTTGACCACCGTGCGGATCTCCGAGATCCTGCTGGGCGGCGCCAAGCCGGCCAAGAAGGCCACCGCCAAGACGGAAGCCAAGGCCGCCGAGGCCGCGGCAGCGCCGCTGTTCAAGGCGCCGAAGGGCGAGCCGGACGACCTGACCGTGATCAAGGGCATCGGCCCGGTCGCCGCCAAGGATCTCGCCGAGCAGGGCATCATCACCTTCGCGCAGCTGGCCAAGCTGTCCGACAAGGATGTCGCCAAGATCGACGAGCACATGCCGTTCAGCGCCGACCAGATCAAGGACTGGCGCGAACAGGCCAAGGAACTGGCGAAGAAGTAATTTTTCCGGCCAAACATCAGCCGGATCGGACTTGAAACGGAACGCGAACGCGTTCATAAGGCCTTTTAGGCGCCTTGCGGCGCAACGGAGTTAGTTAGATGGCACACAAGAAAGCTGGCGGCTCGTCGCGCAACGGTCGCGACTCGCATTCCAAGCGTCTGGGCGTGAAGAAGTTCGGCGGCGAAGCCGTCATCCCGGGCAACATCATCATTCGTCAACGCGGCACCACCTGGCATGCGGGCGTCAATGTCGGCATGGGCACGGACCACACCCTTTTCGCGCTCGAAGCCGGCGCCGTGATGTTCAACAAAAAAGCCAACGGCCGAACCTACGTATCGGTCAACCCGATTACCAAAGCCGCGGAGTAGCCGGTTCCGCACTAGAACACCGGCGCCCATCTCGGGAACCGGTGTCTGGCAAAGCCAGGAAAAGGATCAGGGGAGATGGGTTCCATCTCCCCTTTTTCTTGTGCCTGGAGGATTTTTAAAATGGTTGCCGAAGCGGAAGACGTCGACGGCGAAGCTTATGCGATAGACTGCCCGATGCTGGCCACCGAGCGGCTGGTGATGCGGGCTCCCGATGAACGGGATATTCCGCAACTGGTCGACCTTGCCGACAACCATCACGTTGCCCAAATGCTGGCGCGCATGCCGCATCCCTATGGCGAGGCCGAGGCGCGCGCCTTCCTGGCCATGACGAGGTCACGCCGCGCCGGCATCGCCCATGCGCTGACGCTCGCCGGCACCGATACCTTTGTCGGCTGCGCGGGCTTGAACGCCACCGATCGCGGGCTGGAGCTCGGTTACTGGATCGGCGAGCCTTACTGGAAGCGCGGCTATGCGACGGAAGCCGCGCACGCGCTGGTCGACCTCGCCTTCCAGAAGACCTCCATCCAGGTGCTGCATGCCTCGACGCGGGTCATCAATCCGGCCTCGCGCCGGGTGATCCACAAATGCGGTTTCCAGTATGCCGGCCAGGGCATGCTGAACTCCATCGTTGCCGGCCAGGTGCCGGTGGAGCGCTACAGGCTCGATCGCAAAACCTGGACCAGCCTCAGGAACTGGGTCCACTTTTGATGCGTGCCGATATCCAGGTGAGGCCGGCCTGCGAATGGTGGCTTCCTGCGCTTCCGGTGCTCACGTACTTTAAGTACGCTCCGCTCCGGTTCCCGGAAGCCAGCATTCTCGGCTCGGCCTGACCTGTATCTCGACACGCCTCGGCGCCTTATACCGAACCAACTTGGCGTCAGCCCAGTTCGGCCCATACCGGCCGGTGGTCGGAACCGGCCGCTTGCCGGTCGACCCACAGGCGCTTCAGCAATCGGGCAAGCGACGCGCTGGTGAAGACGTAGTCGATGCGTTTGTGACGGCTGGCGTTGGTGGGGTCCTTGGGGTCGACCCAGCTGACGAGGTCATCGGCGTCGACGTTGAGGCGCAGGGCGGCATCGACGGCGAAGTCCGCGGTCAGCGGCATGCCGAATTCGTGGTCCGGCCGGCCGGCGAGTTCGACATATTCGGGTGATCCGGCCAGCATGTTGAAATCACCCATGGCGACAAAGGCTTCGGGGTGCGGCAATTCAGGCAGGCCGATCTCGGCGACGCCGGACAGCGCCCCGCCTTCGAGCGCATAGTTCAACAGGCGCTGGCGCAGGAACTGGATCTGGCTGGCGCGCTCGACCGGGCTGCGATGATCGAGATGGATGGAATAGAAGCGGATGAAACCGAGCGGCGTCTCGATCAGCGCTTCCAGCGCGCCGCGCTGGAAGTTCATCATCTCGAAGCTGCGGCTGCGCGGCAAAAGCAGGTTGCGCGACAGATGAATGGGCGTTTTCGACAGCACCATATTGCCGAGCTGGAAAGTCGTGGTGATGGCGCGACCGTTCTCGATACGCGAGCCGATATTGGCCTCGAAATTGCTCCCGTAGACGGCGAAATAGTCGGGCAGCGCCTCGCCGATCTCGGCGACCATGTCGCGGCCGCCGTTCCTCGGATTGTTGCGTGTGACCTCCTGCAGCGCTATCACGTCGGCGCCGCGCACGGCATCGGCGATGCGCCTGATATCGTAGCGTCCATCAAGACCAATGCCGTATTGGATGTTGTAGGTTACAAGCCTCATTCCGCAATCTTTCCAGCCAACCCCACGCGGCCATTGTCATAAAACGGCCTCGCCCTTCGCCGCGCCTTGGTTTAGAGCAAGGCCCAAGGTTTAGAGCAATGCCGCAAGGCCAATAAAGAAACTGCACTCCGATGAAATTTCTCGATCAAGCCAAGGTCTATGTCCGTTCCGGTGACGGGGGCGCGGGTTCCGTATCGTTCCGCCGCGAGAAATTCATCGAGTTCGGCGGGCCGGACGGCGGCGACGGCGGCCGCGGCGGCGATGTCTGGCTGGAAGCGGTCGACGGGCTGAACACGCTGATCGACTATCGCTACCAGCAGCATTTCAAGGCCAAGACCGGTGTCCACGGCATGGGCCGCAACATGACCGGCGCCAAGGGCGCCGATGTCACGCTGAAGGTGCCGGCCGGAACCCAGGTGTTCGAGGAAGACAATGAGACGCTGATCTGCGACCTGACCGTGGTCGGCCAGCGCTTCCTGCTCGCCAAGGGCGGCAATGGCGGCTTCGGCAACCAGCATTTCAAGACCTCGACCAACCAGGCGCCGCGCCGCGCCAATCCGGGCCTGCCGGGCGAGGAGCTCAACATCTGGCTCAGGCTGAAGCTGATCGCCGATGCCGGACTGGTCGGGCTGCCCAATGCCGGCAAGTCGACTTTCCTGGCGGCGGTCACCGCGGCCAAGCCGAAGATCGCCGATTATCCGTTCACCACGCTGCATCCCGGCCTCGGGGTCGCCCGCGTCGATGCACGCGAATTCGTCATCGCCGACATACCGGGGCTGATCGAGGGGGCGCATGAGGGGGTCGGCATCGGCGACCGGTTTCTCGGCCATGTCGAGCGCACGCGCGTGCTGCTGCACCTTGTTTCGGCGCAGGAGGAAAATCCGGGCAAGGCCTACAGGACGGTGCGCGCCGAACTCGAAGCCTATGGCCACGGCCTGACCGACAAGGTCGAGATCTTGGCGCTGAGCCAGGTCGACATATTGGATGCTGACGAGCGCAAGAAAAAGGTGGCCTCGTTGAAGCGGGCCGCCGGGCGTGCGCCGATGCTCTTGTCCGCTGTGACCGGCGAAGGTGTCGAGGTGGTGCTGCGCGCGCTGATGGCGGTGATCGAGGAAGCGCGGGCGCAGATCGCCGCCCCGGTCGAGACGCGCTGGGAAAAATAGGGCCATGCAGTCGCTGAAGAGATACCGGCGCATCACCGTCAAGATCGGCTCCGCGCTGCTCGTCGATCGCGCGAGCGGGCTGAAGCGCGATTGGCTGGACTCGCTCGCCGACGATATCGCCGTGCTCGCCCAGGGCGGCGCTGAAATCCTCGTCGTGTCCTCCGGCGCCATCGCGCTCGGCCGCACCATCCTCGGTCTCGGCAAGCGCGCGTTGAAGCTCGAGGAAAGTCAGGCGGCGGCCGCTGTCGGCCAGATCGCGCTCGCCGGTGCCTGGTCGGATGCGCTCGGCAAGGGCGGCCTGAGATCGGGCCAGATCCTTTTGACGCTCGGCGACACGGAGGAGCGCCGGCGCTATCTCAATGCGCGCGCGACGATCTCGACGTTGCTCAAGATGAAGGCGGTGCCGGTCATCAACGAGAACGACACGGTGGCTACCTCCGAGATCCGCTACGGCGACAATGACCGGCTGGCGGCACGGGTGGCGACGATGATGGGCGCCGACCTCTTGGTGCTGCTGTCGGACATCGACGGGCTCTACACGGCGCCGCCGGCGCGCGACCCCGATGCCGAATTCATTGCGGTGGTCGACCGCATCACGCCTGACATCGAGGCGATGGCGGGAGCCGCCGCGTCCGAGCTGTCGCGCGGCGGCATGCGCACCAAGCTCGATGCCGGAAAAATCGCCAACGCCGCCGGCACGGCGATGATCATCACGTCGGGCACGCGGCTGTCGCCACTGATGGCGATCGAGCGCGGCGAGCGTGCGACCTTCTTCAAACCGAGCGCCAATCCCGTCAAGGGCTACAAGACCTGGATCGCCGGGCAGCTCGAACCGGCAGGGCGGCTGACGGTTGATGACGGCGCCGTCGGCGCGCTCAAGTCGGGCAAGTCGCTGCTGCCGGCCGGTGTCAAACTGGTCAGCGGCAATTTTTCGCGTGGCGATACGGTGGCGATCCTGTCGCCCGAGGGGCGCGAGATCGCGCGCGGCCTGGTTGCATACGATGCCGCCGATGCCGTAAGGATCGCAGGCCTGAAGACGACCGAGATCGAAACCGTGCTCGGCTATGAGGCGCGTTCGGCGATGATCCACCGCGACGACCTTGTGGTGAGTCACGCTGGAGGCGACATAGACAGAGGATGAGCCATGCTGAAGCTGCATGAAAAATCCGGGGACGACACCGTGGCGCTGATGGCCAATATCGGCCGCCGCGCCCGCGCTGCCGCCCGACCGCTGGCCATCGCCACCACCGCCGCCAAGAATGCCGCGCTTGCCGCAATGGCGCAGGCGATCATCGCACGCGAACAAGAGATTCTCGATGCCAACGCCATCGACATCTCGAATGGCGAGGAATCGGGGCTCTCAGTATCCTTCATGGATCGGCTGAAACTCAATCCGGCGCGTATCCGCGCCATGGCCGACGGCATACGCGAGATCGCTGAACTCAGCGATCCGGTCGGCGACGTGATCGCTGCGTGGGAGCGGCCGAACGGCCTGCATATCGAGCGCGTGCGCACGCCGCTCGGCGTCGTCGGCGTCATCTACGAGAGCCGGCCCAATGTGACGGCGGATGCCGGCGCGCTGTGTCTCAAGGCCGGCAATCCGGTGATCCTGCGCGGCGGCTCGGATTCGCTCAACTCGTCGGCCGCCATCCATGCCTGCCTGGTGGAGGGGCTCAAGGCCGCTGGCCTGCCGCAGGACGCCATCCAGCTGGTGCAGACCACCGACCGCGCCGCCGTCGGCGAGATGCTGAAGGGACTTGGCGGTACGCTCGACGTGATCATCCCGCGCGGCGGCAAAAGCCTCGTCGGACGCGTGCAGAACGAGGCGCGGGTGCCGGTCTTCGCCCATCTCGAAGGCATCTGCCACCTCTACATCGACCGCTCCGCCGATCTCGACATGGCGGTGAAGATCGCCGTCAACGCCAAGATGCGGCGCACTGGCGTCTGCGGCGCGGCCGAGACGCTGCTGATCGACCGCGCGGTGGCGTCCACCCATCTGGTGCCGATCCTCGACGCGCTGCGGGCGGCGGGCTGCGAGATCCATGCCGATGCGGAAGTGCTGAAAGTGTTCTTCGACGCCAAGCCGGCGACCGATGCCGACTGGGTGACCGAATATCTTGACGCCATCATCGCGGTGAAGCTGGTCGACGGCATCGGTGGCGCGATCGACCATATCGAGACCTTCTCCTCGCACCACACCGAGGCAATCGTCGCCGAGGACGCGAAGGTCGTCGAACGGTTCTTCAACGAGATCGATTCGGCGATCCTGCTGCACAATGCCTCGACGCAGTTCGCCGATGGCGGCGAGTTCGGCATGGGCGCCGAGATCGGCATCGCCACCGGCAAGATGCACGCGCGCGGGCCGGTCGGCGTCGAGCAACTGACATCCTTCAAATACCGCGTGCGCGGGTCGGGACAGGTGAGGCCGTGAGCGCTGGTTTTACCCTCCCCCTCGTGGGGAGGGTGGCCGGTGTAGCGAGCCGAATGGGGGCATAGCACTGAATTCTGCACTCCCCCCACCCCGCTCCGCTTCGCGGATCGACCCTCCCCACAAGGGGGAGGGTAAGGACGCCGTCCCCTCCCGCTGTCTCCGTATGCCGCATGCCGAAAAGGGCCTGGCCGTCGGCCTGTTCGGCGGCTCGTTCAACCCGCCGCATGCCGGGCATGCCTTGGTTGCCGAGATCGCGCTGCGGCGGCTCGCGCTCGATCAGCTGTGGTGGATGGTGACGCCCGGCAATCCGCTGAAGAGCGCGCGCGAGCTCGCCCCGTTCGCCGAGCGCATCGAACTTTCCGAAAAGATCGCCAAGAACCCCAAGATCAAGGTCACTGCCTTCGAGGCCGCGCATCATGTGCGCTACACGGCCGACACGCTGGCGCTGGTCAAGGCACGCAACCCGGGCGTCGAGTTCGTCTGGATCATGGGGGCGGACAGTTTGCGCGACTTCCATCATTGGCAGCGCTGGCGCGAGATTGTGCTCACCTTCCCGATCGCGGTCATCGATCGTCCGGGCGCCACGCTGTCGTTCCTGTCGTCGGTCGTTGCGAAAACCTTCGACTATGCTCGCATCGACGAGGGCGACGCACCACTGCTCGCCCGTATGAAGGCGCCGGCCTGGACCTTCATCCACGGTCCGCGCTCGTCGCTGTCGTCAAGCGCGATCAGGAAAATGGCCAAGGAATAGGGCCTCCCCGCCATACAAGGGACGGACAGCGTTCCGGCTGTCCGGCGATGTCGTTTTTAAGGCGGCGCCCGCCTGATCGATCGGCGATGTTGGCCGGCCATGGCAATTCACAGCAATACGCGACCTGGAGCCGATCCCGAAGCCGCCGCAGCACCGGCGCCGCTGATCGCGATTGCCAGCGTCATCGTGTCGATGGCGCTGATCGCCATCGGCAATGGGCTGATGTTCGCCTATATTCCGGTCCGACTCGGGGTAGAGGGTTTCGACCCGACCTGGGCCGGGCTGATCGTCACCGGCCTGTCGGCCGGCGGTCTTGCCGGCTGCATCCTGACTGGGCCACTGGTGCGCAGGGTCGGCCATGCCCGCGCCTTCATGGTGCTCTCGGCGCTGATCGCGCTGTCCAACGCCGCGATCGGCGCCGGGCCGCATCCGCTGTTGTGGATCGCGGCGCGGGCCCTCTACGGCTTTGCCATATGCGGCCTGTTCATCGTCGCCCAGAGCTGGCTCAACGACGCGCTGCCCAATACCATACGCGGACGGGTGATGGCGGTGTTCTATGTCGCCTACATTGCCGGGCTGGGCGTGGGCTATGCGACGCTTGCCGTCATCGACATTCACACGGCGGCCGCGTCGCTGATCGGCATCACCTTCACCGCCCTGTCGATCCTGCCCGTCGGCATGACGCGGCTTGCCCAGCCGCCGGCGCCGCAGGCGGCTTCGGTCGCGCTGCGGCAAGCATGGCGGATTTCGCCGGTCGGAGTGGCCGGCATGCTGGCGGTCGGCGGCTTGTCGATGATCATCTCGGGCTTCGCACCCATCCACGCCACCGCCAAGGGCTACAGCCAGGCCGATGTCGCGCTGCTGCTGTCGGCAATGCCGGTCGGCACGCTGATCCTGCAGATTCCGCTCGGCTGGATTTCCGACCGTACCGACCGGCGCTACGTGCTTGCTGGCGCCGCCGCGCTCGCGGTTGTCGCCAGTGTGCTTGCTGTCGTCTTCGACGGCGGTGCGCTGATGGGGCTGGTGGTGATCTATCTGATCTGGGACGGCGCGGCGGAATCGATCTATGCGCTCTCCAGCGCGCATGCCGCCGACCGCGCAAAGAAGGATGAGCTGCTCGCCCTTTCGAGTTCGATGCTGTTTGCCTGGTCGCTGGCCGGCTTCGTGGTGCCGGGCATCGTCACGGCGCTTTCCGCGGTTTTCGGCACCGAGACTTTCATCTATGTCGGCATCGTCATCGCCTCGGCGTTTTGCTTGTTCGTGCTGTGGCGGGTGGTCGCGGCCCGGCCGGTGCCGGCAGCCGCCACGGGCAGTTTCTCGCCGATGTCGGCACAGGCACCCTTGCCGGTGGAACTCGCCTTCGCGCCGGGAGAGCCGACAGGCCGGGCCAGGAACTGACGGGGCATTTTTCTTTCGCAATTCCGGACCGGATTTGCCTTACTGCCTGCGAGCCTCGGGGGATGGCGCTTCCGGCGGCGGCAGCGGAATAGAGATGCCCTCGCTGTCGAAAGCCTGCTTGGCGCGTTTGGTCATGTCGATATTCGTGGAGAAGTAGTCGGCCGCCGAGGTCCAGTAGCGCAGGGTGAGCGAAACGGTGGTGTCGCCGAGGCTGGCCACGAAGGCGATTGGCGCCGGTTCGCGACGGATGCGCTTCTCGGCACCGGCAATGGCAAGCAAGGTCTTCTGCGCGCCGTCGATGTCGTTCCACGAACCGATGCTGAGCGTGATGTCGGTGCGGCGCACGCCGTTGCGCGAAAAATTGCGCACCGGCTGGTTCCACAATGTCGAGTTGGGCGCCAGGATGTAGACGCCGTCGGCGGTCCTGAGCTTCGTCGCAAAGAGGCCGATTTCCTCGATCGAACCGGCGATGGAACCGACCTCGACGGATTCGCCGATGCGGAACGGCCGCAGCGCCAGAAGCATGATGCCGGCGGCGATGTTCTGCAATGTGCCTTGCAGCGCCAGCCCGATGGCGAGGCCGATGGCGCCGATGGCGGCGATGATCGAGGCGGTCTGCACGCCGAACTGACCGAGCACCATGATGACGACGAGAATCAGGATGGCGTAGCGGACGATCTTCGAAAAGAAATGCCGCAATGTCTGGTCGAAACCGTGGATGTGGCCGAGGCCGGCAAAGATCGAACGCTCCGCGAGACCGGCGACGATGTAGCCGACCACGAGAAGGATGATGGCGCCGATGGCCGAGAGGGAATAGGAGACGATCAGCGTGCTGAGCTGCGCGAGGCCCGCCTGGACGGTGAGGAGCGTGTTTTGCGGATCGATCGGCATGGCGGGATTCCGGTTGGTCGGTCAGCCGATAACCGCGGCGGGACGCCTCGGTTCCGATCTTTTTTCCTGCCGCATGGAACAACCCGGCAATCGACGAGTTCGCGTGAGTCAGAGCTGCGTCTTGAAACTGCAACGGAACTCTGCCTATCTAAGTGGTGTCACCTGCTTTCAGGGGTGATTTGGTTGTTCTTGCTGCGAAAGGAAATACACTGAGAACAGCACTGCGGAAGAAGGCCGATATCGTGCCTTCGCCGGCCGGGATCAGCGTAAACGACGCCGTGTCCCGCGCCATCAAGACAGTCCTTGCCAGTCTGGAAGACTCCAAGGCCGAAAACATCGTCTCAATCGACATTCAGGGAAAATCGAGCCTCGGCGACTATATGGTCGTCGCGTCGGGCCGATCGCACCGTCATGTCTCGGCTGTCGCCGACCATCTCCTCAAGGCGCTCAAGGATGCCGGCCTCGGCACGGCGCGCGTCGAGGGGCTGTCAGGCGCCGACTGGGTCCTGATCGATTCAGGCGACATCATCGTCCATGTCTTCCGCCCCGAAGTCCGCGAATTCTACAATCTCGAAAAGATGTGGCAGGCGCCGGATCTCGAGGAAGAGACACTCCACTAAGCCGATGTGTTTTGATGCATGTCAGTGCCCTAAAACCTTTGGGTGACATGCATCGGCGGCTTATAGAGGCGAGATGAAGATTTCAGTCCATGCCGTGGGCCGAATGAAAGCCGGCCCCGAGCGGGAGTTGGCCGAGCGCTATTTCGAGCGATTCGCCAAGAGCGGCCCGGCGGTGGGGCTCGAATTCGCCGGCATCACCGAGATCGCGGAGAGCCGGGCACAGAGCGCTGGCGAGCGCCAGCGTGACGAGGGCTCGAGGCTGCAGGCGCAACTGCAGCCGGGCACGGCGCTGATCCTGCTCGATGAGCGTGGCAAGAGCCTTTCCTCGCAGGATTTCGCCAATCGCATCGGACAGTTGCGCGATGGCGGGCGCAAGGCGCTGGTGCTCGCAATAGGCGGCGCCGACGGCCACGATCCATCGCTGCGTGACCAGGCCGAGCTGGTGCTGTCGTTCGGTGCGCTCACCTGGCCGCATCAGCTGGTGCGCGTGATGCTGGGCGAGCAACTCTACAGGGTGGCGACGATCCTGTCGGGCCACCCCTATCACAGATCCTGAAAGCTGCCGGATCGCACCGAATTCCGCCCCAATGCCGCGCAAGAAACGCGCTGGAGAGACGAACTCCCGTTATGCCAGAACCACCGCGCGGTTTTGGACGACGCGCTAACATGGTTGATGGTTCGTTAACGAAGCCGCAGATAGAGTCGATCGCGAATGTCTGAAGGCTGGAAATCGACAACGGGCTCATCGAGGAGAGCCTCCTGGCGCGCACGCTGCGGCATCGCGGCGGCCGCGGTTCTTTTGTCGTTCCATGCGGTGCAGGCCGAGAACACGCTCGACATGGCGCCTGATCCGGACCAGAGCCGCGCCGAATACGAACGGGTTTCCAAGGAAATCACGCTGTCATCGGAACGGCTGGCGAAGCTCGCTGCCGATATCGCCGCGGTCAAGAAGGACCACGCCTCGATCACCGCGGCGCTGATCCAGTCGGCGATGACCGAGCAGAAGCTTGGCCAGGACATCGAGGATATCGGTGCCAAGCTGGAAGGGCTCAAGGGCCAGCAGCAGAAGATCCGCGCTTCGCTCGCGGCGCGACGCGACGTGCTGGCCGAAGTGCTTGGCGCGCTGCAGCGCATGGGCCTCAATCCGCCGCCGGCGATCCTGGTCAAGCCGGAGGACGCGCTGTCGTCGGTGCGCAGCGCCATCCTGCTCGGCGCCGTGGTGCCGGAATTGCGCCAGCAGACCGATAGTCTGCTGGCCGACCTCAAGGAGCAGACGCGGGTGACGGCCTCGATCGAGGCCGAGCGGGCACGGCTGACGGCGGCGGTCGGCGACCAGGCCGCGGAAAAGAAGCGACTGAGCATGCTGCTGGAAGCCAAGCAGAAGCTCGAGGCCGACACGCAGGCGCAGATGACGGCCGAACAGCAGCGTTCCGAGCAATTGGCGGCCAAGGCAAGCAGCCTGAAGGATCTGATCGCGTCGCTCGAGGCGCAGGCCGACAAGACCCGCAAGGCCGCGGATGCAGCGAAGGCCGCCGCCGCGAACCAGACGGGTGACGGCCAGACGGGCGGCGACAAAACGGCATCGCTGGCGGCATTGCCGCTTCCCGAAGGCAACCGGCTCGCTGCGGCAGCTCCCTTTTCGGCGCTGCAAGGACAGATCGCGCTGCCGGTCACCGGGCGCATCAAACGCCGCTTCGGCGCGGATGACGGTAACGGCGCAGTGATGCTTGGCGACATGCTTGCGACACAATCGGGAGCCATCGTCACCGCACCGGCGGATGGGAATGTGCTTTATGCGGGGCCGTTTCGCTCCTACGGTCAACTCTTGATCCTTAATGCCGGCGACGGTTATCATGTCGTTCTGGCGGGGATGAGCAGAATCAGCGTCGTGACTGGCCAGTCAGTGCTCGCAGGAGAGCCGGTCGGTGCGATGGGAGAGGCCCGGGTGGCAAGCACCTCGGTTTCGAAGAATGGAAATGCCACGCCGGAACTCTATGTCGAGTTCCGCAAGGATGGAAAACCCGTCGATCCGGCCCCATGGTGGGCGGACCGTTTTTCTGGAAGGACGTGAAATGATGCGGAAACTGTCGCTTCTGTTTGCCGGTGCGCTGATGGGCGCATCCGCCATGAGCCTTGTCTATGGGGCTCCCGGCTCGGCGGCGAACGCTGCGGGGTCGGAGACCTATAAGCAACTGGCGATCTTCGGCGACATCTTCGAGCGGGTGCGGGCACAATATGTCACGCCGCCCGACGACAAGTCGCTGGTCGAGAACGCCATCAACGGCATGCTCTCCTCGCTCGACCCCCATTCCTCCTACATGAACGCCGAACAGGCGCAGGACATGCGCGTCCAGACCAAGGGTGAGTTCGGCGGCCTCGGCATCGAGGTCACGATGGAGAACGACTTGGTCAAGGTGATCACGCCGATCGACGATACCCCGGCCGCCAAGGCTGGCGTGCTGGCCGGCGATTATATCGCCAAGATCGACGGCGAAGAGGTTCGCGGCCTGACGCTCAACGATGCGGTCGAAAAGATGCGTGGCCTGGTC
Source organism: Mesorhizobium sp. B2-4-15 (assembly GCF_006658505.1). Lineage (GTDB taxonomy): Bacteria > Pseudomonadota > Alphaproteobacteria > Rhizobiales > Rhizobiaceae > Mesorhizobium. Next base: position 29,186 of record NZ_VFUZ01000001.1, read on the forward strand.
AACACGCCGATCAAGCTCACCATCCTGCGCCAGGGCGCCGACAAGCCGATCGAACTGACGGTCGTTCGCGACATCATCAAGGTCAAGGCGGTCAAGTTCCGGGTCGAAAACGACATCGGCTACATGAAGATCACCTCCTTCACCGAAAAGACCTATGACGACCTTGAGAACGCCATCGACACCATCAAGAAGCAGGTGCCGGACGACAAGCTCAAGGGTTATGTGCTCGACCTGCGTCTCAATCCTGGCGGCCTGCTCGACCAGGCGGTGAGCGTGTCCGACGCCTTCCTGAAGCGTGGCGAGATCGTTTCGACGCGCGGCCGCGATCCGAAGGACGTCACCCGCTTCGACGCCAAGCCGAAGCAGACCGACGACATCAACGGCAAGCCGATGATCGTGCTCGTCAACGGTGGCTCGGCCAGCGCCTCTGAAATCGTCGCCGGCGCGCTGCAGGATCTGCGCCGCGTCACGGTTGTCGGCACGCAGTCCTTCGGCAAGGGTTCGGTGCAGACCATCATTCCGCTCGGCGAAAACGGGGCGCTGAGGCTGACGACGGCGCTCTATTACACGCCGTCGGGCAAGTCGATTCAGGGCAAGGGCATCACGCCCGACATCAAGGTCGACCAGCCATTGCCGCCAGAACTGCAGGGCCGGGACCTGACGCGCGGCGAATCCGATCTCAAGGGCCATATCAAGGGCGCCGACGAGAGCAAGACCGGCTCCGGCTCCGCAGCCTATGTGCCGCCGGATCCGAAGGACGACCTGCAGCTCATCTATGCCGAGCAGCTGCTGCGAGGCCAGAAGACAGATCCGGCTTTCCCGCCCAATCCGGAAAAGGCCGTGCTTAACCAGTAAGGCCGGAGGCTAGAGCGGTTCGCGTCCCACGCGAACATCGAACCGCTCCATCTCCTTGCTTTCTCGCAATTCGGGACGGAAAACCGTTTCGCACTTTCCCTGGATTGCCCTGGGTCTGGCCGCCTGAACGAAGCAATGCAATGCTGCCGGGACCGAAAGGTTCCGGCAGTTTGATTCGGGAGGCGGGACGAGGCCTCCGGATGCGGCGCCAGGGGTGCGCCAGGGTTGAAGAATTTGCGCGTATCGCCTCGAAGGGGCCGACTGAGGAACCATGCGCACCGGGGACAGGGCTTGGCTGATATCGGCAAGGACATCGAACGCCCGCTTGGACAGACTGTCCGGGCGCCGCGCGCCGCCGGCAAGGTCAGCGCCGGTGTGATCGCGGCGAGCGCGGTCGTGCTGGCGGTGGTCGGCATTTCGGCCGCGATCGCGTTCAGGGAAAAGCCATTCCGCAAGCCGCAGGAAGTCGCCATCTCGACGCCGAAAGTGACCGCTGCGGCCGAGCCCCCTGCGTCGCCTCCCGCATTGGCCCCTGCAGCGACGCCAAAGATCGAGACGCCGGCGAAGACCGGTGGGCCGCAGATCATCCACGTGCAGACGGTGGAAGGCGATGGACCGCCCAAGGCGGAAATCGTCATTCGCGACCCGTCGACCGTCGGCCAGAACCTGAAGATCGCGCATATTCCCGACAAGGCGCTGATCGAAGCCAGCGAAACCGGACCCTTGCCGATGCGCTCCGCCGACGGCCGGCGACCATTCGACGTCTATGCGCGGCCCTGGTCCGGCGCGCGCGGTGCCCGCGTGGCGATCGTCATTGGCGGACTTGCCATGTCGCAGACCGGCACCCAGGCGGCCATTGCCAAATTGCCGCCGGAAGTGACGCTGGCCTTCGCGCCGCAGGGCAACAGCATTGGCCGCTGGATGCAGGCGGCCAGGCAGAGCGGACATGAGATCGTCATGCAGGTGCCGCTCGAACCGTTCGATTATCCCAACGTCAACCCCGGCCGTAACACGCTGACGGTGACGGCGAGTGCCGAAGAGAACCTGAAGAGCCTGCACTGGGCGCTGTCGCGGACGACGAACTATACCGGTGTGATGAACTATATGGGCGCGCGGTTTTCCGCCGATACGGCGGCGATGGAGCCGTTCATGGCCGAACTCGGCAAAAGGGGACTCGCCTACATCGACGACGGCTCATCGGCGCGCAGCCTTGCACCTGACCTGGCGCTGAAGGACGGCGTGCCCTTCGTCGCCGGCGACATGGCGATCGACGCGGTCCAGGATCGCGGCGCCATCCTGAAGAAACTGGACAGTCTGGAGGCGACCGCACGCGCCAAGGGCACTGCCGTCGGCATCGGCTCCGCTTTCGACCTGACCGTCGACACGGTGTCGTCATGGGTGGCCGAGGCCAAGAAACGCGGCATCGAGATCGTGCCGATTTCAGCGGTGGCCATAGACCCGCAAAAAGGCTAACAGCCATCTTGGTACCTCTGCTCCGGCGGCATCTGGCGGCGTTTTCCGTGCTTCCGCGCTCCTCGAAACCATTCGCCGCCCGCCTTGCCGGAGCGAATTCTCAAGACGGCTGGAACTCATTCCTCATGGCCAAAAAGATCGATCGCGAAACGCTGCCCTACCGTCCCTGTGTCGGGCTGATGATCCTCAATGGCGAAGGCCTGGTCTGGATCGGGCATCGCATCGCCGAACCCGACAGCGAATTCGCCGGCACCACGCAGCTCTGGCAAATGCCGCAAGGCGGCATCGACAAGGGTGAGGAGCCGCTGCAGGCGGCGGAGCGGGAGCTCTACGAAGAGACCGGCATGCGCAGCATTTCGCTGCTCGCCGAAGCACCGGACTGGATCAACTATGATCTGCCGGACCACCTCGTCGGCATCGCCTTCAAGGGGCGCTATCGTGGGCAGACGCAGAAATGGTTCGCCTTCCGCTTCCACGGCGATACCAGCGAGATCCAGATCAACCCTCCGCCGGGCGGCCACACCGCCGAATTCGACAAATGGTCGTGGTGGCCGATGCAGGATCTGCCCGATCTGATCGTGCCGTTCAAGCGCAAGGTCTATGAAGACGTGGTGGCGGCGTTCCGGCACCTCGTGCCGTAGCAGGACCGGCGCTGGCCGTGGTTCGAAGGGCCGCAGTTGCCGCGCCCGCCCCGCGGTCCTATTGATGTTCTATCCGCTAAAAGGAGGGTCGCCATGAACGACGCCCCCACAAGGTTGCTGCCCGATGATGTCACCGCCGTAAGCGAAGCGGCGGCCGGGGCCATCCTGACCATCGATCTTGGCGCGATCCGTGAAAACTACCGGCGGCTGAAGGCAAGGCTGGCAGGCGTGCGCTGTGCCGGCGTGCTCAAGGCCGACGGCTATGGCCTTGGCGGAGCGCAGGTGGCATCGGCATTGACCAGGGAAGGCTGCGACATCTTCTTCGTCGCGCTGCTGGCCGAAGGCATCGATCTGCGCAAGGTGGTCGGAGCTGGACCGGACATCTACGTGCTGAACGGGCTGCCGCCGGGCTCCGAGCCGGAAGCGGTGGCGGCCGGCCTATGCGCGGTCATCAACAGCTGCGCGCAGTTGAAAGCCTGGCGCGCGGCGGCGCATCGCGCCGGCCGCAGGCTGCCGGCCGCCATCCAGGTCGACAGCGGCATGTCGCGGCTTGGCATGGCGCCGGCCGAAGTCGAGGCGCTGGCCGGGGATGCCGGCGCTTTCGATGGCATCGACGTCGGATATGTGATGAGCCACCTGGCCTGCGCCGACGAGCCGCGCCATCCGGCCAATGAAGAGCAGAGGCTGGCCTTCGAACGGCTGCGTGCCATGTTGCCCGCGGCGCCCGGCTCGCTTGCCAATTCGTCCGGCATTTTTCTCGGACAGGGCTACCATTACGATCTCGCCAGGCCGGGGGCGGCGCTCTACGGCATCAATCCGACACCTGACGAGCCCAATCCGATGCTGCCTGTCGTGCGACTGCAGGCCAAGGTGGCGCAGACGCGCCGCGTCGAAAAAGGCACCGGCATCGGCTATGGCCATACTTACTACGCGCAAGGTCCGCTGAGCCTTGCGACGATTTCGTTCGGCTATGCGGACGGCTGGCTGCGACGCTCCGCTTCGGCGGCCTGGTTCGAAGGTACACGTCTGCCTTTCCTCGGGCGTGTGTCGATGGATTCGATCATTCTCGACATCTCCGCCCTTCAACCCGGCAAACTGCGCGAAGGCGATCTGGTCGAACTGCTCGGCCCCTCGCAAAGCGTCGACGATGCCGCCGGCCATGCCGGCACCATCGGCTATGAAATCCTGGCCAGTCTCGGCCCGCGCTTTCACCGGCACTATATCGGCGGTTGAGCGGTTTGGCCGCGCTTGACAAGCGGGCGCCTGTCGGCAACGGTCGGGGCATGAGCAACCTCGCTTATATCAGAACCTTGTTCAGGGTCTGCCCGATCGCGGGATCGTAGCCCCGGCGCGGCCGCCTTTCGGCGTCCGTCCGTACCGGGGCATCCATACATCCACAATCGTCATCAAGCCGTACGGCCCTTCGCGGCTGCCGGCCTTTCACCAAGCCGCAATCAGCGCGGCGGCAGGCGCGCATCCGTTCGATGCGCCGATCCATGAGGTTTGCCATGCAACATGCAACGGGACTGCGTCCATCGAGCCGGATTCTCATCAGCAACACCGACCATGACAGGTTGACCGGGCTGGCAAGGGCCCTGCTCGACCGCGCGCCCGAGACGGCCGAAGAGCTGCTCTCGGAAATGGACCGGGCGGTGGTGACCGACGCGGCGGCGATGCCGGCTGGCGTGGTGCGGATGGGTTCGACGGTGACGGTCCGCGGCGAAGGCCGGAACACACAGCGCATCGTGCTGGTCTATCCCGGCGAAGCCGACATTGCCGAAAACCGGATCTCGGTGCTGACGCCGATGGGAACGGCGCTCATCGGTGTCAGCATCGGGCAGGCGGTGTGCTGGAACGGTCGTGGCGGCCGCAAACTGTCGGTGACCGTGGAGGCCGTCGATATCCCCGCCGGCGGCGGGCGCTGATCGTGGAGGCGGTGATGAGGAACATGAGCTGCCGCCTGACGACGAAGGATTTCGCGGTGCTCGAAGTCATGCTGGAACGACGGCGGGCGTTCGCGGATCCGATCGTCCGGATGATCGAGGACAAGCTTGCCAACGCCCGCGTCGTGCCGGTCGATTCGGTCGAACCCGATGTCGTGACGCTAAACAGCAGGGTGGTGTTTTGCGTCGATGCCGGCGCGGCCGAGACGCGCACCCTGGTGCAGAACGAGGTGCGCGGGCCGGTCGGCTCCAGCCTGTCGGTGGCGACAAGGCGTGGGCTCTGCATGCTCGGCATGGCGCAGGGCCAGACGGCATCGATCGAACACGCTGATGGCAGGCGGGAGGCGATCCGGATCAAGACGGTGCTCTATCAGCCGGAAGCCGCGCGGCGGGAAGCCAGGGAGAAAGCCTCGGCTGGTGGACGTCGGCCGCATGGATTGACTCTCGTCTACAGCGCCGCAGCCCCAATCGAGCCTCTTGGCGCGGCGGCCGGAATGCGGCAGACAGAGGATGACGACCCCGGCCCCTCGGCGGCGTGAATGGCAACGGCGCGTGGTCTCGAAGATCGGGGACGATTTTCGCCGGGGATCATGCGCAAATCGCAAGTGGGTCGTGTCTATGGGCGTTAGACGCGGCGTAAGGAGTGAACGATGAAGATCATGGTGCTGGGCGGTGGTGTCATTGGGGTGACCACGGCCTATTATCTCGCCGAGGCCGGCCACGAGGTGACGGTGGTCGACCGGCAGAAAGGCCCGGCACTGGAAACCAGCTTCGCCAATGCCGGCGAGATTTCGCCCGGCTATGCCTCGCCCTGGGCCGGGCCCGGCGTTCCGCTCAAGGCGATCAAATGGCTCTTGATGAAGCATGGTCCGCTGGTGGTGCGGCCGGCCTTCGACCCGCATATGTGGACATGGCTGGTCAAGATGCTGCGCAACTGCACCGCCGAGCGTTACGCGATCAACAAATCGCGCATGGTGCCGCTGGCCGAGTACAGCCGCGACACGTTGAAGGCGCTGCGCGAAGCGACCGGCATCAGCTATGACGAGCGGTCGCAGGGCACGCTGCAGCTGTTCCGCACGCAAAAACAGCTCGACGGCACATCAGGCGATGTCGAGGTGCTGAAGAAATATGGCGTGCCCTATGAAATCCTCGACCAGGACGGCTGCATCGCGGCGGAGCCGGGGCTCGCCGGCGTGCGCGAGAAGTTCGTGGGCGGGCTGAGGCTGCCGCATGACGAGACCGGCGACTGCAAGATGTTCACCGACAAATTGGCCGAGCTCTGTGTGGCGCGCGGCGTGAAGTTCGAATACGACATGACGATCTGGCGCGTCATCCGCAGCCGCAACCGCATTGCCAACCTCAGCACCAGCAAGGGTTTCAAGACCGCAGACGCCTATGTCATGGCACTGGGCAGTTATTCGGCGGGCTTCATGCGCCGTATGAAGCGGTCGATCCCGGTCTATCCGGTCAAGGGTTATTCGATCACCGTGCCGATCAAGGACGCCGCCCTGGCGCCGGTGTCGACGGTGATGGACGAGACCTACAAGGTGGCGATCACCCGGCTTGGTGACCGCATCCGTGTCGGCGGCACGGCAGAGATTTCCGGCTTCGACCTCAGGCTGCACGAATCGCGGCGGCGCACGCTCGAACATTCGGTCGGCGATCTCTTTCCGGGCGCCGGCGCGATGCGCGAGGCGACGTTCTGGTGCGGGCTGCGGCCGATGACGCCGGACGGGCCGCCGCTGATCGGCCGCACCGAGCTTTCCAACCTCTATCTCAACACCGGCCATGGAACGCTCGGCTGGACCATGGCCTGCGGTTCGGCCAAGGTTCTGGCCGACATCATCTCCAGCCGTGTGCCGGATATCGATGTGCGCGCACTGGCGCAGGAGCGTTATCTGAAATAGCCAAGGCGCCGTTCATCGGCATGACCGATGAGTGTCAAAACGCTTCCTTCACCCACTCCTCGTCGAACAGCAGCCGGTAGGCCCACGGGATGGTCACATTGGTGGCGACCGGGTTCGAGTGGGCGAGGTAGTCGTCATAGATCGGCTTCATCCTGACGTAGAAAGCGGGATCGAGCACCGTCATGCCGTTCTCCGAGTCGTGGAAGAAGCTGCGGTTGTTGAGGTTGACCGAGGAGATGGCGACCAGCCTTTCGTCGATCATCATGATCTTGGAATGCAGCACCACGTCCGGCGCCTTGAACTCGCGGATGTTGATGCGGCCGCCATATTGCTCGACGAACAGCTTGTTGAGCGCGGTGAGAAACCTGCCGCCGATATCGCCCTTGAGATCGATGCGGCCGACAATGTCGATCTTGACGCCGCGGGCGAGCGCCCGGTCGAAGGCGTGGGCGAGGCTCGGCGTCAGATTGAGATAGGGGTTGACGATCTGGACATGGTGCTGGGCGGCATCGATCAGATCGACGAAATAGTCCTCCAGCGCATGGTCGTCCTCATAGGGCACTGAAATGAAGTGCCGGGCGTTGCCCGACGGGCGGCGGCCGCCGGCGCGGACCGGGATGGAGAAGGGGCGCGACAGGTTGGTGTCGGCGTCGCGCAACCATATTGTCGACAGATGCGCGGCAAGCGTGTCGACCGTCGCATTGTCGGCGAACTCGATATCAAAGTCGCTCCAGTTCGAATAGTAGTTCAGCGACAGGCCATCGGTCTTGCCGTATTGCTGCAGGTCCGGATAGCGCGACAGGTCGATCGGCTGATGGAACAGGAAGCCGTCGTGGATGTTGCGGCCGCCGATGATGACGCGGGAGCGCGCCGGATCCTGCGCCAGCGTTGCCAGCATTTTGATGTGATGGGTCTTGTGCAATTGTGAAACCTGCTCGTCGATCGGCGCGCCATGGTCGGCGCGCCAGCGGTATTCCTGCAGCTCGACATTGGGGAATTCGGCCGCAAGCCGGTGCAGCATGGCGTCGTCCTTTTCGCGCTCGAGCACGTCAGTGACCATGATGCGCACCTTGGTACCGAGGGCGGCATGATGGCGGATCAGCCGCTCGATGATGCGGCCGGAGAAGTCGGCCTTGAACTCCAGCGAGGACAGATAGATCAGCTTCAGCCTTGGCGCCTTCGAGAAATCGAGCGGCAGTTCCGGATCGCCCTTGTCGATGGCGGCGTCGGACAGCGGCGCGCCCATCAGCGCCTCGACCTTGGCGTTGAAGCCGTCACGCGACTTGCGCAGCAGTCTGGGCTCGCCGATCGGCAAGGCGCAGGTCTGCGACAGCCAACGGCTGGCATAGAAGGCGCGTTCAAGCGCGTCGAGGCCGGCGCCGTCGGGTACCGGGCAACGCTGGTAACGGCTGTCGAAGGCAGCAAGCCCGGGATCGGCGGTCTCCTCGCGCAGGATGGTGAGCGGAGCGCCGGCCGGGACGAGGCTGGAGCGGATCCTTGCCGTGCAACGGTTCAGGCTGTCGCCCGGAAACAGGCTGGCCGTATCGTCTTCGCCCGAGAGGCGAAGGCGGAATTCCGTGCCGGGGGCGATTGTGCGTGAGGCTCCGGCGGCGCGGATCGCCAAAGTGCCGTCGCAGGTGCCCTCGATGTCGGCCGGTTGCTTGCCGGCCTGACGCAGCACGATCTCGGTGCTGCGTGCCTGCAGGCCGGAGAATTCGAACGTCTTGGATACCGATGGCCGTGCGGCCGCATCGATGTAGAGCGTCTGCCGCGACACCCGCCAGCGTCCGCCGAACTGGCCCTCGCCACTGCCGCCAACGGAAGGCGCTAGATGCGCGTTTGCGACCGGTCCGGCCAGTTGCTGCAGCGTTGAATAGGTCGCCTGGAAATCGCGATTCTGTACATCGCGGCGGTTGCGCCCGAACGGGCCGGTGCCGTTGGCGCGATCCATGGCATCGAGCTGGTTGTGGGCGAGCAGCGCCTGGAACCGTCTTTCGTAGTCGCTGGTGCCGGCATCTCCGAAGAACTGCGTGGCCGCGACCCGCGGCCCGGATGAACTGGCCGACAGCGAGGGCCGCGCGCAGGCCTCCTGTTCCGGCAAGAGGTCGCAGGCATTGCGGCCCGCACCAGCGCAGCCGGCAAGGATTGCCAGTGCGAACAGGGCCAGAATGATGGATGCGCGGACGTTCAACCGGTGACTCCGGCCTTCATCGCGCGCAACTGCGCCGGATCGCGGGGCGGCATGAAGCCTTGCGGGAAGACCTTGCAGACAGGAACGGCGAAGGTGACGATCAGCAGTTCGGCCGCGCCGCGCATCTTGCGAGGCGCCGTCCTGTCATCGCGTATCGCCCTCGCCGAGGCAATGAGGGCGCCGTCGCAGTCGCAATGATTGTGACGCGCGATGTAGCAGGCGTCATGGATTTGACAGGCGGCGTCGAGGCGGTCGACCGGCCGGGCGGAAAGATCGCCGGTGCGGGTGCCCGGACCGCAATAATTGCCGATGACGAAAGGCGAGGGGCGCGCCATGGCGTAGCGGATCGGTTTGGGCAAATCGGCTTCGGGCACCTTGGTCCATGGATTGGCGCACGCGGAAACGAAAAGCAGCGGCAGGATGGCAAGAACGGCTCGCATGTCTATCCGCGCCAGCTTTCTGAAAGATTTCCCCACCCGGCGGCCCGCTTCGTGGCCGGTGGCCGCACGCCTGATGCCACACTGGCCGGTTTTATGGCAAGGAAAAGGCAGCATTGCTTGCGGCCTGCTGTGTTATTGTGATTTTGGGACTGCCTGAAGGGCCGAACCCGTAAGGATTTGGGGACAAGCATCTGCATGCGTATCTGCCTTCTCGTCATGACTGTTGGATTTTTGTCCTGCGCTGCGGGGGCCGATGCTGCGGACAAGACGGTCCATGACCGGGCCAACGGATTTTCGCTGACCTTTCCCAGGAATGGATCAATGAGCCGCCTTCCGACGAGGCGATATTGCTGAGTATAGAACCCAACGATCAGAGTCTTACCTGCATGGTTTCGGCCTCGCTTTACAATCGATCCGGACCCGGCTCGCCGGCCGATCCGCGCAAGTTCATCGAGGACTGGTCGATGAACGACTGGAAGTGGATGATAGGTAGATCATACAGCACAGCCGAGTTCAGCAATGACAAGCTTGCAAGGTTTCCGGACGGCTATCCTGTGCGTCTTGCCGATCTGGACTTTACGGTTATCGACAAGGATACCCGCCTCCATGGCCATTCCAGGTTTGCTTTTTCGGTTCGAGGCGCGCGCTACGGTTATGTCAATTGCAGCGTGATGGGCGAGAGCGCCGGCCAGGTTGCGCAGATGTGGGCGCCGCTGGCGGACAAGGCTGAGCGTGTGGTGAATTCGTTTGTTCTCGACTCACCTTGAGCGGCACATTGTGTGCCGGTTTTGCGAAATCAGGTAAACAGGCCCCGTTCGCGTTCCACCGCCTTGGTGATGAAGCTGGCGACGATCTGGATGCGGCGCAGCGGCCTGACCGATTCGTGATAGACCAGCCAGTAGGCGCGACGGATGGGCGCCACCACATCGACGGCCACCAGTTCCGGCATCGAGCGGGCGACGAAAGTGTGCAGGATGCCGATGCCCGCGCCCGAGCGCACCGCTTCGGCCTGGCCGAGCGCCGAGGAGATGGCGAAGCTGGTGCGCCAGTCGGCGCTGAATTCGGCGGCGTAGTCGAGCGACGGGCTGACGATGAGGTCGGGCACATAGCCGATGAGGGTGTGCCGGCAGAGTTCGGCCGCGGTTTTGGGCAGGCCGTTGGCATCGGCGTAGGCACGCGACGCGAACAGGCCGAGCGAATAGTCGACCAGCTTTCCCGCCACCAGCCGGCCTTCGGTCGGCCGCTCGACAGTGATGGCGATGTCGGCCTCGCGGCGTGAGAGGGAGAAAGAGCGCGGCACCGGCACGAGCTGGATCGTCAATTCGCGATGCAGCGCGGTCAGCGCGCCGAGACGCCTGGCCAGGAAGGCGACGCCAAAGCCGTCCGGCGCGCCGATGCGCACCGTGCCCGAGATATCGTCGCCCTCGCCTGATATGGCCGAGCGCGCGGCGATCATGTCGCCCTCCATGCGTTCGGCAATGTCGAGGAAGCGCTCGCCGGCCGGCGTCAGCTCGCTGCCGGTGGTCAGGCGGCGGAAGAGTTTCGTGCGCAGCGCATCCTCGAGCGCAGCGATGCGGCGCGAGACGGTGGCGTGGTTGAGTTCGAGCCGCTTGGCCGCGCCCAGAATCTGGCCGGCGCGGGCCACGGCAAGGAAGACGCGGACGTCATCCCAGTTCATGGGGATGACCCATAAGCTTGAGATTGCAGCTCGAGTTCCCGCCCACCCCCCTCTGGCCTGCCGGCCATCTCCCCCGCAAGGGGGGAGATTGGATGTCGTACCGTCTTTCGCCAACCAGCGACGTTTGAGAATGGGTGCCATCAAAAAAGCTGCTGATCTCCCCCCTTGCGGGGGAGATGTCCGGCAGGACAGAGGGGGGTGTGAAGGAACGCAAGCTTCAGCCTTTCAGCTACCCATCATTTGCGGCAATTAATGCACACCCAGCGCTCGTTGTCTATTTTCCGCACAACGGTTGCGATCTCCCTCGCGTTGCCTTCCGCTTGCCAAAGGCGGACAATGCAGCATCACAAACCCAGGGAGAGAAATCATGATCGAATACGGTCATTTCATCGGCGGCAAGCGCGTCGCCGGCACCAGCGGCCGCAAGCAGGATGTCATGCAGCCGATGGACGGCTCCGTGCGCGGCACGGTTGCGCTGGCCTCGCAGGCGGAACTGCGCGCCGCGGTCGAGAACGCCAAGGCAGCGCAGCCCAAATGGGCCGCCACCAACCCGCAGCGCCGCGTGCGCGTTTTGATGAAGTTCCTCGAACTGGTCCAGCGCGACTATGACGAACTGGCCGACATCCTGGCGCGCGAGCACGGCAAGACCATTGCCGACGCCAAGGGCGACATCCAGCGCGGCCTCGAAGTGGTCGAGGTCTGCATCGGCGCGCCGCACATGATGAAGGGCGAGTTCACCGATGGCGCCGGCCCCGGCATCGACGTCTATTCGATGCGCCAGCCGCTCGGCGTCGTGGCCGGCATCACGCCGTTCAATTTCCCGGCGATGATCCCGCTGTGGAAGATCGCGCCGGCCATCGCGTGCGGCAATGCCTTCATCCTGAAGCCCTCCGAGCGTGATCCGGGCGTGCCGATGCGCATTGCCGAACTGTTCATCGAGGCCGGCCTGCCGGCGGGCATCCTCAATGTCGTCAATGGCGACAAGGATGTTGTCGACGCCATCCTTGACGATCCCGACATCAAGGCCATCGGCTTTGTCGGTTCGACGCCGATCGCGCATTACATCTATTCGCGTGGCACCGCGGCCGGCAAGCGCGTGCAGTGCTTCGGCGGCGCCAAGAACCACATGATCATCATGCCGGACGCCGACATGGACCAGACTGTCGATGCGCTGATCGGCGCCGGCTACGGTTCGGCGGGCGAGCGCTGCATGGCGATCTCGGTTGCCGTCCCGGTCGGCAACGACACCGCCAACCGGCTGATGGAAAAGCTGGTGCCGCGTGTCGAGAGCCTCAAGGTCGGTCCATCGACGGACTCCTCCGCCGATTTCGGCCCGCTGGTGACGGCACAGGCGCTGGAGCGGGTGAAGGGCTATGTCGATACCGGCGTCAAGGAAGGCGCCAAGCTTGTCGTCGATGGCCGCGGCTTCAAGATGCAGGGTTATGAGAACGGCTACTATATGGGCGGCTGCCTGTTCGACAATGTCACATCAGACATGCGCATCTACAAGGAGGAAATCTTCGGGCCCGTGCTCTCGGTGGTGCGCGCGCCGACCTATGAGAACGCCATCAAACTCGCCAACGATCATGAGATGGGCAACGGCGTTGCCATCTTCACCCGCGACGGCGACGCAGCGCGTGATTTCGCAAGCCGTGTCCAGGTCGGCATGGTCGGCGTCAACGTGCCGATCCCGGTGCCGATTGCCTATTACACGTTCGGCGGCTGGAAGGCGTCGTCCTTCGGCGATCTCAACCAGCACGGCCCGGATGCGTTCCGCTTCTACACCAAGACCAAGACGGTGACCTCGCGTTGGCCGTCCGGCATCAAGGACGGCGCCGAGTTCGTTATCCCGACGATGAACTGACCGGACGATTTCTTGCTTGCGCGTCCTCGCCTTCGGCTGCGGGCGCGGGCCGGCATCAAGGACGGCGCCGAGTTCGTTATCCCGACGATGAACTGACCGGACGATTTCTTGCTTGCGCGTCCTCGCCTTCGGCCGCGGGCGCGCGGGCCGGCATCAAGGACGCGCCGAGTTCGTCACCCCGACGATGAATGATCAGGAAGGCCCGGGCGCACCCCGGGCCTTTTGATTCTCACGCCACGCTATATGTCTAAACGCTAATGTGATGGAACAAAGCGGCCGGGCTACAGCTTTTGCTGTATTCCTGCCATGGGCAGGCAATCCGACAGCGCCGGTGTAAACCCGGGGTGCTCGTCTGGCGCAAGGAGGTGTCAGATGAAACGACGTTTTATCGCAACGATATTTTGCACGGCCATGGCAATGTCCGGTGTCGTGCAGGCTGAAGCGGCCGGGCAATGCGCCGCGCGCGCCGACATCGTCAAGGCGCTCGGCGACAATTTCCATGAGAGCGAAGCCGGGCGTGGCCTGATCAACCCAAGCGTGATCCTGGAGGTCTTTGTTTCCGAACAAGGCAGTTGGACCGTACTGGCCTCCGATACCAAGGGCCAGAGTTGCATCCTGTCCGTCGGCGAAGGCTGGGACAGTTCGACGATGAAGGCAGCCCTGCCGGGCGCTTGAGCGAAGTTCGGTGTGTCGCGGCCATCATCGCGGCAGGAGCCATGCAGCAGCGCTATGGGCCGCTTGACGCTTTTGACTGACAGCCTTTCCAGCGCACCGCGGCGCGACTTGGGGACGATGGCGGCAAGGCCCGAACGGGTGCTTGTTTTCGGATCGGGACCTTACCATATCGAATCAAGGGAAGTGACGGGAACTTCCCACACGACAGACCGGAAACCAGAAGGAGTGACGTGATGAAGACGTCGGATCCGGCCTGGAACGCTCCGGTGTGCTGAGGCTGCCAACGTGCCTCCCTTGCCGGAATGTCAGGGCGAAGGAGATGCCGGATGGCACACAAAATTTCGTTTCGATGGATCCGGATGGCCGCGACCGGCGCCGCGCTGGCGCTGACGACGCTGTCCGCACAGGCGCAACTCGTCTGCGGCGCCCACAATGACGTCGTCGCGGGATTGGCGCAGGCTTTTCAAGAGAAGCAGATCGGCTACGGAGTGGTCGGACAGGCCGCCATTGTCGAGATCTACGTTTCGGCAAGCGGGTCCTGGACGATGCTGATAACCGACGTGAAGGGCCGAAGCTGCATCCTCGCGGCCGGTGAGGGCTGGGAGAACAATCTCGCCGTCGCCACGATGACGCACGGCATCTGAGCCGCCCGATCAACGCGTGGCGGCGACCTCGGCATGGCCGCGCAGCAGCGCCATCAGCCTCTTGGCGTCCTTGGCCGCGGCTTCCTCGTCGCCGTCGAGGATCGAGCGGATCAAGGCGACATGGTGCTCGGCGGATTCCGCCAGCCCGGTGTCGGCCTTGTAGCGGAACCAGAAGCGGCGGCTATGGGTCTGCAAGGGCGCGGCCAGCCTGGCGGCGAACGGATTGTCGGCGGCCAGCGCCAGCGCCTCGTCGAGCGCCTTGTCGGCCTGGATGAAGGCAAGCACATTGCTGGAGATGACCGCCTTCTGCATGGAAAGGGCCGCCTCGTGAAACAGGTCGGCGGCCTCGCGGGTGACGAAGCGGGCAGCCGAGCGGGCAAGCACCACTTCGACGCCGCGCCGGGCGTCGAGCACGCGCAGCCAGTCGCCCGGATGCAGCGGCGCGATGGCGATGCCGGCGCGGGGCCGCACGTCCAGCAGCCCTTCCCAGGCCAGCCGCTGGATCGCCTCGCGCACCGGCGTGCGGCCCAGCGCCAGCTTTTCGATCAGCGCCCCCTCGGTGACAAAGCCCGCCGGCGCCAGTTCCAGCGTGACGATCATATGCTCGAGCACGCGATAGGCCTTGGTCGCCGCCGGCTCGGACATCATGCTTGCTTCCAGGGATATCAATGGCGGGCTCCTGATATATCTAGAATATATCATAACGGATTCCGCATTGACAGCGACTTTCCCAACAGATATACGTCTGATATATCAGATGGAGAAATGATCATGTGGACCGGAGTCTTCCCCGCCGTCACGACCAAATTCACCGCCGACGATCGCCTTGACCATGCCGAAATGGAACGCTGCTTCAACCTGCAGATGGAGGCTGGCTGCGACGGCATCATCGTCTGCGGTTCGCTCGGCGAAGGACCGATGCTGTCGCATGACGAGAAGATCGAGGTGCTGAAGACCGCGCAGAAAGTCGCCGGCAAGAAGCCGGTGCTGCTGACGGTCAACGAGGCAGGCACCCGCGAGGCGGCCAGCATCGCCAAGCGTGCCGCGAGGGAAGGCGCCAATGGCCTGATGGTGGTGCCGAGCCCGATCTACCACACGAATGCGGAAGAGACGGTCGCGGCCCTGCGTGCCGTCGCCGAAGCCGGCGACCTGCCGGTGATGATCTACTCCAACCGGCTCGCCTACCGTGTCGACGTCACCGTCGACCAGATGGAGGAGCTGTCGTCGGACAAGCGCTTCGTGGCCATCAAGGAATCCTCCGACGACATCCGCCGCTCCACCGAGATCATCAACCGCCTGGGCAGCCGGTACGACCTGTTCACCGGCGTCGACAATCTCGCCTTCGAGGCGCTGTCGGTCGGCGCCATCGGCTGGGTGGCCGGCCTGGTCACCGCCTTCCCGCGCGAAACCGTCGCCATCTACCAGCTGATGAAGCAGGGCCGCCGCGAGGAGGCGCTCGCCATCTACCGCTGGTTCCGGCCGCTACTCGACCTCGATGTCTCGACCTATCTGGTGCAGAACATCAAGCTCGCCGAAGTTTTCACCATTCAGACCAACGACCGTGTCCGCATGCCGCGCCAGCCGCTGTCTGGCGAGCGCCGCAAGGCGGTCGAGAAGATCGTCAAGGATGCACTGGCGGTGCGGCCGACACTGCCGAAATTTTGAGGAGGTTCTTCTTCCTTTTCATGGGAGAAGATGGCGGCAGCCAGATGAGGAGCAGCGCCCCACGTGGCCGGAAATTCCAAATCGACAGAAGCAGGGCGCCGCCCCTCATCCGCCCGTAGGGGCCCTTCTCCCCGTGAACGGGGAGAAGGGGAAGACATCGCCATCGTCGGCGGCGGCATCATCGGCATCTGCGCGGCCGCCTTCCTTGCCGAGGCGGGGCTGGATGTCACGGTCTTCGACCGCACCGGCATCTGCGAAGAGACCAGTTCCGGCAACGCCGCCGCCTTCGCCTTTTCCGACGTGTTGCCGCTGGCCCACAAGGGCATGATCCGCCAGTTGCCGAAATGGCTGGCCGATCCGCTCGGCCCGCTCAGCATCCCGCCCGCCTACCTGCCGAAACTCCTGCCCTGGCTGTTCCGGTTCTGGCGCGCCGGCGCACCGGCGAAATACGAGGCCAGCCTCGCCACCCAGGCCGGCATGATGAAGCTTGCAGAAGCGGAGTGGATGGGTCTGCTCGATCGTTCCGGCGCGCGGCCGATGCTGCGCGAGGACGGTTCGCTGGAACTCTACGAAAGCGAAGCCGAGTTCCGCGTCGCGCTGCCGGGCTGGGCGGCGCGCGAACGCTTCGGCATCGGCTTCCGCCATGTCGACGGCGAGGGGCTGGCGGCTTTGCAGCCGGGACTGTCACCGCGCTTCGTCAAGGGCACGTTCGTGCCGGGCTGGAAGACGGTCGCCGATCCGAAACTGCTCGGCAAGGCAGTATGGGCCTATGCCGAGGCCAAGGGCGCCCGCTTTGAAACGGCCCGCATCGACCGGATCGCGGCGGATCAGGACGGCGCGGCACTGACGCTGGCCGACGGAACCATCAGGCGCGCCGGGCGGCTCGTTGTCGCCGCCGGCGCCTGGTCGCACCTTCTGGCGCGGCAGCTCGGCGACCGCATTCCGCTGGAGACCGAGCGCGGCTACAACACGACGTTGCCGAACGGCGCCTTCGACGTGAAGCGGCAGCTGATCTTCTCCGGCCATGGCTTCGTCATCACGCCGCTCGAAACGGGCCTGCGCGTGGGCGGCGCCGTCGAACTCGGCGGCATCGAGCGGCCGCCCAACTTCAACAGGTCGAAAGCGCTCTTGCAGAAGGCGCAGCAATTCCTGCCGGGGCTCGATCCCTCGGGCGGGCGCGAATGGATGGGGTTCCGCCCCTCGCTGCCGGATTCGGTGCCTGTCATCGGCAAGGCGCCGGGAGCCCCGCCGGTGGTGTATGCTTTCGGCCACGGCCATCTCGGCCTGACCCAGGCTGCGGCGACTGGACGGTTGATCCGCGAGCTCGTCCTGGGGCAGACTCCGTCTGTTGATCTGGCCCCCTTCAGCCCACAACGGTTTTGATTTTCGAGGAGCGACATGGCCAAGAAATCCTTCTTCTGTATCGACGGCCACACTTGCGGCAATCCGGTGCGGCTGGTCGCCGGCGGCGGCCCACTGCTGCAGGGTTCGACAATGATGGAACGGCGCGCGCATTTCCTCGCCGAGTTTGACTGGATCCGCACCGGCCTGATGTTCGAGCCGCGCGGCCACGACGTGATGTCTGGCTCGATCCTCTACCCACCGACGCGCGAGGATTGCGACATCGCTATCCTGTTCATCGAAACCTCGGGCTGCCTGCCGATGTGCGGCCACGGCACCATCGGCACGGTCACGATGGCGATCGAGCACGGGCTGATCAAGCCGCGGACGCCAGGTGTGCTGCGGCTCGACACGCCGGCCGGCCTGGTCATCGCCGAATACAAGCAGGTCGGCGACTATGTCGAGGAGGTGCGCATCACCAACGTGCCGTCGTTCCTCTATGCCGAAGGGCTGACGGTCGAATGTCCCGGGCTCGGCGAGATCACCGTCGATGTCGCCTATGGCGGCAATTTCTACGCCATTGTCGAGCCGCAGGCGAACTATCGCGACATGGCCGACCATTCCGCCGGCGACCTCATTGCCTGGAGCCCGGTGGTGCGGCAGCGGCTGAACGAGAAATATGCCTTCGTGCATCCGGAGAATCCCGGCATCAACAGGCTGTCGCATATGCTGTGGACCGGCAAGCCGACGGTGGAGGGGGCCGACGCCCGCAACGCCGTCTTCTACGGCGACAAGGCGATCGACCGCTCACCCTGCGGCACCGGTACCTCGGCGCGGATGGCGCAGCTCCATGCCAAGGGCAAGCTCAAGGCGGGCGACGCCTTCGTGCATGAATCGATCATCGGTTCGCTGTTCAAGGGCAAGGTCGAAAAGGAGGTCACCGTGGCGGGCAAGCCGGCGATCATCCCCTCGATCGGCGGCTGGGCGCGCATGACCGGACTGAACACGATCTTCATCGACGACCGCGATCCGTTCGCGCATGGGTTCGTGGTCAAATAGGCGATTCATCACGCAACGGAAGGCATGGAGGCGCAAGAAGGAATGCTGTCAGCAGCGCAAGGAATCCCTTCATCAACTTATTTTGACGGCGATTTCTTCGAAACGGCGCGCATGATAGGCCTGAATCGTCAAAGACATTGCGTTATGCCAATGATAGGGTCCGCGATAGTCCAGAGGCCGGGTGCAAAAAAACGGGCAGTCGAAATGGCGTGCATTGGAAACGCGCATGGCGATCGAAAAATCACGTTGCAATCCGGGCTCGAAACTTTACGACTAGGGGAAATACGAAAAGGAATGCGTCTGCATGGGCGACATTCCAGGGGAGCCATGTACACATGCAGTACTTTGTCCAGCAGCTTATCAACGGGCTGACGCTGGGATCGATCTATGGGCTGATCGCGATCGGCTACACGATGGTCTACGGCATCATCGGAATGATCAATTTCGCCCATGGCGACATTTTCATGGTGGGCGCCTTCACCGCGCTGATCGTTTTCCTCATCCTCGGCGCGCTGTTCTATTCGGTGCCCGTGGTCATCGCGCTGCTGGTCATGATGATCGTGGCGATGCTGCTCACCAGCCTCTACAACTGGACCATCGAGAAGGTGGCGTACCGGCCGCTGCGCGGTTCGTTCCGGCTGGCGCCGCTGATCACCGCCATCGGCATGTCGATCGCCCTGTCCAATTTCGTCCAGGTCACGCAGGGTCCCCGCAACAAGCCGATCCCGCCGATGGTGTCGAAGGTCTACAACATCGACGGCGTCAGCGTGTCGCTGAAGCAGATCATCATCGTCATTGTCACCGCCCTTTTGCTGGTGCTGTTCTGGTACTTGGTCAACAAGACCTCGCTTGGCCGGGCGCAGCGCGCCTGCGAGCAGGACCGCAAGATGGCGGCATTGCTCGGCATCGACGTCGACCGCACCATCTCCATCACCTTCATCATGGGTGCTGCACTTGCCGCCGTCGCCGGCACGCTGTTCCTGATGTACTATGGCGTGGTGGCCTTCTCCGACGGTTTCGTGCCGGGGGTAAAGGCATTCACGGCGGCGGTGCTTGGCGGCATCGGCTCGCTTCCCGGCGCCGTACTCGGTGGGCTCCTGATCGGCTTCATCGAGAGCATGTGGTCGGCCTATTTCTCGATCGACTACAAGGACGTCGCGGCGTTCTCGATCCTGGCGATCGTGCTGATCTTCCTGCCTTCCGGCATATTGGGCCGGCCTGAAGTCGAAAAGGTTTGAGACCATGGCCGTGACCGTATCTCGTGAGCGCGACACCGTCGCAAGCCCCATGCAGCGCGCGCTTCGGGAAGCGTTCTATGCCGGCGCCATCGCGCTTGGCCTGTTCGTGCTGTTCATCGGGCTGAAAACCGGTCAGAACATGTCCAATGAACTGGTCCTGACTCAGCGCTGGGGCTTGCTCGCCGCCGTGGTGATCGCCACGGCCGTCGGGCGTTTCCTCTATGTCGCCTACGGCCAGCCCTTCATGGCCAACCAAAAGATCGCCGACGTCGCCACCGGTCTGTTACCAGCCAGCGTGGGGTCACGATTCTTTCAGTTGCCGGCGTTCATCCTGGCTGTCGTCGCGGCCGCGCTGCTGTTCGTGTTGGGCGGCTCTCTCGCCGGATGGGTGGGAGCAGAACCGGCCGGCTATCTCCAATTCCTGCGCGCCCTGGCGGTCATCTATGTGCTGGGTTGCGTGATCTACTACTTCCGCGCCTTCATTCATGCCAACTTCACCAAATTGGGCATCACAGCGTTGGTGCTGTACCCGATCCTCGTGGTCGCGGTGCTGTCGCTGAACGCCTGGTCGATTGCTGGAGGGCTGCAGGGCTCGCTGAAATGGGTCGACAATTTCGGCATCCAGATCCTGATCTATGTGATGCTGGCCTGGGGACTGAACATCGTCGTCGGCCTCGCCGGCCTGCTCGACCTCGGCTACGTCGCCTTTTATGCACTTGGCGCCTATGCCTATGCGCTTCTTGCCACGCATTACGGCCTGTCGTTCTGGATCCTGCTGCCGGCCGCGGGCTGCATGGCCGCTCTCTGGGGGGTGCTGCTAGGCTTCCCCGTGCTGCGTCTGCGCGGCGACTATCTGGCGATCGTGACGCTCGCCTTCGGCGAGATCATCCGGCTGGTGCTGATCAACTGGCGCGAGGTCACCAACGGCTCGGCCGGTATCTCCGGCATTCCCAAGGTTTCCTTCTTCGGCCTGATGACCTTCAATGTGTCGGACCCCAATTACATTGCCAAGGTTCTGCATCTCGCGACCTCGAGCGCCTATTACAAGATTTTCCTCTACTATCTGATCCTGGGTCTGTGCCTGCTTACCGCCTTCGTCACCATCAGGCTGCGCCGTCTGCCGGTCGGCCGTGCTTGGGAGGCCTTACGTGAGGACGAGATCGCCTGCCGCTCGCTCGGTATCAACACCACCACCACCAAGCTGACGGCGTTTGCCACCGGCGCGATGTTCGGCGGTTTCGCCGGCTCGTTCTTTGCCGCGCGGCAAGGCTTCGTCAGCCCGGAATCCTTCGTCTTCCTGGAATCGGCCATCATCCTGGCCATCGTCGTGCTCGGTGGCATGGGATCGCTGGTTGGCATCGCGGTTGCCGCGATGGTGATGATCGGCGGCACCGAGGCGTTGCGCGAACTCGACTTCCTCAAGCAGGTCTTCGGGCCTGATTTCACACCGGAACTCTACCGCATGCTTCTGTTCGGCATGGCCATGGTGATCGTCATGCTGTGGAAGCCGCGCGGCTTCGTCGGCAGCAGGGAACCGACGGCCTTCCTTAAGGAGCGAAAAGCGGTCTCAGGCTCCTTCACCAAGGAGGGCCACGGCTAATGGATGCGAACACACAAATGAACGGCGCCATCCTGCAGGTCGATCACCTGTCGATGAAGTTCGGCGGCCTGGTCGCCATCGGCGACCTGTCCTTCACCGCTAAGCGCGGCGAAATCACGGCGCTGATCGGCCCCAACGGAGCCGGCAAAACGACCGTGTTCAACTGCATCACCGGCTTCTACAAGCCATCGGAAGGCATGATCACGCTCAATCGTGCCGATGGCTCGAGCTATCTCCTGGAACGGCTGCCCAACCACGAGATCCCGGCGCGCGCCAAGGTGGCGCGCACCTTCCAGAACATCCGCCTGTTTTCGGGCATGACGCTGCTGGAAAACCTCCTCGTTGCCCAGCACAACAAACTGATGAAGGCTTCGGGCTATACGGTGCTTGGCCTGTTCGGTTTCCCGAGCTACCGCCAGGCTTCGGCCGAGTCGATCGAGCTCGCAAGGCATTGGCTGGAGAAGGCCGATCTCGTCGATCGCGCCGACGATCCGGCCGGCGACCTGCCCTATGGTGCGCAGCGGCGCCTCGAGATCGCGCGCGCCATGTGCACCGGTCCGGAGCTTCTGTGCCTCGACGAGCCGGCGGCCGGCCTCAACCCGAAGGAATCGGCTGCTCTCAACGAGCTGCTGATGGACATCAAGAACACCTCAGGGGCCTCGATCCTGCTGATCGAGCACGACATGTCGGTGGTCATGCAGATTTCCGACCATGTCGTGGTGCTGGAATATGGCCGCAAGATCTCCGACGGCAATCCGCAGTCGGTGCGCACCGATCCGCGCGTCATCGCCGCCTATCTCGGCGTCGACGACGAGGAGGTCGAGACGGTGCTGACCGAAGTCGGCGACGAGGACGTCATCGAACAGCTCGATACGGGTCCCGACGCCGCGCATGGTCCGGGCACCTCGGCGTCGTATCTGGCCGGTCCGGTGAGCGACACGGTCGGCCACAGCGAGGGCGAGCGCGTCACGGTGTCGAAAGGCGCCTCCAAGGCTGCGCAGATCGATGCGCGTGCCGTGACCGTGGCGAGCAAAGCCGTTGTGGCTAAACCTGAACAGGCGACAAAGCCGGCTCCGGCCGCCAAGCCGGTCGCGAAAGCGGCAGCAAAGAAGCCGGCCGCCAAGGCACCCGCGGCAAAGGCCGAGGGCGTTTCGAACCGTCTCGCTGCTCCGCGTGGCGGCAAAGCCGACAACCTGACCCGCATCAAGGGCATCGGTGCGGTCAACGAGAAGAAGCTCAACGAACACGGCATCTTCCACTTCGACCAGATCGGCGCCTGGAAGAAGGCCGATGTCGAGGCCGCCGAAGCCTATCTCGCCTTTGACGGGCGCATAGCGCGCGAGGACTGGGTCAAGCAGGCCAGGCTGCTCGCTCAGGGCAAGGACACGGAATTCTCGCGCCGCGTCGATGCGGGCAAGGTGGCGACCAGCCATGCGTCGGCAAAGAGCGCCGGCGCGACTTCCGGAAAAACAGCCGCCGCCAAGCCTGCGACCGGCAAGCGCGGAGGAGGCAAGTGATGGCCGGCACGACACTGCTCGATATCAAGGGTGTGCAGACCTATTACGGCAACATCCGGGCGCTGAACGGCGTCGACGTCACCGTCAAGCAGGGCGAGATCGTGGCGCTGATCGGCGCCAACGGCGCCGGCAAGTCGACACTGATGATGACCATCTTCGGCGCGCCGCGCGCGCGCACGGGAAGCATCACCTTCGCCGGCACCGACATCACCCAGTTGCCGACGCACGAGATCGCGCGCCTGCGCATCGCCCAGTCGCCGGAAGGACGCCGCATCTTCCCGCGCATGACGGTGATGGAAAACCTGCAGATGGGCGCCAGCCTCGACAACCTCAAGCACTATGCCGAGGACGTCGAAAAGGTGTTCACGCTGTTTCCGCGGCTGAAGGAGCGCATCGCCCAGCGCGGCGGCACGCTGTCGGGCGGCGAGCAGCAGATGCTGTCGATCGGGCGCGCGCTGATGGCACGGCCGAAGCTGCTTTTGCTCGACGAGCCGTCGCTCGGGCTGGCGCCGCTGATCGTCAAGCAGATATTCGATGCCATCCGCGAGTTGAACCGCACCCAGGGGCTGACGGTGTTCCTGGTCGAGCAGAACGCGTTCGGCGCGCTCAAGCTCGCCAACCGCGGCTATGTCATGGTCAACGGCAATGTGACGATGAGCGGCACCGGCAAGGAACTGCTCGCCAATCCCGAAGTGCGCGCCGCCTATCTCGAAGGCGGCCACCACTGAGTTCAGGAGTCTCGACCATGCAAGGCATTCTCTACGAGGAACCGTCGATCTGGCAGTTCTTCTTCGTCACCTGCCTGCTCGGCGGCTGGGCGGCCTGGATGACGGGCAAGGCCAGCGCCCAGACATGGCGCAGCTTCATCCAGCTGTTCGCTTATCTGCTGGGGCTCGGCATCGGCATCCGCTTCATCCATCACGCGCTGTTCGACGGCACGATGTTCTCGCTGCATTACTATATCGTCGACACCATCGTGCTGATGATACTGGGCTTCATCGGCTATCAATACACACGAACCAACCAGATGGTGACACAATATAATTGGCTCTACGAAAGAGCTTCAATCTTGAGCTGGAAACCGAAAGGTTGAGGTTCATCATTAACGCCGCCTCAAGGATGAATCGGCGTGACAAGTGCCTGAAAATCGGCAAACTATGCTTTCTGCGATAAGGGTGGGCATCGCATGAAAGCTTCATTCACGCCCACTCCGTTAATGGGAGCGTTTCAATGAAAAAGTCACTATTGTCCGCCGTCGCCCTGACCGCGCTGGTCGCGTTCGGCGGCAACGCGTGGGCTGATGTAATGTTCGGCGTCGCCGGTCCGATCACCGGTCCGAACGCGGCCTTCGGCGCGCAGTTGCAGAAGGGCGCAGAGGCAGCTGTCGCCGAGATCAACGCCAAGGGCGGCATCAACGGCGAGCAGATCAAGCTCGAAGTCGGCGACGACGTCTCGGATCCGAAGCAGGGCATCTCGGTCGCCAACAAGTTCGTCGGCGACGGCGTCAAGTTCGTGATCGGTCACTTCAACTCGGGCGTGTCGATCCCGGCCTCGGAAGTCTACGCCGAAAACAATATCGTCGAAATCACGCCGGCCGCGACCAACCCGAAGTTCACCGAGCGCGGTCTGTGGAACGTGTTCCGCACCTGCGGACGCGACGACCAGCAAGGCAGCATCGCCGGGGCTTATATCGCCGCGAATTTCAAGGATGCCAAAGTCGCTATCGTGCACGACAAGACCCCTTACGGCCAGGGCCTCGCCGATGAAACCAAGAAGGCAATGAACGCCGCCGGCGTCAAGGAAGTCATGTATGAAGGCGTCAATGTCGGCGACAAGGACTTCTCGGCGCTCATCGCCAAGATGAAGGAAGCCGGCGTCACCCTGATCTACTGGGGCGGCCTACATACCGAAGCTGGCCTGATCATCCGCCAGTCCGCGGACCAGGGCCTCAAGGCACCGATGATGTCGGGTGACGGCATCGTGACGGACGAACTCGCCGCGATCGCGGGCGACGCCGTCGCCGGCACGCTCAACACGTTCGGCCCCGACCCGCGCCTGATCCCGGCCAACAAGGAACTCGTCGAGAAGTTCCGCGCGCAGGGCTTCGAGCCGGAAGCCTACACGCTCTACGCCTATGCCGCCGTGCAGGTTGTCGCCGAGGCGGCCGCCGCCGCCAAGACGAACGACCCGCAGGCCGTTGCCAAGGCGATGCATGAGAACGGCCCGTTCCCCACGGTTCTGGGCGATCTCGCCTATGATGCCAAGGGCGACCCCAAGCTGCCGGGCTACATCATGTACGAGTGGAAGAAGAAGGACGACGGGAAGTATTCCTGGTTCCCGAAATAAGCCGCTCAGGCAGGTTTGACATCAGTGATGCCCGGCGCTCCGCGCCGGGCATTTCCTTTGGCGCGTTCCGGCGGCGGATGGCCTTCTTTGCCAATTCCTCCCAGCCGGGAAAGATCGCATCCAGGATCGAAATTGTCGCCATTGTTCCGTCCGTTCGAACGAATGCGTGCGAATGTTGGCCGGATGATCCATTTAAATCGGTTTAGATGAGCGTCGATTTTGTTTGCACTGCAGCATTTTCACGCTAATCATTGCGCCGATTTCTCTTCCCTTCCGTTACTGGAGCCCAGTCCTTGGCAATCACGAAGATCCTCGTCGCCAACCGGTCAGAAATCGCCATCCGCGTCTTTCGCGCGGCCAACGAACTGGGCCTCAAAACCGTGGCGATCTGGGCCGAGGAAGACAAATATTCGTTGCACCGCTTCAAGGCCGACGAAAGCTATCAGGTCGGACGCGGCCCACATCTCAACAAGGACATGGGGCCGATCGAGAGTTATCTGTCGATTGAGGAAGTGATCCGCGTCGCCAGGCTTTCGGGCGCCGATGCCATCCACCCGGGCTACGGGCTTCTGTCCGAAAGCCCTGAATTCGCAGAAGCCTGCGCGCAGGCGGGCATCACCTTCATCGGCCCGAAGCCGGACACGATGCGCCGCCTCGGCAACAAGGTCGCGGCGCGCAATCTCGCCATCGAGGTCGGCGTGCCGGTGATCCCCGCCACCGATCCGCTGCCGGACGACATGGAGGCGGTCAAGAAACTGGCAAAGGAGATCGGCTATCCCGTCATGCTGAAAGCCTCCTGGGGCGGTGGCGGACGCGGCATGCGCGCCATCCGCTCCGAGGCCGATCTTGCCCGTGAGGTCACGGAGGGCAAGCGCGAGGCGAAGGCCGCTTTCGGCAAGGACGAGGTCTATCTCGAAAAGCTGATCGAGCGCGCGCGCCATGTCGAGGTGCAGGTGCTTGGCGACACCCATGGCAATGCCGTGCACCTGTTCGAGCGCGATTGCTCGATCCAGCGCCGCAACCAGAAGGTCGTCGAGCGGGCGCCGGCGCCATACCTTGAAATGTCGCAGCGCGAGGAGCTCTGCGGCCATGCGCTGAAGATCGCGCGCGAGACCAGCTATATCGGCGCCGGCACGGTCGAGTTCCTGCAGGACGCCGATACCGGAAAATTCTATTTCATCGAGGTCAACCCTCGCATCCAGGTCGAGCATACCGTCACCGAGATGGTAACAGGCATCGATATCGTCAAAGCCCAGATACACATCCTCGACGGCTTCGCCATCGGCACGCCGCAATCGGGCGTGCCGACGCAGCGCGACATCAGGCTGAACGGCCACGCCTTGCAGTGCCGCATCACAACCGAGGATCCCGAGCACAATTTCATTCCGGATTACGGCCGCATCACCGCCTATCGCGGCGCCACCGGCTTCGGCATCCGGCTGGATGGCGGCACCGCCTATTCCGGCGCGGTCATCACCCGCTTCTACGATCCGCTGCTGGAGAAGGTGACGGCATGGGCACCGACACCGGCCGAGACCATAGCGCGCATGAACCGCGCCTTGCGCGAGTTCCGTATCCGCGGCGTCGCCACCAACCTCACCTTCCTCGAAGCCATCATCAACCACCCGAGCTTCGCCGACAATTCCTATACAACGAAGTTCATCGACACAACGCCGGAGCTGTTCCAGCAGGTCAAGCGCCAGGACCGCGCGACCAAGCTGCTCAACTATCTAGCCGACGTCAGCGTCAACGGCCATCCCGAGACGCGCGGCCGGCCGATGCCGAAGGCCGATGCGGCCGCACCCGTCGTGCCCTACCTCAACGGCAACGTGCCCGGCGGCAGCAAGCAGAAGCTCGATGTGCTCGGCCCAGAGAAATTCGCGGCCTGGATGCGCGAGCAGAAGGAAGTGCTGGTCACCGACACGACGATGCGTGACGGCCACCAGTCGCTGCTCGCGACCCGCGTGCGCACCCACGACATTGCCGGCATCGCCGGCACCTATGCGCGCGCCCTGCCGCAGCTTCTGTCGCTCGAATGCTGGGGCGGCGCGACCTTCGATGTCGCCATGCGCTTCCTCACCGAGGATCCGTGGGAGCGGCTGTCGCGGGTGCGCGAGGCAGCCCCCAATCTGTTGCTGCAGATGCTGCTGCGCGGCGCCAATGGCGTCGGCTACACCAATTATCCCGACAATGTCGTGCAGCATTTCGTCAAGCAGGCGGCTGCCGGCGGCATCGACCTGTTCCGCGTCTTCGACTGCCTGAACTGGATCGAAAACATGCGTGTCGCCATGGACGCTGTTGGCGCCGAGGGCAAGCTGATCGAAGCGGCAATGTGCTACACCGGCGACATTCTCGATCCTGCGCGGGCCAAGTATGATCTGAAATATTATGTCGGACTGGCCAAGGAATTGCAGGCCGCCGGCGCCCATGTCATCGCCGTCAAGGACATGGCCGGGCTGCTGAAGCCATCCGCCGCGCGCGTGCTGTTCAAGGCACTGCGCGAGGCGACGGACCTGCCGCTCCATTTCCACACCCACGACACGTCGGGCCTGTCGGCGGCGACAGTGCTGGCGGCGGTGGAGAGCGGCGTCGACGCCATAGACGCGGCTATGGATGCCTTCTCCGGCAATACGTCGCAGCCTTGCCTGGGGTCGATCGTCGAGGCGTTGAAGGGCACCGAGCGCGACCCTGGCCTCGATCCGCAATGGATCCGCAAAATCTCGTTCTACTGGGAAGCGGTGCGCAACCAGTATGCCGCCTTCGAAAGCGACCTGAAAGGGCCGGCTTCGGAAGTCTACCTGCACGAGATGCCGGGCGGGCAATTCACCAATCTCAAGGAGCAGGCGCGCTCGCTCGGGCTGGAGACACGCTGGCACGAGGTGGCGCAGGCCTATCACGACGTCAACCTGATGTTCGGCGACATCGTCAAGGTGACGCCGTCGTCCAAGGTCGTCGGCGATATGGCGCTGATGATGGTCAGCCAGGACCTGACCGTTGCCGATGTCGAGAACCCGGCCAGGGATATCGCCTTCCCGGACTCGGTCGTGTCGATGCTGCGCGGCGATCTTGGCCAGTCGCCCGGCGGCTGGCCCGAGAGACTGCAGAAGAAGGCGCTGAAGGGCGACAAGCCGATCACCGTGCGGCCCGGTTCGCTGTTGAAGCCGGCCAATCTCAAGGCCAGCCGTAAGGAGATCGAGGAGAAACTGGAGCGCAAGCTCTCGGAATACGAGTTCGCTTCGTGGCTGATGTATCCGAAGGTGTTTTCCGACTTCGTCGCCGCGCAGGAAACCTATGGACCGGTCAGCGTGCTGCCGACACCGACCTATTTCTATGGCATGAAATCCGAAGACGAGATCTTCGTCGACATCGAGAAGGGCAAGACGCTTGTGGTGCGGTGCCTGGCCATCGGCGATGTCGATGACAAGGGCATGGTCACCGTGTTCTTCGAACTCAATGGCCAGCCGCGACGTGTGAAGGTGCCAGACCGTGCGCATGGCGCTTCCGCGGCCAAGGCACGCCGCAAGGCAGAGCCCGGCAACGAGGCGCATGTCGGGGCGCCGATGCCGGGCGTGGTTTCGGCGCTCGCGGTCGCCGCCGGCCAGGCAGTGAAGGCCGGCGATGTGCTGCTCTCCATCGAGGCGATGAAGATGGAGACGGCGCTGCATGCCGAACGCGATGGCACGGTCGCCGAGGTGCTGGTCAAGGCCGGCGACCAGATCGATGCGAAGGATCTGCTGATCGCCTTTGTCTGAGGGGTCGCGCAAGCGGTCAGACTGTCCGCTTCTGGCGGCAGTCTTGATTCGACCGCCGATGACGGCTTGACCCGGTGGCCCTGGTCAGGCATCGAACCGCTGAAATTCGCCACGGCACGTTTCCCGAGTCGCGGCGCGGAGTCGATTTTTGGAGAAAAACATGGCCGACGATATCACCGAGACCAGCCAGACTGTTGCCGCCGGCCAGCTGCGTGCCTTCATCGAGCGCATCGAGCGGCTCGAGGAAGAAAAGAAGACGATCTCCGACGACATCAAGGAAGTGTTCGCCGAGGCCAAGGGCACCGGCTTCGACACCAAGGCGATGCGCACCATCATCCGCCTGCGCAAAAAGGATCAGGCGGAGCGCCAGGAGGAGGACGCCATTCTCGACCTGTACATGGCCGCGCTCGGCATGGTGTAGGGAGACTGTTTGGAAACTCTACTCCGGCGGCTATCTGATGGTGTTTTCCGCGCTTCCGTTGCTCACGGACCCAAATGTCCGCTGCGCTGCGGTTCTCGAAACCACCACCATATGACTCGCCGGAGCGAATTTCGAAACAGTCTCGGCCAGGATATGCGGGGCTCCCGGCTATGAGTGAGTTCGACTTCGGTGGCCGACGGGCCTCGGAGTTCCGCCATCGCGGCTTCTGGGCGCTGTTCGCCGAGCGTCACCCGGAAGAGAGAGCCCGGCTGGCGCGGCGCGGGCCCTGGTTCTGGCAGCGCGGGCTGCCCGACTTCGCCTTGGTCCTTTCCATGTATGTCGCGCCGGCGCAAAACCATGTCGGAGTGTTCTTCGGCCGCAACGAGAAATTCGGCGCCACGGAAAGCTGGTCGCGGCTGAAACCGTTCCAGCAGGCGATCGAAGACAGGCTGAAGCTCAGGCCGGAGCAGAGTTGCTCGGGCCTCGGCATCAACTCGATGTGGCGGGTCAACTGCCTTGCCGAGGACAACTGGCCGGCAATGGCCGACTGGCTGGTGACGGAATGCTCGCGCGTCGAGCGCGCCGTCATCGAGGTGCTGGGACACGAAGGGTGGCCGCAAATCTGACGACTCCGCTCCGGCGTTGCCACCCAGCTTCAGTCTGGCCGCTGATCGTGGCCAATTTCGTCCAGATGCTGTTGCAGAGCCAGTCGATCGAGCGATCCTATCGGCAGGTTTACGAACAGCGCGATGCGGTTGCTCATCATCCGAAAGGCCTCGGCGAAAGCAAAATGCCGCTCCACTTCGGTGCCTTCGGCCTTGGCTGGATCAGGCACCGCCCAAAGTGCCGTCATCGGATGGCCGGGCCACACCGGACAGCTTTCATTGGCCGTGCTGTCGCATACCGTGAAGACGAAATTCATCTCCGGTGCGCCGGGTTTGGAAAACTCGTCCCAGCTCTTCGACCTGGCGAAGGACGTGTCGTAGTTGAGGTTCTCCAGCAGCTGCAGCGTACGAGGGTTGACGGTTCCCTTTGGCCGAGAGCCGGCGGAATAAGCCTTGAAGCGGCCGGCGCCGAGACGATTGAGAATGGCCTCGCCCATGATCGACCGGGCCGAGTTGGCGTTGCAGAGAAAGAGAACATTGTAGACATGGTCGCCCATTGCGAACTCCTCCGTGTTTGCGCTGCAAATGACAGAACATGATGAGCGTCACAGTTCTGTGATCGTACACGCTTTGACGGCAGATTTCTGCATTGTCCGCGCCGAATTCGTGGCGTCCTGCCATCGACACGCGCCCGAAACCATCGGCGCTGCACTTAAGCGAGGCTCGATTGATGAACGACTTTGATCCATCGGGCGCGGTGCACGGAGAGATCGGCGACAAAACCGGTTTCTTCCGGTCGCGCTGGCGCGGCACCGTGCCGCTCGACCGCTTGTTCTGGCGCGACATGGTCTTCGTAGCCACCACTATCAGCATCGCGTCATCGGTGGCGGCACTCGTCCTGCTCAGCCTGAAGCTGCCGCTTGTCCTGGTGCTGGCGGTGCATTTCGCGCCGGTGCCTTACAACATCTTCCTGACATGGGCCGTATGGCGGACGGCCGAGAAAGTAGGCGGTGCCAAGGCTACGCTCGTCATGCTGGGATCGACGCTCTGGCTGATCGCGACAGTCGTCGTCTGACGCGGGCTGCCTGCCTATGAAAAAGGGCGGCCGGAGCCGCCCTTCGCAGGAAGTGTCGATCGGGCCCTGTTCAGGACGCCGGCTCGAATTTCAGCGCCACGCCGTTGATGCAGTAGCGCAGGCCGGTCGGCGGCGGGCCATCCTCGAAGACATGGCCGAGATGGCTGCCGCAACGGGCGCAGTGGCATTCGGTGCGCACCATGCCGTAGCTGCGGTCGACGGTGGTCTCGACCGAGCCCGGAACAGGGTCGTTGAAGCTCGGCCAGCCCGTGCCGCTCTCGAACTTCAACTTGGATTCAAACAGCGGCTGGTCGCAGCCGGCACAGGAAAAGGTGCCGGCGCGCTTCTCGTAGAGCAGGGCGCAGCTTCCCGGCCGCTCGGTGCCGTGGCCGCGCATGACCGCATATTGCTCCGGCGTCAGCCGGGCGCGCCATTCGGCATCGGTGCGGGTGACGGGGTAGGTGTGAGTGTCCATTTGATCTCCTCAGCCTTGGCGGCTCGTTCTTTGTTGCAAGCCATATTCGCACAAACATAGGCATTTGTTACAGCGATATTCAGGTGAGGCCGGCCTGCAAATGGCGGCGTCCTCCGCTTCCGGTGCTCACGTACCTCAAGTACGTTCCGCTCCGGTTCTCGAACGACACCATTTTCGACTCGGCCTGACCTGAATCTCAGCCGCTCAGCCGGCAGATCAATGTTTCCTCGAAAGCTGCTTCGTCGCGGCCTCAAGCCCGGCCAGCGTCAGCGGGAACATGCGACCGCCGAAGATATCGCGGATCATGGCGATGGAATGGGTGTAGCCCCAGTTCTTTTCGGTCTCCGGATTGAGCCAAACCGCGTTCGGCCATTGCCGCAAGAGGCGACCGAGCCAAACGGCGCCGGCCTCCGGATTCCAGTGCTCCACCGAACCGCCGGGGTGCGCGATCTCGTATGGGCTCATCGAGGCATCGCCGACGACGATCACCTTGTAGTCCGGCCCATATTTATGGATCAGGTCGAAGGTCGGGATCGTCTCGGCATGGCGACGTCGGTTGTCCTTCCACACGCCCTCGTAGAGGCAATTGTGGAAGTAGAAATATTCGAGCTGGCGGAATTCGGCACGCGCGGCCGAAAACAGCTCTTCGACGCTCTTGATATGATCATCCATCGAGCCGCCGACATCGAAGAACATCAGCAGCTTCACGGCGTTGCGGCGCTCGGGCCGCGTCTTCACATCGAGGTAGCCGTGCTCGGCGGTGGCATGGATGGTGCCGGGCAGGTCGAATTCTTCCTCTGCACCCTCGCGCACCCAGCGGCGCAGCCGCTTCAAGGCGATCTTGATGTTGCGGGTGCCAAGCTCGACCGCATCGTCGAAATTGCGGAACTCGCGCTTGTCCCAAACCTTGACCGCGCGGCGGTTGCGGCTTTCGTGCTGGCCGATGCGCACGCCTTCGGGATTGTAGCCATAGGCGCCGAACGGTGAGGTGCCGCCGGTGCCGATCCATTTCGAGCCGCCCTGATGACGCCCCTTCTGTTCCTCGAGCCGCTGTTTCAGCGTCTCCATCAGCCTGTCGAAACCGCCAAGTGCTGCGACCAGTTTTTTCTCTTCCTCGGTCAGGTGCTTTTCGGCGAGCTGGCGCAGCCATTCCTCGGGAATATTGGCGACGTCTACGGCATCCGGTCCGCCCAGTGCCTCGATACCCCTAAAGACATGGGCGAAGACCTGATCGAAGCGGTCGATGTGGCGCTCATCCTTCACCAGGGTGGCGCGGGCGAGGTAGTAAAAACCCTCGACATCGTAGTCGACCACCCCGGCTTCCAACCCCTCCAGCAGCGACAGATATTCCCGCAGTGAAACGGGAACGCGCGCTGCCTTCAGTTCGAGGAAGAAGGGGATGAACATTGGTTATCTATAGCAGATCATACTCGATGAAACCGGTGCGGCGCGCGACATGGTTGTAGAGCTTGCGCGCTGTTGTGTTGGTCTCGTGCGTCATCCAGTAGACGTTCTTGACGCCGATCTTGCCGGCCTCCTGCTTCACGGCTTCGATCAGGGCCGCACCTATGCCCTTGCCGCGCACATCCGGGTCGGCGAACAGATCCTGCAGATAGCAGTTGTTTTTCTCCGACCAGCCGGAGCGGTGGTAGAGATAGTGGGTGAGGCCGACGGCTTTGCCGTCGAGCGTGGCGATAAAACCCTTCGGCTCGAATTCGCCTTCCGTGAACAGCCGTTTCCAGGTGACGGCGTAGACTTCTTCCGGCAGCTTCGTCTCATAGAAGGTGAGATAGTCGGTCCACAGGCGACGCCAGTCGGCGTGGTCGGATTGCGCGAGCGGCCGGACGATGATTTCGGACATTTCTGGTTCCCTTCGATGCTTCGGTCCGAAGCTGCGTCAATGGCCGGTCGCCGGCAACGGTCCACAGCGTGGGAAAGCGCTGTTGCTGGCAGCCTAGCCCTGCCGTCTCGCCATGAAGGCAAGGCGCTCGAACAGATGCACGTCCTGCTCGTTCTTGAGCAGCGCGCCGTGCAGTTTCGGCAGGGCATTCTTCGGGTCGGCGCGCAGATCCTCGGGCGCGATGTCGTCGGCGACCAGAAGCCGGATCCAGTCCAGCGCCTCGGAGGTCGACGGCTTCTTCTTCAGGCCGGGCACGTCGCGGATTTCATAGAACTGGGTGAGTGCTGCCCGCACCAGGTTCTGCTTGATGCCGGGATAGTGGACATCAACGATTCTGTGCAGCGTTTCGATGTCGGGAAAGCGGATGTAGTGGAAGAAGCAGCGGCGCAGAAAAGCGTCCGGCAGTTCCTTCTCGTTGTTGGAGGTGATGATGACAATGGGGCGGACAGCGGCGCGGATGGTCTCGCCGGTCTCGTAGACGAAGAACTCCATCCGATCGAGTTCCTGCAGCAGGTCGTTGGGAAACTCGATGTCGGCCTTGTCGATCTCGTCGATCAGAAGCACGACCTTCTTGCCGGCGGCAAAAGCCTCCCAAAGCTTGCCGCGCTTGATGTAGTTCTTGATGTCGTTGAACCTGCTATCGCCGAGCTGGCTGTCGCGCAAGCGTGAGACCGCGTCATATTCGTAGAGGCCTTGCTGCGCCCTGGTGGTCGATTTGATGTGCCATTCGATGAGCTCCAGCCCAAGGGCCGCCGCAACCTGGCGGGCGAGCTCCGTCTTGCCGGTGCCGGGCTCGCCCTTGACCAGCAATGGTCGCTCCAGCGCGATCGCCGCGTTCACCGCCACCATCAGGTCCTTATCGGCGACATAGGCCGCCGTGCCTTCGAAACGCATTTTTGCTCCTTGCTTCGTTCCGGGCGACCGTAAGGAGGCGGCCCGGTTGGCGCAAGGGCGGCAGGTGATGGCGAGGCCGTGACAACCGCAGGGAAAGAATGCCAATTCCCTGGCGCTCAGGGTGTCATCGGCCTATATTGTCGGGGACGGTCTGCGCTTCCCGGCAGGAGACACTTTTCCCCGGGGCCTTAACGATCCTTAGGGAGCTGTCCCTGGGAAGACCCGTGGGTTTTCTCACACGGCGCCCACCTACTTTGTAGGCACCCGGGATCGACCTCTCCACCGGTTGTGTGGATCGTCACTTGTTGCCTTTATCCATGCATTTGGGTGGCTGATGCGGTAGGAAACGTCGTTCCCAAACCTCCACCAAGACCTGACACTTTCTATCGTCTTCGCATGACATCCTCAAAAGACCTGAAAAAACAGCTGCGCAAGGAAGCACTTGGACGCCGCGATGCGCTCGACGAGTTCTGGCGGGTGGAAGTCGCGCTCGAAATGGCCGAGACCGCGCGCGATCACCTCGCCTTGGAGCCCGGCCAGATTGTTTCCGGCTTCTGGCCGATGCGTTCGGAGGTTGACGTGCGGCCGCTGATGTTCGCCATGCGCGAGAAGGGCGCGAGGCTTTGCCTGCCTGCCATTCTCGACAAGACCACCATCGTCTTTCGCGAACTGGTGCGTGGCGCGCCGATGGTCGAGATGGGCTTTGGCACGGTCGGCCCGCACGAAGAGGCCGAGGTGCTCGACCCCTCGGTAATGCTGGTGCCGCTCGCCGCTTTCGACAAGCGTGGCCATCGCATCGGCTACGGCGCCGGCTATTATGACCGTGCCATCGCCAGGCTGGTCGACAAGGGAAAGCCGCCGCGGCTGATTGGAATCGCCTTCGATTGCCAGGAGGTCGCTCTGGTGCCGGACGAAGACCATGATGTCGTCATCCCGGAAATACTCACCGAGAGCGGGTTGCGCCGCTTCGCGCCGGAATTGTAGATAGTTCTTTGGAACGCATGATCTTTGCCGAAAAGTCATGCAACTTTTCGGGATCAAGCGCAGATGAGACTTCTCTTTCTCGGCGACATGGTCGGCAAGACGGGCCGCACAGCGGTGTGGGAACAGTTGCCCGGCCTGATCTCCGACTTCAAGCTCGATTTCGTCATCGTCAATGGCGAGAACGCCGCCGGCGGTTTCGGCATCACCGAAGAGATCTTTCGCGAGACGATCGCGGCCGGCGCCGATGTCGTGACTACCGGCAACCATGTCTGGGACCAGCGCGACGCGCTCGCCTTCGCGCCGCGTGAAGAGCGCTTCCTGCGGCCGTCCAATTTTCCCAAAGGCACACCCGGACGCGGCTCCGGCGTTTACATCGCCAGAGGCGGCGCGCGCGTGCTGGTCGCCAACATCATGGGCCGGGTGTTCATGCATC
The DNA here is from genome assembly GCF_006658505.1 of Mesorhizobium sp. B2-4-15. Classification (GTDB taxonomy): domain Bacteria; phylum Pseudomonadota; class Alphaproteobacteria; order Rhizobiales; family Rhizobiaceae; genus Mesorhizobium. Next base: position 64,802 of record NZ_VFUZ01000001.1, read on the forward strand.
CCGAACTCGACGATCCGTTCCAGGCTGGCGAGCGCGAGCTTGCCGCCTGTCCGCTCGGCGAACAGGCCGATGCGGTGGTCATCGACTTCCATGCCGAGGCGACCTCGGAAAAGATGTGCTTCGCCCATTTCGTCGATGGCCGCGCCAGCCTCGTCGTCGGCACCCACACGCACCAGCCGACCGGAGATCACCAGATCCTGAACGGCGGCACGGGCTACATCTCCGATGCCGGCATGTGCGGCGACTACGATTCCTCGCTCGGTATGGACAAGGAGGAGCCGCTCAACCGATTCCTGTCGAAAGTGCCGAAAGGGCGCTTCGAGGCAGCGACCGGCCCGGCGACATTGTGTGGTGTCGGCGTCGATATTTCCGACCGCACGGGTTTGACCGAGCGGATCGCGCCGTTTCGTCGCGGGCCGCGGCTCGAAGAAACGGCTCCGTCCTTCTGGTCGTGACATTGATATGCTGGAGTATAGTACCTAACTGGCCACGAAACTGCTCTAGATCGTAGGGGAACGACCTCCATGCAGCTCGTTGAATTCCTGGCGCCGCATTTTCAATTCGTTTCTGATCCAACCGCCTGGGTCGCGTTATTGACGCTCGTGGTGCTTGAGATTGTGCTCGGCATCGACAATCTGATTTTCATCTCGATCCTGACCAACAAGCTGCCCGAGGGCCAGAGGGCCCGTGCCCGCCGGCTCGGCATCTCGGCGGCGCTGATCATGCGGCTGGTGCTGCTCGCAACCATCTCGATCATCGTCCAACTGACGACGCCGGTGTTCACGGCGTTCGGCCATGGTTTCTCCTGGCGAGACCTGATCCTGATCGCCGGCGGCCTGTTCCTGGTGTGGAAGGCGACCAAGGAAATCCATCACACCGTCGATCCCGACGATCACCAGGACGCGATGCTGGGCGAGACGCTCAAGATCTCGCTGACCGGCGCGATCTTCCAGATCCTGCTGCTCGACCTCGTCTTCTCCATCGATTCCATCATCACCGCCGTCGGCATGACCGACGAGATCGTCATCATGTACATCGCCGTGATCGCCGCCGTCACCGTGATGATGCTGGCCGCCGGGCCGCTGGCGGACTTCATCGCCAGGAATCCGACCATCGTCATGCTGGCGCTGGGCTTCCTCTTGATGATCGGCATGACGCTGATCGCCGACGGCATGGGCTATCATGTGCCAAAGGGCTACATTTACGCGGCGATGGGTTTTTCGGCCCTGGTCGAAGGGCTCAACATGCTGGCGCGGCGGCGAAAGAAGTCGAAGTCCGGCGGCGGACACTGAGGCTTGCGGCCGGAGGGTAGCTGGTTAGCCCGTCGGAACGCCTCTTGGATGACGGTCGCCGATCAGGTCGAGCGTCAAGCCTTGCTCCAGCCATGCCTTGGCGCCGGCGAGCACGAGTGCGAAGCCGTCGGTCGAGCCGACGGCTGCTTTCACCTGCTCGTCGCCATTACCGGCGAAGCCGAAATTGCGCACTTCGAGGAAGGTCGTCTCGTCGGGCATTTCGGTGAAGGTCCAGACCACCGTGGTCGGCGGATCGCTCCAGATCATGACGATTTTCTTGTCGGTGACGATCTCGCTGACATTCACCGTCGTCGAGACGCCATACATGCGCCATTCCCACTGAACCGGCTTGCCGCCGTCGAGACGCCCGCTGCCATGGGTGAACCAGAATTTGGTGGTGATGGCCGGATCGACGATGGCTTCGAACACGTCTGAGACCGGCCGCCGGATCAGCATGCCGGCTTCAGCTGTCGGTGCTTCACGGATTTCCATCTCTTTCTCCCTTTTACGAGCAGAGTTCACCATGCGTCGGATTCCCGCACCATGTGAATGATGTTGGCCGGATTGGTGATCCAGCCGCCAAGGAAACCCTCACCCTTCGTCGAGCTGGAGTTCCGTCATGGCACGTTGATCTGCCAGGAGACGCCGAACCGGTCGTTCAGCCAGGCGAAGCGGCGGCTGAACCCGTAATTGTCTGGCGGCATCAGGAACCCGCCTTCCTTGGCCAGGGTTTCGACGATGCGCTCCAGTTCCGCCTCGGAGGACCAGTCGACATGGAACGAGACCGATGGCGTGAAGGTGAAAGCGTGGTGAACCGGGCTGTTGTAGATCGTCACCTCAAGGCCGCTAATGGAAACGAGCGCCAGTTTGAGCTTTCCTTCCGGGCCGTCTTCACCGGTACCGTAACGTGTGACGTCGAGGATCCTGCTGTCGGGGATGGTCTCGCAATAAAGGGTCATTGCCTCTTCGGCCTTGCCCTCGAACATCAGGAATGGCGTGACTTTCGGCATCGCGGGTCTCCCTCTTTCCTGTCGTTGCTCAAATATTGGCCTCGTTGGCGGGTTCGCCCTTCATCTCGCTGCGGTAATAGCCGTCGCGCAGGTTGATGCCGTATTCGACATAGGCCTTCATGCAGGCCAGCATCTGCGACCAGCCCTCGCAATTGAGGTAGGATTTCTTCAGGCCGACCGCGCCCTCCTGCCAGCCACTCTCGGCGATGGTGACGAAAGTGCCGCCATCGTCCAGCGGCTCGAATTTCATCTCGACGCGGGTCTTGTAGGCCGGCTTCCCGTCCGCATCCGTGGCGTCCCAACGCAGGACGATGCGGCTGTCCTTGGCCACCTCGTCGACCTCGACCGGCACCTTCCCCCACCAGACGACGCCGACACCGGCTTCCAACGGCGCGCTGGCGCCGCCGATGGTGGTGAAATAGCCGCTCAGCTTCTTCGGATTGACGACAGCGTCGAAAACTTCAGCGACCGGCCTGCCGATGCGGCCGGAAACCTTGAACCCAAGGGACATATCCACAGCTCCTTCCTTGATCGGCCCGACGATATGTTATAGAAAGATAACATGTCAAGCCGATCGCAAGACGACAATGTTTTCAAGGCGCTGGCGCATCCGCGCCGGCGTGAAATGCTCGATCAGCTGAAGGAGGAACCGAAGACAACCGGCATGCTGTGCGATGCCTTCCCCGACATCGACCGCTGCACCGTCATGCTGCATCTCAAAGTGCTGGAGGAGGCGGACCTGATCGTGGCGCGCCGGGAGGGCCGCGAGCGCTGGAATCATCTCAACGCGCTGCCGATCAAGCAGATTCATGATCGCTGGATCAGCCAGTATGCCGGCCATGCGCTCAGCATCATCGACCGGCTGAAATCGGATATGGAAGGCTGAATGCCCTTGGAAAATCGCCGGGACTGGGGGAATGCCGCGCGTTCACAGTCCAGCCGCACGGCGCGGCTGGACGAATTGAGCCGATTTATCTATAAGCCGGCCATTCCGAGAAAGAGCGCCGTACGTCCTCCGGACGCATCAGGGACGTTCTGAAATTTTGAATTCGAGCATTTTGCAAAAGGCGAGGTGACGCATCTCGCGGCAGGATGCTCTAGCCGAATACGACAGGGGTGCCATGGCTGGCCATTCACAGTTCAAGAACATCATGCACCGCAAGGGCCGTCAGGACGCGGTGCGGTCGAAAATGTTTTCCAAGCTGGCGCGCGAAATCACCGTCGCCGCGAAGACCGGTACGCCCGATCCTTCGATGAACCCGCGCCTGCGCCTTGCCGTCCAGAACGCCAAGGCTGTGTCGATGCCGAAGGACAACATCCAGCGCGCCATCAACAAGGCGTCGATGGGCGATGCCGAAAACTACGAAGCCGTGCGCTATGAAGGTTATGGTCCCGGCGGCGTGGCGCTGATCGTCGAGGCGCTGACCGACAACCGCAACCGTTCGGCCTCTAATGTCCGTGCGGCCTTCACCAAGGCTGGTGGGGCGCTTGGCGAAACCGGTTCGGTGTCATTCATGTGGAACCGGGTCGGCGAGATCTATTATCCGGCCTCCGTCGGCAGTGCCGACAAGGTCATGGAGGCGGCAATCGAGGCCGGCGCCGATGATGTCGAATCGGACGAGGAAGGCCACACCATCTATTGCTCCTTCGAAAATCTCGGCGAAGTGTCGAAGGCGCTGGAAGCTTCGCTCGGCGAGGCTGAATCGGTGAAGCCGATCTGGCAGCCGCAGAACAATGTTCCGGTCGACGAGGAGCGCGCCCAGTCGCTTATGAAGCTGGTTGCCACGCTCGAGGACGACGACGACGTGCAAAGCGTGTACGCCAACTTCGAAGTCGACGACGAGACCTTGGCCAAGCTCAGCGCGGCGTGAGCGACCAGGTATGAGCGGAGCTCAACCTGGGATGAGCGAGAGGCCGTTGCCCGCCATCCGCATCACCTATTGCACGCAGTGCCAGTGGCTGCTGCGCGCCGGCTGGATGGCGCAGGAGCTGCTCTCCACCTTCGGTACCGATCTCGGCGAAGTGACGCTGGTGCCCGGCACCGGCGGCATCTTCACCATCTCCTGTAACGAGGTGCTGGTCTGGGACCGCAAGCGCGACGGCGGCTTTCCCGATGCGGCGAAGCTGAAGCAACTGGTGCGCGACGTCATCGACCCCGACCGCGATCTCGGCCATTCCGATCGCAAGGGCCACAAGTCAAAAGACCCCACTTAAGGTGCGTTGATATTCAGGTGATGCCGGCCTGACCTGAATCTCATCATACCTTTTCTGCCCTCACCGCCACGCGAAGATGAAGCAGCCCAACGCCACGATGGCAGTGATGGCGCGGACGTGGTTCCACATCACCCAGTCCCTGAGATAGCCGGTCCATACGGCCGCGCCATTGCTGCTGGCTGGATCGACGGCGGCGAGTGCATCGTTGAGCGGCACGTTGAAGACCATGGTCACGATCGGGTTGCCGACGAGATAGATCAGGGCACCGGCGACAAGCCAGAACGAGCCCGGCTGGCTCCAGCCGACGGTCGCGCCGGCAATGAGCACGAGGCAGACCAGTCCGGTGCCGAAGAGTGCCGTCATGAAAGTCGGTGTGATGACGGTGATGTTGATCGAATTCATTGCGGCAATGCCATCCGCCGCCGGGAGGCGGGCGAGCGCCGGCATGACGAAATTGGAAAAGGAGAAGAACACACCGCCGACGACGCCGGCGCCGATCGCGGCGATGAAGGTGAGGGTGGGAAGAAACTTCGCGATCATGTCAGTTGCTCCAGATTGGGGTGGCGGCGTTTCGATCGGGTATTCTGAAAGAATCCTTCGGTGCCCGGCTAAGCACGCACTGGACGCCATTGGCGAGCTGCGGCCGTCGCACATTCGCGCTTCGGAATATGAATAATCCTCACGTTTGCAAAACGTGATAAACCCTCGTATTTTCCAAGTCAAGCCGTTTTCCCGCAGATTTTGCCGGACGCGTTTGTGGAGGCAGTCATGGAAGGCATACCGGCCAACGAACAGGTCGCTTCACCGCGCCGGGCGCCGACCCAGCAGCGCAGCCGCGAGCGGGTCGAGCGCATGCTGGCGGCCGCCTCGGCGTTGATTGCCGAGCAGGGCAGCGATGCCATGCGCATGGGTGAAGTGGCCGAACGGGCAGGGGTATCGATCGGCTCGCTCTACCAGTTCTTTCCAGACAAGAGGGCGATCGTCTGGGCGCTGGCCGAGCGCTACACCGCCGAAAGCCAGGCCTGCATCTCGGCGACACTCGCCGACGTCAGTGACGCCGAAGGGTTACGACGGGCATTTTCGGAGTTGGTCGATATTTATTATCGGCTGTTCCTGGCCGAGCCTGTGATGCGCGACATCTGGTCGGGCACGCAGGCCGACAAGGCGCTGCGCCGGCTCGAACTCGCCGACAGCCGCGCCAATGCCGCATTCCTCGTCGCGGTGCTGAAGCGGTTGCGTCCCGGCGCCGACCCTGTCTCGCTGGAGACCACGGCGTTCCTCGTCTGGCAGATGGGCGAGGCCGCGATGCGGCTGGCGATCTCCGTCGACCGCGAGGAGGGTGACAGGCTGGTCGCGGTCTACAAACGCATGGCGCTCAGGGAATTGCTGGGCGAATAGACAGTTGAGCTTCCTATCGCGTTAACAGTGGGCAAAACCGCCAGGGACGGCGCTCCTCTCCCCGTACAGTGACGGGGAGAAGGGAGATGGTTCTGCGCAACAAAAAACCCGCCACGAGGGCGGGCTTTTCGAATTCTGCAAGCACAACTGGCTTAGAGGCCGAAACCTTCGAAGCGCTTCTTGAACTTCGACAGACGGCCGCCGCGGTCGAGCAGGGTCTGCTGGCCGCCGGTCCAGGCCGGGTGGGTGGTCGGGTCGATATCGAGGTTCATCGTATCGCCTTCCTTGCCCCAGGTCGAACGGGTCATGTATTCGGTGCCGTCGGTCATGACGACCTTGATGGTGTGGTAGTCGGGATGGATAGCGGTCTTCATGGCTCTGTTCCTGGCTTGCCGGCGCGGCGGACGGGCATAAGCCTGCGTCGATGCGCCCCTTTTTAAAACTCGAAGCCGCAGCTATTGAAGAGCGACGGCTTCTAAAACGGTCGGCGTGCCTATACATCAGCCGAAATTGAATCACAAGGCCGCGGCAAGCGCATATTGAAGCGCGTGGATCATAAGGCGGCTAGAGGAAACACCGGTATGGCGCAAACCAGCAGCGCGGAGGAGCGCAGACGCTCACTCAAGCCGCTCCGGCGCCTGTTCCCCTATATCGGGCACTATCGCACGCTGGTCGTCGGCGCCGTCATCTCGCTGGTCATCGCGGCGGCAACGACATTGACGCTGCCGCTGGCGGTAAGGCGGATGATCGATCACGGTTTCTCCTCGTCCAGCACCACCTTCATCGCTGAATATTTCGCCGCATTGGTGGCGATGGCCGCGGTCCTGGCGGCGGCATCGGCCGGCCGCTACTATTTCGTCATCACGCTCGGCGAGCGCGTCGTTGCCGATATCAGGCGTGATGTCTTTGCCCATGTCACGACGCTGTCGCCGGCCTTCTTCGACACCGCGCAGTCGGGCGAGATCGTGTCGCGGCTCGCGGCCGACACGACACAGGTCAAATCGGCGGTCGGCGCAACCGCGTCGGTCGCGCTGCGCAACGTCATCCTGGGCCTTGGCGCTGTGGGAATGATGGTGGTCACCAGCCCGAAACTATCCGGCCTTGTCATAGCAGCCATTCCCATCATCGTGCTGCCGCTGGTCGCCTTCGGCCGCTCGGTACGGCGCAAGTCGCGGCAGGCGCAGGACACGCTTGCGGACGCTACAGCCTATGCCAGCGAGCAGATCGGCGCGGTGCGTACCCTGCAAGCCTTCACCAACGAAAATCTGGTCACTGGGCGCTTCTCCGGCGCGGTGGAGGCTGCGTTCGATGCGGCGCGCGCCTCGATCTTCGCGCGCTCGTTCCTCACCTTCTTCGCCATTTTCACCATCTTCTCGTCCGTCGTGGCGGTGCTGTGGTTCGGTTCGCGCGACGTGCTCGAAGGCAATCTGTCGCCGGGCACGCTCGGGCAGTTCCTGCTTTATTCGGTGTTCGCCGCCGGCGCGCTCGGCGCGCTGTCGGAGGTCTGGGGCGAACTTGCGCAAGCGGCGGGCGCGGCCGAGCGGCTGACCGAGATCCTGGCCGAGAAGCCGGCGATCCAGGCGCCGGCCGAGCCGAAGCCGCTGCCGGCGGTCGCCAAGGGCGCGATCGTCTTCGACGACGTCTCCTTCTCCTATCCGGCAAGGCCCGACCGCGCCGCCGTCCACGGCTTGAGTTTTTCGGTCAAGCCCGGCGAGAAGGTGGCCATCGTCGGCCCCTCGGGGGCCGGCAAGAGCACGGTGTTCTCGCTGATCCTGCGCTTCTACGATCCTGAAACCGGCAAGATCCTCGTCGACGGCGTCGACGTGCGCGAGGCCGATCCGGTTGCGGTGCGCGGGCGCATCGCCATCGTGCCGCAGGATGTCACCATCTTCGCGGCGAGCGCCCGCGACAATATCGGCTTCGGCCGGCCGGGGGCGAGCGAGGCCGCGATCGAGGCGGCGGCCAAGGACGCGCTTGCCGACGAATTCATCCTCAAGCTCGAGAACGGCTATGACAGCCAGGTCGGCGAGCGCGGCGTGACGCTGTCCGGCGGCCAGCGCCAGCGTGTGGCGATCGCGCGCGCCATCCTGCGCGACGCGCCGATCCTGCTGCTCGACGAAGCCACCTCGGCGCTCGACGCTGAAAGCGAGACGCTGGTGCAGACGGCGCTGGAACGGCTGATGCAGGGCCGCACGACCATCGTGATCGCGCACCGTTTGGCGACAGTGCTGAAGGCCGACAGGATACTTGTCATGGATGGCGGCCGTATCGTCGAGGAAGGCACGCACCAGAGCCTGGTCGCCAAGGGCGGCATCTATGCCCGGTTGGCCAAGCTGCAGTTCGAGACCGGCGCCAGCGCTTTCAGGGGCGCGGCGGAATAAGGAATTTCCGATAACGCTCAGTTCGCCTCGGTTTCGGCGTAGCCGAAATTGTAACTCCAGGATGCGTTGTCGGCCATCTTCCTGCGCGACTTCAGATAAGGGCCGATCTCCTTGGCGGGAACCCGGTCCCCGATCGTCTTGAGAAACCAGTCGACCTGAAACTCCGTCGGCGCGTTCGACCAGCGCGCCTTGAAGGCGATAAAGGGCGTGATCACGTCGTCGGACTTCTCGGGGCCGACAAACTTCGCCTTCAGGTTGTGGACGATACACTGATGGCGCTTGAACACCGGGCTGCCGAGCCAGACTGGGCCGGTCCTGCCGACCATATCCGGCTCCGGCAGATTGCTGATGCCGACATCGGCCTTGAGCGGGAAGTTCTTGATGAGATCATCGGCATCGAGATCGCCAGCGGAAAGCTCGTAGGATTCGACCGTCGTGACGATGTTGCGGTCGCGGTCGTCATTTGTCGACAACGGCGCTAGGCTGGTCATGCCTGGATACTGCCGGTTGTAGTACTGGAGATAGTCGTCGGCGAGCTTGGTGGCCGATTGCGAAACCACCCTGTAGCGCATGCTGTCGGCATCCGCGCCGCTATAGGTCGTGCGCACCGTCAGCTTCAGCGCTTCGCCCTTGAGTTTTGGAAAGTCGAACGCCTCGCTGACGAAGGTGGTCGGCTCGAAAAGCTCCTTGCGCTCCATCTTTTCCATCCGCGCGCCGCCGGCGACAATCGGCAGGGCGAAGCCATAGTCGGGTGGAACGAGATTCTCGGCCCTGCCGCCCTGCAGGTAATTGGTCGCGTCGATCCAGTAGACCTGGCTTTTGATCGTTGCCTTGACGATGACGTGATCGAAGGCACGGATGGTCGGCAGCATCTCGCCAAGTGCCAGCCCGCCGTCGAGATCGGTCAGGGCCGGATCGGCCTGAACGCCGAGGCGGCGCAGGCTGGAGGCGAGAAGCAAGGCCTTGTCCTTGCAATCGCCGAAGCCGCTGGCGATCACCGTGCTCGGGCTGCGGGGAATGTAGGAGCCGCGGCCCATGGACAGGCTCACATAGCGGATGGTGTCCTGGACCAGCCGCATCGCCTCGATCATCCGGTCTTCCGGGTTGGCGTATCTGGCGGCGATGTCGTCAAGCTTCGATGCGAACGCGGCGGGCAATTCCTGATCAAGCCGGTAGTAGGGCAACATCGCGTCGACGATGTCCTGCCATTTGCCTGTCGAAGAGATCTGGATTGTCGGATAGGTCGGAAAATCCGCCGGCAGGTTGTCCTCGGATTTGACCGGCGCAGGATTGATGCTTTCCCAGGTGTAGGACTTCAATGCGCCTTCGGTTTTGACTTCCGGCTGGATGTCGGTGCGGCTCTGGCGGATGTTCAGGGGCTGACTTGCCGGCCACGTCACCTTCTCACGGATGAGCGCGATGGGCTCGCCCCAGGCCACTGCGACCGAGTGGAAAAACAGAGCCGCACCGACGATCGGTGTCCTGACGGTGGTCCTGCCATAGTCGATAATGTCGCCGACGCGAACGTCATCGACATTCACATAGGCCGTGAGCCAGCCGTCGAACAGGCCTTTCTCGGCATCCTTCTCGCGCCGGAACACGTCGAAGGTTGCCCCGGGCAGCCGGTCGATGACCACGCCGTCGCGGATGATGTTCAGCCAGTTCATGGTGACTTGCGACGTCGCCGGATCGAATTCGAAATTTATGGCGGCGCCGCGCTCGAGCCCGGTGCGGTCGACTATTTTGTAGGCATAATGGTCGAACGCTTCGATGCCGTCAGGCCGCTGCCGGATCTGGTATTCCGACACAAGATTGGAGATGCCGTTCTTGATCTGGCTATCGAAACGCGGGTCCGCCTTGGGAAGCTCGATCCGGTCGATCCAGGCACCTGGGGTGCCCTTGTGGATTTCGGTGTCGGCCATGGCCGGCGCGCAGAAAATCGCGAAGGCAATCAAGACGAAAAGCCGTGTGATCGCAGAAGATGTCACCGGAAAGCACCCCAGCCCGCATGATCCGCAAGTCTCGCAAGACACTGTCGGATACCACCAGTGATAGAAAAGTAGAGGCGATCCCGCAAGGCTGTCGCCCGGCGGTGGATGCCTCATTGCATTCCTGTTCGACGGCGGCCGCCGCGGGTCAGCGCGATCGGGATGGCACGACGGCCGATCTTATCCGCCGTAGCGCTGCTTCAGATGATTGACGAAATACACGGCGTTGAGGCTTTCGCCGGTGGCGCGTTCGAGAAGGTCCGGCGTCGACCAGCGCGAGCCCTGTGACCAAATCTTCCCGCGGCGCCAGTCGTTGATGGCCGCGAAATTCCCCTTCGCAAGGTCGTCGTCGGTGGAAGGATGCTCCCGCCTCAGCGCGGCCCATTGCTGCGCCGCCATCATCGCGCCCAGCGTGTAGGAGGGGAAGTAGCCGAAGGCGGCACCCGGCCAATGGACGTCCTGCATCGGCCCATCGGCGGGATTGTCGATGGTGGAGAGGCCGAGATAGTCGCGCATCTTGGCGTCCCAGGCTTCGGGCAGTTCGGCAACCTCCAGCCTCCCCGAGACCAGCTCCTGCTCAAGCTCATAGCGCAGGATGACGTGCAAGGGGTATGTCACCTCGTCGGCGTCGACGCGGATCAGGCCGCGCTCGACGCGATGCACATGTGGCAGGAGATCGTCGAGCGACCAGGCCTCGCCGAGATGCTTTTCCACCACCGGCAGCGCCCAGCGCCAGAAGGCAGGATTGCGACCGATCTGCTTTTCGACGAACAGGCTCTGGCTTTCATGCACGGCCATGCCGCGGGCCTTGCCGAGTGGCCAGTGCGACCATGCCTTCGGCAGGTTCTGTTCGTAGAGCGCATGACCGGTCTCGTGCAGCACGCCCATCAGAGCCGACAGGAAATCCGATGTCTTGTAGCGGGTGGTGATGCGCACGTCGCTCGGCACGCCGCCACAGAAGGGATGGTGCGACACAGACAACGACCCGTGCGTCAGGTCGAAACCGACCGCCGCCATCATGGCAAGGCCGAGTTCGCGCTGCCGGTCGATCGCATAGGTGCCCGAAAGCGGCTTCAGCGGATGCTTGCGCAGCCGCGCTTCCTGTATCGCCAGCGCCTCCGGCACGAATCCTTTGAGGAAGGCTTTCAGGTCGGCGAAGACAGGGGTGATGTCGGCGGTGCGGTTGCCGGGGTCGTATTGCTCCATCAGCGCGTCGTAGGGAGCGAGGCCGAGCACGTCGGAGCGCAGGGCAGCCTCTTCGCGCACCAGGGCCACCACGCCCTCAAGCGCCGGCTGGAAGCCTGCCCAGTCGTTCTTGGCGCGCAGGTCGCGCCACAGCTGCTCGCAGCGCATCCGCGCGGTCGTGAGGCGTTCGACGAATTCGACCGGCAGGCAGGTCAGGTTGGTGTACTGCCGCCGCAATTCGGCGAGAGCCGCGCGCTGTTCGTCGTCGAGCGCCTCGCTTTCGGCCGCGGCGATCCAGTCCGATATTTCCGGCGCGGTCGCCCTGGTGTGGTACATGCCGGCAAGTGCCGCCATCGCCTCGGCACGCTTCTCACCACCGCCGACGGCCATGTGGGTCGCTTCGTCGGCGCCGAGGATCGCCAGCGCGTGCTCCAGCGCTTCGAGCTTGTGGCCGAGATCGTCGAGTTTGTGAAAGGACATGACGGCTTCCGTGGTTGAGGACGGCGCGAAAAGACACCAACGCAAATGCGTTGGCAACCCTCAGATGCCGCCAGGCAGGTGCACCTTGCGAAAGCTATGCCGTGCATGGAATGCTGCCGGCAACGCGGGAAGGGGAAGCATATGATCGGCAACATACTGGTCGGGCTGGTGGCCTTGATCCATGTCTACATCGTTTATCTCGAAATGGTGCTCTGGGACACACCGCGCGGGCATAAGACATTCCGCCTGACGCCGGACTTCGCCAATGCCTCGAAGGTGCTCGCCGCCAATCAGGGCCTCTACAACGGATTTCTCGCCGCCGGTCTGATCTGGGGGCTCTACCTCGGCGCCGCCGGTCTTCAAATCAAGGTTTTCTTTCTGCTGTGCGTGGCCATCGCAGGCCTCTACGGCGCCGCAACGGTCGGCCGAAAGATCCTGTTTATCCAGACCTTGCCGGCGGTGGCCGCCCTGATCGCGGTCTGGCTCGGCCGGTGAGGAAAAAAGACGCCCGCGGGATCGGGGTCCCGAAGGCGCCAGGTGGTCCCTTCCTCTTGGACCTTTGCAGACAGGGAATTCCTCAGCCGTTCGGATAGTTCCCGCCGTCGGCGCCGTCGCCGATCATGAAGCCGCTGCCGGTATCGACCCTCAGCCTCTGGTCGACATTGTCGAGACGGCGCAGCAGGTCATGGTATTGGGCGGCCGGTATCCTGCCATGATCCGATGCGGCTATCCTCTCGGCCGCCTGACCGATGCGGGCGGTGCGCATTTCCAGGCGTTCCGCCACGGCAGGGGTGATGTTGTTGGCGTCCCTGGCGTCCACAATGCCCTGGTGGACACCTTGTACCTGTCCGATAAGGCCTTCGATGCGCGGGCCGGTCATGTCGGTCGGATCGGTCGCGTCGAGAGCGCCCTTGTGATGGCCTGCGGCATAGGCGCTCGCCAGCGGGGCGGCGATGAGAATCGCGGCGAGGGTTGCAATCTTGGGAGATGCTGAAGAGCGCATGACGGCGCCTCCTTTTAAGTGGGAAGGGAGCGGTCTTGCCGCTCCGCGTTACGGACGCGGGCCGTCCGGTTCCGTCGCGTCGCGATGGGAGGCATCGCCGGCGGTTCTCGGCCCTGCACGGCAAGCTAGGAGCGCTCCGGTGCGAAGTGTAATTAAAAAAAGATAATCTTTTCAGCCCTTGCCGCGTTCAATGGGCGCGCTAGAGTTGAGCCGACGAACAAGTTCGCGTGATTTTTACGTGATGAGGAATCACCGTTCGGTGAGCTTCAGTTCAATGCGGCGGTTCTTGTTGCGCGCGTCGTCGGTATTGGCGGGGTCAAGTGGCTGGAATTCACCGAAGCCGGCGGCGACCAGCCGGTTGGCCGGCACGCCATTCTCGATCAGGAATTTCACCACCGAGGTCGAACGCGCTGTCGACAGTTCCCAATTGTCGCGGTAGCGGCCGGTACCCGAGAGCGGCTTGTTGTCGGTATGGCCGTCGACGCGCAGCACCCAATTGATCTCGGGCGGGATTTCCTTCTGCAGTTCGATGATGGCGTCGGCGAGTTTCTTCATCTCGACCTTGCCGGCATCGTTGATCACTTCGGAGCCGGTCGGGAACAGCACCTCCGACTGGAAGACGAAGCGGTCGCCGACGATGCGGATATTTTCGCGGTCGGCGAGGATTTCACGCAGGCGCCCGAAGAAATCGGAGCGGTAGCGGTTCAGTTCCTGAACACGCTGCGCCAGTGCCACGTTCAGGCGGCGGCCGAGATCGGCGATCTTGGTGTTGGAATCGCGGTCGCGGGTCTCGGAGACGTTGAGCGCATCTTCCAGCGCTCCGATCTGCTTGCGGAGCGCGGCGATCTGCTGGTTGAGGATCTCGACCTGGCTCAGCGCCTGCTGACTGATCTGGCGCTGGCTGTCGAGTTCGCCCGACAGGGCGACCGCGCGCTGGTTGGCCGCGTCGCCGGCTCCCGCGCCTTGTGCCAAAAGCTGCTCGAGCCGGCTCTTTTCCGCCTGCGCCGCCGAAAGCGACGCCTGCAGGTTGGCCAGCGAATCCTCCTTGTCCTGCGTCGTCGAGCGCTCCAGCGCCAGGAGCTGCGTCAGTTCGTTGATCTGCGAGTTGAGGCGGTTAAGCACGGCGTCCTTGCCGGAAATCTCGCGGCCGAGCAGGAACTGCGCCAGTACGAAAACGGTAAGCAGGAACATGATCGCCAGAAGCAGCGTCGACAGCGCGTCGACAAAGCCCGGCCAGTAGTCGATGCGGCGGTCCGTACGCCTGCCCCTGGCGAGCGCCATGTCAGTGCACCCCGGGCTTCTTCAGGGCATCGGCGATCTTTTCCAGCGTGTTGCGCATCGCCTTCTGCTCGTCTGACTGGGCCTCGACCCAGTCGCGCATGATCTGCTGCTCGGAGCGCATGTTCTTGACCAGGCCGGAAATGCCGTCGGCAAGATTCGCCATGGCGGTGGCGACGCGTGGGTTGGAGCCGCCGCCATTCTCCTGCAGGCTGCGCAGCCGCTCCGACAACAGACGGATTTCATCGGAAGGTTCGGCCTTGGCAGGATCGGAGACGACGATGTCGGACGACAGATCGGTGACCGAGGACAGCCAGTTCTCAAGCTCGGTGTAGAAGCGGGTCTGGGCGCGGCCCGCCTGCAGGTCCAGGAAGCCGAGCACGAGCGAGCCGGACAGGCCGAACAGCGAGGACGAGAAGGCCGTGCCCATGCCGGCCAGCGGGGCCGACAGCCCCTGCTTGAGGGATTCGAGCACCGCGGCCGCGTCTCCGGTGCCGGGATCGAGCGATTCAATGGTCTCGCGGATCGACCCGATCGTGTTCAACAGGCCCCAGAAGGTGCCGAGCAGGCCGAGGAACACCAGCAGGCCGACCAGGTAGCGCGAGGTGTCGCGGCTTTCGTCGAGGCGCGTTGCGATCGAATCGAGCATGGTGCGCATCGAAGAGGTCGAGAAGGCCATGGTCGCGGAGCGGCCGATCATCGCTTTCATCGGTGCCAGCAGCACCGGTTCGGTCGTCTCCGAGCCGGCACGGAAGGAGTTGACCCAGCGCACCTCGCGAAACAGCCGCCCGACCTGGGCGAAGGCGAGCAGGATACCGACCACCAGCACGCCGATGATCAGGCCGTTGAGCCCGGGATTGGTGACGAAAGCCGTCGAGACCTGCCGCGTCAGGATGGCGACGATGAAGGCTACGATGGCAAGGAAGATGACCATGGTCAGCAGGAAGACCTGCGGACTCGACAGTTTATGCGGATCGTAGATCAGTACGTCGGAGCGCCTGCCCATGCCGAAGGATCTGAGAAAAGCCATCCGTGCCCCGTTTCCGATGCCGCTGCCGCCGATCACGTAGTTGGCGACTCTAAACGGAATTGTGACCAAATTGAATGGCGCTTGGCAATATTGCCTTGGCGCAAGTTTGCAGCTCGGAAACCGAATTCGGTCTCCAGGATCAAAGGCGGTTGATGACCAGACAGTCGACCATGGCCGCCAGATGCAGGCCGGCGCCGGTGACGACGAAGCCATGCCACAACGCGTTGTGGAAGCGTAGCCCCTTCCAGGCGAAGAAAATGACACCGCAGGAATAGACGACGCCGCCGGCGGCGATGAGCACGATCGACGTGGCCGGCAGCGTTTCGACCAGTGGCTTGACCAGGATGATGCCGCTCCAGCCGATGGCGAGATAGAAGCCGATCGCCAGCCGGTCGAAGCGGCCGGGGAAAAACACCTTTATGGCGATGCCTGCCGCAGCCGCGATCCAGACCAGCGCGATCATCCCGCTGGCCAGCGGCGAGCCACCGAGCTGGGCCAGAAAGGGCGTGTAGGTGGCGGCGATCAGAAGATATATCGCGGCGTGATCGAAGCGCCGCAGGACCCATTTGACCGGTGAGGACACCGGCCACAGATTGTAGGTCAGCGACACCGACAGAACGGTGAGCAGCGAAACGACATAGAAGGCGGCGGCGATGTATTCGCCCGGCCCGACCCGAGACGCCGCCAGCGCCAGCAGTGCCGAGCCGGCCGCGATCGCCAGCACAATGCCGACAGCGTGGACAATCCCGTCGGCGATCATCTCCGCGCGCGAATAGTGCCAGCGTCCGATGAACGGAATATCGGGTTGCGGCGGTGTGTTGGTCATCTCATGTCCTGCGTCATCCCGTATCTGGGAAACCGCCGGACAGTATTTCAAGCTTTGTTTGCGGTTTTGCGACTGCGGCGCTTCAACGCGGCGGCAGCGGCTTTTTCACCGTCTTCAGCAGCGCGCGCTGGATGATCTCGTTGCCGGCGACGACCGAACCGTTGTCCAGCATGTCCTGCCCGCCATCCATGTCGGAGACGAAGCCGCCCGCCTCGCGGATCAGCAGCAGGCCGGCGGCGATATCCCAGGCCGACAGGCCGGTTTCCCAGAAGCCGTCCATGCGGCCGGCGGCGACATAGGCGAGATCGAGCGAGGCCGAACCAAGGCGCCTGACACCGGAGACTTCGGCCATGACGTGCCGCAATTCAATCAGGAAATTGCCGTGCTGGCCGCGCCCCAGATGCGGCACGCCGCAGCCGATGACGGCGTCGACCAGCTTGGCGCGGCCGGCGACGCGCAGGCGGCGGTCATTCAGGAAGGCGCCGCCGCCGCGTTCGGTCGTATAGAGCTCGTCCATGGCTGGATTGTAGATGACGCCGGCAACGATCTGGCCCTGGCGTTCCAGCGCGATCGAGACGGCGAAAAGCGGAATGCCGTGCAGGAAATTGGTGGTGCCGTCGAGCGGATCGACGATCCAGCGGTGCTGGCTGTCTTCGCCGGCGACCGTGCCGCGCTCTTCCATCAGGAAGCCATAGCCCGGGCGTGCCTTCGACAATTCGGCGAAAACGATGTCCTCGGCCTTACGGTCGGCCTGGCTGACATAGTCGCCCGGACCCTTCATCGAGACCTGCAGGTTCTGGACTTCGCCGAAGTCGCGCGACAGCGAGCGACCGGCTTTCATTGCGGCCTGGACCATGACGTTGAGTAGGGCTGAGCGTGCCATAGAGTTTCTTCCTGCTGCCGCGCTTTAAACTTTGTCCTGATGCATGTCGGTGACCCAAAACCGGGGCCACTTTTGGGCGACATGCATCAGTCGGCGCGGCGCACGTAAGTGATTTCGTTGGTGTCGACGATGATGCGCTCGCCGGCGCCGATGAAAGGCGGCACCAGCACGCGGATGCCGTTTTCCAGCACCGCCGGCTTATAGGAAGATGCCGCCGTCTGGCCCTTCACCACGGGATCGGCTTCGGTGATGGTCAGCGTTACATAGTCGGGAAGCGAAATGCCGATCGGCCTCTCCTCGTAGAGCTGCACCGTCACCATCATGCCGTCCTGCAGGAACGCGGCGCGGTCGCCGACGAAGTCCTTGTTCAGTTCGAGCTGTTCGTAGCTTTGGGTGTCCATGAACACCAGCGCGTCGTCCTGCTCGTAGAGGAAGGAAAAATCCTTGAGATCAAGCCGGATCTGCTCGACCGTCTCGGCTGAGCGGAAGCGCTCGTTGAGCTTGGTGCCGTTGATGAGGTTCTTCAGCTCGACCTGGTTGTAGGCGCCGCCCTTGCCGGGCTTGACGGTGTTGGTCCTGACCGCCACCCAGAGCCCGCCATCGTGCTCGATGACGTAGCCGGGACGGATTTCGTTGCCATTGATCTTGGCCATGATGGGATGATCCGGGATGCTACCAACGGCCAGACCGTTGGTATGGGATGGGTCGCTGGGAAAAGCGATTTCGGGCTCCCAAGACCACAAAACACCCGAAGAGGCAAGGGAGCGGGCGGGCAGGGAGCCGGCGCCGTGCGCTGCATGGGCCGTCAGGGCAGGCGATTTGCCTTCTGCAGCGCCTGCTTGGTCTGGTCGTCGTCCAAGCCTTGCAGGAAATCGTCCATCTCGGGATCGATGAGGCCGGCGCGGCGGGCGACGATGTACCAGGCGCCGGCCAGCACCAGGTCAGGATCGGTGCCGATGCCTTGCATGTAGAGTTTCGCCAGGCGGTTCTGAGCGGCGACATTGCCGCCCTCTGCCGCCTGCTTGGTCCAGCCAAAGGCGGACTTCAGGTCGCGTGGGCCGCCGCGGCCCTCGATCATCCAGGCGGCGAGATCGATCTGCGCGGTATCGTAGTTCTGCCGCGCGGCCTGCGCCAGCAGGCGCCTTGCCTGGGCGTCGTCGCGCGGCTTGCCGCCGACGCCGTTGGCATAGACCTGGGACATGGCGTATTGGGCATCGGCGAGGCCGGTCGCGGCGGCGCGTTCATAGTAAGAGACCGCCTTGGTCAAGCCAGCATCGCCGGGATCCTGCTGCACCAGCATCTGCGCGAAATTGAACTGCGCCAGCTGGTTGCCGGCTTCGGCGGCCGCCTGCATCAGCGCATAGGCCGCCTTCGTGTCCTTCTTGACGTAGCGGCCGTCGAGCAGCATCAGCGCATATTGGAACTGCGATTCCGGCACGCCCTGCTCGGCGGCGTGCGCATACCATTTCGCGGCTTCGGCCGCGTTGAGCGGGACACCCAGGCCCCGCGACAGGATCTCGGCCACCAGCGTCTGTGCCGCCGGATCGCCGTTCTGTGCCCGCGTCAGCGCCAGATTGTAAGCGGTCTTGTAGAGCCCGCGCTGGAAGGCGCCATAGGCCGCATCCGCGGGCTTCGCCCCGAAACGGTCGGGATTGATGCTGTCGGCCGAGGGCAGCGGCGCGGGCTCCGCCGTGGTGGCGGGCTGCGGCAGCTGCTTTTCGATCGGCTTGTCGGTGTGTGCGCCGGTATCGGGCTTGGGCTGCGGCAAGGGAATCGTTTCGGCGGCGGCGGCCTGGATCATGACCGCCGCAAGCAGGGCCTGAAGGGAAAGCCTTGCCTGGGCCACATCAATCCTCGAAGCGCGGCGCGGTTTCGTCGAGCAGCGCATTGGCTTCGGCGATCGCCGCTTGCGGATCGACGCCTTCGGCGAACACCGCGCTCGACAAAGCGACGAACTCGGCGCCGGTGGCGGCCACGGTTGCGACCGACGCAAGATCGGACCCGGCCATGACGATGCAGGGGATCCGGATCATCTGCGCCCACCACTCACCCAGTGACAGGTTGCGCGGATGCGGCTCCGGCTTGTTGTCGTAGCCGAAGCGGCCGAAGAAGATGTAGTCGGGCCTGGCTTCGCCGAGCTCGAGCGCGTCGTCGCGCGTCTTGGCGCCGCCGGCGCCGACCATCATCTTCGCCTGGAAATGTCCGATCGTCTCGGCGAGTTCGGCCTTGGAGACCTCGACATGGATGCCGTCGGCCTGGACACGGCCGGCGATGCGGGTATCGCCGGCGATGATTACGGCCACGCCCGCGGCCTGTGCCGCCGGCACGATCCGTTCGGCAAGGGCCTGGAAGGAGGCTTCGTCCATGCCATTTTCGGGCAGGATCAGCGAGGCGACGTCACCGCCTTCGAATGCGGCTGCAATGCGCGCGGCCGCCACGCCGGGCGGCGCGATCAGCACGATGCGGCAGCGATTTGGGGGCGTTGCGTCATTCATGGTTCTTCGATCCCGGGTTTCGCCTATGCCGGGCGAAGATGGTTGGATTGCGGCATAGAGCAAACTGCCCGCTTTGAACAGGCGGACAGTCAGGATCGCGATCTTTGGTCCGCCGGGCAGCCGGCATAGCGCCTTACCTGACTGGCCCCGGGATCGAGGTGGACGGTTTCGAAGCTCCACAGGGTCGCGCGGCTGTTCGTGCGCTCGACCGGCGACCTCGACGGCATTCTCGATCGTGTCGCCGACAAGGCCGAGACCAGCACCGCCATCATCAAGGCACGGCCGATCCGGCGGCGCCGCCGCCTAAGGTGGCATCGGCCTCGCGGTCTTGACTCCGCACGGCCATGGTGGAAATGGGCGACAGGTCCACCAGGTGATTGTCTGAAGAACGAGGGAGACATGGCGCAGAATATCTACGATCAGCCGGATTTCTTCGCGGGCTACAGCCAGCTTGGCCGGTCGGTCGAAGGCCTGGACGGCGCCGCCGAGTGGCCGGCGCTGCGCGCGATGCTGCCTGACGTCGGCGGCTTGCGGGTCGTCGACCTCGGCTGCGGCTTCGGCTGGTTCTGCCGCTGGGCGCACGAGCATGGAGCCAAGGAGGTCCTGGGGCTGGACCTGTCGGAAAAGATGCTGGCCCGGGCGAGGGTGGCCGGCCCGGATGTCGGCATCACCTATGCGAGGGCCGACCTCGACCAGCTCAGCCTGCCGCAAGACGGCTTCGATCTGGCCTACAGCTCGCTTGCCCTGCACTATGTCGAGGACGTTGCGCGCCTGTTCAGCACGGTGCATCAGGCCCTGTCGCCCGGCGGCCATTTCGTCTTTTCGACCGAACACCCGATCTTCATGGCCCCGACCAATCCCGGTTGGTCGATCGATGCCGAAGGCCGCAAGACGTGGCCTGTCGACCGGTATCTGGTCGAAGGCCCTCGCAAGACCGACTGGCTGGCCAAGGGCGTCGTGAAACACCATCGTACCATCGGCACCACGCTCAACACGCTGATCCGGGCCGGATTCACGATTGCGCATGTCGAGGAATTCCGTCCGACGGACGCGCAGATCGCGGCAAAGCCGGAGTTGATGGAAGAGCTGGAGCGGCCGATGTTCCTGCTGTTGTCGGCTCGCCGATAGGATAGTCGGAAACATAAGGCACAGGTCCGGCGCGCCGCCACTTGCATTTGCGGTCGCCCGGCTCAAAATTTCCGGCTATTCAGGCGTTGACGCGCTCTCCCTCCAGACCAGTCCCTCCCATGTCAGGCTTGCTTCTCGATCCTTGGTTCTACGCGGCCGCCATTCCGGCGGTCATTCTGGTCGGCCTGTCCAAGGGCGGCTTCGGCGGCGCTGTCGGTTTCGTCGGCGTGCCCTTGATGGCATTGACCATACCGCCGGTGCAGGCGGCAGCGATCCTGCTGCCGATCCTGTGCCTGATGGACATCGTCTCGGTCTGGACATGGTGGGGCGTCTATGACCGCAAGATGCTGGTCGACATGATGCCTGGCGCCGTCATCGGCATCGGCTTCGGCTGGCTGACGGCGGCACTTGTCACCGAGGAGGCGGTGCGGCTCATCGTCGGCGCCGTCGCCATCATCTTCGTGCTGCGCTGGCTTTATTTGCAGCTTCGCCATGGCGCCGACCACGCAGCCGAGCCCAACCGCGCGGCCGCCGCTCTATGGGGGACGGTCGCCGGCTTCACCAGTTTCGTCGCCCATGTCGGCGGCCCGCCCTTCCAGGTCTATGCCTTGCCGATCCGGCTCGACCCCAAGGTCCTGTCGGGCACCGCCGCGATCTTCTTTGCCGCCACCAATGCGCTGAAGCTCATACCCTATTTCGCGCTCGGCCAGTTCGACACCGCCAATCTGACAGCGTCGGCCGTCCTGATGCCGCTGGCGCCGCTGTCGACCATCGCAGGTGCCTGGCTGGTGCGGCGCATGCGGCCGGAGATCTTCTACCCCTTCACCTACGCGACCGTGGCCGTCGTGGCACTGAAGCTTTTGTGGGACGGGATCGCCGGCCTTCTTTGAACAGGGTCAGGCGGCGCTGGGCACCATGCGCCGTGGCCGGCCAAGCGCCAGCGCGGCACCCCCGGCAAGGACCAGCACCATGGCAGCCAGGATGGCGACATCGTGCAAGGTTGGCTTCAGCACCATATCGGTAACGATGACCAGCATCACCGCATAGTCGAAGCGCGCGGCGCGCAGGATGCGTTGGCCATGGGCAAGTGCTGCCGGCGTGACGCCATCCCTGGCGATCATCGCGGCCATGCGGCCGGCTGTCGGTTTGAAGACGAACATGCCGATGCAGAAAGTCGTGGCGTAGCCGGCAAGGCCGATCAGGATCCACAGTTCGGAGAAGCCGACCCAGAACCCGCACATGGTCAATCCGAAGGCCAGCGTCAGCATCGACATCGGCGCGAAGAAGCGGTTGCCCAACTCGCCCGTGGCGCGCATCGCCTGTAGCGTTCCCTGGATGTTTCCCGCCCGATCCGCCAGCGTCGCCAGCACCATCAGCGTGAAGCCGCCCCCGACCCACAGGGTCGCCGAAACAATGTGCAGCAATTTGATAATGGAATACCAGTCCATGATTTTTCTCCCAGGTGCAGATGCAATGGTAAAGGGCGCCGCGCGCCACCGCGCCCGTCCGCCCCGATGGCCAAGCGTTTAGCGCCGCGCCTGTTTCGGAACGATGTCGTGAAAAAACCGGCTCTGTTTCAGTTTCGGCAACGCAAGAAGCGCCGATAGGGCGAACATGCCGCCCGGCTTTCTGTTAGTGTGAAAAGTATCGGGAGGGGTAGGCGCGACATCGTCCAGAAACAATGCCGATGCTAGTGCGCCGACACCGGGAGCCCGGTGGCGACAGAAGTCGCCTGACGATCAACTCATTCCCAGCTCGGGAAAACACAATTCGGGGGACTAAATGCAAGGGGTAGCACGGAATTTCTTCACGCTGGCCGTCATCTACGCGCTGTGCGGCATGGCGCTCGGCATCCACATGGCGATCAGCGAGGACCATGGCCAGATGCCGACCCACGCTCACGTGATGGTGGCCGGCTGGCTGATGTCGGCGGTATTCGCCTTCTTCTATCATCTGTTTCCGGCAGCCGGGCAAAAGACGATCGCCATCGTCCATTTCTGGCTGACCGCGATCAGCGGCATCGGACTGATGATCGGCCTCTACATCCTGCTTGCCGGCAATCCGGCAATCGAGCCGCTGCTGGGAATCGCCTCGATCGGCTTCTATGCTGGCATGCTGCTGTTTGCCTTCATCGCCTTGCCGGTGGTCTGGAAGAAGGCCTGATCGGCGCCTGGCGGAGCCTTGGAAATGTGCTGTTACGGCACAGGATCCGGGCGTCCGCTCAAAAAACATCAGTGCCGTTAAGGGTTCATTAAGCTTTACAGGCGTTTACTATGTGCATCCAGTGATCTGGATTCTTACCGAGTGGTTGGAGCCACTTTGTTTGACGCCTCCCTGTTAAACTCCTGAGAGCCGCCTTATCCGCGGCTCTTTTTTTGTCCGCCGTCCGGCGGCATCCGGCTCGGCCGACCGCTGTTAACCTTCTGTTAAACATGTGCTTGCCTTCACCCCCGGTGAAGCGCATTTTCAAGCTTCAGTCATATAGGGTCCCGGGTGTATCGGCAGTGAGCCGTATCGGCCGGTTGCAAGTGCAGGGGCGTATCAATGAACGAGCCTTCGAAGGGCAGCGCGAAAACCGTGAAGCTGGCGGAGCGCCGGGTTTTTTCGCACTCCTTCAAACCGCTCTACCAGGAAGGCATGGGGCTGGTCGAACAGGCGGCGGAATATCTCGACGGCAAGGGCCGCGCCGAGGCCAAGAAATTGTCTCGGCTGGCTGCCACGCTCTACGCGGCCGAATCGATGCGGCTGACCACCAGGCTGATGCAGGTTGCCTCGTGGCTGCTTTTGCAGCGCGCGGCCAATTCCGGCGAGATGACCCGCGACCAGGTCGCTTCGGAAAAGTCCAAGGTGCGCCTCGACACGGCTTCCGCTCATGACGAAGCAGCCGGCTGGGCCGAATTGCCGAAGGATTTCCTCGACCTCGTCAACCGGTCGCTGCGCCTGCAGGCGCTGGTGCGCCGCATGGATGATGAAATCTATGGCGCGGGCGCCGTGATCGACATGCAGCCAATGGCTCGCCGGCCCAATCCGGTTTCGGACCAGATCAGCCTGCTCAACACCGCCTTCGCGCGCAACTGATCCATCCCGGGAGACAGTCTCTCACTTTGGTTGTTGTTTCCGGTTTGTTCACATTTCGCTGGCATCGCTGTCCGCCCAAGGGGTAGATTGGTCGGATGGGGGACGCGATTCGCATTATCGGTATCGATCCGGGGCTCAGGCGCACCGGCTGGGGCATCGTCGAGAGCATTGGCAATTCGTTGCGCTTTGTCGCTTCCGGCACGGTGCGCTCCGAGGACAAGGCGGCGCTGGCGACGCGGCTCTGCCAACTGCATGATGGGCTCGCCGAGATTCTGCATCAGGCCATGCCGCACGAGGCGGCGGTCGAACAGACCTTCGTCAACAAGGACGCCGTGGCGACGCTTAAGCTCGGCCAGGCGCGCGGCATCGCCATGCTGGTGCCGGCACGGGCCGGCCTTGTCGTCGCCGAATATGCGCCCAATGCGGTGAAGAAGGCCGTCATCGGCGTCGGCCATGGCGACAAGAAGCAGATCCACATGATGGTCAAGGTGCTGCTGCCGAAAGCGACCTTCGACACCGAACATGCGGCGGATGCGCTGGCCATCGCCATCTGCCATGCGCATCACCGGCAAAGCGTTGCCTATCGGATGGCGGCATTGGCATCATGAGAGGCCATGGCGAATGATCGGCAAGCTCAAGGGTACGCTGGACGAGATCGACGAAGACCATTGCATCGTCGACGTCCATGGGGTCGGCTATGTCGCCTATTGTTCGGCGCGCACGCTGGCCACGCTGCCTCCGCCCGGCGAAGCGGTGGTGCTGTTCATCGAGACCGATGTGCGGGAAGACATGATCCGGCTTTACGGTTTCCAGTCGGCGCTGGAGCGCGAGTGGTTCCGGCTCCTGATGAACAATGTGCAGGGCGTTGGCGCCAAGGTGGCGCTTGCCATCCTGTCGACGCTGACACCTGCCGATCTCGCCAATGCGATCGCCCTGCGCGACATCGCCATGGTCAGTCGCGCGCCCGGCGTTGGCAAGAAGGTGGCGGAGCGCATCGTCACCGAATTGAAGACCAAGGCGCCCGCTTTTGCAGGCGCGGCATCGGGCACGATCGGCCTGAAGCAGGAACTCGGCGAAGGCGTGGCGCCAGCGCCGATCACCGACGCGGTCTCCGCGCTGGTCAATCTCGGCTATTCCCGTGACATCGCAGCCAATGCGGTGTCGGCGGCGCTGAAGACGGCGGGCGAGGGTGCGGACGCATCCAAGCTGATCCGCTTCGGGCTGAAGGAACTGGCGCGGTGATTGCTTGAAAGGCAAATTCCAGCTAGAATTTATTTGGTAAGTAATTTCTCAGAAAGTAAGAAAATGGGCGCGTATGCAAGCCTGACATCGAAAGGCCAGCTTACCATTCCAAAGGATGTCCGTGACGCTCTGTCGCTCAAGACGGGTGACATGATCGCTTGGACGGTCGTGGGCGGCTATCTGATCGGAACGCCGCGCAATCTCGACTTTGCCGACCTCGCCGGATTCCTGGGGGATCCGCCAGGTGGCCCGGCATCGCTCGAAGAAATCGATGCCGCGGTCCGCGAGGCCGTCGGACGGCACGTTGTTGGAGATGAGCCGACGGGCGGGAATGAGGGCGCGTGACGTCGATAGGTGTCGATACCAACGTTTTGCTGCGAATGGTGCTGAACGATGATGCTGAGCAAAGGGCGAAAGCTCTCGTTTTCGGCAACGGTCTCAGTGAAGACAATCCGGGTTTTGTCAGCCTGATCGTCCTTGTCGAGTTCAACTGGTCGTTGATTTCACGCTACAAGCTGCCCAAAGAGCAAGTTCTGACGGCAATCCAAAGGCTGCTAAAGATCAGGACACTGGTTTTCGAGGATTTCGATGCCATCGTGGTCGCACTCGAAAGATCCAACATGCCCCAGGTGGACTTTGCAGATGCGCTGATCGCCGAGCACAACCGGAATCTGGGCTGCTCTCACACGGTCACGTTCGGTCAGCGGGCTGCAGGATCCATCGCGAGCATGGAGCTGCTGGGATGAGCCTTTCCCCCCGCCTGATCGCTCCGGAAAAACGCGGCGAGGATGCCGACCAGACGCTGCGCCCGCAGACGCTCGACGACTTTGTCGGGCAGGCCGCGGTGCGGGCCAACCTCAAAGTGTTCATCGAGGCCGCCAAGGGCCGCAAGGAGGCGCTCGACCATGTGCTGTTCGTCGGGCCGCCGGGTCTCGGCAAGACGACGCTGGCGCAGATCATGGCGCGCGAACTCGGCGTCAATTTCCGCTCGACCTCCGGCCCGGTCATCGCCAAGGCCGGCGATCTCGCCGCGCTGCTGACCAATCTCGAGGAAGGCGACGTGCTGTTCATCGACGAGATCCACCGGTTGAACCCGGCGGTGGAGGAAATCCTCTACCCGGCGATGGAGGATTTCCAGCTCGACCTGATCATCGGCGAGGGACCCGCGGCGCGTTCGGTCAAGATCGACCTCGCGCGCTTCACCCTGGTCGCCGCCACCACGCGGCTCGGCCTGCTCACCAATCCGCTGCGCGACCGTTTCGGCATTCCGGTGCGGCTCAACTTCTACACGGTCGAGGAACTGGAGCAGATCGTGCGGCGCGGCGCCCGCATCCTGCAGATGCCGCTCGGCGACGACGGCGCGCTCGAAATCGCGCGGCGCGCGCGCGGCACGCCGCGCATCGCCGGGCGGCTGTTGCGCCGCGTGCGCGATTTCGCTTCGGTCGCCGGCGACGGCCATGTCGACCGCCTGATCGCCGACGAGGCGCTGACACGGCTCGAGGTCGACGCGCTCGGTCTCGACGCGCTCGACCGCCGGTATCTCTCCATGATCGCGCGCAATTTCGGCGGCGGGCCGGTCGGCATCGAGACGATCGCCGCCGGCCTGTCCGAGCCGCGCGATGCCATCGAGGACATCATCGAGCCCTACCTGATCCAGCAGGGCTTCATCCAGCGCACGCCGCGCGGACGCATGCTGACGGCCAATGCCTGGCGGCATCTCGGTCTCGACGCGCCGAAGGACCTGGCACAGCAGCAGATCAACCTGTTCCAGGAAGAATAGCCGCTCCGGCGCGCATATTCGGGCAGGCGATCAAGCATCCGTGAACGTCCTGCGCAAAATCTACTCGCCTTTGTCGATTTGCCGGCGCAATCGTGGATTTTATCGGCGCTGCCTTGCGGCGTGCCGCTGCGATTCAAGTGCCGGAGCGTTCGAATGATAACCAGACGCGGGTTCCTGCGCTTCATAGGAGGGTCGTTCCTGACCGCTGCCGCGCTCGGCGCGTATGCGGTCGGCATCGAGCCGATGCTGCTGACACATGTGAAGCGCTATGCGCTGACGCCGCCGCACTGGCCGGCGGGGCTGAAGCTGCGGATCGTCGCGCTCGCCGACATCCATGCCTGCCGGCCCTGGATGACCCAGGAACGAATTGTCTCGCTCGTCGACGATGCGAATGCGTTGCAGCCGGATCTGATCGTGCTGCTTGGCGACTATATCGCCGGTATGCCGCTGGTGACGGGACCGGTGACGCCCTCGCAATGGGCGGGCGCGCTGTCGGGTCTCAAGGCGCCGCTCGGCGTGCTGTCGATCCTCGGCAATCACGATTGGTGGAGCGATGGCTTCGCGCAGCGCGCCGGGGCCGGCCCGACGATCGCGCGCAAGGCCCTGGAGAAGGTTGGCATCCCGGTGCTGGAGAACGCCGTCGTGCGCCTGGAGAAGGATGGGCATGGTGTCTGGATCGCAGGTCTCGCCGACCAGCTGGCGCTGCTGCCCGCCAAGAAGGGCGACGGGTTCAAGGGGCTCGACGATCTCGACGGCACGCTGGCCAAGGTCGCGGATAGTTCTCCGATCATCCTGCTCGCCCACGAGCCGGACATTTTTCCGACCGTTCCTTGGCGGGTTTCGCTGACCCTGTCGGGTCATACCCATGGCGGGCAGGTGCGGTTGTTCGGCTATTCGCCTGTCGTGCCGTCGGATTTCGGCAACCGCTATGCCTACGGCCATGTCGTCGAGAACGACCGTAACCTGATCGTCTCGGGCGGGCTCGGCTTCAGCATCATCCCGGTTCGTTTCGGCGTGCGGCCGGAAATCCTGCAGATCGACCTCGGTTGATGTTCCTCAATGCATGTCGCCCGAAAGTGACCTCGGTTTGGGAAAACGACACGCATAAAACAAAGAATCTAAAGCGCGTCGCATGAATCCGTTCCCACCGACGCGTTTTGGACTGGCGCCTGTCAGACGCAGATCGCTCCCTCAACTCGTATCGATGAGACTTCCCCCAGTCATTAGGCCATTCATGCTTGGCGAGATCAAACGGACGATATCGAATCAGCTTTTTAAGACACGGTAGTGCAGGCGCAGCGTTGGACTACGCCTGTCGTCTACTCCCAGGAGACTCAAACGAAGATCGGATGCGTTCGGCGCCACCATCGGAATCCCTTTCGCAATGACAACAGGTTCGATTGCCAAGATCACTTCGTCGACTAGCCCCTCCTGAGCGAATGCGGCGTTAAGCTGCGAACCACCAGCGAGCAAAATTCTGTTCGACCCGGACCGCATGAGAAATGCAACCGCTTCCTGCGGCGACGATGCGCGGATCGAACCCGGCTGGGTGGCGAACATGCTATCCCGCGTCACGACCACCAATGGCAGTTCCGCAAACTGACGCCGTACGGATTGTTCGAAAAGCTGGTGTGTTACGCGGCCCCAAATGATGCCATCACAGGCGCCAGCGAGCTCGAGAAACATCTCCCAATCGGTTTTCGAAAGGAAGTCTTCTGATTGATCCTCGCGCGCGGCCATCCCGTTAAGCGAGACGGCCATCCACAGCGTTACAGTCATGACGGCCACCTCTTCTTGAACACGACGGCTCCGAACTATCGCGACAGCGTCGATCCGAAAGCCTCGTGCCATCACGTCAAGACGTCAGCCTTGAACGAATGTGTTGCCTGGATTGAAGATATAATTAGAGGTTGCTTATGCCAAGCACGGAATCGAACTGGCGTCGCCCCACTGGCCCTCGCCGGGCCAGGTAACCCACAGGTCGAGATTGAGGCCGCGCTTCATCGAGAAGGTCGCCGCGTGGCTCGGCGAGGCCAAGGCCAGCAGCACGAGCAGTGCGGTTATCAAAGTCTTGATCATCGCCCTCAACAGTGCCATCCGATGCCATGTCGCGCGCGGAACAGGTGCCTTGCCGCGACCGAAAAAGGAAGCGCAATGGGCGATCATGGTGAATCGGCGACGCTGCTGGCCGGCCTTTCAGGCGCGCTGACGGCATTCGGCCACCGGCTGATGGCGCGGGTCTATTACGCCGACACCGATTTCTCCGGTGTCGTCTACCACGCACGCTATCTCGAATTCCTCGAGCGTGGCCGCTCCGATTATCTCAGGCTCACCGGCGTGCATCACACGGAACTTGCCGACGGCAAGCATGGCGAGAAGATCGTGTGGGTGGTGCGCCGCATGGAGATCGATTTCCGCATCCCTGCCCGCATCGACGACATCCTGACCGTCGACACCCGCACGGAGGCCATTTCCGGCGCGCGCATCTTCATGGCGCAGCAACTCAAACGTGGCGACGAGGTGCTGGTCGAGGCCAAGGTCGAGGCGGCGATCATCGGCGAGAACGGCCGCCCGAGGCGCTTTCCCCGGGAATGGGTCGCGGCCTTCATGCCCAAGGCGATTTCCGACAGCTGAACAGGCGGATAGGCAGGCGGAAAACCGCCAGTGCCTTGCCCCTGGGGCGCGGCAATGCGCCGCGCCTTATACACTAACCCATCCTTAACCATAACGGTTCATGAAGAGAGTGGTGAAGATTGGCGCTATTCAGCGCCTTCCTTTCACCAATATTTGCCCCGAAAAGGCCGGGAAAGGCACGGTTTGGGGTGTCCGGTAGCTTCGTGCGAACCGACCACAAGGGATGCCAGGGGCCAGCCGGCAGCTTCGCCCGGAAAATCTTAAGGACGTTACGATGGAAAATATCGCACTCGCCGAACCGGGCGCGCAATTGTCGATTTGGGCGCTGTTCATGCAGGCCAGCTGGGTGGTCAAGCTGGTCATGATCGGGCTGCTCTGCGCCTCGGTCTGGACCTGGGCGATCATCGTCGACAAGCTGGTTGCCTATGGCCGCATGCGGCTGGCGCTGAACCGCTTCGAACAGATCTTCTGGTCCGGGCAATCGCTGGAGGAGCTCTACCGCACGCTCGCCGACCGCAAGACGTCAGGCATGGGCGCCATTTTCGTCGCGGCGATGCGCGAATGGAAAAAGAGCTTCGAGAAAGGCGCCAAGTCGCCGCTCGGCCTGCAGACCCGCATCGACAAGGCGATGGATCTGGCGCTGACCCGCGAGATGGAGAAGCTCGAGGGGCGCCTTGGCTTTCTCGCCACCACCGGCTCGGCCGCCCCGTTTATCGGCCTGTTCGGCACGGTCATCGGCATCATGACCTCGTTCCAGGCGATCGCCGGTTCCAAGAACACCAGCCTCGCGGTGGTCGCGCCCGGTATCGCCGAGGCGCTGCTGGCGACGGCCATCGGCCTGCTCGCCGCCATCCCGGCCGTCATCGCCTACAACAAGCTGTCATCGGATGCGAGCAAGCTCGCGGTGCGTATGGAAGGGTTCTCCGACGAGTTCTCCGCCATACTCTCGCGCCAAATCGATGAAAAAGTCGCGCCGAAGGCCTGAGGAGCACAAAGATGGGTATGTCCGTAGGCATGGCAGGGCGCGGCGGGCGCGGCCACCGGCGGCGCGGCCGTCACCATGGGCTGATGTCGGAGATCAACGTCACGCCGATGGTCGACGTCATGCTGGTGCTGCTGATCATCTTCATGGTCGCGGCGCCGATGCTGACGGTCGGTGTGCCGGTCGACCTGCCAGACACGCAGGCCAAGGCGATGAATGCCGACACGCAGCCGATCACCGTCTCGATCGATGCCGCGGGCAAGATCTACCTTCAGAATACCGAAATCCCGATGGACGACCTGGTGGCCAAGCTGCAGGCGATCTCCAAGACCGGCTATGATGAGCGCATATTCATCCGCGGCGACAAGTCGACGGACTATGGCACCGCCATGAAGGTCATGGCCCGCATCAATGCGGCCGGCTACAAGAACATGGGCCTGGTTTCATTGCAGGAACAGGACCAATAGACGCGCGATGAGGACCGGCCTCACCACATCGGTAATCTTGCATGCCGCGGTGCTGGCCTTCGGCCTGTTCACGCTGTCGGCACCAGCGGCACTTCCGTCGGCGGACGTCGAGTCCGTCGCGGTCGATATCGTGCCGATGGAGGCCATCGCGCAGACCTTGCAGGGCGACAAGAAGGCCGTGATGCATGAAAAGCCGGCGCCGCTGCCGACGCAGCGTCCGGACATCGTGCCGAATGCGCAGAAGGTCGGCGAAAACAGCGTCGATACCGACAAGCCGATAACGCCCGAAGCCAAGCCGAAGCCCGTCGACATGACCTCGGCTCCGCCGCCCGCCCCGACTCCGACCGAAAAGCCGAAGCCGGAGGACGTGCCGAAGCCACAGGAGAAGCCCAAGCCGATACCGGCTACGGAAGTGGCGCCGGCGCCGCAGCCCAAGGAAGAGGTGAAGCCCGAGCCCGTCAAGCAGACGGAGCCCAAGCCGACGCCGGCCAAGGAGCCGACCCCGACGCCGCCGCCGGACAAGACCGCGGCCATCGAACCGACGCCCGCGGTCAAGCCCGATGCCGTCGCCCAGGCGATCGCCAAGGACCAGCCCGACGACGCCCAGCTTCCGGACTCCGCGCCCGCGCCGCAGGCGCGGCCAAAGCCGCAACCGCAGCCGGCCCAGGCCGAAAGCGCCAAGGCGCCAGAACGCAAGGATGCCGAAAAGCCGGTCAAGGAAGCGTCATCCAAGCCGAAGTCCGACGACAAGCAGTTCAACGCCAATGAAATCTCGGCCCTGCTGGACAAGCAGAAGCCTTCCGGCGGCGGCGCCAAGCGCTCGACCCAGCAGGCCTCGCTCGGCGGCGACAAGGATCAGGGTCAGAAGCTGTCGAAGTCGGAGCAGGGCGCTTTGGAAAGTCAGCTGGGTGGCTGCTGGACTTTGCCGGCCGGGCTGGAAGGTTCGGAGAATTTCGTCGTGATCGTCCGTTTCAATCTGGACACCTCCGGCAAGCTCAACGGCCGTCCTGCCGTCGAGAAATCGAGCGGCAACCGGCAGTTCGACGAAAGCGCGGTACGCGCGGTTCAGAAATGCGACATGGCCGGCCTGCAGGTGCCCGCGGGCAAACAAGACATCTGGTCAGACATCAGGGTCACCTTCGACCCAAGGGAAATGCTCGGCCTCTAGGCCCGGCGTCCACACAGTCAAAGAAGAGAAGCGAGAAGATATGAGATCTTTCCTCAAGCCGCTCCTGACGATTGCAGCGATGGCGCTGGGCATGACGGCTGTCGTTCCCATGCCGGCATGGGCGCTCGTCGAGCTCAATGTCAACAAGGGCAATGTCGAGCCGCTGCCGATCGCCGTCACGGATTTCCAGGGCGGCGATGCGCTTGGGGCCCAGATTTCCCAGATCGTCACCGCTGACCTGAAGCGCTCGGGCCTGTTCGCACCGATCGACAAGAGCGCCTTCATCGAAAAGATTTCCAACCCGGACGCGGCGCCCCGCTTCGACGACTGGAAGGTAATCAACGCGCAGGCGCTGGTCACCGGCAGCGTCAGCAAGGAGGCCGATGGCCGCATCCGCGCCCAGTATCGGCTATGGGACACTTTCGCCGGCCAGCAGATGGCCGGCGAGCAGTTCTTCGCCAACGATGCCAATCAGCGGCGCGTCGCCCACATCATCGCCGACGCCATCTATGAGCGGCTGACCGGCGAGAAGGGCTATTTCGACACGCGTGTGGTGTTCATCGACGAGTCCGGCGCCAAGAACGCACGCAAGAAGCGTCTTGCCATCATGGATCAGGATGGCGCCAACGTGCGCTACCTCTCGGACGGCAGGTCGATCGTGCTGACGCCGCGCTTCTCGCCGAACCGGCAGGAAATCACCTACATGTCATATGAAAGCGGCCAGCCGCGGGTCTATCTCCTGCAGATCGAGACCGGGCAGCGAGAACTGGTCGGCAACTTCCCCGGCATGACGTTTGCGCCGCGCTTCTCGCCCGACGGCCAGAAGGTGATCATGAGCCTGCTGCGCGACGACGGCAATTCCAACATCTTCGCCATGGATCTGCGCAGCCGCTCGACGACAAGGCTGACCAATTCGACGGCCATCGACACCTCGCCGTCCTATTCGCCTGATGGCAGCAAGGTGGTGTTCACCTCCGACCGTGGCGGCCGCGCACAGATCTATGTGATGGGCGCCGACGGCTCGGGCCAGACCCGCATCTCCTTCGGCGACGGCGTCTATTCGACGCCGGTGTGGTCGCCGCGCGGCGACCTCATCGCCTTCACCAAGCAGACCGGCGGCGAATTCCAGATCGGTGTCATGAAGACCGACGGTTCGGGCGAACGCATCCTGTCCTCCGGCTTCCAGCAGGAAGGGCCGACCTGGGCGCCGAACGGCCGCGTGCTGATGTTCTTCCGCGACTCCAATGGCGGCCCGAAGCTGGTTTCGGTCGATCTCACCGGCCGCAACGAGCAGCCGATCCCGACCTCGAACTTCGCGTCCGATCCGGCCTGGTCGCCGCTGCTGGAATAAGAGGGGGAATTGAGGAAATGCAGAATTGAAGAATTGGAGAGATGGAGAAGGCAGGGGACTACGTTAAGCGAGCAAAGGATTTAGAGGTCTGCAAACGAGCTTATGCGGTTTCTCTTGAGCTGCACAAAGCCACGCTCGCTTTCCCGAAAATGCAGCAATGCGCACTGGCCGATCAGATGCGACGCTCGAGCAAGGCCATTTGCGCTAATCTGGCCGAGGGATTCGCCGACAGAGCCATTCTAAGGCTGAATTCGCGCGGGTTATCTCGGTGGCCATGGGTTCGTGCAGCGAAGTAGAGACGTGGATCGCCTACGCGCTCGACCTTGAGTACATCATGCAAGAGCAGTTCGACAAATGGCTGCGATCCCACGCCCATATTATGGAATGCTGGTCAACTTGAAAGAGAGACTGAAGTGAATTCTCTCGCCTGCCCCTTCATTTCTCCAATTCCCCAACTCCTCAATTCCCCTTTTTCACGTCTTGGTCGCGTTTTGGCCGCATTTCCGCCTAGGGTCCGCGCGCAATGTCGCCCCTGGTTCAGCGTTGGGCGTAACGGTCGCGGACGGCGGCCTAAACCAAATTTTAACCGTGTTTCTTGAATGCCGGTTAACCCAAACGTGGTTACTGGGTGATCAACGAAATCACTCGAATGCGAAGGAGAGGCGGCATGGGCCGTATCGCAGCACTGACCAGAAATCCCGTCATGATCGCGCTCGTGGCCATGCTCGCCATCGCCGGTTGCGCCTCGAAGAAGACGCCCAACAGCGCGGCTGATCTCGGCCTCAACGGCGCCGGCGCGGCAACGCCAGGTTCGGCGCAGGACTTCACCGTCAACATCGGCGACCGCATCTTCTTCGATACGGACTCGTCCTCGATCCGCGCCGACGCGCAGACGACGCTCGCCCGCCAGGCGCAGTGGCTGAACAAGTACAAGCAGTATGCCATCGTCGTCGAAGGCCACGCCGACGAACGCGGCACGCGCGAATACAATCTGGCGCTCGGTGCCCGCCGCGCCGCCGCCGCCCGCGACTTCCTGGTTTCCAAGGGCGTTTCCGCCAGCCGCCTGAAGACGATTTCCTACGGCAAGGAACGCCCGGTCGCGGTGTGCGACGACATCTCCTGCTGGTCGCAGAACCGCCGCGCGGTCACCACGCTCAGCGGCGCCGGCTCCTGATCGGCAAAAATACAACACCGGTTTGGGAAAGGCGGCCGTGAGGCCGCCTTTTTCACATCTGGGCAGCGGAAACAAAATTTGGCCGAAGTCTCGCGCCCTGCTATGAGCCGAGGGCGCTTGGCTGGTCCCACCCTGATTGGAAGGCGCGAACAGACTAACGACACACGCGAGAGGCACATGCATTTGAGATCGGTTCTGAGCGGCACGCTTGCGGCGCTACTCCTATCAGGCGTCACCGCCCTGGCTAGCGGCCTGGGGGCTGATGGCAAAGCGCAATCGACCGACAGCGGCTTTTCCTTCCATCTGCCCAGCATCGAATTGCCCAGCCTCTTCGCCGAAAAGAAGCAGCAGGACCAGGTTCAGCTCGCGCAACAGTCGAACGGCGCGGGCGCGACCGGCCTCGAGGACCAGCTGCGCCAGATGAACGGCAAAATCGAAGAGCTCAATTTCCAGATTCTGCAGATGCAGGAGCAGATCCGCAAACAGCAGGAAGACAACGAGTTCCGCTTCCAGCAGCTCGAAGGCGGCGCGCAAGGCGGGCAACCGGCCGGACAGAAGAAGTCGCAGGCGGCACCCGCCGGCGGCGACAACAGGGTGGCCGAGGCACCGGCCACGCAGGCGCCGGCCGATACCGGCAACCGGGCCGCCAGTCAGTCGTCCGGCGGCCAAAGCGTCGAAGACGTCATCGTCGAATCCTCCGATGGCGACCCCGGCAAGGTGATCCCCGGAAAGGGCGCGCCGGAAAAGAATTTCGGCACTATCACGGTCGACAAGAACGGCAATGTGGTCGATGCCGGCGGCAGCACCCAGGCGACCGTGCCGGCGCAGGATGCCGCTGCGGCCACCAGTGCTCCGGCCACCAACGCTCCGGCCAAGGCCGGCAAGCCCAACGGTACGGTGGTCGCCGCGCTGCCTTCGACAAAAGACCCGGAAGAGCTTTACCGCAATTCCTATCAGTTCATCCTGTCAGGCGACTACAGCACCGCCGAACAGGGGTTCCGCGACCATATCTCTCGCTTCCCCAAGGACGCCAAGACGGCGGACGCGCATTACTGGCTGGGTGAATCCCTGCTCGGCCAGCAGAAATACCGTGACGCCGCCGAGGTCTTCCTCGCCGCCAGCAAGGACTATCCCAAGGCCAAGAAGGCTCCCGACATGCTGTTGAAGCTCGGCGTGTCGCTGGTCGGCCTCAAGCAGCACGATGTTGCCTGCGCCACCTTCAGCGAAGTCGGCAAGCGCTACCCCGATATCTCGAATGCGCTCAAGGAACGCGTCAAGCAGGAAAAGGCCCTGGCTGCCTGCTGATGCTCGATCCCGAGCCTGATCTTTCGACAAGACTTCTTTCGCATATCGATTTTACCAGCGGCGCCGTTGCGGCCGTATCCGGCGGCAGCGACTCGACCGCCCTGCTCCTCCTCCTCAAACAGTATCTCGATCGAACCGCGCCGTCCGCCAGGCTGCTTGCGGTGACGGTCGACCATGGCCTGCGGCAGGATTCGGCAGCCGAGGCGCAAGCCGTGGCCAGGCTTTGCGCGGAACGCGGCATTGCCCACCGCACCCTGGTCTGGTCCGGGCGCAAGCCATCCACCGGTCTGCCCGCCGCGGCGCGGGAAGCGCGTTACCGGCTGCTGGCGAAGGTGGCGCGAGGGGAAGGCATGGGCCTGATCGTGACTGGCCATACCGCCGACGACCAGGCCGAGACAGTGCTGATGCGGGAAACCCGCGAAGAGGGCGTGGGCCGCAATAAGGGATCGGGCCGCGAGGAGGGCCGTGGCCTTGCCGGCATGGCGCCGGCCACCCTTCACGACTGGCGCGAATGGATCGTGCGACCGCTTCTAGGCACGCGGCGCGCGGCGCTTCGCGACTTCCTCAGGCGCCAGAATGTCGGCTGGGCCGACGATCCGACCAATGCCGACGAGACCTACGAGCGGCCGCGTCTGCGCGCGGCACTTGAGGGGGATGCCGGCGCGCAGCGCGTGGATGGCGCCCTGGCACTGGCGGCACGGGCGGCCTTGGACCGCACGCAGCTTGGCCTGGCCGCCGCCGAAGTCATCCTTCGCTTTGCCCGCCAGCCAGCAACGGGGCTCATCAGACTCGATCCGGCTCTGCTGCGCGCCGGCGAGGACCGCGCTGCCGTCTACGCCTTGCGCATTCTGCTGGCGACGTCAGGCGGGGTTGCCTATCTGCCGGACAAGGCCCGCGGCGAGGCGTTGTTCGGCCGGCTAAAGGCCGGATTTCTTTGCGCCACATTGTCGCGGACGGTGGTCGATTTCAGGCGTGCCGGCATCTTCCTGCGCCGTGAGATGCGCGGCTTGCCGCCGGCGGCGGCCGTCCTTGACGCCGCCATCTGGGATGGGCGTCGCCAGATCACATTGAACGACGGCAACGGCGCATTGTTGATCGCGCCGCTCGGGGCAGCGGCGGCGAAGCGGCTGGCGACCGGCAAAGGCGATACGACGCCGCAAAGCCTGATAAGCGCCGCGTTGGCGGCCGAGCCCGCAGCGCGGCAAGCCCTTGAGAAACCTGGTTCGGCGCCGGATTGGCCGGCATCGCCGGGGTTTGAGGCGCGGCCGGTCGTTGCTCCCTTTGCGCGCTTCCTGCCGTCTTTCGATCTGGCGCCGGCGCGGGCCGCGGCCTCGTTGGTCGGCGCGCCACCGGTTCCAGCGCCGCCATTCGCCGGCCATAGTGCCGGCCGATCATGGGCGAAAGCTTAACCCACACGTGCTGTTATGCTTGGCAAGGGGGAGTGCTCTCCCTATGTTAGGCCCAAGTTTCCTCTCATGACGCGTGTCCGCCCGCGGACGCCAACGGGACAATTGATGAATCCGAATTATCGCAACCTCGCGCTCTGGGCGATCATAGCGGTCCTGCTCATCGCCCTGTTCAATCTGTTCCAGACGCCGCAGACGCGCGGGGCTTCGAGCGATGTGCCTTATTCGCAGTTCCTGCAGGATGTCGCGGCGGGCCGGGTCAAGACGGTGACCATTGCGGGCGCCCGCATCACCGGCACCTACACCGACAATTCCAGCGGCTTCCAGACCTATTCGCCCGGCGATCCCTCCCTGGTCTCGCGGCTGCAGGACAAGAACGTCACCATCAATGCGCGCCCTGAAGCCGACGGCTCCAATTCGCTGTTCGGCTATCTGATCTCCTGGCTGCCGATGATCCTCATCCTTGGCGTCTGGATATTCTTCATGCGCCAGATGCAGTCCGGATCCGGTCGCGCCATGGGTTTTGGCAAGTCGAAGGCCAAGCTTCTGACCGAGGCGCATGGCCGCGTCACCTTCCAGGACGTCGCCGGCGTCGATGAGGCCAAGGAAGACCTAGAAGAGATCGTCGAGTTCCTGCGCGATCCGCAGAAGTTCCAGCGCCTCGGCGGCAAGATTCCGCGCGGCGTGCTGCTGGTCGGCCCTCCCGGCACGGGTAAGACGCTGCTCGCCCGCTCTGTCGCCGGCGAAGCCAACGTGCCGTTCTTCACCATTTCGGGTTCGGATTTCGTCGAGATGTTCGTCGGCGTCGGCGCGAGCCGCGTGCGCGACATGTTCGATCAGGCCAAGAAGAATGCGCCCTGCATCATCTTCATCGACGAAATCGACGCGGTCGGACGCCATCGTGGCGCCGGTCTCGGCGGCGGCAATGACGAGCGCGAGCAGACGCTGAACCAGCTGCTCGTCGAGATGGACGGCTTCGAATCCAACGAAAGCATCATCCTGATCGCCGCCACCAACCGTCCCGACGTGCTCGATCCGGCGCTGCTGCGTCCGGGCCGTTTCGACCGCCAGGTGGTGGTGCCGAACCCCGACATCGTCGGCCGCGAGAAGATCCTCAAGGTGCATGTGCGCAACGTGCCGCTGGCGCCCAATGTCGACCTCAAGGTCGTCGCCCGTGGCACGCCCGGCTTCTCCGGCGCCGACCTGATGAACCTCGTCAACGAATCCGCGCTGATGGCGGCGCGGCGCAACAAGCGCCTCGTCACCATGGCCGAGTTCGAGGACGCCAAGGACAAGATCATGATGGGCGCCGAGCGCCGCTCGTCGGCCATGACGCAGGCCGAGAAGGAGCTGACCGCCTATCACGAGGCGGGTCACGCCATCCTGGCGCTCAACGTGCCGTCGGCCGATCCGCTGCACAAGGCCACCATCATCCCGCGTGGCCGCGCGCTTGGCATGGTGATGCAGTTGCCGGAAGGCGACCGCTACTCCATGAGCTACAAATATATGATCTCGCGCCTCGCCATCATGATGGGCGGCCGCGTCGCCGAGGAGTTCAAGTTCGGCAAGGAGAACATCACGTCCGGAGCCTCCTCCGACATCGAGCAGGCGACCAAGCTGGCGCGCGCCATGGTCACCCGCTGGGGCTTTTCCGACAAGCTCGGCCACGTCGCCTATGGCGATAACCAGGAGGAAGTGTTCCTCGGCCATTCGGTGGCGCGCACGCAGAACATCTCGGAAGAGACGGCGCAGATCATCGACGCCGAAGTGCGCCGCCTGATCGACGACGCCTATTCGACGGCCAAGACGGTGCTGACCAAGAAGAAGAAGGAATGGATCGCGCTGGCGCAGGGTCTGCTCGAATACGAGACGCTGTCGGGCGACGAGATCAAGCAGCTGATCGCCGGCCAGAAGCCCGCGCGCGACCTCGGCGACGACACGCCGCCCAGCCGTGGTTCGGCCGTGCCGAAATCCGGTGGCCGCCGCAAGAAGGGTCCCGAGCCCGAAGGCGGCATGGAGCCGCAGCCGTCAAGCTGAGAAGAGCAAACATCTATAACAAACGCCGTGGCTCAAACCGCGGCGTTTTGCTTTTGGGGGCGGGAGAAGATGTAGAGCTGTCCGGGAATCGCACCGCGGCGTTGGCGATTTGTGAAAGTCGATGTGGCGTGCAATCCCCTCTTGTAGGGGAGATGCCCCGGCAGGGCAGAAGGGG
Source organism: Mesorhizobium sp. B2-4-15 (assembly GCF_006658505.1). Lineage (GTDB taxonomy): Bacteria > Pseudomonadota > Alphaproteobacteria > Rhizobiales > Rhizobiaceae > Mesorhizobium. The sequence continues at coordinate 104,192 of NZ_VFUZ01000001.1, forward strand.
CGCCGTCCCGCCGCGATGTCAAAGAAAGCCTTGCGCCCACGGCTTTGGACTCCACCACGCATATTTTCCTTCCTTCAATCACGGTTTCGCCGAACCACCTATCCCGCCTGCGCGAAGGCGAACCCAAGCGAGATTGAAGCGGCGATCCCTCGCGCCCCCTCTGTCCTGCCGGACATCTCCCCCACAAGGGGTGAGATTGGCAGCGTCGCCGACGGCGCTTCCTTGCAGCGTCCCTTGATCTCGAGCCCAACAAAAAGCCCGCGAACCTTGCGGTTCGCGGGCCTTCGTCAACCGTTACGAAACGAGATCAGCTCTTCAGCTTGGCATTGCAGAGGCTGTAGAAGCCGCCACCCTTCTGGATCCACTTCAAGCCGCCAAGCGTCTTGGCATCCTTGTTGGCGTAGTACTGTTCAAGGCAGGTGTGCATGCGACCCTTGGCCGGGGTCTCGGTGGCGAATTTCGGCGAGATGGCGGTCGGGAAAGTCACGCCCTTCGGCGCGGCGACAGTCGGCGTTGCCGGTTCCTTGGTGTAATTTGCCTCGCTGGGAGCCGGCACGGTCTCGTCATCGGATGCGCCGGCACCGCATTCGCTCTTGCGGAAGTCGTTCCACTTCATGCCCTTCAGCGTATTCGCCGTCTTTGCAGCCTGGTACTTGGTGCTGCATTCGGCCATGGTCAGGCTCTTGCCACCGGTGGCGGCGGGAGCCGCGGCAGCCTTGGTGGTGGCAGGCTTAGTGGTGGCCGCCTTGGTGTCGGCGGCAGCCGATGCTCCGGCGGCGCATTCGGTCTTGCGGAAATCGTTCCACTTCATGCCGTTCAGGGTGCCTGCGGCCTTGGCAGCCTGATACTTGGCGCTGCATTCCTTGGCGGTCAGGCCCTTGGCGGTGCTGTCGGCGGCCGCGGCGGCAGGTTTGGTGGTCTTCGTGTCTGCTGCCTTGGTGTCGGTGGCCTTGGCATCAGTCTTGGTGGCCGCGGCGTCGGTGCCGCACTGTGCCTTGCGGAATTGGTTCCAGGTCTGTCCGGCAAGTGTCCCCGCATCCTTGGCGGCGTTATACTTCGTGCTGCACTCGGCCATCGTCAGCGCGTTGGCTGGCGCGGCCAGAAACAACGTCACAACGGCAAGGCCGGTCAGAGTGGCAAGTCGGTGGATGAGCATAGCGTTTCTCCGTTGCTGCAGCCCATTAATACGTCCCAGCAAATCAATAGCGCTCAACGGTCGGTTGCGCCAGATGCCAAGTGAGGTATATATCGGCGGAAGCCGGTTTTCCCGATAAGGTGATGAAATCATTGTTCCTTACCGGTCCGAAACAAGGTTTTCCGCGTGCATATGCGCCGGATGGCTCGCAAAACTGGTACATTGCGGTGTCTGAGAGCCGTCATGCTACGTTGCAGCCATGTTGTGTGCGGTGCACAACAATGATTTTCTAAGGATTCGTAACATATAATCACACAATGTGATCATGGCGCGGGAGCCAATTGTGGCATGACGTGCCGGATAAGAACAATCGGGGATACCGACTAGCATGGCAGGAAATTACTTCGGCACGGACGGCATTCGCGGGCGCGCCAACAAGTTTCCGATGACTGCGGAAGTCGCCATGCGGGTCGGCATGGCCGCCGGCCTTTCATTCCAGCGCGGCAGCCATCGCCATCGTGTCGTTCTGGGTAAGGACACCAGGCTTTCCGGCTACATGATCGAGAATGCGATGGTGGCCGGGCTTTGCGCCGCCGGCATGGATGTGTTCCTGCTCGGCCCGATTCCAACGCCGGCCGTCGCCATGCTGGTGCGGTCGCTGCGCGCCGACATCGGCGTCATGATATCGGCTTCGCACAATCCCTATTACGACAATGGCATCAAGCTGTTCGGCCCCGATGGCTACAAGCTCTCAGATGAGATCGAAGAACGCATCGAGAGCATGCTCGACAAGGATATCGAACTGGCACTCGCCGATTCGGACGGGCTTGGCCGCGCCAAGCGCGTCGACGGCGTGCATGACCGCTATATCGAATTCGCCAAGCGCACCTTGCCGCGCTCGATGTCGCTTTCTGGCCTCAGGATCGTCGTCGATTGCGCCAATGGAGCGGCTTACAAAGTCGCGCCCGAGGCACTGTGGGAACTCGGCGCCGAGGTCGTGGCCATCAATGTCGAGCCCAACGGCTTCAACATCAACAAGGAATGCGGTTCGACCCATCCGGCCGGCTTGCAGAAGAAAGTGCATGAAGTGCGCGCCGACATCGGCATTGCGCTCGACGGCGATGCCGACCGGGTCGTCATCGTCGATGAAAACGGCGCCATCGTCGATGGCGACCAGATCATGGCGCTGATCGCGGAGTCCTGGCACCAGAGCGGGCGGCTTGCCGGCGGCGGCGTTGTCTCGACCGTCATGTCCAATCTCGGCCTCGAACGCTTCCTCGGCGACATGAAGCTGCAATTGCATCGAACCAAGGTCGGCGACCGCTATGTGGTGGAGCATATGCGCGCGCATGGGCTCAATGTCGGCGGCGAACAGTCGGGCCACATCGTGCTGTCGGATTTCTCGACCACCGGTGACGGCTTGGTGTCGGCATTGCAGGTGCTGGCCTGCATCAAGCGGCAGGGCCGCCCGGTCAGCGAACTGTCGAAGAAGTTCGAGCCGGTGCCGCAGATCCTGAAGAATGTCCGGATCGCCGGCGGCAAGCCGTTAGAGGAAGCCCCGGTCAAGGCCGTCATCGAGGATGCACGCCACCGTCTCGGCAAGGCCGGGCGGCTGGTCATCCGCCCGTCCGGCACCGAGCCGCTGATCCGTGTCATGGCCGAGGGTGACGATCCACAACTGGTCGAGGCGGTCGTCAACGACATCGTCGAGGTCATCTCGGAAACACGCAGCGCCGCCTGATCCCCAGCGCGCCCGAAGGACGTCGCGTCCGGTGCGCCCCCGGGGAAGCGTCACGCCGCTCCGCTTGCAAACGAAGCCCGCCCTCCCGGCGGGCTTTTCGTTGGCCGGAGAACTGGCCTCCAGCTTTGTCGAAATCCTCGTCGAAGCCCTCGGATTTTAGGGATTCGTGGTTAATCGACAGGGTTAAACGGCTTTTAACCTTTGCAATTCATTATCCACGCCTGAAAGCCAATCTTATTCGGGCGCGATCGCGCTCCGAGGTTCCCAGGGGTGACAAGCATGTTCAATACAGCAAGAAAGGCCTTGTTTGCCGCGCTGTTCGCGGGCCTGGCCTGGCCGGTGTTCGCGGCCGACCTTCCAGAACCGGTGGTCGAAGAGGCCCCGCCACCGGTCTACGAGCAGCCGGTCGATGTCGGCGGCTGGTATATCCGTGGCGACCTCGACTATCACAAGTCCGATGTGCGCGGCATCGACTACATGACTTACACCGTCGACCCCTGTAACTGTTCGGTCACGCCGGGCAGCAAGAGTTTCGACTATGGCAGGCTCAAGGGCGGTTTCTCGCTCGGCGGCGGCGTCGGCTACAAGATCAACGATCATTTCCGCACGGACCTGACCGCCGACTACTGGTTCAAGTCGAACTTCAACGGCGGTACCTCGGATATCAACGGGACTTCAACCGAAGTGTCGAAGATGAGCGCCTTGCTGCTGCTTGCCAACGCTTATGTCGATATCGGCACCTGGCACGGCATCACGCCCTATGTCGGCGCTGGCATCGGCGGCGCGCGCGTCAAGTGGGATGATGTCTACGACCCGAACACCACCGAGCATAATCCCGGAGCATCGAACTGGCGCTTCGCCTATGCGCTGATGGCCGGCGCTTCCTACTGCCTGACCGATAAAATCATCCTCGATGCGGGCTATCGCTTCTCGCATATCCAGGGGGGCCGCATGTTCGAGTGGGACGTGACCAGCTCGGGCCCTGGCTTTGACCGTGGCATCAACACACATGAAGTGCGCGGTGGCCTGCGCTATCAGTTCGGCGGCAACAATGGGTGCGCCGCACCTGTTGTGGCCTACCAGCCCGAACCCGAGCCGGTCTACACCAAGTAGACCTACCTGCTTCTGATGGTTACGAACCGCCCGGCTCAGCCGGGCGGTTTTCGTTCGGGCGGTCTTTCGCCGGGTGGCTTGAAGATGAGTTTCCGTTCGAAATCAAATCGCTAACGCTCTGTTAGCCTTAACCGTGACTTAACCACTATGGTTAACAATGCTCCCTGAAACGATGGCGGCCGCCGTGATCGCAGGCGCCAAATCCGGGAGTCGGGACCATGACACTCACATCGCGTATCGTGCTGGCGTTTGCCGGACTCGGCCTTTTGCCACTGACACCGGCACTCGCCGCCGACTACGATCCGCCCATCTATGTCGACCAGGCGCCTGATTACGTGCCTGTCGAAGTCGGCTCGGGCTGGTATCTGCGCGGCGATGTTTCGTATCTGGCGCAGAAGAGCTTCAAGAACGAGGATTTCGCCTTTACGCCTGCCAGCTTCGACGACAAGGAAGATCCGGTCTTTGCCAGCATCGGCTTCGGCTATCACTTCACCGATTATCTGCGCGCCGATCTCAATTTCGGCTACCTGCCCGGCAACAAGATCGGCGTCGGCTATGACGATACCGCGATCGTAACGCCGCCGGCAACTTCGACCGTCGCTTCGGCGTCCCTGAAGAATTACGCCTTCACGGGCATGCTCAACGGCTATGTCGATCTTGGCACCTATGTCGGGATAACTCCTTACCTCGGCGCCGGCGTCGGCGTCGTGCGCAGCACGCGCAAGCTCTCGGCGAGCTATTTCACCAACAATGGCGACCCCACCGACGATTTCGTCCAACGCGACGACAAGACCCAATACTCCTTCGCCTATACGTTGAATGCCGGCCTTGCCTATCAGGTGACCAAGAACGTTTCCGTCGACCTGGGCTATCAGTACTTCTCCGCCCCCAGCGCCGAATATGTGACGGCAGCAAGCCTGACCTCCTTTCCCGTTCACAAGGGGATCAGCAATCACCAGGTCAAGCTCGGGCTGCGCTACGACCTCTGGTAGGCTCCGGGCGCACCAGGACTTTGACGGCGGATCCCCGCCGCGGGTCTGCGGCAGCGCCGAGCGTGATCGAGGCGACCGTTGACCCGTAGGTGATGCCGTCGCTAGAGAACTTCACGTCCCATGAGCCATGGCCGTTGGAAACGTTAACTGGTTATTGGCCGGTCCTCGATTAGCATTCGCTTATGGAAACCATTTTTGACGATCTCACCGAGGCCGTGAAGGCATCACAAAGGAGCCCCAGGCTCGGCATTGCGCTGGCGACCTTTGCCATCCTCGCTGCCTGTGTCGGCGTCGGCTTAGCTATCAAGAGCCCGGGTCACCACGATCAACTGCCAACCGTCGATATCGGCCAGATCCTTCATCCAGGCGTGGTTTGATCGGTCTCAGAAATTGATCGCGCCGCTGATGTGGATCACCCCCCTTGCCATCATCCTGTTCGTCAGCGCCGTCATTGCAATCATCGCGCCGTTCGACGTGATGTTCACCGCGGCGACGTTCGGATCGCCTGTCCTACGAGCAATCCTTATCGCGGTGCTGGTGCTGGCTGGAGCGTGGGCTGCAAACAGCGCCGGCCTCAGGCTGCTGACGGGGCAGATCGGCTCGGTGTTGATTGGAGCAATCGCGGCTGTTCTCGTCGCCGGCTATGTGGTTGCCATCGATTGCTACCTGTTTCGGAGCTCGCTTCCGGCCTCATACGTTCAGTTCTTTGAACAGACACCGCTTGCCGCTCGCCTCGCCTACTTCATGCTTCGGGCGTTCAATGAGAATGTGATCTACCGATTGTTCGTCTTCTCGATGGCCCTTTGCCTGCTGTTGATGGCCAGGCCGCAAGGTCTGGCGCCAACCGTGATCCTGGCCGTCATGGTCGCCACCCAAGCGCTCAATATCGGCTTGAACGTCACGGCGCTCTCGCCAGATCCGATAACACCGGCGACGCTCTCCTACGAAGCTCTGCGGTATATCGTGCCAGGCGTGATCTGGGCCTGGCTTTTCTGGCGGTTCGGATTTATGGCCGCAGAGGTCGCCTCCGTCGGCTGTCACATCTTCCTGCAACCGGCGCTGGGTATGCTCCTCTAAAGCCCAAGCAGTTGGAGCGCCGAACGTCGCGGCTCCCGCCGCCTTATGTGCGCACATAAATATCTGGACTTGCGTCTTCAATGACGGTGTCGGCGCCAGTGTAGTTTTCGGTCTAGCCGGTGATTGTCGGCTCGCAAACGCCGATAGCCATCACGCAGCCGCTCACCTTGGTTTCGATGTCGTTGAGGGCAATGGTGGTGCTGGTGGCCTGCGAGGCTGTCACTACGTCAACTGGGGCGCGCTGATGCTGTTGTTAGCCCGATACCAGACCGTCGCGATCTCGATCGCCGCGCTCGACTGGTGGCACAGGCCGTTATGCCGCCTATCGCGATGTCACTGTCCGCACGAACAAACGCCGAACTGCCTGTGTCAGATTTGTGCCACTTCTCGGCACCGGTTCCGACTTCGTTCTGCAAGATGGAGCACGAACCTGCATGACAAGATGCGACAGGGCTTGCGCTTTTCCCGGCCTTCCGGTAATGCGGCGAGTGGGCCACCCCTCCCCAACGAGGGGCCACTATCTGGAAGGATAGACCACGATGACGACTCCCACGAAGCCCGGACTCCGTCCGGCAAATCCCAATTTTTCCTCGGGTCCTTGCGCAAAACGCCCCGGCTGGTCGGTCGAGGCACTTAAAAACGCTGCGCTCGGGCGTTCCCACCGTGCCAAGATCGGCAAGACCAAGCTCGAACAGGCGATCGAGCTTACACGGGAAATCCTCCAGGTTCCTGCCGGCTACCGCATCGGCATCGTGCCGGCGTCGGACACCGGCGCGGTCGAGATGGCGCTGTGGTCGCTGCTCGGCGAGCGCGGCGTCGACATGGTCGCCTGGGAGAGTTTTGGCTCCGGTTGGGTCACCGACGTGGTCAAGCAGCTGAAACTCGCCGATGTGCGCAAGATCGAAGCTGGCTACGGCGAATTGCCGGACCTGTCCAAGATCGATTTCGACCGCGACGTGGTCTTCACCTGGAACGGCACCACATCGGGCGTGCGCGTGCCAAACGGTGATTTCATTCCGGCCGATCGCAAGGGGCTGACCATCTGCGACGCCACCTCGGCGGCTTTCGCGCAGAGGCTCGATTTCGAGAAGCTCGATGTCGTCACCTTCTCCTGGCAGAAGGTGCTGGGCGGCGAGGGCGCGCATGGCATGCTGATCCTCAGTCCGCGCGCCGTCGCGCGGCTGGAAACCTACAAGCCGGCTTGGCCGCTGCCGAAAATCTTCCGCCTGACCTCGGGCGGGAAGCTGATCGAAGGTATCTTCAAGGGTGAGACCATCAACACGCCGTCAATGCTGTGCGTCGAGGACTATCTCGATGCACTGAGCTGGGCGAAGTCGATCGGCGGTCTGGATGCGCTGATCGCCAGGGCGGACGCCAATGCCGCGGTTCTCGACGGTTTTGTCGATAAATCCGCATGGCTCGGCCATCTCGCCGTCGAGCCCGCGACGCGGTCGAACACGTCCGTATGCCTGTCCTTCACCGACCGGCAAGTCGCAGCGCTTGGCGCGGACGGGCAGGCGGCGTTCGCCAAGGCTCTCGCCTCGGTGCTCGACAAGGAAGGCGTTGCCTACGACATCGGCTCCTATCGCGACGCGCCTCCCGGCCTTCGCATCTGGTGTGGCGCGACGGTCGAGACTGCCGATCTCGAAGCGTTGCTGCCCTGGCTCGACTGGGCCTTTGCCGCGCAGAAGGCGTCGCTGAAAGCGGCTGCCTGAGATTTCCGTGGCGGCCCGCGGGCCGCCCATTCCTCGGATCAATCCCATTTTCAAGGAGGCCGCCATGGCGCCCCGTGTTCTCGTTTCCGACAAACTTTCTCCCACCGCCGTGCAGATCTTCAAGGATCGCGGCGTCGAGGTCGACTATCTGCCTGACCTCGGCAAGGACAAGGAAAAGCTGCTCGAAGTGATCGGCCGGTATGACGGCCTCGCCATCCGGTCGGCGACCAAGGTCACGGAAAAGCTGATCAATGCCGCGCCCAACCTCAAGGTCATCGGCCGCGCCGGCATCGGCGTCGACAATGTCGACATCCCGGCGGCGAGCCGCAAGGGTATCATCGTGATGAACACGCCCTTCGGCAATTCGATCACGACAGCCGAGCATGCCGTCGCGATGATCTTCGCGCTGGCGCGCCAGATTCCGGAGGCCAACGCCTCGACCCATGCTGGCAGATGGGAGAAGAACCGCTTCATGGGCGTCGAGATCACCGGCAAGACGCTGGGCGTCATCGGGTGCGGCAATATCGGCTCGATCGTCGCGACGCGCGGTGTCGGACTGAAGATGCACGTCGTCGCCTTCGATCCGTTCCTGTCGGACAGCCGCGCCGAGGAGCTCGGCGTCGAGAAGGTCGAGCTCGACGAGCTCTTCGCCCGCGCCGATTTCATCACTCTGCACACGCCGCTGACGGACAAGACGCGCAACATCATCGATGCCGCCGCCATCGCCAAGATGAAGAACGGCGTGCGCATCATCAACTGCGCACGCGGCGGGCTGGTCGTCGAGGCCGACCTTGTCGCGGCGCTGAAGAGCGGCAAGGTGGCGGGCGCCGGCATCGACGTGTTCGAGGTCGAACCGGCAGAGCAGAACACCCTGTTCGGCATGGACAATGTGGTGGCGACACCGCATCTCGGTGCCTCGACGGCGGAAGCGCAGGAAAATGTCGCGCTGCAGGTTGCCGAACAGATGGCCGACTACCTGATCAAGGGCGCGGTCTCCAACGCCATCAACATGCCGTCGATCACGGCGGAAGAAGCGCCGCGGCTGAAGCCGTTCGTCAAGCTCGCCGAAGTGCTCGGCGCCTTTGTCGGCCAGGTCACGGAAGATCCGATCAAGGAGGTCGAGATCCTGTTTGACGGCTCGACCGCGACGATGAACACACGCGCCCTGATCAGTGCCGCACTCGCCGGCCTGATCCGGCCGCAGGTCGCCGACGTCAACATGGTGTCGGCGCCTATCATGGTGAAGGAGCGCGGCATCATCGTCGCCGAGGTCAAGCGTGACAAGTCGGGGGTCTTCGACGGCTACATCAAGCTCACCGTCAAGACAGAGCACATGACGCGCTCGATCGCCGGCACCTGCTTCTCGGACGGCAAGCCGCGCTTCATCCAGATCAAGGGCATCAACCTCGACGCCGAGGTCGGCCAGCATATGCTCTACACGACCAATGCCGATGCGCCCGGCATCATCGGCCTGCTTGGCACCGTGTGCGGGGAGAACGACGTCAACATCGCCAACTTCCAGCTTGGCCGTAACCGGCCGGGCGGCGACGCCATCGCGCTGCTCTATCTCGACGCGCCGTTCCCGGAAAAAGTGCTGGAGCAGGTGCGGGCGCACAAGTCGATCGACTCGGCCAAACGGCTGCAGTTCGACGTGAGCGCGGTTTAGGCCCCGTACCGTCGCAACCAGGCGCACGAAACGTCCCGCGTGCCGGCAGCACGCGGGACGTTTCGTTTGGCCTCGATTCAGCCGGCGGACCGCATCCCGCGGCGGACGCTGCCTTACCCGATTCCTGCGCAGTTCGGCCCTTCCCGGACCGTGATTGACCGTGCGAGCTTGGCGCTTGGTCCAAGGATTACTTTTCAACTTGCTGATACATTAGCCGGCGCCGATAAGCATAAGGCCTGGCCTAATCTAACGATTTTGTGATCTGCTTGACGATGCGGATTTCTTTCCGCAGGCTGTCATCAATCGACCCGTATGGCTTGAACTTAACGGTTTTGGTCATGATTTAACGCGCAACTTCCGGCGCGCGCTCGTTGCTGTCAAGGTGCCTTGGATGGATCATCGCAATACTGTCAGGCTGAATCGGCGCCTTTTCCTGTCATCAGTCGCGATGTTTACGGTCACGGCGACTTCGGCAAGCCTTGCCCGCTCTTTCTCCGGCTCCCTGCCTTGGGCACCCCTGTCGTCGGATCCGCCGATGCAGGTGGTCGCTGGCGGCTGGCAATTTTTCACACCGCAGGAAGCGGCTCTTGTCGAAGCCATCGTCGACCGCATCATCCCCGCCGACGATCTCAGCATGGGCGGCAAGGAGGCGGGCTGCGCCGTCTATATCGACAGGCAGTTGATGGGCGCGTTCGGAACCTCGAGCCGGCTTTATACGCAAGGGCCATTCCTGCCCGCATTGCCCACGCAGGGATATCAGGGTGAGGCCAATCCCGCCCAGCGCTACCGCGTCGGCCTCGCCGCCATCGATGCCTTCCTGAAGCAACGCGACGGCAAGACATTCGCCGAACTGCAGCCGGCCGATCAGGATGCGTTCCTGACGGCCATGGAGGCGGGTAAGGTCGAACTGCCCAATGGCGTCAAGGGGCCCGGCTTCTTCGGACTTCTTCTGCAGAACACGATGGAAGGGTTCTTTGCCGATCCGGTCTATGGCGGCAACAAGGACATGGTGTCGTGGCGCATGCTCGGCTTCCCCGGCGCGCGCTATGATTACCGGGATCATGTCAGCAAGCACAATCAGCCCTATCCGCGGCCGCCCGTTTCCATCGAAGGCAGCCCGGAATGGCTGGGCAAGAGGAGCTGACCATGACGACGATACTGCCCCGTAAGGATGTCGTGATCGTCGGCCTCGGCTGGACCGGAGCTATCCTCGCGCACGAATTGACGGACCAGGGCCTCGACGTGCTGGCCATAGAGCGCGGTCCGTGGCGCGACACGGCAACCGATTTCAACATCGGCTATGCGCAGGACGAATTGCGCTACAGCATCCGGCGCGACCTGTTCCTGCAGCCCGCCGTCGAAACCATGACCATGCGCAACGACCCTTCGCAGACGGCGCTGCCAATGCGCGATTTCGGCTCCTTCCTGCCCGGCAACGGGGTCGGCGGCGCCGGCGTGCACTGGAACGGGCACACCTGGCGGTTCTGGGATTCGGACTTCCAGACGAAAACCAATCTGACCAAACGGTATGGCGCGGCCAGGATCGCGGATCTCCAGGTCGAGGACTGGGGCGTGACTGGTGCCGAGATGGAGCCCTATTACGACCAGTTCGAGTATCTGGCGGGGATTTCGGGCAAGGCCGGCAACATCAAGGGCAAACTGCAGGAGGGCGGCAATCCGTTCGAGGATCCAAGGGCGCGGGACTATCCGAACCCACCGATGGAGATGACCTACGCGCCGACCCTGTTCGCCAATGTCGGCCGGTCGATGGGGCTGCACCCGTTCCCGACGCCGTCCGCCAACATGTCGCGCGCTTATGTCAATCCGCTCGGCATCACCATGGGGCAGTGCACCTATTGCGGTTTCTGCGAGCGTTTCGGCTGTGCCAACTATTCCAAATCGAGCGCCCAGACCACCATCCTCCCCGTCCTGATGAAGAAGGCCAATTTCGAGGTCCGGACCGACAGCGAAGTGCTGCATGTCGATCTCGCCGCCGGCGGCAAGTCGGCGCGTGGCGTGACCTATGTCGACACGTCGGGGCAGGAATTCTTCCAGCCGGCCGATCTCGTGCTTCTGTGCGCCTATGGACTGCACAATGCCCGCCTGATGATGCTCTCCGGCATCGGCAAGATCTATGATCCCAATACCGGCGAGGGGACGGTCGGCCGCAATTACTGCTACCAGACCAATGCCGGCGTGCAGGTGTTCTTCGACGACAAGAACTTCAATCCGTTCATCGCTGCCGGCGCGCTCGGCCAGACGATCGACGACTTCAACGGCGACGCTTTCGATCACGGTGCGCTGGATTTCGTCGGCGGCGCGGGCATCAACTGCATCCCCACCAACGGGCGCCCGATCGGCACCAGGCCGACGCTGCCCGGCACGCCGAAATGGGGCAGTGCCTGGAAGAAGGCGACCGTCGAGGGCTACAAGAGCACGCTCGGCTATTCCTCGCAGGGCAGCAGCTACGCCACGCGCACCAACTATCTCGATCTCGACCCGACCTACAAGGATCGCTTCGGCCGGCCGCTGATGCGCATGACGTTCGATTTCCCCGACAACGACATCCGGATGTCGAACTACCTATGCGACCGGATGGAGGACATCGCCAAGGCATTCGGCGGCAAGCAATACAGCGTCGGCCGCCGCAAGAAGGGCTGGGACAGCGTCCCCTATCAGAGCACCCACAATACCGGCGGCGCCATCATGGGAACCGACCCGAAGAGAAGCGCGGTCAACACCTTCCTGCAAAGCTGGGACGTTCCGAACGTCTTTGTCATCGGCGCATCGGCCTTCCCGCAGAACGCCGGCAAGAACCCGACGGGAACGGTCGGCGCGCTTGCCTTCCGTGCCGCAGACGCCATCCGCAACCAGTATCTGCGCAATCCCGGCGCACCGCTGGTGCGGGCATGAGAACGCTCACCGCCATCCTCGCCGCCGGCGCGGCGCTCCTGGCGATCGCTCCGGCAATCGCGGCCGACCAGGCGGACCAGATCATACGTGGTCAGTACCAGGCCGTGCTCGGCGATTGCGCTGGCTGTCATACAAGGCCGGGCGGAAAGCCCCTGGCCGGCGGCCTGCCGCTCGAAACGCCGTTTGGTGCTCTCGTGCCGCCCAACATCACGCCCGACCACGAGACGGGCATCGGCAATTGGTCGGAGAGCGATTTCCGCAATATGATGAAGACCGGCATCGGCCACAACGGCGTGCGGCTCTATCCCGCCATGCCATACGCCGCCTATACCAAGATGAACGAGCAGGACATTTCCGACCTCTGGGCCTACCTCACCACGGTCGACCCGGTGCCGAACAAGGTCGAAGCCAATCAGCTGCCGTTCCCCCTCAATATCCGGCTGGCGATGTGGGGCTGGAATCTCCTCAACTTCACCGAAAGCGCTTTCACGCCGGATCCCTCCAAGTCGGCGGAATGGAATCGCGGCGCCTATATCGTGCAGGGGGCGGGACACTGCGGCACCTGCCATACGCCCAAATCCTTCCTCGGAGCGGACCAGGACAGTGTTTTCCTGCAAGGAGCGTCGCTGCAGGGCTGGTTCGCGCCCGACATCACCAGCAATGCCCAATCCGGCCTTGGAAAATGGTCGCAGGAGGATGTGGTTGCCTACCTCAAGACCGGCGTCAACGCGCGTTCGATCGCGTCCGGTCCGATGGCCGAGGCCGTCGAAAACTCGACCTCGAAAATGACGGATCCGGACCTCAAGGCTGTTGCCGTCTATCTCAAGAGCCTGGGCTCGGATACCGGCAATACGCAAGCGCCAAAGCCGGACGAGGCACGGATGGCCGCGGGCGAAGCGATCTACCATGACAATTGTTCGGCCTGCCATGGTGGCGATGGTGCCGGGGCCGGAGCTCTGTTCCCGCCGCTCGTCGGCAACTCGATCGTGGCGCAAGGCAATGCCGAAACGCTTGCCCGGGTGGTTCTCGCCGGCAGCCAGGCTGTCCATACGGCCGGCGCGCCGACGACACCTGCCATGCCTTCGCTCGCATGGCGCCTGAAGGACCAGGAAATCGCCGACGTGCTGACCTACGTGCGCGGCAGCTGGGGCAATTCCGCTCCGGCGGTCTCATCCGACGATATTGCGGCGGTGCGCAAGGAGTTGCTGCGGTAGCACCTTACCGGCGGGCCGGCACGGCCATCCTTCGCCCGCTATATTCGGCAAGCGCGATGCCGCCCAGCACGAGCACGAGTGCCAATGCCTGATAGAGCTGGAACGTCTCGCCGACGATCAGCACCGAAAGCAGCGTGCCGAAGATCGGCACCAGGTTGATGAACAGGCCGGCGCGGTTGGCGCCGATCAGCTCGTTGCCCCTGATGTAGAGGATCTGCGAGACGACCGAGGCGCCGATCGCGGTGTAGACGATGACTGTCCAGCCGCGCGCGTCGGGCACGATGACCTTGCCGGTGGCTATTTCCCACAGGAAGAAAGGCAGCGAGGTGATCAGCGCCGCGGCCGACAGGGACAGCATCAGGCTCTGCCAACGCATCACCGGCTTTAGCCGCAGCCCCACCGAATAGCCGCTGTAAAGGATGACCGCGACCAGCATGATCGCATCGCCGAAGTTGAGCTCCAGCGTTAGCAGCCGACGCGGGTCGCCGTGGCAGGCGGTCAGGATCACGCCGGCGATGGTCAGCACGACGCCGGCAATCTGCGCCCAGCTTACGCGCAGGCGGAAGAAGATGAAATTGGCTGTCATGATCAGGATCGGCATCGCCGCCTGTTCGATCGAGACGTTGATCGCCGTCGTGTAATTGAGCGCCGTGTAGAAGATGGTGTTGAACAGAGTGAAGCCGCTGGCGCCCAGTGCCGCCAGGACGAACCAGTGCCGGCGCACCACCGGCCAGTCCTCCTGGATCGTGCGCCAGCCGATCGGCAGCAGGATCGCGACCGCCAGCACCCAGCGCAGGAAGACCAGCGTCATCGGCGAGACATGATCGACCGCCAGCTTGCCGGCCACCGAATTGCCGCCCCACAGCAAGGTGGTGAGCAGCAGGAATATATAGGCGCTTCGATGCATGGCGGGATTCCGGCCGCTGCGGATGCGCCGCGGTGTTTGCCGGCCTATTGCCCCCTTCAGCCCAAGTAAATGATGTCAAAGCCGAAAATTGTTGTGCCTCAGGGCATTTTCGGCGGCAAAGAAAGGTCGCGCTCGCGAGGTCTTGACGCTATAGAGGCCTGTCGTTTCGAACCATATCCAAGCCGCTCGGCGGCGTCTCAAGGGAAAAGAAACATGGCCAATGTGGTGGTCGTCGGCTCGCAGTGGGGCGACGAAGGCAAGGGCAAGATCGTCGACTGGCTGTCGGAGCGTGCCGACGTCGTGGTGCGTTTCCAGGGCGGCCACAATGCCGGCCACACGCTGGTCGTCGACGGCAAGGTCTACAAGCTGTCACTGTTGCCGTCCGGTGTCGTGCGGCAGGGCAAGCTGTCCATCATCGGCAATGGCGTGGTCTTCGATCCGCACGCTTTCGTGGCCGAAGTCGCCAAGCTCAAGGCACAGGGCGTCGAAGTGACGCCCGATCGCCTGAAAATAGCCGAAAACACAGCGCTTATCCTGTCGCTGCACCGGGAACTGGATGGATTCCGCGAGGACGCCGCCTCAAATTCCGGGACGAAGATTGGTACGACCCGCCGCGGTATCGGCCCCGCCTATGAGGACAAGGTGGGCCGGCGCGCGGTTCGGGTGATGGATCTGGCGGATTTGGAAACACTGCCCCTGAAGGTCGACAGGTTGCTGACGCACCACAATGCGCTGCGCCGCGGGCTTGGCCATGCCGAAGTCACGCACGAGGCGATCATGAGTGAATTGACGTCGGTCGCCGACGAGATCCTGCCCTATATGGATCGTGTCTGGAAAGTGCTGGACGACAAGCGCCGCGCCGGCGAGCGCATCCTGTTCGAGGGTGCGCAAGGCACGCTGCTCGATATCGACCACGGCACCTATCCCTTCGTCACCTCGTCCAACACGGTGGCCGGGCAGGCGGCCGCCGGCTCCGGCGTCGGGCCTAGCGCCATCGGCTATGTGCTCGGCATCACCAAGGCCTACACGACGCGCGTTGGCGAAGGTCCGTTCCCAACCGAACAGAAGAACGAGATCGGCGAGTTCCTCGGCACGCGCGGTCACGAATTCGGCGTCGTCACCGGGCGCAAGCGCCGTTGCGGCTGGTTCGACGCGGTGCTGGTGCGCCAGGCCGTCGCCGTCAACGGCATCAAAGGCATTGCGCTGACCAAGCTCGACGTGCTCGACGGGCTGGACGAGATCAAGGTCTGCACCGGCTACAGGCTCGATGGCGAGATGATCGACTACCTGCCGGCCAGCCAGGGCGCGCAGGCCCGCGTCGAACCGGTCTACGAGACGCTGGAGGGGTGGAAAGGCACCACCGCCGGCGCGCGCAGCTGGAACGATCTGCCGGCCCAGGCCGTCAAGTATGTCCGTTATATCGAGGAGTTGATCGGCGCGCCGGTCGCGCTCCTCTCCACCAGCCCGGAACGGGACGACACGATACTTGTGACCGACCCGTTTCAAGACTAGTTTCTGAAGCCTTTCCGGGCATCGCGGCTGATTTGCGGGGGTCGGCGCGGAAGCAAAAATACAGGTCGACTGAAGCATGGCAGATTTCGTTGCTGTTCTGAAAAAGGCGCTCGACAAGCACGGCGACGAGACGCCTGAAAAGCGTACGCGCATTTACGAAAGCGTGCGTGCCATGCTGGTGAAGAAGCTTGCGGAATATTCGCCGCCGCTGGCCGCCGAGGCGATAGCCAGGCAGAAACGCTCCCTGGAAGACGCCATTGCGAGCGTAGAGCGCGACTATGCCAAAAGCGTGCCGGAAACGGACCCGCTGGCCGAGCTGGAAAACATCTTCTCGTCCATCGACCGCAACAAGAACCAGTCGAGTCACACGCGCCAGCCGGTGAAGGCGGAGCCCGCCCGGCCGGCGCCGCCCGCCGCCAGGCCGGAGCCTTATCGCCCCGCGCCACCGCCCGAGCGGCCCGCGCCACCGCCCGCCGCCCAGGCCGAGCCAAGCTGGCAAAAGCCCGTGCCGGCGCAGCCAGCAGCCCCGAACCTTGCCGACCCGAACCTTGCCGACCATGCCCTGCCTGGCATGGACGCGGACCAGGACGACGAGCACGCCGATGTCTTCCCGGACGACGAGGAACCGGCGGAGGCTGACACCTTCCAGCGTCCGCGCCCGGCCGAGCGCAAGCGCAGCTATGGCGGGCTGATCGCCGCCGTCGTCGCGTTGCTGGTCATTGCCGGCGGTGGCTATGGCATCTGGCTGAACAAGGACGCCTTCGGCAAGATGCTGGGCCTGGGCGGCAGCAAGGTTGTTGCCAAGGTCGAACCGGTGAAACCGGCGCCGGCCAAACCGGCGCCGGCCAAACCGGCGCCGGCCAAGCCGGCGACCGACGTCGCGCCGCCACCGGCGCCCGCGACAGGCGCCGAAGGGACGAAATTCACGCAACGATTGACGCCTGGAGGCGGCGAAACCGACCCCGGCCCGGCGGGAGGACAAAGCGGCGTAGGCGAGGGTGAATCCGTCGCCGCGCTGACGACGCCGCCCCTGGCGACGACCGCGCCGGCAACACCGCCGCCGGCAACACCGCCGCCGGCCAGTCCGCCGCCGGCCGCCGGCGCGCCCGCGGCGGCGGCACCTGCCGCCACTCCACCCGCGGGCGGCACGGCGCCCGCAACACCTCCTGCCAATGGAACCGCACCCGCGGCCCCGGCCAATGCCGCCGCCACGCCGCCGGCACCGGCGGGCACGACACCAGCGGCGCCCGCTGCCGCTCCCGCTCCGACGCAAGCTTCGGTGCCGGTGGGCCAGAAGGCGATCTTCTATGAGGAGCGCACCAGCACCGCGCAGGGTTCGGCCGAACCCGGCAGCATCGTCTGGTCGCTGGTGCAGGAATCGCCCGGCGGCGACCTGCCGCCCGAGCCGGCGATCCGCGCCGAGGCGACCATCCCGGGCAAGGATATCCAGTTGCGCATGACCATCCGCCGCAACACCGACCGGACGCTGCCGGCCAGTCACATCATCGAGATGATCTTCCTGACGCCCGACGGCTTCGAAGGTGGTGGCGTCGACAACATATTGCGCGTCGCCATGAAGAGTTCGGAGCAGGATGCCGGCAGTCCGCTGATCGGCATTCCGGCCAAGATCGCCGACGGCTTCTTCCTCGTCGCGCTCAACGACACCAAGGCCGACGAGGACGCCAATATGACCTTGCTGCGCGGCCAGGACTGGATCGACGTGCCGGTGGTCTACAAGACCGGACGGCGGGCGCTGCTGACCATGGAAAAGGGCATTCCCGGCGAGAAGGTGTTCGACGAGGCGATCAAGGCCTGGCAGGCCAAGACGGCGGGTTGAGAGGGCCGGGATACGTAATAGTCGCCTTCGTTCAGAAACCCTGAAATAGCATGTCGAGCGCGGCGATGATGTCGTCGTGGTGCTTTGCCAGGTTCATCCGACTTTCACCCAGTTCGCTCGCTGGAACAGTGGCGATCAGGTGAGTCGCCATTACCAGCTTTCGGCCATTGATCTCGAAAACCGGATGAAGTTTTCGCATCGGCGGCGGCACCGTCGCGACCGGGAGAAGCGGGACGACTGCCCGCGTCTTGAAGTTGTCGAGCAGATCGGATTGAACGTCCAGCAAATAGCTGCCTTCGACGCGACCGGCAAAGACATCATGGCGCGCCATCAGAACTGCCGATATTCTTCCAATGGAATGCCGTGCCTTTCGACGTAATCGTTCCACGCATCAATCGTGGCGCGGTTCTCGAGCTTCCACAGCCGCGTTTTTTCGGCCGCCACCGCTTCCGCGATGCCAGCTTCCGCGGCGCGCGAGACATTCACGTCAAGCCCCTTGGCTTCCCTCATGAGGTTGGAGTCGATCGACAGGTTTGCTGGCTGACGGATCGCATTCAAAGCAATCTTGCGCATAATAACCTCCGCAACATGCGCATAATGTATGCGCACTCTCGTGCGGAAGCAATAATCAAGGGCTAGGTCGCAGGTGGCCTAGCCCTCCATCTCCTCGCGCAGCATCTCCAGTTCCAGCCATTCTTCCTCGAGCGCGGCGAGCGTCGCACGCTCCTTGTCGAGGGCGGCGATGGTCTTCTGGAACGAGGCCGGATCACGTTCGTAATAGGCCGGATCGGCGATGTTGTTCTCCAGCCGCGAGATCGATGCGGTCACGGCCTCGATCTTCTTGGGCAAGGAGTCGAGCGCGAATTTCTGTTTGAACGACAGTTTCTTCGCCGGCCCCTTCGGCGTTGCCGGCTCGCTCTTGCCCGATGCCGGCGCATCGCCGGGCTCGGCCTTGGCCCGCGCCTTGCGGTCGTCGAGCCTGGTGCCGCCGCGCTGCGCCAGCATGTCGGAATAACCGCCGGCATATTCGACCCAGCGGCCGCCGCCATCCGGCGCGATGATGCTGGTGACGGTGCGGTCGAGGAAATCGCGGTCGTGGCTGACGAGGATGACGGTGCCGGCAAAACCGGCGACCAGTTCCTGCAGCAGTTCCAGCGTCTCCATGTCGAGATCATTGGTGGGCTCATCGAGCACCAGCAGGTTCGCCGGCCGCGCCAGCACGCGCGCCAGGATCAGCCGCGCCCGTTCGCCGCCGGAAAGCTCGCGCACCGGGGTACGCGCCTGCTCTGGCTTGAACAGGAAATCCTTCATGTAGGAGACGACATGGCGCTGCTCGCCATTGATGACGAGGTTTTCGCCGCGTCCGTCGGTGAGATACTGGGCCAGCGTCTCCTGCGGGTCGACCGCTTCGCGCTTCTGGTCGAGCGTGGCGACCTCCAGATTGGTGCCGAGCCGCACCGAACCCGCGTCCGGCGCCAATTCGCCGGTCAGCATCTTCAGAAGCGTCGTCTTGCCGGCGCCATTCGGTCCGACAAGACCGACGCGGTCGCCGCGCTGGATGCGGGTGGAGAACCCCTTGACCACGGTGAGATCGCCGAAACTCTTCTCGATGTTCTTAGCCTCGATCACCAGCTTGCCGGATTCGGCGGCGTCGCTCGCCACCATGGTCGCGGTGCCTTCGGCGCCGCGATGGCCGCGAAAACGCTGGCGCATGGTCTGCAACTCGCCCAGCCGGCGCATGTTGCGCTTGCGCCGCGCCGTCACGCCATAGCGCAGCCAGTGTTCCTCGCGCACGATCTGGCGGCCGAGCTTGTGCTGCTCGCGCTCTTCCTCTTCCAGCACCAGGTCGCGCCATTCCTCGAAATGGCCAAAACCCTTGTCCAGCCTGCGGGTCTGGCCACGGTCGAGCCAGACGGTGGCGCGCGACACGCGTTCGAGAAAGCGGCGGTCGTGCGAAATGACGATGAGCGCCGAAGAGGTGCGGACGAGTTCCTCTTCCAGCCATTCGATGACAGACAAATCGAGATGGTTGGTCGGCTCATCAAGCAGCAGAATGTCGGGTTCCGGCGCCATGACGCGGGCAAGGGCGGCGCGTCTGGCCTCGCCGCCGGACAGGTCGCCCGGCCGCTCCTCGCCCGACAGGCCGAGATGTTCCATCAGATAGCTGGCGCGGTAGGGATCGTCGGCGGGCCCGAGCCCGGCCTCGACATAGGCCCGCACGGTGGCAAAACCTTCCATGTCGGGCATCTGCGGCAGATAGCGGACGGTCGCCGAAGGTTGGCGGAAGACCTCGCCGTCCTGCGGCTCGATCAGGCCGGCGGCGATCTTGAGCAGCGTTGATTTACCCGATCCGTTGCGGCCGACCAGCGCGATCTTGTCGCCGGCCGAAGCGGTCAAGGCGGCGCCGTCGAGCAGCGGCGTGCCGCCGAAGGTCAGTTTTATCCCGTCGAGATTGAGAAGAGGCGGGGCCATGTCAGCTTTCGGGCAAGGGATAGGGATGGGCGAGCAGCAGCGCTCGGCCATGGCCGAGCGCGATTTCGAGGCGGCCCTTGACCTCGTTGGAGATGGTCAGTGACGAACCGAAGGCCACTTCGACCTCGTCGAGCGGCCATTTGGCGCCGGTGACGGTCAGGCCGGCCAGTTCGGAAAAGCCAAGGATCGAAAACAGCGTGCCGTCGGCATAGTCGAAACCAGCCGTTGCGTTCAGCAAGGGGATGCCTTCCTGTGCGCCGCTGGTCAGCAATACGTCCGTTCCTGCCTCGGCCAGGCGCAGACCCAGCGCCAGATGCAGGAAGGCGTGATCCGCGCGTTTGCCGCCGAAGGCGCCGGCCAGCACGAGGCGCGTTGCGCCGCGCTCCAGTGCCGCCGCGATCGCGAGTTCGCCGTCGGTCTTGTCCTTCTCCGCCGGGAAGGTTAGGCGGGTCACCGCGGCGAGGTCGGCGGGCAGGTCGGCCGGAACCGAATCGAAATCACCCACCCACAGTTCCGGCACAAGGCCCAGCATCCGTGCATGGCCGATGCCGGAGTCGGCGGCGATGACGCGCGAACCGTCGACCTGGCGGTCGAGCCGGGGCGTGCGGATGAGATCGCCGCCAAGCAGGATGGTGAATGTGCTCATATCCTGTCGCCCTTACCAGCCCGGCACGGGAAACGGAAGGCGGCAAACTCCCACTTGCGCGGTTCGCCGGCCGGGCCTATGTGTCGAAACGCTCTAACGGGGTGCCGGCTGCGATGTTCGCGGACCGGCTGAGAGGCAGTCTCGCCAACCCGCTGAACCTGATCCGGTTTGTACCGGCGGAGGGATTAGACGTTTCGGACAGTCCGACGCCTCAATTCCTTTCAATTCAAACGAAGGAGGCGCCGATGCGCACGCTTTTATATGCTCTCGTCTCAGCAATGGTCGTGGTGCTGTCCGGCCCGGCCTTGGCCAAGGACAAGCTCACCGTCTACACCTATGAGAGTTTCACCGCCGACTGGGGCCCTGGCCCGGTGGTGAAGAAGGAATTCGAGGCCGAATGCGGCTGCGATGTCGAATTCGTCTCGGTCGCCGACGGCGTCGCCCTGCTCAACCGCGTCAAGCTCGAAGGAGCATCGACCAAGGCCGATATCGTGCTCGGCCTCGACACCAATCTCACCGCCGATGCCAAGGCTTCGGGTCTGTTCGCACCGCATGGCGCCGTGTCCGACGTCAACGTGCCGGGCGGCTGGAGCGACGATACTTTTGTCCCGTTCGACTACGGCTATTTCGCCGTCGTCTACGACACACAGAAGCTGAAGGCGCCGCCCAAGAGCCTGAAGGAACTGGTCGAAGGCAATGCCGACGACAAGATCGTCATCCAGGATCCGCGTACCTCGACACCCGGCCTCGGCCTGCTGTTGTGGGTGAAGTCGGTCTATGGCGACAAGGCACCGGAAGCCTGGGCCAAGCTCAAGGCGAAGGTGCTGACCGTGACGCCCGGCTGGAGCGAGGCTTATGGCCTGTTCACCAAGGGCGAGGCGCCGATGGTGCTGTCCTACACCACCTCGCCGGCCTACCACATGGTCGCCGAGAATACCGAGCGCTACCAGGCGGCCTCGTTCGAGGAGGGTGAATATCTGCAGATCGAGGTCGCCGGCATCACCACGACGGGAGCCAAGAACCCGCTGGCGCAAAAGTTCATGGCCTTCATGACCGGCCCCAAATTCCAGGACGCCATCCCGGAGACCAACTGGATGTTCCCGGCCGGCAAGACCGACAAGCCGCTCAACCCGGCTTTCGACAAGCTGGTCAAGCCGACCAAGACCTTGCTGTTCAGCCCCGAAGAGGTTGCGGCCAACCGCAAGGCCTGGGTGGATGAATGGCTGGCGGTGATGAGCAAGTAGGACTCAAGCTTCGTGGATGTCTGTGCCAAGCCACCCCCCTCTGGCCTGCCGGCCATCTCCCCCGCCTGAGGGGGGTGGGCGGGAACTCGGCCTTAGCCAAGCATTTGCTTCGCTCAATGTCCGTCTCAGTTTCGGGTAGCGCGACATGCATGCGCGTCATCCCACTGATCCCCGCGTCACCGCCGGCGTCATCGCGCTTACGGCAATCGCCCTTTTGATCGGAGGCGCGTTCGCCGGGCTGCTTGTCGAAGGCGCCGGTGACCTTTCGGGCGCCTGGGCAGCCTTCGATCCCTATCTGCTGCGCGTCGTGCGCTTCACGCTGTGGCAGGCGGCCCTTTCGACGCTGCTTTCAGTTGTTCCGGCATTGTTCGTGGCGCGTGCCCTGTCGCGGCATCCACGCTTTTTCGGCCGCGCCTTCATCCTGCAGCTCTTCGCCGTGCCCCTGGCGCTGCCGGCGATCGTCGCGGCACTCGGCATCCTGGCGCTCTACGGCCGCGCCGGCTATTTCGCCGGTCTGTTCAGCGCGGTCGGCGGCCAGGGCTGGCCGGGCATCTACGGGCTATCAGGCATTCTGGTCGCCCATGTCTTCTTCAATCTGCCGCTCGGCGTGCGGCTGTTCCTCGAGGCGCTGCAGACCATACAGGCCGACCAATGGCGGCTGGCGAGCCAGCTCGGCATGGGTCCGCGGCCGGCGTTCCGGCTGATCGAATGGCCGGCGCTGCGCGCCGCCTTGCCCGGCGTCGCCGGGCTGGTCTTCATGCTCTGCATCACATCCTTCACCATCGTGCTGACGCTTGGCGGCGGACCGGCCGCGACGACGCTGGAGGTCGGCATCTATCAGGCGCTGCGCTTCGACTTCGATCCCGCGCGAGCCGTCGCGCTGACATTGCTGCAGATTGCCTTGACTTTCATCGTCGTGCTGGCACTCACGCGTCTTGGTACCAATGTCGTCGGCGACACCAACCTGCCGGTCGCGCCGCGCCGCTATCTCTCCGTCAAGGCCACCGAGGCCTGGCTTAATGCGGCGCTCATCGTGCTGGCGCTGGTGTTCGTCGCCGGACCGATGGCCGCGACCGTCGCAGCCGGGCTGGGTGCCGATCTCGGCCGGCTCGCCGGCGAGGCCACTGTCCGGCAGGCGACGCTGACCAGCGCCGTGCTGGCCTGCCTGTCGGCGTTGCTTTCGGTGGTGCTGTCGCTGGCCCTGACCATGGCGCGCCGGGCGCTGGCGCTGAACCGTCGCGCCGGTCCAAGAACAATGCTCGAGCATGCCACCGATACCGGCGCCGGGTTTGTCCTCGTCGTGCCGCCGATCGTCATCGGCGCTGGCTGGTTCCTGCTGCTGCGCCATGCCGGCGATGTCTTCGCCATTGCCCCGGTCATGGTCGTCACCGTCAATGCGGTTATGGCGATGCCTTTCGCGCTGCGCGCCGTCCGCCCTGCCTATGATGTGGGGAGCGAACGTCACGAACGGCTCTGCGCGCAACTTGGGATTTCCGGCTGGACCAGGCTGCGGCTGATCGACTGGCCATCGCTGCGGCGTCCGCTCGCCACCGCCTTTGCCTTCGCCATGGCGCTGTCGCTCGGCGATCTCGGGGTCATCGCGCTGTTCGGCAGTGATTCCGTGCAGACCTTGCCCTACCTTCTCCTGGCGCGCATGGGCAGCTATCGTACCGAGGATGCCGCAGGCTTGGCGCTGCTGCTCGGCCTCGTCTGCCTGGCTCTGGTCATGGCGGCTCACTGGATGGGCAGGGAGAAGAACCGGGATGCCTGACGGAGCGGCCAGCAGGCTTGAACGAGGCGCTTCGGTGCGGCTGGACAAGGTATTGTTCAGCTATGGCGAAGCGCCCCTCGTCTTCGATGTTGATTTCGCCGCGACAAAGATCACCGCCATCATGGGACCGAGCGGCTCGGGAAAGTCGACGCTGCTCAACCTGGTCGCCGGGTTCGAGACACCGCGGTCCGGCCGGGTGCTGATCGGCGGGGCGGATGTCAGCGTCCAGCCGCCCTCGGCCCGGCCGGTGTCGATGGTGTTCCAGGAGAACAATCTCTTTGCTCATCTCCCGGTCGAGCAGAATGTCGGGCTCGGCCGCTCGCCGTCGCTGCGGCTGACCGAGGCCGACCGCACTGATATCGCGGAGGCGCTTCTGCGCACCGGCCTTGCCGGCAAGGAGAAGCGGTTGCCGCGCGAACTTTCCGGTGGCGAACGGCAGCGCGTTGCCCTGGCGCGCGTGCTGGTGCGCGATCGCCCGGTGCTGCTGCTCGACGAACCGTTCGCTTCGCTCGGGCCGGCCTTGCGCGACGACATGCTCGACCTGGTTGCCGGGGTTCATGCTGAACGTGGGATGACGGTGCTGTTCGTGACGCACCAGCCGCAGGATGCCCGGCGCATCGGCCAGAATGTGGTGTTTCTGGACAATGGCGCCGTTGCGGCGACCGGCAAGGCGGACGATTTCTTTACCGGGGCTGGTCCGGACGCATTCCGACGCTATATCGGTTCGGGGGTTGGGGATGCCGTATCACGAGATATTGCCCGGAAGCGGACATAATTTACGGTCAAACCGGCTTCAGGCGATGGGGCGCTTGCTTGCCATGGTCAAAGTAGTGTGGCTAGGTCCGCCCTACTGGTCCGGCACACGCCGTGATTTGCCTACAGCATCCGCCGCGCGCCTCGAGGGACGCGTGACGGATGCTGTAGCAGTTTTTTTGCGCATGACACGTTCCGAAGATCGCCGCCGATTTTCGTGGTCATGCGCCGGGACCTGAAAGGAAGCTGTTCTGGCGATCGGCGTTGACAGACCAAGAAGGAATCCGCTGGCGCGCTTTCTGGCGCTGGTCGGCTTTGCCGTGGCCCTGGCAAGCTGCCAGATGTTCACGCCTCCGGAAGTCCAGGAATCCGGGTTCCAACCGTCCGACAAGCCGATCACGGTCGACAATGTCGCCGCCAACAACAGGCTTGCCGAACTGGCCAAGGCACAGCATCCGCGCATCCTGGCGACCTATGGCGGCGAATATTCCGATCCCAAGCTCGAGCGCATGGTTGCCAAGGTCGTCGGCAATCTGACCGTGGTGTCGGCGAACCCGACCCAGACCTATCGGATCACCATCCTCAATTCGCCCAACGTCAACGCCTTCGCGCTGCCGGGCGGCTATCTCTACATCACACGCGGCCTGCTGGCGCTGGCTAATGATTCGTCCGAGCTCGCCGCCGTCGTCGCGCATGAGATGGGCCACGTCACAGCCAATCACGGCTTGCAGCGCCAGCAGCTGGAGGCCGAGGAAGGCTTGGCGACCAAGGTGGTCTCGGATGTGCTTGGCGACAGCCCGACCGCCAAGGCGGCACTCATCCGTGGCAAGCTCCGGCTGGCGCAGTTCTCGCGTAACCAGGAGCTGGAGGCAGACGCCATCGGCATCAAGTCGATCGGCGAGGCCGGCTATGACCCTTACGCCGCCGGCCGCTTCCTGCAGTCGATGTCGGCCTACACCGATTTCCGCTCGATCAGCGGTGCCACCGACGCCAGTCTGGACTTCCTGGCCACGCATCCCAACACGCCGCAGCGCATCGATCTGGCGCAGCGCCACGCCCGCCAGTTCGGCGCACCGGGTGTGGGTACGCGCGACCGCGATTCCTTCCTCGCCGGCATAGACGGTCTGCTCTATGGCGATACGCCGGAGGAAGGCTATGTGCGGGGGGAAACCTTCCTGCATCCGGGCCTCGGCGTGTCGTTCACGGTGCCGGATGGGTTCATCATCGACAATTCGGCGGCGGCGGTGACGGCGACCGGACCAGGCGACATAGCGATCCGCTTCGATGGCGTTTCGATCGACAAGAACCGCGCCTTGACCGACTACATCAGAAGCGGCTGGGTGGCTGGCCTCGACGACAGCACCGTCAAGCAGGAAACGATCAACGGCAACGAGGCCGCGACCGCGCATGCCGGCGCGCAAGGCTGGCAGTTCGATATCGCGGTGATCCGTGCCGGCGGCCAGGTCTATCGGCTGCTGACAGCGGCCCCCTCGGCCAGCACTTCGCTGGATACGGTGGCGCGGTCGGTCAGCGGGTCGTTCCGGACCCTGAGTGCCGCGGAAAAGGCGGCGCTCAAGCCGCTGCATATCCGCGTGCTCACCGTGCAGCCCGGACAGACCATGGGCTCGCTCGCCGCGCAAATGGTGGGCGTCGATCGCAAGCTCGACCTGTTCCGGGTGCTCAATGCGTTGTCGCCAGGGGCCGCGGTCTCGGCCGGCGACAAGGTCAAGATCGTCACCGACAAGTAGCCCGTTGTCGCTGGGATCTTAGAGCGGTTCAGCGTATCGTTGATCCGCTCCAACTCTTTGTTTCTACGCAATTCCGAACGGAAAACCGTTACGCGCCTTTCCTGGAATTGCTCTAGGCTGCTGTCGCCAGGAATTCCGGATTTTGCTTCACCAGCGCGACTTTGAGCTTTTCCATGGCGCGGGCCTCGATCTGGCGAACGCGCTCCTTGGAGATGCCGAGGGTCTCGCCGAGTGCCTCGAGCGTCGCGCCTTCGTCGGTCAGCCGCCTTTCCTCGATGATGCGCAGTTCGCGGGCGTTGAGGGCGGCGAGAGCGGCTTTCAGCCAGAGCGAGCGGCGCGCGACATCGATCTTGTCGCCGACGACCTCGTCGGGCAGCGGGTCGTCCGAGACCAGGAAATCCATCCGTTCGGTGGCGCCTGAATCATCGGCAAGCGGCACGTTGAGCGAGGAATCCGGCGCCGACAGCCGCGAATCCATCATCGCCACATCAGCTTCGGAAACGCCGAGCGCCACCGATACCTCGCGATAGAGGGTTTCGTTGGAAAGCGGCTCGGCGCCGTTTGCCAGACGGGCACGCAGGCGCCTGAGATTGAAGAACAGCGCCTTTTGCGCCGAACTCGTGCCGCCACGCACGATCGACCAATTGCGCAGGATGTAGTCCTGCATCGAAGCACGGATCCACCAGGTCGCATAGGTCGAAAACCGCACCTCCCGTTCCGGCTCGAAGCGGGCGGCGGCCTCCAGCAGGCCGACATGCCCTTCCTGGATCAGATCGCCGAGCGGCAGGCCGTAGTGACGGAATTTGGAGGCCATGGAAATGACCAGCCGCATATGGGCGACGGTTATGCAGTGCAACGCGTTCTGGTCATTGTCCTCCTTCCAGAGCAAGGCCAGCCGATGTTCTTCGTCCCGTTCGAGGTAAGGAGCCTTCATCGCCGCGCGGACCATGATCCGTCCTGCCGTGTCTTCCATCATGAGGGGCTCCCTGGCTCAGGCGATGCGAATGACGTTTGCTTGGTAGGCACCGGGTTGAAATCGCGGCGTCGTGCCCTACAACAGCCAAAACTGCCACGCGCGAGAAAGGTTCCGCTGGCGCGGGCAGCGAGGCCATCCTGCGCGCGCGATTTCAGCACAGTTGCCCTTTTGAATGCGCGAAGAAATCCATTTTTGAGAATATGGTTTCGGAAATTCTTTGTTTTTGAAATGCAATTCCTTATTCTTCCTGCTGACATCTGGCATTTTCCAGCCCTCACAACATGCCTGATATCAGGCCAAGGACGGGATCACAGAAAAATGAAATGGCTCAAGTCGCTTATCGTCGCCGGAACGCTGCAGGCCCTGGCCGTCGCATCGGGCCATGCCGGTGCCAATCTCGACCAGATCAAGCAGGCTGGCGTCATCAAGGTCGGGACGGAAGGCACCTACGCACCCTTCACCTATCATGATGCGTCCGGCGCGCTGGTCGGCTTCGACGTCGAAATCGCCAAGGCGATCGGCGACAAGCTGGGGGTCAAGGTCGAGTTTCTCGAAGGTAAGTGGGACGGGCTGATCGCCGGTCTCGACGTCAAGCGCTACGACGCCGTCATCAACGAGGTCGGCATCACGGATGCGCGCAAGGCCAAGTACGATTTCTCCGATCCCTACATCGCTTCCAAGGCGGTGCTGATCGTGCGCGGCGACAACACCGACATCAAGACCTTCGCCGACCTCAAGGGCAAGAAGTCGGCGCAGTCGCTGACCTCCAATTTCGGCAAGCTGGCCGAGGCGAATGGAGCAGAGCTTGTCGGCACCGATGGCTTCGACCAGTCGATCCAGCTGCTTCTGACCGGCCGTGCCGACGCCACCATCAACGACAGCCTGTCCTTCCTCGACTTCAAGAAGCACAAGCCCGACGCCAATGTGAAGATCGCGGCGCAAGAGGAAAACGCCGATTATTCCGGCGTCATCGTGCGCAAGGGCGATCCCGAGCTGGTCGCGGCCATCAACAAGGCGCTGGCCGACATCAAGGCCGACGGCACCTATCAGAAGATCGCCGATACCTATTTCGGCCAGGACGTTTCGAAGTAAATCACGCAGCGGGGCGGTTTGGTCCCGCAACGCATCCAGCGCGGCGGGCCGTCTTTGACGGCTCGCCGCTTTTGTCGTGATATGGCGCCTGCATTCGCACTTCGGTCATGCGACGCGCATCAGGTCTTTGTCTATATGCATGTCGTTCCCCCAAAGCCGGGGTCACTTTTGGGCGACATGCATCTAGAGCGGTTCAGCGTTTGATAGAATCGTTGATCCGCTCTAACTCGTTGTTTCTACGCAATTCCGGGCGGAAAACCGCCACGCGCTTTTCCTGGAATTGCTCTGGTCTGGAGGGTCTTTCGTGCTGCACTGGCTGCAACTGATGCTGGAGTCACTGCCTTCGCTGCTCTGGGCTGCCCTGATCTTCACCGTGCCGTTGACGCTGCTGTCCTTCGTTCTTGGCCTGACCGTCGGCCTCGGCGCGGCACTCGGCCGGCTGTTCGGGCCGAGACCGCTGGTCGCGCTCGTGCGCTTCTATGTCTGGATCTTCCGCGGCACGCCGCTGCTGGTGCAGCTGTTCCTGATCTTCTATGGCCTGCCGTCGGTCGGCATCCTGCTCGACGCCTTCACGGCGGCACTGATCGGCTTCACGCTCAACATCGGCGCCTATACGTCGGAAATCATCCGCGCGGCCATCGGCTCGGTGCCGAAGGGCCAGTGGGAGGCCGCCTATTCGATCGGCATGACCTGGAGCCAGGCGATGCGGCGCACCATCCTGCCGCAAGCCGGCCGCGTCGCGGTGCCGCCGCTCTCCAACACCTTCATCTCGCTGGTCAAGGATACGTCGCTGGCCGCCGCCATCACCGTGCCGGAGATGTTCCAGGCGGCGCAGCGCATCGTCGCCACCACCTATGAGCCGCTGATCCTCTATGTCGAGGCGGCGATCCTCTATCTGGCTATGAGTTCGGTGCTGTCTGCCCTGCAGACGCGGCTGGAAGAACGGCTCAACCGCTATGGCGGCTTC
Source organism: Mesorhizobium sp. B2-4-15 (assembly GCF_006658505.1). Lineage (GTDB taxonomy): Bacteria > Pseudomonadota > Alphaproteobacteria > Rhizobiales > Rhizobiaceae > Mesorhizobium. Next base: position 133,683 of record NZ_VFUZ01000001.1, read on the forward strand.
CTGGAGGCACGCTCATGATCAGCCTCACCAACATCGAGAAGCGCTTCGGCGACAATCTGGTGCTGAAGGGGGTAACGGTCGCCATCGCCGAAGGCAGCGTTACCGCGCTTGTCGGCCCGTCGGGCGGCGGCAAGAGCACGCTCTTGCGCTGCATCAACCTCCTGGAGATCCCGACATCGGGCACGGTGCGGATCGGCGACGAGTCGCTCGAGTTCCGTCCGAGCGTCAAGGTGCCGGCCGCGGACATAAGACGCCTGCGCCTGCAGACCGGCATGGTGTTCCAGAATTTTCAGTTGTTTCCGCACCGCACCGCAATCGAGAATGTCGTGGAAGGACTGGTGACGGTGCTCAAATGGTCGCCCGAGAGGGCCCGCGAGCGAGCGCTCGCCCTGCTGCAAAAAGTCGGGATGGCGCACAAGGCCGATGCCTGGCCGGCGACGCTGTCAGGCGGCCAGCAGCAGCGCGTGGCGATCGCCCGGGCGCTGGCCCCGTCGCCGAAAGTGCTGCTGTGCGACGAGCCGACTTCGGCGCTGGATCCGGAACTGGCGCAGGAGGTGGTCGATGTGCTCGGCCAGCTCGCCAGCGAAGGCACGACCATGGTGATGGCGACGCATGATTTGCGCTTGGCTTCCAAGATCGCGCGGGAAGTGGTTTTCCTCGACGCCGGTGTTGTGGTCGAAAAGGGGCCGGCGGCTGTACTGTTCGGCAATCCGGAGCGTGAGCGGACCAAGCGGTTCATCGCCACGCTGAAGCAGGAGGCGGAGAGGGAAGGCGGAGGCGAGGGGTAGTCGAGAGATTTCCCGGCGCGGTCAGCCTGCCGCAGTCGCCCCGCAACAAAAAACCCGGCGCGAGGCCGGGTTTTTCGAATTCAAAGGCGAAAAGCTCAGGCAGCTTCTTCCTGCTCGGCTTCCTCATTGTCGGCCTTGGCGCCGCGCTTAGGGCCCTTGTTGAGATTGACCTCGATCAGGCGGACGGCTTCGGTTTCCGACATACGGTTGACAGCCGCGATCTCGCGGGCCATGCGGTCGAGCGCCGCCTCGTAGAGCTGGCGTTCGGAATAAGACTGCTCCGGCTGGTTGTCGGCGCGATAGAGGTCGCGCACGACTTCCGAGATCGAGATCAGGTCGCCCGAGTTGATCTTGGCATCATATTCCTGGGCGCGGCGCGACCACATGGTGCGCTTGACGCGGGCGCGGCCCTGCACGACCTTCAGCGCGCGCTCGACATAATCCTCTTCCGACAGCTTGCGCATGCCGATGGAGGTCGCCTTGGCGACCGGCACCTTCAGGCGCATCTTGTCCTTCTGGAAGTCGATGACGAACAGTTCCAGCTTGTGCCCGGCCACTTCCTGCTCGTCGATCGAGACGATCTGGCCGACGCCGTGCGCCGGATAGACGATGTACTCGCCGGTCTTGAAACCGTGACGCGCTCCAGTGGACTTCTTCTGCGGGGTGATCGTTGCCATTACGCCCTGAACTCCTTGTTGTGGAACCGGCGTCCTGCCGGCCCGAACTGGTGTGACCGGGAAATCCCGATCATTAGCCGCACAACAGGTGAACCCACCGGAAAGGCTGGGACCGGCAAACCGCACGATTGCGACCGCCTGGCCCAGATCGCTCTGGTCCGAAATGGGATTTTCACCTTTCAGTGATTTGGGGCGTCTGCGCCATAAATCGACGTTGTGTCACCGGCATGGTTCGCTGATGTAACACAAAAAGTCGGAAGAATCAAGGTTTTGCTGCATAAGCGAAGGCCACAGGTCACCGCCGCCTGTCAAGGCGGTTCATGTGCCGTGCCTCTTACGCAGCGTCATACCAGTCTGAACGGTAGCGCTGTCAGTCGCCTTCGCCAGGTTCGGCGGAGAAATATTTCTCGAACTTGCCGGCCTCGCCGTCGAAGGCCTTGGCGTCGGCCGGCGGTTCCTTCTTGGCGGTGATGTTAGGCCATTTCTCGGCATATTCGGTGTTGATCTGCAGCCATTTGTCGAGACCGGGCTCGGTGTCGGGCTTGATCGCGTCGGCGGGGCATTCAGGCTCGCAGACGCCACAGTCGATACACTCGTCGGGATGAATGACGAGCATGTTCTCGCCTTCGTAGAAACAGTCGACCGGACAGACCTCGATGCAATCCATGTATTTGCATTTGATGCAATTGTCGGTCACGACATAGGTCATCGGTCGGCTCCGGAACGTCCCAGCTTTATTGGGCTTTTTCCGTGAGGTAACGCCTTTGCCCGCCGCTTGCAAGGGCGGCCGTGCCCGTCCACACCGGCTCTTCGGGAATGAAATTCCAGAGGCAAGCGCGGCAAGGACCGGTGATGACCCGTGGAGCGTCTCGTGTCCCGGTCTCCGTTCTGTCCCGCGTCCACTCCTGTGCCGAAGCCACGGCCCTGCGTTCAGGACGGCAAGCCTCAATCCTCGCCAAGCAAGCGGTCGGTCTGGCGGCGCTCTCTTTTGGTCGGACGGCCGCTGCCGGCCTCGCGCAGCGCCGGAATCGCATCGGGAAGCGCCTCGCCCTTCGGTGTGGGCGGTGGCGACATGTCCTCGTAGAGGGTGCGGGCCTCGTCTGCCGGGCCGCGCCGCACACCCGCGCCGAGCACCTTCCAAATGAAGATGCGCTGGTCGAGCGTGATGGTCAGCACGTCGCCCGGCTTGACCAGATCGGAGGCCTGCGCTGCTTTGTCGCGATTGATGCGCACGCGGCCGGCGACGACCAGCTTGGCCGCCAGCGAGCGCGATTTTACCACGCGCGAGAAGAACAGCCATTTGTCGATGCGCTGTCGGCCTTCAGCAACCATCGAAGCGCCGAGCTTATTTCTTCAATTGGTCGCGCAAGGCGGCAAGCTTGGCGAAGGGCGAGTCCGGATCGAAGCGGACCGGACGCTCCTCGCGCGGCTTCGGCTGGAAGGCGGGCTTGCCGCCCCTGTTCCCGTCGGCACCGCTCTTGCCTTCCGGCCTGCCGCCCTTCCAGTCCGGCCGGCCCTCGCGGCGGTCGGGACGCTCGCCCTGCGGACGGCTGTCACGGCGCTGTTCGCCTTCACCCTGCGGCTTGGGCTTGAACTTCGAGCGGTCGAAGCGCGGCTTGCCGGCGCCGTCACGCCGCCCTTCATGGGCCGGGCGCTCGCCAGGTGCGCCTGGTGCCTGTGCGCCGGCACCCGCCGGTGCGTCGCGCCGGCCCCGCGCCTGCCCGTTTTGCGGGCGATTGCCGCGGCCCTCACGATGACGCGGGCGCTGGTCGAAGCGAGCCTGCCGCCACAGCAAGATGGGCTTGGGCGCTTCGGCTTCCGGCGCGGCCTCGGCGGTCTCACCCTCCCCCTCGTGGGAAGGGTCGGCGCGCAGCGCCGGGGTGGGGGGAGCGCCAGCGCTGTCAACACTGCCGGCATCGTCGGCGCTGTCAGCCCCGCCCGCGTCGCTTCGCGCCGCGACCTCCCCCATCGAGGGGGAGGCAAGGGCGCCGGCGCTTTCGGCGGCGGCAACAGGCTGGTTTTCCACGACCTCCGCAGATTCCGCCTGTGCCGGCCCGGCAGGCAACTCAACCACGGCCTCGGCTGTCGGAGCTTCTTCGTGCGTTGCCGGTGCGGCCACGGGCTCTTCCCCGGCGGGCTCGGCCTCAACGGTATCGGTGGCAGAAGTTTCGGATGCCGGCTCCACAGCGATGACCATATCAGACGCAGGTTCGGAACCTTCGACGGACGCTTCCGCTGCAACATCCGTAGCCGCGTCTTCCGCCGCCTTTGCGCGGGCGGCTTCTTCCGCCGCAAGCTTGGCCGCGGCGGCTTCCCGGACGGCATTGTCCCGTGCCTCGAGCCGTGCCTTGACTTCCGCCGCAGGCTTCGGCTCGGCGCGATAGCCGAGACCCTTCAGGATCTCCTCCATGTCGTCGGCGGTGGCGCCGAGGATCGACATCATCGGCGGCGTCACCATGAAGGACTGGCCGTCATAGGCGCCATCCGGACGCTGGCCGAGGCCAGGCTTCCAGTTGGTGGCCGGACGGATTAAGTCGGCCAGCCGCTCCAGTATATCGATGCGCACGGCGCGGCGGCCGAGATTGCGGTAGCCGGCGAGCTTGTAGAAGGCCTTGTCGAAGGCCGGGTCGATCACCACCGAGGTGCGGCCGGACGCCAGCGCATGGACGACGTCGCCGAACCCCGGCTTGTCCTTGCCGTCATTCTTCAGCGCCCACAGCAGCGTCACCAGCCCGGCGGGTGAGGGCTTGATCAGCGCCGGAACGAAGACATGGTACGCGCCGAAGCGCACGCCTAGCCGGCGAAGGGCGGCCCGGCCCTCCTGGTCGAGCGACTTCATCTCCTCGGCGATGTCGCGGCGGTTGATGAGGCCGAAATTCTCGACCAGCTGGAAGGCGATGCCGCGGCCGATGCCGGAAATCTGGTCGGCATTCTTCAGGTCGACCAGCGGCTTCAGCAGCGACTCGATCTGGAAATTGACGAAACGTTCGGCACGCGCCGCGACTTTGTCGCGCGCCGGGCCGGTCAGCTGTTCGTCAGCCAAAAGCACGAGGCGCGGCTTCAGCGCATCCTCGCCGGAGACCAGTGTGCCGATCGGCGCGCCGATCCAGCGCAGCGTGCCGTCCGAGCCAAGCGCGAGGTCGCCATTGGCGCAGGCGCCGAAGCGTTCGGCGCGCGCCTCGAACTCGGCGGCCAGCGCCTTCTGGGCGGCGGTGCGCACGGCCTTGGCGTCTTCGCCGCCGGCGCTCTGGTCTGCGGTGAAGCGGAACCCTTGCAACTCGCCGACATGGTGGCCTTCGACAAGGACGGTTCCGGTAGGACTAATTTCGGCTTCAGGCATGGTATTTTCTCTAAGGCGCCGCATGAGGACGGAAGTCCTGCGGTCTACGAAGCGTTTCGTCAACCGCTCATGCAGCGCATCCGACAATCTGTCTTCGATTTCACGCGTCTTTTCCTGCCAGTGTGCCTGATCGGCCAGCCAGCCGGGCCGGTTCGACACGAATGTCCAGGTGCGGATCTGAGCAATGCGGTGCGACAGCGTGTCGATATCGCCCTCGGTGGTGTCGGCGCGGCGCACCTGCTCGGCCATGTAGTTCTCGTCGACATGGCCATGCCGGGCGAGGTCCATGTAGATCGACGCAATGAGATCGGCATGCTGGGCCGGGGCGATCTTTCGGTAATCGGGGAGCGCGCAGGCCTCCCACAGCAGCGCCACGCGTTTGGCATCCGTGGCTAGCGCGCGGATGTCCCCGTCGCGCGACAGATATTCGAGCGCCTGGGCATCCACCGCCGGCAGCGCGCGCGTCAGGCCTTCGACCGGCGCGTTGGTCTCGATCGAGCGCTTCAGCGCATCGAGGCTGGCAAAGTCGAAATGCGCGGTGCGCCACTGCAGCACCTTTACCGGATCGAAATCATGGCTCTCGATTTTCTTGACCAGCTCTTCGTCGAGCGGATCGACCTGGCCAGTGACGCCAAAAGTGCCGTCGCGCAGATGCCGGCCGGCGCGCCCGGCGATCTGACCGAGTTCGGCCGCCGTCAGGTTGCGGTACTGGTAGCCGTCGAATTTCCGGTTCTGGGCGAAGGCGACGTGGTCGAGATCGAGGTTGAGACCCATGCCGATGGCATCGGTGGCGACGAGATAGTCGACATCGCCGGACTGGAACAGCGCCACCTGGGCGTTGCGGGTACGGGGCGAGAGCGCTCCGAGCACGACGGCGGCACCGCCCTGTTGGCGCCGGATCAGCTCGGCGATGGCATAGACCTCGTCGGCGGAGAAGGCGACGATGGCGGTACGCCGGGGCAGGCGGGTCAGCTTCTTGGACCCGGCATAGGCCAGATGCGACAGCCGCGGGCGCGTCACCACCGAGACGCCCTTCAGCAGGCGCTGGAGGATGCCGTGCATGGTGGCCGCACCGAGGAGAAGCGTTTCCTGGCGACCGCGCAAATGCAGGATGCGGTCAGTGAAGATGTGGCCACGCTCGAGGTCGCCGGCGAGCTGCACCTCGTCGATGGCGACGAAGGCGGCGTCGGTCTCGCGCGGCATGGCTTCGACGGTGCAGACAGAATATTTGGCGCCTGGCGGCTGGATCTTCTCCTCGCCGGTGATCAGCGAGACCTTGTGGGCACCGACCTTTTCGCAGACGCGGCTGTAGACCTCGCGCGCCAGCAGCCTGAGCGGCAGGCCGATGACGCCGGTTCCGTGCGCCACCATGCGCTCGATGGCGAGATGGGTCTTGCCGGTGTTGGTCGGCCCAAGCACCGCGGTCACGTCGCGGCCCGACAGGATCAGCGGCTGGGTGTGTTTCGGCTGGATGTTCATCGGCTCGAAAATAGGGCTTTCTGGCCTCTCATTGTCGGGAGCGTGCCCTGGACGGCGCGTATGACAGGCGACACATAGGGATTTCGAGCGCGAAGCGAAAGCGGAATGTTCCGCCGGCGGCTCGAAGGTGTCTGCGCGAAGCTCCCGGCCGGTTGCCGATTAACGGATGGAACGAGTCTGGAACGAATCAGCGACGAATCGCTGACTCTTCCAGATTCAGCTTTTGTTCACGGCTACATATGGATTTTGTGACCATGAGTCTCACCACATGCTGAATCGTCGAACTGGCCCATTTTATGCAAGGCGAGCTTTGCCGTTAACCTTTGCCGGAAAACGAAGAAAGCGGTGCGACACGCTTGGCTCAATCTTTTGAAATTGTTAACTTTTCTGAATTTGGCATCAAGGAGCGGCAGGCGATTCCGGCCCTATTAACATTAACTTGCGCTCAAACCCGGAACGAATCGGCGACAAAACGGCGCCAGCGGTATTTTCCCTTTTTGTTCCGCCAATATCGGTGTTGTGAACAGCTTATCCACCGGGAATCCACAAGCTTGGCCACCGGTTTCGCGCCGAGGGTCCCGCCGCCAATTAACTTTGCGTGCCTGATGAGGGATCAGGCCGCGGCGAGGGCCTGGAGGCCTCAGCGTCAATTCGCAAACGGACCGGTTTTCCCGGTCCGTTTGTCGCCAGTGCGAGGCCTTTGGCCTCGGCGACGTGTCAGACGAAATACTGGCCGCCGTTTGCGGTGAGGGTCGAGCCGGTGATGAAACCGGCCTCTTCCGAAGCGAGGAAGACGACGCAGCGCGCGATCTCTTCCGGTTCGCCGAGGCGGCCGACGGGGATCTGCGGCAGGATGCGCTCGTTGAGCACCTTCTCGTCGATCGCCTTGACCATTTCGGTGGCGATGTAGCCGGGGCAGATGACGTTGACGGTGATGCCAGCGCGAGCCCCTTCCTGCGCCAGCGCCTTGGAGAAACCAATGTCGCCGGCCTTGGCGGCGGAATAATTGACCTGGCCGGCCTGGCCCTTCTGGCCGTTGATCGAGGAGATGGTGATGACGCGGCCAAACTTGCGATCGCGCATGCCGCCCCACAGCGGATGCGTCATGTTGAAGACACCAGTCAAATTGGTGTCGATCACCTCTTTCCATTGCTCACGCGTGATCTTGTGGAACATGGCGTCGCGGGTGATGCCGGCATTGTTGACCAGCACCGAGACCGGGCCGAGGTCGGCCTCGACCTGTTTGATGCCGGCGGCGCAACCGTCATAGTCGGCGACCGACCATTTGTAGACCGGAATGCCGGTCTCGGCCTTGAATTTCGCCGCCGCGTCGTCGTTGCCGGCGTAGTTCGCGGCGACCGAATAGCCGGCGGTCTTCAAAGCGATCGAGATCGCCGCACCGATGCCGCGCGATCCACCCGTGACGATTGCAACCTTGGTCATGCATTTCCCCTTTTTGAGATCGCCCTGTTGTCGGGCTTGGCAGGCACTTGATATGGGACGGGCGGCTCGCGCCGCCCGTCAATCGTTTTTCAGAGTGCTTCCACGCACATGGCGACGCCCATGCCGCCGCCGATGCATAGGGTGGCGAGACCCTTTTTGGCGCCTCTGCGGCGCATCTCGTAAACCAGCGTGTTGAAGATGCGGGCGCCCGAGGCGCCGATCGGATGGCCGATGGCGATGGCGCCGCCGTTGACGTTGACGATCGAGGGATCCCAGCCCATGTCCTTGTTGACGGCGCAGGCCTGCGCCGCGAAAGCCTCGTTGGCCTCGACAAGGTCAAGATCGCCAACCGACCAGCCGGCCTTTTCCAGAGCCTTGCGCGAGGCGGGAATGGGGCCGGTGCCCATGATCGCCGGATCGACGCCGGCGGTTGCCCAGGACGCGATGCGCGCCAGCGGGGTAATGCCGCGCTTGACGGCTTCCGCTTCGCTCATCAGCAGCGCGCCGGCCGCACCATCATTGATGCCGGAGGCGTTGGCGGCGGTCACCGTGCCATCCTTGTCGAAGGCCGGCTTCAGCTTGGTCATGGCGTCGAGCGTGGCGCCATGGCGGATGTATTCGTCCTGGTCGACGACGGTGTCGCCCTTCCTGCCCTTGATGGTGAAGGCGACGATCTCGTCCTTGAACTTGCCGGCCTTCTGCGCGGCCTCGGCCTTGTTCTGCGAGGCCAGCGCGAACTGGTCCTGATCATCGCGGGTGATCTGGAACTGGCGGGCGACGTTTTCGGCGGTGTTGCCCATGTGGTAGCCGTTGAAGGCATCCCACAGCCCGTCCTTGATCATGGTGTCGATCATCTTGTAGTCGCCCATCTTGACGCCGGCGCGCAGGTGCTCGGCGTGCGGCGACAGCGACATCGATTCCTGGCCGCCGGCGATGATCACCTTGGCGTCGCCGGTGGCGATCTGCTGCATGCCGAGCGCAATGGCGCGCAGGCCCGAGCCGCAAACCTGGTTGAGGCCCCAGGCAGTGGTCTCCTTGGGCAAGCCGGCGATGATCGAGGCCTGCCGGGCCGGGTTCTGCCCTTGAGCGGCGGTCAGCACCTGACCGAGAATGACCTCGTCGACCTCGGCCGCTTCGACGCCGGCACGCGACAGCAATTCCTTGATGACGATGGCGCCCAGTTCATGGGCGGGCGTGGCGGCGAAAGCGCCGTTGAAGGAACCGACGGCCGTGCGCGCGGCGCTGGCAATGACGATGGAATCGGACATTTTGTTCTCCAGACCTCAAGCTGATGTTCTGTCGTTGAGGACTTTTCTTGCCCTTTCCCAACCTCAAGTCAAACCGGAAATCGGCATGGCGCCCATGCGTCGCAAGCAGGGCGCGCGTCGCCGTGCCGCTGGCCCGGCCGCTGCTGCGCAGCATATTTTGCCCGCTATGCAGCATTATGTGATCCCGCACTGCACAAACTGCTTGGAATTATGAGGCTTTTGCGCATATCCTCAAAAAGGGCGCAATCGTTACCGGCTGCTTACTCAGGCGCGCCGGTGTCCGGGGAGGAAGCAGATGGCCGCAAAAGACGATCCGATCATTATCAAGAAATACGCCAATCGCCGCCTCTACAATACGGGGACGAGCACGTATGTGACGCTCGAGGATCTGGCCGAGATGGTCAAGAAGGGCGAGGAATTCACCGTCCAGGACGCCAAGACCGGCGACGACATCACGCACCCGGTGCTGACCCAGATCATTTTCGAGCTTGAGAACAAGGATGGGCAGAACATGCTGCCGATCCCGTTCCTGCGCCAGCTGATCGCATTCTACGGCGACCAGATGCAGATGATCGTGCCGAGCTTCCTCGAACAGTCGATGATCGCCTTCTCCAAGGAGCAGGAGCGGTTCCGCGAACAGATGAAGGGCGCCATCGGCAAGTCACCGCTCGACGTGATGAAGATGGCGACGCCGATGAAGGCGCTGGAAGAGCAGACACGCCGCAACATGGAAATGTTCCAGAACGCGATGCGGCTGTTCACGCCATTTCCGCCGGCGGGCTCGGCACCGGCCGCGCCCCCCGCCGAACCGGCCAGGAAGGAAACGCCTGAGAAGCCCGACGATCTGCAGCAGCTGAAGGACCAGATCGCGGCCATGCAGCGTAAACTCGACACGATGTCGTAAGCGCACGCGTCACGCGTTTAGGGCAACAATCCCTCATAGCGGCCGCGTGGCCGGATGATGTTGCCGCTCACCATCTGTTCGACCATATGCCCCGCCCAGCCGATGCTGCGTCCGAGCGCGAACAGCTGAAACGGCGCATCGCGCGGCAAGCCGAGGCTGCGCGTCAGCACGGCCAGGGCAAAATCGATGTTCGGTCGGGCGCCGGTCGCGGCAATGGCGGCGGCTACCAGCGACCACAATGTCTCGTCGGTGTTGTCGATGGCCGCCAGAAGTGCCGTGGCTCGGGGGTCGCCCTCGGGATAGAGCTGATGGCCGAACCCCGGCAGTGGCCGGTCATGGCCGAGCCAGCGCCGGATCGCGGCATCGGCGCCGTGTCGTGCCGCATCTTCCGCGAGTTGCATCACCGCTTCGCCGGCGCCACCGTGGCGCGGGCCGGACAGTGTCGCCAGGCCCGCCAGCAGGCAAGCGGCGGGTGAGGCTCCCGTGGAGGCCGCGACGCGGGTGGCAAAGGTCGATGCGTTGAGTTCGTGGTCGGCGAGCAGCACAAGGGCGCGCCGGATCGCTTCCGCGCCGCCATCATCGACCGACCAGCCCCGCGCCAATCGCCGATGCACCGGATCCGGCCCCGGCGAGGCACCGAGGGCACCGGCCAGCACGCCGATCGCGTGCGCGGCATCCGTGCATAGCGAAGCGACGCTGCGTCCAAGCGAAGGCCGTCCCTGGCCGGCCAGCAGGGCAAGCTGCGCAAAGGCCGCGGCTCGACCGAGCTGGCTTGGCGCATCCGGCGCCGGCGCTTCGAAACGGACGGGTTCAGGCAGGGCCCAGAGCAGGGCGGCGGCCTCTTCCAGCGTGGCATGGTCGGACAGCGCAACGGCGTCCTGGCCCCGGTAGATGAGATGACCATGCCAAACGGTCGAAATCGCCGTGGCGATCGACGGCTCGCCCCAGGCGATGGCGCTTTCGGCGATGGCCGAGGGGCTGCGTCCGCGCGCCCGGCGGGTTGCCAGCGCCGCGATGTCGTCGGCGCGATATTCGCTGCGGCGCGGATCGGCACGGTCCGGGCGCATGCCGATGCGCCCGCGGCTGACATAGGCGTAGAGCGTCTGCGGCCTCACCCGAAGCCTTTCCAGTGCCTCTTCCCGCGACAGCCATTCGGACATATCGAGCCCTGATATTGATTCTATTGATCAAGATTGATGCTTGGGTTGTCCACTCTTATCTCCGATCGGGAAAAGCTTCAAGGAGACAAGGTCATGGCGAATGGGCTCGATGATGTGGTGGCGGCTGAAACCGTGCTGTCGGACGTGGATGGTCTGGGCGGCCGCCTGACGATCCGTGGTCATTCCCTGCCGGAACTCGCCGGGCGATGGAGTTATCCGCAGGTCGTGCATCTGCTGCTGGACGGGTTCTTCGACGATTTGCCTGGTGACGCCGATCTGGCGGCGAGATTGGGCAAGGCGCGTGTCGAGGTGTTCGATCGGCTCCTGCCTTCGCTGCCCCTGCTGGCACCGCTTGACGTTTATAGCGCCATGCGCGCCGGCATGGCGCTGCTGCCGGATGGCGAGACGCTGGCGGATGCCTTGCTGCTGATCGCGGCACCCGCCGTGCTGACGCCGGCGCTCTTGCGTCTGGGACGCGGCGAGCAGCCGATCGCACCGAACGGCAAGGCCGATCATGCCGCCGACATGTTGCGGATGCTGAGGGGTTCCGATCCTTCGCCTGATCTTGCCAAGGCGCTCGACACCTATCTGGTGACCGTCTGCGACCACGGCCTCAATGCCTCGACTTTCGCCACCCGCGTCGTCGCTTCGACATTGGCCGGCCTAACATCGTCGGTGCTGGCCGGGCTCGGCGCGCTCAAAGGGCCGCTGCATGGTGGCGCGCCCGGCCCGGTGATCGAGATGCTCGATGCCATCCAGGCGCATGGCGACGCGGCCGTCTGGCTGCGCGACGAGATCGCGCATGGCGAACGCATCATGGGGTTCGGCCATCGGATCTACCGCGTGCGCGATCCGCGCGCCGATGTGCTGAAAGCAGTGGTCCGGCAGCTCGGCGGCGAGGGCGAGACCGGCCGCCGGCTGGCCTTCGCCGAGACTGTCGAGCAAACGGCGCTCGAGGTGCTTCGGATCGCCAAGCCGCAGCGCTCGCTGCAGACCAATGTCGAGTTCTACACGGCACTGGTGCTGGAAGCTGCGGGTTTCCCGCCGCGATCCTTCAGCAATGTCTTTGCCGCCGGGCGCGTCGCCGGCTGGGTCGCGCATGCGCGCGAGCAGCAGACGACCGGACGCCTGATCCGTCCGCAGTCACGCTATGTCGGCCCGGTGCCGGACCTCGTCGCCTAGGCTCCATGCCGGTTTCGAACCGAACGCCTCTTCGCGTTGAAGCGGAGGGGCTTTCGGCGTGCCTGAAAATTTCATGTGATCACGCGACCGTGTTCGTGTTCTTGCCTTGGTCCATCCTTATATGCTGCACTGCAACATAAACTGCTGGCAACCGCTTCCTTCCGACCACGTTGGGGCAGGCTGGAGCATCAGGATGACAGGAACGCCATGACGAAGAACGGCAAGGCGGAGGAAAAGAAGAAAATCAATATCGCCCTTCAGGGCGGCGGCTCGCACGGGGCTTTTTCCTGGGGCGTGCTTGATCGGCTGCTGGAGGATGGGCGGCTGGAGATCGCGGCTGTGTCCGGCACCAGCGCCGGCGCCATGAACGCGGTGGCGCTGGCCGATGGCTTTGTCAGAGGCGGGGTCGAGGGGGCGCGCAAGAAGCTCGACGATTTCTGGCGCGCCGTGGCGGCGAAGGGTCGCTTCAGCCCGGTGCAGCGCATGCCCTGGGATGTCGCCTGGGGCAACTGGTCGATCGAGAACACGCCGGGCTACGTCTTCTTCGACACCATGTCGCGAGTGTTCTCGCCCTATGTCGCCAACCCGCTCGGCCTCAATCCGTTGCGCGACGTGGTGGCGCGGGAGATCGATTTCGGCAATGTTCGCGCCTGCAAGTCGATGGAACTGTTCATCTCCGCCACCAATGTCGAGACGGGACAATTGCGGGTCTTTTCCGATGGCGAGATCGACCTCGACACGGTGATGGCCTCCGCCTGCCTGCCGCAACTGTTCCGGGCCGTCGAGATCAAGGGCGTGCCCTATTGGGATGGCGGCTATGGCGGCAATCCGGCGCTCTATCCGTTCTTCAAGACGGCGGCGACCGAGGACGTGCTTCTGGTGCAGATCAACCCCGTGGTGCGCGAGGGGACGCCGAAAAGCGCCAACGAGATCCAGAACCGCATCGACGAGATCACTTTCAATGCCGGGCTGCTGCGCGAATTCCGCTCGATCGCCTTCGTCAAGGAACTGATCGCTGCCGGCCGGCTGCCGCATGGCGAATATCGCGACATCCGCATGCACCGCATCGATGCCGACGAGGCGTTCAAGGACCTGTCGGCATCATCCAAGATCAACGCCGAATGGGCGTTTCTGACCTATCTGCGCGACCTCGGCCGCACCGCCGCCAGCGACTGGCTGGAGGAGAACTACGACGCCGTCGGCAAGCATGCGACGCTCGATCTCTCGGGCGAACTGGACGACGGGTTCAAGCCGGTGCGCGGCCCGGCACCCGGTCGGCGGGTCAAGGAATTCCTTGCCGCACGCAAGACCCCGGAAGCAGAACGCCGCCGGGCCTGAACCCGTCGGCCGCCAAAGAGCGCGATAGCCGTGCCGCCGGCCGGCACTGCCCGGCTGTCGCGTGAAGGGTGCCGGATCGATCAGGACCATCGGCGCGGTTGTCCGGAAATCCGCGTAGCGTCCGTGGACAATGGGCAAGTGACAACCAGCGCGTGTGAGGATCGCATCATCATGCTGACGCCTGCTGCCACCGACACGCCCATGCTGCCGCGCACCGTCGCGCGCTACTGCCCGGAAATGATGAGTGGATCGGTCGGCACCACGCTTGCGAATGGGACGGAGTTTCCGTAGCCGCGCTGTGGTCAGTGCCATGTCGCTGGCTTCGAGCCGCAGTGATCCGACACAGCCCATTGCCGGGCGCACTGACGCTCTTGATGGCAGGCTAAACGTCGGCGGACTGGCTTGCCGCAATCCAAACTTGGCTGGCATGACCTGCTATTTCGCAAGCAATTCCAATGGATTGGTCGGGATCGCCGCCGCCGGAATCGGATAGCATTCGCCGATCGGAAATGATCTGCCCCGTCGGTCGAAATCCGCATCCCGATCAAAAACCCGCGCAGGATGGCGACGGTTCCGCGGGAATGTGGTGCTGCCGCGTTGGCAATGACAGAGCGGTCATTCGGGCCGGCGATGAGGGGGCGGATCGTGACCCGGCTGTATGTCGGTTGAGCAGGTATTTTAGCGGATCAAGAACAGTATCGCGGTGGCCACACCTTGTCCGGCTACGCAATGCTGCTGCAACTTTGGCACTATATCGCGGTGCAACTTTGATGTAGAAGCGCGCTCGCCGATCACGGCAAATTGAACACGGTCAGGCGCGCACCCATATCGGCGACGCGCCCGCGCCGCGGAGGCGCGGTGCTGGCCGAACCCGCAACGGAAAAACGACGATGCCTAAAATCAGGTTTCACAAGCTTGCAGCCATTGTTGTGCTCATTGGTTTCGCTGCCTGGATGGCGACAGGCGAGTTCTCGTCTGTCGGCAGCGTAGCGGCCAACAAGGCCAAGGCAGCCGAAGTCGATCAGGGCAAGGCGCCGGATGCGAGCAAGGCGAAGACATCAGAAGTCGAGCTGAAAGCGACGCTGCGCACCGTCGCGGTGGTGACGCCGCCGCGCAAGACCTATGCGCGCGCCATCCGTATCTCCGGGCTGACCGAGGCCGACAAGCGCGCGGTGCTTGCAACCCGCGTCGCCGGCGTCATCGACAAGCTGCCGGTGAAGCAGGGCCAGCACGTCAAGACGGGCGATCTGGTTCTGATGCTGGCGGCGGAGGAAAAGATCTCGATGGTCGACAACGCCAAGCAGCTTGTGGCGCAGCGCAAGGCCGAGCTCGATGCGGCCGAGCGGCTGGCCAAGACCGGCAATTTGCCCAAGCTGCAGCTCGACACCGCCCGTTCCAATCTGACCCAGGCGCAATCCCAGCTGGATACCGCGCAGGCCGAACTCGATCGCGACGAAGTCAAGGCGCCGTTCGACGGCGTCATCGACCGGGTGCCGGTGGAACTCGGCAGCTCCGTCATGCAGGGCGGCGAAGTGGCAACCATCCTCAAGCTTGATCCGATCATCGCCCGTGGCGAGATCAGCGAGCGCGATCTCGGCTACCTGAAGCTCGGTGACAAGGCCAGCGTTCGGTTGGTCAACGGCCAGACCGTCGAAGGCACCGTGCGCTACATCAGCCGCGATGCCTCGTCGGCGACCCGAACCTTCCGCGTCGAAATCGCCATCCCCAATGCCGATGGCAGCGTTCCCGCCGGCATGACCGCAGAGATCGGTCTCAGCGCCTTGCCGACCGACGCGATCATGCTGCCGCGCTCGGTGGTGACGCTCGGCGACAAGGGCGATCTGGGCATCCGCGCCGTGGGCAAGGACAACAAGGTCGTGTTCTACCCGATCGATCTGGTCGACGACACGCCGACCGGTCTTGTGCTTGGCGGCATTCCCGCCGACGCGCGCATCATCGTCGCCGGTCAGGAACTTGTGAAGGAAGGCGATGGGGTCAATGCGGTCGAGGCCGACCAGGCGACCATCAACAAGCTGATTGGCGAAGCCACCGCCGGTACCCAGTAGCGCGACGTCAGCGCGCCGGACTTGTCCGGCGCCTGGTCAGTTCGCCGCTCCCGAAGAAACAGCAGGTCCAATTCATGGATATCGTCAGACTCGCAATCAAAATGCCCGCCTGACCATCTCGGTGCTGGTCTTCCTTCTGCTTGCCGGCTGGGTCGCTTATCAGTCGACACCAAAGGAAGCGGAACCCGACGTTCCGATTCCGATGATGTATGTCAGCCTGATCTACCAGGGCATTTCGCCGGAGGATTCCGAACGGCTCCTCTTGCGCCCGATGGAAAGCAAGCTGAAGAGCCTGAAGGGCCTCAAGGAAATGCGCTCGGCTGCCTTCCAGGGCGGCGGCTATGTGCTGGTCGAGTTCCAGCCGCAGACCAATCTGGCAACGGCGCTGCAGGATACGCGCTCCAAGGTGCAGGACGGCAAGGCCGACCTGCCCCAAGCGGCCGAGGAGCCTGTCGTCACCGAGGTCAACGTTTCCGAATTTCCAGTGCTCGTCGTCACCTTGTCCGGCGAATTGCCTGAACGCGTGCTGGCGGCCGCGGCGCGCGAGCTGCGTGACCGCATCGAGGAAGTGCCCGGCGTTCTCGAAGGCTCGCTGCAGGGCTCCCGCGACGATCTCGTCGAGGTCGTGATGGATCCGATGAAACTGTCTTCCTACGGCCTGCAGCTCGATCAGCTCATCGGCGCCGTCGGCGCTTCCAACAGCCTTGTCGCCGCCGGCAACATCGAAGGTTCGCAGGGTAAGTACGCCGTCAAGGTGCCGTCCCTGATCGAGACGCCCGAGGATGTGGCGGCGCTGCCGGTGGTTGCCGGCCCCAACGCCGTGGTGCAGGCAAAGGACATCGCGACGATCCGTTCGACCTTCGCCGACGCCACGACGATCACGCGCCTCAACGGCAAGCCGGCCATCGCAATCGAGGTCAAGAAGCGCATCGGCGCCAATCTGATCGACACGCTTACCAAGGTGAGGGAGGTGTCCGACACCTTCGTCAAGACGATGCCCGAGGGGATGCACGTCACCTACACGCAGGACAAGTCTGTCTTCGTCAACCAGCTGCTCGGCGATCTGCAGAACCACGTGATGATCGCGGTCATCCTGGTGTTCATCGTCATTCTCTACGCGCTGTCCGGCCGTGCCTCGCTGCTGATCGGCCTCGCCATTCCATCGTCCTTCCTGATCGGCATCCTGCTTCTGGCGATGATGGGCTACACGATCAACATGATCGTGCTGTTCAGCCTCATCCTGGCGGTCGGCATGCTGGTCGACGACGCCATTATCGTCACCGAATTCGCCGAACGGCGGATGAGCGAGGGCATGCCGAAGCAGGAAGCCTTCGCGCTCGCCGCAAAGCGCATGGCCGGTCCCGTCATCGCCGCGACCATGACGCGCATCGCTGCCTTCTCGCCGCTGCTTTTCTGGCCGGGCATTATCGGCGATTTCATGAAGTACATGCCGATCACGCTGATCGTCACACTCTCGGCCTCGATGCTTTATGCCCTGGTCTTCGCGCCGACGCTGGGCGCTATCTTCGCCAAGGCGCCGGAGCATCACGAGGACGACAATCGCGACGGTTGGTATATGGCCGTCGTCAAGCAGGCGGTGCGCTTCCCCATCACCGTAATGGTGCTCACCGTCGTTCTTCTGGCCGGTATCTTCGTTGGATACTCGAAATATGGCGCCGGCGTCGAGTTCTTCCCGAGTGTGGAACCGGATTACGGACTGCTCTACGTGCATGCCCGCGGCAACCTTTCGCTGGCCGAAATGGACACGGCGACCAAGATAGCGGAAAGCAGGCTGCTCGGCTGGCCGGGCGTGAAGTCGGTCTATACCCGCGTCGGCAAGTCCCAGGGCGGCGGTCAGGATGTGCCCGAGGACGTCGTCGGCGTCATCCAGTACGAGTTCATCGACTGGCGCGAGCGCAAATCGGCCAACCAGATCCTGAACGATCTGCGCGGCGTCATGGCCGGCATTCCCGGCGTCGACGTCGAGGTTCGCGTGCCGGAAGCCGGCCCGCCGACCGGCAAGCCGATCCAGATCAGGCTTTCGGCCGTCGATCCGAAGGGGTTGGACGAGAAGGCGCGCGCGGTGGCGGCGCGCATCGCCAAGGTGCCCGGCGTCATCGACATTTCCGACGGCTTGCCGCCGCCCGGCGTCGACTGGGCGCTTGAGGTCGACCGTGCCAAGGCCGCCCAGTATGGCATCAGCCCGACATCGGTTGGCACCGTTGTGCAGCTCGTCACCAACGGTCTGAAGCTGTCGGAATACCGGCCCGCCGGCGCCGACAAGGCGGTCGACATCCGCCTGCGCTTGCCGGAGGACCGGCGCACGCTGTCGACCCTCGACGAACTCAGGGTGCAGACTTCGCAGGGATCGGTGCCGATCTCCAACTTCGTCGTGCGCAAGGCGAAGCCGAGCGTCGGCGTCCTCAACCGCATCGACGGCGCGCGCACCGTGGTGGTGCAGGCCAATGTCGCCGCCGGCGCCCAGGTCGCGGCGGTACAGCAGGAGGTCACCAAGGCCGTCGCCGACATGAACCTCGGCAGTGGCATCCGCTGGAAGCTGGCCGGCTCGAACGAGGACAGCGCGGAAGCCAGCGCCTTCCTCAGCAAGGCTTTTGGCGCCGCGATCTTCCTGATCTTCCTGGTACTGCTGGCGCAGTTCAACAAGTTCACCAGCGTCTGGCTGGTGCTGTCCTGCGTCGTCATGGCGACGATCGGCGTGTTCCTCGGGCTGCTGATAACAGGCGAGACATTCGGCATCGTCATGTCGGGCATCGGCGTCATCGCGCTCGCCGGCGTGGTGGTGAACAACAACATCGTGCTGATCGACACTTATGACCGGCTGCGCGAAGAGGGTTGGGACAAGATGGATGCCGTGCTGCAGACCTGCCGCGAGCGTGCGCGACCGGTGGTGCTGACCGCGGTGTCGGCGATCCTGGGTGTGCTGCCGATCGCTTTCGGCCTCGGGCTGGAAATCTTCCATCACGAGACGACGATCAACGCACCGTCGACGCAGTGGTGGATCTCGCTGTCCTCGGCGATCGTCTTCGGCCTGTCCTTCGCCACCATCCTGACGCTGGTGGTGACGCCGTCGATGCTGATGGTATTCACCCGCGCCAAGGTGAAGCCTGGCGCCAAGCGCGGCTGGTTCGGCCGGCTGTTCCGGCGCGGCAAGGGCGAGACCCCATCGGACGCGCCGACAGCGGAGGCGGCCTCCGAGCCGGCCATCGCCTTCCCGAAGGCCGCCGAATAGGCAGGCTTGCCGATCTGACCGGCAAAGGCCGCACGGAACATCCGGGCGGCCTTTTGCATTTTGTCCTCACGAGCAATGCGAAGCATCGTCTCGGGAGCAATGCAGAGCGGGGATTTCGTCATGCCGATCATCACCATTGTCATCATCGTCCTGATCCTTGTGCTTATCGGCGCGGTGCCGGCCTGGCCGCATTCGCGCTCCTGGGGGTATGGACCTTCGGGCATAGTCGGTGTGGTGCTGGTGGTGGTTCTGGTGCTGCTTTTGATGGGGCGGCTCTGAGCCGCCTATCGGCTGGTGAAGAGGCGTGGGCGGGCTTGGCCCGCCAACCTCATTCAGGCGGCGTGCAAATGGCCATTCGCGGTGGCGATGCCGATATCCTCAAGGGCCTCGGCGACAGCCTGATCGAGCGGCGTATGGGGTATCTCACCGATGATGCCCTCCAGCCGCGTCGAAACCAGCCGGTGTGGCTCGAAGCGCAGATAGGACATCGAGACGATCTCGCGCCACATTGCCACGAACGGGCTGCCGGCGCGCAGCACCCACCACGCCATCGCGCTCATCTTCAGCGGCCGGCCGAGTGCTTTCTCGGCGGCGGCCTTGATTTCCAGATCGGTGACCGCGTGGCCGGGAAAGTTCAGCGCCTCGTAGGAGCCGAGCTTGTCGAGATTGCGCGCCAGCGCCACGAAGCCCACGGCGAAGTCCGGCAAATAGGCCCATTCATGCACAAGGTCGGCCGGGCCGGGCGCGGTGTAGATGCCCTTGGTCATCTTGGCGGCGACGACCAGGTCGAACCACGAGCCGCTGCCTGTGCCGCCGAAAAAGTCGCCGGCCCGCAGAAGAATGGTTCGGACCCGGCCTGCCTCGGCTTCGTTCCGGAACAGCTCCTCCATGGCACAGCGGATGCGGCCCTTTTCGGTCGTCGGATTGAAAGGCGTGTCCTCTGACAGCACCGCCGGCATCGGCGAACCGTAATTGTAGATGGTACCGGGAAAAAGATGCAGCGCGTTGTTCGCGTAACAGGCGGCCATGACGTTCTGCGCCATCGGCAAGCACTTGCTCCAGTCGGTGTAGATCGGGCTGAGGCCATTGAAGATGATATCGACACCCTCGGTGGCGCGGACCAGCGATTGACGGTCCAGCGCATCGCCGGCGACCGCCATGGCGCCTTTGAGCTCGGCCGGCACCTTGCCGGAACGGGTGACGGCGCGAACGTCGAAGCCGGCGTCGATGAAGGCTTTGGCAACCACGCGGCCGAGCCGGCCATTGGCGCCGAGAATTGCGATCTTGGTCATGTCAGTACCCCTGGCTGGTAGTTGCAGTCCGCATCGGTGTTTGCAGGGCGAATATGATCGTCCCGCAGATGAATTGAAATTGACCATGAACGTAGGTTCGATATTCATTCTTGAATGGAAAATGTCGACTGGAACCTTCGTCACGGTCGCTGGAACAGGCAGCCTGTCGGCCGCGGCGCGAAACTTGTCCGCCAGCCAGCCGACGCTTGGCCGTCACATCGGGGAGTTGGAGCGGCGCTGGGCGTCACGCTGTTCCGGCGTGGGCGAAGAAGCTATGTGCTCACGGAAGCCGGGGCCACGCTGTTCGAACGCGGCAAGGCGGTCAGCGAGCAGGCGAGTGGGAAGCGGTGCGGACGGGAAACGGTATCGGCCTCGGCCAGCGACCGCTGGCCGAGCGGGATTCGCTGATGGAGAAGGTGCTGCCCAGCCTGCCGCTGCCGAACCTGCCGATGTGGCTCGCCTGCATCGCGATGTGCGCGGCAGCGTGCGCATCCGCCGCGTGGCGGATTTTCTCCATGAGGAACTGAAGCGCTATTCGGCGGGTGCGGGCGCGAATTCGGCCCGGTGAGCCAGTCCGGCCATCAGCAACACGACGATCAGCAAGCCCGCCATGGCGATGAAGATCGGGCCGAAGCTGAAATGCTCGGCGACGAAGCCGATCGCCGACGGCGCCACCAGAATGCCGGAATAACCCATGGTGGTGACGACGCTCATGCCGGTGCCCGACGACATGCCTTCCTGGTTACCGCCGGCCGAAAAGATGATCGGCACCATGTTGGCGATGCCGAAGCCGCAAAGCGCAAAGGCCGCGATGGCGAGCCAGGGCGAGGGCGACAGGCCGGCGACCAGCATACCGGTGGCGGCGACAATGGCAGAGCCGCGCAGTGTCGTCACCGCGCCGAAACGGTTGCGCACGCCATCGCCGAAGAAACGCATGATTGCCATGACGCCGGAGAAGGCGGCGTAGGCGAGACCGGCAACGGCAAGGTCGGCGCCGAGTTCCTGCCGCAGATACAGCGCCGCCCAGTCGAGCACGGCACCTTCGGAAATCATCGTCAGCAGCGCCATCAGGCCGACCAGGTAGACCAGCGGGTTCGCCGGCAAGGTGAATTTGTGATGCTCGGCAGCCTGCGGCTTATGTTCGGCCACGACATGAGGCACCGCCGCCGCGATTGCCGCGAAGGCAAGCGCCGTCACCACCGCGGCGTGGGCGAGATGGCCATAATTCTGGATGCCGAAGCCACCAAGCGCTCCGCCGGCGAAGCCGCCGAGACTCCAGAAGCCGTGCGAGGAGGACATGATCGCGCGGGACAATTTTCGTTCGACGACCACCGCGTTGGCGTTCATGGCGACATCCATGCCGCCGATCGAGCCGCCGAAGATGAACATGGCGATGGCCGCCAGCGGCACGTTGGGCGCCAGCGCCACGACCAGCAGGCCAAGGCTGCCGCAGAGGCCGAACCAGCGCAGCACGGTGCGAGAACCGTGTTTCGAAATCAGGTGGCCGCACCAGGTCATCGCGGTGACCGCGCCGGCGCCGAACAAAAGGATCAGCAGGCCGAGCGTGAATTTCGAGATGTCCAGCCGGGTCAGGAACACCGGGATCTGCGGCGCCCAGCTGCCGGTCAGGAAGCCATTGGCGAGGAAAATGGCGGCCACGGCCCATCGCCCGCGAATGGCAGTCTGCATGGTGTTCGACACGTTCATAAAGGCGAATCCGCTCAGAAAATGGCTTTGTGCGGCAAATTAGATCGATTCAATTTTCAGTCAAGCACCCCGCAATGGGAAGTGTTTGGACCAAAGGAAGCAACCGAGGGTCGGTTTCGTTCGAGGCGTGCTGCGGCTTTGGAGGTTGGCAGAAACGCTTCTCCATTCGTCATCCACGGGCAAAGCAAGGAGCGAAGCGACGCGGCGCAGAGGATAACGAAGCCTCAGAAACTTCGTCCCGCGTCGGAAGTAGTGCCGGAGGCTGGTGGCCGTACAAGGTTCGCTAGTGGTCCTTGGGACGCCTTGCCTCGAACTCGGCCTTCTTGGCGTCGGAAGCTTCCGTCTGATGGAGCGCCTGCCAGTCGGCATAGGGCATGCCGTAGACGATCTCGCGCGACTGGTCCTTGGAGAGGTCGACGCCCTCGGCATTCGCCGCTTCGCGATACCAGTTCGACAGGCAGTTGCGGCAGAAACCGGCAAGGTTCATCAGCTCGATGTTCTGCACATCGCTGCGTTCTCTGAGATGCTCGACCAGCCGGCGAAAGGCCGCGGCCTCGAAGTCGCGCTTCTGCTGGTCGTTGAGTTCGGTCATCGCAACCTCCATACGGCTTACACCGGCCCGGTGCGCGAGCCGAATTGCCTGATCACGTGTATATCGGCACGGCGATCGATAGCGTCAACGATCGGGGCCAGGCGCTCGGCCCACGCGATCGCACCTTTCTGGTCAGATATCAGGTCCTGACGAATCTCGATGAGCGCGTGGGCATAGCCGTTGACGATGGCATGCTTGAACATGGTGTCGCCGCGCAGCGCGCCGTCATAAGGTTCATTGTCGCCGACGACGAGGTTCTTGTCCTCACCGAGCATATCGATCAGCGGCCGCGCCACCCGGTCGTCCTTGTCCCACAGGATGCCGACATGCCAGGGACGCTGGATCCCTTGCATGACCGGCGTGAAGGAATGCACCGAAAAGATGAACGGCGCCTGCCCGGAAGCCTGCGCGACCGAAGCGATCATGGCGGCAACGGCGTCGTGATAAGGCCGGTAGAAGCGATCGAGCCGTCTTTCGCGTTCCTCCGGCGCCATGGGATAGTTTCCCGGCACCATCGTGCCGTCATAGAGCTGGCGAATGAGGGTCGGATCGTCTTCGCCGCGGTTGGGATCTATCAGCAGCCTCGAGAAATTGGCGATCACCGCGGGCACATCGAGCAAGGCGGCGAGCTCGCGCGTCACCGCCTCGACGCCGATGTCATAGGCGATATGGCGGTCGAACTCGGCAGCCGGCAGGCCGAGGCTGCCATAGTCGTCGGGCAGGTCGCGGCGGGCATGATCGGCCAGGAGCACGATGCCTCGCTTGCGGTCGCCCTCGACGAGATCGAAGGGCGCGAAAACTGTGGATCGGGTCATTGGCGGGAAAAGGTCTGTTCGCTGGCTTCCGGGGAGGGTGCTATCGTCATTCCATGAAGACGACGCGTGCGCAATGCCGTTGTTTGGCCAAGGTTTCCGCCGAAATCTGGCAAGGGGCGACGGAAAGTGCGCCGGGAGCCTTCCTAAATCGATTGGAATTGGTAAAAACGGCGCGTTGACATGCGCTCGGACTTTTCCGAAAAGGGGCGCAGAGAGATGCAGATGTGGTTCTTGAGGGGTTTTGGAATGGGTTCCGCCGGCAGGCAGCGCATGCGCCCTGCCTTTGCCATGCCGCTCCTGATCCTGACCGTCGGCATGTCGGCAATGGTCATGGCCTCGCCGGCACGCGCCGATTTCCGCGTCTGCAACGCCACGCAGAACCTGGTCGGCGTCGGCATCGGCTATCGTGCCAAGGCCGGCTGGATCACAGAGGGCTGGTGGCACATTGAAGGATCGAGCTGCAAGACGTTGATCGAAGGGCCGCTGTCATCAAGGTTTTACTATCTTTATGCAGAAGACGCCGAGCGTGGTGGACGCTGGGACGGCCCGATCAACATGTGCGTGGCTGAAAAAGAGTTCAAGATCGCCGGCGTAAACGACTGCGTCGCCCGGGGCTTCCAGCGCGCCGGATTCCAGGAATATGACACGGGCGAGCAGGCAAGCTGGATGGTCCAGCTGACCGATGAGCCCGCAACGGGAGGCGCCCCAGCCACCCCGGGAATCAATAGTCAATGAGACGTAGCCGCAAGGTCAAGATCCTAGCCACAATCGGCCCCGCCTCCTCCTCCGAGGAGATGCTGAAGAAATTGTTCGAAGCGGGCGCCGATGTGTTCCGCATCAACATGAGCCACACCGACCACGAGCTGATGCGCACGCTGGTGGGCCGCATCCGCGCCGTCGAGGAAAAGGTTGGCCGGCCGATCGGCATCCTGGCCGACCTGCAAGGCCCCAAGTTGCGCGTCGGCAAGTTCGCCAATGGCAAGGAAGTGCTGACATCAGGCCAAACCTTCACGCTTGACGACAATCCCGAACCGGGCAATTCGACCAGGGTCTATCTGCCGCATCCGGAGATCCTGAGCTCGGTCGAGGCCGGTCACCGACTTTTGATCGATGATGGCAAGCTCGAGCTGAAGGCGGTGAAGAGCAACGGCAAGTCGATCACCTGCACTGTCGTCGCCGGCACCACGATTTCCGATAAGAAGGGCGTCAGCCTGCCCGATACCGACCTGCCGGTCGGCGCGTTGACCGAGAAGGACCGCAAGGATCTCGACGCCGTGCTCGCCACGGGCGTCGACTGGGTCGCGCTGTCCTTCGTGCAGCGGCCGGAGGATCTGGCGGAAGCGCGCAAGATCGCGCGTGGCCGGGCTCTGATCATGGCCAAGATCGAAAAGCCGCAGGCCGTCGCCAGGCTGGCCGAGATCATCGAGCTGTCCGACGCCCTGATGGTCGCCCGCGGCGACCTCGGCGTCGAGATGCCGCTGGAAGCTGTGCCGGGCATCCAGAAGCAGATCACGCGCGCCGCGCGGCGCGCCGGCAAACCGGTGGTGATCGCCACGCAGATGCTGGAATCGATGATCACCGCCCCGGTGCCGACCCGCGCCGAAGTATCCGACGTTTCGATCGCCGTCTTCGAGGGTGCCGACGCCATCATGCTGTCGGCCGAATCGGCGGCGGGTGCTTATCCCGTGGAAGCGGTGGCGATGATGAACCGCATCGCCACCAAGGTCGAAACCGACCCGACCTATGCCGGCATCATCAACGCGCAGCGCTCTGAGCCGGAAGCGACCGGGGCTGACGCGATTTCGCTGGCCGCCCGCGAAATCGCCGAAACGCTGAAACTGTCGGCGATCATCACCTATACCGCGTCCGGCACCACCGGGTTGCGCGCGGCGCGCGAACGGCCGCAGGTGCCGATCGTGGCGCTGTCGCCGATCGTCAACACGGCCAGGCGGCTGTCGCTGCTGTGGGGCACGCATTGCGTGGTCTCGCCCGATGCCACCGATCTCGACGACATGGTCAACCGCGCCTGCCGCATTGCGCTGGAAGAAGAATTCGGCAAGCCGGGCGACCGCGTCATCATCACCGCCGGCGTGCCGTTGCGGACTCCGGGGTCGACCAACATGCTGCGCATCGCCTATGTCGGATCGGAAGCAGCCGGCCGGTAAGCCCAGCCCTTCCTGACGGAAGCATATCCCGCGCCCTGTGCGTAGCTCACTGTGGCCGCGATGCAACAGAGGCTTGGACAATGGTCCTGGCCTCTGTCTGGACACGGACTTGCCGCGATCGCCTCTACAAGACGCGGTGAAGTGGCGTTAACAGTCGCCCTACCCGCCAGCATCTCCCATTTTGAAAGTGTACTTCAATGTCATCTCTCGTTTCGCGCCGGTCGCTGCTGACCGGGCTGTCGCTTGTCGGCGTTTCGGCGATCTCGGCCTGTGCCCAGATGCCCAGGCAGCCGATCAGCGCGGCCAGTTCCTTCAATCCCGCGCCGCTTGAGCCGACACCGGAAAAGACGCCGATCGAACAAGCCGCGCCTGAAATCATGGTCCCGGCGTCGCCCGACCATGCGAGCATGTACAGCGCGGTCGGGGATGGCGGCCATGCGTTGCCGGCGATACCCTTCACCAAGGTCGACGAACGATTTCTGCGGCAGATGGTCGACGATCCGACGGGCGAGAGACCTGGAACGATCGTGGTCAATAGGACCGACAAATTCCTCTACTTGGTGCTCAAGGATGGCAAGGCCATGCGCTATGGCGTCGGCCTGGGTCGCCAGGGCTATTCCTGGAAGGGTCGCGCGATCGTCCAGTGGAAACGCAAATGGCCGACCTGGACGCCGCCTTCGGCGATGATCCGCCGGGATCCGAAGCTGGAAAAATGGCGCCAGGGCATGGAGCCCGGCGTCAGCAACCCGCTCGGATCTCGCGCCCTCTACATCTTCAAGGATGGCGTCGACACGCTTTACCGCATTCACGGGTCGCCGGATTGGAAGTCCATCGGCAAATCCGCTTCATCCGGCTGCGTACGCATGTTCAACCAAGACGTCATGGACCTCTATGAGCGCGTTCCCGGCAAAACCCCGCTGCTGGTCATTTAGCTTGTGGCGCAGCCTGCTCGTTCGCCCAGGGACAGGCCTCAAGTCGGTGCGAGCTCAGCTTGGGGTTCCCTGATGTCGGCACATGTATCGGCGCCATAGGCATCGCCGGCGATCCGGGCCTCCACCGTCCTGGCCATCGCCTTGAGATCGATATCCTTGCCGGCGACCTTCTCGACAGCCCCGACGACGAGGTCGGGGGCGATCCAGTCTGGCTTGTGGCCGAGATTGCCCACCCAGACGAGTTCGGCGCCGGCGATGTCGCGCACCAGGCCGACGGAATGGATACGCGCGTAGACGACCTTGTCGCGGTCGCCTGAGATGACCACGGTCGGCGCCTTGATCTCGTTGTAGCGCGGTGCGGCGCCGAGCGCATAGCGGTAGAGCCCGGCAACATCGCTGGCATTGGCGCGGAAGGCCGCTGGCCGCAGCACCAGCGGGATCGACGCCTTGTCGATATAGTCGTCCGGCACCTTGTTCGGCGAGAAGACGCAGGTCGTGGCATCGGCAATCCGCAGTGTTCCGGCGGGATAGGTCAGCGTTTCGGAGAACAGCCGGCCGATCACCGGAAGCATGGCCAGGTCGTAGTACCAGGATGTCGCGCCGCCCGGCCACGGATGGGTCGCCGGCGCCAGGAAGATCAGTCCGAGCGTCCTGTCGGGATGTTCGCGGCCGAATGCCGATGTCACCACGCCGCCAAAGGAATGGCCGACGATGATTGCCTCGCGGATGCGCAGATGATCCATCAGCGCGGCGAGGGTATTGGCCTGCGCCGACGGGTCTTCATTGGTGCCCGGTCCGCGCCCGGACCAGCCGAATCCCGGCCGGTCGAAGAACAGCATTTCGGCGCGGCCTTCCAGCATCGGCCTCAGCGGCAGCATCTGATCCCTGAGATTGGCGCTGGCGCCATGGATGAAGACGACCGGCGGCAGGTCCGCATCGGCGGGGGCGGGAATATGGACGTAGTGAATACGGGCGCCGCCGATGTCGGCGAATTCACCGATGGATGGATTACGGCGTTCGATCAGCCACGAGCCGATCCGGGTAACGCCGACAAGGGCAAAGACGAGTGCGAAAAGGAAGGCGAACGCGGCGTAAAGAAGGTTCATGGGGATATACGGGTGGAGAAGGGAACAGGCAGTAGGGCAGTAGGGCAGTAGGGCAGTAGGGCAGTAGGGGGAGGGGCATCTCAGCCTACTGCCTAATCCCTATTCCCCACTGCCTGGTCAAATTCCTTCGCCGGCAAGCTCTTCGGAAAGGGTGGCGACCTGGTCCTGGGCGCTGCGCATCATCGGATAGATGGCCAGCACTTTCTGCCAGGCCTCGAGCGCCGACTGCTTGTGGCCGGTCAGCGTCATGATCTGCGCCAGACCCGACAGCGCACCGAAATGGCGCGGCTCGAGCTTCAGCGTGTGCTCGATGTCGGACATCGACTTGCCGTAGTTTTTCATCATGAAATGCACCGTGGCGCGCCGGTTCCAGCCTTCGGCATAGGTCGGCTGCAAGGTCACCACCTGGTCGAGGAAATCGAGCGCGACGTCGAACTTGTGGTTCTCGATCGCCTTTTGCGACCACTGCATCATCAGGTCGATGGAAGCGCTGCCGGACCGGAACCATTCGTTCCAGATGTTGCCGGCGATGCGTTCGGCGGCCTTTTCGTTGCGCTCGCGCTTCAGGTCGGCGAACAGCTTGTCGAGCCGAACCTGTTTCGTCATTGGCGCCGCCGGAGCATCCGGAGCCGGCGACTGAGCCGCCTGATCGTCCGCCAGGGCCGGCAAGGCGCCGGAAACCAGGAGAGCCGTCAAAAATGCAAAAAGAATCCGCATCGCCCGACTCTAGTCCCGGGCGGCGGAACATCAAAGTGATTTCAGCGTAAAAAGGGTCGGCAGGCCGACATGCATCAATGGCGGAGGCGAAAAGCCTCCTGCCGAAAGCTCAGCCCTGGCGCGCCTTGTAGCGCGGAGCGGTCTTGTTGATGATGTAGACGCGGCCTTTGCGGCGAACCAGCTGGTTGTCGCGGTGACGCGCCTTCAGCGCCTTGAGCGAATTCTTGATCTTCATGGTCTTGCCTGTCGGTGTGGACCCGGTCCCGGGTCGAAATTTTAAGGCGCGCCAGAAGACGCGCCTTTTGAACGGTGGGTGGCTCATAAACGAGGAGCCTTGCCCGTGTCAACCGTAAGTCAACCGCAAGCGTGCCGCGCGTTCCGATATCATCAAATATCCGCCATGTCGGCTCCGCGGCATTGCACGGTTCCGGGCCGGCTGGAATGATGCCGTAGATCTCAAGTGATTTGGAGACCAGCGTGCGCCGAACATTCCTGTATGCCTGTCTGATCGTCCTGGCGGCGACCGCAACCGTGCGCGCCCAGGAATGCGACCGATCCGACGACAGCCAGCAGATGATGAACATCTGCGCCGGCGAGGACTATCAGGCGGCCGACGGCAGGCTCAATAAGGCTTATCAGGATCTGATCGGCTCCGACGATGCCGATGACAAGAGATTGCTGCAGACGGCGCAGCGCGCCTGGATCGCCTTCCGCGACGCCGAATGCGCGCATACCACGGCCGCCAGTCAGGGCGGCTCCATCCATGCCATGGAGGTTTCGCAATGCCTGACCAGGCTGACCAACGAGCGTATCAAGCAGCTCGCCGCCTCGGCCAATTGCCAAGGGGACGATGCGAGCTGCGCCAGTCCAGACGATAGCGACGAGGGGGAGTAGTTTGCCGGCCTTGGGCAGCCATTGCAGGGCGTGAGCGGCTTTATCGGCGGGTGATCCGGGTGAAATGACCCATCTTGCGGCCGGGCCTTGCCTCCACCTTGCCGTAGAGATGCAGCATCAGGTCGGGCTCGGCGAGCAGGGCTGGGACGCGCAGCACGTCGTCGCCGATCAGGTTTTCCATCACGCAATCCAAATGGCGCTCCGGGCTGCCGAGCGGCAGGCCGGCAACGGCGCGGATGTGCTGCTCGAACTGCGAAACGATGCAGGCGGCTTCGGTCCAGTGGCCGGAATTGTGGACGCGCGGCGCGATCTCGTTGGCGAGCAGCGAACCGTCCGCCAGCACGAAGAATTCGACACCGATGACGCCGACATAGTCGAGTGCCGACAGGATCTTCGCCGCCGCCGCGCGCGCCGCTTCCGCCGTTCCGGGCATGATGGCGGCCGGCAAGGTCGATGTGTGGAGAATGCCGTCGCGGTGGACATTCTCGGCCGGATCGTAGGCGGCGACAGCGCCGTCCTGTCCACGCGCCGCGATCACGGATATCTCGCATTCGAACGGCACGAAGCTTTCCAGGATCAGCGGCACATTGCCCATCGCCTCGCAGGTGCCGGCGAAGCCGCCGGTTGCCATGTCGCGGAAGACGCGCTGGCCCTTGCCGTCATAGCCCATGCGCCGGGTCTTCAGGATGCCGCTGCCGCCGAATGCCTTCAGCGCCGCCGTCAGTTCATCGTCAGTGTCGACCCGCCGGAAATCGGCGGTGGCAATGCCGATGCCATTCAGGAATGTCTTTTCGCTCACCCGGTCCTGCGCCACATCCAGCGCGCGTGCCGGCGGATAGACCGCGACCTTGGCGGCGAGCGCTTGTGCCGCGGCAACCGGAACGTTCTCGAACTCGTAGGTGACGACGGAACTTGCCGCCGCCAGTTCGGCAAGGGCGCCCGGGTCGTCATAGTCGGCCGTTATCTGCCGGTTGGCGACCTGGGCGGCCGGGCAATCTGGCTGCGGCTCCAGCACCACTGTGTGGTAGCCGAGACGGGCGGCTGCCATCGCCAGCATGCGGCCGAGCTGGCCGCCGCCAATGATGCCGACGGTCGATCCGGCGGGCAGGCTCATGGCGTATCCGTGGGTTCAGCCGCGACCTTGGCGGTCTGCGAGGCGCGCCAGGCATCGAGCCGCTGGGCGAGCTTGTCGTCGTTCAACGCCAGCACGGCGGCGGCCAGCAAGGCGGCATTGGCTGCACCCGCCTTGCCGATCGCCAGTGTGCCCACCGGAATGCCGGCCGGCATCTGGACGATCGAGAGCAGCGAATCCTGCCCCGACAGCGCCTTTGATTCCACCGGCACGCCGAATACCGGCAGCGGCGTCATGGCGGCTGTCATGCCGGGCAGGTGGGCGGCACCGCCGGCGCCGGCGATGATCACCTTGTAGCCGGCGGCCTTGGCGCCCTTGGCGAAGTCATAGAGCCGGTCCGGCGTGCGATGCGCGGAGATGATCAGCCGTTTGTGCGGCACGCCTAGGGCCTCCAGCGTTTCGGCCGCCTGGCGCATCGTTGCCCAGTCGGATTGGCTGCCCATGATGATGGCGACGTCGGCGCGTTGATCGTTCAAGCTTCTGCTCCCGGCGACAAAGGCGCGCCTTAGCGGAATTCGGCGGCAACGGCAAGGATGAGCAGCGTTGGGCGCGTCCCGGCAAACGCGCGCCGGTGTCACTTCTGGCGAGAGCCTCATAGGCCGGCAACCAGGATAACCGGATGAAATGGCTGCCGGCGAGGACTGCGCGCCGCGCGGCGTTTCTTGCCCGAATGGGCAGCTCCTGTTCAGGCGACGGAACCAGCGACCGCCGGTCTTCGCGGCCGTCGGCGGCGCGAATGCTCGCGTCCACCAGGATCGTTTGGGCCGTTTTCCTGAAACTGGGTCATACCGCCGCCTTGCGGAAACGGGCGACGAAGTCGTCGAGCTCCGGCCGCTCCATGTCGGAGATCGCCCAGTAGGAGAAGGCGCCGTCGCTCCACTGCACCATCGAGAAGCCACCCGACGAAAGGTCGTCGGGCTGGGTGATCCTGCCGCGCTGCTGCGGTTCGGCGACCAGCGTGATCAGGTGCTCGCGGTGGCGATAGACCAGGGCCGGAACCGGCCGGCCTGATATCACCTCGACCCGGCCACCAATCAGCGCGTAGCCGTCCTGGGCAAGATCCGGCGCCGGCGGCGACACGCCGATGCGGGCGTCGAGCCACGGCTTGACCGTATGGCGGTCGGACGAGACGATGTCGATCGGGCTCGCGGCAAGCAGGCTGCGGCGGTGGCCGCTGGCGACCGCCGCGGCAAAGCCGTCATCCACGCCGCTCTGCATCACCCATTGCGTCGCTCCGCTGGCCAGCACGGCGCTGATCATGATCGACGCGGCAAGTGCGCGCCAGTCGAACGAGCCGAAGCGGCGTGCCCCCGGCGATGGCCGCGTCCGCGACGGACGTGTCCCCGCGGTTCGTCTCTGGCCCGCGCCGGCGCCCGCAATCAATCCCGGCAGCGCCAACGGCGCGCCCTGCCGCGGCTCTGTCGCCTCGGCCTGCTCCTGCTGTTCGGTGCCCGCCATGCCGATCGCCGCGATGCGAGCCCGGAAGGCTTCGCTGACGTTGGGGCGCGGCAAACGGCTGACCGCGCCGCGCAAGGCAACGATACGGGCATGCTCGGCGGCAAGCCGGGGGTCGGCGGCGATGCGGCGCTCCACGGCAAGGGCGGCCGCGGCATCGAGTTCGCCATCAACAAGGGCGTGGATCATCAGTCTGATACCTTCGGGATCATTGGGCAGTCCGTCGTCATGGCTGGTCATGGCGCTCTCCCCAGTGCAGACGTAAGCAGGCCGCGAGCGCGGGCAAGCCTGGACATCACCGTGCCCATCGGGACGTCGAGCATGGCCGATATCTCGCGATAGCTGAGGCCGTTGATGTCGCGCAACACCAGCGTTTCGCGAAATGGCTGCGGCAATGCGGCGATCGCCGCCTCGAGTGCGGCCGTGTCGGCCCTGGCGATCAGGCTCGCCTCCGGGCCGTCCTCGTCCGGCAGGCTGGTGCCATGGGCCGCCGCCATGTCGTCGAGATCGCCGAGGTCGCCGACGGCCACCATGGCGCGCGGCCGGTTGCGCGACATCCAGGTGTAGGAGGTGTTGCGCACGATGGTCAGCAGCCAGGCGCGAGCGTTGCCGCCGGCATAGCCTGATATGCCGGCATGCGCCTTGATGCAGGCGTCCTGCACGACATCCTCGGCATCGGCTGCATTGCCGGTCAGCCAGCGGGCAAGTGACAGCGCGTCGCCGAGATGCGGCAGCACCACCTCGTTGAAGCGTTGTGCCAAGGCCCTCTCGCTCAAAGCAGCACCATGATCCGACACTCCGGGAGGAACAGGCCGTGCGCTTTCAAGCAAGGACGGTGATCTCGTCCTGCCTGCGCGGGCGAAACCCGCCGAAACAGGCAACGTCGCCTGCTGTGGCGAAAGTGAATTCATCTGCGTCACCAGTGTCAAGCGCCACGAGAAGGCGGGGCGCCACGAGAAAGCGGGGCGCCACGAGAAGGCGGGGCGCCATGGAGGAAAGAGCGGTGACGTTCATGCGCGCCAGCACGTGGCGGCGGCTGAAGCCGCTACCATGTTCGCCGCCGTCCGCGCGATGATGGCCCATGCCGATCTCCTCAGCGCCAGCAGTGGCGCATGCCGAGGAGACTTGTCGCGACCCCAATTTATTCCCGTCGCCGGTTCACAGTCGCGTGATCAGCCTGATGCAGCCGGTGAATTCTACCGGTGGACCGTGTCTGGCAGTCAATCCGGCCAGCGCAAAACGCCTGATGAATCCTTGCGGGCGGCTTTCATCGCATCGGCTGGACGATCCTTCGCGGTCAATATGGCCCGTAGCCGTTCGGCGACGATGTCGGCTTCGCCGGGATGAAGGTTGCAGGGGTCGAGGAAGAAATGGCCGCGTTCGACCTCGTGGTTGCGCACGATGATCGGCGGCGAGCCAGCGGCCAGCGCCGAGGCGAGGCCGGCGGCGGTGAAGCGGCTTTCCGGCCGCACGAAAACCTGCAGGCGGTCGAGCGGATTGGCGGTGGGGTCGGGTATGGTCTCGGCTGATATGCCGGGTATGCCCTGCAAAGCGCCTTTCCAGAGAGTGAGCGCGGCGTCCTCGCGCCGGCGGATACCGGCGTGATCGCGCTTCTCCCAGGCCTCCAGCGCCGCCATGGTGCCGGCTATGCTTTCCTTGCCGACCTTCATGGCGCGGGCGACGCCGCGGTTCTGCAGATAGGCGGCACGCACGAGGTCCTTGCTGCCGGTGACGATGCCGCTCGTCGGCCCGCTCAGGAATTTGTGGCCGCTGTAGATGACGATGTCGGCGCCGCGTGCCAGGAAACCGCGCAGATCGTATTCGGAAGCGGCATCGACGATCACCGGCACGCCCTTGGCGTGGCAAATCTCGCAGAACTCTTCCAGCGAGAGCATGCCGTACTGCACCGTGTGATGCGCAACGACGTAAAGGCCCGCCGCGGTGCGGTCGTTGATCGCCTCGCGCACGTGATAGTCCTGCGTCACGCTGACCGTGCCGGCAGGCACCACCTTGGCGCCGGCGAGGCGGACCGACTGGTCGATCGGCGCGCCGTAATTGACGATGTGGCCTAGCTGGATGACGACTTCCGATTTGAGCTCGCCGGTGTCGTCAGGCAGGCGCTCGATGGCGAGCAGGC
This sequence comes from Mesorhizobium sp. B2-4-15, assembly GCF_006658505.1. Lineage (GTDB taxonomy): Bacteria > Pseudomonadota > Alphaproteobacteria > Rhizobiales > Rhizobiaceae > Mesorhizobium. The sequence continues at coordinate 167,522 of NZ_VFUZ01000001.1, forward strand.
TGGTACCCGTCATCGCGCCGGCGATCGCCATGGTGATGCCGCTGGCGCAGCAGGCGGTGATGAAGCCGGCCTCGCCGCCGGTGAGGCGTGCGACGACCGTGCTCGCGGCACGCTGCAGATCGTCCATCTCCACCCATTGCGAGGCGATTTCCGCCATGGCGCTGATCGCCTCGGGGACGATGATCGATGCACCGAGCGCGGTCATGGTGCCGGAGATATTGATGATCGGCCGCAAGCCGAGCCGTTCGCGGATGGTGGTGTTGGAGCCGGTGTCGGAATAGGTCTTCATGTGAGTGGATCCCGTGTGTGGCAGGTCAGGCGGCGATCTCGACGACCGCCTCGATTTCGACAGTGATGTTTCCAGGCAGCGAGCCGACGCCGATCGCCGAGCGCGCGTGGCCGCCGATCTTGTCGAAGACATCGGCGAACAGGTCCGAACAACCATTCATCACCTTCGGGTGATCGCTGAAGGTCGGCGTCGCGTTGACGAAGCCGAGCAGCTTGACGACGCGCACGATGCGGCCGAGATCGCCGGCGGCGGCATGCATGACCGCAAGCAGATTGAGCCCGGTCAGGCGGGCATGTTCATACGCCTGCTCGACGCTCACATCCTCGCCGACCTTGCCGGTGCAGAGCGTGCCGTCGGCGCGCAGCGGCCCCTGGCCGGACAGGAAGATCAGCCGGCCGCTCTCGGCATGGGTGACGAAATTGGCGATGGGGATCGGCGGCTCGGGCAGCGTCAGGCCGAGTTCGGCAAGCCGGGTATAAGGCGTCATGGAAGAAGGCTCCCTTGGTTGGCTTCAGCCATCCGATATTCAAAATGAGCGGCGTCGGCCGTCCAATGTCAGAAATGCGAGGCGCGGAAGCGCGCCAGGAAGGTGCGGAGGCGTTCGTTGCTGGTCTCCGCCGCGAGGATCTCCTTCGGCGGGCCGACGGCGCTGACGCCGCCATCGGCCATGAATACGATGCGGCTCGAAGCGTCGCGGGCAAAGGCCATTTCGTGCGTCACCATCAGCATGGTCATGCCGTCCTCGGCAAGGCTGCGCACCACGGCCAGCACCTCGCCGACCAGTTCGGGGTCGAGGGCGGAGGTGATCTCGTCGAGCAGCAGGATCTTCGGCTCCATCGCCACGGCGCGCGCGATGCCGACACGCTGCTGCTGGCCGCCGGACAGCTCCGCCGGCAGGCTGTCGGCCTTGTGGGCGAGGCCGACGCGGCCGAGCCAGTGTTCGGCGGCCTTGCGCGCCTCGGACTGGCTCTTTCCGCGCACCTTGGTGAGCCCAAGCATGATGTTGCCGGCCGCCGTCAGGTGCGGAAACAGGTTGAAGCTCTGGAACACCATGCCGGTTTCGGCGCGCATGGCGGCAAGGTCGCGTTCGCTGCGGCGCTGGCGTGTTCCAGCCTCGCGATAGCCGACCTCCCTGCCGTCGATGCGGATGGAGCCGCTGTCGTAGCTTTCGAGGAAGTTGACGCAGCGCAGCAGCGTGGTCTTGCCGCTGCCCGAGGGGCCGATGACCGTCACCACCTCGCCGCGCTTCACCTGAAGACTGACGGAGCGCAGAACCTCCACGGCGCCGAAGGCCTTGGAGACATCGCGCACGTCGAGCAGCGCGGAACTGGCGTTTGTGGCGTCGGACATGGTGCTATTCCCGGATGAAGGCAAAGCGCCGCTCGAGCCGCCGGCTGGCGAGCGAAAGCGCGTAATTGACCGCGAAGTAGATGAGCGCGCCCAGTATATAGAGCGGCATCGCCTCATAGGTGCGGCCGATGACTTGGTTGATGGCCTGCATCAGGTCGGTGATGCCGAGCAGCGAGACCAGCGCACTGCCCTTGACCGCGTCGGTGACGCCGTTGATCCAGGGCGGCAGGAAGCGCCTGAAGGCCTGCGGAAAGATGACCGAGGTGAGCCGCTGGGAGAAGGTCAGCCCGATGGCCATCGCCGCTTCCGACTGGCCCTTGGGAATGGAGGCGACGGCGCCACGCACATATTCCACCACCTGCGCGGTCTTGAACAGAGTGAGCGCCAGTACGGCGGCCCAGAAGGACGGCAGATGAAGCCCGGTCGCCGGCAGGCCGTAATAGACGAAGAACATCAGCACCAGGATCGGAATGCCGCGGATCGTGTCGGAGAAGATGCGCACCACCCAGCGCAACGGGGCAGGGCCATAGACCAGGCCGACGCCGAGCAGGACGCCGACGATGAGCGAGAGCACCACGACCAGCAGCGACACCCATAGGGTCACGGCGAAGCCTTGGGCGAGGAAGGGCAGGGCGTAGAGGATCTGGCTCAGCATGTCAGCGCGCCGCCCTGAACCGGCGCTCGACGAGTCTCAGCGCGAAAAGCAGCGCATAGCCGGTCACCAGATACATTGCCGTGGTGACCAGATAGACCTCGACGATGCGGAAAGTGTTGAAGTTGATCCACTGGGCGCCGTAGGTGAGTTCCGGCACCGAGATGACGGAGGCGATTGAGGTGTCCTTGAACAGCGAGATGAAGGTGTTGGAGAGCGCCGGCAGCGTGATGCGCAGCATGGTCGGCAGGCGCACGTGGAGCAGCCTTTGCCAGGGCGTCAGGCCGATAGCCTTGCCGGCATCGAGCTGGCCGCGCGGAACAGCCTCGAGGCCCGAGCGAAACACCTCGACCAGATAGGCGCCGCTATAGACCGACAGCGTCAAGACAAATGAGGTCGGCGCGCTGTAGGCCAGATCCACCACGGTCGGCAGGCCGTAGAAGACGAGATAGACGAGCAGGATCAGCGGCACGTTGCGGATGAATTCGACATAGGCGGCGATCGTCGCACGCACGACGCGCCCGGCCGAGACATACCAGACCGCCAGCACCAGCCCGATGACGATGCCGACGGCGATCGAGATCACGGCAAGCTCGAGGCTGAGCAGCAGGCCGCCCCACAGCTTGTCGAAGTGCCGCCAGATCAGGTTGAAGTTGAGGGCATAGCCCATGCGTCCGCCTCGGTGTGAAGGACATCGGAAGAAGCCAGGCGGAAAGGGTGCCGAATGCCGCCCCTTCCGCCTGCTGGATCAGATGACCGGGAAGCCGGGGTGGCGCGGCGGCGGCTCCTGGCCGAAATACTGCTTGAAGGCGGCGTCATATAGCGCCGTCTCATGGCCGAACATGGCGATGGTGAAGGTCTGGTCAACGAAGGTCAGCCAGTCCAGATCGCCTTGCCGGACCGCGGCGCCATAGAGCATCGAATACCAGCTCTTGCCGGCATCGAAATATTTGTCCGGATTGCGCGAGGCTAGCCAGCGCACGGTGGAGAGATCGACCGCGGCGGCGTCGACCCGTTTGGATTCCAGCGCCTGCAGCACGTTGGCCTGGGTGTCGATCTGCATCACCTGCGCCTGCGGCAAGGCGAAATGGACGGAGGACTCCGCGTCGACATTCTGCAGGATGGAAATGCGCGTCGCCGAACCGCCGGCAAGCAGCTTGTCGAAGGTCTTGTTCTCGGCGGTAGGAAGCGTCAGCAGCGCAACGCCTTCGACATAGTACGGCCTGGTGAAATTGATCAGCTGCGAGCGCTGCGCCGTCATCGTCATGAACTGGATGGTGATATCCACCTTGTTGGTGGTGACGTTGGGAATGCGCTGCGCCGGATCCTGCATGACGAACTCGACCTTGGTCGGGTCGTCGAAAAGCCCCTTGGCCAGAATCCGCCCCATGGTGATGTCCATGCCGACCAGTTCGCCGGCGTCGTTCTCGAAATGCCAGGGCGCGTTGGTGCTGCCGGTGCCGACGATCAGCTTGCCGCGGTCGAGCACGGTGCGCAGCAGGCTTTCGGACGCGGCCTGGGCGGCGGCCTTCTGGGCATCGACGGTTGCCAGCACGCCGGCCGTCGCAAGTCCCGCCATTCCCAATTTCAGAAAATCACGTCTTCCGGATGTGTCGTTCACGGCGACCTCCCTTCGTGTTGTGTTCCCTACGCACAGGTCATACACGCGACAGTGATCATTCCGATTGTCTCTTACAAGGGACGCATGTATCCTGTACAAGACAGATACTAACACCAGGAATCGACAATGCAAGATGGCAATGCCTTGGCTGTTTCAGACAGCGAGAAGATCTCGGGCTCCCGTGAAAAGGGCCTCAACCGGGTGCTCGAGATTCTGGAGTTTCTGCACACGACGCAAAGGGCGATCGGCATCGGCGATCTTGCCAAGGGGGTGAACGCACCCCGCTCGACGACCTACACGCTGGTGCGATCGCTGGTCGATGCCGGCCTGCTGGAAATGGCCGGCGATGGCAACCGCGTTTATTTCGGCAAGAAGCTCTATCTCTATGGAATGGATTATGTGCGCGGCAACGACCTGTTGCGGCGCGGGCGCCAGGAGGTCGACAATCTGTCGCGCGAGACGGGCGAGACCTCGGAATTGTGCATGCTGCAGAGCGGCCGCTACACAATCGTCCACTCAAGCCCGGGCACCAGGCCGTTCCGCATCAGCTCGGCCACCGGCCTGCAGATACCGCTCCCCTGGACCGCGTCCGGCCGGCTGCTTCTGGCGGGGCTGGAGAGGGCCGCGATCGAAAGCATGGTATCGGACGACGATCTCGTGCTGCCCGACGGCCGCAAGTTGCGGCTCGACGATTTTATCGCCGATATCGCCAAGGCGCGCGTCACCGGCTACTGCGTGACCTCGGGTCTGGTCGATGCCTACACCAAATGTCTTGCCGTGCCGGTCTTTTCAGCGCCAGGCAAGGTCGAGGCGACGATGTGCCTGGTGGTCCCCATCGATACGTCGCAGGAGCGGACCGGCAGCCTCATCGGCCTGCTGCGCGACCGCGCGGCCAGGCTCTCGATCGCAGGATAGGCGAACGCGCCTCAAGCGATGATGTCGGGAATGATCTTGTCTTCCAGCTTCATCAGCCGGTCTTTCAGCGCCAGCTTCTTTTTTTTCATGCGCTGGATCTGCAGCGGGTCGCAGCTCATGGCGATCATCGCGTTGATCGCCGCGTCGAAATCGGCGTGTTCCTGCTTCAGCCGGGAAAATTCGAGGCGAATATCGGCCTGTTCCTGATCGGACATTCTTTACCGTCTGCACGTCTGCGGCGCCCAAAACTGGGGCGTGATTGGGCGGGGGCGGCAATTTCTGCCACTGGCGCGCAGCCCATATCACATTTCACATTGTCGTGGAATGCTACCAAGCAGCATTCGACATCCCCGGCGGAAGGTGGCACAGTGTCATTGTGCCGTCACAGAAACGACCTGCGGTGGACGTGCCTTTGGCGGCTGCAATCGAGGAAACCATGAAAGGGAGAACCAATCATGTCTCTTGCATCCCATCTTGATGAGTTGCAGCGGAAACACGGCGACATCGAACGTGAAATCGATGACGCGATGAACCACCCGTCGGTGGACGACCTCGAAATCGTGAATCTCAAGCGACGCAAGCTGGCAATCAAGGATGCGATTGAGAAACTGAGGGCGCAGCCGACCACGCATTGACCCTCACCTGATATAGCCGCTCACCTCTCGCGGTCTTGCTTACCGGCGGCAATCGCCGCCGGTGCGGTTGGCTTTGATTTCCACGCCGCAGGCCGCAGCTAATATCCTTTCAGTCCTGTTGTGGGTCTTGCCCGCCAACGGGCCATGCATCCTTTTTAGGTCCTCCGCGGGATCAAATGCTGCCAGTGGCGACCTGTCGCCATTGACAAGCCGTCTTTGCTCCTCCACCTCATGCCCGGACTTCAGCGCATCGGCCCCCGGGAGTGCTTGTGCGTCCAAGCGGACGCACGGGGCTTCAGAGAGACGCGTAGCGCTCCAGAGACAAAAGGCTGCCGGCATGACGGGATATTTTTCCTTTCCCTTTCCCCGCCGCACCTCGGTCGGCGTCGACGTCGGCGGCGTGGTCGTCGGCGGCGGCGCCCCCGTGGTCGTGCAGTCGATGACCAACACCGACACCGCCGACATCGACCAGACGGTGGCGCAGGTGGCGGCGCTGCACCGCGCCGGCTCCGAGATCGTGCGCATCACCGTCGACCGCGACGAGAGCGCCGCCGCCGTGCCGCGCATCCATGAGCGGCTTCAGAGGCTCGGCATCGACGTGCCGCTGGTCGGCGATTTCCACTATATCGGCCACAAGCTCCTGGCCGCTCATCCGGCCTGCGCCGAAGCGCTGGCCAAATACCGCATCAATCCGGGCAATGTCGGCTTCAAGGACAAGAAGGACCGGCAGTTCGCGGCGATCGTCGAAATGGCGATCAAGCATGACAAGCCCGTGCGCATCGGCGTCAACTGGGGTTCGCTCGACCAGGAGCTGTTGACCCGGTTGATGGACGACAACCAGGACAAGGGCTTTCCGCTGACGGCGCAGGAAGTGACGCGTGAGGCGATCGTGCAGTCGGCGATCCTGTCGGCCGAGATGGCGGAGGAGATCGGCCTTGGCCGCGACAAGATCATCCTGTCGGCCAAGGTCAGCGGCGTGCAGGATTTGATCGCCGTCTATACGGAACTCGCCACCCGCTCCAACCACGCGCTGCATCTCGGCCTCACCGAAGCCGGCATGGGCTCGAAAGGCATCGTCGCCTCCTCGGCCGCCATGGGCATCCTTTTGCAGCAAGGCATCGGCGACACCATCCGCATCTCGCTGACGCCGGAGCCGAATGGCGACCGCACGCGCGAGGTGCAGGTGTCGCAGGAATTGCTGCAGACGATGGGTTTCCGGCAGTTCGTGCCGATTGTCGCGGCTTGCCCCGGCTGCGGCCGCACGACTTCCACCGTGTTCCAGGAATTGGCGCAGAACATCCAGGCGGACCTGCGCAAAAACATGCCGGTGTGGCGCGAAAGATATCCCGGCGTCGAGAACCTCAAGGTCGCCGTGATGGGCTGCATCGTCAACGGGCCGGGCGAATCCAAGCACGCCGATATCGGCATTTCGCTACCCGGCACCGGCGAGACGCCGACGGCGCCCGTCTTCGTGGACGGCAAGAAGGCGGCAACGCTGCGCGGGCCTTCGATCGCTGCGGATTTCGAGAAAATGGTCGCCGACTATATCGAGCAGAGGTTCGGGCGCGGCGGCAAGGCCGCGGCAGAGTAAGTCCAATGCGGCGGCGTTTCCCCTGGGCGACGCTGATCCTGTTGTGCGCGCTGGGCTGGCCGGCACTCGTTCAGGCCGATCCGCCGCAATCGGCCAAGCAGAGGCTGATCGACAAGGTCTGCAATCTGATCCAGGCCTATGCCGACCAGAACGGCTTGCCCAGGGATTTCTTCGCCCGGCTGATCTGGAAGGAGAGCCGTTTCGACCCCAACGCCGTCAGCCCGGTCGGCGCCGAGGGCATTGCCCAGTTCATGCCGGGCACGGCCAAGATGCGGGGGCTCGAAAATTCCTTCGACATCAACCAGGCGATCCCGGCGTCGGCGAAGTACCTGGCTGAAATGAAAACCAGCTATGGCAATCTTGGCCTCGCCGCCGCCGCTTACAATGCCGGCGAAAACCGGGTGTCGCGCTGGTTGGCTTCGGGCGGCTTCCTGCCGATGGAGACCGAGGGCTATGTCTTCGACATCATGGGCGAAGCGGTCGACAAGTTCTCCGACCGTTCCTATGCCGGAAAGGTCGAACCGCTCGACGCCAAGACGGATTTTGCCGTCGCCTGCCGCAAGCTGCCGGTGATCATGTCGCAGACCGTGGCGATGGCCTCGATCAACGTCAAACCATGGGGCATCCAGGTTGCCGGCAATTTTCGCCGCGGCGCCGCGATCAACCAGTGGCTGCGCGTGAGAAGCCGGTTTCCGGCCCTGCTCGCCAGCCATGATCCGGTGGTCAGCCGGGTGCGCACGCCGATGGGCCGGCGCGGCATCTACGCCGTCAGGATCGGGGTGGACGACCGCGCCGCCGCCAATGTCATCTGCCAGAAATTGCAGAGTGTCGGCGGCGCCTGCGTGGTGGTGCGCAACCGGTAATGACACTTTAGCGGCCGAATCCCACATTGATTTCCGGCCAGCAGGTGGTCGAATTATCGAACTCGACACCAGCCTGCTCACCCCGCTGGAATGCGCCCTTCGCATCAGCCAACAATTTCGCCTATAGGGACGTGGACTGGCCGGGTTTGCCCTGCCTGCGATGAACGACAAGGGCAGCGGGATGTTCGACGCATACATTATCTGCGGAACGCCGAGAACCGGCAGCACGTTGCTGTGCAAGCTCCTGGCAGCCACCGGGACGGCCGGCGATCCTCACTCCTTTTATCGGCGGCAGGACGTGTCGGAGTGGGCCGAGGATTGGAAACTGCCCGGCCGCGACACGATCGGCGAGATCGAATTCAACGTTGCCTATCTCAATGCGGCGATCATTGCCGGCAAGGGCGGGGCCGGCAAGGGCGGGACGGATGTCTTCGGCCTGCGCCTGATGCGCGAAAACCTGGACGAGCTTTCAGCTATACTCGACCAGATTTTCCCCGGGCATGCATCGGACAAAGCGCATTTCGAAATGGCCTTTGGCCGTATTCTCTACATACATTTGTCGCGCGAGGACAAGCTCGCGCAGGCTGTCTCCCTGGTGAAGGCACGGCAAACCGGGCTTTGGCATGTCGCTCCCGATGGGACCGAGATCGAGAGGGTCGGGCCTCCGGGGCAACCCCAGTATGACTTTCAGCGCATCAAGGCTGAGCTCACCGAGTTGGAGGCGTATGACGCGGCCTGGAACACATGGTTCGCGGCGCAAGGTGTCATCCCGCTACGGGTTGGCTATGAGAGCCTTTCCGCCGATCCGGCCGCCACAGTGCTCGGTATCTGCGAAGCCCTTGGAGTTCAGCCGCGTGACGGCGAAGATATCCGGCCAGGTGTCGCAAAGCTCGCCGACGAGACAAGCCTGGACTGGATGCGCCGCTTCCATTCGGACGCATCTGGCATCACGCAATGATGCGGATCACGCCGTCTTGGCCACCACTGTTTCACTGAGCCATGTGCCGATCTTGGCGCCGAGGCGATCGGGCGAGACCGGCTTGGGCAAATAGTCATCCATGCCGGCCTCGATGCACTTGTCGCGATCGCCTTTCAGCGCATGCGCGGTGACGCCGATGATCGGGATGCGGCCGCCCGACGAAGCCTCGATCGCGCGGATGGCGCGGGTCGCCTCGTAACCGTTCATCTCGGGCATCGAGACATCCATTAGAATCAGCTTCGGGTGCAGCGACCGGTACATCTCGACCGCCGTGCGGCCGTTACCGGCGATGCGGTAGCTCAGGCCCAGCCCGTTGAGGATCTGGCCGAACACCAGCTGGTTCACGTCATTGTCCTCGGCAATGAGGATGTCTATCGGGCCGTTCGGCGTGACGGTCGATTCCGGCGCTGTCACGACCGGCACGGCTGGCCCCCGGATGACCGTGAAGGCAGGCGGGGCCGCCGGCGGTGGCTGGATCGGCTCGCGAACGAATTGCGCCTTGCCGACCTGCGAGCGGGCCTTCTGGATGACCGAAATGACCGTGCCGAGCAGCACCGCCGAGCGCGCCGGCTTGGTCAGGTGCGCGGCAATGCCGAAGTCGATGATCATCTTGCCGAAATCGACCTGGTCGACCGAGGTCAGGATGACGATCGGGATGGCCGACAGCCGGCTGTCGGCGGCGATGGCCCGGGCGACATCGGCGCCGTTCATGCCGGGCATCTGGTAGTCGAGGATGATGCAGTCGACGCTGGCGCCCAACTGGCAGGCGCGATCGAGGAAGGCCAGCCCCACGGCGCCGCTTTCAGCGGCGGCGCAGTCAAAGCTCCAGCTTCTGAGCTGCTCGAGCAGGATCTCGCGGTTGACCGGATTGTCGTCGATGACCAGCACACGCGCGCCGGTGACATCGACCGGCACGATCGCGTCGCGCGCCTCGGCATGGTGCACGGGCAGCGGCACCGCGAACCAGAAGACGGAGCCGCGCCCGATCTCGCTCTCGACGCCGATCTTGCCGGCCATCAGGTCGACGAGGCGGGCGGCGATGGCAAGCCCAAGGCCGGTGCCTTCGTGACGGCGGGTCGAAGAGCCATCGACCTGGGCGAATTTCTCGAACACGTTCTGCAGTTTCTCGGCCGGGATGCCGATGCCGGTGTCCTCCACGCGCAGCTTGAGCTGGACGACATCGTTGACGGTTTCGCCGCCGACATCGATCAGCACATGGCCCTTTTCGGTGAACTTCACCGCGTTGCCGACCAGATTGGTGACGATCTGGCGGAAGCGGCCGGCGTCGCCGACGACATAGGCCGGCAGGCGCGGGTCGACGCGCACGATCAGCTCGAGGTTCTTCTCGGCGACGCGCGCCGAGACCAGTGTCGCGACATCCTCGACCGCTTCGGAGAGACGGAACGGGGCGGGGGCCAGCGTCAACTGTCCGGCATTGATCTTGGAGAAATCGAGGATGTCGTTGATGATGGTGAGCAGCGCATTGCCGGATTTGACGATAACGTCGGTGAAGGTCTTCTGGCGTGGGGTCAATTCGGTCTTGGCTAGCAGTTCGGCCATGCCGAGCACGCCATTCATCGGCGTGCGGATCTCGTGGCTCATATTGGCCAGGAATTCGGATTTGGCGCGGTCGGCGGCCTCGGCCTTGAACAGGGATTCGGCCGATTGGGCAAAGGCGCGGCGGATCGCCTGTTCCATCGGCCGGAAGATCCAGAAGGCGACGATGGCCAGGACGCCGAACAACAGCCCACTCGCCCATAAAAGCAGCCGGTCGCTGGACGCGTCGGCCAAATGACGCTCCTCATCCAATGCGGTGCGGACCCGCACCAGCATCGGTTGGACAAACAGGTCGTTCTGGTTGCGGATTTCCCGGTAGCTCCATTCATCCGCCTTCTGCGCCACCGACATCAGGTTGAGGTTGCGCACCATGTCGCGCGGCGACCAGAACAGGTCGCCGTTGACCGAGGAGGCTTCGAGTTCGTCGATGGTCTTGGCCGACAGGCGCTGATGTACCGCGGCGAGCTGGGCGGTCAGTGTGCCGATCTCGCTGGTCAGGCGTTCGGAATGGGCGCGCGCCGAAGCAGTCAGCGCATCGCGCGTTTCGTTGCGCCAGGCGGAGCCGGTGGTTTCGGCGAAGCTGGTCGCGTTGCGCAGGTCGCGGGTGAAGACGACGAGATTGCTGCTCAGCGCATCGACGTCATGACGAAAGGAATTGACACGGTCGAGCGCAACCATGATGGCCGTGGAAGCCAGCGCGAAAATCAGCAATCCTGAAAGATAACGAATCCGGACAAACCGGATGAAGGAAGAATATTCCGGCATGCGCAACCCCAACACATACGCATTATTCTAATGATCGGGATTACGCTTCATTTACATTAAGATTTCGTTCGCGCGCTCGGCGCGATTGCTCGTCCCGTGCGGCGGCGCCGCGAATCAGATCGATGCGGTGATGCCGCCGTCGACATAAAGGATATGACCGTTGACGAAGGACGAGGCATCGGAGGCCAGGAACACGCAGGCCCCGACCAACTCCTCCACCTTGCCCCAGCGGCCGGCCGGCGTGCGCTTTTCGAGCCAGGCGCTGAAGGCTGGATCGGCGACGAGGGCCGCGTTGAGCGGCGTATCGAAATAGCCGGGCGCAATGGCATTGCATTGCAGGCCGTGTCTGGCCCAGTCGGTCGCCATGCCCTTGGTCAGGTTGCCGACCGCGCCCTTCGTTGCCGTGTAGGGTGCGATGCCGGGGCGGGCAAGTGCGGTCTGCACGGAGGCGATGTTGATGATCTTGCCGCGGCCCCGCCTGATCATATGGCGCGCGACTGCCTGACCGACATGGAAGACGCTGGCGACATTGGTCTGCAGCAGGCGCTCGAACGCATCGGCGGGAAAGTCCTCGAGCGGCGTGCGGAACTGCATGCCGGCATTGTTGACCAATATGTCGATCGGACCGCCGGACAGCTCGAAATTGTCGATCGCCGAGCGGACCGCCTCATGATCGGTCGCGTCGAAGGCGAGCGTTTCCGCGCCGGGAATCTGTGACGCCGCGGCGCCAAGCTTTTCAGCATCACGACCGTTGAGGATCAGACCGGCGCCGGCTTGCGCCAGGCCCTTGGCCAAGGCGAACCCAATGCCCTGCGAGGAGCCGGTGACAAGCGCCCGGCGTCCGCTGAGATCGAACAGACTTGATGACATCGAAGCTGATCTCCCTTTTGCCTCTTGCCATGTACCACGAGCACAGGGCTCGCCGTCAGCTGTTGCGCGTTGCCACGAAGGTCGCGGCTTCCTTCAGCAGGGCCGCCTTGTCGCCATAGGGTTCGAGCAGTGCGTGCGCCTGGCCGACAAGGCCGTGCAGCTGGCCGCGCGCCCAGTTGGCGCCGTGCAGGGCCACCAGCGTTCCCTTGCCGGCGGCGGCGTCCTTGCCGGTCGCTTTGCCCATCTGCTTGACGTCGGCGGTCAGATCGAGCAGGTCGTCGGCAAGCTGGAAGGCGAGCCCGATGGCCGAGCCGAATTCGGCCAGCCGCTCACGGTCTTCCGCCGGAGCGCCGGCAACGATGGCACCCGCCTCGCAGGCGAAGCGGATCAGCGCCCCGGTCTTCATCGCTTGCAGCCGTATGATGCCGGTTTCGTCGGGCGGGATGCGCTCGGCTTCGAGGTCAAGGATCTGGCCGCCGACCATGCCGCCGGCACCGGCGGCTCGGGCAAGCGCCAGCACCAACGCCACCCGACGTTCGGCCGGCAGCACGGTCGCCTCGCCGGCCAGGATGTCGAAGGCCAGTGTCAGCAAGGCATCGCCGGCCAGGATGGCTGTCGCTTCGTCGAACGCCTTGTGCACGGTCGGCTGGCCGCGGCGCAGGTCATCGTCGTCCATCGCCGGAAGGTCGTCATGGATCAGCGAGTAGCAGTGCACGCATTCGAGGGCCGCCGCGACGCGCAGCGCCGCTTCGCCATCGGCGGAAAACAGGGCGGCGCTTTCCATGACCAGAAACGGGCGCAGGCGCTTGCCACCGTTCAGCACGCCGTGGCGCATCGCCGCCATCAGGCGATCGGGCCGCGTGATCTCGCCCGAAAGCGGTCGGTCGTCGAGCAACCGCCGCAGCAGCACCTCGACGGCGGCTGCCCGCCTGATGAGCGCCATTTCAAACGCCATTTCGTCATCATTCGCCATGGCCCGGAGCGGTAGCCGACACTCAGACGTTGCGCAAGAAGCCAAGCGCCATTATGCCGGAGCGGTAAGAGCCCGTTGGGAAACTCCGATCCTGCGGTCATCTGACGGCGTTTCCCGCGCTTCCGGTGCTCACGTACGCGACCGTACGGTGCGCTCCGGTTCTCGAAAATGCCGCGCATGACTGACAGAAGCAAGTTCGCAGCGCGCTCGACAGCATGGGTTGGGCGGCTTGGCGGAACCGATCGTCGATCATGAAACCGAAAAGCTGGACATGGCGACGAGATCGCGCGGCATAAACCGCCGCGGTCTCAGGCGCTGGGTCCGGCGAGGCATCGTCGTGGCCGTGGTGCTGGCGCTTATCCCGGTGGTGCTGACCTTCCTCTATCTGCCCTCCTTCGTGCACCCGGTCTCGACATTGATGCTGAAGGATTTGGCGACGTTCTCCGGCTATGACAGGCGCTGGGTGTCGATCGACGATGTGGCGCCGGTGCTGGCCCATTCCGTCATCATGTCGGAGGACGGGCAGTTCTGCTTCCACCGCGGCGTCGATCTCGGCGAACTCAAGGGGGTCGTGGACGATGCGCTGGCAGGCGAGGCCACGCGCGGCGCCTCGACCATCACCATGCAGACGGTGAAGAACCTGTTCCTGTGGTCGCGGCCGCTGGGCTCGGTGCGCAAGGTCGTCGAACTGCCGCTGGCCGTCTATTTCGACGCCGTGATGTCGAAACGGCGCATCATGGAAATCTATCTCAACATCGCCGAATGGGGGCCGGGCATCTATGGAATCGAGGCGGCGGCGCAGCATCATTTCGGCATTCCGGCAAAGCAGTTGTCCAGACGGCAGGCGGCGCTGCTGGCCGTCACCTTGCCCAATCCGATCGCCCGCAATCCGGCAAAGCCGGGGCCGGGCCTTCGGAGACTCGCCAATCTGATCGAGCGGCGTGCCGGCCGTTCCGGCGCCTATGTCGGCTGTCTCGAGTAGCCGACTCAAAAAAATTCGCCGCAGTGCTGGCCAAAACGATGTCAGGCGTGTATAGGCACCCGACTTTCTCAGATTTAGGCCCCGACATGGCCCTTTCACGAGGGCGGGCGGGGCTTTTGACCATGTAGTGGAGCATATCCATGGCCGTTCCGAAACGCAAAACCTCTCCGTCCAAGCGCGGCATGCGCCGCTCGGCCGACGCCCTCAAGGCCCCGACCTATGTCGAGGACAAGAATTCCGGCGAAATGCGCCGCCCGCATCACATCGACCTGAAGACCGGCATGTATCGCGGTCGCCAGGTGCTGACGCCCAAGGAAAGCTGAGACCAGCTTTTTAAGGTTTGAGTTGCGAAAGACCGGCCTCTGGCCGGTCTTTTTGCGTTGGGCGGCTGGTTGGCATGGATATCGTCGAGATCGCGCCGGCGCGCGATATCAACGAGATCACCTCGATGACGGCGGGCCATGTCATCCTCAATGTCATCGGTGCCGCCGTGCGCGCCGGCTACTTCAGGCGCTGAGGCCTCTGTCGGCTGCTCCCATGTCAGCCGGGCAACCGGCTGACATGGTTGTTGCATCCGGTCTTCGACCGTGTTTGCGGCCGCGCACGAAAAATCTTGACGGCGTGCCTGTGGCGCATTCTACAGAAGGTGCCCCCATATGGAGACGCCAGATGTTCGGTGCCGTCCCGCTTTTGATCGTGCCTTTCGTGCTCTACAATCTCGGCCTGCTCGGGATATTCGGCGGCGGTGACGATCCGTGGGCGAGCGATGTCTTCTCATTCCGCATGATGTCGGGCGGGGTATTCTCGATGACGCTCGGCGATCTGATGGTGCTGATCGGGCTGATCTTCCTGTTCCTCGAAATGGTGAAGTCGACGCGCACGACCACCGCCTCGATCATGGACCATCTTCTCTCGACGCTGGTCTTCGTCGCCTTCCTGGTCGAGTTCCTGCTGGTCAAGGGCGCCGCGCACTCGATCTTCTTCACGCTGATGATCATCGCGCTGTTCGATGTGCTGGCCGGATTCGCGGTTTCGATGCGATCAGCCAGCCGGGACATCAATTTGAATTGAGGCTCAGCCCGGATCGGCGGTGAAGCCGGCGGCCTCGATGCCAGCGATGGCGGCTGCCTCGTCATTGTCGGATGTGTCGCCGGAAATACCGACGGCGCCAAGGATGGCGCCGGCCTTGTCGCGGATCAGGACGCCGCCGACCACCGGCAGCACGCGTCCGCCCGACACGTCGGAGATGCCAGCGATGAGATGCGGGCGCTCCTTGGCGAAAGCCTCGACACGGCGCGACCCCATGCCGATGGCCAACGCGCCATAGGCCTTGCCGGCCGACATCTGCGGGCGCAGGAACGAGGCGCCGTCCTGGCGCTGGAAGGCGACCAGGTGTCCTCCGGCATCGAGCACGGAGACGCCCAGCGGTTTGAGCTTGAGGTCGGCGCCCTTGGTGAAGGCGGCGTCGATGATCTCGATGGCCTTTTCGAGCGGCAGCGCGGTCATGGCAGTCTCCTGTTTGAAATGGACAATCATCGGCGACCGGCCGGACGAAGCAATCCCGGTTTGGGTTGAAAATGCTTCTTGCGAGAAGGCGGGATGAAGGACTGCCCTATCTGGATCGCGCCGATGCTGTGATCTCAATGCAGTCGAGGGCCACTGGCTCAAGGCCATTGGCTAGGCAGCCGGGAAGTGCGTGTTACTTTTTCTTGGCGCGTGCGGGCTTCTTGGCGGGCACTGCCGGCGCGTTGGCAAGATCCTCGGCTTCCTTGGCGAGCCGCAGCGCCCTCAGCTTGTCGGTCTTGGCCTTGCGCGCGTCGCTCTCCGCGGCGTATTCCGCCATCGCTTTCTGGCGGACTGTCGCCGCCTCTTCCTGCTTCTTGAAGCGCAGATCGGCGCGCGCGCGGGCAGTATCCCTAGAGTTCTCAACCAAGAGCCTTATCCAATCCCGTCACGTGTGATTTTCCACACTTGTAGCAGAGCCGGCCTCTCAGCGGGGAAAATAGTTGGTCACGTGGTAGGGCCGGCGCTGAGAGTCTTGCTGGCGACCACGGCTTCATAGGCGGCCCGCAGCGTCGCGCGGACAGAGGGGCCGGACGGTGTGTCGAGCGGCGTGCCGAGATGCTCGTGACGCAGTTCGCCCATGAATTTCTCCCACATTGGCGGTCCGCCCTTTTCCAGAAGTTCGGCGCGGATCGAGAGTTCATCGCTGGTCGGCAGCCAGACCCGGCCCCAGGCGCCGAGATGGGCCAGGATCGGCACCAGCGTGATGGCCATCTCGGTCAGGCTGTAGATCGCCTTCTGCTTGTGACTGGGGTCGTCGGCCTTGGTCAGCATGCCAAGCTCCATCAGCCGCTTCAGCCGGTCGGCGAGGATGTTGGAGGCAATGCCTTCCATCGATCCATTGAGCAGTTCGCGAAAATGGCGCCTGCCGCCGAAAATCATGTCGCGAAGGATGATCAGGCTCCAGCGGTCGCCGAACACTTCCAGCGACAGGTTGATCGGGCAGCCGGACCGGCGATCGAGGCTCATTCGATTCTCTCCGCAAAACCAGTTGCATTATCGTATCAGTTTTATTATCGTGCAACTGATTTCAAAATGCAATCAGTATGGGAGGATCTAAATGACTGCGATCGATCGCCCCGAGATCGTATCGGAAGCCTTCGGCGAGCGTGAAAATCCCGCGCTGCTCCTGATCATGGGCGCGATGGCCTCGATGCTGTGGTGGCCGGAGGCCTTTTGCCGGAAGCTGGCGGGTGCCGGGCTCCACGTGATCCGCTATGACAATCGCGATACCGGCCGCTCGACCAAATATCCGCCGGGCGCGCCGCCTTACACATTCGACGACATGGCGGGCGATGCGATTGGTGTGCTCGACAGCCACGGCATCGGCGAGGCCCATGTCGCCGGCATGTCGATGGGCGGTATGATCGCGCAGCTCGTGGCGCTCAAGCATCCCTCCCGCGTTGCGTCGCTGACCGCGATCAGCAGCTCGCCGATGGGGATGGACAGCTCGCATCTGCCGCGACCGAGCGATGCCTATACCGAGCATTCGGCCGAGGGCGCCGATGTCGATTGGTCGGACCGCCGCCAGGTGATCGACTTCATGGTCAGGGATACCAGGGCGATCGCCAGCACCGCGCATCCCTTCGACGCGGCCCGGATGCGCGCATTCATCGAACAGGATTATATCAGGTCCGGCGGATTCCTGAGCGCAACCAATCATTTCCTGCTCAAGGGCACCGACCGATGGAATGGCTGGCTGCACGAGATGAGGGCGCCGTTGCTTGTCATCCACGGCACGGCGGATCCGATCTTTCCGATCGAGCATGGCGAGGCGCTGGCAGGGTGGGTCGCCGGTGCGAAACTCCTTCGTGTCGAAGGCGGCGGCCATGAGCTGCATCCGGACGACTGGACGACGATATTGGCGGCAATCGTCGCCCACGTCCGGGCCAACCGAGGCGACGGCAGGTCTTGACGAGTGAAGTTCGCCGCAATAGTTAAGTAAATGCTTCAGTGTTGATCCCGCGAACGCGCCGGCCGGCCACCGATGAACCAGAAACAGACGAGCAAAGAATGTCCCTGACGCTGCATTTCCATCCCCTGGCCTCTTTCTGCTGGAAGCCGCTGATCGCGCTCTATGAGAACGCAACGCCTTTCGTGCCGGTCATCGTCGATCTCGGCGATGAACAATCGCGCGGGGCCTTCCTGAAGATATCGCCGACCGGCAAGATGCCGGCGCTGCGCGACGATGCGCGCGACCGCACGGTGCTGGAATCCACCATTGTCGTCGAATATCTGGCCGCGCACTATTCGGGGCCGGTCGAGCTCGTTCCGGCCGCCATCGACATGGCGCTGACCGTCCGCCAGGCCGACCGCTTCTACGATTTCTATGTGCAGGAGCCTATGCAGAAGATCGTCGGCGACCGGTTGCGGCCGCAGGACAAGAGCGATCCCTTCGGCGTCGAGCAAGCGCGAGGGCAACTGCGCACTTCCTATGCCATTATCGAAGATGAGATGCAGTCGAAGAAATGGGCGGTGGGCGACGCCTTCACAATGGCCGATTGCGCGGCCTCTCCCGCGCTTTTCTATGCCAACAAGGTGGAGCCTTTCGGCGACAAATATCCGGCCGTGAAGCGCTACCATGACCGCCTGCTGCAGCGTCCCGCCTTCAGCAGGGTGATCGAGGAGGCGCAGCCCTACTTCAAGCTCTTTCCCTACAACAATGGCTGACCGCGATGCTGCACGATCCCGCCCAGCTCGACCTGATGTTCCAGGCGCTCGCCGATCCGGCGCGGCGGCAGATGGTCGACCGGCTGTCGCGCGGCCCCGCATCGGTCAGCCAACTGGCCGAGCCGCTGGCGATGTCGATGTCAGCGGTCGTCCAGCACCTTAACCTCCTGGAGGCGAGCGGCCTGGTGCGCACGCAGAAGGTTGGACGGGTACGCACCTGCCAGATCGAGCCCAAGGCGCTGAGAGCGGCAGAGCACTGGATCAATGAGCGTCGCCTCTCCTGGGAGCGCCGGTTGGATCGGCTCGGCGATTTCCTCGCGGAAACCAAGGACGAAAGCTGAAGGGGGAATGGCCATGTCCGCCAAAAGCAGAGCGGAATTGATCCGCTTTTATTTTGCCGCCTGCCAGGCAAATGAGCGTGATGTCGCCGAGACGGTGCTGGCGGACGACTTCACGTTCACCAGCCCCTATGACGATGCCATCGACCGCGCGACCTATTTCGCCCGGTGCTGGCCGGACACTCGTTTCGCGGCGACCGCCCGCGCAGCGTGGAGGTCTATTTCGGCGCTGCCTATCGTGACGGTGTCTTCATTCCACAGAACCAGTCGAGTTGATCAACGAGGACCCGCTCCATGACCGAACGATCCGTTGTCCATTCCACCTTTGTCGTCGAGCTGAGCTACCCGGTGGCGCCAGCGAAAGTCTTTTCGGCGTTCAGCGATCCGGACGCCAAGCGGCGCTGGTTCGTCGATCCCCACGACCCGACGCCCAGCCGCCACGAAATGGACTTCCGCGTCGGCGGCAAGGAGGTCAATGCCGGCTGCCCGAGCGATGGGCAGATGCATTTCTTCAATGCGGTCTATCAGGACATCGTACCCGACCGGCGCATCGTCTACAGCTACGAGCTGTTGTTCGGCGAAACCCGCGTCTCGGTGTCGCTGGCGACGATCGAGCTTGTCGCGGAAAGCGGGGGCACGCGGCTTGTGATGACGGAGCAGGGCGCCTTCCTCGACGGCCACGACACGTCAGCCCCGCGCGAGCATGGAACGGGCGAATTGCTCGACGCGCTCGGTGCCTTCCTGGCGCAAGCCTGATCATCGTGATGGCTTTGCTGATCAGGCGATGTGGATCAGGCTTCCCAGAACTGATCGAGCCAGATGTTGAGCTTCAGGAAACCGGCGTTGCTTACCGTATAGACACGCCGTGTGCCTTCAGCCTTGGCGTTGACCAGTCCGGCGTCGAGCAACACTTTCAGATGCTGTGATACGGCCGGGCGCGAGACTGGTAGCCCGGCCGCCAATTCGTTGACGGTCTTCGGACCGCGTCGAAGTTCTTCCAGAAGATGGCGCCGATTAGGGTCGGCGATCGCCATGAAGGCGTCGGAAAACATCATGCCTCATTTGTGAGGCAAAGTTTTTCAAATCTCAACTGCTTGCTTCTGCTTTTCTTCTTGGATCGAGCCGCAATGCTTCCGGGGTCACGGAGCGGTCCGCCGGTTGCGTCTTGAAGGCGTCGCGATCCTCGATCGGCACCGGAGCGCGGCGGCTGATGCGCAGCAGGGTGTAGCCGGCCAGAGACAAATGCGCGAAGGCGGTGGCCAGGAACAGGCCCTCCGGTCGCATCCAGCCCATCAGCGCCGCCGCCAGCAAGGGGCCGATCATGGTGCCGAAACCATAGAGCAGCAGCAGGCCGCCCGAGACCTTGACGAAATCCTCGGCACTGGCGTGGTCGTTGGCATGCGCCACGGCGATCGAATAGAGCGTATAGGCGAAAGCGCCGTAGGCGGCAGTCAGCACGATGACGAAGCTGGCGGAGCGCGGCTCGAACAGGAAGATGAGAACCGCAACCAGCGCACCGCCGAAAGCGGCACCGGCCAGCACGAAACGCCGGTCGGTCTTGTCGGACAGGCGCCCGGCCGGAAGCTGCATGGCGGCACCGGCAACCACCACCAGGCTCATCATCAAGGCGATCTCGGCGGTGGAGATGCCGATGCGGGCGCCATAAACCGCGCCAAGCGTGCCCCAGGCGCCGTTGGCGATGCCGATCAGCAGGCAGGCGATCGCCGACACGGGCGAATTCGCATAGAGGCTTTTGACGTCCAACTTGACGTCCTGCAATGGCTTGGGGGACGATGCCGTCGATACCGCGGTCGGGATCAGCGACAGGCAGAACAGGATGCCGGTGATCATGAACAGCGAAGCCGATTTCACGTCGCCGCCGGCGACGATCATCTGCCCGCCCATGATCGAGGCATAGGTGACCATCATATAGAGGCCGAAGACGGTGCCGCGGTTCTCGTTGGTGGCTTTCTCGTTCAGCCAGCTTTCGATGACCATGAAGGCGCCGGCCATGGTGAAGCCGGTGAAGGCGCGCAGCAGGATCCAGACAGATTCATTGATGACGAGGCCAGTCAGTAGCGCAATGATCGCGCCCGCCGCGGCGAAGGCGCCAAACGCCCTGACATGGCCTGCACGGCGCACCAGGCGCGGGGCGAAGAAGCAGCCGGTGACGAAGCCGCCGGCCCAGGCCGTGCCCATCAGGCCGAGCGAGGCGGTCGAGAAGCCTTCGACCTGGCCGCGCAGTGGCAGCAGCAGGCCGTGCAGGCCGGATGCCGCCAGCAGGAATGCGGTGCCGCGAAGCAGGGAAAGGATCGGTCTGTAGGCTGCGAGCATTTGTTGATCCGGCTGGACTCTGGGAGGGAGGCAGGTCTGAAGACAGTCCCATTCGGGCTTTTCGGCGGCGGACCTTCGACCTGCAGCCTATCCGCGGCGGAACAGCGCCTCGGCGGCCGATTTGGTGCTGTCCTTGGCCTTGAGTTCGGCCTCGAGCCGGGCGATCTCGTCGCGCAGGGTGCCGATGCGCTCTGACAGTTCGCCGGCGGAAAGCAACGCCAGGTCCTGCCCGATCTCGTGCGGGCGCGCCTTCTTCCTGGGTTCGTCGTCGAAGATCGCCATCGTTGCTCCTCCTCCGCCACACCAGATTGGCCATTTGCCTGATTTGGCAATGAGCATACATAGGGCAAGGGCGTCGATGCAAACAGCCGGTAAGAGTGCGGCGAGGAAATACGGGAAACTTCATGGCGAGCGGACAGAAAATTCCGGCGAGAATGACGGCGATCGCGATCTCGGAGCCGGGCGGCCCACGGGTGCTGAAACCGGAAACGCGCGAGGTACCACAGCCCGGCCCCGGTGAAATCCTGATCAAGGTGCATGCCGCCGGCGTCAACCGGCCCGACGTGCAGCAGCGCAAGGGCGCCTATCCGCCTCCGCCGGGAGCATCGGATCTGCCGGGCCTCGAAGTATCGGGAGAAGTGGCCGCCCTTGGCGACGGGATATCGCGCTGGCGCATCGGCGACCGGGTCTGCGCACTCACCCCCGGTGGCGGCTACGCCGAATATGCCAAGGTTCACGCTGGCAGCGTGCTGCCGCTGCCGGCCGGCTTCACCCACACGGAAGCGGCCGCCGTGCCAGAAAACTATTTTACCGTCTGGCACAATGTGTTCGAACGCGGCGGCCTGAAGAAAGGCGAGACGCTGCTCGTCCATGGCGGCTCATCGGGCATCGGCACGACGGCGATCCAGCTTGCCTCCGCCTTCGGCGCTTATGTCATCACCACCGCCGGCAGCAAGGAGAAATGCGACGCCTGCCTGAAGCTCGGCGCCGACCGCGCGATCAACTACCGCGAGGAGGATTTCGTCGCGGCGGTGAAGGATGCGACGGGCGGCAAGGGCGCCAATGTCATCCTCGATATGGTCGGCGGCGACTATGTCCAGCGAAACTACGAGGCCGCCGCCGTCGAGGGCCGTATCGTCCAGATCGCCGTTCAGGCCGGCGCAATGGCGACCGCCGACTTTTCCAAGATCATGGTCAAGCGGCTGACCCATACTGGTTCGACGCTGAGGCCGCGCACCGTCGAATTCAAGGCGGCCATCGCAGCGGCGCTGGAGGCGCAGGTCTGGCCTTTGCTCGGCACGCGCAAGGTTGCTCCGGTCATGGACATGATCTTCCCGCTCACCGATGCCTGGCGGGCGCATGAGCGGATGGAGGAGGGCGACCATATCGGCAAGATCGTGCTCGACGTCGGCTAGGATGCATCGATATTCAGGCGAGGCCGGCCTGCAAACGGCAGTCTCCCGTGCTTCCGGCGCTCACGGACTTTTAGTGCGCTCCGCTCCGGTTCTCAGAGCCTGCCGTTTTCGGCTCGGCCTGACCTGAATCGCCATGCGTACTCGGCGTCACGTCCTCGCTCACAAAGTGAACAGAAGCTTAATGGTGCAATGCAGCATTTGCATCATTGCTATGCAAAATCGGCCATTCAAGTCCCGATCGATGATGACTATCTGAGCAGCATCGAAACGAACACCCCAATTTGGAGGACTATCATGAACCCGATCCGCGCTTTCCGTAACTGGCGCATGTACAACGAGACCGTGCGCGAACTGAACCGTCTCAACGCACGTCAGCTCAGCGATCTCGGCATCAACCGTGCCGACATCGAAAGGATCGCCCGTCAGGCGATCTGATTTCAAGCGTGACCCGGCCGCAGGGCCGGTCTCATGCCGGGAAGTAGAGCTGTAGCAGACGTTTCTCGTCTCCGGTTCCGAGCCCGCTGGACATCGTCCAGCGGGTTTGTTTTTTGCGAATGGCTGTTTCAGTGGCCTTTGTCCAGCAACACCCGAATCCCGGTCCGGTTCATTCCGTTCCGGCTGCCGCTCACAGGCCGCCACCCTGATCCCTCATATCCTGCCGCTGCGCCGTTCGGCGGATTGTTCGATCTGGCGCCAGCCGAGGCGCCCTGGCTTCGGCTCTTTCACGGGACGAGCCCTTATGGAGGCCGCGGCAAGCGCCAACATCACCATAAGGCCGGCGAACCTATCTCGAACGGATATTCGCCAAGACCGGAAACGCGCCAGCAAAGCCAGCTTGTCGCGCTTCTCGAGAGCACGGCGCCATTCCGGTAGCCGCTCGGTTGTGGTTTCAGGCGGGTGCATCCAAAAACGTTGCGAAACAGCAAGGGAACGGTTATACAGGCCGCGAATTTCCCATTTTGGTGGCTCTAAACCACCGCCCGCGCGGGAACGCGGGCGAACGAGAAGGATTTTTTAAAATGGCCAATACGCTGCTGATGCCCAAGGCGACCGCCGTCTGGCTGGTCGACAACACCGCGCTCTCGTTCGAGCAGATCGCGCAGTTCTGCGGGCTGCATCCGCTCGAGGTCAAGGCGATCGCCGACGGTGAGTCGGCGCAAGGCATCAAGGGCATGGACCCGATCATGACCGGCCAGCTGACCCGCGACGAGATCGCGCGCGCCGAGAAGGATCCGAACCACCGGCTGAAGCTTTCCGACCCCAAGGTGCGGGTGCCCGAATCCAAGCGCAAGGGGCCGCGCTACACGCCGCTGTCGAAGCGTCAGGACCGGCCGAACGCCATCCTTTGGCTGGTGCGCAACCATCCCGAACTCAAGGACGCGCAGATTTCGCGCCTCGTCGGCACCACCAAGTCGACGATCGAGCAGATCCGCGAACGCAAGCACTGGAATTCGGCCAATCTGCAACCGATGGACCCGGTGACGCTGGGTCTCGCCTCGCAGATCGACCTCGACATGGAAGTCAACCGCGCCTCGCGCGGCCGCGAACAGGCGCAGCCGGTCGGCGACACGCTGCTGCCGGCGGCTCTGACCGAGCGGCTGGTGCCGGCTCCCGAAAAGCCGAAGGACGAGGATGCCGAGCTTGACGCCAATGCCGTGTTCGCCAAGCTCTCGGCGCTGAAGTCCAAGAACGAAGACGCCGACGACGAATAGGGTTTGCGACAGATCAATAAAAGGCCCGCTTCGCGCGGGCTTTTTATTGGGATCCTTTTCTCAGCTTCGCGCCGCACGGTCCGGCGCCATGCCGTAATCCTCGCTGCGTTCCACCGCGCGGTAGAAGTCGGCAAGCTGCTTGCCGCGCTCCGGCTTGAAGATACGACCGGCGATGACCACCGAGGCGATGCGGTCGATGCGGAAGGCGCGGAAATCGTCGCGCATCTCGCACCAGGCAACCAGCGTCCATACCTTGCCCCAGAACCACAGGCCGAGCGGCCGGATGTCGCGCGCGGTGCCGCGGCCGGCCTCGTCGCAATAGTCGATGGTCAGCACCTGGCGCTTCTCGACCGCGCGCTCGATGAGATCGATCGCCTCGCGGGCGGCGTCGCTGACCACCCACATCGGGGTGTGGATCTCGGTGCGGGCGATGCGGTCCTTCTCGGCGTCGGGCAACACGGCGCCGATCTTGACCAGCGCCTCGTCGGCGGCCCGCGCCATGGCGGCGCCGCCAAAGGCGCGCACCATGCGCGCGCCGGCGACCAGCGCCACGATCTCGTCACGCGTGAACATCAGCGGCGGAAGGTCGAACCCCTCCCTCATCATGTAGCCAACGCCAGCCTCGCCGTCGATCGGCACCCCGGTCGACTGCAGGTCGGCAATGTCGCGGTAGATCGTTCGCTCGGAAACCTCGAGCCACGTGCCGAGCTTCTGGGCGGTGACCAGACGGCCACCACGCAGATGCTGCACGATCTGAAAGAGCCTGTCGGCGCGGCGCATCGTGTCGTCCCTCGGTGTTGTTTCCAGAGCGGCTTACCGTTTCACCGAAATGGCGAACCGCTCCATCTCTCTGTTTCGACGCAATTCCGGGCGGAAGACAGGAGCACACTCTTCCTGGAATTGCTGTGGGCATGCCGCTGTCCCAGCCCGGCGCCCACCTTGGGGCGGCATGCATTATGGTTTCAGCCCTTCGCGCTTGCGCTGCGCGGCGACGAATTCCGCGCCAAAAGACAATTTCCTCGTTGTCGGCGTCGTCGCATCGAGCACGCGCCAGAAGGGTGCGATGTCATCAAGCGTCATGCCGCGCCCGAGATCCTCGTTGGCCGCTTCGGCGACTGTGCGCAGGGGGCATGTCACTTCGGCGCCATGTTCGATGGCGAGCGCGGTGCGCAAAGCGCGAACATCCATGTCAATGCCTGGGGGAATCGAGCGGATGAAATCGTCGACCTGCCGCGCGGTCGGCACCAGCATCAGCTGGCCCTCGACGACGTCTCCCATGGTGCGGGGCGTCGGTTTCACGCCGTTGATGCCAGATGTGTTCAGCCTGTCGTTCCAGCTCTTCATCGATCGTCCTCTCGGCCGGCCATGCGCATTATGTCACCATCGCACGCCCCTCCTGACAGCATAGTGTCAGGAGGCTTCCGCGTACTCCCTCACGAACAGCGTCCGCATTTGCGCGAGATCGCCGCTTTTTTCGGGATAGAGAGCCTGCAGAAAAGCAAGGGCGAAGGTGCCGGGCGCCGAACCCGGCGCGGAAACGATCTTGCCGTCGGCCACGCCATGCGGCACATCCTGATAGTTGCCGTTGCCCGGATAGCCGGCCTGATGACCGCTGATCCAATCGCGTCCGTTGCTGGTGTGCCGGGCTTTTTCGAAGATGCCAGCCCGGGCCAGCGCCAGCGTTCCGGCGCAGATACCGCCAACGACACCGCCGCGCGACGCGATGGCCGTGAGCAGTTCGGCGGCGTCCGGCGGTGCCTTGCCAGCCCACTGATCCGAGCCGATGACGGCGACAGCATCGAGATCGATGTTTTCATCGGCTTTCGCCGAGCGGTCCGGCGCCAACCGAAAACCGCTAACTCCCGTCACCGGCTTGCCGTGCGGCGTCAGTGACACGGCTCGCGCGCCGAACCATTCGACCGCCGAGGCCGCCAGCAGCCCATATTCCCAATCAGCAAAACCTTCGATGAACAGGAAGCCGATTGTCTTCTGATCGGGCATAAATCCCTCGCGCGCCGGGTCTCATTTCACGCGTGTCGTGCCCCGAAACCGGGGCCACTTTGGGCGACACGCATTGATATCTGGGCGTTGACGCATCCGCATCCAACTGCTGCGTCGAATTTTTTGTCTCAATTGCCGCGAAGGCGACGGTCGGCATACATGTCCGGCCAGCCGATGTCCTTGCGGATGTCGGCGGGAAGCGAGTTCATGAAGCGCTGCGTGCGGATCTCGTTGCGCATCGTGCGGACCTTGCCGACATAGTGCTGCATGCCGCGCAGAATGGTAAAACCGTTCATGGCTATTCTCCTCTCTCTGACTGGAGGCAGTATCGCATACCCCTCCTGACAGCAGTCTGTCAGGAGCATGGCAGGGCGCAGAACGATGATCCGTTCGGCGTGTATCCTCACGGAAAGCGTTGTTTTTCGCTGCATGGCGCCATGCCGCCGCAACAGGTCCGACTGTCGCCAATTGTTCACCAGTAAGACACCAATCCAGACAACATTGTTCATCGTGTGATGACGGACTGTTGGGATAATCGGCCTTCAGCGAAGGGGCCGCACTTCTGATATGAAATGAGAAAATTGTTCCCCAAAAAATAGCTAAAAAAGGGAGGCGACCATGAGCTTGCAACTGACGGGAATCCACCATCTGACCGCCATCACCGCCAATGCACCGGGCAATCTTCATTTCTACACCAAGGTGCTGGGCCTGCGGCTGGTCAAGAAGACGGTGAACCAGGACGATACCTCGGCCTACCACCTCTTCTATGCCGACGGCGAGGCAACGCCGGGCACCGACCTCACCTTCTTCGACTGGCCGGTTGGCCGCGAAAAGCGCGGCACCCACAGCATCGCGCGGACCAGCCTCCGGGTCGGCAGCCAGGAGAGTCTTGCCTGGTGGAAGCAGCATCTGGCCGGCGAAGGCGTCGTGACAGGGGAGATTGCCGATATAGGCGGCTACCCGTCACTGGATTTCGAAGATCCCGAAGGCCAGCGTCTGCGGCTTGTCAACGACGGCGGCGGGGGCGGTAGCCATCCCTGGGCGCAAAGCCCGGTGCCGGCCGAGCATCAGATTCGCGGGCTCGGGCCGATCGTCATCAGTGTCCCCGACATCACCAGCACCGAGGCGGTGCTGACCAAGGTGATGAACATGCGCGAAGTCCGCGACTATGCCTCGCCGGACGGCGAGGGCCAGGTCCACGTCTTCGAAATGGGCGCGGGCGGGCCGGCAGCGGAGCTTCATGTTGCCGTCCAGCCTGGCCTGGCGCCAGCGCGGCAAGGCGCCGGTGCGGTCCATCATGTTGCCTTCAGGGCGCCCGACCAGGAGACGCTGCATCAATGGACAGCGCGCCTGGCCGAATTCCGGCTGCCGTCGAGTGGCGAGGTCGAGCGCTATTACTTCCGCTCGCTCTATTTCCGCGAGCCGAACGGCGTCCTGTTCGAGATCGCGACAGACGGGCCGGGGTTCACCGCCGACGAGCCGCTGGAGACGCTGGGCGAAAGCCTTGCCCTGCCGCCTTTTCTCGAAGCAAAACGCGCTTCGATCGAGGCCGGCCTCAAGCCGCTGAGGTAGATCGTTCCCCTGGGAGGCAGCGCCGCGTTCCGGTCCGGGACGCGGCGCCTGTTTGTTTCTCAGAGATCGAAGAAGGCGCTTTGACAGTTGGCCGCGTTGCTGGTCAAAGGCGGCATGACGAAACTCCTCGCCCTTGTCATTGTCGGTTTCATGGTGATCCAGCTCATCAAGCCGCTTGGCTGGCCCGGGCTCAAGCGACGCGGTGATTTCTGGAAGCTGGCGCTGCTCGCCATGGCCGCGATCTCGCTGGCGGCCGTGCTCGGGCATTTGGCATAGCCCTGGCAACCCACCTGCAGTCGGCGTTCAGTCACCAAGCACAGGGCCGGCAAGGTGTTCCGCCCAGGCCCTGTAGCCGGCTTCCGAGGCGTGAAAGCCGTCCGACGCAAAACCGGCTTCGGGATTGGTGATCGGCAGGCGCGGCGCCGGCATCGCGCCCCGCTCCAGGCAGAGGCGTTCGCCCATCCGGTTCATTGCGGTGGCGCGGATCTCCAGTATCTTGCCGAGCAGCGGCGGCATGGCCGGCGCCCGCGTGAACTCCAGCACCGGCGACCACACGACGCGCGCCTCCGGCCATTTGGCGCGCAACGCGTAGAGCAGGCCGCCGAACTCCCTCTTGAAGCGCGGCACCGAGTGGAAATTCTTGGTGTCGTTGGTGCCGATGGCAAGCACGATATGCGTCCACGGATCGGCCGACAGATTGGGCAGGACATGGTCGCGGATCTGGCCCGACGTCGCCGAATTGAAGCCGGCGGCGCGCCAGCGCACGGCGCCGCCCGTGCGCTGGGAGATCAGCGCGGCAAGTTGCGCGGCAAGCCCGTCTTCCGAATTGCCGATGCCGACCGAGGCGGCGGAGGAATCGCCCAGCACCAGCAGCGAAATTGCCGGCGCGCTGCCTGCTATCTCATGCATGACCGGGCCCTGCGCCGGCAGCATACGCGTAGTGCGGCGGCGCACGCCCAAGCCCTGCCAGACATAGACGGGGAAGGCGAGCCAGGTGAGAAGGGCCGGGAAACGCATGGCAATACCGTGCAACGATCCGCGTCAGCCTTAGCGCAAGTTTCGGCCGAGGTGAACGATCTTCAGTCGCAGCAGCCCGGTTGCGCCGGCTGACGGTCTTGATATTCGTCATGCAGGCGGACCCAGTCCATCAGGCCATGATAGGGACCAGTTTCGTTGCGCCCCTTCGGCGTCATGTCGAGATAGGCATAGGTGCCGATCAGCGCCTCGCCGCCGCGGGCACGCGACAGGAAGGTGAGGAAGATATCGCCATTCTCATCCCTGTGGAAGACGCTGGTGCCCGGAAGCTCCTTCGAGGTCCGGGGACGAGTCTCGAAATTGTAGGTGGTGTCGCCGGTGGCGATCTGCCTGTCGGTGAAGGAAACCTGCATGTCGAAATTGAAATCCGACGCATAGGAGGACACCCAATCGAATTTCCAGCCCATGCGCTGCTTGTAAGGCAGGAGTTCTGCCAGGGGCGCGCGCGAGACCACGACCAGCGACACGTCGTGATGCCTCAGATGCAGATTGGCGCTGTCGATATGATCCGCAAGGAAGGAGCAACCCTCGCAATGATTGACGCAGCCTGGCCCGAACATGAAGTGGTAGACGATCAGCTGACTGCTGGCGCCAAACAGGTCGGCCAGTTTCTTCGGCCCTTGCGCGGTCTCGAAAACATAGTCCTTCCTGATCTTCAACCACGGCAATTCACGCCGCTCGGCCGCGATGCGCTCGCGCAACCGCGTCAGTTCCTTCTCGCGGATCAAATGGGCCTTGTGCGCCTGGAACCAGTCTTCGCGTGAAACGACCTTGTTGCGATGCATGAACCTCTCCCTGTCTGCACCCCAAGGACGTTCGGGATGGGCGCAAACCGACATCGCCGCCAGTGACGCCTTGAGGAAATAGGAATGGGGAGACCTTGGCCCAAGTCCGACAGCCACAAACAAAAACCCGGGCACGTCGGCCCGGGTTCGCAGCAGGACGGACGAATTGCGATCAGGCGGCGCTTTCCAGCGTTGGCTTCCATTTTCCCAATGCCGCAAGATGGTTCATGTGGGCGCGATGGGTAAAGGCGGCCTGGCCGGCGGCGACGTTCGAGGCCTTGCCGCTCCATGCCTTCTGCGGGGCGGCCTGCAGTGCGCGGCCGTAGGAGAAGGTCAGCTTCCACGGATGCGGGCCGATGGCATTGATGGCGTTGAGGTTGGCGGTCGCTTCCTCGTCCTCCTGGCCGCCGGAGAGGAAGGCGATGCCCGGCACCGCCACCGGTACCGTCTCGCGGAACAGTTTTATCGTCTTTTCAGCAATTTCCTCGGGGCTGTTCGTCTTGCCCGACTTCTTACCCGCGATGACCATGTTCGGCTTCAGGATGGAGCCTTCGAGCACGACGCGCGCCGCGTAGAGCTCGTCATAAAGCTTCATCAGTGTGGCCTTCGAGACCTCGTAGCAGGTGTCGATGTCGTGGGCACCGTCCATCAGCACTTCCGGCTCGACGATCGGCACGATGCCGGCTTCCTGGCACAGGGCGGCATAGCGGGCGAGCGCATGGGTGTTCGAGGCGATCGAATTGACCGAAGGCACGCCCTTGGCCGTGTCGATGTCGATCACCGCGCGCCATTTGGCGAAACGGGCGCCGAGCTTGTAATAGTCGGCAAGCCGTTCGCGCAGGCCATCGAGGCCTTCGGTGATGGTGTCGCCGGGAAAGCGGGCGAGGGGTTTGGCGCCGGCATCGACCTTGATGCCGGGAATGGCGCCGGCCGCCTTGATGATATCGACCAGCGGCGTGCCGTCGGCCGCCTTCTGGCGGATGGTCTCGTCATAGAGGATGACGCCAGAGATATACCTGGTCATCGCGTTGGAGGCGCGGAACATCATCTCGCGGTAATCGCGGCGGCTGTCGGCGGTCGATTCGACGCCGATGACATCGAAGCGCTTCTTGATGGTGCCAGAACTCTCATCGGCGGCCAGCAGGCCCTTGCCGTTGGCCACCATCGCGGCGGCAATGTCTTCGAGACGTTCGCTCATTCTGCTTCTCCTGAAGGGGTTCGTTCCGCGCTTAACGGAAGTCTACCGCCAAAGGAATGGCGTCGGAAAGCTCGAATCGATTGAAAGTCTCAGGCGCCCTCGTTTGCTCCCGGCGAGTCGGTTATTTGCTGGTTCCGGGCGCATTTCCGCGGCGCAAGGCATTTCTGCCTGGTGCAAAATGTTCTTGCGTGGTCCATCGCCTCGTGGAAACGCTGAACCACTCAATTTCTATGTCTTGACGCAATTCCGAACGGAAAACCGTTTCACACTTTTCCCGGAAGCCTACCGCTTCAGCACGTCGACGCCGGGCAAAGGCTTGCCTTCCATCCATTCCAGGAAGGCACCGCCGGCGGTCGAGACATAGGTGAAGTCGTCGGCGACGCCAGCGTGGTTGAGCGCTGCCACCGTATCGCCGCCACCGGCGACGGACACCAGCTTGCCGGCCTTGGTGCGCGCCGCCGCGTGCTTGGCCGCGGCCACCGTCGCGTGGTCGAAGGGCTCGATTTCGAAGGCACCGAGCGGGCCGTTCCAGACCAGCGTCGCCGCGCGGTCGATCCATTCGCCGATCGTCGTCACGGTTTTTGCGCCGACATCCAGGATCATGCCGTCCGCCGGCACGTCCGAGATGGCGACGGTCTCGCAGGCGGCACCCGCCTTGAACTCCTTGGCGACGACGCCATCGACCGGGAGGATGATGGCGCAGCCTGCCTCGGCCGCCTCGATCATGATCTGCTTGGCGGTTGGTGCCAGATCATGCTCACACAGCGACTTGCCGACATCGGTGCCGCGCGCGGCGAGGAAGGTGTTGGCCATGCCGCCGCCGATGACCAGCGCGTCGACCTTCTTCACCAGGTTCATCAACAGGTCGATCTTGGTCGAGACCTTGGCGCCGCCGACGATGGCGACGACCGGCCGGACCGGATTGCCCAGGCCCTTCTCCAGCGCCTCGAGTTCGGCCTGCATGGTGCGGCCGGCAAAGGCCGGCAACAGGCGCGCCAGCCCTTCGGTGGAAGAGTGGGCGCGGTGGGCCGCCGAGAAGGCGTCGTTGACGAAGATATCGCCATTGGCGGCGAGCCGATCGGTGAAGGCGTGGTCGTTTTTCTCCTCGGCCTTATGGAAGCGGGTGTTTTCGAGCAGCAGCACGTCGCCCTTGTTCATGGCGGCAACGGCGCTGCCTGCCGTGTCGCCGACGCAATCGCTGGCGAAGCCCACTGGGCGCCCAAGCACTTCAGCCGTGGCTTTTGCAATCGGCTCCAGCGAGAATTCGCGCGAGGGGCCATCCTTGGGGCGGCCGAAATGGGCGAGCAGGATGACCTTGGCGCCCTTGCTGGACAGTTCGGCGATGGTCGGCGCGATACGCTCGATGCGCGTGGCGTCGGTGACCTTGCCGTCGGCGACGGGAACGTTGAGGTCGACGCGCACCAGCACGCGCTTGCCGCTGATGTTGCCGATATCGTCCAGTGTCTTGAAGGCAGCCATGCCGGTCCCTTTCCTTGGAAATCGCCGGGACCATACCCCGCATCGGCGGCGATGCAAGGCTTTGACAGGGCGGAGCGCGAAATTTTGAGGCCGGCGTGGACATAGTCCGTGAAGACCGCCTCAGGGCGGACGGCGGCGGAGAAACGAGCGCCGTCGTCAGTTCCCGGTCGTCGCCTTTTCAACCGGTGGCTCGGCGGCGTCGTCAGTCCGTGCCGGCGCTGCCCGCGTCTGCGCCGGCTTGCGCCAGTTGCGGATAAAGGCGCTCAAACGGTCGCCCATCTCGCCGGCGCTGAGGAAGACCGGCACCCGCGCCACCGGCGCGGTCGGCTCAAAGGAAAGGCCAAGGCCCGTGATCCTGCCCTTGTCGTCGACATCCCTGACGATCAGCTCGATTGGACCGAGCAGCACGCGGTCGGCATATTCGGCATGGCCGCCGAGCCGCGCCGTGACGAGCGCGCCGACGGTGAGCTTCTGCTCCGCCTCGGTCAGGCCCGGCGTGTAGGCGGCTTCCAGTTCGGCGGCGGAGCGCGCCGGGTCGACGGCGAAGGCGCCAAAGAAATCGGCATCCTCGGGATCGACCACGGCCCGGCTGGCGAACAGCTTGTCGAGCAGGCGAGGATAGCGGTCCGGCACGAAGATGTAGACCTGATCGCCGGCGGCCAGCCGCCCCATGTCCTGGAAACGCATCGACCGGCCGTCACGCAGGACCAGCGAGGGACGGGCCCAGCGCGGAATGCGTTCGCCGCGCGCCACCGGACTGCCTTGAGCCACGCGATAGGCGAGAAGCTCGTGATGGGCGGAACCGGGAAGCTCCAGTTCGACCTTGTCCAGTGGCCCGAGCCGCGCCGGCACGATGAGGCCGAGCCGGCGCGCCAGCGGGCCAACGGTCCAGCCCTGGATGACCAGCGAAACCAGGACGATCATGAAGGCGGCGTTGAAGATGGTGCGGCCGTTCTCCAGCCCACCGAGCAGCGGGGTGATGGCGAGCAGGATCGAGACGGCGCCGCGCAGGCCGACCCAGGAGACGAAGGCGACTTCGGGGCGCGGCAGGCGGAACGGGATCAAGCAGAGCCAGACCGCGACCGGTCTCGCCACGAACATCAGGAACAGGCCGAGCAGCACCGCCGGCACCATGATCGCCGGAAATTGCGAGGGCGTCGCGAACAGGCCGAGGATCAGGAACATGATGATCTGGGCCAGCCACGACATGCCGTCCTGGAAGCGCTTCAGGATGGTGACGGCGCGGATGTCGGAATTGCCTGATATGAGGCCGGCGAGATAGACCGCCAGGAAGCCCGAGCCGCCGATCGCGCCGGCGGCGGCGAAGACCATCAGCGACAGGGTCAGCACGAAGATCGGCAGCAGGCCATGATCGAGATTGAGCCGGTCGACGAGGCGCACGATGGCAAGGCCGCCCAGCACGCCGACAAGGGCGCCGAGACCCATATTGATGACGAAGCCGAGGATCAGGTTGGTGACCAGGACATTGGCTTCGGGGTTCGCATGCGCGGCGATGATCTCGACCAGCGTGATGGTCAGGAAGATGGCGATCGGGTCATTGGTGCCGGACTCCACCTCGAGCGTGGAGCGCACGCGCTCGCGCAGATTGATCTCGCCGGCGCGCAGCAGGAAGAACACCGCCGCGGCGTCGGTCGAGGCGACGGCGGCGCCGAGCAGGAAGGATTCCAGCCAGGAGAGGTTGAGCATGTAGCGGGCGGCGGCTCCGAACAGGCCCGTGGTCAGCACCACGCCGACCGTGGCCAATGACAGGGCCGGCCCCGCGGCCTGCCGCAAGGCGTTGAGCGGCGTGCCGAAGCCGGAATCGAACAGGATGATGGCCAGCGCCAGTGAGCCGGCAAAATAGGCGACACGGGCATTGTCGAATTCGATGCCGAGGCCGTCGGTTCCGGTGGCGAGCCCGATGCAGAGAAACAGAAGGAGGAGGGGGGCGCCGAAGCGGAAGGCGATCAGGCTCGAAAACGCGGCGGCGACAACGAGCGCCGTGCCGACCAGCGTAACGAGATAGATCGCGTGCTCCATCCGTGATTTGCCCCTCGAATTCCTCTGCTTTCTCGCTTTACGGGAGAGTGGGGCGAAGGCATGGCCAGTGCAAGGCGGGCGGATGGTTTTTTGCCCAATGCCGCTGATTTTCGACGGTTCTGGAGTTGTTGCTTCGGCAAACGAAAACGCCCGGCCGAAGCCGGGCGTTTCTGATCTGTCGAAGACTGGCCTGCGATCAGGCGATGGTCTTGCCGAAAGCGACGGCGGTATCGGACATGCGGTTGGAGAAGCCCCACTCGTTGTCGTACCACGACAGCACGGAGACGAAGTTGCCGTCCATCACCTTGGTCTGGTCGAGCGCCATGATCGAGGAATGCGGATCGTGGTTGAAGTCGATCGAGACGTTCGGATGATGGGTGACCGACAGCACGCCCTTCAGCTTGCCGTTCGAGGCGGCGATGACCGCGTCGTTGATTTCCTGCACCGTGGTCGGTCGCTTGGCGATGAACTTGAAATCGACGACCGAGACGTTCGGGGTCGGCACGCGGATCGAGATACCGTCGAGCTTGCCCTTGAGGTCGGGGAGCACAAGGCCGATCGCCTTGGCGGCGCCGGTCGAGGTCGGGATCTGCGAAAGGGCCGCGGCGCGGGCGCGGTAGAGATCCTTGTGCATGGTGTCCAGCGTCGGCTGATCGCCGGTGTAGGAGTGGATCGTCGTCATCATGCCTTTTTCGATGCCGACCGTCTCGTGCAGCACGGCCGCCAGCGGCGCAAGGCAGTTGGTGGTGCAGGACGCGTTCGAGATGACGATATGGTCCTTGGTCAGCTTGTCGTGGTTGATGCCGTAGACGACGGTGAGGTCGGCACCTTCGGCGGGAGCCGAAACGAGGACGCGCTTGGCGCCGGCGGTCAGGTGCGCGGCGGCCTTGTCGCGGGCGGTGAAGATACCGGTGCATTCGAGCGCGATGTCGACGCCCAGTTCCTTCCACGGCAGCTGCGTCGGATCCTTGATCGCGGTGACCTTGAACTTCTCCTTGCCGACCGTGATCTGGTCGCCGGAAACGGACACTTCATGGGGAAAGCGGCCATGCACGCTGTCAAAGCGCAAGAGATGCGCATTGGTCTCGACCGGGCCAAGATCATTGACGGCGACGACCTCGATGTCCTTGCGGCCGGATTCATGGATGGCGCGCAGGATATTGCGGCCGATGCGGCCGAATCCGTTGATGGCAACTCTGACAGTCATTTTTCTCTCCCGGGGAGCTGGAGGGCGGACAATTGGTCCGCAGCTTCATAGCGGCGGACGGGCAAAGAATCCAGCCGCAGCGGCATGGATTTAAATCGATTAGGTTGGTCCAGGCCCGCGAAATCGCCTCAGGCGACCTCGCGGTGGGACCAAGCCTTATTTGCCGTGCAGGCGAGCTTCGGCTGCCTTGGCGGCCGCCTCGGCGGTGATGCCAAAATGCGGATAGAGCTGTTCAATGGTGCCCGAGGCGCCGAAGCCGGTCATGCCGACGAAGATGCCGTCGGAGCCGATGAAGTGATCCCAGCCCTGGCGGATACCGGCTTCGATCGCCATCCTGATCGGCGCGTTGCCGATCGTCTTCTTGCGGTAGTCGTCGCTCTGCTTGTCGAACAGTTCGAAGCAGGGAACGGAGACGACGCGGGTCGGGTGGCCGTGCTTTTCCAGCAGGTCGCGGGCGCCGAGCGCGATCTCGACCTCGGAGCCGCTGGCGAATATGGTCACCGCCGCCTCGCCGCTGGCGGCGGCGAGCTCATAGGCGCCCTGGCTGCTCAGGTTCTTTTCGGTGAACTCGGTGCGCACGGTCGGCAGGTTCTGACGGGTCAGCGCCAGCGTTGACGGCGTCTTTTCGGATTCGATGGCGATCTGCCAGCATTCGGCGGCTTCGACCGCGTCGGCCGGGCGGAAGACATTGTGGTTCGGGATGGCACGCAATGCCGCCAGATGCTCGACCGGCTGGTGGGTCGGACCGTCTTCGCCCAGACCGATGGAATCATGGGTCATGACGAAGATCGAGCGGATGCCCATCAGTGAGGAAAGCCGCATTGCGGGGCGGGCGTAGTCGGAGAAGCAGAGGAACGTGCCGCCATAGGCGATGAGGCCGCCATGCAGCGTCAGGCCGTTGATCGCGGCGGCCATGCCGTGCTCGCGGATGCCGTAGTGGACATAGCGCTGGCCGTAGTCATCAGGCGTGATGTTCTTGGTCTGGCTGGTCTTGGTGTTGTTGGAGCCGGTCAGATCGGCCGAACCGCCGATGGTTTCGGGCACGGCGCCGTTGATGACCTCCAGCGCCATTTCCGACGATTTGCGGGTGGCGACCTTCGGCTTGTCGACGGACAGCTTTTTCTTGTAGTCGGCGATGACGGCGTCGAAGTTGGACGGCAGTTTGCCGGCGAGACGGCGCTCGAACTCGGCCTTCAGCTTGGCGTCGGCCTTGGCGAGGCGGCCTTCCCAGTCGGTGCGGGCCTTGACGCCAGCCTTACCGGCGGTGCGCCAGGCGTCGAGGATATCGGCCGGGATTTCGAAGGGCGGCGAGTCCCAGTTGAAGAACTTGCGGGCGCCGGCGATCTCGTCGGCGCCGAGCGGCGAGCCGTGCGCCTTGTTGGTGCCGGCCTTGGTCGGCGCGCCGAAGCCGATGGTCGTCTTGCAGGCGATCATCGTCGGCTTGTCGGAATGGCGGGCGGCTTCGATGGCATAGGCGATCGCTTCCGGATCCGTGCCGTCGATATGGCTGGCGTTCCAGCCCGAGGCCTGGAAGCGGGCGACCTGGTCGGTGTTGTCGGCCAGCGATACCGGGCCGTCGATCGAGATGTTGTTGTTGTCCCAGAAGACGATCAGCTTGTTGAGCTTGAGGTGCCCGGCAAGCGCGACGGCTTCCTGGCTGACGCCTTCCATCAGGCAGCCGTCGCCGGCCAGCACATAGGTGTAGTGGTCGACGAGGTCGTTGCCGAAGGCGGCGTTCATGATGCGCTCGCCGAGGGCGAAGCCGACCGAATTGGCGAGGCCCTGGCCGAGCGGGCCGGTTGTGGTTTCAATGCCGGTGGCGTGACCGTATTCGGGATGGCCGGCGGTCTTCGAGCCCAACTGGCGGAAGTGCTTGATCTGGTCGATGGTCATGTCTTCGTAGCCGGTCAGGTGCAGCAGCGAATAGAGCAGCATCGAGCCATGGCCAGCCGACAGGATGAAGCGGTCGCGGTCGGGCCAGTGCGGCGCCTTGGGGTCATATTTTAGGAAGCGGGTGAACAGTACCGTGGCGATGTCGGCGCAGCCCATGGGCAGGCCGGGATGCCCGGAATTCGCCTTCTCGACGGCGTCCATGGAGAGAAAACGGATCGCATTGGCCATCCGGTCATGTTGTTCACGCGACGTCATGGTTCCTCCGGAGTGAGGGTTTGGGACTTGGGAGAGCCCTTGAAAAGGGTGCGCGACACATAGCAGGCGCGGGTTTTTAGTCAACAAATCGGGTGCACATTTGCCGGTCTTGTGCTGCCGGCGGCGGGCCTACATTAGCGTTAGCGGGGGACAGTCGCGAGAGCTTTGTTGACGTCGCCTTCACCC
The DNA here is from genome assembly GCF_006658505.1 of Mesorhizobium sp. B2-4-15. Classification (GTDB taxonomy): domain Bacteria; phylum Pseudomonadota; class Alphaproteobacteria; order Rhizobiales; family Rhizobiaceae; genus Mesorhizobium. The sequence goes on from NZ_VFUZ01000001.1 coordinate 205,247, forward strand.
GGTGCCTAATGTTTCGGGGATAACGCGTTCTGAACGCGAACGATTCGGTGATGGGCAGGGCACAGGACGAAGGCCATGACCGGGGAAACCACGCTCAAGGAAGTGATCGCAAGGCTGGGCAAGGCCATTGAAGGGCTGGAAAATGCCGTCGCGGCCAAGCTGGAGCATGAACGCGACTATTCGGAAGCCGAGGCCGAGGTGCAGCGGATGAATGCCGACCGCTCGCGGCTGGCGCAGGAACTCGACAATTCCGAAGCGCGCGCCGAACGGCTGGAAGATGCCAACAAGGAAGTATCGCGACGGCTGGTGACCGCCATGGAAACCATCCGCGCCGTGTTGGACAGATAGGAGCTGGCCCATGGCACAGGTCACGGTTTCAATCGACGGCAAGCAATATCGCATGGCCTGCGACGAGGGCCAGGAAGAGCATCTGATCGACCTTGCCGAGCGCTTCGACCGATATGTCTCGCATCTGAAGGATTCTTTTGGCGAGATCGGCGACCAGCGCCTGACCGTGATGGCCGGGATCATGGTGATGGACGAGCTTTCGGAACTGCAGAAACGCGTCAAGGGTATGGAAAGCGAAGTGCTGACCTTGCGCAAGACCCGCGACGAGGCGCTGACCAAGGCTGACAGGAACGACAGCGTGCTGACCAACGCGCTTGGGGCGCTGGCGCAACGCATGGAGGATCTGACGGTGACGCTGGCGATCAACAAGGCCTGATCGCTCTTCCAAAGTCGAACCCCTCTGGGCGTTATGGGTTCAGCGTATATCTGAAAACTCTTGCCGTCCCTGCCATGAAGGACGGAGATTTTTCGCCGCCAGCGCTGTCGCTGGCGGCTTTAAGCATTTTGTAGGTCGCTGCCGAGGGTGCTAGAAAGGGTGCCGAGCCGCGGCAGTGGGTTGGCGGCATTTGTCACAAGGTAGGGATAAGCCATGAGCCTTCGTATCAACGACATTGCACCGGATTTCACCGCGGAGACCACGCAAGGGACGATCAAGTTCCATGACTGGATCGGCGACGGCTGGGCGATCCTGTTCAGCCATCCAAAGAATTTCACGCCGGTCTGCACGACCGAACTTGGCACGATGGCGGGGCTCGAAGGCGAGTTCAAGAAGCGCAACGTCAAGATCATCGGCATTTCGGTCGATCCGGTCGCGAGCCACGAAAAATGGCAGGCCGACATCAAGACGGCGACCGGCCATTCGGTTCACTATCCGCTGATCGGCGACAAGGACCTCAAGGTCGCCAAGCTCTACGACATGCTGCCGGCAGGCGCTGGCGAGACGTCGGAAGGCCGCACGCCCGCCGACAACGCCACCGTGCGCTCGGTCTATGTCATCGGGCCGGACAAGAAGATCAAGCTGGTGCTGACCTATCCGATGACCACGGGCCGCAACTTCGACGAGATTCTGCGCGCGGTCGATTCCATGCAACTGACCGCCAAGCATCAGGTGGCGACGCCGGCGAACTGGAAGCAGGGCGAGGACGTCATCATCACCGCCGCTGTTTCCAACGAGGATGCGATCAAGCGCTTCGGCGCCTACGAGACCATCCTACCCTATCTCAGGAAGACCAAGCAGCCGTCCGCCTGAAACCGCCGCCGGAAGGGTTTTTGCCTTTTCCTTCCTCGCGGGCCAAGTCATGCTTGACTGGCCCGCCTGGGTGGATAACCATGCCTCTATCGGAGCTCGGCGGAGAAAATCGTTCCTGCCGGTAATGGGTTGGGGAAGCTCGCTTTGGACGTGGCTTTGGCAAGACCGCAGGTCAGGGGTTTCTATGACAAGCCGACGGGGGCCGTGCAGTATGTCGTCGCCGATCCGGCGACGAGGCGGTGCGCCATTATCGACCCGATTCTCGATTTCGACGAGAGATCCGGCGCAACGGCAACAAGGAGCGCCGACGCGGTGCTCGATTTTGTCAGGGAAAACGGGCTGGAACTCGAGTGGATCCTCGACACCCACCCCCATGCCGACCATTTCTCGGCCGCGCACTATCTGAGAGAGAAGACAGGAGCGCCGATGGCGATCGGCGACAGGATCGTCGACGTCCAGGCACTGTGGAAAGTGATCTACAACTGGCCGGATTTTCCGGCCGACGGCTCGCAATGGGACAGGCTGTTCGGGCAAGGCGAGACCTTCCGAGTCGGGACCATCCCGGTCAAGGTGCTGTTCTCGCCCGGACACACGCTGGCCTCGATCACCTATGTGGTTGGGGATGCCGCCTTCGTGCATGACACGCTGTTCATGCCGGACAGCGGCACGGCGCGGGCGGATTTCCCCGGCGGCAGTGCCGTGCGGCTGTGGCGCTCGATCCAGGAAATCCTGGCGCTGCCCGACGAGACGCGCGTGTTCGTCGGCCACGATTATCAGGCCGGTGGCCGCGAGCCCCTGTGGGAAAGTACAGTCGCCGCGCAGAAGGCTAGCAACATCCATCTCGTTGCCGCACACAGCGAGGCCGAGTTCGTCGCCCTGCGCGAGGCGCGCGACCGGACATTGCCGATGCCGCGACTGATCCTGCATGCCTTGCAGATCAACATGAATGGCGGGCGCCTGCCGGAACCCGAGGCCAATGGCCGGCGGTATCTGAAGTTTCCCTTGGATGGGCTGTAGGTAGCGCTACATGCCGGCACTCGAGGCTCTAAGGCAGATGCCGTCAGTGAAACTGCTGATCTCGCAAGGGAGGAGATTAGCTGTCGCCTCGTTTTCGCCAACTACCACCCGAACACAAAAAAAGCGGCGCCAGTTTCCTGACACCGCTTTCTGTTTCTAACCGAACCCGAAGTTAAGCCGCCGGCTGCGCCTCGATGGTGCGCAGCGCCTGGGTCTGGCGCTTGGCGGCGGCCTTGACCGCGTCCTGCACCTTCTCGAAGGCGCGCACCTCGATCTGGCGCACGCGCTCGCGGCTGATGTCGAACTCGGCCGACAGCTCTTCCAGGGTCAGCGGCTCCTCGGCGAGGCGACGGGCCTCGAAGATGCGCCGCTCGCGATCGTTGAGCACGGCAAGAGCGCCCGACAGCATGCCGCGCCGGTTCTCCAGCTCGTCCTGCTCGATCAGCATCTCTTCCTGGCTTTCGTGGTCATCGACCAGCCAGTCCTGCCATTCACCGGACTCGCCTTCCGTCGCGCGGATCGGCGCGTTGAGCGAGGCGTCGCCCGACAGGCGGCGATTCATCGACACGACTTCGGCTTCGGAAACGTTCAGCCGCGTGGCGATCTCGGCGATCTGGTCGGGCTTGAGGTCGCCGTCGTCCAGCGCCTGGATCTTGCCCTTCACCTTGCGCAGGTTGAAGAACAGACGCTTCTGGTTGGCGGTCGTGCCCATCTTGACCAGGCTCCACGAGCGCAGGATGTATTCCTGGATCGAGGCCTTGATCCACCACATGGCGTAGGTCGCGAGACGGAAGCCACGCTCGGGTTCGAATTTCTTGACGGCCTGCATCAGGCCGACATTGCCTTCCGAGATCACTTCGCCGATCGGCAGGCCGTAGCCGCGATAGCCCATGGCGATCTTGGCGACGAGCCTCAGATGGCTGGTGACGAGCTTGTGCGCGGCGGAAGTGTCTTCATGCTCGGCATAACGCTTGGCGAGCATGTACTCTTCCTGCGGCTGAAGCATGGGAAAGCGGCGGATTTCTTCCAGGTAGCGGCTGAGGCCGCCTTCGCCGGAAACGATACTGGGTAGTGACTGGGCCATGATAGCGCCCCCTCTCTATTGGAGTGATGCCCCCGAAACGCGGCAGGCATGTGACGCGAGCACCGAAAGGCTCGCTCGCGACATCGGATGTATACAGGAACAAAACCAGAAAAGACAGGCATTTGTTCAACACGAAACAGTGTGTCACGCTGAAGTGAACAATGCCAGTCAGGTTTTTTGATGGCTGGTTTCGAGCTTGTTGATGGCAGGTTCAGAGATCGCGGAAGCCGCCGACGAGTTCCTCCATGTCCTCCGGCATCGGCGCCTCGAACCTCATCGTTAGATGGGTATCGGGATGGCGAAATGCAAGGAGCCAGGCATGCAAAGCCTGCCGGGAAAATGCCTTGACCTGACTTTTCAGCGGTTCCGGCAGCCGATTGGCCTTGGTGCGGAAGGCCTGGCCGTAGTCCGGATCGCCGATCACCGGGTGGCCGACGTGGGCCATGTGGACGCGGATCTGGTGGGTGCGGCCGGTTTCCAGCCGGCATTCGACAAGGCTTGCGGTGGCGAATTCCCGCTGGTTCTCGCCGAAGCGCTCCTGCACGGCGAAGTGGGTGACGGCATGGCGTGCGTCGTCACGCCCTTCCGGCACCACGGCACGACGCACCCGGTCGGCGGCACGGCCGAGCGGTGCATCGACCGTTCCGGTCGCCCTTTGCGGTATGCCCCAGACCAAAGCCAGATAGGCGCGTTCGAGATCGCCGGTCCGGCCGTGATCGGCGAAGGCTTCGGACAGTGCCTTGTGGGCGCGGTCGGTCTTGGCCACCACCATGACGCCGCTGGTTTCCTTGTCGAGGCGATGGACAATGCCGGGCCGGCGCACGCCGCCAATGCCCGACAGGCTGTCGCCGCAGTGGTGGATCAGCGCATTGACCAGCGTGCCGGTCCAGTTGCCGGCGCCGGGATGCACGACGAGCCCCGCCGGCTTGTTGACGACGATCAGCGCATCGTCCTCGTAGAGCACATCGAGCGCAATGTTTTCACCCCGTGGCGAGGCCGGCTCCGGTTCCGGCATGGCGACCGATACGCTTTCGCCTGGTGTCATCTTGCGCTTGGTCTCGTCGACCGGCCTGCCGTCGATCATCACCGCGCCCTGCCGGATCAGCATCTGCACGCGGCTGCGCGACATGTCCGGGCCGAGCTGGGCGGCCAGCCATTGATCCAGGCGCTGGCCGGCCGCATCCGCGCCCGCCACAAGCACGGTCGGCGCGGCCGCCATGATTTGGTCCTCTATCAATTGGTCCTCTATTAATTCGGGGGCCTCTTCGTTATGAGCGCTCATCGAAAAAAGTTCCGGAACTGTTTGCCATGGTCAGGCCAATCGCCGACGAAGATCAGGAAAAGCCGCTCGACCCTGAAGTCGAAAAGGTTCGCAGGAAACTCGTCCGTTTCGTCGGGATCAATCTCGGCCTGCTGTTTCTTGCCCTTATGGTGGTGATCGGAGCCCTTGTCTACAAAGCGCGCAACACACCGCCGGCGAACCCGTCGCTGGCCGGCGACGTCCAGGCACCCGCGGGCGAGCCGATCAGCGGCGACATCGTGCTACCGGTCGGCGCCAAGGTGGTCAGCCAGTCGCTATCCGGCAATCGCATCTCGATCGATGCCGAGCTTGCCGACGGCGGTCGTACGATCTTCGTCTACGACACGGCGGAGCGCCGGCTGATCGGCCGTTTTGCAATTCGCAACAAATAGGCCGGCCGCAACAATGACCGGGTTTGCCGAACACCGCCGTGTCGCGACCGTTGCGCTGGTCGTGGCCAACTATGACGAGGCGATTGCCTGGTATGTCGGGCGGCTGGGCTTCCGGCTCGCCGAGGATGTCGATCTCGGCGACGGCAAGCGCTGGGTGACGGTGGCGCCGGCCAACGGGCAGGGCGCCAGGCTGCTCCTGGCCGAGGCATCGGACGAGGCGCAGAGGAAAAGCATCGGCAACCAGACCGGCGGGCGGGTTTTCCTGTTCCTCGAAACCGATGACTTCGCGCGTGACCATGCGGCGATGCGGGAACAGGGCGTCGAATTCCGCGAGGCGCCGCGTTTCGAGCCCTATGGCACGGTGGCGGTTTTCGCCGATCTGCACGGCAATCTCTGGGACCTCATCGAGCCCAAGCGATAACGCGCGAGCAGCTTTTTGTTCGATGCGGTAAAGCGGCCGAACCCCAGTTGCTTTTTGTCGGCCGTCAGCCTATATCGCCGGTTCTTGAGCGCGCCCATCGTCTAGCGGTCAGGACACCGCCCTCTCACGGCGGGAACAGGGGTTCGATTCCCCTTGGGCGTACCAGGACATATCAAGCACTTAGCTCTGACCAGCGGAAAACCGTCAAAATAGCGGTTAAAAGCTTGCGCCCCCACCACCCTCGGTGCAGCGAGCCGGCCGATCGTCGAACGGATTCGTAACCCGTCAACCCGGTGTCATCAATTGACCGAATCCCCCCAATTTAAGTCAGGCCGCAATGCTTGAAAGCATAGCGATTTCTGTTAGTTGCGGTGCGGGGTTGCATCCGCGGCAGCGCGGATTTTGGGTTGGGGTAGAGTTGGAATGGCCTCGGTGAAGATGATATGCCCGCGCTGCCATGGCTGCGGCAAGGTTTTCGATTGCTCAAGATGGTGTGCCTCAAAAGGACATTGCTGTCCGCCAGGGACGCATCAGACCGGTTGCCCCGGGAAGACCCTCGCCTGTACCGAGTGTGACGGCCTGGGGATGCTGGCGGAAACGGAGCTTAGGGCTGTCGTATAGCCTGGCTTCGGTCCGGAAGGGATGAGGGCGGTTTCGCGTTGCGATTGTGCCCTGCATCATCTGGAAAAGCCCTCGACCTTTCACGCCAAGGCCCTTGCACCGCCGCGCATCGCCAGGAATCGTTGCTTCTGGCGCCGCGGGGCTGATTGCATTAGCATCACGTCATGGATCTTGAAGCCCGGCTCAGGCGGCGCGCAGAACGTCGGATGCCGGGCAAGGTCCGCACGGGCAGCTGATGCCGCGGGAGAGGCCAATGCAGAAACTGCAATCGCAGGGCGTTCATCACATCACGCTGGTCGGTGCCGGGCGCCAGACCTCAATCGATTTCTGGGAAGGCGTGCTTGGCATGCCGTTCATTTTCGAACAGCCCAACCTCGACAAGGCCAGCGAGAGCCATCTGTATTTCGACCCGGGCGACGGCCGGCTGATCACCGTCTTCACCGATGAGAGCCGTACGCCGCAGAAGCGGCGCACGCCGACCGATCCGGGCTGCGTCCATCACATCGCGTTTGCGGTGTCGCGCGTCACCTTCCTGCAGGCGGTCGCCCGGCTCGACGAGCGCGATATCAAGCACAGCGGCGTCAAGGATCGCGGCTTCATGGATTCGATCTATTTCGAGGATCCGCTCGGCCTGCTGATCGAACTCGCCTCCTACCGCTTCGAGCCGCCGGCGGGCTTTACCCATGCCGACGTCCTGATGGAAGCGCACAGGCTGCGCTTGGCGCGAGGCGACTACAATATCGCGGAAGCGCATCTCGCAGACGCGGTTCAGGTGCTCGTCGAGCGTTCCCGAGCAACCTTGTCGAATGACCGGACACCGAAGAATCCATACTGAACGGATCAGAGGGAGGAGCAAATGGCGAAGACAGCGAAGAGTGCGAAGAAACCCGCGGCGAAAGCAGTGGCCAAGCCGGCGGTGAAATCAGCGGCAAAGCCGGCGGCCAAGGCCACTGCCAGGCCCGCTGCGAAGGCCAAAGCGAAACCGGCGAAGAAACCTGCCGTGAAGCTCAGCATGCTGAAACCCAGCGTCAACAACATGACTGTACGGGTGTTCGCGCGCGCGGCCGGGCTGGATGCCGCCGAGACCGATGCCTGGGGCCATACGCGCTCGCCCGAATTCACCGCGCGAAACCCGTCCCATTTGACGCCGATGATCGAGGACAAGGGCCTTCCCAGAGGTGTGTTGTGGGAAAGCTGCGCCATCATGCAGTATCTCGCAAACAAACACGGGCTGGAGAAATTCTACCCCAAGGCGCCGGCCAAGCGGGCCATGGTCGACAGCGCCATGTTCTACCTGGTGGGTACGCTCTACCCGTATGTGGCGCGCGCCACCTATCCGTTGCTCGGCTTCCCGCAATATGCCGGCGAGGTCGGCCACAGCGACGCCCACCCGGACAAGAAGTCCGAAGCGCAGAAGGCCGCCATGGCCGCTATCGCCGAGCCGCTGGAGGTCTTCCACAGCTTCTTCAGGGACGGCAAGCCGTTCATCGGCGGCAAGCATCCGTCGATCGCCGACATCCGGCTGGCGGCGACGCTCGAATTCCTGGCGGTCATCGACTACCCGCTGCCCAAATGGGCGAAAGAGTACATGGCGACGATCGAGAAGAAGCTCGGCAAGGCCTATGCCGAGCCGGCCGGCGACGTGCGTGGCTATATCGCCCATGTGAGGTCGCAGGCGAGGGCCTGAGGTTAAGGGTTCGTTAACCAAGGCCCTGTCTACTGTCGGGAATTCACCGCGCGACCACGGATGTACTGGCGCAATATCGGTGAAAGGAAAGGTCGGCTCATTGCCGGCCTTTTGCTTTTCGGCCTCATGCCGGAACATCACGGGACAGCGATCAGGCAACGCCAGAACATCAACTTTTTGCGCCGGGATATTGTCATTGCCGGCGTTGGCTCTAACATCCCTTCCAGCGGGTCCGGCAAGGAATGTCGGCCAAGGAATGTCGGCTGGGAGCGAGATGAGGGCTTGCAATGAAAAGCATGGCGGCAACGCTGATCATCGCCGGCGGAATGCTGGTTGGCACGCTCCTCCCGTCGCATGCCGCAACGCTCAACACGATGGATGATGTCGGGGCAGCGATTCAGGCGTGCTGGACGCCGCCGCCCGATGCCGGGGATTCGACCGTAACCCTGAGCTTCAGTTTCAAGCGTGACGGCACGCTGATCGGTGCGCCGCGGCCGACCGCCGCCAAGGTGGCCGGCGACGACAAGGCGCGGAAGTCGTTCATCGACGCGGCGGTCGCGGCGGTCAAGAATTGCACGCCGCTGACCTTTTCGCCGACGCTGGCTCAAGGCATAGGCGGCAACGTCTTCACGCTGCAATTCGTCTCGCCGAAGAAATAGCCGTTCTCGCAGGTTTTCCGGTTTGCGGGAGTGGCCGGCATAGCCTGCCGCCGATGGGGCCGGGAAAGCTCACATATATATCAACGCTCCGGCGACGGCTTCCAGCTCTGCCGGGTCGGCTTTTCGGGGGAGCCCCCGGTCAATGGCTCAAGCGCCGTACCTTGGCATGCCGTGCCAGGTCCGGTGTCTCGAAGACATAGTCGCTCCACGCCGATTCCGGGATTTGCCCGGCCAGATAGCACTCCAGCAACAGGTTTTGCTCGGGAGTGAGCGGCCTTGGCGCGCGCTCGTGATCCAGCCCCAGGGAATGAAAAAGGTTCCTTGTCAGTTCCGATACCGTGAAGTGGATCGACATCCGCGTTCTCCTTTGCCCCTTCAACGCCGCAACCCGGGCAAGGTTTCAGGAGCAGGCCCCGGTAACGACGGATTGATCGTTCGCCCGGTAAACAGCGCAAATGCACGGCGCGAAGTGCCACGGCCGGCTTCTTCAACGCTTGCGCGGACCCTGCAAGTAACTGGACGGAAGGTGCAGCGCCCTACGCTCCGGGTATCGCCCAGCGGCAGTCGATCGAGGCCGGCAAGCGGCCGGTGCGCGTGGTCGGCCCGGCACTTCCCGGCTGAATGACCATCGGCGTCTCGTATTCAGCGGTTGACCGGCAGCAAGGAGCCTGCCGCTTGCCCCGATAGAACCGTGATCTGCCTGGAACAGCCGCGTGCTTGCGGCGTTGTGATCGACACCAGCCGGGAGAGACGCCATGGCCACGTTCAGGGAAATGAGGGTTCTGGAGATTGTCGAGGACGGCTCACTGACCAAGGATGAGAAGATCGCTGAACTGCGCAAGATCGAATCCGAGGCACGCGGGCTGCAGCGAGCCGCGTCGGAAAGCCCGATGGGCGAAGATGATGGCTGGCAGGACGATTTGCGCCAGGTTCGGCTTGCGCTCGACAAACTAGGGGCAAAGGAGCCGAAGAAGGGCGCGGCATCGCTATAGGTGCGCTGTTTGCCACAAATCGAGCAATTCCGAGCGGAAAGCTGCTTTGCAGCTTTGCGAGGATTGCTCTAGTCGCAGACCATGCGAACCCTTTCGCCTGGCGCGCTCACATTCCTGCAGGCCAGTTGCCTTTCCGGCCCGGAGGATGGCGGAGACGGCGGCGAAAGCCTCGTCTGGCGACGTCCCTGCATGGCCGGCTTCACGACCTTGCGTTCGGAAAACTGCCCGGGCTGCCGTGGCGGCACCGGAATGGCGCCATTGTCGACCTGCGGTTGGTAATCGACATTGGGCGGCGGCCGATCCCAGAAACGCCTGGCGTCCAGCGGTCGCGGGATGATGACCGTGCCGTCATAGCTTCGCGAGCAGCCGCCGCCGAAAAGCAGCGTAACGCCCAGCAAGAAAGGCCCTATCCGTCCATACATTAGCAACACCCCTGCGCGGGCTTATAACGCGGCCTTGGTCCACCAGACAACCGGACGGAATAACGCAGCAGGAACCGCTCGGTTGCTCCGTTAAGGTTAGCGGATCGTTAATGCTTGTCGGGCACATTCCGCCGACGAACCGCGGAGGGAGGGTTCGACCTTGGTTTTCGGGGTGGGGACAGCATGGCGGAAGCGGACGAAGCAATCGGCGCGCGCGGCAAGGGCGGGGCAGGCAAGGCAACAGCGGACGGCGGCGACAGGTCATCGTGCACGCCCGACCTGGATTGCGCCGACGCGCTCCGCCAACTTGTCGAGCTGGGCTCGGACTGGGTCTGGGAAACCGACGACGAGCTGCGCTTTTCCTGGCTTTCGCCGAACTATCAGGCTGCCACCGGTATCGATCCAGCCAATGTGCTTGGCCGGTTCCGCTTCGATTTCCTCAACCAGGTCCTGAAGGGCAAGCGCAGCGCGGCAGCGCATCTGGAAGATCTGCAGGCGCACCGGCCATTCCGCGACTTCATCTACGAACTGAAGGGAGGCCGCGACGACTGCCGCTGGGTGCTGACGTCGGGCTTTCCACGGTTCGACAGTGAAGGAAAGTTTGCCGGCTATCGCGGCATAGGCCGCAATGTCACCGCGCTCGCCAGCGCCTTCGGAGACAGTGAGCCGAAGCAGGGCGAACGATTTTCTTCGGAAAGCCTCGCCAACCTTCGCGCGATGGTCGATTCAATGCCGATCGGCGTGGTCGTCCTCGATGCCGACATGCGTGCCGAGGTGATCAATCGCGCCTTCTATGAATTCTGGAAGATCGATCCCACTCGCGCCGGCGTCGGCTCGGCCTTCCGCGATCTGATGGAGGCCAGCCGCGCCCTCGATCCCTACGGCGCCGATGAAGTTGCCTGGCAACGCCACACCGCCGAGCGCGAAGCCGAAATCAGGGCCGGTGTCCCCGGTTCCAGACGATTGCGCCACAATGACGGGCGCACGCTGGTCGCATCGCTGGCACCGCTGGCCGGCGGCAAGCGGCTCATTTCCTATGTCGACGCCACCGACATGAAGAGCCGTGAAACCGAGCTCGCCGACGCGCTGGAAAAGGCGCGGCTGGCGGAGGCGGTGATCAACGCGGTCGAGAATCCGATTTTCGTCAAGGACGATCATCTGAGGTTCGTCTTCGTCAACGAGGCGTTCGCGGCGCTGTTTGGCCAGACGCCGCAAGCCATGCTTGGCAAGCCTGGCGACGATTTCCTGAGCCCGGCCGAGGCCGCGCTCTTTGAACGCAGCGAGCGGGAAGTCCTGTCGACCGGACAAATCTACGAAGTCGAGGAAAATTTCGAGGACGAAGGTGTTGCCCGCTCGCGTATCGTCCGGAAAAACCGCGTCCGCATGGCAAGCGGCCGCGACTATGTCGCCGGTTTTCTCTTCGACATCTCGGAGATGAAGCGGCGTGAGACCGAGGCGCAGGATGCGCGCAAGCATTTGGCCAGCGTGCTGGAATCGCTACCGGCCGGCGTGATCATCTACGATCGCGATGACAATTTCGTCTTCGCCAACCGCAAGATGAAGGATGCGGTTCCGCAACTGGAGACGGTATGGCAACCCGGCCGCACCTTCCGGGAAGCGTTGGCATCCGGCAATTCCGCCGGTCATTTCCGCCAGAGCGGCGATCCGGAGCTCGACAAGCTCTACGACAGCGATCCGCAGCGTTGGGTCGATGGGGTCCTCGCGCGGTGCCGCCTGCCCAGCGCGTCGTTCGAGCGCGTCAATCCCGACGGCAGCTGGCATCAGGTCTACGACATGCGCACCGATGACGGCACGTTCATCGGCGTGCGCGTCGACATCACAGGCATCAAGAGCCGCGAGGCGGCGCTGCGCGACTCGATGCGACAGATCGATCTTTTCCGGCACGTCATGGACGAGTTGCCGGTGGCAGCCTTCATCAAGGCCCAGGACCTCAGCATCGAATTCGTCAACAAGGCCTGGTGCGCTATTACAGGCCTGGCCAAGGAAGACGTCATCGGCCGGACCGACCGCCAGCTGTTCGGCGCCGAGGCGGCGAAAAGCTACGGCCATGACGACAGCGATGTCGTGGCGACCGGCAGCGTGCGCGAGGTCGAGGAGCCCGTCACCCATCGCGACGGCACGGTGCGGCAGCTGATGACGCGCAAAAGCCGCCTGGTGGCCATCGACGGATCGGTGCATCTGGTCGGTTCCAGCACCGACATCACCGAGGTCAAGGCACGCGAGCAGGCTCTGGAAGAGAGCATGCGCGAGAACGAGGTGTTTCGCAGCCTGATCGACAATGTGCCGGTGTCGATCTACGCCAAGCGCTCCGATCTCAGGCAGTTCTACGTCAACAAGGGCTGGTGTGATCTCACCGGCTTCAGCAAGGAAGAAGCGATCGGCAAGACCGATGTCGAGATCTTCGGGCCGGATGGCGAAGCCTTCGTGGCCGGCGATCTGGCCGTGCTGCGCACCGGCGAAACCCAGGAGATCGAGGAGACGGTGCGGCTTGCCGACGGCAGCGTCAGGCACCAGTTCGCCCGCAAGGGCGCGATGATCGCCTCCGACGGTTCGCTCTACCTGATCGGTTCGACCACCGACATCACCGAGCTGAAGCAGCGCGAGGCGGAACTCAGCGAAGCGCGCCAGCGCGCCGTGCTCGCCGACCGCGCCAAATCGGAATTCCTCGCCAATATGAGCCACGAGATCCGCACGCCGATGAACGGTGTGCTGGGCATGGCCGAACTCCTTGCCAAATCCAATCTCGATGCGAAGCAGAAGACGTTCACCGACATCATCGTCAAATCGGGCAACGCGCTTTTGACGATCATCAACGACATTCTGGATTTCTCCAAGATCGATGCCGGCCAGCTGGTGCTGGACCCGGCGCCCTTCAACCTTGCCGAGGCGATCGAGGACGTGGCGACGCTGGTGTCGACACGCGCCAAGGAAAAGGATCTCGAGCTCATCGTGCGCATCGAGCCGGGGCTCGAAAGCCTGTTCATCGGCGATGTCGGCCGCATCAGGCAGATCGTCACCAACCTGGTCGGCAACGCGGTGAAATTCACCGACGAAGGCCATGTTCTGGTCGATGTGACCGGCGAGAGGATCCCGACCGGAACCAGGTTGACGATCTCCGTCACCGACACAGGCATCGGTATCCCCGAGGACAAGCTGAAGCAGGTGTTCGAAAAATTCAGCCAGGTCGACACGTCCTCGACAAGGCGGCACGAAGGCACCGGGCTCGGCCTTGCCATCACCTCGCGGCTGGTCGAGCTGATGGGCGGCACAATCGGTGTCGAGAGCGCCGAGGGCAAGGGCTCGACTTTCTGGTTCACGGTGACGCTGCCCAGGGCCGAACAACAGCATGGGCAGCGCATCATGCCGGTGGACGTCACGGGCGCGCGCGTGCTGATCGTCGACGACAATGCCGTCAACCGCGCAATCCTGACCGAGCAGATGACGTCATGGACGTTCGATTCCTGCGCGGCCGAAAGCGGCGCCGAGGGGCTGAAGGTGCTGATCGCCGCGGCCGCCTATGGCGTGCCCGTCGATTGTGTCGTGCTCGACTACCAGATGCCCGGGATGAGCGGCGCCGAAATGGCCCGCATCGTGCGCAACACCGAAGGCCTCGCCGACACACCGATCATCATGCTGACCTCGGTCGACCAGTCGCTCGCCAACACCAGCTACCGCGATCTCGGAATAGACGCCCAGTTGATCAAGCCGGCGCGCTCCTCGGCGCTTCTGGAAACGCTGGTCGGGACCATCCAGCGCCATCGCCATACGACGAACGGCAACGCCCAGCCGCCTGCAGACGAGGGCCTCGGCGCTTCCCAGCGGCCGCCGCTGGCGGCGTCCGAACAACGCTCGCAATTGCAGCCGCCGCCGGTCCGGCCGAGGCTTCCCGCCACGGGCGGTGGCGGACATCGGCTGGATATCCTCGTGGCCGAGGACAACGAGGTGAACCAGATGGTCTTCACTCAAATTCTCGGCGAGACCAGCTATGGTTTCGAGATTGTCGGCAATGGCCGCAAGGCGCTCGACGCCTTCGGCAGGCTCAATCCGTGCATGATCCTGATGGACGTCTCGATGCCGGAGATGAGCGGGCTGGAGGCGACCGCCGCGATCCGTCGGCTGGAACAGGAAATCGGCACGCATGTGCCGATCGTGGGCGTCACCGCGCACGCGCTCAAGGGCGATCGCGAACGATGCCTGGAGGCGGGCATGGACGATTATCTGCCCAAGCCGATCAGCCCGAGGGCCCTGCTGGAGAAAGTCGAGCGCTGGATCAGCGCCGGCCAACAGGTCCAGCGCAACGCGGGATAGCACCGCGTCGGCCGGTTCCAGCAATCCGAAGAGGCGTTGCCGGAGGGAATCAGTCGGGATTTGCTGCTACCCCTGCGTGCAAAGACTATGGTGTGATCGCACCATATCAAAGGCGGTGCTTAGCCGGGACAATGGCAACATCGAATTCCGCTCTTCTCAGTTACGGGCGGGAGCAGCGACCGCCGGCAAGGAACAGCGTCACTCTACCCCAACGGACCTGTTTTCGGCGATGGCCCGGCCACGACACGCTCTGGCCTCGAGCAACGCGCTCCCGTCCGGATTTTCTTCATCCGAGCCGGCCCGGCGAATCCAACGCCGGCTCCGAGCCAGCAATGGCTCAAGCCACTGATTCCCGGGGCAAACCCGGACCGGGCCGCAACCATCCGAAGCCACCGCCTTTCCCCGCGCCGGCGACGCGTTACCCGGTTGACACGAAACTGTCATGCGACTGTTATAATCGAAGGCTATTGGCCTCAGCGGGCGCCGGCAAAAAGGGCGCCGAGAGACCATCTTCCGAACAGGAGCAGGCCACATGAGACATTTCATCCGCTCGGCGGCCGTTGCGATTGCAATGGCTGCGGCGTCCACCTTCACCATGTCCGCAGCGTTTGCGGCTGATATCTCCGGCGCTGGCGCCACTTTCCCCTACCCGATCTACGCGAAGTGGGCCGACGCCTACAAGAAAGAGACCGGCATCGGCCTCAACTACCAGTCGATCGGTTCCGGCGGCGGCGTCAAGCAGATCAAGGCCAAGACCGTTACCTTCGGCGCTTCCGACGCGCCGCTGAAGGGTGAAGACCTCAACTCCACCGGTCTCGCCCAGTTCCCGATGGTGATGGGTGGCATCGTGCCCGTCGTCAATCTCAAAGGCATCAAGCCGGGCGAACTCGTTCTCGACGGCACGACGCTGGCCGATATCTTCCTCGGCAAGATCACCAACTGGAACGACGAGGCGATCAAGAAGCTCAACCCCAAGGCCAAGCTGCCAGACCAGGCGATTGCCGTCGTCCACCGTTCGGACGGCTCGGGCACCACGTTCAACTTCAGCTACTATCTCGCCGACGTGAACGCCGACTGGAAGTCCAAGGTTGGCGTCAACAGCGCGCTCGAGTGGCCGGTGGGTATCGGCGCCAAGGGCAATGAAGGCGTTGCCAACAACGTGTCGCAGACCGGCGGCGCCATCGGCTATGTCGAATACGCATATGCCAAGCAGAACAAGCTGACCTACACCGACATGATCAACAAGGACGGCAAGAAGATCGAGCCGACCGCGAAGGCGTTCTCGGCCGCGGCAGCCAATGCCGACTGGAACTCACAGCCGGGTTATGGCGTCATTCTCGCCAATCAGCCGGGTGCCGAATCCTGGCCGATGACGTCCGCGACCTGGATCCTGCTGTACAAGAAGCCCGATGACGCCGCGGCGACCAGCGAAGCCCTCAAGTTCTTTGCCTGGTCCTATGCGAAGGGCGACAAGATGGCGGGTGAACTGGACTACGTTCCGATGCCGGACAAGGTCGTCAAGAGCGTCGAGGAAATGTGGAGCAAGGACATCGTCGGCAGCGACGGCAAGTCGCTCTACGCCGCCAAGTAACTCTCTTTGTCGGAGGGAGGACGCCTTTGGCGTCCTCCCATTTCTTTCGAATACGAGGGGCTAGATGACCACCGTTTCAGAAGCCACGCCGTTATCGAGCGCCATGCGGTCCAGGGATGCGACAGTGCGGCGCTTCGCCTTCACGGACACGGTGTTTCGGGAGGCGACGCGCTCTTCCGCCGTTCTCGTCCTGCTCATCCTCAGCGGCGTCGCCGTCTCGTTGTTTGCCGGCTCATGGGAAGCCCTGTCCAAGTTCGGCTTTTCCTTTCTGACAACCGAGGCATGGAACCCGGTCACCGAGAATTTCGGCGCCCTGTCGCCGATCTACGGCACCATCGTCACGTCAGCCATCGCAATTCTGATCGCCGTTCCCATCGGCATCGGCATCGCCGTCTTTCTCACCGAACTTTGCCCGCGGCCGCTGCGGCGCCCGATCGGCATCGCCGTCGAGCTTCTGGCCGGTATCCCTTCGATCATCTACGGCATCTGGGGCCTGTTCGTGTTCGCACCGTTCCTGCAGACGACGGTACAGCCTTTCATCATCGACATCTTTCACAACGTGCCCGGGCTCTCCAGCCTGTTCGCCGGCCCGCCCTACGGCATCGGCCTGCTGACGTCGTCGCTCATCCTGGCCATCATGGTGCTGCCGTTCATCACCTCGATCACCAAGGACGTGTTCGACACAGTGCCGGCGGTGCTGAAGGAATCGGCCTACGGCATCGGCTGCACAACCTGGGAAGTCACGCGGCGCGTGGTCATTCCCTACACCCGTGTCGGCATTATGGGCGGCGTCATGCTCGGCCTCGGCCGCGCGCTCGGCGAAACCATGGCGGTGACCTTCGTCATCGGCAACGCGCATCGTATCAGCGCCTCGCTGTTCGCGCCGGCGACGACGATCTCCGCGACGATCGCCAACGAATTCACCGAAGCCGACGGCCAACTCTACACCTCTTCACTGGTGGCGCTCGGCCTGATCCTCTTCGTCATCACCTTCATTATCCTTGCCATCGCACGCTATATGCTGATGCGCATCGACGCCCGCACGGGAGCCTGACCGATGTCGACGTCCCTGGCACTCCACAACAGACGCAAGAGAAGGAACGGCGTGATGATGGCGCTCTGCGTCGTCGCCGCCGGCATCGGCCTTGCCTGGCTGGCGCTGATCCTCGGCGCCCTGGTCTACAAGGGCCTGTCCGGCGTTTCGCTGGCGGTCTTCACCGAGATGACGCCACCGCCCGGCGATGCCGGCGGCCTGCTGAACGCCATCTATGGCAGCATCGTGATGACCGTCATCGGCGTCATCGTCGGCACGCCGATCGGTGTGCTGGCCGGTACTTACATGGCCGAATACGGACGCTTCTCGAAGCTGACCACGGTGGTGCGTTTCATCAACGACATCCTGCTGTCGGCGCCGTCGATTGTTATCGGCCTGTTCGTCTATGAGTTGCTGGTGCGGCCGATGGGGCACTTCTCCGCCATCGCCGGCGCCGTCGCGCTGGCCATCCTGGTCATCCCGGTCGTGGTGCGCACCACAGAGGACATGCTCAACCTGGTGCCGAACGCCTTGCGCGAGGCAGGCGCCGCGATCGGCGCACCGCGCTGGGTGGTCATCCGCTCTGTCGCCTATCGTGCGGCACTCTCCGGCATCGTCACCGGCATATTGCTGGCCATCGCCCGCATTTCCGGCGAGACGGCGCCGCTGCTCTTCACCGCGCTCAACAACCAGTTCTGGTCAAGCAATCTCAACGCGCCGATGGCCAGCCTGCCTGTCACCATCTTCCAGTTCGCTCTCAGCCCCTACGAGGAATGGCAGCAACTGGCCTGGACCGGCGCACTCATAATCACCTTAACGGTTCTCGGGCTGAGCATCTTCGCCCGCAGCCTTACCGGACGCAGAGAGGACAGATGAAACCGATGTTGTCCACCGATTTGAACGTGGCCGAGGCCGCCGTGGAAAAGGCCAAGATCGAGGTCAAGAACCTCAATTTCTACTATGGCCAGTCGAAGGCGCTGAAGGACATCAGCCTGTCGCTGCCCGAGCGCAGTGTCACCGCCTTCATTGGCCCTTCGGGCTGCGGGAAGTCGACGCTGCTGCGCGTCTTCAACCGCATCTACGAGCTCTACCCGAGGCAGAGCGCCGAGGGTCAGGTGCTGCTTGACGGCCGGAACATTCTCGACCGCTCGCAGGACCTCAACCTGCTGCGCACCAAGATCGGCATGGTGTTCCAGAAGCCGACGCCGTTTCCGATGTCGATCTATGAAAACATCGCGTTCGGCGTCAGGCTCTATGAGAAGATCAGCAAGGCCGAGATGGACGGCCGTGTCGAGCAGGCGCTGAAGCGCGCGGCTCTGTGGACCGAGGTCAAGGACAAGCTCAACGCCAGCGGCCTCAGCCTTTCGGGCGGCCAGCAGCAGCGTCTTTGCATCGCCCGCACCGTGGCGGTGAAGCCGGAGGTCATCCTGCTTGACGAGCCGGCCTCGGCGCTCGACCCGCTGTCGACCGCCAAGATCGAGGAACTGATCGACGAGCTGCAGGCCGATTACACGATCGTCATCGTCACCCACAACATGCAGCAGGCGGCGCGCGTGTCGCGTCAGACGGCTTTCATGTATCTAGGCGAGCTGGTCGAGTTCGACCGTACCGAGAAGATCTTCACATCGCCCCGCGAGAAGCGCACGCAGGACTATATCACCGGCCGCTTCGGCTGATCTCACGCATACGAGGACCAGGATCATGGCCGAACACACAGTCGCTTCTTTCGACGAGGATCTCGGACAGATCAGCAGGCTGATCAGCGACATGGGCGATCTCGCCAGCTCGATGGTCGGCGGCGCCACCAAGGCGCTGCTGAACTCCGACAACGCGCTGGCACAGCGCGTTGTCTCCGACGACGTCATCATGGACGCGCGCCAGCGCGAACTCGACGATCGCGCCATCACGCTGATCGCCAAGCGCCAGCCGATGGCCGACGATCTGCGGCATGTCGTCGGGTCGATCCGCATGGCCGGCGACCTCGAACGCATTGGCGATCTTGCCAAGAACATCGCCAAGCGCGTCGGTACGGTCGGCCTGTCCACCACGCCGCGCGACCTGTCGCATTCGATAGACGCCATGGCGCAGCTGGTGCTGATCCAGGTGCAGGGCGTGATCGAGGAGTATGCGGCGCACGATGCCGAGGCCCTTGCCAAGCTGCGCGCCGACGACGAACGCATCGACGTCAAATACACCTCCGTGTTCCGCGAACTTCTCACCTACATGATGGAGGATCCGCGCAACATCACCGCTTGCACGCATCTGTTGTTCTGCGCCAAGAATCTCGAGCGGATCGGCGATCATGTGACCAACATCGCCGAGAATGCCTACTACGTGCTGACCGGTACGCAGCTGCCAGCGAATCGTCCAAAGCAGGACGAAACGGCGATGTCGGCGCCGGCGGCTTGATCGTCAGAGCGGTTCACCGTTTCACGGAAAACCGCTCTTGTTTCCATGCAATTCCGGACGGAAACCGCTTCACACTTTTCCTGGAATTGCTTTAGAGGTGACCAGTCGATGATCGCGCCACGCATCATGGTGGTGGAGGATGAGGAGCCGCTCGGCGTGCTCCTCCGCTACAATCTGGAATCGGAAGGCTACCAGGTCGAGGTGGTCCCGCGCGGCGACGAGGCGGAGATCCGCCTGCAGGAGAATGTCCCCGACCTGCTGGTGCTCGACTGGATGGTGCCGGCGGTGTCCGGCATCGAACTCTGTCGCCGGCTAAGGATGCGGCCCGAGACCGAGCGGCTGCCGATCATCATGCTGACGGCGCGCGGCGAGGAAAGCGACCGCGTGCGCGGCCTTTCGACCGGCGCCGACGATTATCTGGTCAAGCCGTTCTCGACACCGGAATTCATGGCCAGGGTCAAGGCGCTGCTGCGCCGCGCCAAGCCGGAAGTGTTGTCCAGTGTGCTCAAGGTCGGCGACATCGTGCTCGACCGCGAATCACATCGCGTCTACCGCAAGAAGAGCGAAATCCGGCTCGGGCCGACCGAATTCCGCCTGCTCGAGTTCATGATGCGTCATCCCGGCCGGGTGTTTTCGCGCAGCCAGCTGCTCGACAATGTCTGGGGGGAGACGATCTATATCGACGAGCGCACGGTGGATGTGCATGTCGGCCGGTTGCGCAAGGCGGTCAACAACGGCCGCATGCCCGACGTCATCCGCACCATTCGTGGTGCAGGGTATGCGATCCGCGAGGATTGAGCGCGACGTTATTCAGGCCACGTTCTCCCCGGAGCCGGCTTTCGCCTGCATGCCCGGCGCGAAAATCTCCTGGTCGACGAAAGTCAGCGCCCGCATGGCGCAGCCCTCGCGGATCAGCGGCAACTCGTTAGGCTCGGTGTCGAAGGAAATCGATTTCGAGTGCTGGCCGCCGGCGGTCTGGGCGATGGCCTCGCGCAAGGCCGGCTCGATCAGGTCGAAGGCGGCGGCGCTGACGCCGACCATGGCGACGGGGGCGGGATCGATCAGCGCGAACAGGCTGCCGAGGCCGTAGCCCAGCGCCTCGCCGGCCCTGCGGTAGGCCTCGCGCTCGGGCCCGTCCGTTTGCCGCGCCGTCGCCGCCAGCGCCCGCATCTGCGCGTCGCTGACATCGGCGACCGGCTCGGTGTCCTCGCTGAGCTGCCTGGCGTTGCGCCAGATGGCGTAATTGCCGGCATAGGCTTCGACGCAGCCGCGCCGCCCGCAACGGCAGAGCGCGCCGCCTGGCCGATGGATCATGTGGCCGAATTCGCCGCCCGAGGAGTGGGTGCCGGTGAAGAGCTCGCCCTTCAGCACCAGGCCCATGCCGATGCCGTGCGAAAGGAGAATGGCGATGAAGTCGTCGCGGTAGCGCTCGGGATCGCGCCAGCGCAGCGCCACCGCCATCATGTTGCAGTCATTCTCCACGGTGGCGGGGATGCCGAACTCGGCTTCGAGTATGTCGGCGAAGGCGATGTCGGTCTGCGGCGTGATGGGCGACCACAGCATTGCCCGGGCATCGGTGTCGGTGATGCCCTGGATGGCCAGCGCGACGCGGGCGACGCTGCGCACGTCGATGTCGGGATCCTCCAGGCGCCGCCGCACGATGGCGACGCATTCGCCGATCAGTGCATCGCGCGACATGGTCAGCGTGTCCAGCCGGCGCTGTTCCTCTGATATGACCTGGCCGGCATAGTCGATAACGGCGACGGACAGGAAATTCAGCGACAGCACAGCGGTCATCACCGTTGCGGCTTCCGCATTGAGGCCAAGGCCGACCTGCGGCCTGCCGCGCTTGAGCGCGCCGGCCTCGCTCGGCTTGCCTTCGGCCAGGATACCTTCGCCGATCAGATCGGAGGAAATCGCCGATATGGTGGAGTGGCTGAGGCCGGTGGTCGCGGCGATTTCGGTGCGCGAGGGCTGGCCGGCCCGGCGCACCGCGGCAATCACCATCGCGCGGTTGCGCCGGCGCAGATCGTCGTGGCGGATTCCGACCGACATGTTTTTCCCATATCCTCCCGGTCGTCGCGGTTCTTCCTGCCCTCGAACACTGTCGGCAACACGACTAAATACTGGCAGAAGCGGCCGATGCTGTCATTTATTTATTGCGGGGCTCGAAAAAAAGTTCCCGGCCCCTCGAAATCCATCAGAATCATTGTTGACAGCTTTCCGGCGATGCATCACTATTTTTTTTGAGGCTCGAAAAAATAGAGCCTTTGTGCCGGCCTTCGGGCCCGTTTGGTCGCGCCATACGCGGCGCAGGGAGGATAATCATGAAGAGATTCGCAGTCGCCATCCTGGCGGGTGTCGCCATGTCACTGACGCTCGCGTCGGTCGCCCAGGCGAAGGGCAAGGTCATCGGCGTTTCTTGGTCCAACTTCCAGGAAGAGCGCTGGAAGACCGACGAGGCCGCCATGAAGAAGGCGATCGAGGCCGCCGGCGACAAATACATCTCCGCCGACGCGCAGTCCAATCCCGGCAAGCAGCTCACCGACGTCGAGAGCCTGATCTCGCAGGGCGCCAATTCGCTGATCATCCTGGCGCAGGACGCCTCGGCGATCGGCCCGGCCGTCCAGAAGGCGCTGGACGAAGGCATTCCGGTCGTCGGCTATGACCGCCTGATCGAGAACAAGGACGTCTTCTACCTGACCTTCGACAACAAGGAAGTCGGCCGCATGCAGGCCCGCGCGGTGTTCAAGGTCAAGCCGGAAGGCAACTATGTCTTCATCAAGGGCTCGGGCGCCGATCCGAATGCCGACTTCCTGTTCTCGGGCTCGATGGAAGTGCTCAAGCCGGCCATCGACAGCGGCAAGATCAAGAATGTCGGCGAGGCCTATACGGACGGCTGGCTGCCCGCCAACGCCCAGAAGAACATGGAGCAGTTCCTGACCGCCAACGACAACAAGGTCGATGCCGTGGTCGCCGCCAATGACGGCACCGCCGGCGGTGTCGTCGCGGCGCTGACCGCGCAAGGCCTTGCCGGCACAGTGCCGGTGTCGGGCCAGGACGGCGACCATGCCGCGCTGAACCGCATCGCGCTCGGCACGCAGACCGTGTCGGTGTGGAAGGACGCGCGTGAGCTCGGCAGGAATGCCGCCGAGATCGCCTCGCAGCTGGCTGACGGCAAGAAGATGACCGACATCGCCGGCGTGAAGGACTTCACGACGCCTGGCGGCAACACCGTCAAGTCGCTGTTCCTGACCCCGGTCGCCATCACCAAGGACAATCTCAACGTCGTCATCGATGCCGGCTGGATCAAGAAGGACGAAGTCTGCGCGGGCGTCGCCGCCGGCACCGTCGCGGCCTGCAACTAAGCTGGCCTGTTTCTCTCAGATATAGACGCCGCGGCCCTGGAACGGTTCAGTGTTTCTTGAATCGCTGAACCGTTCCAGCCCATTGTTTCCCGCAATTCCGGATGCAAAACCGCCACGCACTTTTCCTGGAATTGCTTCAAAGCCGCGGCGTTTTCTCAAAAAGATTTGTGTTTCCGCATCAGGCGGATAGCTTCTAGGCTGGGCTCCGGCGTCCGCGCCAGACGGCGGCCAGTGGGAGGAAATCATGACCGACACGACGTCCAACCCGCCGCAGGTCGATACCGCACGCGCCTCGGAACTCGGCGCGGTTGCCCGCTTCCTGAAGGCAACCGAGATCGACACCCGCATGCTCGGCATGATTGGCGCTCTGTTGCTGATCTGGGTCGGACTGCACGTGATTTCGAGCCTGCGTCTGGGCGTCAATCCGCTCGATTTCGACAGCCGCACCTTTCTCACGCCGCGCAATCTATGGAACCTTTCAGTACAAAGCTCCGCGGTTGCCATCATGGCCTGCGGCATGGTGCTGGTCATCGTCATGCGCAACATCGACCTGTCCGTCGGCTCGGCCGAGGGCCTGATCGGCATGGTCATGGGTTTTGCCCAGGTGCATTTCCTGGTGCGGTTTGTCGGGCTTGAACTCGGCAATCCGTGGATCTGGGTGCTCGCGCTGCTCATCGGCCTGGTGCTGGGCCTGCTGATCGGCGCCTTCCAGGGCTTCATCATCGCCTATCTCGAAGTGCCGGCCTTCATCGTCACGCTTGGCGGCCTGCTGGTCTGGCGCGGCGCTGCCTGGTGGGTCACCAGCGGCCAGACCGTGGCGCCGCTCGACGCCACCTTCCAGCTGATGGGAGGCGGGCCGGCCGGATCGATCGGCGCCACCTGGAGCTGGATCGTCGGCATCGTCGCCTGCCTCGCCGTGGTGTTTGCGCTGTTCAACGGACGGGTGCAGCGCAAGCGTTTCCGCTTCCCGCTGCGCCCGATCTGGGCCGAGACGCTGCTTGGCGCCGTCACCTGCGCCGCCATCATGGGCGCGGTGTGGCTGGCCAACTCCTATCCGTGGCCGATCGGCATCGTGAACAGATACGCCGCCGCCAACAACATCACCGTGCCCGAGGGCGGCCTGTTCATCGCTCACGGCATCGCCATTCCGGTGCTGATGGCGGTTGCGGTCGGGCTGATCATGACCTTCATCACCAACCGCACCCGTTTCGGTCGCTATGTCTTTGCCATCGGCGGCAATCCGGAGGCCGCCAATCTCGCCGGCATCAACACGCGCTGGATCACCATGAAGGTGTTCATGATCATGGGCGTGCTGGCCACGATCGCCGCCGCGATCTCGTCGGCCCGGCAGAACTCGTCCACCAATGTGCTTGGAACATTGGACGAGCTGCTCGTCATCGCCGCCGCCGTCATCGGCGGCACCTCGCTTGCCGGTGGTTCGGGAACGATCATCGGCGCCATGCTCGGCGCGCTGCTGATGCAGTCGCTGCAATCGGGCATGGTGCTGCTCGGTGTCGACTCGCCGCTGCAGAGCATCGTCGTCGGCGCCGTGCTGGTCATCGCCGTTTGGCTCGACACCGTCTATCGCAAGCGGGTTTAGAGGATACGATCATGGCTGACAAAACCGCTCCCGCCGGCACGCCGCTGGTCGACATGCGCAACATCTCGATTGCCTTTGGCGGCATCCGGGCCGTCGACGACGCCTCGATCGATCTTTTCGCCGGCGAGGTCGTGGCGCTGCTCGGCCACAACGGCGCCGGCAAGTCGACGCTGATCAAGATACTCTCCGGCGCCTACAAGCGCGACGCCGGGCAGATCTTCGTCAATGGCGAGGAAGCCACGATCACCAATCCGCGCGATGCCAAGAAATACGGCATCGAGACGATCTATCAGACGCTGGCGCTGGCCGACAATGTCGACTCCGCCGCCAATTTGTTCCTCGGCCGCGAGCTGATGACCGCCTGGGGCACGCTCGACGACGTGGCGATGGAGGCCGAGGCGCGCAAGGTGATGGGGCGGCTCAATCCCCGCTTCCAGCGTTTCAAGGAGCCGGTCATCAAGCTGTCGGGCGGGCAGCGGCAGTCGGTGGCGATCGCCCGCGCTATCCTGTTCAACGCCCGCATCCTGATCATGGACGAGCCGACCGCGGCGCTTGGGCCCCAGGAAACGGCACAGGTCGGCGAACTGGTCAGGCAGCTCAAGTCCGATGGCATCGGCATCTTCCTGATCAGCCACGACATCCACGATGTGTTCGAATTGGCCGACCGGGTCTGCGTGATGAAGAACGGCCAGGTCGTCGGCACCGCGCGCACCACGGATGTAACCCAGGACGAGGTGCTCGGCATGATCATCCTGGGCAAATGTCCTCCTGGCGCCATTCCCGGACCGGGTGCGCTGAAGATCGCCGCCTGAGGCCTGTCGGTCGCGCCCGGCATTGGCGGACCGGGCCCGCGTTGCCGCTCATGTGATATGCCAGTGATCGCGATGGCTTGGCCTGGCCATTGTGTTGGCCCGGCGACTTGCCCATAAAGGTCCGGTATTGCCCATGGACCGCATCATCCGTTGAAGAGACTTTTTCCAATCGTTGCGTTCATCGCCGTTGCGCTGATCAGCATGACCATGGCTGGGTTCGCCTATTTCGCGACGCAGGAAGCCGCCCGCATCAAGTTCGAAGCGGCGGCCGACGATGCACTCAACCGGATCGAGAGCCGGATCGACCTGCATCTGTCGCTGCTGCGGTCGACGCAGGCCCTGTTCGACGCCCGCAACGGCGACATCTCCCAGAACGAGTTCAAGGCGTTCTTCAATGCGCTGGATATCGACCACAACTTCGCCGGCCTGCGCGGCATCGGCTTCCTCCAGCTTGTCAAGACGGGCGACGAAGCGGCGGTCGAACGCGATATCCTGCACGATTTTGGCGCCAGCCATCCGGTCTATCCGGACTCGACGCAGCCCTGGCGCGCGCCCATCACGCTTTTCGAGCCGCTGGATCCCTCCAGCCAGTCCAGCATCGGCTACGATATGTTCAGCGAACCGGTGCGGCGCGCGGCGATCGAGAAGGCAATGGCCGATGACCAGCAGCACGCGAGCGGGCTGGTGCAACTGGGCCAGGGCACGGGTGTGGCGCAGACCTTCACCGGCTTCCTGGTCTTCGTGCGGCTCAACGTCGAAACCGCGCCGGAGGTCATCAACGCATCGCGATCCTCGACCGCGGGCTTTCTTTACGCCGCCTTCCGGGCCCGCGACCTGTTCCAGATCGCGCTCAGCCGCGCGCCGCTGCTGCCGGTCAACACCGAGATCTATGACGGCGCGGTGAATGGCGACAATCTGCTGTTCCGGTCGGAGACGCCACCGGTTTCGGCCCTTGGTGACCGGCTGCTGGTCACCCGAAAGATCACGGTGGCCGGCCGTCCGTGGACCGTGCTGTTCAGGCCGACCAGCGCCTTCTCGCAGCCGTCGTCGCGCGCCATCCCGGTGATGCTGGGGCTGTTTGGTCTGCTGCTGGCGGGCGCCATCGCGCTGGTGGCCCGCTATCAGGAGCGGGCCTACGAGGCGGCATCGCGCCTGCACGAAACGACCGAAAAGAGCCTGCTTGAAAAGGACCTGATGCTGCAGGAGATGAAACACCGCATCAAGAATTCGATTACCAGGGTGCTGGCGATCGCGCGGCAGACGGCTTCGCGGGCGACCGATGTCAACGAGTTTTCCGCATCCTTCTCGGCCAGGCTGCAGGCCATGGCTGCGTCACAGGATATGCTGACGCGCTCGCGCTGGCAGAAGGCCGATCTCGCCGACCTCCTGCGCATCGAGCTCGGCCAGGTGTTCGGCAAGGAACTGCCCGACGAGCTCCTCTCGGGGCCGGAGGTGCTGCTCGACGAGACCACGACGCAGGCGCTTGGCCTGACCTTCCATGAGCTGGCGACCAATGCGCTCAAATACGGCGAAGCCGGCAATTCCGTTGGCGCGCTCAAGGTGGACTGGCTGCTGGAGGGGCGCGGGCGGGAGCGGACGCTGGCCCTGAACTGGCGGGAGGTCGGAAAGAAGAAAGTCGAGGCGCCGGCCGAAACCGGTTTCGGCACCAAGCTGATCGACCTCAATGTCACGCGCGAACTGCGCGGCACGATCAAACGCGATTTTCAGGCCGATGGTCTGAAGGTGGAAATCAGAATTCCGCTGGTCGGCTAAATCTGCCGTTACCAGGCCAAGCAACAGATCGCCGGTCAAGAAAATCCGGAGGCACGATACCGGCCTCCGGATCTGCATTCCGTTGTCGCTGACTAGTTGCAGCGCGCCGTGTAGATGCGGCCGTGGCGATCACGGTATTGGCAGTAGCCATTGCGCAGGTTGCGCACCAAAAGGCCGGAACCGGCACCAACAGCCGCACCGACCAGTGCGCCCTTGCCGCCGCCGACCAGGCCGCCGATACCGGCGCCAATCAAGGTACCGCCAGCCACATCCTTTTCGGTGCTGGTACAGCCGCTGACCGCGACCACCGCAACCATGGCAATAATCATTTTCCGCATAGAGTCACTCCTCACTTTGTGTCCTCACTTTAGTAAACTCCAACCGCCATTTAGCATGAAACAACGGTCTTTGCTGCTCGAATTTATTGTTGGCTAAGGTAGTCTTTTTCTGGGCGCGCCGCGTTCGATGCCATGACGGGGCCGGAAATCGCCAGCGAAGCGTCGAGGCTGCCATCGGGGCGCACATTCCAGACGATCTGGTCGTAGTCGTCCTCGAGCGCGGGATCGACAGGAAGGCATTTGGCAACGACATGCTGCGCCTGCCCCTGAACGTCGCTCATGGCGAAGGGACGTTCGGCGGTGCATTCATCGGCGGTTGCAAAAACGCTCACGGGAACCTGCAGTTCACGGCACTCGGCCATCGAGTTGGTGCAACCAATGACCAGCAGCAACGCGGCGATGTGTTCCATGGGGAAATATCCTCTCGCCACAACAACGGACCGCATCGCCAGAAAGTTCCTTTTCCATCCAGGGACAGGCGAATAATGCCGGCCCGCCGGGAACAGATTTCCGCAATGGCCCCCGTCACCAGTTGGAACGGCGGCCAAGACCATATCGCAGCCGGCCCACAGCCAGGACGCCGATCGCGATCAGGTGAACTGGAACAGCGCTGTCAGGAGGATTGCGGCGACCAGCGCCAATACAACAATGCCCGGTAACCGGTTACGGGCAGCGGGAAGCGATTGCGCGGACGCCTCGGGATCCAGGAACTCGCCCATGGAAATTCGAGCGGCCTGTTCCAGTCTGTTCATGTCGGCAATCGTCAAGGGCGTCCTCCCGCACCGAGCTGTAAATGCTACTGCGGAAATGTCCAAAAAGGCCGCAGGTTCCGCTGGTATCCGAGAAAAACAGCATTCACTCTTATGGTGAATAGCCGGTTAAGAATCGCTGCTTGTCGTGGCCCGCTCATTGCGTATCGAAGTTGCTGTGCGGAACGACAAGGCGGTATTCAAGATGGCCATCGGCGATGTCGAGGCTCGCGGTTCCACTCAGGGATGCCGGCACCACCCGTTCCAGCGCGACGCTGCCGAAACGCTTTTGCTTGCCTCGGCCGCCGTTGGTGCCGATGGTTTCGGCCCATATGAGGGACAGGGTAACTTCACCGGTGGCGGCAGTGTTGAGATCGGCGGTCACCTCGACGAAACCATCCGGCCGGGACAGGGCACCGTAGCTGACCGAATTGACCGCGAGTTCATGCATCGCCAGGCCGATATGCAGCGCGGCGTTTGGATTGAGGTAGGGATTGGCGCCCCGGAAGCGAAGGCTATGCGGTGTGTTCGTCTCGTAGCGGCCGACCTGGCTCGCCACCAACTCATGGAGCGCCGCGCCGCGCCAGTTGGAGGATGTCACCAGATCCTGGGAAGAAGCCAGCGACTGAAGTCGGCCGCGAAAGCGCGTCAGGAAGTCGCTGATGCCATCGGAATAGCGACCGGTCTGGGTCGCGATGCTCTGGATGATCGCCAGGAGGTTCTTCGAGCGGTGGCTGACTTCGCGCAGAAGCGTTGTCAGCGTCTGTTCGCGCCGTTTCTGCTCGGTCGTCTCGACCATGGTGGTGACGACACCTTGCACGTCGCCGTCGTCGCCCCGGTCGGCATCAACCCAAACCTGAAACCAGCGCACGCCGTTCTCGACCGGCATACTGATCTCAAGGTGCTGAGGATCGCCAGTCACGACCACATCGTGCTTGGCGGCGCTGATGCGGTCGGCCTGCGCCAACGGCAGGATGCCATTGCCATCGGTATTGTCCGAAACCCAGGGCGCACGCATGTTGCGGGCCCAGACGGTCTTCATCTCGCGATCCTGATAAAGAACCGAGATTCCGGCATTGTAGAGGGCGTGGAGCAGAGCCCGGCCAAGCTGCATGCCGCTTTCAGCCGGATGCAGGGCGATGACCTCGTCGGTCCGTGCGCCTTCCGTTTTATCTGGAGTCCTGGAGCGCATCGGTCAATCTGTCCACCCAACTCACGCTGAACGGCTCACTGTCAAATGGGTTCCCAATGAAATTTCTTGGAAAGCCAGCCTTCAAAAGCGGTCCGCCGGACGGTGTCCCTTTGAAGGATACCGCCCGGCGGTGGCTGGAAACCGTTTGAGGGGTGCGGCTTCCAGTGTTCGCTTGGATGCGTTCACGCCCGTCTGAACAGGCCGGCAAGAAGCGAAATGACCAGGAAGGCGAGAAAGATGAAGAACAGAATCTGCGCGATCCCAGCAGATGTACCGGCGATGCCGCCAAAACCAAGCGCGCCGGCGATGATTGCTACGACGAGAAATACGAGCGCCCAGTAAAGCATGGTTCTTCTCCTTCCGAATGATGCTGACAAAACGTGGGTGGTTGCGGTTTGTTCCACCCTTTGCCGAAAAAGACGACGCATGCAATGGTTCGGATCAATTCGCCGATAAGGACCGCAAAGGGCCGCCCGACGCATCGCATCGGGCGGCCCCGAAGTCATACTGTCCGATCAGATCCGCGAAAGCCCTGAGCCTATGCGGCGGCCTTCGCCTGACGGTCGAAGAACAGCGCCTGGCTGATCAGCGCCTTGACCATGTCGGGATTGAACGGCTTGGTCACCAGGAAGGCCGGTTCCGGGCGCTCGCCGGTCAGGAGGCGCTCCGGAAAGGCGGTTATGAAGATAACCGGCACGGAGGTCGACGACAGGATTTCGTTGACCGCCTCGATGCCTGAACTGCCGTCGGCGAGCTGGATGTCGGCCAGCACCATCTTCGGCCGCGTCTTGCCGAACATCGTCACCGCTTCGGCGTGGGTACGCGCCGTGCCGACGACACGATGGCCGAGGCTCTCGACCATCTCTTCTATGTCCATGGCGATCAGCGGCTCGTCCTCGATGATCAGCACGTCGGTTGCCACCTGGCGGGAAATCTCATTGCTTGCCTGGGCAAGCAAGTCGGAGAACTCCTGTTCGCCGACGTCGAGTATCTCGGCGGCCTCGTCCTCGCTGAAGCCTTCGACGGCAACCAGCAGGAAGGCCTGGCGGGGAAGCGGCGCGATCGCATTGAGATTGGCGGCCGCGCGCTGTTCCCACGCCGATTGTGCCTGCTCCTGCGGCACGCGGATGGCGACCGAGGTGAAGAGCTTGGCGAAAACCTTGTACAAGGCGATGCGGTCGCTCGATGCCTCCGGGAAGATGTCGATATCGGCAATGATGGCCTCGAGCATCGCGGCGACCAGCGCGTCGCCGCTCTCTTGCGATCCCGAGACGGCACGCGAGAAGCGGCGCAGGAATGGCAGATGCGGAGCGATGGTGGCGGATAAGCTCATGATGGACGTCTCCCTCACATGACGTGTTTGACTGAATCGCAGGTCAAGCTGCTTGCAAGCCCCACAGGTACAACGCGGCCTTTCCGAAAAAGTTCCGCGTGATATGGAACGAATGGGCGGCGACGGCGTTGAGACCCGGGATGGGCAACCAGACGAGGGGCCGCTTGCCTTGTGTTGAGTTGAATATGGGCGGCTTCGGTGCTGGAATATAAGGGCAAAATGAAAAATATGACGAAAGATATTTTGGCTGGCGCCGCGGGCAGGCGCCGGAACGGGGTCGGCGATCCATTGGGGCCGAATTCCGAAATCGGGCGCAAACTCAAACAGTATTATGACGAGCTGGTGTCCGACGATGTGCCGGATCGCTTTGCCCGGTTGCTCAGCCAACTGGAGCAGACCGAACCCGCGCAGAAAAAGGACTGAGGGCATGGCAGCGGTCTCCCAAGGCTTCAAGACCGATCTGCTTGGGGCAATACCAAGCTTGCGGGCGTTTGCCGTGTCGCTGACGCAAAATGCCGACAAGGCCGACGACCTCGTTCAGGAAACGCTGGTCAAAGCCTGGGACAAGCATGAGAGCTTCCAGCCCGGCACCAATCTCAAAGCCTGGCTTTTCACGATCCTGCGCAATGAATTCTATTCGCAAATGCGCAAGCGTGGCCGCGAGGTGCAGGACAGCGACGGCATCATGACGGCCAGGCTCGCGGTGCATCCGGCCCAGCACGGCCAACTCGACCTCAAGGATTTTCGGGGCGCTCTCGAGCAGCTTCCGGAGGACCAGCGTGAAGCCATCATCCTCATCGGTGCATCGGGCTTCTCCTATGAGGAGGCCGCCGAAATCTGCGGCTGCGCGGTCGGAACGATCAAGAGCCGCGTCAGCAGAGCCCGCACACGGCTGCAGGAAATCCTGAAAATCTCCGGTGAAGACGAATATGGCCCCGATGCGATCTCAACTCAGGTCACCGGGACGGCTGCGCATTGAAGCGCGATCCGGACGCGGCCGCATCGGTCTCAACCAGGGGAGCCTCGTCCGTAAGCCTGGGCCACCGCTTCGACGAGATCTTGGCCTGAATAGGGTTTGGAGACCAGCCTCACTCCCGGAAAGGATGCCTGGATCTCGTGCGCATCCGAATAGCCGGAGGCAAACACGAACGGGACGCCTGTTTCCCGCAAGCCGGCGGCGAATTCGAGCGTCGAGGCGCCACCCAGCATCAGATCGACGATGGCCGCGTCGAATTGCAGTGCGATCTTTCGGCCATCGACCTCGGTCAGGTTGCGGGCAACCACCACTTCATTGGCACCATGGTCGCGGCAAAGCTGCTCCACATCCATGGCAATGAGGAATTCATCCTCCAGGACAAGAATTCGCAATCCGTCAAGCAAGTGAGGCACAGGCAATCGCTCCATGAAACATCGTGAGTCATGATCGCTATTTGGCGCATTGTCATTTAAAAAAGACATGCCGCCAGCGGCGGGATCGATCCCTGGCAAGCGATTGAAACCCGACCTGCCAGCTGGCAGGCTTTCGAAGAGGGGTCGAAATGCCAGGCCAGAATGCGCATTCTTTTTCAAGCCAATATCCCTGCGAGAATTGCCCATTACGGCCCCTGCCGGTCTTCCGGGAGTTCGAAAAACAGGAGCTGGCCTTCATCAGCCGGTTCAAGAAGGGGGAACTCGCGGTCGACAAGGGGGCCACGGTCCTCGTGGAAGGAAGCCATAGCGCCCATCTCTACACCGTGCTGTCGGGATGGGCATTCCGCTACAAGCTGTTGCCGGATGGTCGCCGACAGATCCTCAACTATCTCATGCCCGGCGATCTCATTGGCCTGCAAGGCAGCGTCATGGGAGAAATGCAGCATTCCGTCGAGGCCCTGTCGCCAATGCTGCTATGCGTCTTCGAACGCGACAACCTGCATGAGCTCTACCGCAACCATCCGGGTCTCGCCTACGACATCACGTGGATCGCGTCGCGCGAAGAACGGATGCTGGACGAGAACCTGCTCAGTGTCGGCCGACGCAGTGCGATCGAGCGCGCCGCCTATCTTATCGCCTTCATAGGCAGCCGCGCCAAAGTTGTCGGACTGAGCGGCAAGCAGTCCATCCGGATACCGATCACGCAGCAGCACATCGCCGACACGCTTGGCCTGTCGCTGGTTCACACCAACAAGACGATCCGCAGATTGATGGACCGCAAGCTGATCGTCTGGCGCGACGGCGGCTGCGAGGTCGTCGACAATGAAGCGCTCAAGCAGCTCGCTGGCTGGGAAGGGCTGGGCGAGGGCCGCCGCCCACTGATCTGATGCGGCTAATCCCGGCAGATGGATGCGCGCCGGCAGGTTTTCGGCTAGTTTGTCCCGACGTCGGAACCTTGAGACGCACGGCGCGTTTGAAATCGAGCAATCACAAGGAGTTAAGCAATGGCAACCGCCGCAGGGAAGACCGCCAACGAGGCGCGGGCGAATTCGGATCTCGAAGCCGACATCAGGCAGCTTAAGGCCGATATCAACAAGCTCACCAAGCAGTTGGCCAAGACCGGCGAAGATGGCTACGGCACAGCGCGCCGTGCGGCGGCGGAAGGTGTCGAGCAGTTGCGCGCTCAGGGTGAAGCGGCCTTCGACAGCCTGCGCGGCAACGCAAGGGACATCGAGGCCCAGATCGTTGCAAGCGTTCGGGAAAAGCCCGTGACGTCCCTGGCGATCGCCGCCGGCGTCGGCTTCCTCTTCGCGCTGCTCGCGCGCCGCTAGTTCCCCCGCAGATGGGACTGCTGGCATCCCTGCTTTCGGGTTTCGCCTCCGGTGAAACCATGGCCGCCATACGCCGCGCGCGTACGGCGGCCATCGTCTATGCGCTTGCCGCGCTGGCGGCGCTCTGCGGTCTCGGCTTTCTGGTCGGGGCAGCCTATATCTGGGTCGCCGCCCGCTATGGATCGCAGGTGACGGCACTTGGCTTCGGCATCGGCTTCCTGGTGATCGCCGGGCTCGTGCTTCTGAGCCATCGCTTGATGGCCGGTGCCCGCGCCCGCCGCGAGGCAATGCGGCGTAAAGCCGATATGAAGGCGATCGGGATCTCCGCCGCACTCGCGGTGCTGCCGGCATTGATTAAGGGAAAAGGCGGCCTCGGCGTCATTCTGGGTCCGGCCGCGGCACTCGTGGCCTATGCCATCTACCGCGAGAACGTGAAGCCCGACGATCCGGAGGCCGGGGGGCGGAAATGACGCCGCCGCTCTGGTCCGCGATCATGGCCAGTCAGTCACTTGGACAGATCTTCCAGCGGCATCGATATTTCGGCGAATACGCCTTCGGGCCGGAATTCATGGGTCACTTCGCTTGAAATGACCTTGGCCAGGCTGCGGCGGATGAGGATTGAACCAAAGCCGTGGCGCTCGGGCGGGGCAACCCGCGGGCCGCCGCTTTCCCGCCAGGTCAGCACCAGGCGCCGGGCGCCCTTCTTGCCCTGTGTCTTCCAGTCGAGATCGACCTTGCCGGATGCAACCGACAGAGATCCATATTGCAGCGCGTTGCTGGCCAATTCGTGCAGGATAAGGCCAAGGCCGACGGCCTGATCGGGCGACAGCAGCAGATCGGCGCCGGAGATGGTGATGCGCGGCCGATCGGCCGTGTCGAACGGCCTGATCTCGATCTGGACGAGTTCGCGGATGCCGATACCGCGCCACTCGCGGTCGGACAAGAGATTGTGGGCGATGCCCAGGGCCTGAAGCCGGGCGCCGAAAGCGTCGAGGAACTCGCTCGGCTGACGGGCATGACGCACGGTCTGGGTCGCCAACGCCTGGACGGTCGCCAGCGTGTTCTTGACGCGGTGGTTGAGCTCGCGCAGCAAAAGCCTCTGCCGTTCGTCGCCGAGCTTGCGCTCGGAGATGTCGTAGTTGACGCCGAAGATCAGTGTCGGCTTGCCGTCGCCATCGCGCTCGATGACGCGGCCGCGTGTCGCCACCCAGCGCGGCGGATGAAAACCTTTCACGCGATATTCGCCGAAATAGTCGTCGCTGCCGGTCAAGGCATCGCGAAAGCGGGTTTCGGTCAGGTAGACGTCGCGCGGGTCGATGGCGGCGAGGATGTCGCGTGCTCGCAGGCGGGTCGAGCGCGGCAGGTTGAACAGTTCCGACAGCCGGACATCGCATTCGATCATGTCGCTGCGGATATCCCATGCCCAGCTGGCGAGCGAGGCCGCATCGAGCGCGATGGCGCGCCGTTTTTCCTCGCGCGCAAGTGCGGCCTCGGCGATAGCACCGCTGCGGGTCGCATCCTTCAAGGTGAACAGGTTGCCGGCAAGGCCGGCGAGAGTCCTCAACTGGTCGAGCCTGGCCCGGGATGGATAGGCGTGCGGCTTGCGGTCAAATACGCACAGCGTGCCGATGCTGGCGCCTGCGACGATGATCGGAGCGCCGGCATAGAAGCGCACATGGTGCTTGCCGGTGACCAGCGGGTTGGCTTTGAACCGTGGATCCGTCGTTGCGTCCGCCACCACCATGGGTTCGTCGCCAGCGGCGATCGTGTGGGCGCAAAAGGAGATGTCGGTCGCGGTCCCGGTCTCGTCCAGGCCGAAGCAGGACTTGAACCATTGCCGTTCGAGATCGACGAGCGTGACCAGCGCGACCGGCACGTGCATCACGGCCGCGGCAAGGCTGGTGATGCGGTCGAAATCCGGATCGGCCGCGGTATCCAGCATCTCCAGCCCATGCAGCACGGCCAGCCGGTCTTCGTCCCTCACCGCGCGCGCAACCTTGGCCGGCAGACCCGGCGCTGTTTCGGTCCTGCTATTCACCCAAGTCCCCAATGTCCCGGCCTTCGCCGTCTTACCCGCCAGGCCCGGCGTTTCCGGAACCATCCTAGCAAGGAACCGTTACCCGACCATGATTTGCCGGATGCACCCCGGTAGTGCAAAACGAGACAAGGACCGACCATGACCAAGATCATTCCCGAAAACAAAGCGCGTCAAGGGCGATGGGGCTGGCACGGTTTGCGTATTCTGATCGCTGCGCTGCTTCT
The DNA here is from genome assembly GCF_006658505.1 of Mesorhizobium sp. B2-4-15. Classification (GTDB taxonomy): domain Bacteria; phylum Pseudomonadota; class Alphaproteobacteria; order Rhizobiales; family Rhizobiaceae; genus Mesorhizobium. The sequence goes on from NZ_VFUZ01000001.1 coordinate 240,969, forward strand.
GGCCTTCGCGGCCTGGGGCATTGCCGAAATCTATGGCGAGGTGGCCAAGACCCCGGCGACAGAGCAAGGAAGCGCGCCAAGCGGCTAGATTTTCGGCCGCCATCGTTCGAGATCGCATCAGGCGGCCTTTGCCTCGGCAATGCTGGCCGGCACCAGGACGTTGAGCGCGCCAGGCTGGATTTCAATGATCGTCTCACGATCGAGCCTGACCAGTTCGCCATCCATGACGGCACGGAACTTCCTGCTGCCGGAATGAATCTTCAGAACCGTCCGATCGGATTGATGGATTTCGACATGCTCGTTGTCGCGCCATTTGCCGCGCGCCATGTTGAAGAAGAACTTGACGAGCTCGGCGCGTTGCTGCGCCACCGTGACATAGATGCCGAGCACGCCGCCCGCCGGATTGTCCGCATAAGGCAGGTGACCTTCGCCGAACAGGTTGTTGGTGACGCCGATACCTGATATGCGCGCCGTCATCTCGGCCTCGCCGATACTGAGCGTGACGTTCATGGCCGGCGGATTCTTGATTGTCGCCCAGGCCGCCTTGGCCGAAGCGCCGATCTTTCCCAGGCGCGAACCGAATTCCATCCTCTCGCGCAGCTGCACCATCCTTGCATGCATGCCTATGGAGAACTGATGGATGAAGGGCTGGCCGTTGGCCGTAGCCATGTCGACCGCGATGATTTCGCCGTCGGCGAAGGACTTCAGCGCGGCATCGAGCGACTGCGGAATGCCCAGACCACGTGCGAACAGGTTCATGGTGCCGGCGGGCAATATGGCAAGCGCTTTTTTCTTGCCCATCAACCTGGCCGCCGCGGCTGAAATGGTTCCGTCACCGCCACCAGCCAGCACGACATCGACGGTGCGGCGCGAAGCGGCATAGTCGAGAGTTTCCGCTACGTCCTTGCCGGCGACCACATCTATGCTGAGAGTGTGGCCTGCCGTTTCAAGCGTCTGACGCACCCTGTCGGAAAAAGCGGCGAGGTCGATGGTGCGCAAGGTGCCGCCGTCCTGGTTCAGCACCGCAGCAAATTTCATGCCCCGCTCCGTAAGCTCAACCAAAAGCCGACCGGGACGCGCCCAGCCAAGGCAAAAAACGCGGCGAAACGGGAAAGGTTCCCGGCAGCGCCGGGGACCTGCGGCCGCATTTGGTGGCTGTCATCCACGAGCGTCGTGTTGGTCACGAATGCCAAGGCGTCTTTTGGAACAACAGCATGGTCACGACGTTGTGAACCTGTAGAAGACGCCGCGCCCGGGCCTCCCCAGCGACGGTTCAATCCGGACGCGGTGTGCACGAAATCATGCACGAGGAGACCATTATGATCCGCACCCTTTTTGCCACCACCGCCCTCGCGACATTGGTCGCGACCGGCGCTTTCGCGCAGAGCGCGACTACTCCCGCACCCGCCGCACCCGCCGCTGAGCAGCCGGCAGCAACTCCGGTGCCGCGCGCCGAAGGCAGCATCGTCACCAACATCATTGGCGCATCCGTCTACAACGGCACTGGCGACAACGCCGAGAATATCGGCAAGGTCAGCGATGTCGTCTTCGACAAGGACGGCATGGCGAAGTCCGTCGTCATCGGCGTCGGCGGCTTTCTGGGCGTAGGCACGAAGAATGTCGCCTTCGACTATGACAAGCTGCAGTGGGCCGAGAAGAACGGCGACCGCTGGCTGGTCGCACAGACAAGCAAGGACGAACTGAAAGCGCACCCGGAATTCGACAGCAAGGCCTATGCCCCGGCCCCTGCTTCGACGGATGCGGCAGCGCCCGCGACAACCGCGCAAAATTCCGCCGGCACGAATGCCGCGCCTGCCGAACCGGTGAAGCACGCCGACGGCAACCTTGCGACCAACATCATCGACAAGGCCGTCTATAACGGCACCGGCGATGACGCGCAGAAAATCGGCAGTGTCAACGACATCGTGCTGTCCAAGGAAGGCAAGGCCCAATCCCTGGTCATCGGCGTAGGCGGGTTCCTTGGGCTCGGTGCAAAGAACGTAACCTACGATTTCAACAAGGCGCAGTGGGCGGAAAAGAACGGCGAGCGCTGGCTGGTGGCGCAGACCACCAAGGAAGAGCTGCAGGCACAGCCGGATTTCAACCGCAAGGCCTATGATCCGGCACCGGCGACGACCGCTTCCAACGCACCGGCGGCAACTGCGCCGGCTACCACTACGGCTCCTGCCACCGCTCCGGCGAACAAGACAGCCGAGGCTCAGCCGGCGCCCGACCAGACCCAGACCGCTGCCATCGACAAATCGACGTTGACCGCGATGCCGGTCGGCGAGATCAGGGCCGACGACCTGAAAGGCACCACCGTCTACGGCGCCAACGACGCCAAGGTCGGAACAATCGGGGATGTCGTGCTCACGCCAGACAAGAAGCCCGATGCGGTGATCGTCGATGTCGGCGGTTTCCTTGGCATCGGTGCGAAGGAAGTGGCGGTTGGCATGGACAATTTGAAATTCATGACCGACAAGAATGGCAAGAAATACCTCTACACCACTTTCACCAAGGAGCAGCTTCAGGCGCAGACTGCGTACGACAAGGGCAGCTATGCGCAGAAGCGCGACCAGCAGCGGATGATTGTGAAGTAAGGGAATAGGCAGTAGGCAGTAGTAGTAGGGCAGTAGGGCAGTAGGGCAGTAGGTGGAGAAAGTCTGGCGCGCAGCAGCGTTTTGTTGGGATTGCCTACTGCCTACTGCCTACTGCCCACGCCCTTCCGAAATGCCCAGCAACGCCATTCTCCGTCAATTCCGCCAGCGCCAGAGACTGGTCGAGATGTTCAGCCCGCCAGGCAAGCAACCGTTCGGCGAATTCCAGACGGGTGGACAGATGTGCGGGGCTCGTGGCGAGGTTGGTCAGTTCGCCAGGGTCCGCCTCGATGTTGAAAAGCAAGGGTGGCAAGCCGCCGCCAAAATGCACGTATTTGAATTTTTTGGTGCGGATGACGGCGAGGTTGCACTGACGCGAGGACACGCCGAAGTGTTGCTCGGCTGCGCCGTCCGCGATCGAGCGGAAATCGAACTCCCAATGCGCGGCGTCGCGCCAAACGGCGGGGGTTCCGCCGCTCAGGAATGGTTTCAGCGAGCACCCATCGAGATGCGGTTCGGGAGCCCCGCCAAGCAGATCCGTCAGCGTAGGCAATATGTCCACCGCTTCGGTGAAGCGATCGACGGTGCTGCCGGCGGCCTTGCCGTGACGCGGGTCGCGGATAATCAGCGGTATATGGTAGCCGCCGTCGAAATAGCCGCCCTTGCCCAGCATGAAATGGTCGCCCATCATCTCGGCGTGATCGGAGGTGAGCACGATGATGGTATCGTCCCATGCGCCTGATGCCCTGACCGCTTGCCATACGCGGCCAAGCTGTGCGTCGACTTCCGAGATCATGCCGTAGTAAATCGCCCGGATGGTGCGGAAATCATCCTCACTCCAGTCGTGCACTTTGCCTGTAGCACCGGGGCGGAACTTCGCGCGTCTCCGCCGGGCAAGATCATAGGCGAGATAGGGATGGCTCTGGGCTTCAGCCCGCCAACTCGCCGCGCGATGAAAAGCGGGGCCATCGGCCGGATCGTATAGCGTGTTGTAGGGCTCCGGTACGATGAAGGGTGGATGCGGGCTGATGAAGGAGACATGCGCGAACCAGGGCGCGGCCTGCTCCTGCTCGCCGAGCCAGCGGATGAACTCACCGACAAGGAAAGCCGTCGGCGTATGGTCTTTCGAATAGATCGGCGGTGCCTCAGTCACTGCATCGGCGCCGTCTTCCTCGTCCACGGGACGGTGGATGCCGGGAAATCCAGCGCTGGCATCGATGCCTTGCAGCGTGAGCCAGGACAGCCATTGCTTCTGATGTTCGGGCAGCAGCTGGCGCACCGTGAAACCCGGCAGCACGCCCTCATAGCTTTTCAACCTTGGATCATCAGGCGCCAGCAGGCGGGGATCGAGCGCGATGTCAGTATAACCGAACAGCATCGGATCATAGCCGAGGGCTCGGGCGTGCAGCGCGATGTTGCCATGACGGGCATCAAGCGGCGAGCCGTTGCGGCAGACGCGGTTGTTCATCTGATAAAGGCCGGTATAGAGGCAGGCGCGCGCCGGCGAGCAAGGCGCCGCGCCGCCATAGTGCCGCTTGAACAACATGCCCTCGGCGGCCAGCGCGTCGGCGTTCGGCGTCTTCACTACGGGATGGCCGACGGCCGACAGGCAATCCCCCCGCCACTGGTCGCAGGTGATCAGGAGAACGTTCGGGCGCCTGGCTTTTCCTGTCACTCGCGATACCCTTCTCCCGACATGGCCGAGTACCATTCATGGACCCGATTTCCGGCACCAACGCAAGACCACCTGCGTTAGCTGATTGGTGAACAAAACTCTTTCAGTTGTTCACTTTTAAAGCACAGTCCATTCTGTGTTTGCCGCCTTTGCCGCAAGCCGGCCTGTCCTCATATTGGCGTGGACAGCGGCGAGCGCCGCGCGAACACAAGGGAAGGAGCCAAGACAATGCTCGACCAGATCAAGGGTCTGCATCACGTCACCTCGATGGCTGGGGATGCCCGACAGAACAATGATTTCTTCACCCATAAACTCGGCCTGCGCCGGGTCAAGAAGACCGTCAATTTCGACGCCCCAGACGTCTATCATCTTTATTATGGCGACGAGGTCGGCACGCCCGGCTCGGTAATGACCTATTTTCCGTTCCCCAATATCGGCAAGGGCCGTCATGGCGTCGGGGAAGTCGGCACCACCGTCTATTCCGTGCCGGAGGGCACGCTCGCCTATTGGGAAAAGCGGTTCACCGACGAAGGCGTGACCGGTGTTTCCCGCGAGGAGAGCTTCGGCGAGAAGCGGCTCAGGTTCGCCGGTCCCGATGGCGATGGTTTCGCGCTCGTCGAGAATAAGGCCGACGGCCGCGCGCCCTGGGTGAAGGGCGGTGTTCCCGCTGACGAAGCGATCCGTGGCTTTCACTCGGTTTCGCTCAGGCTGAAGGATGGCGGCGCCACCGAGGAGCTCCTGAAATTCATGGGCTACGAAGAGATCGAGAAATCAGGCAATGTCAGGCGGCTCGCCGTGAGGAACGGCAACGGCGCCGATGTCGTCGATATCGAATCGCTGCCGACCGCGGCCTTCGCCGATCTCGGCGCCGGCTCCGTCCACCATGTCGCTTTCGCGGTCGAGAACCGCGCCAAACAGCTGGAAGTGCGCAAGGCGTTGATGGACACAGGCTATGGGGTCACGCCGGTGATCGACCGCGATTACTTCTGGGCGATCTATTTCCGCACGCCGGGTGGCGTGCTGTTCGAAGTCGCCACCAACGAGCCGGGTTTCGACCGCGACGAGGACACCGCGCATCTGGGCGAAACGCTGAAGCTGCCGACGCAGCATCAGCATCTGCGGCCCTATCTCGAACAGCATTTGCAGAAGCTGGAGGGCTGAAGCGATGGGCAAGGACGCTTACACCTACAAGGGCCTGCCCGGTTCGCCGGGCGGTCCGTTGCTGTTCGTCTTCCACGGCACTGGCGGTGACGAGAATCAGCTTGTCTCACTGGGGCGCGATCTCGCGCCCCAGTGCACCATCGTCTCGCCGCGCGGCGATGTGTCCGAACACGGTGCGGCGCGTTTCTTCCGGCGCACCGGCGAGGGCGTCTACGATATGGATGATCTGGCGCGGGCGACGGACAAGATGACGGGCTTCGTCAAGGCGCATGTCGGGGCGGCGAAGCCGTCGGCCGTGCTGGGCCTTGGCTATTCCAACGGCGCCAACATCCTGGCCTCGCTGGTGTTCGAGGCCCCCGGTTTGTTCGACGCCACGGTGCTGATGCATCCGTTGATCCCGTTCGAGCCGGAGGTCAAAGGCAGCCTTGCCGGCCGCCACATCCTGCTGACCGCCGGCAAGCGCGATCCGATCTGCCCGCCGAACCTGACGGCGCGGCTTGAAGCCTATTTGCGTGCCGACGGTGCCGATGTCACAGTGGAGTGGCACGAAGGCGGGCACGAGGTGCGGCCAAACGAAGTCGAGGCGGCGCGGCGGCTTTTTGCCGGTGTCGCCCAAGGAGTGTAGAGATGCCCGACCAACTGCCGGAAATCGAACTCGAAGATCGCGGCTCAAAGGGTCGTTACGTGCTGCGTGGTCTAGGCGGCGCCGAGGCGGAGATGACCTTCACCAAGATCGGCGAGCATCAGCTCATCATCGACCACACCGAAGTGCCGGACGCGTTTCGCGGCCAGGGTGCCGGGCTTCGGCTCGTCACCCGCGCCGTCGAGGACGCGCGTGCGGCAGGCAAGAAGATCATCCCGCTTTGCCCGTTCGCCAATGCCCAGTTCCGGCGACACCCGGAATGGGCCGATGTGTTGAAGCAGTAGGCGCGCAGGCACTTTTTGACAGGCAGCAGCCGGGAGACAAAGGGGCAGTCCCCGCTGCCGGCCGGCATTGTAATTTGCGCCGACCGCGCATCTTGCCTAGATAGGATATATCGCCGCGCCGACAAACGAATTGAATGATCCCCCGATGACCGAAACAGATCTCGTCCCCGTCTTCGACGGCCACAACGACACGCTGCTCAGACTCTATCAGTCGAAGGACACGGACGTCGAAAAGCTGTTCATCGAAGGGAAATCGGGCGGGCATATCGACCTGCCGCGCGCCAAGGCCGGTGGCTTCGCCGGCGGCATGTTCGCCATCTTCCCGCCGCCGGTCGAAAAGGCCAGGCGCAGCGCCGTGCCTTCGGCGCCGAGCGCCAGCGAGCCGCTGCCGCCAGAGGTGCCGCGCGCCGATGCGCTCAATTCGACGATCGCCATGGCCTCGATCCTGTTCCGGCTGGAGCGGGCGGGAGCGCTTGCCGTCTGCCGCAGTGCCGGCGATATCCACAACGCCATGGCCAAAGGCACGATTGCCGCCGTGTTCCACATCGAGGGCGTCGAAGCGATTGATCCTGAACTCACCATGCTCGACGTGCTGCATGCGGCCGGCCTGCGCTCGCTGGGCATCGTCTGGAGCCGGCCGAATGCCTTCGGCCACGGCGTGCCGTTCCGCTTTCCGTCCTCGCCCGACACCGGCCCGGGCCTGACCGATGCCGGCAAGGCGCTGGTCAAGGCTTGCAACGAACTCAAGATCATGATCGACCTCTCGCACCTCAACGAGAAGGGCTTTCGCGATGTCGTGGGCCTCAGCGACGCGCCCCTGGTCGCCACCCACTCCAACGTGCATGCGATATGCGGCCATTCGCGCAACCTCACCGACTGGCAGCTCGGCGCGATCCGCGAATCCGGCGGCATGGTCGGGCTGAATTTCGCCACCGGATTTTTGCGCGAGGACGGCCGCATGAATGCCGATACCAGCCTCGATCTCATGGTGCGCCACATCGATTCCCTTTTGCAGGCCCTGGGCGAGGACGGTGTCGGTCTCGGTTCGGATTTCGACGGCGCCATGATCCCGGCCGTGATCGGTGACGTCGCCGGCCTGCCGAAGCTGATCGATGCGCTGGCGGCACGCGGTTTCGGCCGCGCACTGATCGAGAAAATCGCCTATCGCAACTGGTTGGGGATGCTGGAAAGAACGATAGGATAGAGCACCCTATTCGAAGCCCATGCGCTTCAGCCAATCCTTGCCGACACCGCGATCCCTGATGATCGGCAGCGGGTTCTCCGAATCGAGCCGCGCACAGATGCGGTAGACCTCGAGCGTCTCGGCGCTCATCTCATCACGCTTGTAGAAGAACATGGCGGCGGCGTAGCGCGTGCGTCCGGACCATTTCTCGCCGAGCGGCGTGTTGACCAGTTGCCACTGTTCGGCGGCTTCCCCATCTTCCGGCGGCTTGTCGGCTTCGTCCATGGTCAGAAATCCGCCGGCGGATTGGCGGTGCGGCGGTCGAGTTTGATGAAGGGCCGTGCCACCACCTTGGCCCGCTTCATCAGCTTCTGATATTGCAGCTCGCGCATGGCGTAGATTTCGACCCAGAGGTCTTCCACGACAGTATCACCGTATGGCCGCGCCAGCGAGGCGATGGCGATGTTTCGCTTGGCCATCGGCGACCACATGGCGGCGCTGACCAGACCGACCTCCCGGCTTTTCTTGTGGTAGACGATGGCGTGTTCGGCTGGGATGTTGCCTTCGATCTCCAGTCCGACCAGCACATGGCGGACCTTCCGTTTGGCGCGCGCTTCGAGAATGGCGCGGCGGCCGTTGAAGTGGCCTTTTTCCGGATCGATCATGAAGCCGAGCCCGATCTCGTCGGGCATGCGCGGACGGTCGGCGCGGATGGCATGCTCGGCGGTGGTGAAGTCGGCATTGGCAACGATCAGTCCGGCCTCGAGCCGCGCGCGATTGAGCGCGGTGTAGCCGATGGCGCGGATACCGCGCAGTTCGCCAGCGGCCATCAGCCGGTCCCAGAGGCTCAACGCCTTTTCGGCTGCGACGAAGAGTTCGTAGCCGAGATCGCCGGTGAAGCCGGTGCGCGAGATGGTAACCGTGCCGCCCTCATTGGCGAACTCGGCAAGGTCGAAGATATTCAATCCCTCGACACCGGCGAAGCCGGCGTCGCGCAATACGGCGAAGGAGGTCGGCCCTTGCAGTGCCAAGCCGGCGACGGCCTCGGTTTCCTCCTCGACGAGGACGTCGAAACCAATGGCGCTATCCAGCAGCCATGGCAGATGCCGTTCCTGCGAGCATAGGCGAAAGAGTGTCGGCGACAGACGGAACAGGGTGCCGTCGTCCAGCACAAACCCCTCATCGTTGCACCAGGCGGTGTAGTGGACGCGACCGGGCTTCAGCTTGCTGACATCGCGCAAGGTGACGCGGTCAAGGAAGGCTTCGGCGTCCGGACCCTCGATCCGGTATTTGGTCATCGGCGAGATGTCGAACAGGGCAGCCTGGCTGCGGATGGCGAAGTATTCCAGCTCTTCGTCCCACAGAGAATGCGGCGCGCGGTAGCCGGCCCAATTGTACCAGATCTGCGTCCTGGCCAACGCGTCTATGCGCGGCTGGAACGGCGTGCCGAGGCGCAGCGTGCGGAAATGGGTCTGGACGAGAGCGCGGGCGTTCGTCGACGGCTTTATGGTGGGATGATGATTCATGACGGCGTTCCGTAGAACGCACCCTTGCCGAATTGCGAAATCATGGCCTACCCCTTCATCGCAATAATGCACCGCGCGGCGTTAAGCCCGGGTGCGCCCGAAACGCCGCCGCCGGGATGCGAACCGGCGCCGGCCAGGAACAGCCCATCCAGCGGTGTATCGTAACCAGACCAGCCGGAGACGGGCCGCGAGACCAGCATCTGGTCGGCCTGCAGCTCGCCATGGTGCCAATGGCCGCCCGGCATGCGGTAGCGTGTCTCGATATCGGCCGGCGTCAGAAGCTCGGCATGGACAACGCTCTTGCCGATGCCGGGCGCGTAGGCTTCGAGCTGCGTCATGATCGCCTTGAGGAATTTCGGCTTGCCGGCATCCCAGCCTTCCTTCAGCGCATAGGGCGCGTATTGCACCACCGCCGACAGAACACAGGCGCCATCTGGTGCCAGCGACGGATCGGCCAGGCTGGGCAGCGTGATCTCCATCACCGGCTCGGGCGAGAACTCGCCGTACTTGGACGGGTTGAAGGCGCGCTCGACATGATCGGGCGAGGGCGCGATGATCAGACGGCCCTTATGGACGGCGGCATCGGCGCCAGTGAATTGCGGCGGCCGGTCGAGCGCCAGATGAAGCTTGGCGACATCACCTTTCATCCGGAGATTTTTCACCTTGCGGACAAAGCCGGTGTCGATCGCGCGCGGTCCGACAAGGTCGAGAAAGGTGGTTGCCGGATTGATGGCAGAGACCACCGTCCTGGCGCGCAGTTCCTCGCCGGTGTCGAGCACGACGCCGACGGCGCGGCTTTTTTCGACGATGATCTTTGTCACCGGCGACGATGCGCGGATGGTGACGCCAGCCTTTTCCGCCGACGCGCGGATGGCGGCGACGACGGCGCCCATGCCTCCCCGCGGCAGCAATTGCGCACCGGCGGTCCCGCCGACTTCTCCAGCCAAGCGATAATAGAGGCCGAGCAGCGAGGTCGGCGAGCGCGGGCCAAGGTGGCTGCCGAGCGTGGCGTCGAAGGCCAGCAGTCCCTTCAGCCTGTCGTCGGTGAGCTGCTCGTCGAGCAGGTCGGCGACGTTCATCAGCAGGACGCGCGGGAAGTCGCGCATGTCTTCCCTGCCGAGCTTTTTCAGGGCCAGCGCTGTTTGACCGAGGGAAGCGGTCTCGAGCAGCGACATGCCGGCGAGGTCCGGCGCGCGTCGGGAGAGGAACGGCTTCAGGATCCCGGCATAGCGCAGCAGTTGCGCGCGCAAGTCCTTCCAGGCCGATTGCTCGGATGAACTGGCACCGGTCAGCACCTCGCCATAGGCGCCGTGCAGGACCAGAGAGGGGCCATCTTTCGACAGTGCGACCGACGGCTGGAAGTCCGTGCGGGCGAATTGCAGCCCATGCTTTTCCAGATCCAGCGTCTTCACCACATCGGGGTGGAGCCTGTTCAGCAGATGGGCGATCGAGGAGGCGCGGAAGCCCGGAGCGAATTCCTCGGTGCGCGCGGCGCCGCCGACTTCGGCGCCGGCCTCCAGCACCAGCACCTTGCGGCCGGCTTTCGCCAGCGTGGCCGCGGCGACGAGGCCGTTATGGCCGCCGCCAATGACGATTGCATCAGATGACGTCATGGGCCGGGCTCATATGTGAGGTGGATTTGGCGAGATCACGCAGGATTTCGGCTGCTGCATTGCGGCCGGGCGCGCCCATCACGCCGCCGCCGGGATGGGTCGAGGAGCCGCACATGTAGAGCCCGCCCACCGGCGAACGGTATTGCGCGTAGCCCGGCACGGGGCGGTTGAACAGCAACTGGTCGAAGGTCAGTTCGCCCTGGAAGATGTTGCCCTCGGTCAGGCCGACCTCGGTCTCGATCTCGCGCGGCGTGCGCACCTCCATGTGGACGATGCGGTCGCGGAAGCCCGGTGAATAATCAGCGATGTGTGCAATCACGCTTTCTGCGAAGCCGTCGCGATCGGCATCGGTCCATTCGCGGCCGTTCACCTTGGGCGGCGCGTATTGCACGAAGCAGCTCATGAAATGCTTGCCGGGCGGCGCCATGGTCGGGTCGAGCGTGGTCGGGATCATCATGTCGAGGAACGGATCGGCCGACCAGCGCCCCGCCTTCCAATCGTCATAGGCGCGTTCCATGCGCTCAACCGAATCGGTGAAATGCATGTCCCCGCGATAGACCGGCGAATCCTTCGGCAACGCCGGGAATTCCGGCAGCGAGTCGAGCGCGATGTTGACCTTGCCGGAGGAGCCTCGAATCTTGAAGTTCTTCACCCGGCGCAGGAAGGTGTCGGGCAGTTCCTTCTCTTCGACCAGCTTCAGGAAGGTGCGCTTCACGTCGGCGTTGGAGACGACCAGCTTGCCGTAGATCTCCTCACCGCCGGCCAGCACCACGCCCTTGGCCTTGCCTCGGTTCACCAGCACATGGTCGACCTCGGCGCCGGTGCGGATCGTGCCGCCGGAAGCCTTGAAGGACGCGGCCAGCGCCCTGGTGACCGCGCCCATGCCGCCGCGCGCATAGCCCCAGGCGCCGACCGAGCCGTCGACCTCGCCCATATAATGATGCAGGAGCACGTAAGCAGTGCCGGGCGACATTGGCCCGAGCGCGGTGCCGATGATACCGGACAGCGCGAAGTTCGCCTTGATGACATCGGTCTCGAAATACTCGTCCAGGAAGTCCGAGATCGACATCGTCCAGAAGCGCAGCGTCAGCGCCATTTCCTCCGCCGACAGGCCGGCGAATTTCCTGCCGAGGTAAAGCAACTCGCCGACGTCACGGGGGCGCAAGCTCGTCGGGTCGGGCGCCGTGCGCATCAACAGCGGCTGGATGAAGCGGCACTGCCGCGTCACGTCGCGGGCGTATCGGTCATAGGCCTCGGCATCGCGCCTGGAGAAGCGGGCGAATTCGCGCCGGTGCGCATCATGATCGCGGTAATTGGCAAGGTAGTCGCCGTCGCGCGTGAACACCGCGCCGCCCTCATAGGAGATGACCTGCAGCCCGAAGCGCGGCAGTTCGAGGTCGCGCATGATCTCCGGCCGAAACAGCGAGCAGACGTAGGAGCAGTTGGAGTAGAGGAAGCCCGGCGTCAGTTCGCGGCTGGTGGCCGCACCCCCGACCCAGTCATTCTTCTCCACCACCAGCACGTCGAGCCCGGCCCGTTGCAGATAGCAGGCGTTGACCAGGCCGTTGTGTCCGCCGCCGATGACGATCGCATCCCAAGCTTTCATTGTGGCCCAGTTCTTATCTGCGACCCGCTCTTCATTTTTGCGTGATCTGTTCCCGGATGCGCGGAATTTGGCATGGTATCAGCCATTCTGTCCAGCCATTCTGAATGAATGTTCAACAAATGATATTGCGTTTCCACGCGTATGCGCTACGCTTTGCCGGCATTCGAAGTGAGCATTCATCGATTGGGGGTCGAGGGCTGATGATCGAAGCGGCTGATGCCGAAACGGAGTATGACGACACCGCCATTCGCTCTCTCGAGGCGCTATGGGGCGATGGTTACCTGTCGCCGGGCGGCCTGGACGAGGTCGTCGCGCGGGAACTCGAAAAGCTCAGGGGGCCGCTCTATCGGGCTGCCGCCGCCATGGTCGGCGCTGCCTGTGTCGACAGGAACATACGAAGCTGGGAAGCCATGCAGAAGGTGCTTGACACTGGCGAGCACCGTCCCACTCATCTTCGCGGGTGGAAGCCGGATGCGATTGGATAGCCGGCGATGCTGGAGACCATCACACGCATGAAGACGGCAGACGCCAGGGACGCCCTCCTTGAACCGGCACAAAAGGCTGAATCCGAGAAGCGCGGACGCAAGGCCTCGAAGGAGGTCAGGCAACTTCAGCTCATCGAGGCGACGATCGATTCACTCGCCAAACGCGGCTATTCGGAGACGACCATGGCCGATGTCGCCGACGGCGCAGGCCTGTCGCGCGGCATCGTCAACTTCCACTTCGAGAGCAAGGAAAAGCTGCTCGTAGCGACGCTGCAGCACATGTATGACGAATATTCGGCCCATTGGCGCAACGCGCTGCAGAAGGCGGGGGATGACCCGGCCCGCCAGCTCCAGGCCCTGGTCGCCGCCGATTTCGACCGCTCCATCTGCAACAAGCGCAAGCTTGCAGCCTGGTGCGCTTTCTGGGGCGAGGCCAAGTCACGGCCGACCTACCAGGCGTTGAGCAGCGCGCGGGACGCCGTCTACCAGAACATCTTCATCGAGCTTTGCGCGGCCCTGAAGGAAAGCGGCGGCTACGCCTATGAGCCGCAGGTCATGGCGCTGGCGCTCAGCGCCATGACGGAGGGGTTGTGGCTGCGCTTGATGATGGGCACCGAGGACACCACTCGCGAGACCGCCTTGCAGGCGGCGAACGAATTCCTGTCGGCGGCTTTCCCGAGACACTACGCGCGCAAGGCCGCCGGGGCTACGAAACCATAAGAAGACCACAGAGGATGGAACAGCAATGAAGCGATTCACTCGACGCCTGACGCTGACATTGGCGCTTGCCGGAACACTGGCGGCTTCGGCCGCGGCCCTGGCGATCGCCGCCGACAAGGACCTGATCGTGTTCGACTGGTCCGGATACGAAGCCCCCAACTTCCATCCGAAATATGTCGAGAAGAACGGCGATTCGCCGACGTTCGCCTTCTTCGGCGATGAGGACGAGGCGTTCGAGAAGGTGCGTTCAGGCTTCAAGGCCGATATCGGCCATCCCTGCTCGCAGAGCGTGGTGAAATGGCGCGAGGCTGGGCTGCTGCAGCCGCTCGACACGTCGAAGATCGCGGGCTGGAAAGACCTCAATCCCGGCATCATGGCGATGAAGAATCTCGCCATGACCGATGACGGCAAGGCGTGGTTCATGCCGTGGGACTGGGGCAATACCCAGCTCACCTATAACTCCTCCAAGATCGACGAGAAGGACGTCCAGTCGCTGAAGGCGTTCGCCGATCCGAAGTACAAGGGCCGGGTGTCGATCGGCGACAATGTCGACGACGCCTATGCACTTGCAGCCCTCGCCATCGGGCTGAAGGACTGGACCAAGATGACGGACGACCAGTTCAAGCAGGCGTCCGATTTCCTGCGCCAGGTGCACAAGAACGTCCGCTCCTACTGGACCGACACGACGGATATCGTGCAGTTGCTCTCCGGCGGCGAGGTCGACCTCGCCTGGGCCTGGAACGACGCGACCGTGCAGTCGGTCGCCGCCGGCGTGCCGATCAAATCGAAGAAAGACACGGCGGAGGGCATATCGACCTGGGTTTGCGGCTATGTGCTGTTCAAGGACGCGCCCGGCAATACCGACAAGGCCTATGACTACCTGAACGCCGTCAACGATCCGGAGATCGCCAAGGTGCTGGTCAAGGACTGGGGCTACGGCCAGGCCAACGCCAAGGGCATGACTGGCGTCGATCAGGCCATCCTGAAGGAAAAAGGCTATGACGATGTCCAGAAATTCGTCGACAAGACGCTGTTCCAGTCGCCGTTGCCGTCGAATCTCAAGCTGAAGATGATCGCCGAATTCGAGAAGATCAAAGCCGGCTATTGAGTGCTGCGGAAACGACCGGTCGCTCCTGAACTGAAACGGCGTGGCGCAATGGCTTCAATGGCGGGTTGTGGTTGTTTGGCAGGTGCAGATCGCCGATATCGGCGCTGCCCCTCATCCCCCTGACGGGACCTTCTCCCGTATAGCGACGGGGAGAAGGGGCTGGCCGCGGCCTTGGCGCTCATTCTGCAGCGCTGGTGATTGGCGAACCGCTGAGGTAGCGTCTTTCTCCCCGTCACTATACGGGGAGAAATGCCCGGCAGGGCAATGAGGGGCAGCGCTGACTTCGGCAATCGATGGTTGGAGACAAGTCAGAAAAGCCATTGTCTGGAGCCGAACCGGTCGGGCTCGCCAAAGCCCTTGAATTCTCCTAACCTCCCCTCACATTCGCGATGGGGGGAGTACTCGGCCATGACATCCATGCTTCGCCGCCTTGCGCTCGCCGCCGTCGTCACCGCCGGCGCGGGCACCGCCTATGCGCTTGCCGAAGGCGGTGGCGGCCAGATCAAGGCCGGCTGTTGACGGACGAACCGGAAAGAACCGACGTCATCATCGTCGGCGCCGGCTTCACCGGCCTGTCGGCGGCGCTTGAGTTGAAGGCAGCCGGCATCGGTTTCCTGCTGCTCGAAGCGCGCGACCGCGTCGGCGGGCGGGTCGAAGCCCGACAGAACGGGCTCGGCGAACGCGTCGACAGCGGCGGCCAGTTCCTCTGCGAGGACATGCCGGAAGTGATGGCGCTGGCCAGGGCGCGCGGCAAGACATTCGTCGAGACCTATGTCGAAGGCGAGTTCATCACTCATCCGTCGATGTCGGCCAGGGGCGCCAAGCGGACCTATCACGGCGCAATGGCGATCCGCGAGCGTATGAACGGGATCGAGCCGGACAACCCCTCGATAGCCGGCATGAGCGTCGCCACCTGGCTGGAGCATCAGCACGATCCCGCCGATGCCAAGGCGGCCTTCCGTTCGATGATCGAAGGCTTGTGGTGCCTGGCGGCGGACAAGGTGCCGCTCTGGTACCTGATCGACAATGACCGGCGCATCACCAACGAGGTGCCTGAGCTGCAGTATTTCCTGCGCGAGACCATGCAATCACTGGCCGAGGATCTGGCTGGCGACGTCGGGGACCGGGTGCGGCTCGGCGAACCGGTCACGCGAATCGAGCACGGGCCGCATGGCGTTCGTGTTGTCTCAGGCAATCGCGTAATCGAGGCGAGCGAAGTTCTCGTCGCGCTGCCCCCGGCAACGGCCGCGAAGCTCGACTTCGCGCCCGCTTTGCCAGCGGCTCTCCAGAGAGCGCTTGGCGCCTGGGAGAGCGGCGCGGTGATCAAGATCCTGGTGCGCTATGCCAGGCCTTTCTGGCGGCAGCGGGGTCTGAGCGGCATGGTGATGTGGCGCGATCTGCCGGGGCTGTTTGCCTGCGACGTCAGCAAGGACGCGGAGCACGCAGCGCTCGTCGTTTTCGTCGGTGGACCGCTGGCGTTGCGCTGGCGAGCGCTGGGCGAGGCGGAGCTGCGTGCGGAAGTGACGGCCAGGCTCGCAGCTGCGCTCGGCCCCGACGCGGCGGCCATTGCCGACTTCAGCTGGCGCGACTGGATAGAGGACCGATGGAGCGGCGGCGCTTACAGTGACCTCATTGTCGATGTGACGGCGAGGGATGCCGAGCGCACAATTCTCGGCGGCGCGCGACGAGTTCATTTCGCCGCTTCGGAACTGTCGCCGTCATTCCCGGCTTATGTCGAGGGCGCCATCATTGCGGGGCGCATCGCGGCGCGCAAGATCATCTCCGGACTTCAGTCCGCCATCGCCACCAGAGCCTCGGGATCGTAGGCAAGACGGATCGAGGTGCCGACCGGAATGTCGTCGGCGCCAAAATCGTTGGTCTCCGTCACCGACAGCGGCTTTTCCAGGCCCGGTATCTCGACGATCAGGTGGGTGATCTCGCCGAAATAATGGCGCTCGACAACCTTGCCGGCAACCTCGAATTTGGCCGTCGCATTGTCCCACAGGACACGCAGGCGCTCAGGCCGGATGCCGAGCGTGGCGCCGCCGCCAGTGCCCACGAAGGCCTTCGGCTTGTCGGTCTTGACGCGGCCGAAGCCCAGCGTGTCGACGACCAGCGAGGCGCCGTTCTCCTCGACGATCTCCGCCTTGACGAAGTTCATGCCGCCGAGGAAGTCGGCGACCTGGCGGTTGACCGGGCGCTGGTAGATTTCCTTGGGCGACGCGACCTGGGCGATCCTGCCGCCGAACATCACGGCGATGCGGTCGGACATGGCGAGCGCTTCATACTGGTCGTGGGTGACGAGCACGAAGGTGATGCCGACCGCCTGCTGCAGACGGCGCAGCTCGATCTGCATCTGCTCGCGCAGCTTCTTGTCGAGTGCCGAGAGCGGTTCATCGAGCAGCAGCACCTTGGGCCTCATCACCAGCGCGCGGGCCAGCGCCACGCGTTGCCGCTGGCCGCCGGAAAGCTCGGTCGCGCGCCGCTTGCCGAGGCCCGTCAGCGATACCTGCGTCAGCGCCTCCTCGACGCGGCGTTTCTCCTCGCCGCCCTGCAGCTTCAGCCGCTTCAGCCCATAGGCGACGTTCTGCTCGACATCGAGATGCGGGAAGATCGCATAGCTCTGGAACACCATGTTGGTCGGCCGGCGATTGGCCGGGATGCCTTCCATTGGCTGGCCGCCGACCGCGATCGAACCGCTGGTCGGATTGTCGAAGCCGGCGATCATGCGCAGCAGCGTGGTCTTGCCGCAGCCGGACGGGCCGAGCAGCGAGAAGAATTCGCCTTCCCTGATGGTCAGGGAGGCATCGTCCAGCGCCTTGAACGCTCCGTAGCTGCGGATGACGTTGCGGATCTCGATCATCGGCCGGTCGGATTGCGGCCGGCCTGGTTGGGAGCGCTCGATCTGCAACTGATCAGGCATAGAGGCCTCCCTCGTTCTGGGTGCGTCTGGCCGCGCGGCGACGCAGGATTTCGGCGACGGTCATCAAAAGGAAAGAGGCGATCAAAAGCAGCGTGCCCAGCGCCAGCACGCCGGGAAGTTTCGATGCGAAACGCAGCTGGCCCCAGATGTAGATCGGCAGCGTCGCTTCGGTGCCGGTCAGGAAGAAGGCGATGATGAATTCATCCAGCGAGATGGTAAAGCAGACCAGCAGGCTGGAGATGATGGCCGGCGCCACCATGGGCAGCGTCACGCGCCGGAAGGTGCCGAAGGCGCTTTCACCGAGATCGGCCGAGGCTTCCTCGAGACTGCGGTCGAAGCCCTCGAAGCCGGAGGTCAGCACAGTCATCGAATAGGGAATGCAGATCAGCACATGGCCGAGCACGACGGTGAACAGCGACAGGCTGAGGCCCAGTTGCAGCATCACCAGCAGCATGGAGATGGCGACGATCACCTCGGGCAGCACCAGCGGCGCCATGATCAGGCCATTGATGGTGCGGCGGCCGGGGTAGCGGTAGCGGGTGATCGAGCGTGCGGCGAGGATGCCGAGCACGGTGGCGAGAACCGAGGCGGAGACGCCGACGATCAGGCTGTTCCAGGCGGCGTCGAGCAGGGCCGGCGTGTTGGGCAGGTCCTCGTACCATTTGAGCGTATAGCCGGTGAGTGGGAATTTCGGCGTCGGGGCGGTGTTGATCGAGAAGATCGGCAGGAAGACGACCGGCAGATAGAGGAACACGATATAGAGGAACGCATAGAGGGACAGCCAGCCGCCCGGCAGGAAGCGCCGCGCCCTCATCGCGCCAGCCTCTGCAGGGCGCGGATGATCAGCACCGTGGCGCCAGCCATCAGGGTGACGATCACCATGGTGGTGACGGAAAGGGCCGCGCCCAGCGGCCAGTTGGCGGCCTTGCCGAATTGCGCCTGGATGGCGTTGGCGATCATGACGCCGTCCTTGCCGCCGACGAGTTTCGGCGTGACATAGTCGCCGACGGTCGGGATCATGACGATCGGCGCCGCCGAGATGACGCCGGGCGCCGACAGCGGCAAGGTCACGCGCAGGAACGAACGCAGGGGACCGTCGCCGAGGTCGGTGGCTGCTTCGACCAGCGTGCGGTCGACCTTTTCCAGCGAGATGAAGATCGGCAGGATGGCGAAGGCGGCCCAGGCATGGGTGAGCGTGATGATGACGGCGCTCGAATTGTAGAGCAGGGCCGTCGACGGCTCGTCGATGACGCCGAGGCCCATCAGGCCGGAATTCAAGACGCCGTTATAGCCGAGGATGACCTTCCACGACATGACGCGCAGGAGATAGCTGGTCCAGAATGGAATGGTGATGAGGAACAGCCACAGGCTCTTGTGACGGCCGCCATGGAAAGAAATGAAGTAGGCGATCGGATAGGCCAGGACGACGGTGAAGAAGCTGACCGTCAGCGAGATGTAAAGCGAGCGCCACAACAGATCGCGGTAAATCGGCTCGGTCAGCGCGACGCGGTAGTTTTCCAGCGTGAAGGTGCCGTCGATGGTCAGGTAGTGCTGCGTCCAGAAGGAGTGGGCGATGACCACCAGGATGGGCAGGACGAGCAGGACGAGCGCGTAAAGAAAGGTCGGGCTGATCAGGGCGAAACCCTGTACGGGCTCGGATTGCAGAAGGGCATTTCGTCTGGCCCGCGTCATGCGTAACGGGGGCGACCCTTCCGCGGCCACTGTCATTGCCAGGCTCCGGGGAGCAGGGCTCCGGGCGTGATCTCGGTTGCTGGCCTGGATTGTTCCGCCATCGGCATCCCATTGTGCTGACGCCGACTGCTTGTTCCCCTTGCCGGCTTTCTTTCATCATGCACGCATCCGTGGATTGAAATCAAGCGCCATCTCTGAGATATTGATTGAACGGACATTCAAAATAAGGCGAAGAAGGCCTTCGTTTCGGGCATTCGGCACCGGATTGAATGCTCTGGGAAAAATGAGAGATGTGGAGGCGGCGATGGCGGCGGTGCGGGATCTGAAGGCGACCGAGATGGCAGCGCCTGGGGGCGACGATGTCGTCGACCTGGCCAAGCGCCATCTCATCCAGCCCTGGCCCTACGCTGGTTCCGTCGGTGCCGAAGCGCGCGCGCTGATCGGCGAGGGCGATGGCATCTACATCACCGACAATGCCGGCAAGCGGCTGATCGATGGGCCGGCCGGCATGTGGTGCGTCAATGTCGGCCACCGCCGCGAGGAACTCGCCAGGGTGATGTACGACCAGGCGATGGCCTTGTCCTACAACACGCCCTGGTACACGATGAACGCGCCGTCGGCGGAACTTGCCATGCGCATCGCCGGCCACGCGCCCGGCGATCTCAGCCACGTCTTCTACACCACTGGCGGCTCTTCGGCGGTGGAGACGGCGCTGCGCTTCATGCAGTTCTACAACAATGTGCGCGGCCGGCCGGAAAAGAAGCTGATCCTCAGCCGGGGCGGCGCCTATCATGGCTCGACCTATCTCGCGGCCTCGCTCAACGGCCGCCCGCGCGACCGTGACTGGATGGACGGCGCCGACGATCTGGTGATCAAGCTGTCCTCGCCCGATCCGTTCCGCCGTCCGCAAGGCATGAGCCTTGCCGCCTTCACCGATTTCCTCGTCGACCAGTTCCGCGACACGGTCGCGCGCATCGGCGCCGATAAGATCGGTGCTTTTGTCGGCGAGCCGGTGCAGGCGTCCGGGGGCGTCGTGGTGCCGCCCGATGGCTATCTCAAGCGCATCCGTGAACTCTGCCGTGACAATGACATCCTCTATGTCTCCGACGAGGTGGTGACGGGCTTCGGCCGGCTTGGCCATGTCTTCGCCTCGGGCGACGTCTTCGGCATCGATCCCGACATGATCACCTTCGCCAAGGGCGTCACCTCAGGCTACTTCCCCCTCGGCGGCGTCATCATCTCGGAACGGCTTCTGGAGGAACTGCGCCGCTCCAACCATCCCGACGCATTGTTCGGCCATGGGCTGACCTACACCAGCCATCCCGTCGGCTGCGCCGTGGCGCTGAAAAATCTCGATTTGCTGGAAGAAGGCGTGCTGGCCCATACGCGAGACGTCGCGCCCTATTTCCAGGCGCGGCTGAAGACATTGGAGGAATTGCCGCTGGTCGGCGAGGTGCGTGGCCTGGGGTTGATGGGCTGCGTCGAATGCGTCGCCGACCGCGAAAGCAAGGATCCGCTGCAGCTCGACAAGGATGTCGGCAAGCGCATCGACGCCCATTGCCACGAGCTCGGCCTGCTGGTGCGGCCGCTGATCAACATGTGTGTGATGTCGCCGCCACTGGTCATCACACGCGAGCAGATCGATGACATGGTCGGCATCCTGCGCGAAGGCATTTCGCGGACGATGGATGATTTGAGGAAAGAGGGTGTTTGGCGGGGGTGATTAGTATCTCCCCCCTTGAGGGGGAGATGTCGCCAAAGGCGACAGAGGGGGTCGTCTCACGTAAATCGCCAGCGCTATCTATCGTTCCGAAGTGTTGGCGCTTCACGCGCAGCGACCCCCTCTGGCCGCTTCGCGGCCATCTCCCCCTCAAGGGGGGAGATTGGCGGCTTTACCCTCGCGACCTGAGCGCGTCGTTCAAATTCCACATGTCCTTCTCCTCGGGAGCTGTCTCCAGGCCGAGCACCGGCAGCATCTTGCGCAGATGGTCGTGGTGGGTGCGTACGCCATATTCGAGGTCGGAGAGATAGAATCCGCCGAAGGCTTCGGACAGCATGGATTCGTTCGACCAGACCGAAAGCTGCACGTCTTCCGACATGGTGTCGCGGTCGATGCGGAAGGACAGGTAGCGGGCGGCGGCCTGCTCGCGGCTTTCGTCGCGGTAGCGGTAGATGGCGCCGCGCAGCAGGGTCTCCCCCGTCGACAGCGGGAATTCCTGATAGAACTGCACCGATTCCGGCATCACCGAGAGGACGGCGTTGGGGAAGATACCGTAATAGACCCAGGCCTTCTTCAGATGTTCGGGCAGGTGTGTCGGCTCGGGCGCGATCTTGACGTAGTTCCTGACGCTCCAGCGGCGGCCGGCATGCGGGTTATAGGTGGCGAAGGACCGCGACACGCCATTGATGAAGGGCTCGTCGAAATAGGTCGCGCCATAGAGGTCCTGCAGGGCGGGATGCGCCATGGCGACGTGATAGCCTTCATTGTCGACGTCGCGCACCGACTTCCAGTTGACCGGGGTCTTCTGGGTCCAGATTCCCCAGGACGGCACCATGTCGGCGGCCTTGTAATGCGCGAATTCGGTCTCGATCGGCCTCATCAGTTCGGCGACGGAGGGCTGCGGCCCGCCATTGCGGAAGCGGATGAAGATGAAGCCCATCCAGATTTCCAGATCGAGCTGCATCAGGCCGAACTCGGTCTTGTCGAGATCGGGGAAGGAGCGCGGGCGCGCGGCGCCACGCAGCGTGCCGTCGAGATTGTAGACCCAGCCATGGAACGGGCACACCAATGCGTTCTTGCAATTGCCCTTGCTGTCGGCGACGACGCGGCTGCCGCGGTGACGGCACATGTTGTTGAAGCCGCGCACGACGCCGTCCTTGCCGCGTACGATCAAGGCGCGTTCGCCGACCACATCCATGTTCAGGTAGTCGCCGGCATCCGGGATGTCGCTGACGTGTCCGGCGATCTGCCAATGGGTGCGGAAGACATGCTCCTTCTCGAGTTCGAGAAGGGCGTCGGAATGGTAACTCCAGCCCGGTAGGCCCCGCCGGTCCCAATCGTTAGGGATCGCCACGTCACGCAGGTGCGGGTTCATAAAAGTCTCGTCGTTTTGTTGAATACTCATTCAATAAAAGCATATTTTTCATTGAAATGCAATGGCTTGTGAAAACCGGTATGATTCTGGCGCCGAGTTTGCGCGCTATCCGTCGCTGAATCCAGTGCTGCCGCCGGCCTGAAAAACCCCGGAGAATCCGGGTGTTAGCCTGCGGCTTCGAAGCCGCCTCCCGCCTTGACGTACCCGGAATGACTGATTTTGCCCGGTTCTGCCCGAAGCTCTGTTTCAAAACTGTTACAAGCCTGACTTTACGTCATCGTTCAGCTGTTACAAGGCGCGATTAGGTTCACTTTATTGAAAAAAAGAAAATCAACGAATGGAACTACGATGCATGCGAAAGTTCAGATCCCCAACGGCGGTCGTCGGCTCCAGGCTCCGGAGCGCGCTGACCGCCGCCCGAAACTGGCCCTACGTCAGCGCGCCAGCGACCACCCGATGGCAATGTTCATGGCGCTGGCTGCTTGCGCCTTCGCCTGCCTGGCGTTCACGCCGGCGGCCGGCCCGGCCTTCGCTTCGCTCAATCCCCCAGCCAACATCGTCGCAGGCGCGCTGACCACCACAAGGACCGCACGCCTGCCGATGCCGGCGGTCGACTTCGCATGCAAGGGGCAGGCCTGGGGCGCCGAGAGCGTGGATTGTCTGCGCGCCATCGCCGAGCAGTCCGGAACGCACAAGGCCCGCGCGATCCGCATGATCGCCAACGCCGCGCCTCTGACCAACACGCCGAACGTCTTCTGATTTCCAGGCTTGATCCCGAAGCCGGCTTCCAGGCCGGGGTCATGCCGCGATCTCCCCGAGCGCTCCCTCCAGTGCTCCCTTCGGCTCCCGCCGCACCGTCGGTCGGGAGCCTCTTTTTTAGCCTTTCAACGCCGCCTGCTCGGCGATGCTCGAAAGCACGCTTCGTACATCCAGCGTACTGAATGGCTTTTCCAGGATCTGCGGCCGCTGCTGCGCCGGCAAGGCCTCGATTTCCGCCTTCGCGCCGATCAGGTCGCCGGTGACCAGCACGAAGCGCCGCGCGAGGTCAGGCCGTTCGGCCAGCAATTCTCGATAAATGGCAATGCCGCTGATGCCGGGCATGCGCAGGTCCGAAAAGACAATGTCCGGCGGCATGTGGCCGCTCAAGGTGGCGGCGCCCGATTCCCAGATGAGCGCAACCCGCGACTTGATGCCCATCAACTCGAGAATGTCGGACAGCGAGCCGGCGACGTCAGGCTCGTCATCGATGATCAGGGCATGACGCAGGCCGCTCGAGCGCGGCTGGGTTTCGCCGGCGGCGGCGATGCCCGCGGAGATGGCCGGCAACTGGACGACGAAACGCGCGCCTCTGGGCAGCACCTCCTCGAACCAGACATTGCCATTGTGCCGCTCGATGATCGATTTCGAGATCGACAGGCCGATGCCGGTGCCGACGCCGACCGGCTTGGTGGTGAAATAGGATTCGAAAATGCGGTCGCGGATCGCTTCGGGAATGCCGGGCCCGTTGTCCTCGACCGAAAAGCCGGGATTGCCCCGGTCGCTGCGGAATGTGCGCACCTTGATCAGCCGATCGCCGGCAACGCCGGCCAAAGCGTGCTGGCTGTTGATCAGGAAATTGGCCGCCACCTGCGTCACGTGGTCGGCATCGGCCATGGCCAGCAGCGGACCCGGCGCGAAATCGGTGTCGATGATGATGCCGCTGGAGCGCGCGCCATAGGCGGTTACCTCGAGGGCGGCGCGGATCACCTGGTTGAGATCGGTCTCAGCCTGTGCCGCGGGATGGAGGCGGACCATCGACAGGAAGCTCTTGACGATGCGGCCGCAGCGCTCGGCGGCGGCGCGCACCTTCTCGGCGCGGATCTTGGTCTGCGGGTCGGACGCGAATTCATGCAGCAGCGTCGACTGGGCGACGACCACGGCCAGCGGGTTGTTGAGCTCGTGCGAGACACCCGCCAGCAGCGAGCCCATCGCCGCCATCTTTTCGTTCTGATGCAGTTTTTCGCGCTGCCGGTTGATCTCCTCCTCGGCGCGCAGCTTGTCGCGCAGGTCGCGGATCGAGCCGAAAATCAGGCGGCGGTCGGCGACCCGCATCTCGGTCGCCGTCAGTTCGATCGGGAACACTTCCCCGGCGGCGTTCTGGGTCACCGTTTCCAGCCGCTGGCCGACCATCGGCGCGCCGCGGCCGGACATGTACTCGGCTCCCGAGGAATAGCCCTTGCGGTAATAGATCGGCACGATGGTGTCGAGCAGATCCTTGCCCAGGATGTCGCTGCGCAGGAAACCGAACATCTTTTCCGCCGCGGGATTGAATTCGATGATCGAGCCGGTCTCGTCGATAACGACGATGGCATCGAGCGAGGCCTGCAGCATGGTGCGGCGAATGACCTCGCTGGCATGGGCGTCGGAGGGCGAGCGTTCGATGGCATCGCCAATGGCGAGCGCGATGATGTGCAGCGTCGCTTCTTCCTCGTCGGTCCATTCGCGCTCCTCGACGCAATCATTGACCGCCAGCGTGCCCCATAGATGGCCGTGCGCGAAGACGGATACCGACAGGAACGACTTGATGCTCTGCTTCTCGAAATCGCCTCTCAGAAAGCCTTCGAGATTGCGCGTATGGCCGGCAAAGATCTTGCCTTGCCGCTCATCCTCGGCCAGCCGCTCCAGCAGCGGATCGGAGTTGACGATGGACTGCACGATGACGGTCGGTGAGGCCAGTTCGCCGCCGGAGGCGGGGTCGATCCAGTAGGCGGCGACCGACTGGGCGAACCCTTGGCCAGGCAGTTCGCGCAAGCGGAACAGGATGCCGCGCTGGCAATCCATGGCGTGGCAGAGCGTCGCCAATATGCCGTCCATCTCGCGTTGCCAGTCGCCGGCCTCGCGCAACCGGCGCACGACACGCACGGCCGCCATCGCCGCGCCCTGCCGGTCCCCCTGTGTACCCGTGCCTGCTGGTTCAGCGGTCATCTTCAGCCGTCATTGCGCTGCCCATGTCGAATCCGGCCCGGGCCAGGCGCCGGAAAGGAAGCCACCTACGCCGGCGTTCAATTGCCATCGCGGGCCGGCAACGAGAAGATATAGCCTTCGCCGCGCACCGTGCGCAGGAATTTCGGGTTGGCCGGGTCCGTCTCGATCTTCTTCCTCAGGCGCATGATGCGGATGTCGATGGCGCGTGACGATTCCGGATCCTCGGTGAAGCCGATCGCTTCCGAGATCGCGGCGCGTGTCAGCAGCCGGTTGGCGCGGGTCAGGAAAACCTCCAGTACATCGAACTCGCTCTTGGCCATGTCGATCACCGCGCCGTTGGCGCCGGTGACCAGCCTGCCGTCGAGATCGGCCTGGAAGGGGCCGAAAGCGACGGAGCGGCGCTCCGTCCTGGCTTTCCTGTCCCCCAGCTCCGTCGGCTGCGGAACACGGCGCAGCACGCTGCGAACCCTGGCCAGCACCTCGCGCAGCTCATATGGCTTGACGATATAGTCGTCGGCGCCGAGTTCCAGCCCTACGATGCGGTCGAGCGCGGTGCCTGCGGCGGTCGCGTAGATGATGCCGATCGGCATTTTAGAGCGCAGCCAGCGGCCGAGCGACAGCCCGTCCTCGCCCGGCATGGCGATGTCTAGGATGGCCAGATGGAACGCCTGCGCTTCGATCAGGCTGCGTGCCGCGGCCGCGGTTTCGGCGGTCGCAACGTCATAGCCGGCGGCGCCAAGATATTCGGCGACCGCGTCCCTCAGGTCGGGCTCGTCCTCGACGATGACAATTCTTGCCCGCACGACGCCTTCGCTCCCACTTTCAGTGGAAAGTAGATTGGGTATAAACATGATGTCCAGCACTCATATATGGTTGCCAGGGAACGGTTGGAGAACATGGCCGCACGAGCCGTCATCGCGCTTGTTTACGTCGCCGACGTGGTCGCGACCGAGCTTGCCGACCATCTTGAACGGCGGGGCCATGATGTGCGCCAGGCGCGACAGCCCTGGGAGGCGGAATCGCTGCTGGCGGGCAAGGGCATCGATGTCGTCGTCGTCGGTGACAGTCTCAGTCAGACGGAAGGGCGCGATCTGCTCAGGCGCCATGGCGGTGAGGATGGGCCGGATTTCATCCTGATCTGCCGGCCGGCCGATCTCGTCGACAAGGTGCTGGCGCTCGAACTTGGCGCCGCCGACGTTGTCGAAAGCCCGCTCAATGTGAGGGAACTCGCCGCCCGTGTCGGCCGCTTGCTTTCGCGGCGCGGCAGGGGCACCCAGGAACTGATCGTGCTGGAGAATGCGACCGTCGATCTGCGATCGGCGATCGTCATGCACCGCTCCGGTGCCGAGGAACAGCTTTCGCCCGGTCAGGTGGCGCTGCTCAGGCTGTTCCTGGCGAGCCCCCGCAAGGTGCTGACGCGTGACGACATCATCGCCGCCGCACCGGCCGAGAATGCCGACGCCTTCGATCGTTCGATCGATTCGCGCATCGTGCGGCTGCGCCGCAAGCTCGACACCGAGACCATCACCACCATACGCGGCGCAGGCTACCGGTTCGATCCGCCACGGCAATTCGCCGACTGACGGCCGGGAACCCGGTCTGTCTTTCCAGCTGAGCATCGGATCTTCCATTTTCGCACCGATGCTTCGAGGTTCAGCGTACCACCAGCAGCGATGGGCCCGATGGCATGTCGTTGCCCATGACGAACTCACCTGCGTGGGCACGCTCCTTGAGGAGCACGGTGGCAAGAGCGGCAAAGCCGAGCAGGCCCTGTGCATAAAGCAGTGCGGAAAGCACCGAGGCTGCGAATTTCGTTTTCATCGGACCAATTCCCCAGAAATGGATGTGTCGCGGGTCGCTTCAGGAAACTCCCGAAGTGCCCGCGCCGCCCACGGAGCCCCCCGTCGCGGCGCGGGCCTTCGGTCCTCTCGGCAGCAAGTTGCCGGAGGGGCCGCGCAATGCCAGCAGCCGAGGGCCAACCCGCCAGAGGGCCCAGAGCCGGACGATGCGCAGGCTGGAAACAATCCAGACCGTGGCGGAAAACAGCGCGGCATTCAGGGTCGAGATCTCGCTCGAGGCCATTGCCGCCAGCCGTGACATGGGGCCGCCGGCAACCGGGCCAGCGCCGCCGACCGTTGCCGGCGCGATGCTGATCCTGAGAAGCCAGGACCGCGTGTTCGTTTTCGTTCCCATGACCGTTGCCGTCTGCTTTCGTTGCATCAACCTTGCTGGCGGCCTGTATCCGCATCATGCCGCCTGAAGCCGCGCTTTGTTGCAGATTGGTTTCGAAATCGGTGGAATTTCTTTCATATAAGGATAATACGCGCTTTCGTTTCGCGCATTCAGGCGTGTCGGCCAATCGCCAATCATCGTGGCAGCGCCACAGAGCGGCAGACGCACGCCTTGTTAGGAAACGTTATCGAAACATAACCGCGCATCTAACGAAATCAATCCGAAACAGTGCGTGGCGATAAGCCCTGCATCTAATTGGAGCCGGCCGGACCGGCAGAGAGAGGGACGTCATGCACACCACCATTGCCGCCAAGTTGATCAACATCACCGCCGCCGTGCTCACGGGTACCGCGCTTCTGTTCGGCGCCAACGCTGCTCATGCCGCCAACAAGATCGTGGCGCGGGTCTCGCTTTCGCAGCAGGTCATGGAGGTCTCGGTCGATGGCCGGCCGACCTTCGCCTGGAAGGTCTCCACCGGCGACAGGGCGCATGTGACGCCGACCGGCTCGTTCAAGCCGACGCGAATGCATGAGATGTGGTATTCGAAGAAATACGACGACGCACCGATGCCGCACTCGGTTTTCTTCAGCGGCGGCTACGCGGTGCACGCGACCTCTGCCATCAAGCGTCTAGGCCAGCCGGCCTCGCATGGCTGCGTGCGCTTGCATCCCGCCGCCGCCGCCGATTTCTATCAGTTGGTCGAGACCTTCGGGCCGGCCAATACCAGCATAGTCATCGTCAAGTAGCAGGCCGGGAACGGGTTGTCCGTTCGTCGCCGTGCACCCGTCCAAGGCTCCCGCCGGAATGCCCTCCAGTGATAGTGATAATGAGCTCAACTCAAACCGGCGGCATCGAGCCCAGCCAAAAAAGAGGCCGCAAAATCTCCGGCCTCTTTTTCAGTTGTTTGTTTGCGCAATCCCGATCGGAAAACCGTTACACACTTTCCTGGAATTGCTTCAGGTCGGCAATGCCGGCATCAGCTTGGGATCAGGCTTCTCGGCAAGCTGAGGCAGATCCTTGCTGGCGATGAAGGTGTAGAACATGGGCACGACGAAGAGCGTGAACATGGTGCCGACCAGGATGCCGGTGAAAATCACCAGGCCCATCGAGTAGCGGGCCGCGGCACCCGCGCCGCTGGAGACGATCAGCGGCACCACGCCGAGCGCCATCGCCGCCGTCGTCATCAGGATCGGCCGCAGGCGCACCTTGGCCGAGGCGATGATGGCGTCCCGCCGCCGCATGCCATGGATCTCACGCTGCTGGTTGGCGAATTCCACCAGCAGGATGCCGTGCTTGGTGATCAGGCCGATCAGGGTGATCAGACCGACCTGCGTGTAGATGTTGAGTGTGCCGAGGCCCAGATTGAGCGGCACGATCGCACCGAAGATCGACAGCGGCACCGCCATCATGATGATCAATGGGTCACGGAAGCTTTCGAACTGCGCCGCCAGCACCAGATAGATGACGATGACAGCCGCCGCGAAAGCGATCAGGATCGTGTTGCCCTGCTCCTTCTCCTGCCTGGACTGGCCGGAATAGTCGATGAAGAATGTATCGGGCAGGCTTTCCCGGGCGATGTCCTCAAGCACTTTCAGGCCGTCGCCCGTGGTGACGCCGGGCAGCGGAAGCGCTGATATGGTTGAGGAGTTCAGCTGGTTGAACTGTTCGATCGCCGCCGGCGCCGCATTGTTCGAAATCTTCACCACCGCCGACAGTGGCACCATCTCGCCGGTGACGCTGCGGACAAAATATTCGCCGAGCTTTTCGGAATTGTCGCGGAATTCCTGCGGCACCTGCGGGATGATGTCGTAGCTGTTGGAGTCGCGGTCGAACTGCGCCACTTCGGCGCCGCCGACCAGCAGCGTCAGCGTCCGGCCGATATCGGCGATCGGCAGATTGAGTGCCGCGGCGCGGTCACGATCGATGGTCACCGTCACCTGCGGCGCGTCATAGGCCATCGAGTTCTGCACGACGATGAAGCGGCCGGAGGCTTGCGCCTTGTTCTTGATTTGCTCGGCCGCCTCGTAGACTTCGGCGGAGCTGCCGGTCGAGCGCACCACCATGGCGATCGGCAGGCCGCCGCCGGAGCCGGGAAGCGTCGGCGGGGCGAAGACGAAGGCCTGGACACCGGCAACCTTGGCGATGCGGGCCGTGATATCGGCCTGCAATTGCTTCGAATTGCGCTTGCGATCCGCCCAGTCCTTGAAGGCGAAGCCGACGAAGGCGCTGTTGGTCGTGCCGCCGAAGGCGACGGCCGAGAACTGCGCCCGCGTTTCGGGAATGTCCTTCACCAGGCCCAGGATCTGGTTGACGTAGGTCTCGGTGTAGTCGGAGGTCGCATAGCGCGGTCCCGTTACTAGCGAGAGCAGGAAGCCCTGATCCTCTTCCGGTGCCAGTTCCGTCGAGGTCTTGGTGAACATGAAGCCGGTCACGCCGACAAGCGCCAGCACGATGATCAGCGTCAGCGGGCGATAGTTCAGCGAACCGGTGACGGCACGCTCATAGACGTGCTCGACCCGCGAGAAGGTGCCGTCGACGATGCGCTGGAAACGGCCGGCATTGCCGGGCTTCAGGAGGCGCGCCGACATCATCGGGGTGATGGTGATGGCGATGACGCCCGACAGCACCACCGACCCGGCCAGCGTCACCGCGAATTCGCGGAACAGCGAGCCGGTGAGGCCGCCGGTAAAGGCCAGAGGTGCGAACACGGCAGCCAGTGTCATGGTCATGGCGACAATGGCGGTGGCGATTTCACGCATACCGTTGAAGGCCGCCTGCATCGGCGACATGTGGTCTTCTTCCATGTGGCGGTGGATGTTCTCCACCACCACGATGGCGTCGTCGACGACAAGGCCGATCGCCAGCACCATGGCCAGCAGCGACAGAAGGTTGATCGAATAGCCCACCGCGAACAACAGGAAGCAGACGCCGATCAGCGACAGCGGGATGGTGATGATCGGCATCATCACCGAACGGAACGAGCCGAGGAAGAGCAGGATGACGACCACGACGATGGCAACCGCCTCGGCGATGGTCTTGAACACCTCGTCGATCGAGGCGCTGATCTGACCGGTGGCATCGTAGACGATCTCGATCGTCATGCCTTTCGGCAGCGTTTCCTGGATCTGCGGCACGAGCTTGGTGAGCGCGGCCGCCGTGGTCAACGGGTTCGCGGCCGGCGTCGGGAAGATGGCGAGGAAGGTGCCGGGCTTGCCGTTGAAGCTGACCCTGGTGTCGGTATTCTCCGCGCCGAGTTCGACGCGCGCGACGTCGCGCAGCCGCACCACATTGCCTTCGGTCGAGCGCAGCGGCAATTCGGCGAACGCCTCCGGCGTCTGCAGCGTCGAACGCACCGTGATCGACGAGACGACATATTCGTTCTGGGTGTTGCCGGGCGCCGACAGGAAGTTGGAGTTGTTGATCGCCGCCAGAACTTCGGCGGCCGTCACGCCGCGCGCGGCAAGCCTGACCGGATCGATCCAGACGCGCATGGAATATTGCTGGGCGCCGAAAATCTGTACGTCGGCGACGCCTTCGACGGTCGACATGCGTGGCCTGATGACGCGCTCGATATACTCCGTCAGCTGCTCCTTGGTCATGTTCGGATTCTGCATCGAGATGTACATCATCGCGAACTGCTGGCCGGTGCCCTTGACGATGACGGGATCCTTGGACGCATCCGGCAAGGTGCCGCGCACGCCCTGGACTTTCGACAGCACCTCGGTCAGGGCCACGTCGGGATTGGAGCCGAGCTTCATCTGCACCGTCACCGTGCTGGAAGACGGGCGGCTCGACGAGGTGACGTAGTCGATGTTCTCGGTCGAGGCGACGGCGCGCGCGATCGGGGCCGAGATGAAGCCCTGGATCAGGTCGGCGCTGGCGCCCGGATAAGCGGTCGTGATGGTGATCGCGGTTTCGTCAACCTTCGGATATTGCCGGATCGACAGGTTGAAGATGCCCTGGAAGCCCAGGAGCAGGATCATGCAGGCAAGAACCGTCGAAAGGACGGGCCGGCGAATGAAAAGATCGGAAAAGCTCATTGCTGGCCGGCCTGCTTGTTCGCCGATTTGGTCGGGTCGATCGTGTTGTCGACGTTGACGGACATGCCGTTGAAGAGGCGGTTCTGGCCCGCGGTGACGACCTCGTCGCCGGCCTTCAGCCCTTCGACGATCTCGACCATGCCTTGATTGCGGCGGCCGGGCTTGACGAAGACCTGCGACAGCACCAGCGCGGGCTTGGCCGGGTCCGCGGCCTTTTCGGGCTTCGCGGCGTCGGCCGGCTTGCTTGCATCGGCCGCCGGTTTCATCGCATCCGCCGGCTTGGCATCCGCCGCCTTGCTGTCCGCCGGCTTGTTGTCCGTCGGCTTGCTATCCACCGGCTTGTCGGCGGCTGCCGCGGGCTTTTCCTCCGGCTTGGCAGGCTGCGTGGGTGCGGCTGCGGCGGGCTTCGCCGGCTGCACCACGAAGATGTAGTCGCCATAGAGGCTGGTGGTCAGTGCCGTCTGCGGCAGCACCAGCACGTTCTGCTCCTCGGGCAGTTCGACACGCACCTGCACGAACTGGCCCGGGGTCAGCTTGCCATCGGGATTGGCGACCTCCGCCCGGATGTTCACCAGCCGGCTGGACGGATCGATCTTGGGATCGATGCCGCGAATGGCGCCGGCGAACGGCATGTCTCCGCCGCCGCCGAGGCCCAGCCGAACCGTCTGGCCGATCTTGAGCAGTGGAAGCTGCTGTTCGGGGACAGAGAAATCGACCCGCATAGTATCGAGATCCTGTAGTGTCACCACGGCGGTGCCGGGCGCCAGATACTGGCCGATGTCAATCTTGGGAATGCCCGCCGTGCCGGCGAAAGGCGCGGTCAGCTGCTTCTGGTCGAGCACGGCCTGCAATCTGTTGACTTGCGAGGCGGATGCGCTTGCGGCCGCCCGCGCGGCGTCCAGCGTCGCATCGGTGCCGACGCCGCGCCGCTGCAATTCGATGGCGCGCGCGAATGCAGCCTGGTCGGACACGGCCTGTGCTTTCTGTGCCTCGAGATCGGCGCGCTCGACGGCGTCGTCGAGCTGCAGCAGGACCGCGTTGTCCGGCACCTTCTGGTTGGCGTGGAAGAGGATTTCCTTGACGATGCCCGTGGTCTCAACCGTCAGGTCCACACCGCGCACGGCTCTCACCGTGCCGATCGCTTCGACGCCCGGCGTCCAGCTCGACGGCTTGGCGATGGTCGTCGAAACGGTCGCCGCCGGCGGCTTCATCGTGGCGAAATACTGCTTGATGCCGTTGTCGCGCAGGAAGTTGAAGCCGACAATGCCACCGACCACGACCACGAGGACGAGCAGAACCAGGAAGACGATGACGATACGAAGTATGCGCTTGAACAAGAAAGACCCCTCAGTCGTAATCCGGCGCGAAGCACGGACATCGGGACACATATCGACTGCAGGTCCCGATTTCAAATAGCGGCGGTCTTACTGTACCGTCTGGACGGTCTTGTCAATTGGGCCTAAGCTTGCGATGGGAGGCGCCATGAGAGCCCGAAGAACGAATTCGCGCGAGAAAATTCTCGCCGCGGCGGCTGACGTCGCACGGGAGTCCGGCCCCGGAAGCCTGTCGCTGGAAGCCGTCGCCAGCCGCGCCGGCGTATCGAAAGGCGGGCTGCTCTACAATTTCCCGACCAAGGCCAAACTGATGCAAGGGCTGGTCGAGGGCTATCTGCGCGAATTCGAGCAAGCGCTGGAGGCGGCCAACAGCAATGACAATGGCAAAAACCCGCTCGCCGTCTACATCAGGCTGTCGGCCAATGATTGCGAGGAAAAGCAACCCTCTGCCTCCTGGATATTTTCGGCGATCGCCGAGGATCCCGATTTCATGACGCCGATAAAGACATTCAAGCGACAGCTCTTCGAACGGCTGAAGGGCGAAACGAACGACCTCAGATCGCTGCTGGTCTGCTACCTCGCCATCGAGGGGCTGCGCAGCATGAACCTCTTCGATTCCGATGTGCTGTCGAAAGACGAACGCGAGCTGCTGGTGTCTTCCCTGCTGGAAATCGCCAAATAGATAGAGCCGATAGATAGAGCTTGAGCGTGGCGAAAACGGAGCGAGAGAGACGATCGCTGTCTAGAGCCGGATAGAGCATGATGTCGTCCGAAAACCGTTTCACACTTTTCGGCATCATGCTCTAGGGATCACTCCACGGCGCGTTCGATATCCCTGCGCAGGACAATCGCGGTCGTCAGGTCCTCGACGCCGCCGAGCGTGGCAATGAGGTCCCGCACCGTATTCAGCCTGTCGATCGACGGCACCTCGACCTCGACGATGAGATCGAGCTGGCCGCTCACCGATGACACCCGCCGCACTTCCGGATAGCGCGCCAGCTGGTCGAGAATGCCGATGGAGGGCGTGCGGATCAGCGTGACCAACAGGAAGGCGCGGACCAGGCCTTTGTCCATCTGACCGATATCGGCTCGGTAACCTCTGATAACGCCGCTCTTCTCCAGCGACGCCACCCGCTCGCTCGTCGCGCTGCGCGACAGACCGATGCGCCCGGCAAGTGTCTTCAGTGGGATGCGCGCCTCCTTCGACAGGATGGCCAGAATGTCCCGATCCTTGGCGTCCAGTTCCCTCATCGTGCCACGCTCCCCTGGCTCCGTTAATGTGCCGGCCAATGCGGTCATTGTGCCGGCGCAACCGACGCTTTGCCGGATGCCCGATTTTTTGACCCATGCCAAGCTTTGACAAAGCAGATGCGGATTTCAGATGACCAACGTCTCCCACCCAGCACCTCAATTCTCGCAAGGCGAGGCCGTCGATCTCGCCACGCGGCACTTCGGCATTGCCGGCAGCGTCACTCCGCTCGACAGCGAGCGCGACCAGAATTTCAAGCTGGCTGCTCCCGACCGCTCGCTCTGGATCCTGAAAATCGTCAACGCCAGCGAGCCGCTGGCCGAGAGCGAATTCCAGACGGCGTTGTTCGACCACCTCGAGCGCAACAGCCCGGATCTCGCCGTACCGCATCTCAGGAAGACGGCACGGGGCGCTTCGCTCGCGCATGCCAAGGGCACGGGCGGCGAAGATCATGCCGTGCGCATGGTGTCATGGCTCGCCGGACAGCCGCTGGCAGAGAGCCAGACCACGCCGGTGCTGCTTGAAAGCCTCGGCGGTGCGCTTGGCCGGCTTGACCGCGCCCTGCAGGGCTTCATTCATCCCGGCGCGCTGCGCTCGTTCGACTGGGACATTCGCCAGGCCGGTCGCGCGCGGCAGC
Organism: Mesorhizobium sp. B2-4-15; assembly: GCF_006658505.1. Classification (GTDB taxonomy): domain Bacteria; phylum Pseudomonadota; class Alphaproteobacteria; order Rhizobiales; family Rhizobiaceae; genus Mesorhizobium. The sequence goes on from NZ_VFUZ01000001.1 coordinate 275,736, forward strand.
GCCTTCACCACATCGGTGATGACCGGGATCGCGCCTTGGTGGAGCGGTTGCTCGATCATTTCGACGCCGAGGTCGCGCCTCGCCTGCCGGCATTGCGGGCACAGGTGATCCACAACGACGCCAATGACTGGAACGTGCTCGTCGATCCCGAAAAGCCCGAGCGTGTCGCCGGGCTGATCGATTTCGGCGATGCCTTGCACAGCGTGCTGATCGCCGAGGTCGCCGTCGCCTGCGCCTATGCCATCCTCGATGTCGAGGATCCGATTGGTGCGGCCGCACGGTTGACCGCCGGCTTCCATGCCGAATATCCGCTGCGCGAAGAGGAACTCGACCTGCTCTTCGACCTCATCGCGATGCGTCTCGTCACCTCGGTGACGCTGTCGGCGGCGCGCAAGGAGCGGACCGCCGACAATCCTTACCTGTCGATCTCGGAAGCGCCGGCCTGGCGGCTGCTCAATCGTCTGGGCAGGATGAACCGGCGCTTCGCCACGGCGATCCTGCGCCATGCCTGCGGCTTCGAAGCCGCTCCCGGAGCCCGCGCCGTGACAGGTTGGATCGCGGCAAACCGCGCGCATCTTGCGCCAATCCTCGACCGCCATCCGGCGACGCTTGCCAAGGCGCTTGTGCCCTACGGCGATCCGCAAAATCCGATGACGGTGACATCGGCCGCGCAACAGCCCGACAAGGCGACAGCATGGTGGGATGCCTATTGCGCTGAACATGGCATTGCGCTCGGCATCGGTCCATGGGGCGAGGCCCGCACGGTCTATACCAGCGACATCTTCCAGTCGCGTTTCGTGGAGGGCGCGCGGCGCGCCAACCATCTCGGTCTCGACCTTTTCATGCCGGCGGGCACAAGGCTTTACACGCCGCTCGCCGCCACGGTCAGAAGCGTCGAGATCGAGGAGGATCCACTTGGCTATGGCTGCCTGGTGGCGCTGGAGCATGCGCCGCAAGGCTGCCCGCCCTTCATCACCCTGTGGGGCCACATGGCGCATGAGGCTGGACGGCGGCTGAAGGCCGGCGACCGCTTGGAAGCGGGCGCGCTTGTCGGCGAGATGGGCCTACCTGCGGAAAATGGCGGCTGGGCGCCGCATCTGCATTTCCAGATATCGACGGATACCAGTCTTGCCGCACGCGACATCCTTGGGGTGGGTGAAGAGCGCTATCTCGACGTGTGGAAGGAACTGTTTCCGGATGCCGCCGAACTCGCCGGCATCCCGCCTGAAACCTTCCAGCAGAGTGGCCGGTCACGCCCGGAGATCGTTGCCGCGCGCAAGGCGTCGCTGCTGCCCAATCTCTCCATCTCCTATTCCGAGCCGATCAAGTTCGTGCGTGGCGAAGGCGCCTGGCTGATCGACGATCGCGGCCGCGCCTATCTCGACTGCTTCAACAATGTCTGCCATCTCGGCCATGCCCATCCTGACGTGGTGGACGCGATCGCGAGGCAGGCGGCAAAGCTCAACACCAACACACGCTATTTGCACGACGCGATCGTCACCTATGCGGAGCGGCTGACGGCGACGCTGCCGGCCGGGCTGTCCGTGGCCTCCTTCGCCTGTTCGGGCAGCGAGGCCAACAGCCTGATGCTGCGCATGGCGCGCACCCATACCGGCCGCAGCGACGCGATCGTGCTCGACTGGGCCTATCACGGCACGACGCAGGAGCTGATCGACCTCAGCCCCTACAAATACAAGCGCAAGGGCGGCAAGGGGCGCCCGGCGCATGTGTTCGAGGCAGCCATTCCAGACAGCTACCGTGCACCGGCTGAATGGCCTGATGACGAGCATGCGAGGCGCTTTGCCGAAAGCGTCGCCGAGCAGATCGCCGACATGGCGAGGCAAGGCCGCGCGCCCGGCCTGTTCCTGGCGGAATCGATCCCCAGCGTTGCCGGCCAGGTGTTCCTGCCCGATGGCTATCTCAAGGAAGTCTACGCGATGGTGCGCGCCGCTGGCGGCATCTGCGTCGCCGACGAGGTGCAGGTCGGCTTTGGCCGCGTCGGCAGCCATTGGTGGGCTTTCGAAACCCAGGGGGTAACGCCAGACGTCGTCACCATGGGCAAGCCGATCGGCAACGGCCACCCGATGGCGGCCGTGGTGACCACCGCCGAGATCGCCGCCTCGTTCAACAATGGCATGGAGTATTTCAACACCTTCGGCGGCAATCCGGTGTCCTGCGCGGCAGGGCTCGCGGTGCTCGACGTCATCGAGCGCGACGACCTGAGGCGCAATGCGCAGGAGATAGGCTGTTATCTCATGGCGCGCTTCAAGGCCTTGCAGGATCGTTACGAGATCGTCGGCGACGTGCGTGGCCAGGGGCTCTTCCTCGGCATCGAACTGGTCGCGGACCGCAAAACCAAGGCGCCGGCGACAGCGCTTGCCCGCCGCATCAATGACGGCGTTCGGGCACGCGGCGTGCTGATCGGCACCGAGGGACCGCATGACAATGTCCTGAAGATGCGCCCGCCGATGATCTTCAGCCGGGCCAATGCCGATCATCTTGTCGGCGTTCTCGACGAGACGCTGACGGCGGTTCTGGCGCAAGAGGCTTAGGACAGACCAGCGCACCGTCTGGCGGTGCGTGAATTGACAGAACGACAGCGATTTTCACGAAGTCCGGTGCTTCACGTGCCGGCGGCAGGAGAGGCTTTGCCTCATCAAGGGAGGAACCATGAGACATGCATTGATCACCGCGCTCGCCCTCGGAGCGGCCACGCTGGCCGCTCCGGCAAAGGCGGACACATTCGACATCGTCAAGCAGAGGGGCTCGATCCTGTGCGGCGTCAGCCAGGGGGTGGCCGGCTTCTCAGCACCCGACGACCAGGGAAAATGGAGCGGCTTCGACATCGATTTCTGCCGCGCGGTTTCAGCCGCCGTTTTCGGCGACCCCGACAAGGTCAGCTACGTGCCGCTGTCGACCAAGGAGCGCTTCACGGCGCTGCAGGCCGGCACCGTCGATATCCTGTCGCGGCAGTCGACCTGGACCTTGTCGCGCGACACGGGCATGGGCATCCACTTCGTCGGCGCCGCCTATTATGACGGCCAGGGCTTCATGGTGCGCAAGGACCTCGGCGTGGATAGCGCGCTGAAGCTCTCTGGCGCAACGGTGTGTGCGGAACAAGGCACCACCACCGAGCAGAACGTCGCCGACTACTTCACCGCCAACAAGATGAAGTACGAGGCGGTCGCCATCGATTCCGCCGACAGCATCATCAAGGCGTTCGACAGCGGCCGTTGCGACGTCTACACCACGGACGCTTCGGCGCTCTATGCGCAGCGCCTGAAGCTGACCGATCCCGCGGCCTTCATGGTGCTGTCGCAGATCATCTCGAAGGAGCCGCTGGGTCCGGCCGTACGCAAGGGCGACGACAAGTGGTTCGATGTCGTGCGCTGGACGCTGTTCTCGCTGATCGAGGCGGAAGAGGACGGCATCACGCAAGCCAATGCGGAAGCCTCGCTGAAGTCGCAGAACCCGACGATCCGCCGGTTCCTCGGTGTCGAGGGCGACAACGGCAAGCAGATCGGGCTCGAACCGGCCTTCGCCTACAACATCGTCGCCAAGCTCGGCAATTATGGCGAGATCTTCGAACGCAATCTCGGCCAGTCGAGCCAGTTGAAGATCGCGCGCGGCATCAACGCGCTGTGGAATGCCGGCGGCCTGATGTATGCGCCACCCGCGCGCTGAGGCCTGAAGCCGAACGCTTGTTTGGTGCCGGGCCGGCAACGGGCCCAGGCTCCTTGCCCGGCCATTCCACTTCACGGAACGGAGCGGTGATGTGTGCCGTCGCGCATCATCGCCGCTCTTCGATCGATGTCCGGAATTTGGACATAAAAACGTTTTTATCCTTCTTGAAAACGTTTTTATCCGATGTTACGAATGCTGACCCTTGAGAAGCAGCGGTCCATGGCAGCGAGCAAAAAATCCGAGCATCGGGAACTTTCGCCGACGATCAAGACGTTGGCGGCCCACACGGGTTTTTCGATCGCCACCGTCTCGAAGGCTCTGCGCGGTTCCCCCGTGGTCGCCCAGCAGACCAGGGACGCCATCGTCGCCGCAGCGCGGACTCTGGGCTATCAGGCGAACATCCGAGGCATGGCGCTGAGGACCGGCAAGACCTATCGGGCGGCGGTGCTGATGCCGATAACGTCCGCTGCCGGCTATGAGTGGGACGGCGTTGAATACACACAGATCCTGAGCGGCATAAGCCAGGCGCTGGAAAACAGCGACTATCAGCTCTCCGTTCACGGTTTCCGGGATTTCGGCGACGCTTTCGACACAGCCCGCCGCATAGTCGACCAGAGCGCGGCCGACGGCCTGATCTTTTCCGGCGTGCAAGCCGACGATCCGCGTATCGACATGCTGGTCGAAAGCGATTTTCCGTTCGTGTCGCTTGGCCGATGCCGCAAGCCGCTCACCTATGCCCATGTCGATGTCGACAATGAATGGGCGGCATTCACCGCCACGGCCCGGCTGATAGCGGGCGGACATCGGCGGATAGCGCTGATCAACGCGGATCGCCGTCTTTCCTATGCCCTGGACAGGATTGACGGCTTTTCGCGCGCCTTCGACGAGGCAGGGCTTGCCACATCAATGGACCTTGTGGCCGACGGCGATCTGTCCACCCGCTTCGGCCGTGACAGCGCGCTCAGACTTCTTGGCTTGCCCAGCCCGCCCACCGCCCTGGTGTGCATCAACGAATCCACCACCCTGGGCGTCCTGTCGGCGCTGGGCAGCCTCGACCGGCGCGTCGGGGTGCATGTCGACGTCATCGCCTATGACGATATCAACGTCAGTGCGTACTTCACCCCGCCGATCACGACATTCTACCAGCCAATCGAACTCCTCGGCCGCAAGCTCGGGGAGTTTCTGCTGCGACGCATGGCGGGTGAGGATGCGGCAAAGCTCACCATGGTCTCGAGACCCGAGCTCATCGGCCGGCAGCCGGACAATCTCGGCGGGCGAAACCGCCGCTAATCATGACATGGGAGGAAAGAACATGAAGAAGATTCTGATCGGACTTGCGCTGACGGTATTGACGGCCGGCACTGCCGGCGCTGCCGACCTCGGGGGCAAGGTCCTGAAGGTGGGTTCCGACACCACCTCGCCGCCGATGGAAAGCGTCGACGCGGCGAGCGGCCAGGTCGTCGGTTTCGACGTCGATGTGATCAAGGCGGTCTGCGGCAAGATCAACTGCAAGGCTGAATTCGTCACCACCGGCTGGGATGGTATCTTCGCCGCTCTCGACCAGGGAAGTTTCGACCTGGTCGCCTCCGGTGTATCCATCACCGACGAACGCAAGAAGGCGATGGATTTCTCGGACCCTTACATCATCAACAGTCAGGCCGTCCTCATGCGCGTTGAAGACGAGGGCCTGTCCCTCGATGACTTCAAGGCGAAAGGCAAGAAGCTCTCGGCGCAAGCCAACACCACCGACTCACAGGTCGCCGAAAGCATTGTCGGCAAGGACAATGTGGTCGCGTATGACAGTTTCGCCGCCTCCGTCATAGCGCTGAAGAACAAGGACGTGGACGGCGTCGTGATCAACGGCGCCAATGCCGCCGCGTATGAAAAGGAATTCGCGGGCGAACTGGTGGTGCCGATCAGGAATCTCCAATCCGATCCCCTGGGGCTGGTCTTCCGCAAGGGTGACGAGAATGTCGCCGCCTTCAACGAAGGGCTGAAGGCCATCAAGGCCGATGGCAGCCTCGACGCGCTGATCGCCAAATACTGGGGCGTGAAATAACTGCTTGAAAGGCTTTGGCTCCGGTGCCGGGCACCGGAGCCGCCGTGAGGGAGGGACGGGACCGGATGCAGTTTCTGATGCGCCTGCGGCCCAGCAATCTGATCATCGTCGCGGCTTTGCCGTTCATCGTCTATCTCTTCGCTTCGTCGATTAACTATCAGCGCTCGCTTCGCGCCATCCTGGGCGTGGAGAACGGCTCGTCGGTCTTCGTGCCTGGCTTTCTGGCGCTGGCTGTCGCCTTTTTCGCCGGCCTTGCCGTGGTCGTGTTCTCGCGCGCTTCGTCCAGGTCACCGCGTCTCGCGATCGTCGCCGCCGGGGTCAACCTTGCCGCCGCGATGGTGCTTGCGACAACCGGCGTGGCCTATCCCTTCGTGGCCTCGGTCGTGGCGAACGCCGTCGATCCGTTCACCTCCAATCTGGTGGTTCAGGGCGTTACGCCGCGGCGATTGACGGATGCCGCCGACCTCATGGTGCGCGGCCAGGCCGCACTCCTGTTGCGAGCCTATTTCGGCCTGACGATCGTGCTCCTCGGTGCGTTCTTCATCGCCGCCCGCAATGGCGCCGGCAACGCGACGCACCGTTGTGCCCGCTTCGCACTTGCGGCGGTGAACGGCGCCGGGTTGGCCTTCATCCTGCTTTTCGCGCATATCGCATTCGCGGCGGGTGTCGCCACGACGATCCGGGCGGCCATCGCCGCCTACATGCTGGCTGCAATGATGGGGTTGCTCTGGGTCGGGCTCCTCAAGCTCAAATACAGCTGGCGGGCGGACGTGACCTGCATCGCGGCAACCATCCTCATGATCTGCGCTGCCGCGTGGTTCCTGCTCCAGCCGCGCGACAGCTATGTGCTTGTGGGGTCTCTCGCCGGGAAAGTCGCGGTCACGGCCGGGACCCCGTCGGGGATACTTGGCCCCGTCCGCTACGGGCAATTTCCCGGGGGTCCCGACCGCGATGTGCCGCTGCGCACCTTTCGTGGCGCGCCGGAAGCGCTCGATGCGATCGGCAAGGCTCCCGATATCAGCGCGGCACTTGTCCCCGCCGCAACGGCGCCGGGCGCATTGCCCGTGCTGTGGCAAGCGGAGGCGTTGAACGATCGCGACAAGGCGTTCGGCATTACGCTCGCGGTGCTGGCGATCGTGCTTGGGCTGCTGACCTTCGGCGGTCATATCCACCGCAGACACCCACTCTCGATCGGCTCGGAATTCATCGTCGACACGATCCGTGGCATCCCGATGCTGGTTATCGTTCTCTATGTCGGCCTGCCGCTCGCCGGCGCGCTCAAGGACGCCACGCAGGGCGTGGTCGATCCGCCGAACCTGGTGCGCGGCATTGCCGCCATGGCGCTGGCCTATTCGGCCTATCTCGCCGAAATATTTCGTTCCGGCATCAATGCAATCCCTGCGGGCCAGATCGAGGCAGCGCACAGTCTCGGCCTCAATGGCTGGCGTACCGCCCGGCTGGTTGTGCTGCCGCAAGCCTTCCGCATCATCATTCCGCCGCTCGGCAACGAACTGATCGCCATCCTCAAGGACACGTCCCTGCTCTCTATCCTGTCGATCCGTGACATCACCCAGCGTATGCGGGAATTCCAGTCGGCAAGTTTCCTGCCGTTCGCGCCCTACAACTCAGCCGCCATCTTCTACATTTTTCTGACGCTGGCGGCGGCAAGCCTCGTCAGCACCATCGAGAGAAAATATGACATCAAGCATCGATAACGCACGCCGGACCCTTGAAGCCCGCGCCGCCGGTCTGGTCTTTCCGCAAGGCTTCGTGTTCGGCGCCGCGACCGCGGCCTATCAGATCGAGGGCGCGCATGACGCGGACGGCAAGGGCGAAAGCATCTGGGACCGGTTCTGCCGTGTTCCCGGCGTGATCGTGGATGGCTCGAGCGGTGATATAGCCTGCGATCACTATCATCGCTGGAAGGAAGATATCGCTGTGCTCAAGGCGCTCAGCCTTGGCGCCTATCGCTTTTCCCTCGCCTGGACGCGGCTTCTTCCCGAAGGTCGAGGCGACGCCAGCGCCAAGGGTATCGCCTTCTACGATCGGCTGGTCGACGATCTGCTTGAAGCCGGCGTCGAGCCCTATGCAACGCTCTACCACTGGGACCTTCCGCAGGCGTTGCAAGACCGTGGCGGCTGGTACAGTCGCGAAACCGCCACCGCCTTTGCCGATTATGCCGGGCTTGCCGCCCGCAGCTTCGGCGATCGCGTCAAGAAATGGACGACGCTCAACGAGCCCTGGACCTTCTGCTGGTCGGGACACGCGACCGGTGAGGATGCGCCGGGATTGCGGGATGGTGTGAAAGGCGGCGTGACTGCAAGTCATCATGCATTGCTGGGTCATGGCCTGGCTGTTCCAGTCATCCGGGCCGAGGTAGCGGATGCGTCAGTCGGCATCGTCTTCGATCTCAACGTCGCGGAGGCCGCTACCGATGATCCGCGCGATGTCGCGGCGACACGGCGCTTCGACGGCGCCCAGAACCGCTGGTTTCTCGACGCCGTCTTCACGGGCACATACCCGCAGGACATGCTGGAGCTCTACGGCGATCTGCTGCCGCCGGTCGATGCCCGGGATAATCAGATCATCGCCGCGCCGGTGGACTATCTGGGCATCAACATCTACCGTCGCTCGGTGATCGCGGCGGGTGACGAACTCGCGCCGCTAAGCTATCGACGGGTGCAACCGAAAGGCATCTATTCGGCGGTCGATTACGAGATATGGCCGCGCTGCATGTACGACATCCTGCGCTATGTGAACGACCGCTATGCGCCGCAGGCAATCTACATTTCCGAGAACGGCGTCGCCACGACGCCGGAAAAGGTTGGCGACGACGGGCGTGTCTGGGACGATCTGCGCGCCGCCTACTACGTCGATCATCTCGAGCAAGTGGCCAAGGCGGCGGGCGAGGGCGTGCCGGTGCGGGGTTATTTCGCCTGGACACTGACCGACAATTTCGAATGGGCCTATGGCTATACGACACCGTTCGGCATCACCCATGTCGATTTCGCCACGCAGCAACGCCACATCAAATATTCCGGCGAGGTCTACGCCATGATTGCCCGGCAGGAAACCGTGCCGGTCGCCAAGAGCGCCTGACTTGGCTGCGGAAGGGCATGGCGGCACGGTCCTTATAACTGGCGCCGGGCGCGGGCTCGGCCACGAGCTGGCGTTGCAATACGCCCACCATGGCTGGCGCGTGATCGGTTGCGGGCGCACGCATCCGGCTCAAGGTTGCACGGGTCGAATCGAGTTCCAGCCGCTCGATGTCGCCGATCCCGCTTCCATTTGCGACCTTGCCACGCGGCTCACCGGCAGACCCGTGGATGTGCTTGTCAACAATGCCGCCATCCGCAGCGAGATCCCTGGCCTGCACAGCTTTGCCCCGGATGAATTCCTGAAGGTCATGCGGACGAACACGCTCGGTCCGTTGTTGCTGGCGAGGGCGCTGCGCCCGAACCTGGTTGCGGGGCGCATGCGCGTCATCGCCAACATCGGCAGCCGGGCCGGGTCGATGGCTGAGGGGCTGCTCGATGATTATGACGACGACTATGCCTACCGCTGCTCGAAGTCAGCGCTCAACATGGTCTGCGCCCAGTTGGCGCAGGATTTGCGCGTCGACGGGATAACGGTGTTGTCGCTCCATCCAGGTTGGGTGAAGACGGATATGGGAGGCGATCAGGCGGTTCTGGCGGTCGAGGACAGTGCGCGGGGCCTGCGCACGATCATCGATAGCGCGACGCCTGGAGATAGCGGCTCCTTCCAGACGTTCGACGGCGTGCCTATCGGGTGGTAGTCGAAAAGCACCCGGTCTCCACGCTGGATGCCGCCATGGCTGCCAGGAAAGCGGCGTTGAAGACATCGCCGGCACCGATCGTGTCGACAACGCGGACATCGGATGCGACGGCCTCGACAAGCGTGCTATCGGGGCCGATGGAGATGGCGCCTCGCGGTCCGCGCTTGACGACGAAGGTCGCGCCTTCGCGCATGCTGGAGCGGATTTCTCGCGCGGCCTGCTCCGGGCTGGTCCGCATAGGCGCAAAGCCGCCTCTTCGCGTCACACAGGGTTCATCGTGCGGACATAGCGTCCTTCCCAGGTCTTTGCTGCAATGCAAAAGGAGTGGGACATGGTGGACATAGTTTCTAGTGAAGCGGGCATCCCGAGACCGGAGCATCCGCTCGAGCAATCAGGCAGTGCGAAGTGGTTCCTGCCTGCCTTCGGCGTGCTGGTGCTGGTCGGCATCGTCTATGTCGGTTACGCGCTCAGCCAGGATCTGGCGGTAGCCAAGACCGTGCCGTGGATCCTGCTCGGCATCGCCCTGCTGATCGCGCTCGGCTTCGAATTCGTCAACGGTTTCCACGACACCGCCAATGCGGTGGCGACCGTCATCTACACGCGCTCCCTGCCGGCCGAATTCGCCGTGATGTGGTCGGGCGTTTTCAATTTCCTCGGAGTGCTCACCTCGAGCGGCGCGGTCGCCTTCGGCATCCTGTCACTGCTGCCGGTCGAGCTCATCCTGCAGGTCGGCTCCTCCTCGGGCTTCGCCATGGTGTTCGCGCTGCTCGTCGCGGCGATTCTGTGGAACCTCGGCACCTGGTTCCTTGGCCTGCCGGCGTCGAGCTCGCACACGATGGTCGGCTCGATCATCGGCGTCGGCCTCGCCAACCAGTTCATGGCGCCGGCCGGCAGCGCCACCAGCGGCGTCGATTGGGGGCAGGCGACCAATGTCGGCACCACCTTGCTCGTCTCGCCGATCGTCGGCTTCTTCGCCGCCGCCATCCTGCTCTATGTAATGAAGTTGCTGGTGCGCAACCCGGCTCTCTATGAAGCGCCGAAGGGCAATGCCCCGCCGCCCTGGTGGATCCGCGCCTTGCTGATCTTCACCTGCACCGGCGTCAGCTTCGCGCACGGCTCCAATGACGGACAGAAAGGCATGGGCCTGATCATGCTCATCCTGATCGGCGTCGTGCCGACCGCCTACGCGCTCAACCGCACGCCCGACATCAACTATCTCGAGGCCTACAAGTCGGCTTCCGTCAACGTCGAGACGGCGCTGGGCAAATATGTCAAGCCCGGCGTCACCGTTGCCGATGCCAATGCTGCAAAGGCAGCCGTGCAGGAAGCCGTGCGCAGCAAGACGTGGAACGATCAGACGACCGTTGCTCTGCAGGCCTATATTCACAACACAACTGCCGAGCTGCAGCCTTACGCTTCGGTCGAAAAGGTGCCGACCGATCTGGTCAGCAACGCGCGAAACGACATCTACCTGATCGGCGAAGCGCTGAAGCTGATCGACAAGAAGAAGCTGCTGCCGATGAAAGACGACGACCTGAAGGCGGTGACCGACTACCACAAGGCCGTCGACAATGCGACGAAGTTCATCCCGCTCTGGGTGAAGGTGGCTGTCGCGCTGGCTCTCGGGCTCGGCACGATGGTCGGCTGGAAGCGCATCGTCGTCACCGTCGGCGAGAAGATCGGCAAGAGCCACCTGACCTACGGCCAAGGCGCCGCCGCCGAGCTCGTCGCCATGGTGACCATCGGCATGGCCGACCGGCTTGGCCTGCCGGTGTCGACCACCCATGTGCTGTCGTCGGGCGTCGCCGGAACGATGGCGGCCAATGGGTCCGGCTTGCAATGGTCGACGGTACGCAACCTGTTGCTGGCCTGGGTGTTGACCCTGCCATGCTCGATCGCGCTCGCCTTCGTGCTGTTCATCGTCTTCCGCCAAGTGTTCTGAGCGAGCCGAAAGTTCTCGAACACAAAGGCAGCGCCAGCGACCGGCGCTGCCTTTTTCGTTGAGCGAGGGGCAAGTTTGAAGAGAGTGCGTGCATTTGCGTTGACCGGCGCATGCCTTGGAGATTGGCGCGAAACGCCCATTGCTTCGTCATCCTGGAGCGACGCGTCGCGGCGCAGCCCCCAACATCCATGCCAAAACTTCAAAGCGTTGCTACGGTGCAGAAATCTGCTTCGCCGCACTCTTCGATCAAGGTAACGGCATGGATCCCTGGGTCTTCGTTCCGCTTCGCGTTGCCCAACGACACGAGGGGGCCCGACAAATCTTGGACGGCGACCCGCTCGATCGAGCGACTGGAATCTCGCTGACAACAGATACCCGAGATACCCGGTGAAAAATCACCGCGCGGGTTTGGTTAGGTCGGGTCCTCGCGGTGCAGATCGTGGATGGCGACGCCCTCGACATTGGTCGGCAGGGTCAGCCACTGGCGATGGCGCAAGGTGCGCTGCGTGTCCTCCAGGCCCATCTCCCAGTGCTCGCGCATCGAGGTGCCGGAGAATTCATAGTCCTTGGCGTGTCCCTCGTAGCCCTTGTGCTGGTAGATCAGGTGAACGATGTTGACGACGCCGGCGTTGGAATAGTCGGCGATCAGCTCCTTCTCGCCGTCTTTCAGCAATTCGGGAGGCACGCGCTTCAGCGCCTCGAGCAGCTTCATCTTGAGCGCGTGGATGCGCTGGAAATTGTCGGTATTCTGGCGCGTGCGGCTGGAATACATGATGTCCTTGTGGCGCGACAGCACGTCGGCCATGCCGCGTGGCAGGACGCCGCGGGCGCTGAACAGATCGACCTGGAACACCAGCGAGGAGCGGTCCTCTTCCTGGTCGAGCAGATACTGCAGCGGCGTGTTGGAGACGATGCCGCCGTCCCAGTAGTACTCGCCCTCGATGCGGACCGACGGGAAGGCGGGAGGCAGCGCGCCGCTGGCCATGATGTGCTCGGGCCCGATGCGCACCTTGTCGGTGTCGAAATAGACGAAGTTGCCGGTCCGGACATTGACGGCGCCGACGCTTAGCCGCTTCCTGCCGTCATTCAGGACATTGAAGTCGATCAGGCTCTCCAGCGTGTCCTTCAGTTCGGCGGTGTCGTAGAAGCTGGTGGCGCCCTCGGCGCCGGCATGCTCGAACCAGGGATTGGGACTGCGCGGCTTGAAGAAGCCGGGCTGGCCCATGGTCATCGTCATCCACGAGGAGGTGCGGTTGCGGATGTCGCGGTAGATGTCGCCCTCCGGCGTATACGACCAGATCTTGCGGCCCGAGATCGTCTGCCAGAACTGCTCCAGCCGCTGCAGCCGGCGGCTGGACTCATTGCCGGCAATGATCGCGGCGTTGATGGCGCCGATCGAGACGCCGGACAGCCAGCTCGGCTCGCAGCCGGCCTCGGCCAGCGCCTGGTAGACGCCGGCCTGGTAGGCGCCGAGCGCACCGCCGCCCTGGAACACCAGCGCGACGCGGTCGTATTGCGCCGAGATCTCCTCGATGGTGGCGGCGGCTTCTTTGTTTCGGTTGCGTTCAAGCACGAATTTTCTCCGGCAGGGTTGTGCTGTTCGCGAGCTGGCCGTGACCGGCAAGATAGTCGTGGACCACCTCGCCCAACCCGAGCGTCAGATCGGCTTTGAAGTGGACGGCGGACACGATGTCGAGCACCGGCAGCTTCGCCACGTCGGCCATGACGTGGGGCCGCAGATCGAGCGCGGCCGGCGCCGTCCAGGCTTCCTTCAGTGTTATATCGGTCAGGTAATAGCGCACCAGCTCGCAGATGCGCGGCGTGCCGTCGACATGCGGGATGATCTTGATCAGGAAATTGGGGGCCGCGAGCGAGGCAAGCACGGAATCGTGGTCGGCCTCGCGGTGCTTGTAGCCCATCGTGCCGGTGGCGCACAGAACGCTGCCATAGTGCAGCGTGCCGACGATCACCTCGCCCTCATGGACGATTTTGGGATTGGCCAGCTTCTTTGGAAACCCCCACAGCTCGCGCCCACCGGCGATCGGTGCGTCGTCGTCGAGATACATCGAATGGACGTAGCCGCCATGCTGGCCCTTGTAGCGCACCGGGATGACCTGGCCGGTCTCGGTGTAGTCGCCGAAGCCGGTCGAATCGGGCATGCGGATGAATTCGTACTTGACCAGCGGCTCGTCGATCTCCAGCGGCGCCGGCACGACGGCTTCGAGCGCCTCGCGCGTCGTGCGGTAGGTGATGATGATGTATTCGCGGTCGAAGAAACGGTAGGGACCGGGCGGAAAAGACGGGTTGGTCAGCGGCATCGCATAGGCGCGCTTCAAGACATCGGCGATTTCCAAGCTGCGCCCCCAAGGTTTTGTCAGGTGAAGTTTCGTCAGGCGAATTGCGTTCAGGAATGACCGCGCGAATGCGCACGATTATGTTGCACGGCACCATGACAGTGCCGTGTCAGCCTCACGACCGCGGTCCCGGACCGCGCGGGGCAATACCAGGGCTGTCGTCTGGCTGTAATCGCATCGACACATGGCTCTGTCATTGTCATGCTGCGACGCACAATTATATGCTCCTATTCTCCTCCCTCCTCTCGCGAGATCATCATGGGTTCCCTGTCTTCGAAGAATGCCCTCGTCACCGGCTCGACCAGCGGTATCGGCCTGGCCATCGCCCGTGCCTTCGCCGCCGAGGGCGCCAACGTCACCATCAACGGCCTTGGCGATGCCGCCGCGATCGAGCAGGAGCGCGCCGGCATCGAGAAGGATTTCGGCGTCAAGTGCCGCTACTCCGATGCCAACATGATGGACGGCGCGGCGGTGAGCGCCATGGTGCATGACGCCGAGGCCGCGTTCGGCAGCCTCGACATCCTGGTCAACAATGCCGGCATCCAGCATGTCGCGCCGATCGAGGAATTCCCGGACGACAAGTGGGAAGCCATCATCCGCATCAATCTGCTCGCGGCCTTCTATGCCATCAAGGCGGTGGTGCCTGGCATGAAGGCGCGCAAATGGGGCCGCATCATCAACACGGCTTCCGCGCACGCGCTGGTCGCCTCGCCGTTCAAATCGGCCTATGTGTCGGCCAAGCATGGCATTGCGGGCCTGACCAAGACGGTGGCGCTGGAAGTGGCGCAGGATGGCATCACCGTCAACGCCATCGCACCCGGCTATGTCTGGACGCCGCTGGTCGAGAAGCAAATCCCCGACACGATGAAGGCGCGCGGCATGACCGAGGAGCAGGTCAAGCACGATGTGCTGCTCGCCGCACAGCCGACCAAGGAATTCGTCACCGTCGAGGAACTCGCCGCGCTGACGCTGTTCCTGTGCTCGGACGCGGCCAAGCAGATCACCGGCACGACCTTGCCGATGGATGGCGGCTGGACGGCGCAGTAGAGTAATTCCGGCTTCATGGCCAGGGCCTGAAAGGCGTTCCCCCGTCGCCGCGGGATGGTTGTATCCTGACGGCGGTGGCGGAGGATCGGGAGTTATCCGCGGCGATGCGCCGTGTGGAGTGACCGGCCAACGAAGGAAGAGAGGCTTTTCCCTTCAAACCGTCATCAAGCCGTTACCCGGACCTCCTATCCGGAACCCGGAGAGCGGGCAGCTTGCATGCTGCAATGCACAGCTGTGCAAGCGCTTGTCGCGGATTGGCGAATTAAAGCGCGAGCATGGGCGTCAACCGATGACGGCGGACAAGAACTCGACCACGGGGGACAAGATCTCGGACAAGCTCCGTTCGGTCAGCGCCCTGCATGTCGCGCGCCAGGCCGGCGTCTCGCGCTCGGCGGTGTCGCGTGCCTTCACGCCGGGCGCCAGCGTCGCCACGGAGACGCGCGAGAAAATCATGCGCGCGGCCGAGGAACTCGGCTATCAGGTCAACGATCTGGCGCGCGGCCTGCTCGCCAACCAGAGCCGGCTGGTGGGGCTGGTGGTGACCAAGCCGGAAGTCGGTTTTCGCGCCCATCTCGCCGCCGCGCTCACCAAGGCACTGATCCATCGCGGCAATGTTCCGGTGATGATCAACACCGGCCAGACCGAACAGGAGCTGATATCGGCCCAGAAGACGCTGCTCGGCCATCGCGCCGAGGCGACCATCATCCTGTCCGGCTCGCCGCCATCATCCTTCTTCGAGCTTGCGCGGCGCAACGGCCAGCCGCTTGTGGTCATCGGCCGTTCCGAGCCGGAAGCCGACCACATCCAGACCGACGGCGGCGCGGCGGCGAAGCTCGCGGCAGCGATGTTCGTCGCGCGCGGCATGACGAAGCTTGGCCTGGCGGGATCGCTGTCGGGCACGCCCACCATCACCGAGCGCGAGGACGCCTTCCGCGCCGAGGCGGCGCGCCTGGGCGCCGAGGTCGTGATCGCGCGAGGCAGGGATACGGACTATGCCGGCGGACTGCAGGCGGGCAGGGCGCTGATCGACGGCCAGAGCCGGCCACAGGCGATTTTCTGCGTCAACGACCTCATTGCCTTCGGCGTCATGGACCATGCCCGTCAGGCCGGGCTCGACATTCCCAGCGATCTCTGCGTGGTCGGCTTCGACGATGTTCCCGAGGCCGGTTGGCTTGCCTATCGGCTGACCACCTTCCGCCAGGATCCGGAGACCATGGCCGCCAGGGCCGTCGCGTTACTTGACCTGCGACAACGAGAACCGGATCTGGCGCCCATTCGCCAGCGTCTGAGCGTGCCGCTGGTCGTGCGCGGCAGTTTTGTCCCGCATCATGCGGGCCGATTTCCAGACAGTTCCTCCTGAAATCGTCAGCCAAAGGTCGATGCCCATGAAGATCATCCAGCTCTCCGACCCGCATCTGATGGCACCGGGCGGCCTTCTCTACGGCTCCGATCCGCTTGCCAGACTGGACGCCTGCCTGGCGGATATCGGCGAAAACCATGCCGATGCCGATCTAGTGGTGATATCAGGCGACCTGACCAATGATGGCGAGCGCACCGCCTATGCGGCGTTGCAGGAGAGGCTGGCGCAATTTTCTCCGCCCTGCCGGCTGATGCTCGGCAACCACGACGACCGTGCGCTCTTCCTTGAAATGTTCCCCTATGCCGCCGAGCAAGGGTTCGTGCAGAGCGTTTTCGACGGCAGCGAGGGCCGGCTGATCCTGCTTGATACGCTGGACAGTGGCCATGTCGAGGGCAGGCTGTGCGCGGCGCGTCTCGACTGGCTCGACGAACGGCTGCAAGAGGCGCATGGTCGGCCGTTCTTCCTCTTCATGCATCACCCGCCGTTCCGGATACACATGCCGGTGCTTGACGCGGTCAAGCTCGCCGACGCCGATACCTTCCACGACCTCCTGGCGCGCCATGGCAATGTCCGCCACATCTTCGCCGGCCATGTCCATCGGCTGATCGCCGGCAGCTGGCGCGGCATACCGGTCAGCACTTTGCGCAGCACCAACCACCAGACCGCGCTCGATTTTTCCGACAGCTGGAGCCTGGGCCACGAGCCGCCCGCCTATGCCGTCATCTTCATCGACGCGGATGGAGTGATCGTGCATTTCCACGAGTTTCCGATCGCCGGATAACGCGCGGGGCACCGACAGGACCGCGGTGCTGACGCTCATTTAGCGAGTCGCCGCCGAGATCGAAGAAATTGTCGTCGAGACCGATGGAGGGAACCTGCAATTCCGCGGCGAAGATGCCGGCAATCGAATGTGCCGGTCCGTCGCCGGGCAATCCGGCAGGCCGAATCCGTTGTTGGACGTTCATCGGAAAAGCCTGACCGACGGAAGTTCACTGCAAGCGCTTTACGCGGCGGACCGGCCCCTAACAAGCCCTTGCGCCGTGCATCCCTGGAGGTGTGGCCGCGAACTGTCCGCGGCGCCTGGAGCAAGGCGGCGGATCGCCCTATTTACCGGCTTTCCCGGGCCTCTCTTTCACGTCCCCGAGCCCTCCGGGAAAGTGCTGCAAAAGTACACAAATTTGGACATTAGTCTTGACAGAAATACAGATGTTCAATACCCGTCAGGTGATTGAACAAGCCTGCAATGTGGGAGGAACGAGCGGTATGGCTTCCAATGTTTCGTTGACGGGCCTTGCCCGCGATCTCGATGAACGCGGCAAGTCGGGCAAGCCCATCCGCATCGGCCTGATCGGTTCCGGCGAAATGGGAACCGACATCGTCACCCGCGTCGCCCACATGTCCGGCATCGAGATCGGTGCCATCTCGGAGCTCAACCTGCCCGCCGCCAGCAAGGCGGTGGACATCGCCTTCCAGGAAACCGGGCATGCACGCGAAGTGTCGAACGCTTCGGCGATGACGGCCGCCATGGAGGCCGGCAAGGTGGCGGTGACCAACGACGCCAGCCTGGTCATCAACAATGATCTCATCGACGTCGTCATCGACGCGACCGGTGTTCCCGCCGTCGGCGCCGAGATCGGCTTGCGCGCCATGGAGCACGGCAAGCATCTGGTGATGATGAATGTCGAGGCCGACGTCACGATTGGCGCCTACCTCAAGAGCGAGGCTGACCGGCTCGGCGTCACCTATTCGCTGGGCGCCGGCGACGAGCCGTCCTCCTGCATGGAACTGATCGAATTCGTTTCGGCCATGGGCCACCCGATCGTCGCCGCCGGCAAGGGCAAGAACAATCCGCTCAACATCGACGCGACGCCGCCCGACTATGAGGAAGAGGCCAGGCGCCGGCACATGAATGTGCGTATGCTGGTCGAATTCGTCGACGGCTCGAAGACCATGGTCGAGATGGCGGCGATCGCCAATGCCACGGGACTGGTGCCGGACAAGGCCGGCATGCATGGCCCGGCGGCGACGCTCGGCGAACTGAACAAGGTGCTGGTGCCGCAGAAGGATGGCGGCGTGCTGTCCAGGGTTGGCGTCGTCGACTATTCGATCGGCAAGGGCGTCGCGCCCGGCGTTTTCGTCGTCGCCGACATGTCACATCCGCGTATCTCGGAGCGCATGGAAGATCTGAAGATGGGCAAGGGCCCATACTTCACCTTCCATCGCCCCTATCATCTGACGTCGCTGGAAGTGCCGCTGACCTGCGCCCGCGTCGTGCTCTACGGCAAGGCCGACATGGTGCCGCTGGCGAAGCCGGTGGCCGAGGTCTGCGCGGTGGCCAAGAAGGATATGCAGCCGGGCGAAAAGCTCGATGCGATCGGCGAATATTGCTACCGCGCCTGGATCATGACGGCGCCCGAGGCGCATGCCGCCAAGGCCATTCCTTGCGGCCTGCTGCAGGGCGGTTCGGTGACGGCGCCGATCAAGAAGGGCGAGCTCATCACCTATGCGAACGCGGCCCCGGCCGCGGGCTCCAAGATCGCCGAACTGCGCGCCCGCCAGGACAAGCTTGTCTATGGAACCGTGGGAGCCTGATCATGGCCGGAGCCAGCAAAGCCGTCGCGGACAGCCGCGCCAACCTGCCTTTCGTCTATCGCCAGTACAGCGCCGAACAGCTCAAGCAGGTGCTCTACAAGATGTACCTTATCCGCCGCTTCGAAGAGGGCGCCGAGGAAAGCTACATGCGTGGCCTGATCCACGGCACCATGCACCTGTCGATCGGCCAGGAAGCCAGCGCCATGGGCATCTGCATGCCGCTCGGCGAGGATGACCAGATCACCTCGACACATCGCGGCCACGGCCACTGCATCGCCAAGGGGGCCGAGGTGAAGCGCATGTTCGCCGAGTTCTTCGGCAAGACCACCGGCTACTGCAAGGGGCGCGGCGGCTCGATGCACATTGCCGATGTCGCCAAGGGCAATCTCGGCGCCAACGGCATCGTCGGCGGCGGCATTCCTATCGCCGTCGGCGCGGCACTCTCGTCCAAGATGATGAAGACCGGCAAGGTCGTTGTCTCCTTCTTCGGTGACGGCGCCAACAATGAGGGCGCCTTCCACGAGGCGCTGAACATGGCGGCGGTGTGGAAGCTGCCGGTTATTTTCGTCTGCGAGAACAATGGCTACGGCATGTCGACATCGACGGCCCGCTCCACCGCGGTCAAGAACATCGCCGACCGTGCCGCCGCCTATTCGATGCCGGGCGTCATCGTCAACGGCAACATCTTCTCCGAAGTGGCCGAGGCATCGCACAAGGCCGTCGAGCGGGCGCGGGCGGGCGAGGGGCCGACGCTGATCGAATCCAAGACCTACCGCCATCGCGGCCACTCCAAGAGCGACCGCAACCGCTATCGCACCAAGGAGGAGATCGAGGATTGGATGTCGAACCGCGACCCGATCACGCTGTTCGAGAACGAGCTGCGGGAATTCGGCTTCATCGATGGCCCGGGCATCGAGGCCATTCGTGAGGCGGTGGCGCGGGAAATCGCCGATGGCATCGAGTTCGCCAAGGTGAGCCCGTCGCCGGATGTGCGCGAGACCGGAAATTACGTGTATACGGAGCAGGCGTGATGGACGCGATGGTGCGTGAACTGAGCTACGCCCAGGCGATCCAGGAGGCCATGGCGGTCGCCATGGACATGGACGAACGCGTCTTCCTGATGGGCGAGGATATCGGCGTCTATGGCGGCGCCTTCCAGGTGACGGGCGATCTGGTCGATCGTTTTGGCACCGAGCGGGTGATCGACACACCGATTTCGGAACTGGGTGGCGCTGGCGTCGCGGTCGGTGCGGCGCTTACCGGCATGCGGCCGATCTTCGAGTTCCAGTTTTCCGATTTCGCCACGCTCGCCATGGAGCAGATCGTCAACCAGGCCGCCAAGATGCGCTTCATGCTGGGCGGCGAGGTTTCGGTGCCTGTCGTGATGCGCTTCCCAGCCGGTTCGGGCACGGGTGCCGCCGCGCAGCACAGCCAGAGCCTCGAGGCCTGGCTCGGCCATGTGCCGGGCCTGAAGGTCATCCAGCCCGCGACGCCCTATGATGCCAAGGGCATGCTCCTGGCGGCGGTCGCCGATCCCGATCCGGTGATGATCTTCGAGCACAAGCTGCTCTACAAGGCGAAGGGGCCGGTTCCCGAAGGCTACTACACGGTGCCGATCGGCAAGGCCGACATCCGCCGCGAGGGCCGGGACCTGACCATCGTCGCCACCTCTATCATGGTGCAGAAGGCGCTCGACGCCGCCGCCACGCTGGAAGCCGAAGGCATCGACGTCGAAGTCGTCGACCTCAGGACCATCCGGCCGATGGACAGGCAGACCGTCGTCGACAGCGTCAAGAAGACGTCGCGACTGATGTGCGTCTACGAGGCGGTCAAGACGCTTGGCATCGGTGCCGAGGTCAGCGCCATGATCGCCGAAAGCGAGGCGTTCGACTATCTCGATGCGCCGATCGTGCGGCTGGGCGGCGCGGAGACGCCGATCCCCTACAATCCGGAGCTCGAAAAGGCCACGGTGCCGCAGGTTCCCGACATCATCACCGCCGCGCGCGACCTCGTGAAAGGGGTTCGCTGAAAGATGCCGACCGAAGTCATTCTTCCCAAGGTCGACATGGACATGGCGACCGGACAGATCTCGCGCTGGTTCGCCACGGAAGGCCAGCAGGTCAAAAAGGGCGACGTGCTGTTCGAGATCGAGACCGACAAGGCGGCGATGGAGATCGACGCGCCGGCCAGCGGCATCCTGCGCGATGTCACCGGCAAGGAAGGCATCGATATTCCTGTCGGCGCGCCGGTGGCCTGGATCTATGCCGATGGCGAGGCTTATGGGGCGCCGCTCTCCGCCCTCGAGGGGGAGACGTCGACGAAGTCGACAGAGGGGGTCGCCGCGGGAGGCACCTCCCTGGCGCCGAGCACTGCTATTGCGCTAAGCCCAGTCGAACCGACCCCACCCGACCGGCCTGCGGCCGGCCACCCTCCCCTCGAGGGGGAGGGGAGAACCCGCGCTACGCCTCTGGCCCGCCGCCTTGCCCGTGAGGCGGGTATGAGTCTCTCCGCCATATCAGGCACGGGCCCCTATGGCCGCATAACGAAGACCGATGTCGAAGCGGCGATCTCCTCCCCCCTCGAGGGGGAGGTGTCCGCGAAGCGGACGGAGGGGGTCGCCTCAGAAGGCACCTCCCTAGCGCCGAGCCCGGTCGAACCGATCCCACCCGACCGGCCTCTGGCCGGCCAGCCTCCCCTCAAGGGGGAGGGGGACGTGCTCCGTCTGTTCGAGGAAGGCTCCTACGATCTCGTCCCGCACGACAATATGCGCAAGACCATCGCGCGGCGGCTGGTCGAGGCCAAGACCACCATCCCGCATTTCTACCTGACGCTCGATTGCGAGCTCGACGCGCTTCTGGCGCTGCGCTCGCAGCTCAATGCTGCAGCGCCGACGAGGAAGACCGACAAGGGGGAGGCCCCGGCCTACAAGCTGTCGGTCAACGATATGGTGATCAAGGCCATGGCCATGGCGCTGAAGGCGGTGCCGGATGCCAATGCCTCCTGGACCGAGGGCGCCATGGTCAAGCACAAGCACGCCGATGTCGGCGTCGCCGTGTCGATCCCCGGTGGGCTGATCACGCCGATCATCCGCAGGGCGGACGAAAAGACGCTGTCGGTGATCTCCAACGAGATGAAGGATCTGGCCAGCCGTGCCCGCAGCCGCAAGCTGAAGCCGGAAGAGTATCAGGGCGGCACCACGGCGGTGTCGAACCTCGGCATGTTCGGCATCAAGGACTTCGCCGCCGTCATCAACCCGCCGCATGCGACGATCCTGGCGGTTGGTGCCGGCGAGGAGCGGGCGGTGGTCAGGAATGGCGAGATCAAAATCGCCACGGTGATGTCGGTGACGCTGTCGACGGACCATCGCGCCGTCGACGGAGCGCTGGGTGCGGAACTGCTCGTCGCCTTCAAGCGGCTGATCGAAAACCCGATGGGCATGCTGGTCTAGGTAAATTCCAGGAAAGGTGCGCAGCGGTTTTCCTGGAATTGGGCGCGTTGCCGGCCAGGCGGCGTCACTTGCAACGGATCGTCGAGTGGCGCCCGTCTCCGGGGGCGCGGCCCTGCCAGTGTCCATCCAGATCACCAAGCTGTCAGCGGTTAAATTAAACCAATCCGATGCCTATGCTTGAAGCCGCCGCCATTTCATTCCACATCGGTCAGCATGAAGGACGAGACACGAGAGTGGCGTCGGAATTTGCTATGGGGCTTGTCCGCATCGCTGGTCCTGCATGCGCTGATCGCAGCGCTCCTGGTCTACAGCCTGCCGAGGCCTCCCCAACAGCCGCAGCAGGAGCAACCGGTAAACATCGCGATCGTCCCTCCGCCCGATCAGCCCAAACCGAAACCTGCCCCTGCGCCGTCGCCAAAGGAAAAGCCGCCGGAACCGAAGGTTGAAAAACCACCCGAGCAGAAGGTTGAAAAGCCGCCTCCGCCGGAACTGCCTCGCAAGCCCTCGCCAATCGAGGTGCTGAAACCTGTTTTTCAGTTCGGCGCCAAGGACACCGGCCCCAGGAAATCCCTGGATGGGGCCAGCGCTCAGGACAACTCGCCGTCGCCGGCCGAGGATGCGAAGCCGCCTGTCGCGCCGAAGGATGCAGAGAACAAAACCGCCGCGCCGGCAGCCCCCGAAGAGCGGGCAGATTCAGCCAAGGCCAGCGAGAAGCCGATAACCGCGCCGAAGGATGCCGAGCCCGCACAGGAGAAGCAGGCAACTTCAACCCAGGACCTAGCTAAACAGCAGGCAGACAAACAAGAGGCGGAAGCGCACGACGCCGACAAGCAGGCGGCGACGCCGCCAACGCCGTTGGCTGCCGTTGGCGGCGACGGCGAGATCGAGCTTCCCACATCGGCGGAAGCGCCTACGCCCAAACCCGCGGACGCGCCGAAGCCCAATCCTGCAAAGGTTTCGAACTCCCGAAGCGGGAGCGCCGGGAGGTCAAGTTCCAAGGACGCAGCTGTTGCCGCATCGCCGAGTTACTCGGGTCTTCCGGGTGTTCGCAGGCTCTATTCGCAGGGCGCGACCGGTGATGCGCTGGCCGTGACCTCAATGGACGGCATGCCTCGCGGTCAGCGTGCTGCCAGACTTTGCGCCAGCGCGTTGGACCAGCAATTGGTGGACGCCTCTTATTTTCCCGAGTTGATCCCAAGTGTTCCGCTGAAGGCCGGCAATATTCTCGACGCCCCGGATGTCGCTTTCCGCACAACTACAAAATGGTACCATCTGAGCTTCCGGTGCGAGGTCGACCCCGATGCGACGAGGGTCTTGTCCTTCACCTTCCGTGTCGGGCCTACGATCCCGCCCGAAGAATGGACCCGCCTTGGACTGCCTAACCGGTAACGGATCAGGCCGGCACACCGAGTCCGGATAGTTGCCGGCTGACTTCCCGCCAGTCGGCGCAGACGAAGTCGGCTCCGGCCGCCTTTAGTCGTGCGCCATGCTCGGCATAGGTGTGGCCGCCACCGGTGTAGCCGATCGCCCTCATGCCGGCGGCGACCGCGCCCTGGATGCCGAAGGGCGAATCCTCGATGACGATGCAATCGGCCGGGTTGGCGCCCATTTTTGCCGCGGCGAACAGGAAGATGTCCGGCGCGGGCTTGCCGTTCTTGACCATCGAGGAGCTGTAGATCGCATCGCCGAAGAAGCGGGCCAGCCCAGTCGCCGCCAGACTGTGGTTTATGCGCTCGACCGACGACGACGATGCCACGCAGCGGTCGCCGGCAAGCGCCTCGAGAAAGGCGGAAATTCCGGGCGTTGGTTTCAACTCCTCGGAAAACAGGACCTTGGTCTCGGCCCAGATGTCGCCGTCGGCCGCGGCCGGAAACTGATGGCCCGTCAACTCCTTGATCCTGACGATGATGTCCGACTGCTTCATGCCGATGCACTGGGCGATGATGCCGCCGTGAACACCGGGCATGCCATGTTTTTCATAGACCCGTTCATAAGCGCGGGCGGCCAGGGGCTCGCTGTCGACGAGAACGCCGTCGCAATCGAAAATGATAGGCCTTGGTCTCGCCACGCGCTTGTCTCCTCAAGTCAGATTTCGCACATCGCTATCGGCAAAAAGTCAAATGTTCAATAGCGCGGTGGTTTGAGGACTTTTGGAGCATAAAGCCGAAGGGCCTTCAAAGCCGGCGCAACGCATCGCTGGCGCGGGAGGAGCCGAGCGCCCGTTGCATGGCTTGCCTTGACTGCGCGCGGTCCGGCGTGATCCAGTTCGGCTCGGCGCCGAGGAAGCGGTCGAGGAAAGCCACCGCATAGGCGGGCATCTCGGTGACGTTCTCGCGATAGGACCACCAAGTACGCAGATCGTCGGCGCATTTGTCGATGCTGGGTGCCGAGCCGAATTCCTGCTCGTAGATGGCTGAAATCGCAGAGACGCAGTAGTTGGTGTAGAGGAAGCCCTCCGGCCAGAAGCGGATGATCTCCAGCGTGCTGGCATTCTGCTCTGTTTCGGTCAGTTGCGCGAGGCCGGAGATTTCCCTGGCCGGCGCCTGCTTTATCAGTTCGCGCAGCACGAGGCCGGCGGCAAAGACGATAAAGTCGGCACGGTCGACTTCGGCGAAGCGCTTTTGCGCTTCCATGATCTCGACCCAGTCGAGAAAGGCCCTGGTGAGCTTCGCCTCGTCGATCTCGAAACGCACGCCGAACGTGTCCGAAACCACCTTGGCACTGCCGCGGAAGGTGGCACGGAACCAGCGCAACTGCCGCAACCGGTGGCGCAGGTCGGGCATAAGGACCAGTTCGTCCCTGAAGGGCAGTTCCATTGCATGCATCCCGTTTGGTGACAGGCTAGCACAGCCGTGCCGCCGCCGAAATCGGCCGGCGGCCCTGTGGATGAGCTGATGCGGTCAATATCATACATATTGACATTCGCGGAAACAAATGTTCTCACTTTGCTGTTGCCGCGCGTCGGTCCAAGGTGCGCTTCGACGAAGGCTTCGGGAGGAGAACCGAATGGCGATTTGGCAGTGGGGACTGCTTCTGCTGGTTATTGTGTGGGCGCTGCAGTCGCTCGGCGTCTGGCTGCAGATGCGGCACTATTCGGATGTGTTCCGCGGTGTCACCGACCAGTACAGGGATGGCTTCGTCGGAGCCGGCAATTTTCGCGGCCGGTTGGCCAAGGGGACCATCGCGCTCGTCGTGGTGACGCCCGACCTGACGGTGCGCCGCATGATGGTGATGAGCGGGCGATCCGTCTTCACGAAATTCAAGCGACATGAAGAATTCGAGGGTGTTCCCCTCGATCGACTCCGGTCCAACCCTGCGATCATGGGGGAGGGGGAACCCGGTGTGGCCGAGGCCGTGAAGCGGGCGATCGAACAGATCGACAAAGCACGGTCAGAGCCGGGGAAGAAGCCGGGCCTGTCCGGCTTGAATGTAGCAAGGGCTTAGAGGACGCCGCGCACCGACTGGGCTCAACCGGCGGGCGGCATAAGGAGGAGAAATGTCTGTATTTTCGTTGTTGGCGCAGCATGCCGACATGGCCGTGCACAATCTGCATGTCGCGGGTGCCATGGTCTCGGATGCTGCTTTGCATGGCAAGCTCGCCGTCGAGCATGCTTCCGATCATCTCGTGGTTCTGGCGCAGGCGCAGACCGACAGCGCCCCGGTCACCGCCGATCAGCTGAAGGAACAGCTGAAAAACGTGCAGCAGGAAGAGCAGCTTGGCTGGCTCACTGCAATCGGCAAGTACTTCATCGGCATCTTCCAGAAGGGCGGCGAGGTTTTCGCCGGCTTCGTCACCGGCATCATCCCGACACTTGTCGTGCTGATGACAGCCTTCTACGCCGTCACCGAGCTGGTCGGCGAAGAGCGTGTCCACGGTCTGGCGCGTGGTGCCGGCCGCATCGCGCTGACCCGCTACACCGTGCTGCCGCTGCTGGCGGTGTTCTTCCTAACCAACCCGATGGCCTATACCTTCGGCTCGTTCCTGGAAGAAAAGCACAAGCCGGCCTTCTATGACGCGGCCGTATCCTACGTGCACCCGCCGCTCGGCCTTTTCCCGCACATCAACCCTGGCGAATATTTCGTCTGGGGCGGCATGCTTGTGGCCTTGCTCGATCTTGAGAAGCGGGGCGTCGTCGTCGCCGGCTACCACGTCAAGGTGGCGATCTGGTACGCCATCGTCGGCCTCGTCGTCATCCTGCTCAAGGGCATGCTGACCGAGCGCATCACCGCCATCATGGCACGCCGCCAGGGCGTCGAGCTGTAAGGGCGGGGAGGACATCATGGCCAAGACATACAAAGCCGTAAAAATCTCCCGAGGCTCCACAGGTTGGGGCGGTCCGCTCGTCATCGAGCCGACCGAGCAGCGCAACAAGGTCGTCTCCGTCACCGGCGGCGGTATTCACCCGGTGGCGCAGCTGATTGCCGAAATGACCGGCGCAGAGGCCGTCGACGGCTTCAAGGCACCGCCGATCGAAGGCGAGATGGCTGTCGTCGTCGTCGACTGCGGCGGCACCGCCAGATGCGGCGTCTATCCGCGCAAGCGCATCCCGACCGTCAATCTGACGCCGGTCGGACAGGCTGGGCCGCTCGCCCAGTTCATCACGGAGGACATCTACGTTTCGGGCGTGAAGCCGGCCAACGTCACAATGGCGGACGGATCCGAGGCGGTCACCACTGCGGGGGGAGCAGCATCGATGAGTTCAAGCAACACCAAAGCGGCCGCGGCGCAGCCGCTGCCGAGCGAAGGCGGGTTGATCGGCTTCATAAGCACGATCGGCCGTGCCATGGGTCGTGTGGTCGGCATCTTCTTCAATGCCGGCCGGCGCACGATCGACCAGGTGGTGCGCAACGTGCTGCCGTTCATGGCCTTCGTGACGATGCTCATCGGCCTGATCCTCTACACCGGCATCGGTGACGTGCTGGCGCAGCCGATGGGTCCGCTGGCCAACAACATCGTCGGCCTGCTGGTCATATCGGCCATCTGCGGCCTGCCGTTCCTGTCGCCCATCCTCGGGCCAGGCGCTGTGATCGCGCAGGTCATCGGTGTTGCCATCATCGGCCCGCAGATCGCCAACGGCACGATTTCGCCGGCAATGGCCCTGCCGGCGCTGTTTGCCTACAACACCCAGGTGGGCTGCGACTTCGTGCCAGTCGGCCTGGCACTCGGTGAAGCCAAGCCGAAGACGATCGAAATCGGCGTGCCGGCGGTGCTCATCAGCCGCCAGATCATGGGCCCGGTCTCGGTGTTGATTGCCTGGGTCGTCAGCCTGATCGTGTTTTAAAGAGAGCAAGGAAATGAGGTTCGCCACATGACGGTTCTGTTGAGAACACGGGTCACTTCCATCGGGCCCGAAGTGGCGGACCTTGCCGAAGGAGGCGTGGTCATCCTGTTTGCGGATGGCTCGCCGCCGGAGCTTGCCGAAGTCTCCGTCCTGCACAAGACGGAGCAGGGACCAAGTGACGGAGCGCCCGCCAAGGGCGCTTCGATCACTGTCGGTCCGGTTTCAGCCATTATAACAGCGGTTGGCTCCAGCGCCTGGAGCAAGGTCCTCGAGATGGGCCACGTCGTCATCTCATTCAACGGCGCCACCGAGGCCGAGAGGCCGGGCGAGATCTGCGCATCGCAGGTCGACACCCAAGCGCTCGTGGCCGCCCTGAAGAGAGACGCGATCATCACCATCGCCGCCTGAAAGCACGCGCGCCACGACCTGTCTGGTCACGGCGCCAGAGCAATTCCAGGAAAAGTGCGAAAAGGTTTTCCGTCCGGAATTGCGTCAAAACAAAGAGTTAGAGCAGTTCGCCGTTCCCTTGAAACGCCGAATTGCTCTAGGAAAAGCAGAGTATTTGCCATGGAACGCTCGACCATCGTCAGAGTGCATGAAGGTTTGCACGCC
Source organism: Mesorhizobium sp. B2-4-15 (assembly GCF_006658505.1). Taxonomy (GTDB): domain Bacteria; phylum Pseudomonadota; class Alphaproteobacteria; order Rhizobiales; family Rhizobiaceae; genus Mesorhizobium. The sequence goes on from NZ_VFUZ01000001.1 coordinate 303,912, forward strand.
CGTCCCGCCACGCGGTTCGTCAAGCTCGCCAAGGGGTTCGAGTCCGATGTCGAGCTGATCAAGGACGGCAAGGCGGTCAGCGCCAAGAGTTCGGTCAAGCTGATGCTTCTGGCGGTCAAGGAAAACCAGGAAGTCACCGTGCGGGCGAACGGCGCCGACGCCATCGAGGCGATCGAAGCGCTGATAGGCTATCTCGAGAACCCCAAGGCGGGTCTCGAGGACGAAGCGGAGCCGCAGAGCCCGGCGAAGGACGCCGGCCAGGCGGCGGCACCCGCAGCAGCGCCCCAATCGGCATCTTCCGCACCCAGCCAGGCAAATGGCCTGCGCGGTGTCGCCGCGAGCGAGGGCGTCGCCATCGGGCCGGCCTTCGCGCATTTCCCGCCGGAGATCGCCGGGCAGGGCCGCATGCTGCAGGCCGACGAGATCGCCGCTGAGATCGACAGGTTCCGCGCCGCCGTCGCCGCCGTCCAGGCGCGCATGGACCGGGCCTTGGCGCAGGACAGCCTGTCGGCCGGCGACCGCGGCATCGTCGCGGCGCTTCGCGATATTGCCGTGGACGATAGCCTGACCGGCGAGGCCGAGAAGGCGATCAAGGGCGGTAATGACGCGATCTCGGCCATCATTACTGCCGCCTCCACCATCGCCGCCGATTTCAGCGCCGTCGACGATCACTATCTCAATGCGCGGGCGGACGACGTCCATGCGGTCGGACGGCAGATCTGCCTGGTGCTGCTCGGGCAGGACGACGTCAGCCTCGAGAACATCCCCGAGGGCGCCATCCTCATCGCCGACGACATCGGCGCCTGGGACCTGGCGCGCGCGCCCTTGAAACGCATCGGCGGCGTGGTGTGCGGCCATGGCGGCGCCACCTCGCATATCGCCATCATCGCCCGCTCACACGGCATCCCGGCGGTGCTGGGCCTTGGCGACCAGATCAACGCCTTGCGCACGGCTCACCATGTGGCGCTCGACGGCAATACCGGGCAGGTGATCATCGACCCCGACGCGGCGACTCGAGCCGACTTCGCCGGCCGCGTCGAAGCGGCTGCAAAGGAGCGTGCCGGCCTGACCGCCTTCAAGACGGTGACACCGAAGCGCGCCGACGGAAGGGTCATCGAGGTCGCGGCCAATATCGGCTCGCTCGAAGAAATCGAGGCCGCCCAGGAGGCCGGCGCCATGGGTGTCGGCCTGTTCCGCACCGAGCTTCTGTTCATGCGCCATATGCACCTTCCCTCGGAAGACATGCAGGCCGAGACTTATGCGGCGCTGGCCAAGGCCTTCGCGCCATATCCTGTCATCGTGCGCACGCTCGACATCGGCGGTGACAAGCCGATCGCCGGCATCGAGTTTCCCGACGAGGAGAACCCCTTCCTCGGCTGGCGCGGCATCCGAATGTGCCTCGACCGGCCCGATATCTTCAAGCGCCAGCTCAGGGCGCTGCTGCGAGCAACCGTGCATGGCAACGTCAAGGTGATGCTGCCGATGGTCGCCGACATTGACGAGGTGAGGCGAACAAGGGTGTTGGTCGATGAATGCGCCGCCGAACTGAAGGCGGAAGACGTGCCGCACGCGACGTTCGATCTCGGCGTGATGATCGAGACCCCGGCGGCGGTGCTGATCGCGCCGGCGCTGGCCAAGGAGGTGGCTTTCTTCTCGATCGGCACCAATGACCTGACCCAATACATCATGGCCGCCGACCGGCTCAACCCGACCGTGGCGAAGCTCAACGACGTCACCAATCCGGCTGTCCTGTCGGCGATCGAACTGACGGCCAGGGCAGGGGTCGCCGCCGGCATCATGGTGGGCATGTGCGGTGAGGCGGCGGGCCGGCCGGATCTGATCCCGGCCTTCATCAAGATGGGCCTGACCGAGCTTTCGATGAGCCCGGCTTCGATCCAGCGCGCCAAGAAGGCGATCACGGCCATGGTGGCCGGGGAATAGAGTTCCGGAACCGCTGCTGGAGCTTACGGCAAGTGGGCAAGCAAGGTGGCGAAGACAGGTCTCAGTTCGTCGACCGGGCTTGCCTTGGCGCAGGCCTGCACAATGCGGTCGTGACGGATATCGGCTGCCAGTATCGCGATCTCCAGCATGTCCGGCTCCGGCGCGCCGTCGCGGCCGGTCGTCGCCAGGCCGCAGGCCAGAACGACCGGCGCCAGGCAGCTTATGTCGAGTGCCCAGCCGCCAGTAGCCGTCGTTTCCGGCGCGGCTTCGTCAAAGTGGACCGGACGCTGGTTGAGCAACTCGACCAGCAGCGCAGCGCAGGTGGCCGCGATCGCCTGCAGTCCGGCATCGGGCGCGGCCAGGGCGGCCAGGAGATCGCCATGGCGCTTACGCATGGCGGTGTGGGCGGCGGCAAAATCGGCTTCATGGATGCGGGCATTGTCGATCTTCAGCCCGGCGAGCACCGCCTTGGTAAGGTAGTACATGTCGCGCCGGAACAGGCGCTCGGCGCTCAACTGCCGCTCTTCGTTTCCGGTCGGGAAATAGGTGCCAAGGCCTTTTACGGTCGTGCCGTCCACCTTGATCGGGCGCTCGTGCAGGACAAAGGATTCGGCGATCGACAGCGCGTCGTCGACGGCGCTCGCGGCATGGCTAAGCAAGCCTTCGATGCCCTTGCCCGGAAACGGCGGCAAATGGCTGGTGGCTTCGCGCAGGATGCTGGCGTCGCCGCGGCCGTCATGACGGCTCTGGCGGATGAGATCGCGGATCTCCCGCAACCGGTCCTTCAGGTTGACGCGGACGTCTTCGGAGATTTGTCGCAGCATCGCGGTTTGCCTCGAAAGTGCCGTGGAGGGCCGCCAGCAAGGGGCCGGCCACGCACCCTACATTGTTCCTATCGATTGGTAGATCAATAGGCGATACTAGACCAGCGTGCAGAATCGGCAACGGCGCATATGTCCGGCGCCGCGGGGGAGGGATGATTTGGGCAGGCGACGAAAGACCGACGAGGGGCGGACAGAGGCCGAGGCGACGGAGCAGGTCGTCGCCGAAAGCCGGACGGATCGTCTCAGGGTTCGGGCCGCCTGGATGTATTTCGTCGAGCAGATGACGCAGAACGAGATCGCCGATGTGCTCGGCGTCGGCCGCGTCACCATCGTGCGCATGCTGGCGGAGGCGCGCTCGCGCAACGAGGTGAAGATCACCATCGAGAGCGAATTGTCGGAGATCGTGCGGCTGGAGCGCGCGCTGGAGCGGACGTTCGGCCTCCAGCAGGCGCTGGTGGCGCCGCTCACCGCCCCCAATGCCGACCCGATCCCCGCGATCAGCGCCAAGACCGGCATTTTCCTGTCCGACACGATGAAGTCGGGCATGCGCGTTGGCGTCGGCTGGGGCCGGACGCTGTTCTCGAGCCTGCCGTTCATCAGCGCCAAGTCGCTTGCCGATTTCAAGGTCATTTCACTGCTGGGCGGCGTCGGCGTCGCGCGACGCTACAATCCGGCGGAGTTCGCCTGGCGTTTCGCCCAGGTCTTCCAGGGCGACGGCTACCTTATCCCGACGCCGGCTGTCGTCGACAGTGTCGAGACCAAGATCGCGCTGGTCGAGCGTTGCGGCCTGCAGGAGATCTTCGAGATGGCCGACACGCTCGATGCCGTGCTGGTCAGCATCGGCGGCATTGCTTCGGCGACCACCTTCTATCGCGGTGGCTTCCTCAAGGAGGCGGAGCGCGAGGCGCTGGTGTCGCGCGGGGCTGTCGGCGATCTCCTGTTTCATTTCTTCGACCGCAATGGTGACCTGGTCGATCATCCGATCAACACCCTGGTGATGTCGGTGGATGTCGACCGGTTGCGCAAGGCGCCGATCCGTATCCTGACCTCCGGCGGCGAGGAGAAGGTCGAGGCCTTGCTCGGCGCCATGAACCTGATCGCGCCGACAATCCTGATCACCGACGAGGAGAGCGCAAGGCGCATGCTCGACGCGGTCGGCGAAAGCTGAAGGAGCCGAGGTGCACAGTCCGGCCAGGCCCAGCTGTGCTGTCTAACCCCAGTGGTTTTCGCGGTGCACGCATTGCTCCCGTCATGTGCATCGGCTATCCGACCTGTCGGACAGATGAAGCAAACGGAGCCCGGCATGACGAACAAGACGATCCTTAAATTTGGCGCGGTGGAGCACGCGGACGCCGGCGATCTGCCCGGCTGGATCGTGGTCGAAGGCAGACCGACCATGCAAACCGCCGTCCAGCACACGACAGAGGACGGCAAGGTGATGTCGGGAACCTGGCGGGCGACGCCCGGCACCTATCACGCGACCTACACCGACTATGAGTTCGTGCACATGATCGCCGGCCGCATCATCATCACGCCCGATGGCGGCACGCCGGTCGAAGTGGGTCCTGGCGATGCCTTCGTGGTGGAAGCCGATTTCAAGGGCACCTGGAAGATCATCGAGCCGGTGACCAAGCATTTCGTGGTCAGGGTCGGCTGAGGCGGCCCGATCGCATTCGAGACATGAAGAAGCCCGTCATGGTTCGCCATGGCGGGCTTTTTCTTTGTCTCATTGGTTTCGAGAGGTTACTTCAGTGCCCCCGTTCAACGACCGAATGCTCGCGATGAAGCCACGTCCTGACTCCCGGTTGCATTCAGTAGGTTGATTACGCTTCCTCCGTTTCCGTGGTTCAGGAAGAACGGACCGCACCGCATTCGGAGGCCGCGAGCAGACATGAGGATGCGCCGCCGCGGCGATAAGGATTGGACGCACCGGACGCAACAAGTAAACACTCGGTCGAGCGATCGTAGCAGGTCAACTGAAGGGACCATGGCGCCCGTTGTCGCCGCCATGAGACCGGCCCGTCGACCTGCTTTGTCTCAACCCCTAAACAGGGCTCTAAGCTTGGCAAAGACACCGTCATTCATGGCGGCCCGCACACCAAGTGCGACCCATCCGGCCTTCATCGTCGCACCGACATGACAATGGCAAACGATGCGATGCAATTGCCAGTTGGACAGTTCAAAAAAACGCCGCGCCGCGCCGTAGGTGTCGTCTTCCAGGCCCTGCGCCCGCAGGATCGGGTCTTCGAACGCAACGCTGATCGGCGATGCCAGGCAATGCGCTTCGTTGCGCTCCCTGGCACTCATATATTCGGTGCCGGGAAGCGCGCTCAGGCATCGTTCCGGTTGGCGCTCGAGGAGATTTGCCCAGCGCTCCAGGCGCTGTCGGCGCGTCATTGTTGGAAATTCCGCGTTCACCTCTGCGATAACGTTCAGTTGTTCGAGTGTCTGGTGTTTCATGGTCAAGCTCCTGTTGAGCCAGTTTGTCCTCATTTTCCGAGATAACGACAGGCCCGGTCGCCATCGCCACGCTTCTGAACCCCGCTTTCTCGCCAAAGTTCCATGGTGTCGATAAATTGAATGTCGCCGTGGCCAGGACTGGGGGATTCCCCTGGCACGAAAGGCTGCCGACGCCTGGATCATCGCGCCACAAGTTCTGGAACGGCGGGGCTCAACCGCCTCTCCTGCGACAGCCCTGGAGGCAAAATTCAGCGCTCGCCGTTCGGTTCGTTGGCCGCTGCTGAATCGCCGTTGGGATCAGGCAAAGCTCGCTTTGTTGGCGAGACCGAGGCTTTCCGCGAAACGAAACCCAGCTTGCGGAATGTTGGGTGAGTGGTCCTGATTGCCGTCTTCCGAGGAGTTCCTTGACGAGCATTGCTCGCCGGCTGACGGCGGAATTCGCCACACTAACCCGGAGAAAAGTACGGCAGCACTTCGTAAACAATTGAAATTGCGTGGTGATCCCGACAGGAATCGAACCTGTGACCTACAGATTAGGAATCTGCCGCTCTATCCTACTGAGCTACGGGACCACGCGGCCCGACACATAGCCGCTTCGGATCGTTTCGCCAAGAGGCCGGCCGAAGGCAATTCGGCCGGCCCTTGTGGGCAGCCGTCAGGCGGCCAGCGCCGTTTCCGCCAGCTTTACCCAGTAGCTCATGCCGTGCGGGATGGCTTCGTCGTTGAAGTCGTAGGCCGGGTTGTGGAGGCCGGCCGTGTCGCCATTGCCGATGAAGATGAAGGCGCCGGGCCGGGCTTCCAGCATGTAGGAGAAATCCTCGCCGCCCATCACCGGCTGGATGCTCCGGTGGACATGGGCGTCGCCCGCCACGCCGGCCGCAACGTCGCTGGCGAAGACGGTCTCTTCCGCATGGTTGAACGTCACCGGATAGTTGGCATCGTATTCGACTTCGATCCTGGCGCCGAAGGCGGTCGCCAGTCCCTCGCAGATGGCACGGATGCGCTCTTCCGACTTCCTGGCGACCTCCTTGCGCAAGGTGCGCACGGTGCCGGCGATCTCGGCCGATTCGGGAATGATGTTGTAGGCGTCGCCGGCATGGAACTTGGTCACCGACACCACCACCGCCTCGACCGGATCGGTGCTGCGCGAGGCGATCGTCTGCAGCGCGCCGACCAACTGGCTGGCGATGACGATCGGATCGATCGTGCCATGCGGCATCGCGGCATGGCCGCCCCGGCCCCTCACGGTGATGGTGAATTCGGCCGTCGCCGCCATGATCGGGCCTGGGCGGATAGCGAACTGTCCGACAGGCAGGCCCGGCATGTTGTGCATGCCGAACACCCTGGAGATGTCGAAGCGCTCCATCATGCCGTCCTTGACCATCTCGTTGCCACCGCCGCCGCCTTCCTCCGCCGGCTGGAAGATCACCGCCACCGAGCCGGCGAAATTGCGCGTCTCGGCAAGGTATTTCGCGGCACCCAGCAGCATCGCGGTATGGCCGTCATGGCCGCAGGCATGCATCTTGCCTGGAACGGTCGAGGCGTAGGGCTTGTCCGATATCTCGTTGAGCGGCAGCGCATCCATGTCGGCGCGCAGGCCGACGGTGGTGCCTTCGCCCTGACGGCCGCGGATGATGCCGACGACGCCGGTCTTGCCAAGGCCGGTCACCACGTCATCGCAGCCGAACTCTTTCAGCTTTTCGGCGACGAAGGCCGCCGTCTTGAAGACGTCGAAGTTCAGCTCCGGCGTCTGGTGCAGATGCCGGCGCCAGCCGGCAACTTCGTCCTGCATTTCGGCGGCGCGGTTCAGGATTGGCATGATGGTTCCATTTCGTTGTTGGAGCAGCCGGCTTCAGCCTGGTGTTTTGCAATTGTGGCCGGTGTTTTGCAATTGTGATGTCAGGCACTTTGCCATGTTGGCGTCACATAGGGTAAATAGCACCGCGACGATGCGATCCGTTTTTTTGAGGGGCGGACCCATCATGCTGGCGGTCACGTAACGAAATCTTACGGAGCCAGGGGCAATTAGGGCAAGAGGCGATTTCGGATTAGATCATGCGGCACAGGCATTTCCTCAAACTATTCTCGGCCGGCGCAATCGTGCTGTCGGTCCTGGCTGGGCCGGCGCTGGCCAATCCGGTGGTTGTCTTCGACCTGAAAAGCGGCCAGATCCTGCAGCAGCAGGATGCGTTCAAGCGCTGGTATCCGGCGTCGCTCAGCAAGCTGATGACCGCTTACGTGACCTTCCGGGCGATCGCGGCCGGTGAAGTCCAGCTTGATTCGCCAATCAAGGTGACGAAACATTCCGCTGCCGAGCCGCCGAGCAAGATGGGCTTCAAGCCGGGTTCGGTGATGCGGCTCGACAATGCGCTGAAGATGATGCTGGTCAAGTCGGCCAACGACATCGCCATGGCTGTCGGCGAGAATGTCGGCGGCTCGCAGGGCGCCTTCGCCGAACGCATGAACGCCGAAGCGGGCCGGCTCGGCATGAACGGCACCCATTTCGTCAATCCGAACGGCCTCTACTCGCCCGACCAGTACACGACGGCGCGCGACCTTTCGATCCTGGTGATGGCCATCCGCCGTGAGTTTCCGCAATATGCGCCATGGTTCTCCATCGAGGGGCTTGCGGTCGGCAAGAAAGCGATCCCGAACTACAATCTCCTGATCGGCCGCTATCCCGGCGCCGATGGCATGAAGACAGGCTTTGTCTGCTCTTCCGGCTTCAACATGATCGGCTCGGCGACCCGCAACGGCCGAACGCTGGTGGCGGTGGTGCTCGGCGAGAAATCGGCGGTCAGCCGTGCCGAAGCCACGGCCAGGCTGCTCGACCAGGGTTTTGACACGCCGGCCGCCGGCTCGGCCACCGTCGCCACGCTGGCGCCTTACGGCGACACCGTCTCGCCCAACGATATGCATGACGAGATCTGCAAGAAGCGGAAGCGGGAGGAGCAGTCCGAGGCGCCGCCAGCGGCCGCCAAGGACGGGTCGAAATCGCCTTACCGGGAGAAGCTCGATCATGTGCCGACGCTGGTTGCCGTCGGCCTCGGCGGCGCCACCGGTCCGGCACCGAAGGCGATGCTCGACGAGGGCGAGCAGCAGTATGCCGACGTGCCGATCCCAAGCTGGCGGCCTGACATGCCGGTGCCGGCCGGCGCCGGTCCGACCATGGCGGGTTCGGCTGCCCAGGGCGACCAGCCGGTCAAAGCCGCGAATTAGCCAATGAGCGGCTTCCCCATTCCCGTCTCGGTGCTGACCGGCTTCCTCGGCGCCGGCAAGACGACGCTGCTCAACCGGCTCCTGAAGGACCTGGCGCTGTCCGACACGGCGGTCATCATCAATGAATATGGCGAGGTGGCGATCGACCATCTGCTGGTCGAGCAGGCGTCCGACGGCATCATCCAGCTTTCCGACGGCTGCCTGTGCTGCACGGTGCGCGGCGAACTGGTCGACACGCTGGCCGACCTGGTCGACCGGCTGCAGACCGGCCGCATCGCCCGGCTCGCGCGCGTCATTGTCGAGACCACGGGGCTTGCCGATCCGGCGCCGGTGCTGCAGTCGATCATGGCGCATCCAGCGCTGGTCCAGGCCTTCCGGCTCGACGGCGTCATCACTTTGGTCGATGCCGTCAATGGCAATGCCACGCTCGACGTCCATGTCGAGGCGGTCAAGCAGGTCGCGGTCGCCGACCGCATCGTCTTGAGCAAGGCCGAACTGGTGACCGATCCCGGCGACCTCGACAGGTTGCGGGCGCGCCTGCGGCAGATCAACCCGGGTGCCGAACTGCTTGATGCCGCCGATCCCGGGACAGGCGTGGCGGCGCTGTTTGACTGCGGCCTCTACAATCCCGCCACCAAATCCGCCGACGTGCGGCGCTGGCTCGGCGAGGAGGCGGCGCACGATCACGACCATCACCACCATGGCGACCATGATCACGATCACAGTCATGACCATGGTCATCGTCATGATCAGCGCGTGCGCTCCTATTCGCTGGTGCATGACGGTCCGGTGCCATTCTCGGCGATCGAGATGTTCCTCGACCTTTTGCGCTCCACACATGGCGAGCGCCTGCTGCGCATGAAGGGGGTCATCGAACTCAAGGAGGATCCCTCGCGGCCACTGGTGGTGCATGGCGTGCAGAAGATCCTGCATCCCCCGGCCCGGTTGCCTGCCTGGCCGGACGGCCAGCGCGGCACGCGGCTGGTGCTGATCACGCTGGACATGCCGGAAGACTATGTGCGCCGGCTGTTCGCCGCCTTCACCAACCAGCCATCGATCGACACGCCCGACCGCGCGGCGTTGGAAAACAATCCGCTGGCGATCGCCGGGCGGTAGCGCTTTCAGTCCGATTCAATTCGCGTAACGTCGCGCCGCCCTCATCCGGCTGCCGCCACCTTCTCCGCGTACAGTCACGGGAAGAAGGGAGATGGCCGCAACGCCGGTGCTTCTCCTAAAACGCTGGCGGTTGGCGAAGCGGTCGGCGACAGCGTCTTTCTCCGTGTTACTATACGGGGAGAAATGCCCGGCAGGGCAATAGAGGCAGCGCCAACCGCAGCAGAAAACGCTTTCAGATCGTCTCGCCGCGCTCGACCAGAAAGCGGTGGCCGCCGGACATCGCCGCTGTCTCGATCAGTTGATGGCCGCTGTCGGCGCAGAATGCCGGGATGTCGATGACGGCCAGCGGATCGGTGGTCTCAAGCCAGAGCCGGCTGCCCGGCTGCATCCCAGCCAGACGCTTCTTCGCTTTCAACACGGGCAGGGGGCAGTTCAGCCCCTTGAGGTCGTAGATGGCTGTCAGTTCGGCCAAGGTGAAACCTCAGCCGCCGAACATGCCGAGCAGCTTGTTCTTCAGCTTGGTAACCCGGCTCTCGTCGGCGCTCGCCGCCTGCGTTTCGGCCGGTGGCGCCTCGGTGGGGGCAGCGATGGTCGCCGTGGCGACAGGGGCTTGCTTGGCTGCTTCCTTTGCCGCCACGGCTTGCGCCTTAGCGGCTTCCTTTTCGGCCAGAGCCTGTGCCTTGGCGGCTTCCTTGGCTTGCTTGGCGGCCTCTATGGCGGCCAGCCTCTGTTCCTGGGCCTTCTGCTTGGCGGCTTTTTCGGCCTCAAGTGCCGCCATCTTGCGGCCAGCGGGCGAATCGATGCGGCCCATGCGCATCGTCTCGGTCACCGAACCGTCGGCATTGAGTGACGGCGGGTCGATCGGCACGCGCTCGCCGCGCGCCCGGCGCTTCGACCAGTCGGAGACGATGCTGGCTTCCTTGATGCCGGCGATGGTCGGCTTGGGGGCGGGCGTACTGGATTTCAGCGCGCTGCCGAATGCCGCGTCATAGCTTTTCTCGTAGTCGACGTAGGCCGTCCTGAGAGAATCCGGCTGCGACATTGCCGGGCAGGGGCCGGATGGATTGAAGGTCGTGCCTTCGGGAGCGACCTGGTTGAAGACATAGCGTTTCTCGCAGACATCAACCTTCGGCGGCACCTTGGTGATCTCGAAATTGTCGTAGCCGACCTTCAGCATCTTCCAGAATTCGTAGTTCGGGTCGTTGCGGTAGCGCGCCATGTTGGCGGCGGTCATGCGGAACGGGAAGGCCTGAACCTGGAATTCGGTCTGGCCACCCTGGAAGGCGTCGCGGCCGAAGGCATAGATCTGCTCGATCTGCGCATCGGTCATCGAATAGCAGCCCGACGACGAGCAGGCGCCGTGCACCATCAGATTCTGGCCAGTGCGGCCGTTGGCGCGGTCATAGGCGTTGGGAAAGCCGATGTTGAAGGACAGATGGTAGTTCGAGCGCGGATTCATCTGCGCCGGGCGGACCGTGTAGAAGCCTTCCGGCGCCTGGCGGTCGCCCTCGGTGTATTTCGGTCCGAGCTTGCCCGACCATTTGCAGATGTCGTAGCTCGCCACCATGTCGTAGCGGCCGTTGGTCTTGGCCTTCCAGATCTCGAGCTTGCCCTCTTCCTTGAAGATACGCGCCATCACCGAGGAGGTGCGCACCATTCCCTTGGCCCTCATGTCGGCGAGGATCTTGTCGGGCAGCGGCTTGTTGGCCTCAGGGGCAAAATCCTTCATCGACGAATCATTGCAGCCGGCGATGGCTATCGAGGCGGCGACGATTCCGGTGCGGGCGAGCTTGGCAAACATGGATACGACTATGTCTTTTTTCCTCGGGCCAATGGCTTCGCAACAGCCAAGCCCGCATGCTGAACACCGACGGACCGTAAGCCCGTTAACCTTGAAAATTCCTTACCGCAAGCTTCGACCAACCCCTCACGGCAATTTCATTGAACCGAATCCGGCGGCATTTTTGTGGCGAAAGCGCTCATTGCCGCCACATTGCGGTGGGCAGGCAGCTTCCGATGGTCTCTTTGCGCCGTCAGGCGGTCAGAGGCTGCGGCCCATCGCCAGGTATTTCTCGCGGCGCTGTTCGCGGAAATCGGTGTTGGCGCCGGCGAATTCCTTCATCGTCTTGGCGATGAGGTCGCCGGTCGCGGCAATCACCTTCTCGGGCGCACGCTGGGCGCCGCCCATCGGCTCGGGGATGATGGCGTCGATGATCTTCAGTTCCAGAAGATCCTGCGCGGTGATCTTCATGTTGGTCGCCGCGTCCTTGGAGCGCGTGGTGTCGCGCCACAGGATCGAAGCCGCACCCTCCGGCGAAATCACCGAATAGATGGCATGTTCGAGCATATAGACGCGATTGGCGGTGGCAATGGCGATGGCGCCGCCCGAGCCGCCTTCGCCGATGACCACGGAAATCGAAGGTACCTTGATCGCAAGGCAGGCCGAGGTCGAGCGGGCAATGGCTTCGGCTTGGCCGCGCTCCTCGGCACCGACGCCGGGATAGGCGCCCGCGGTGTCGACCAGCGTCAGGAGCGGAATCTTGAAGCGGTCGGCAAGCTCCATCAGCCGCACGGCCTTGCGATAACCCTCGGGGCGCACAGAACCGAAATTGTGCCTTAGGCGGCTTGTCGTGTCCGAACCCTTTTCCTGGCCGATAATCGCCACCGGCTCGCCGCGGAAGCGGGCGAAACCGCCGACGATCGCCTGGTCCTCGCCGAAATTGCGGTCGCCGGCGAGCGGCGTGAAGTCACTGAACAGGCCCTTGATGTAGTCGACGCAATGCGGCCTGTCGGAGTGGCGCGCCACCTGCACCTTCTGCCACGGCGTCAGCGCCTTGTAGAGATCGCGCAAGGCATCGCGCGACCGCTTTTCCAACCTGGTGATCTCATCGGCGACATCTACCGCCTCGCCGTTCTCGGCAAGCTTCTTCAGCTCGAGGATCTTGAGCTCAAGATCCTGCACCGGCTTTTCGAAATCGAGGTAATTGTACATGCTTGGGCGGACCGATACGTCGGAAGGCAAGGACCGCGGAACCCTTGAAACCAAGGCTCCGGGCAGTGGAATGTCGTCCTCACATAGCGATATGAGGCCTAGTCGGCAAGCGGATGATGATCGTTGACCAGCCGCACCAGCCGCTCTTCCAGCACATGGGTGTAAATCTGTGTCGTCGATATGTCGGCATGGCCAAGCAGCTGTTGCACGGCCCTGAGATCGGCGCCGTTCTGCAGGAGATGGCTGGCGAAAGCATGGCGCAGCACATGCGGCGATATCTTCGCCGAGGCGATGCCGGCGCGCGCCGCCAGTCCTTTGAGGTCGCGGGCAAAGACCTGGCGCGAGAGATAGCCGCTGTCGGATGCTGCCGGAAACAGGAACGGGCTTTCGGCGAAAGCGGGCACCCCGGCCCGGGCGGCAAGCCAGGCACGCATGGCCGCGCGCGCCTTGCCCGAAAGCGGCACCATGCGCTCCTTGTCGCCCTTGCCGCGTACCATGAAGAAACGGTCGTCCCGCTGCGCCACCGTCACCGGCAAGCCGACAAGCTCGGAAACGCGCAGTCCGGTGGCGTAGAGCACTTCGACCAATGCATGCAGGCGCAGCGCCGCCAGCCTGTCACCAAGGCCGAGCCCGGCATCGCCGGCCTCGAGTGCTGCGCGGTCGATCAGCCGGCCGGTCTCGGCCTCGCTCATCGTCTTGGGCAGCGGGCGGCCCTTTTTCGGGCTGTCCAGCGTGCCGGTCGGGTCGTCGCCGCGCAGACCCTCGGCATAGAGGAACTTGAAGAACTGACGGATCGCGGACAGTTTGCGCGCCTGCGATGTCGGCGCGAAGCCGCGCGCGGCGATTTCGTCGAGATAGGCGCGGATATCGGAGGCCGCCGCACCGGCAAGCCCGCCGTCGATTTCGGTCGAGGCGTCCTCGAGGTCGCGGCGGTAGGAGGAAAGCGTATTCTCGGCAGCGCCGCGCTCGGCGCTCATCATTTCCAGGAAGGCCTCGATGCGGGCAGCGCTGTTCATTTCCGTCAGGCGGTTCCGAGATCAGTTTTCTTGAAGCTCAGTTTCTTCTTGGAGCTCAGTTTTTCTTGGGATTCAGCTTTTCCTGGGGGATGCGCACGCTCATCTCCGCTTTTTTCGGCTCGACGAACATCACCAGCGCGAACATCGTACCATAGGCAATGCCGGCCAGAATCGCGAGAGTCACGACAAAGCGAAACAGTGTCGGCATCAATTTTCGCTCGTCTTCTTGTTCTGCGTTTCCAAACCCTGTGCCCTTATGGGACGCCAGTCGGGCCAATTCAAGGAAGAAGCGGAGGCCTGTTAGCAACTTCTGATGCTGGCGTCCGTCTGCCCATATCGGCCTCAGGGCGTTCGGCACGCTTGACGCAAACCGGCTTTTCATGTCGATACGCCGGCAAAGAGGGCCCAAGAAACAGCCGATGAACGCACAGGCAAATCCTCCAGGCGAGACCCATGCCGCGCTGCTTGGCCAGCTGGGCAGCCGGTCCATCGTCTTTGTCGGGCTGATGGGCGCCGGCAAGACGGCGATCGGCCGCAAGGTGGCGACGATGCTGGCGTTGCCCTTCATGGACAGCGACCATGAGATCGAAAGCGTTTCGCGCATGACCGTCCCTGAACTGTTCGAGCGCTACGGCGAGACCGAGTTCAGGGCCCTGGAGCAGCGTGTCATCCTGCGCGTTCTGGAGAACGGCCCGCAGGTTCTGTCCACCGGTGGCGGCGCCTACATGAACGCGCAGACGCGCGAGGCCATCGCCGCCCATGGCGTGTCGGTGTGGCTGAAGGCAGAGCTCGACCTTCTGATGGACCGCGTTTCCAAGAAGCAGAACCGGCCGCTCCTGAAAAGCGCCGATCCGCGCGCCGTGCTGGAGCGACTGATGGGGGAGCGCTATCCGGTCTATGCGACATCGGATGTCACCGTGCTCACCCGCGACGACCGCAAGGAGGTCATCGCGGCCGAGGTGGTGGAGGCGCTGTGCCGGCATTTCGGCATCGATGCGATCGCCGCGACGGGCGAGGTCGAATCGTGAGCGCGGATCAGCCAGTCACCGTCGAAGTCGGGCTCGGCGACCGGGCCTACGATATATTGATCGGCTCCGGCCTGCTTTCGCGCGCCGGCACCGAGATCGCGCGCCGCCTGCCGGGCACGCGCGCCGCTGTCGTTACCGACGAGAATGTCGCCGCCGCGCATCTCGATACGCTGAAGGCCGGGCTCGAGAAGGGCGGAATCCAACCCGTCATCATCACGATGCCGGCCGGTGAGAAGACCAAGAGCTTTGCCCATCTCGAGGAGGTGGTCGATGGCGTTCTGGCAGCCAGGCTGGAGCGCGGCGACGTCGTCATCGCGCTTGGCGGCGGCGTTATCGGCGATCTCACCGGTTTTGCCGCCGGCATTGTGCGGCGCGGCATGAATTTCGTGCAGATCCCGACCTCGCTGCTGGCGCAGGTCGATTCCTCGGTCGGCGGCAAAACCGGCATCAATAGCCCGCGCGGTAAGAACCTTGTCGGCGTCTTTCTCCAGCCGAAGCTCGTGCTGGCCGACACCGAAGCGCTCGACACGCTGCCGGTCCGCGAATTCCGTGCCGGCTATGCCGAGCTTGCCAAATACGGGCTTATCGACCGGCCGGAATTCTTCACCTGGCTGGAAGCGAACTGGAGACAGGTATTCGCCGGCGGTCCGGAGAGGGCGCAGGCGATTGCCGAGGCCTGCCGCGCCAAGGCCGATGTCGTCGCCCGCGACGAGTTCGAGACCGGTGACCGGGCGCTGCTCAACCTCGGCCACACGTTCGGCCATGCGCTGGAGGCCGCCACGCAGTATGACGGCACCCGTCTCGTCCACGGCGAAGGTGTCGCGATCGGCATGGCGCTGGCGCATCGGTTCTCGTCACGGCTCAATCTGGCGAGCCCCGACGACGCGGCGCGCGTCGAGACGCATCTGCGCGCCGTCGGCCTGCCGTGGCGGATGGCCGACATCCCGGGCGACTTGCCCGATGCCGAGGCGCTGCTTGCCTTCATCACCCAGGACAAGAAGGTGTCGCGGGGCGCGCTGACGTTCATCCTGACGCGCGGTATCGGCCAAGCCTTCATCGCCAAGGACGTGCCAGCCTCGGAAGTGCTGTCGTTCCTCCGGGAAAACCATCCGGCCAGCAGGAAAGCCGGCTGAGATGGAGACCGGCTGGATCGTTGCCGCCATCCTTGCCGTTCTAGTCCTGCTGGCCCTTGTGTTGCGCAAGAGCCTGCTGGCCGTGCTCGGCTACGAGCTGTCGCGCATCGAACCGCAGCGCTCGAGTGAGGCCGAATTGCGCGGCGCGGTCGACGATTTCCGCCGCGACGGCCAGGTTGTGCGCGAGGATCGCGACCGCGTGGGCGGCCTGTTCGATCTCGCAGAGCTCGAAGTCTCCGACATCATGGTGCATCGCACCAACATGCGCTCGGTCAATGCCGACAATGCGCCGGAAGCGGTGGTGCGCGAGATCCTGCAAAGCCCGCACACCCGGATGCCTTTGTGGAAAGGCTCGCTCGACAACATTGTCGGTGTGCTGCACGCCAAGGATCTGCTGCGCGCGCTGAACGAAGTCGGCAATGATTTTTCGCAAATCGACGTGATGAAGATCGCCTCGAAACCGTGGTTCGTGCCCGACACCACGACCTTGCAGGAACAGCTCAACGCCTTCCTGCGCCGCAAGGCGCATTTCGCCGTCGTCGTCGACGAGTATGGCGAGGTCGAGGGGCTGGTGACGCTGGAGGACATCATCGAGGAGATCGTCGGCGAGATCGCCGACGAGCACGATGTCGACATCCAGGGTGTCAAGCAGGAGGCCGACGGTTCGGTCGTCGTCGACGGCACTGTGCCGATCCGCGACCTCAACCGGGCGCTCGACTGGAACCTGCCGGACGAGGAGGCGACCACGATTGCCGGCCTCGTCATCCACGAGACGCAATCGATCCCCGAGGAGAAGCAGGCTTTCACCTTCCACGGCAAGCGCTTCATCGTCATGAAGCGCGACAAGAACCGGATCGCCAGGCTCAGAATCAGACCCGCGGCCGACGCTTAGAGCCGGATTGCCGGATTGGGATCATGCTTACGCTCAGCAGTCCTTGGTCCAGCGCTCGCTGAGCGTCGCCCCCGTTTCGGCGTCGATCGCCACCAGGCTGACTTCGTAACCCCAGAGATTTCGGATGTGGCGAAGGGTTGCGTCGCGGCTTTCATTATCGAGCATGATGCCATTCTTCACCTTGTGCTGCAGCCTCAAATGCCTGTCCCCGAGCAGGGCCACGTCCACGACCTGGATATCCGGCCGGCTTGCACCCAAATCATAGCTCTGGGCGAGCGCGGCCCTTATCCTGTTGTAGCCGCGCTCGTTGTGGATCGAAGCGACCTCGTAGTGCGGTTGGTCAGCTCCGTCGCCCAGCACGAAGAACCGCCATTTCCGGATCAGGGTCGGACTGAGATATTGGCGGATGAAGGACTCGTCGCGGTGATTGGCCCAGGCGTCGAGCAAGGTTTCAAGCCAATCGCCGCGGCCGGCAATGTCGGGGAACCAATCGCGATCCTCCGCTGTGGGTTCGGTCGAGATGCGCTGGATGTCCTGCATCATGTCCAGACCCAGAGCATAGGGATTGATGCCGGAAAACCGCGGGTCGTCGAAGGACGGCTGGAAGATCACATTCGAATGGTTGCGCAGGATTTCGAGCATGGCGCCTTCGCTGATGCGGCCACGGTCGAAAAGCGTGTTCATGAGCGTGTAGTGCACGAAGGTGGCGCAACCCTCGTTCATCACCTGGGTTTGCCGCTGCGGATAAAAATACTGGGCAATGACGCGGACGATCCTGACAATCTCACGCTGCCAGGGCTCAAGGACAAGGCTGGTTTTCTCCAGGAAATAAAGCAGGTTTTCCTCCGGCAGATGGAGCGATTTCTTCCGCTCCGACACGCCGTCTTCGCTAGTTTCGGTCTTGTCGTCCTCTTGCGAAGGAGGCAGCGTACGCCACAAATCGTTGTAGGAGCGTTCCTCGTATTCGAGGCGCTCTCGAAGCTCTTCGCGCTGCTGTTCGCCTGACGGCTTCGGTGGCCGATGATATCGGAAGACGCCCTGGTCCATCAACGCGTGGGCGGAATCGAGGATCGCCTCCACGGCGGCGACGCCATGTTGTTCCTCGCATCGGGATATATAGCTCTTGGCGAAGTTCAGATAGCTCAGAATTCCCCCTGCGTCCGTCCATTGCCGGAAGAGATGATTGTTCTTGAAGAAGTGATTGTGTCCAAGCGCGGCATGGGCCGTCACCAGGGCCTGCAACGCCATCGTGTTTTCCTCCATGAGGTAGACGATGCAGGGATTCGAGTTGATGACCAATTCATAGGCCAGCCCACGTCTGCCTTTGCGGTAGAGAAGCTCGTTGTAGAGGAAATGCTTGCCGAACGACCAATGCTGATACATCAGCGGCATACCGACCGAGGAATAGGCGTCGAGCAT
Source organism: Mesorhizobium sp. B2-4-15 (assembly GCF_006658505.1). Taxonomy (GTDB): domain Bacteria; phylum Pseudomonadota; class Alphaproteobacteria; order Rhizobiales; family Rhizobiaceae; genus Mesorhizobium. Next base: position 321,952 of record NZ_VFUZ01000001.1, read on the forward strand.
CTGCTCGGAGGAAATGACCTCCATCTGCACGGGGTAAACGTCTAGGCGAAGCTCTTCCATCCCAAGCGCTTCGATCTCGTCGTAGACCCGCGACAGTTTCTTGAAGTCCCAGTCCGCCCCGGAAAAGAGCAATTCGGATTTGCGCGCTGGAGTGCCCATCCGCCTTGTCCTTATGCGCTTTTGCGCAGTGCCGGCTGCCTGGCGAAGAGCTCGCGAAAGACCGGATAGATGTCGCTCGGAGCAGCAATGCGCTTCATCTGGAAATTTGGCCATTTTCCATCGACAGTGCTGTAGGCGCGCCAGAGCGAGGTCCCGTTTTCGGTCGAACCGAAAATATGGCTCTCGCGTTCATCGATGATCTCCACATAGGCGAAATACTGGCACAGGCGCATGAGCTTGCCGCCGAGAAGCTCTATGCAGCGCTCGGAGTCGGTGGCGAAATTGTCGCCGTCGGACGCCTGGGCGGCATAGATGTTCCACTCCGTGGCCGGGTAGCGCTGTTTGATGATGCGATGCATTTCCTCAAGTGCCGTGGAAACGACGGTGCCGCCGCTCTGGGTGTGATAGAAGAACGTCTGTTCGTCCACCTCCTGGGCCTCGTGAGTGTGTCGAATGAACACGATGTCCGTCCTCTCATAACGGCGCGTCAGGAACAGGTGCAGCAGCACGAAGAAGCGTTTGGCCAGATCTTTTTCGCGCTCTCCCATGGATCCGGACACATCCATCAAGCAAAACATGACGGCGCTGGCATTGGGCTGTGGCTGCGGGTCGAAACGATTAAAGCGGATGTCGACCGGATCGACATAGGCAACTCGCCTGCGGCGACGTTCCAGCCGGTCGAATTCCTCGCGCAAAGCCGCGATCCGCTCGCGCCTTGCCGTGTCGGGCGGTTGTGCTTCCAGCATGGCGATCTGCATGGCGATCGCGTCCAACTGCGCCTGTTTGGGACGCCGAAGCGCGATGCGGCGGCCATGGCTGTTGCGCATGGTGCGGCCGACATTGATGTTGGTCGGCGAGCCGCTGGACGCGAAGCCCGCCCGCTTCGGCTTGAACGTCAGTATCTGCTTGAGATTGAGCTTGACCAGATCTGGCAATTCCAGATCCTCGAAGAAGAGGTCGAGAACCTCCTCGCGCGACAGCACGAAACGAAAATCGTCTTCGGATTCCTTGTTTCCGGGAGCGGAGGAGCCCATGCCTCCCCGCCCGGGCTTGGGGATCAGATCCCCGGAAATGTAAGTCCTGTTTCCGGGCAGGACGTGCTGGCGTCGGCCGCTGTTTCCGGCATCGCTGAACACCGGCTCGCTGGTGTCCTTATGCGGCATGGGCACGGCATGCTCGCGGCCGACCTCCGCGATGCGGCCCTCGCGGACCTTGTCGCGGATGCTTCGCTTGAGTTCCTCGCGCGCACGCTTGAGGAAGCGCTGGCGATTGCCCAGGCTCTTGTCCTTCGGATTCAGGCGGCGGTCGATAAAGATCGGCATGGAAGCGTTCGGGCTTGCCTCAACCCGCCTTGTTCACGCGCATGTACCAGTCGACAAGCCGGCGCACCTGCCGCTCCGTATATCCGCGTTCCACCATGCGCTGCACGAATTCATTGTGGCGCTTTTCCGTGACACTGTCCTGCTTGGAGCCGAAGCTGATCACCGGCAGCAGGTCCTCGACCTGGCCGAACATGCGCTTTTCGATGACTTCGCGCAGCTTTTCGTAGCTTGTCCAGGACGGGTTGCGGCCATGATTACGCGCTCGTGCCCGTAGCGTGAACTTGACCACTTCGTTGCGGAAGTCCTTGGGATTGGCGATGCCGGCCGGCTTCTCGACCTGCGACAATTCCTTGTCCAGAATCTCACGGTTGAGGATCTGTCCCGTGTCGGGATCCTTGTAGTCCTGGTCCTCGATCCAGGCGTCGGCATAGGCGATGTAGCGGTCGAAAAGGTTCTGGCCATACTCGCTGTACGATTCCAGATAAGCCTTCTGGATTTCATGGCCGATGAACTCGGCATAGCGCGCCGCGAGTTCCGACTTGATGAATTCGAGATAGGCAGCTTCCGTCTCCTTCGGGAACTGCTCGCGCTTGATCGCCTCTTCAAGAATATACATCAGATGCACGGGGTCCGCCGCGACCTCGTTGGTGTCGTAGTTGAATGTCTGCGACAGGATCTTGAAAGCAAAACGTGTGCTTACGCCGGTCATGCCCTCGTCGACCCCCGCGGCGTCGCGATATTCCTGGACCGACTTGGCCCTGGGATCGACCTCTTTGAGGTTTTCGCCGTCATAGGCGCGCATCTTGGTGTAGAGCGGCGAATTTTCATGCGCCGCAAGACGGGTCGAGACCGTGAACCGGCTGAGAATGTCCAGCACCTCAGGCGCGCAGGGGCTGCCCGCCAGTTCACTCTCGCGCAACAGCTTCTCGTAGATATGCCGTTCTTCGGTGATGCGCAGGCAATAAGGCACCTTGACCACCAGAATGCGGTCGAGAAAGGCCTCGTTGTTCTTGTTGTTCTTGAACTGCTGCCACTCCGACTCGTTCGAATGGGCAATGATGATGCCCTGATAGGGGAAGGCGCCGAAATTCTCGGTGCCATTGTAGCTGCCTTCCTGCGTCGCGGTGAGCAGCGGATGCAGGACCTTGATAGGCGCCTTGAACATCTCGACGAATTCGAGCAGGCCTTGGGTGGTCCGGTTCAGGCCGCCGCTATAGGAATAGGCGTCCGGATCGGACTGGCTGAAATTTTCCAGCTGTCTGATGTCGACCTTGCCGACTAGGGCCGAGACATCCTGGTTGTTCTCGTCGCCGGGCTCGGTCTTGGCGATCGCGATCTGGCGCAGCCTCGACGGCATCAGCTTGACGACGCTGAATTTGGAAATGTCGCCGGACAGTTCGTCGAGCCGCTTGGCCGCCCAGGGCGAGATAAGTCCGTTGAGGCGGCGCCGGGCTATGCCATATTTGTCCTCCAGCAGGTCGCCCATGCGGTCAGGATGGAAAAGGCCAAGCGGTGATTCGAAAATCGGACTGATCTGGTTGCCGACCTTCAGCGTGAAGATCGGTCTTTCCTCCATCAGTTTCTTCAGCCGTTCGGCAAGAGAGGATTTGCCGCCCCCGACAGGGCCGAGAAGGTAGAGGATCTGCTTGCGCTCCTCCAGTCCCTGCGAGGCATAGCGGAAATACCCGGCGATCCGCTCAATCGTATCTTCCATTCCATAGAAGTCGGAGAAGGAGGGATAGATCTTGACGGTGCGGTTGGAGAAGATGCGCCCGAGCCGCTCATCCTTGCTGGTGTCGACGAGGTTCGGCTCGCCAATCGCCTCGACCATGCGCTCGGGGGCCGAGGCGTACATCGACTTGTCTTCGCGGCAGGCCAGGAGATATTGCTGGAGACTGATCTCCTCCTGAGCCGCCTTGGTATAAATCTCTGAGAACAGATTGAAGACGTCAGACTGGTTCTCACGCATGATGCTTACCCTCAGAGCCGTTTCCGGCTGTCGAACGGCCACTTACCTATTCAACTGTCGGAACGCATTGTTGTTCCCTTCACATCGAGGGGAGTTCGTGCGCTTGCGCATGAAACCGGGAGGCGGCCCATGCGTTGCAACGCGTGCCAGGAACAGGAGAGATGGCGGGAACATGAATGATTGACCGACGAAGATTTGTCCTGGCTTCGATGGCGACGATGCTGCCACGGCGCGGGTCGGCCGCGTTGCGCGGCCCGGTGCCAAGGACCTTCGACTACGGGCCGGCCAAGCTCGACATCTATGCGCCCGATGGCGCCAGGGGCTTGCCGGTCGTCTTTTTCGTCCATGGCGGCACCTGGCAGTTCGGCAAACGTACGCAGGTGAACGCCAAGCCGGCCTTCCTGCTCGCCAATGGGTTCTGCTTCGTCTCGATCGACTACCGCATGCTGCCGCAAGCCGATGTCGCGACCCAGGCCGGCGACGTCGAAAAGGCCTATGCCTATGTCAGGGCCAACATCGCCCGGCTTGGCGGCGATCCCAGCCGCATCGTCGGCATGGGTCATTCGGCCGGCTGCCATCTGATTGCCTTGACCGGCATGCGCGGCGGATTGCCTGGCGTGGCGGCGCTCATCCTCGACGACACCAGGGCCTATGATCTTGCGGCGCTCCAGAAAAACGGCGGCATGATGAGGGCCTATGCCCGGGTCTTTTCCGATCCCTCGCAATGGGCGGCATTGTCGCCGACCAGCTATGTCGACGGCCGCAAGCATCCGCCGACCTTCATTGCCTACTCCCGCGCCGAGGGCCGTGACCGGGACTCCAAGGCTTTCGCCGAGCGCCTGCGCGCCACGGGCACGCAAGTGACGCTGTTCGACGGCAGCGCCTACACGCATATGTCGATCAACCGCGATTTCGGCGAAGACGGCGACGCGTTGACCGCCGCCGCGCTGGCGTTCCTGAAATCGACGGTCGGCTGATCCCTGCCGATTTCCGTCCGCCCCCTCTGTCACTGGATCATGGCAAAAGCGGCGGCGGGATATTGCCGCGCCGACGTCCGTGGGTGCAATTGCGCTATCTGTTTGTCTTGACGCAACTCCGGACGGAAAACCGCTTCACGCTTTTCCTGGAATTGCTCCTCGATTGTGAGCGGGAGAAAATTGCATGAACGGTGCCGATGTCCTGTGCGACGTGCTGCTGGCCAATGATGTGACGGTCTGCTTCGCCAATCCCGGCACCTCCGAGATGCATTTTGTGGCCGCGCTCGACCGCAAGCCTGAAATGCGCTGCGTGCTCGGACTGTTCGAGGGCGTCGTGACCGGTGCCGCCGACGGCTATGCGCGCATGACCGATCGTCCCGCCGCGACGCTGCTGCACACAGGCCCGGGCCTCGCCAATGGGCTGGCCAATATGCACAATGCCCGGCGTGCGTTCAGCCCGATGATCAACATCGTCGGTGACCATGCTTCCTATCACCTGCCGCTCGACGCGCCGCTCACCAGCGACATCGAAGGCCTTGCGGCGCCGATGTCCAAATGGGTTCGCCGCATCGAAGGGCCGGCCGATGTCCAACCGGCGACGGAGGCGGCCTTTCGCGCCTCGCTCACGCCGCCGGGGGTCACGACGCTGATCCTGCCGGCTGATGCTGCCTGGGGCGACGCTGCCCTGGCCCCGTCGGGCAAGGTCGTCCTTCCGCCGCCGCCGGCCGTAAACATGGACGCCGTGCGCAAGGTCGCCGCCGCGATCCGGAGCGCTCCAGGCCGTGTCGGCATGATCGTCCGCGGGCAGGCCGCACGGGCCGATGCGCTAGAACTCGCGGGCCAGATATCTACAGCTTGCGATGTCCGTCTGTTCAGCGAGGTGCTTATCGCGCGGATGCAACGCGGGCGTGGGCGCGTGGCGCCGACACGCATTCCCTATCCAATCGATGCGGCGACGGCATTGCTGAGGGATATCGACGTTTTGGTGCTGGTCGGCGCGCGAGAGCCGGTCGCCTTCTTCGCCTATCCGGGAAAGCCCGGACGGCTTGTGCGTGAAGACTGCCAGGTGCTGACGTTGGCCACCCATGGCGATGATCTGCATGCGGCGCTGGAGGCACTGGGTGATGAACTCGGCGTCCGGCCGTCGCAACAGCAGACGATGTTCGCGACCGCCTTTCCGGAGGAGGCAGCGCCGAGCGGCACGCTGACGGACGATGCCATCGCGCTGTCGGTGGCGCGCAAGCTGCCGGACAACGCAATCGTCTGCGATGAGGCGGTTACCTCGGCGCGCCGTTTCTTCGCGCTGTCGGCATTCGCGGCGCCGCACGATTACATGATGGGCACGGGCGGATCGATCGGCGGCGGCATTCCGATGGCAACCGGAGCCGCGATCGCCTGTCCCGACCGCAAGGTGATCAATCTCGAAGCCGACGGCAGCGGCATGTACACGGTGCAGGGCCTGTGGACGCAGGCGCGGGAAAATCTCGACGTGGTGACGATCGTCTTTTCGAACCGGACCTACGCGATCCTGCATGGCGAGATGCGCAATGTCGGCGTGAATGCCATCGGCGAGAATGCCAGGCGCATGCTCGACCTCGACCAGCCGGCGCTGGACTGGGTTTCGCTGGCTAAAGGCATGGGCGTGGAGGCGGCGCGCGCCGACACATGCGAGCGGTTCGATGCGCTCCTGGACAGCGCCTTGTCGCGGCGCGGTCCGTTCCTCATCGAAGCGCTGATCTGACCGTTTGCGAAAGGCGAGCCGTAGGTCGCCGGCTGAACGACCTACCAGCGGGTCTTTTCGCCGGGAGCCGCCGGTTCGATCGCCAGCGCATGCACACCGGCCTTCAATTCGTCGGCAAGCAGTTCGTTGACGGCGCGGTGGCGGTCGATGCGGCTCATGCCGGCAAAGGCGGACGCGACGACGCGGACGCGAAAATGCGTCTCGCCAGTGCCGTCATAGGCGCCGTGATGGTCGGAGCCATGATGGTGATGGCCGGCATGGAGGTGGCTTTCGTTGATGATGACCAGCCGCTCGGGCGAAAATGCCTTGTTGAGCTTGTCTTCCATGGTCGCCTGTATGGACATCGCCATCTCCCTTCACCACATATGGCTGGTGCGTCAGCCTGGGGCCGCTGCAACGCTTCAACAAATAGATCATTCGAACAAAATGGATCGTTCGTCCGCTTTTAAGCCGCGATTCAGCGGTTAGGGCGATCATCGAGAAAATGTCAATTCTTGTTTCGCATCTGCGAACGCCCCATAAATGGGTGAGATGAAGCCGTATCCCAAATATTTCGAGAAGATTCGCATCCGCCAGGAGAAGGACGCGGAGGTGAAGTCGCACTCGCCGATCTGCCAATGGGATGGCTGCAAGGAGCCGGGCACCCATCGCGCGCCGGTCGGGCGCATGAAGGAGGGCGAATATTTCCGCTTCTGCTTCGACCATGTGCGCGAGTACAACAAGGGCTTCAACTACTTCTCCGGTGTGCCGGACACCGAGGTGGCGCGTTTCCAGAAGGAGGCGATGACCGGCCACCGGCCGACCTGGAAAATGGGCATCAACGGCGCCTCGACGCGTTCGTCGCCCGATATGGCGCAGATGCGGTCCGGCCGCGCCGGGTACTACAACCGCATGCGCGACCCGTTCGACCTGTTCAAGGGACCGAAGGATCCGCGCGAGGCGCGCGAGCGCAAGGCCAAGCCGCTTGAGGCCAAGGCGCTGGAAACGCTTGGCCTTGATACAAAGGCGACTGGCAAGGATATCAAGGCGCGCTATAAGGAACTGGTGAAGCGTCACCATCCGGATGCGAATGGCGGCGACAGAGGTTCGGAAGACCGGTTCCGCGATGTGCTGCAAGCCTATCGCGTGCTCAAACAGGCAGGCCTGTGCTGAGCGACCCTATGGTTTGTGTCGTTTTCCAACTTTCATAAGGGTGGAAAAGGCTTTAAGACCGCCCCCGAACAAAATCGATTGCCGGCGAAACGGGACGTTTCGCCCGTGGAGACGTTGAGAGATATGAACAAGGTCGATCGCGACATCGCCAACCTGCCCGACACGACGGTGTCGGTGAAGGAGAAATTCGGCTTCGACTCCAAGATGGTGGTGCCGGCCTATTCGGTCACCAGCGAGCATGTGCCCGATGTCGATCCCGACTATCTGTTCGACAAGGCGACGACGTTGGCGATCCTCGCCGGCTTCGCCTATAACCGCCGGGTCATGGTCTCGGGCTATCATGGCACGGGCAAGTCGACCCATATCGAGCAGGTCGCGGCGCGCCTCAACTGGCCCTGCGTGCGCGTCAACCTCGACAGCCACGTCAGCCGCATCGATCTCGTCGGCAAGGACGCGATCGTCGTCAAGGACGGGCTGCAGGTCACCGAGTTCCGCGACGGCATCCTGCCCTGGGCCTATCAGCACAATGTCGCGCTCTGCTTCGATGAATATGACGCCGGTCGTCCGGACGTGATGTTCGTCATCCAGCGCGTGCTGGAATCGTCGGGCCGGCTGACGCTGCTCGACCAGAGCCGGGTCATCCGTCCCCATCCGGCGTTCCGGCTGTTTTCGACCGCCAATACGGTTGGCCTGGGCGACACCACCGGCCTCTATCACGGCACGCAGCAGATCAACCAGGCGCAGATGGATCGCTGGTCGATCGTCACAACGCTCAACTACCTGCCGCACGACAATGAAGTGAACATCGTGCTGGCCAAGGCCAAGCACTATCGCGACGGCAAGGGCAAGGACATCGTCAACAAGATGGTGCGCGTCGCCGACATGACGCGCTCGGCCTTCATCAATGGCGACCTGTCGACCGTGATGAGCCCGCGCACCGTCATCACCTGGGCCGAGAATGCCGAGATCTTCGGCAATATCGGCATGGCCTTCCGGCTGACCTTCCTCAACAAGTGCGACGAGCTCGAGCGCTCGGTGGTAGCCGAGTTCTACCAGCGCGCCTTCGGCGAGGATCTGCCCGAGAGCGCCGCCAACGTGGTGCTGGGCTAAGCGAGCCTCGATGGCGGGTCCGGGCGACAACACGCGCAACAAGTCGAAGACGGGGTCTGAAGCCGACAGCTTCAAGCGCGCCGTCACCGTCTGCATGCGCGCCATTGCCGGCGACAAGGACATGGAAGTCGGCTTCGCCAAGGACAGGCCGGCGCTCGCCGGCAGCCGCGCGCGCTTGCCAGAGTTGCCGAAGAAGGCGTCGAAGACCGATATCGCCATCACCCGCGGGCTTGGCGATTCCATGGCGCTGAAGCGCGCCTGCCATGATGTGCGCATCCACACCAGGCTGGCGCCGGAAGGCAAGGCGGCCCGTGCGATCTACGACGCGGTCGAACAGGCCCGCGTCGAGGCGATCGGCAGCCGCGCCATGCAGGGCGTCGCCGACAATATCGGCTCGATGCTGGAAGACAAATACGCCAAGGCCAACCTCGTTGACGTCAAGGACAAGGCCGACGCGCCGATCGAGGAAGCGCTTGCGCTCATGGTGCGCGAGAAGCTGACCGGCCGCCCCATCCCGAAGAGCGGCGAGCGGCTGGTCGAACTCTGGCGGCCCTGGGTCGAGGAAAAGGCCAGCGCCGACCTCGACGGGCTTTCGGCCAAGCTGGACGACCAGCAAGCCTTTGCCCGGGTCGTGCGCGATATGCTCGCCTCCATGGAGATGGCCGAGGAACTCGGCGACGACCAGGAGACGGAAGACTCCGAGGACAATGACGACAACCAGCCGCAAGGCGAGGAGCAGAGCGAGGAGGGCGGCGAGGACGATTCCGGCTCCGAGCAATCGCAGTCCGAGGATGCCGAGGCGTCCGCCGATGACGAGCAGTCGGCCGAGACGGAAGCCTCCGACGCCACCGCCGACGATCTGTCCGACGATGATGATGCCGATGCCGAGACGCCCGGCGAGGCGCGGCGCAACGACAATCCCTTCACCAACCTGCCGAAGGAAATCGACTACAAGGTCTTCACCACCGCTTTCGACGAGACGGTCGGCGCCGAGGAGCTTTGCGAGGAGGAAGAACTCGACCGGTTGCGCGCCTTCCTCGACAAGCAGCTTGCCAATCTGTCGGGCGTTGTCGGGCGGCTTGCCAACCGCCTGCAGCGCCGCCTGATGGCGCAGCAGAACCGGTCGTGGGATTTCGACCTGGAAGAAGGCTATCTCGACCCGGCGCGGCTGGTGCGCGTCGTCATCGATCCGATGCAGCCGCTGTCCTTCAAGCAGGAGCGCGACACCAAGTTCCGCGACACGGTGGTGACGCTGGTGCTCGACAATTCGGGGTCCATGCGCGGCCGGCCGATCACGGTTGCCGCTACGTGCGCCGACATTCTGGCGCGCACGCTGGAACGTTGCGGCGTCTCGGTCGAGATCCTCGGCTTCACCACAAGGGCCTGGAAGGGCGGACAGGCGCGCGAGAAGTGGCTGAAGGACGGCAAGCCGCCGAACCCGGGCCGCCTCAACGATCTGCGCCACATCATCTATAAATCGGCGGACCATCCGTGGCGGCGGGCGCGGCGCAATCTCGGCCTGATGATGCGCGAAGGCCTGCTCAAGGAAAACATCGACGGCGAAGCGCTGCTGTGGGCGCACAACCGCCTGATCGCCCGCCCCGAACAGCGCAAGATCCTGATGATGATCTCCGATGGCGCGCCGGTCGACGATTCGACGCTGTCGGTCAATCCGGGCAATTATCTCGAGCGCCATCTGCGCGCCGTCATCGAACTGATCGAGACGCGCTCGCCGGTGGAATTGCTGGCCATCGGCATCGGCCATGACGTCACGCGCTATTACAGGCGTGCCGTCACCATCGTCGATGCCGAGGAACTGGCCGGCGCCATGACCGAGCAACTGGCCTCGCTGTTTGCCGAGGAAAGCGCGCGCGACACGCGGCGCGGCGGCATCCGGCGCGCCGGATGATCTTTTCACCGGGCGGCTTTCGGCAAACGGTTCTCGCCGCTTGCGCGCTCGCCAGCGTGGTCCTTTCGCCGGCGACTGCCAGCGGGCCGGCTTCGGTCGAGCCGGTCGCGGTCTCGGCAAGACCAATAAGCCAGTTCAGAATAGGACATGACGAGAAACAGTTCGGTCCGCTCGAATTCGTCGGCGGGTTGGAACTGATCTCGCCATCGCGCGATTTCGGGGGGCTGTCAGCGTTCCGCTTCCTGAAAGCAGGGGGCGATTTCATCGGCGTGGCCGACACCGGTTACTGGTTCCTCGGTACGGTGGCCCGCGACGCCGACAGACGGCCCGTGGGCGTCCAGAACTTCCGTTTGCAGCAGATGGTCGACCAGAGCGGCCAGCCAATCGACGAGAAATGGGAAGTCGATGCAGAAGGCCTCGCGGTCCAGGAGGGCATCGCCACCGTCGGTTTCGAGCGCAATCATCGCGTCGCCCAGTTCAACATCGACCCCAGCGATATGAAGGCGCCATTCAAACAGCTGGATTTCCTGATTCCGGTGCAGGAGTTGCGGCAGAACCGCGGCTTCGAAACCGTCGCTCATGCCAATGCTAACGGCCAACACCAGGGCGGTCTGGTCGTGGTCTCTGAGCAAAGCCTCGACAAATCAGGCAACATCTATGCCGCCATCATCGGAGGGCCGCACAAGGGTGTCTTCACCATCAAGCGCAACGATGATTTCGACATCACCGATGGCGCCTTCCTGCCGGATGGCGACCTGTTGCTGCTGGAGCGCAGTTTTACCATGGCGGGCGGCCTCAAGATGCGGCTGCGACGCATCCATGGCGAGAGCGTGGAGAAGGGTGCCATCGCCGACGGGCCGGTGCTTTTGGAAGCCGACATGGGCTACCAGATCGACAATATGGAAGGGCTCGACGTGTGGACCCGCGATGACGGCGCGTTGATGGTGTCGCTGATCTCCGACGACAACCACTCGATCCTGCAGCGCAACCTTTATCTGGAATTCATCCTGCACCAGGATTGAGATTGGTTACGGCATGCGCTCGTTGGCCATACGCAGACCATTGGTCGCGATCCAGATGACATGACGCGCGCCACGCTTGCCGTTGGCGCGCGTGTTGACCTCTTCGATCGTGAAGCCTGCCTGCTTCAGCCGCCGCGTGAAGCCAGCGTCCGGCCCCTGCGACCACACCGCCAGCACGCCGCCCGGCTTAAGGGCGGTGCGGGCGGTGCCGAGGCCTGCCAGGCTGTAGAGGGCGTCATTGCCCTTGTGGACGATGCCTTCGGGGCCATTGTCGACATCGAGCAGGATCGCGTCCCAGGCTGCAGGTTTAGAGCGTATCAGTTGCCCGACATCGGTCTCCTGGATGGTGACGCGAGGGTCGTCGAGACAGCCGCCAAACATTTCGGCCATCGGGCCGCGCGCCCAGGCGACGACAGCCGGCACCAGTTCCGCGACAGTGATTTCGGCGTCGTTGGCCAGCTCGGCGAGGGCGGCGCGCAGAGTGAAGCCCATGCCAAGTCCGCCGATCAGGACCCTTGGCCGCCGATGGCTCGCAATCTTCTGGCAAGACAGTTTCGCCAGTGCCTGCTCGGAGCCGCTGAGGCGGCTGTTCATCAGCTCGTTGGTGCCGAGCATGATCGAGAATTCGGCGCCACGCCGCTTGAGGCGAAGCTCCTGCGCACCATCCGGGGTCTTTGCGGTATCGAGCTGGACCCAGGGGATGATCGGCTTTGTCTGATCATGATCTTTTCCGAAAACCGGACGCCAAGTCTCGCTGACGCGGACCTTCGGTTCGGGATCATTTCTTAAACCGCGACCGCCGGCTGGTTCCAGCGGGCGGCGAGCAGCCGGTAGGGTATGAGCGCGACCACGGCGATGATCAGCTTCACGCTGAGGTCGCCGAGCGCCCAGGAAACCCAGCGCATGGCCTCGACATGGAAGACCCCCATCAGCGGCGCCGTCTCGAGCGCAAAACTATCGTTGGGGCCAGCAAAGGCGAAAGCGGCCGAGAATGCGACGGTGAAGAAGACCATGGTGTCGAACACCGAGCCGACCAGCGTGCCGACGATCGGCGCCCGCCACCAGCTCTGCCGACGCAGCCGGTTGAACACGGTGACATCGAGCAATTGCGCGGAGAGGAACGCCGCGCCGGAAGCGGCCGCGATGCGCACCAGCCGGTCGGCGGCGGTCTCGAATTCGATGAAGCCGTGGCGGAACAGGAAGGGCGGCACAAGGATGGAGCAGACCACCGCCGTCATGAAGCCGACAAAGACGATCCTGCGCGCTACCGCAGGCCCATAGCGGCGGTTGGCGAGGTCGGTGACCAGGAAGGAGAAGGGATAGGTGAAAGCGCCCCAGGTGAGCAGGTCAGCCAGCGACAGGCCGCCGATCTGGCCCTGCATGGGGAACTGCACGAGGATGTTCGATGCCACGACGACAAGCGCCATGGCGGCCACAAAGGGCAGGTATCGCGAGAAGGAAGTCATTTTTTTATCCTGGGTAATGGAACCAGCGGAGCATCAGGCCCAAGCGGGCATCGCTCGCTTCGTAGTTGAGCATCGGATTGCAGAACCCTTGCGGATTTCGTTCCGATGCCCAAGGCCAACAAGTGGTTGGCCGGGGCGGTCGTCCCCCGCCTTTAAACGATGTCAGGCGGCGGCCTGCTCGGCCAGCTTCTTGGCGATCTGCTTCTTCAGGAGACGCGCGCGCTGCGACAGTTCCTTGACGTCGGCCTTGGCCAGGAAGGCATCGAGGCCGCCGCGATGTTCGACCGAACGCAGCGCGTTGGCCGAGATGCGCAGGCGCACATTCTGGTTCAGCGCTTCCGAGATCAGCGTCACGTTGACGAGGTTCGGCAGGAAGCGACGCTTGGTCTTGTTGTTGGCGTGGCTCACATTGTTGCCGGTCTGGACTGCCTTGGCAGTGAGTTCGCAGGTGCGGGACATGGTTCTAACCTTCAGTTCTCTCGTGACCTGCCAAACCTTTGTGCCCACGCCGGGTGGCGCGCGGTTCTGGTCAGGCGGCCTTATGGAAAAAGTTGGCGTTCCATAGTTGCATTTCGCCAATGCGTCAAGCTCCGGTCCTTCGCCCATGCGGCATGCATTTCACATTAAGGCCGGAATTCACCCTATAAGCGGTCCCATAGGGACATGCCAAGCCGGAGTTGCCCGCCTCCGGCCGAAAAGATCGAGGACCGATCCCGCCATGCTTCGTTCGTCTTCCGCCCTTGCCGCCATGCTTGCCACCGCCTTGCCATCGGCTGCGTCCGCCACTTCGCCGCAGTCTTTCAAGGGCGAGTACACGGTCTCGTTCCTCGGCCTGTCGATTGCGAGATCGACCTTTTCCAGCCGCTATGAGAACGGCGTCTATTCGATCAACGGCAGCGTCTCGGCGGCGGGTCTGGCCAGGCTGTTCGACGACACGCGCGGCACGATCTCGTCCAAAGGCACGATTTCGGGCCAGAAGATGGTGCCGCAGGCGTTCCGCGCCGACTACACCTCCGGCAAGAAGGTGTCGGCGATCGACATCCGCTTCGCCAATGGCAACGTGACCTCGACGCAGGTCATCCCGGCACCTGGCAAGCGCGACCCCAAGAGCTGGGTGCCGCTCGGGGCCGGCGATCTGGCATCGGTGCTGGACCCGATGGCCGCGACCGTCATCCATGCCGACAGTCTCGACAAGGTCTGCGGCCGTACCGTGAGGCTTTACGACGGCGAGATGCGCGCCAACCTGACGCTCAGCTACGCTTCGAAAGGAACGATCTCGGTGCCGGGCTACAAGGGCGACACCGTTACCTGCCGGATGGGTTTCGAGCCGGTGGCAGGCTACCGCAAGGGTCGCAAGGCGCTCAACTATCTCAAGGATAAAAGCCGGATGATGGTGACGTTTGCGCCACTCGGCCAAACCGGGGTATATGCGCCGATCCACGCCACGGTTGGAACGCAGATCGGCACCTTGACCATCAGCGCCAGGCGTTTCGAAGCGGTACAATAGGCACGCTCTCACGACGGAAGAGGGCGCGCCACGGGAGAGGAAATGGCGCGCGCTACACTGATCGGCTTTTCGGCGGTCGCCATGTGGGCGCTGCTGGCATTGCTTACCGACGCGTCCGGCAAGGTGCCGCCGTTTCTTCTATCGGCGATCACATTCTCTATCGGCACCGGGGTCGGGTTTGTCGCTCGGCTGTTCATGCCAGCCGCCGACAAGAGCCGGAAGATACCGCCGCAGGTCTGGCTGGTCGGCATTGCCGGCCTGTTCGGCTACCACTTCTTCTATTTCACGGCGCTGCGCAACGCACCGGCGGTGGAGGCAAGCCTGATCGCCTATCTGTGGCCGCTGCTGATCGTGCTCGGTTCGGCGCTGATGCCGGGCGAGAAACTGGCCTGGAACCATGTCGTCGGCGCGCTGCTCGGCCTTGCCGGCACGGTGCTCATCGTCACCAAAAGCGGTGGCCTCGCCTTCGATGCGCGCTACACATTCGGCTATGCCATGGCCGCCGTCTGCGCGGTGCTGTGGTCGTCCTATTCGCTCCTGTCGCGGCGTTTTCCCTCGGTGCCGACCAGCATCGTCACCTGGTTCTGCGCGGCGACCGCCGTACTGTCGCTCGTGTGCCATCTGGCGCTGGAACAGACGGTGCTGCCGGACGGCGCCGGCCAGTGGCTGGCCGTGCTTGGGCTCGGCCTGATGCCGGTGGGCGCGGCCTTCTACGCCTGGGACATCGGCGTCAAGCGCGGCAACATCCAGGTGCTAGGTGCGGCAAGCTATGCGGCGCCGCTGCTGTCGACGCTGGTGCTGATCGCGGCCGGCGTCGCCGAGCCGTCGCTGCGCATCCTCGCCGCCTGCGTGCTGATCACCGGTGGCGCGGCCCTGGCGGCAAAATCGCTGTTCCTGCGCAAGCCGGCGGCGGCCGAGAGCGGAGCCAAGGCATCTGAAAGCGGAACTGGGGCATCCGAAGGCGGAGCCCGGGCATCCGAAGGCGGAGCCGGGGCATGACGATGCCGTTTGCCGGCGGCATCGACGCCAATGCCAATGCGACGCTGATCTTCTCACTGGTGGCGGCGGTGATCTACGCCTTCACATCAGGCACGTCGCCGACGCTCGCCCGCTCGGCGGCAAAGACGCTCGCCGTCGCCATGCTTGCCGTGCTCGCCGCAATGCAGGGCGGCCCGCTGATGCTGGTCTCCGCGCTTGCGCTCAGCGCGGCGGGCGATGCCTTCCTGTCGCGCGATGGCGAAAAGCCGTTTCTCGGCGGGTTGGCGAGTTTTCTCGTCGCCCACATCGTCTACATCGTGCTGTTCCTGCGCAGCGGCGGCGGGCTGGATGTGCTTGGCGCCGAATCCTGGCGGGGCGCGACCGCACTGGCAATGGCGGTGTTCGCGATCGTCATGCTGGCCGCGCTCTGGCGCCGCGTCGGTCCCGGCTTGCGTCTTCCGATCGCCGTCTATGTCGCGGCAATCCTGGCGATGGGCATGGCGGCGCTGACGACAGGCAACGCCTGGGTGATTGGCGGCGCCGTGCTGTTCATGGCCTCGGACGGGCTGCTGGCCACGGAAAAATTCCTGGTTGCAGCCATCTCGCCGCATCGCGCCTGGATGCGTTTTGCTGTCTGGGTTTTATACTATGCCGCCCAACTGGCGATCACACTCGGGTTCCTGCTGGGCTAAATTGGCTTCGGCTGCCAGCCCGGTTCGGCCAGTTCGAAGGCGGCGAAATCAAAGCCCGGCGCGACCGTGCAGCCGACCAGGGTCCATTCGCCCAGGCTGCGCGCCGATTGCCACCAGCCCGCCGGCACGACGATCTGCGGCCGTTCGCCCGCCGCGAGGTCGATGCCGAGAACCTGCTCGATCACCTGGTTGTCCCTCGGGCTGCTTTCTTCCCACATCGACAATGCCAGCGGCGCGCCGGCATGGAAATGCCAGACCTCGGCGGCGTCCCTGACCCGATGCCAGGCCGAAACCTGATGCTGCTCCAGCAGGAAATAGATGGCGGTCGAATGGCCGCGCGCACCGCCGGCTTCATCGCGAAAGGTCTGCGTGTACCAGCCGCCCTCCGGATGCGGCTTCAGTCCGAGCGTCGCGATGATTTCCGCTGAGCTGTTCATCTGTCGAAGGCTAAAGCGCGCGGCGTTGAGACGGACCGATGCGGCGCCTTTTAGGTCTTTGCTTTTTATGCATGTCGTTTCCCAAAGCCGAGGTCATTTTTGGGCGGCATGCATAGCATGGCGCTCAGAAATTGTCCTTGCGCTTGCGGATCTCGGCGAACACTTCGGCATCCCCAGCCCTTTCCATGCCGAGATGCTTGCGAATCGCCGGATCGTGCCAGCGCAGGAAAGGATTGGTCGACAGTTCCTCGCCGATCGTGGTCGGCAGCGTCGGCTTGTTGTCGACCCGCAGCGCCTCGATCCGGGCGGCACGCTCCCTCAAGGCCGAATTGGTCGGGTCGATGGTCAGCGCGAAACGGGCGTTGGCGAGGGTGTATTCGTGGCCGCAATAGATAACGGTGGCAGCAGGAAGTGCGGCAAGTTTCTTTAGCGATTCGTACATCACCGGCGGCTTGCATTCGAACAGCCGCCCGCAACCCAGCGCAAACAGCGTGTCGGCTGTGAACGCCACCTTCGATGCCGGCAGGTAATAGGAGACGTGGCCGGCGGTGTGGCCTGGGGTGGCGATCACTTCGATGCGTTCATCGCCGAGATGAAGCACGGAACCCTCTTCGACCGTTTCGTCGATGCCGGGGATCTTGGCCTTTTCCGCTTCCGGGCCGACGATACGCAGCTTGAAGCGCTCCTTGAGCGCCAGATTGGCCTCGACGTGGTCGAGATGGTGATGCGTGGTCAGGATCATCGTCGGCGTCCAGCCGGTGCGCTTGACCGCGGCCAGGATCGCCGCTTCCTCGGGCGCATCGATGATCGCTGTCTGTCCGCTTTCGGGATCATGCACCAGAACGCCGAAATTGTCGGTGCGGCACATGAACTGTTCGATTTCGACCGCCATCGCATCTCTCCATTTTGTTGCCGCAGACATAGGGCGCCGGCGCGCCGATGTCATGTGGAAAGCACCGAACAAAATCCGCTATTCCAGACGCCCTGGGGCCTTTTGTTGAATCCGACCGATATCACGGCTACATCCCTGAAATGCATTCCGACATCGTCGATCTCCGTTCCTTCTATTCGACAACGCTCGGCCGGTTCGCCGAGCGCTCGATCACCATGGCGCTGTCGTCCATATGGGCCACCGTGCCCAATGAACGGCTGGTCGGCCTCGGCTATACCTTGCCCTGGCTGGAGCGTTTCGGCGTCGATGCCGAACGGGTCTTCGCCTTCATGCCGGCGACGCAGGGCGCCGTGGTCTGGCCGGCGACGGGGCCGACGGCGACGGCCCTGGTCTTCGACGAGGAACTGCCGCTGGTCGATTCCTGCATCGACCGCATGCTGCTCGTCCATTCGCTCGAACATGTCGAGAATCCGCGCGAGACGCTGAATGAGATCTGGCGGGTGCTGTCGCCGGCGGGCCGCGTCGTCATCGTCGTGCCCAACCGGCGCGGTGTCTGGGCGCGCTTCGAGCATACGCCGTTCGGCAATGGACGGCCTTTCTCACGCGGACAGCTGACGGAATTGCTGCGTGAGGCGAATTTCACGCCCGCGGCCTGGTCGGATGCGCTGTTCTTCCCGCCGTCGCGGCGGCACTTCATGATGCGCTTCCACAATGTGCTGGAGCGCGTCGGTCGGCGGCTGTGGCCGATCTTTTCCGGCGTCATCGTCGTCGAGGCGCAGAAGCGGCTCTATCAGGGCGTGCCGGTGGTCCAGCGCGCATCTCGCCGCGTCTTCGTGCCGGTGC
This sequence comes from Mesorhizobium sp. B2-4-15, assembly GCF_006658505.1. Taxonomy (GTDB): domain Bacteria; phylum Pseudomonadota; class Alphaproteobacteria; order Rhizobiales; family Rhizobiaceae; genus Mesorhizobium. Next base: position 340,128 of record NZ_VFUZ01000001.1, read on the forward strand.
TGTCGCCGCATGGCGCGACGCGGCTTGGCCGCCGGGCCGGCGCGGAGGGTGCGGCGTCGCCGGCTCGCCGGGTGAAACCTTCGTGATCATGGTGGAAACGCGCGCCCTTTCCCGACCTATCTGTCGTGATCAACGCGCACCCTGGTCGATATTCGGATGTCTTCGTTTTTCTTCATCTGGTTTCAGCATCGCTTCTGAACGCAAGGACATTGGGTATGGCTGATCAACCAGACAACGCTGTCCACTCCCGGCCGGTGGTTGCGGCCGTCGAAACCAGCAGCCTGCGGGATCAGGTGACGACGATCAAGCAGGCGCTGGTGGGATCGCCGGTTCGCAAGTGGCTGCTGTGGACTTCGGTCGGCATCATGGCCGTCATCATCGCGACATCGGTCGGCCAGGTGCTACTCAATCGCTGGAACCAGCCTTTCTACGACGCGCTGGCGCGCAGGGACATGGCGGCCTTTCTGCACCAGCTTCTTGTCTTCGCAATGATCGCTGGCGGGCTTCTGGTGTTCAATATCGGCCAGACGTGGCTCAACCAGATGATCCGGCTGAAGCTGCGCGAGGCGCTGACGCTGGACCTGATCGACCAGTGGATGCGGCCGGCGCGCGCCTTCCGGCTGGCCAATGCCGGCGCCATCGGGGTCAATCCCGACCAGCGCATGCAGCAGGACGCGGCGCATCTTTCCGACCTGTCGACGGATCTCGGCGTCGGCCTGCTGCAGTCGCTCATCCTGCTTGTGTCCTTCGTCGGCGTGCTGTGGGAACTGTCTTCGGGCTTTGTGTTCCACATCAACGGCTGGTCGCTGGCCATACCGGGCTACATGGTCTGGGCCGCGTTCCTCTATGCCGGCACCGCCTCCTGGCTGAGCTGGCTGGTCGGGCGACCGCTGATCCATCTCAACAGCGACCGGTACACAAGGGAAGCGGAGCTGCGCTCCTCTATGGTGCGCGTCAACGAGAATGTCGATGCCATCGCCCTGTACCATGGCGAGGCCGACGCCAAGCGGCGGCTCGAACTCGACCTTGGCACGGTTCTGGGCGCCATGCGGCGCATCTATACCGCCCAGATCAACCTATCCTGGGTGACCGACACCTATGGCTGGATCACCGTGGTGGCGCCGATCCTCGTCGCCTCGCCAGTCTATTTCTCCGGCGACATCAGCTTCGGCGGGCTGATGATGGCGGTAGGGGCCTTCAACCAGGTCCACTCCTCGTTGCGCTGGTTCATCAACAACATCGGCAGCATCGCCGACTGGCGCGCCACGCTGATGCGCGTCGCCGACTTCCGCATCGCGCTCGTCGAGACCGATGCGCTGCATGGCACGGAAAAACGCATCACCTTCAGCGAGAACGCGAATGGCAGCATGACTTTCGAGAACCTCCAGGTGGCCTCGCCGGAAGGATGCGCCAAGCTTGCCGACCAGCATGTCGAAATCCGAACCGGCGAGCGTGTGATGATCACCGGCGAGCCGGGCGCCGGCAAGACGCTGTTCTTCCGTGCCATTGCCGGCCTGTGGCCCTGGGGAAGCGGGAAGATCGGCATGCCGGCGGGAGAAGCCCCCATCTTCGTGCCGCGCGTCCCGTATTTCCCGGCCGGCACGCTGCGCGAGGTCCTCGATCATCCGAACGGGGTTGCTCCGGCCAGCGATGCCGAGATTTCGGCGGTGCTTGCCGAAGTCGGTCTCGGACGACTGTCGTCTTCGCTGGATCGGACGGCCCGCTGGGAGCGTGAGCTGGGCGATGACGAACAGCGTTCGCTTGCCTTCGCAAGGCTCGCCTTGCGCAAACCGAAATGGGTGATCATTGACGAAGCGATGGACGCGTTCGATGGCCCCACGCTGAGGCGGGTGTTGTTGGTGCTGGAAAAGCATTTGCCGGAAGCGGCCATCCTTAACATCGGGCGGGGTCAGCACAACAATCAGTTCTTTCCGCGCGGCTTGGCAATTGTGAAGGATTCCGGCGCGCCTGCGCTGAAGCCTGCCCGCGTCAGGGCTGGCGCCATCGAACCGCCGCCTGTCGCCACCCGCCGCAAGAAGTAGACTGCTTTCGGAACCGGTAGGATCGCGGGGACTTGTCGTGCATGTCGTTGCCTCAAAGTCCGCTGGCCCTTTTGGGCGAGAGACAATCAGGCAGGCCGGGCGCCAAACGTGTCGCGAAACTCATTATAGAGATCGCGGCGCCAACGCCGGCCACAGACATAACCGTTGATCAGCTCCGGAAGCGAATAGCCAAGCGCCTTCGACGAGCGGTTGGCCATGTAGCCATCGAAGGCCTCCGGTATCCGGCCCCTGAGAACATCGGCAATGATCTGCCGCGAAACCATGTAGGGCGGGATGTGCGGATAGGTGTGGGCGATATACGGATGCTTGTCCATCAGGTTCGCATAGGCTTCAACATAGCCGCCGCGGCGGCGCGAAATCGAATTCTGCGAATTGTATTTCGTCCAGTCGATATCCCTGGACAATTGCGCGCCGCACCGCCGCGCCAAGCGCAGCAGCAGCTCCCGGTCCTGCATCCTGGTAATGTCGCTGTCATAGCCGCCGATTGCCAGCAAGGCCTCGCGGCGGGCGGTTATCGCGGATCCGGCGATGAAGATCGTCTGCGCCACAAGCGTCCGCTCGAGCATCATGGGGCTCACGAAGGCCTCGGGGTTGACGCAATTGGTGGCGCGGCCGCCCTTCACGGAAACATATGAGCTGATCAGCACTTCGAGCGCCGGATCTTCATCGAACCGGGCCAGGGTGCGCTCAAGCCGATGCGGCAGGTAGACGTCGTCCGAATCAAGGAATGTCACCACCGGTGCCCGCGCACGCTCGATTCCGGCATTCCTCGCGGCGTTGGCGCCTCGCCATTTCGCGCCGACATAGATCAGCCGCGGATCGCTGATGCGGGCCAGCGTCTCCTCCGTGCCATCGGTGGAACCATCGTCGACGACGATATGCTCAAGCTTCGGCATGCTCTGGGAAAGCACGCTTTCCACGGCACGCAACACCGTTTCGCGCCGGTTGTGGGTCGGCGTGATGACCGTGATGAGGGGAGAGTATTCCATCTTCCCGGTCATGCCGCGTCAGCCGGTTCCAGCGCAACAATGCGCGTCCTGCCAGTTCTTTCGATCTTCAGGATGGTCAAATGGATCGGACGTCCCCCTTCCGTGATCCTCTTCGTATTCGTTCGAAGGGTACAAAAACCAGCCGCCCATGTCACCCCCATCGCACCGAGGCTCAATCCGCGAGGAGTGACGAATTCCGTGCCGAGCGCTTCAAGTGCAACACCATCGCCGCCCGCCATGCTTGCGAACCGCCGAAGCGAAGATGGCGCTGGCTCGAAAATCCACACAAGGCCATGGATATTCTGGGATAGGAACGATTGCGGTTGCTGTTTTGGTGCCGTCGGTTTTGCGCGTGAATGTGTTCATCCGCCCGCAAAGTCGGGCAGAACTTCAATCTCGTCACGGACAAGACCCGCGGCCAAGCTGAACTGGCCCCAAAATGCCAAACTGTAGAATGCCAGGCCGACAAGCAGCGACATTGGAATTTGCCAGACCGGCATTCCCGTCTGCCGGGCATGCCGTATGACGCGCCGTGCTGTACGCCAGGACATGGTCAGCCACCGGCTGAACGACTTTGCGATCCGGCGGCCACGACGGGGACTCCCCAGTTCTCTAAATTTCCGGTCGGCATCGCGGCCGGTCACCAATGCGCGCCAGCGGAAGAATCGCCAGCCGCGCGGCGGATGATGATAGACGCGCGCATTGGTGCTCACGAGCTTGTGGCCGTCGCGCTCAAGCGCACGCATCAGGAGCGTACAGGAAACCTTGAAACCATTGTTTTCGGGAAAGGGGTGATTGGCAATCCAGTCGCGGCGAAAAGCCACGTTGTTGGCGTTTATCGCCCGTTTCGAAGCAAAGCGGGTGTCCTTTTGCGCCATTGGGAAAAACCAGATCAGCGCAAACGTTCTCGACATGAAATCGTCGTAGTAAAGGTAGGTGTAACCATTTACAGCGACGGTCGCTGGATCTTGAAATGGACCGAGCATGGCTGAGAGCCATCCAGATTCCACGACCGTATCGGAGTCTGTAAAGATGACGACATCGCCATCGGTTGCTGGAATGCCGTTGTTCTTAAGGTCGTAGTACCGTCCGCCGGGGCATGCGGCGAAGATCAAGTCGGCTACCTGCTCCAGCTGCGATGCCGCAGATGCGATATTGCTTCTCAGCAAAAGTGTATCAGCATCGTCTCCGCCATGGGAGATAACGACCTGTGGCCTAGCAAAACCCAGCGAAGAAACAGCGCCGATTTCGCGCGCCAAGGCAGTCAGCCCGACGCTGACCTCTTCCAGGTCGACCGACCTGGCGTTCTCCATTTCCAGGACCAGGGAATAGCTCGGGGAATTTAGCGGCACGATCCAAGAGATCCCGTTACAGCGTCAAGAATTCAAGCAACCCCTTAGGAGCACGAAGAAATCCAGATATCAACCATTATCGCTTCAGCAAAAATACTGCCTGTTGGCCAAAGAAATTCCAGAACCACCAGGGCATCGACAGGCCGATCCTTTGACCGTTGGCGTCGAGCGCGGTTGCCTTTTCCACCGTCGCGCCAAGCTCCTCGCACAGATTGACGAAGTCGCGGATGGTGCAGAAATGGATGTTGGGCGTGTCGTACCAGGAATAGGGCAGGTCCTTGGTCACCGGCATGCGGCCCTTGACGAACAGCGACAGGCGTACCCGCCAATGGCCGAAATTGGGGAAAGACACGATCGCCCGGTTGCCGATCCTGAGCAGTTCGTCGAGCACCAGCTTCGGGTTGCGGGTGGCCTGCAGGGTCTGCGACAAAACGACGAAGTCAAAGCCCTTGTCGGGATAGAATTCGAGGTCCTTGTCGGCATCGCCCTGGATGACCGAGAGGCCGCGCGCCACGCATTCGTTGACGCCGCGCTGCGACAGTTCCAGCCCGCGGCCGTCGACCTGCTTGGTGTCCTGCAGCAATTCGAGCAATGAGCCGTCGCCTGATCCGACGTCGAGCACGCGGGACTGGGGTGGGATGAGGTTGGCGACGACCTCCAGGTCGACACGCTGGCTGCCGTTGACGCTCATGAAGTCGCCTCCTGTGCGGCGCATGATCCCGGACGGACAAGCCCGCAATTCTCCTGGGTCATGCGCTCAGCCCCCTGGCGCGCGCCGCCGAGCCTATGAAGCCGTTGATGGCCGCGAACAGTTCCGGCTCGTCGAGCAGGAAGGCGTCATGGCCGCGATCGGTCTCGATCTCGACGAAGGACACCGAGGCGCCGGCTGCGTTGAGCGCGTGCACGATGGAGCGGCTCTCCTCGGTCGGAAACAGCCAGTCTGACGTGAAGGACACCAGGCAGAAGCGGGTCTTGGTGCCGGCGAAGGCGTCCGCCAGCCTGCCGCCATGGTCGGCGGCGATGTCGAAATAATCCATCGAGCGGGTCATATAGAGATAGGAATTGGCATCGAAGCGATCGACGAAGGTCATGCCCTGGTGGCGCAGATAGCTTTCGATCTGGAAGTCGGCATCGAAGCCGAAGGTCAGCGCTTCTCGATCCTGCAAGTTGCGACCGAATTTTCGGTGCAGGGCGGCTTCCGAGAGATAGGTGATGTGGGCGGCCATGCGCGCCACCGCCAGCCCCTTTTCCGGGCGCTTGCCATAGTCGAAATATTTGCCGCCATGCCACTCCGGATCGGCCATGACGGCTTGGCGGCCAACCTCGTGAAAGGCGATATTCTGCGAGGAATGGCGGGCGCCGGTGGCGATCGGCAGCGCTGCAAAGACGCGCTCGGGATAGCTCGACGCCCATTCCAGCACCTGCATGCCGCCCATCGAGCCGCCGAGCACGCAGAACAGTTTCTCGATGCCGAAATGGTCGATCAGCATCTGCTGCGCACGCACCATGTCGCGAATGGTGATGACCGGCAGGTCGAGCCCATAGGGTTTCCCGGTGGCGGGATTGGTCGAAGCCGGGCCGGTGGAACCAAGGCAGCCGCCGATGACGTTGGAACAGATGATGAAGAAACGGTTGGTGTCGATGATCTTGCCGGGGCCGATCAGCACTTCCCACCAGCCCGGCTTGCCGGTCACCGGATTGGTGTTGGCGACATGCTGGTCGCCGGTCAGCGCATGGCAGACAAGGATGGCATTGGAGCGGGCATCGTTGAGCGTGCCATAGGTCTGGTAGGCGATCTGGAACGGCGACAGCAGCGTGCCGGCGTCGAGCTTGAGCGGCTTGTCGGGCCCGAAACGCAACACCGGGCTCGACGGCTGGTCGGCCTCGTTGTTGGTCTTTCCTGCGCGCTGAGCGGCCATCACGTCTCTCTTGCTGCACCGAGCGCCGCCGATGCGTTCGTCCGGCCGGTCACGGACAACAAAAAACCGGCATTGCCTTCGCAAGCCGGTTACGTCACGCAAACGGCCCTTTAGCGAATTGTTTAACGTGGCTGCAAGCCGACCGGCCAAATCACCACGGAAGTTCGCTGCTGTTCTAGAACTCGCCCGCCTTGCCGTCAATGCCGGCCGCTGGCCCCACTGCCGCCTCTCGACATTGCGGGCCACGACTTGTATTTCCGCTGCGGCCTTCCGATGAAGGCATTTTCGACGGATTTTGCAAAAAATGAACCAGACACCGGATCAGGCACGTCCAACCCCGCGCGCGGGCATCATGGCCATAGATGCCTATGTGCCCGGCAAGAGTACGGCACCCGCCGGTGTCGCCAAGGTCCACAAGCTGTCGTCGAACGAGAATCCGCTCGGCCCGTCACCAAAGGCCATCGAGGCCGCCCGTGAGGTTGCCGCCAGGCTCGACATCTACCCCGATGGCACCGCGAGGCGGCTGCGCGAGGCAATCGCCGAAGTGCATGGACTCAACCCCCAGAACATCATCTGTTCCAACGGCTCCGACGAGATCCTCGGCCTGCTGGCGCAGACCTATCTGGCGCCGGGCGACGAGGCCATTTTCACCGAACACGCCTTCATGGTCTACAAGATCTACATCCAATCGGCCGGCGCCACGCCGGTCGTGGTCAAGGAGACCGACGAACGCGCCGACATCGACGCGATATTGGCCGCCGTCACGCCGCGCACGAAAATCGTGTTCCTCGCCAATCCCAACAACCCGACCGGCACCTATGTGCCATTCCAGGAGGTGCGCCGCCTGCATGCCGGCCTGCCAAGGAATGTGCTTCTGGTGCTCGACGCGGCCTATGCCGAATACGTCCGCCGCAACGATTATGAAGCCGGCATCGAGCTGGCCGGCAGCGCCGAGAACGTGGTGATGACCCGCACTTTCTCCAAGATCGGCCTGGGCGGGGCACGAATCGGCTGGATGTATGGGCCGATGCACATCGTCGACGCCATCAACCGCGTGCGCGGCCCCTTCAACGTCAACGCCACCGCGATCGAGGCCGGCATCGCCGCGATCCGCGACCGCGCCCATATCGAGCGCAGCGTTGCGCACAACGAGACCTGGCTCGCCTGGCTGAGCGACGAGATGACCGGGCTTGGGCTGCGGGTGACGCCCAGCGTCGGCAATTTCATCCTCATCCATTTCCCGGACGACCAGAAGCATTCCGCGGCGGCGGCCGACGATTACCTGACCGCGCGCGGCTATATATTGCGGCGCGTTTCCGGCTATGGCTTCCCGAACGCGCTGCGCATGACCGTCGGCACCGAAGAGGCCAATCGCGGCGTCGTCGCCGCGCTCACGACATTTCTGAAAAGCTAGAACGCCAAAAGCTGGAACGCCATGACATCACCGATGTTTGAAAAGATCGCGCTGGTCGGCATCGGCCTGATCGGCTCGTCGCTGGCCCGCGTCATCCGCCGCGAGGGCCTGGCCCGCCATGTCGCCATCTCGACGCGCAGCGCCGCCACGCTCGAGCGGGCCGAGGAACTGGGCCTCGGCGATTCCTACACCACCGACGCGAAGGAAGCGGTCCGCGACGCCGACCTGGTCATCGTCTCGGTGCCGGTCGGATCATCCGGCGCGGTGGCGCAGGAGATCGCGCCGGCCCTGAAGAAGGGTGCGATCCTCACCGATGTCGGCTCGACCAAGGCCTCCGTCATCGCGCAGATGCAGCCGCATGTGCCCGACGGCGTGCATTTCATTCCCGGCCACCCGTTGGCGGGTACGGAAAAATCCGGGCCGGATGCAGGCTTCGCCGATCTGTTCGACAACCGCTGGTGCATCTTCACGCCGCTGCCGGACACCGATGCGGGTGCTTTGGAACGGCTGTCGGAATTCTGGCGCCGTTGCGGCACCAACATCGACACGATGGACCCGCAGCATCACGACATGACGCTGGCCATCGTCTCGCATTTGCCGCACATCATCGCCTACAACATCGTCGGCACCGCCGACGATCTGGAGTCGGTGACCAAGACGGAAGTGATCAAATATTCCGCCTCCGGCTTTCGCGACTTCACGCGTCTGGCCGCCTCCGACCCGACCATGTGGCGGGACGTGTGCCTCCACAACAAGGATGCCATCCTCGAGATGCTGGCGCGGTTCTCGGAAGATCTGGCGTTCCTGCAGCGGGCGATCCGCTGGGGCGACGGCGACAAGCTGTTCGACCTGTTCACCCGTACCCGTGCCGTGCGCCGCTCGATCATCGAAGCGGGCCAGGACATCGACGCGCCCGACTTCGGGCGTCAAGCGGTCGAGCACCCGGCGAAAACATAGCAGGTTCTCAGGCTTGGGCGGGCCAGTGGGCCTCCATCATTGCCAGCGTCTCGGTTCGCTCCGGCGCGCCCAGCCTACCGCCGAAGCGCTGGCATTTGAGCGCGGCGGCCGCACTGGCAAAGCGCAGGGCGTTCTCTATCGGCATGGCTTCCGCCAGTCCCACCGTAAAGGCGCCGTGATAAACGTCGCCTGCGGCCAGCGTGTCCACCACTTTGACCTTTGGCGTCGCGACATGGCGAACAATTCGGGTCGAGCGGTCGAACCACCATGTGCCTGCCGCGCCGCCGGTGACGGCGACGAAGGCATCGGTGCGGGAGGCGAGTTCATGGCAAGCGGTCTCCAGGTCCAGCGCCTGGCCGCATATGATGCGGACCGCCGGTTCGGAGGCGACGATGTGAGAGGCTAGCGGCAACAACTGCTCCAGCACCGCCAGCGGCGACGTATCGGCGTCGAGAATTGCCGGGAGGCCGGCAGCGCGTGCCGCCTTGAGGGCAAGTGCCGCCGCACCCGGCCAGCGCACGTCGACCAGCACGGCATCGAATGCCGTCACGTCGGTAAACGGCAGCGTCTCGGGATCGGCCTGGGCCCGGCTGTCATAGAACGGCACGATGATGCGTTCGCCATGCGCGTCGACAAGGATCGATGCCAGCGCCGAGCGGGCGCCGCCGACACGGCGCACGTAGCTGCAATCGACCCCTTCGGCCTCGATTCCGGCAATCAGCTGATCGCCGGCCGGATCGTCGCCGGTGCTCGCCCATAGCGACACTTCGGCGCCGAGGCGATGCGCGGCGCAGGCTGCGCTCGCGGCCATGCCGGAGGCGATCTGGACGCCGTCCGATGCGATGAACTTTCCCTGATGGCCGGGCAAGGTCTCGACCCGCAGGATCATGTCCAGGGTCAGCGCTCCGACACTCAGGAGCTTCACGGGTTTTGCCATGGCAGCGCTATTGCACCGGCTTGATCTTGCCAAGAGGGATGAAGCCGAGTGCTGCCTTGCCCTTGACCACCTTCAGCGGCATCGACGGTTCCTTGCCGAGCAGAGCGAGAGCGGCAAAGCCCTGTTCGATGGCGTTCTTCTGTTCGGGTATGGCGCTGGCAAGAATGGTCGCCACGGCTTTCGGATCCTTGATCCTGATCATCAGCTCGGCATCGACCAGGCCTTCGGCGTCAACCGACAGCGGCCCAGACACGGTAACCCGCGCCGTGCCCGACGACAGGTCGAGGTTGCGGATCTCGATCTTCTGGCCGCGCAGGCTCTTCACCTGCGTTCCGATCAGCGCGACCCCATTCTTCAGCGTGGCGTCGCCGCTGGCATCGAGCGCCGGAAGCACGCGCCCGCCGATCGCGTCGGGGTCGATCTCGAGATCGGTGAAGCTGCCGACGTAGTCGACGTCCTGGCCGTTCGGCTGCAACTGGCCTGATGCCTTGCCGGCGCTGAACAGTTCCACCGGATCGGTGTCGTCGGCCGGATCGGTCTGGCCGGACAGGCCTTCCGCCTGCAGCGAAATGCGCCGGGGCAGCGGCCATGACAGTTTGACGTTGGCCTGCAGATTGTCCCAGTCGATCCACAGCGGCACCATGCCGGGGGCGGAGGTCCTGAGCGGACCGCGCAGATCGGCGACCGGGGACAAGGGCTGGATGATCTGCGCGACGGCATTGAAGGAGCCGGACGAGGCCGCGATGTTCTTGGCATCGTCCTCGTAGGCTAGGTTATCGCAAGAGACGGTAAAGCTCAGGGGATAGCCGCTGACCTGGAGATTGGCGCAGCCGGCCTGGATGCCGCTCTTGTTGAGCGTGGCGACCGCCTTGTCGGCTTCGGTCCTGACCCTGTTGGCCAGGTAGAACCAGCCGGCGCTGTAGATGGCGAACAGCACGACGACGAACGCCGCAAGCCACCACAGGCGGCGACGGTTACCAGGTTGGCGTTCGTCACTTGACGTCATGCTTCGGCTCTCATTAACGCATGGTTGTTGTGGACGGACTCTCGATTCCGACAACAGTAGGTAGACAGAGATAGGTAGACGGAGACGGGCGGAAAAAACACCGGTCTCCAGTGCGGTGTTGCCATTCTTTTTGCAATCAGGCGCGGCGATATGGGCGATTTTTGGGTGTTTGGCTATGGTTCGCTGATCTGGCGGCCGGGTTTCGCACATATCGAGACACGGCGCGCGCACCTGCACGGCTATCGCCGCTCGCTCTGTGTCTATTCCTTCGTGCACCGCGGTACGCGCCAGCGGCCCGGACTGGTGCTCGGTCTCGACCATGGCGGTTCCTGCGTCGGCCTTGCATACCGTGTGCCCGGCGATTTGCGCGACGAGGTCATTGCCTATCTGCGCGAGCGCGAACTCGTCACAAGCGTCTATCTCGAGCGTACGCTCAAGATTCGGCTCGACGGCGGCGATATGGTCGAAGCGGTTACCTACATCGTCGACCGCAAGCACGAGCAATATGCCGGTGCGCTGGCAGCCGCCGATGCGGCGGCCGTGGTGCGCGGCGCGGTCGGCCAATCCGGCAACAACGAGGATTATGTCTTCAGTACTCTGAAGCATCTGGAAGCGCTGGGCATCCGCGATCATTGGCTGGAGGATGTTGCGCACCAGGTCGCGCCTTTGTGAGCCTTGGCTCGGCGGAAAAAGGCCGCCAGGGCTTTGACCTCGATGGGTCAAGACCTAGGTTAGGCTCCGAACCCTCAGCCCGCGGGCGACATCCGCCCCGTCCCCAACCATCACGGAGATCCGCCTTGCAGAAACGCCGTCTCGGTCGCACCGACCTTTCCATCGCGCCGCTGGTCCTGGGCGGCAACGTCTTCGGCTGGACCGCCGACGAGAAAACCTCTTTCGACCTGCTCGACCGCTTCGTCGGGGCCGGACTCAATGCCATCGATACGGCGGACGCCTATTCGCGTTGGGTCCCGGGCCACAAGGGCGGCGAGTCCGAAACCATCATCGGCAACTGGATGAAAGACCGCGGCAACCGTGACAAGGTCGTGGTGGTCACCAAGGTCGGCTCGGATATGGGGCAGGGCCACAAGGACCTCTCCGCCGCCTATATCGAAAAGGCCGTCGAGGCGTCGCTGGAACGCCTTCGGACCGATGTCATCGATCTTTATCTGTCGCACTGGCCGGATCCGACCACGCCCTATGAGGAAACCCTCGGTGCCTATGAGAAGCTGCTCGCCAAGGGCAAGGTCCGCCATATCGGCTGTTCCAATCTCGATGCCGGCCAGTTGCGGGCGGCACTCGATGTGGCGAGCCTGCGCGGCCTGCCGCGCTATGAGGTGCTGCAGCCGGAATACAATCTCTACGATCGCTCTTCGTTCGATGGGCCGCTGCGCGATTTGTGCGTGGCCGAGGATATCGGTGTGATTACCTATTTCAGCCTCGCCAAGGGTTTCCTGAGCGGCAAGTACCGCAGCGAGGCCGATCTTGACCAAAGCCCCCGTGGCGGCGGGGTGAAGGACTATCTCAACCCGCGCGGCATGCGCATCCTTGCGGCACTCGATGCGGTATCGGCCAGGCATTCGGCCAAGCAAGCGGAAGTCGCGCTTGCCTGGGCGATCGCGCGGCCTGGCGTCACCGCGCCGATCGCCAGCGCCACCAAGCCAAGCCAGATGGACAGTCTGATCAAGGCGGCGTCGCTGAAACTGACCGCCGACGATATCGCCGAACTCGACAGGGCCAGCGGCTGAAGTTTCCCGCGCCACCGCGCACGAACGTCCAAGACCACCCTCAAGTCTTGCCATACCGTCCTTCGCACGAGACAGGACGGAGGGTGCAATGGTCGAACCGCTTCTTTTGCAGCCGGACCCCTGGCGCCAGCTTATAACACTGGTGCTTGCCGCCACGGTCGTCATGGGCAGCCCGGGGCCGGCAACGATAAGCGTCACCGCCGCTGGCGCCGCCTTCGGCCTGCGCCACTCGTTGCGCTACACCTGCGGGATCGTGCTGGGCACGATCGCCGTGCTGCTGGTCGTGGCCACCGGGGTGACGGCGGCGCTTGCCTCGATGCCGAGGCTGGCGCTGTTGCTGGCCGCCGCGTCGGCGACCTACATCCTCTATCTCGCCTTCAGGATCGCCACGGCGCCGCCGCTGGCGGCACGCGCGGCCGAGGTGTCGCGCCCGACATGGCTGGCCGGGTTTCTGCTGGCGGTCGCCAACCCGAAAGCCTTCGTGGCGATCGCTGCCGTGTTCGCCGGTGCTTCTTCGAGCGAGGGCGATGCCGGGCTTGGCCTCTGGACGAGGCTCGGTGTTCTCGCGCTGATGATCGTTGCCATCCACGCCCTGTGGCTCGTCGCCGGGGCGGCGTTCTCAGGTATACTGCGCAGGCCGGCGGCCTCGCGGATCATCAATCTGGTCTTTGCCGCGACGCTGGTGCTGACCACGGCGCTGGCCGTGTTTGGCTGATTATTCGGCTGGAGCCTTCGCTTCAGGCTTTCGCGCCGAGATCCCGCAGCCTTTTCACCGCCGTCGGCGGCAAGGGCGGCGGGTTGGACGCGCGCGACGCTTCGACAAGAAGCTGGTCGCAGGCGGCTTCCGTCTCGCCGATCAGCCGCGCCATGAACTCGTCCTTGCTCAGGCCGGGCGGTATGGGCGGCAGGAAACGTGCCTTGATGGTGCCGGGATAGCGCAGGAATTTGCGGCGCGGCCAATAGAGGCCGGCGACATGGGCCACCGGCACCACCGGGACGCCAAGCTGCGTATAGATTTCGACGATGCCGTATTTATAGGCGGGTTCGTCGCCCGGCGCGCGGCGCGTACCTTCGGGATAGATGATCAACTGGCGCGGATTGCGCGCCATCTCTTCCTTGGTCGCCGCGACCACCGCCTTCAGGGCTTTGGAGCGGCTGCCGCGATCAACCGGGATCATGCGCATCTTCATGATGTACCAGCCGAAGAAAGGGATCCAGGTCAGCTCGCGCTTGAGGATGTAGAGCGGGTCCTGAAGGAAAGGGAAGAAAGCGATCGCGTCCCAGAACGACTGGTGCTTGGGCGCAAGGATGAAAGAGCCTTCGGGCAGGTTTTCCAGCCCGGTGATGTCGTTCCTCGTTCCGGCGATCTTGTCATAGAGCCACATGCAGGTGCGCGACCAGAATTTCGGCACAAACCAGGCGCGGTGACGGGGCGACAGGAAATAGTAGGGCGTCCAGAGGATCATCTGGACGATCAGATTGACGTAGAAAACGAAGTTGAACGCCAGCGATCTGACATAGAGCATGGGCGAGGTCCGGTGAGGAAGTGTGCGTTGGTTACACCAAGCGGGGGGAAAAAGGAAATGGCCCAGGCGTGTCCCGACCGAGCTGGAGCAAGGCCCGCCCGGGTGGCCGGCATAGGGTCCCGCTATCCCAATCGCGCCAGCCGCTCCTTCAGGCGCGGGGCGGCGAAGTCGAGGAAGGCCCGCAGCTTGACCGGCAGCAGGCCGTGGCCCGCATGCACCAGGCTGACGGGCCACGGTTCCGGCTCGAATTCCCCCAGCAGGATGCACAACATGCCCGACCGCACCGCGGCATCGACCTGATAGGAGAGCACCTTCGTCGGCCCGACGCCGGCAATCGCGGCATCGATCGCCGCTTCGGCGGTGTTGACCTGAAGCCGCGAGCGGACCGGAACCGTGACTTCCGTCTTGCCTCTGGCGAAGGTCCATTGGGCGGCGGAGGCAAGCCCCTCGAAGGTGACGCAACTGTGGGCGGCCAGATCGCCCAAGGTCATGGGCGTGCCGTGCTCGGCCAGATAGCCAGGGCTGGCACAGACGACGCGGCGGATCGCGCCGACGCCAAGGGCGACAAGGCTCGAATCGGGCAATTGGCCGATGCGGAGAGCGAGATCAAAATGGTCCTCGACCAGCTGTGTTATGCGGTCCGCCAGGGTAAGGCGGATGTTGACGTCGGGATAAGCGGCGAGAAAGCCGGTGACGACCGGCAGCACATGAAGGCGGCCGAAGACGACCGGGGCGGTGATGGCAAGTTCACCGGTCGGCGCGCTGTACTCGCCCGCCGCCGCGCGTTCCGCCTCGCCGACATCGTCGAGGATGCGTCGGCAGGCCGCAAGATAGGCCTCGCCGGCATCGGTCGGCGTCAGCCGGCGCGGCGAGCGGTTCAGGAGCCGGGTGTTCAGATGGCGCTCCAGATCCGAAACCTTGCGGCTGACGGTCGCCAGCGGAATGCCGAAGCGGCGGGCCGCGGCGGAAAGGCTGCCGGCCTCCACCACGGCTACAAAGAGTGACATGGCTTCGAGACGATCCATTACGGCTTCCAGAAAGTGGAAGGATAGGTTGCGAATATGCCATCTGCATTTAAATGATGGAAGGCCTTACATCTGATGAGACGGCTCGCATAGGCGGCCCTATTAACGAAGGAACCGCGATGTCTGAGAGCCGCCCCCCGCTTCCGCCCTTCACCGCTGAGACTTCTGCGCTGAAAGCGCGCATGGCGGAGGATGCGTGGAACTCGCGTGACCCGGCACGTGTCGCGCTCGCCTATACGACCGACAGCCGCTGGCGCAACCGCTCCGAGTTCCTGCAGGGCCGCGATGCGATCCAAGCTTTCCTGACGCGCAAATGGACACGTGAACTCGACTACCGGCTGATCAAGGAGGTCTGGGCGTTCCACGGCAACCGCATCGCCGTGCGCTTCGCCTATGAATGGCACGACGACAGCGGCTCCTGGTTCCGCAGCTATGGCAATGAGAACTGGGAGTTCGACGAATACGGGCTGATGCGCCTGCGCATTGCCAGCATCAACGACCTGCCGATCAGCGAGGCCGACTGCAAATATCACTGGCCGCTCGGCCGCCGCCCGGACGACCATCCAGCATTGTCTGAACTGGGGCTTTAGAGCAACTCCAGGAAGTCTGGAAACCGTCTTCCGTCCAGAGTTGCGTCAATTGCCGCAAGCTCCGTTGGGGCCAAGGAGGCTTTCGATGACCGCGCATGCATTCATCAGCGACGTCGCCTTTACGCCGACGGTCAAGGCGATCCAGGCGCGCAAAGGGTCGCGCCAGTCTTACGCCCGAGTCGAGGAGCGCGGCGGCTGGCAGGCTGATATCACGCCGGACCTTGCCGCCTTCATCGAAGCGCAGACCAGCGTGTTTCTGTCGACGGCCAACGGCGATGGCCAGCCCTACATCCAGCATCGCGGCGGGCCGGCGGGGTTTCTCAAGGTGCTGGACGAGAAGACGATCGGCTTCGCCGATTTTTCGGGCAACAGGCAGTTCATCACGCAGGGCAACCTAGCCGACAACCCACGCGCCTTCCTGTTCCTGATCGACTATATGCTGCGCCAGCGTATCAAGGTCTGGGGCACGGCTCGAGTCGTCGAAAACGATGCCGAACTGACGGCGAGGCTGATGCCGCAGGATTACAAGGCGCGTCCCGAGCAGGTCATCCTGTTCACGGTTTCGGCCTGGGACGCCAATTGCCCGCAACATATTCCGCAGCGTTTCGAGGCAGCGGATGTGGCGGCGGCACTCGGCGAACGGGACAGGCGTATTCAACAGCTCGAGCAGGAGGTCATGCGCCTGAAGGCGTCGAAAGGGAGAGACGAAGCGTGATGATGCAGCGCCGAGGGCTCAGCCGCCAGCCGCGGTCTCGGCCAGTGCGAGGCCGTCGGGCGTCTGCTTCACCGGTACGATGCCGCGTGCCAGCGCCAACAGGTATTTGTTGTACTCGGTGAACAGCACGCGCAGGGCCTGCGGCTTGGTCAGCCAGCCACCATTGTCGAGATTGGCATTGACCACCGGATAAGGTTCCAGCTTGGCGCCATGCAGCAACCGGCCCATTTCCAGCAGGCTGCGCGGCATATGGTAGTTGTTGGTGACGAGGATCACCGTGTTGTAGGCATGGCTTTCGACCCATTTGGCGCTTTCCTCGGCATTGCCGATCGTGTCGAGCGCGGCGCGGTCGATGTCGACGCAGCAGGAAAACAGCTTCTTGTCGCCACCGGTCGCGGCCTGCAGCTGGCGACGGCTGGCGGAAGGGTGCACGCCACTGATCAGGAGACGCTCGCCTTTGCCGGACGCCAGCAGGTCCATCGCGGCGTCGAGGCGGGACTGGCCGCCGGTCAGCACGATGATGGCATCGGCCTTGGCCGGGTTGGCTGGCGTGGTCAAGTGGCTGACCTTGTTGGCAAACCAGCCGAAGCCGCCGGCAAACAATGTTGCGAGGATCAGGAGGGAGAGGGCGGAGGCACGCAGGGCGCTCCGTAAACGGCTGACCCTGCCGTGGGCGCGCGAACGAGCCACCACCGGCATCTGTCCAACCGTTCCGGTCGAATCCCGCACGTCCATAGCCATATGGTTAATCCCGAAATGCGGCCTTTGGTAGGTAAAAGTCGCACTTTGCGTTACGCAAATTCTCCATCCGTGATCGTTCTGCGTTCATCCCGGCCGTCGGCCCAAAAAACGCGTCCCCTTTTTCATGCATCGGGTTGGCGAACGTCGATGTCGCTGAGATAGGCCACGACGGTGGCATGCGAGGTCGCCGCCGTCAGCGCGCCGATCACCAGCACCATCATGACCACCCCGAGATAGCCCGCCGAGCCGATGGCGAAATTGCCGAACAGGGCGGTTGCCTGATCGGCCTGGGGCGTCGCCATGTTGCGCGACGACCACCAGGAAAAGACGATGAAGACCAGCACCGCCGCCGCGCCGCCGGCGGCCGCGCCCTTCATGCCGGTGACCAGGAAATGCCGGCGGAATTCGCGCGCGATGAACCGCGCCTCGGCACCGACAAAATGCAGCACCTCGATGATGTGACCATTGCCGGCCATGGCGCCACGGGTTGCGAACACCACGGTCAGCACGGTCGCCGACAGCATCAGCGCCAGAACGGCGATGCCGATGGTCACCGTGGTGCGGGCCATGGCCACCAGCCGGTCGACCCAGGTGCGGTGATCGTCGAGCGATGCGCTCGGCAGCTTCGGGGCGATCGCGGCGCGCATGGCGGCGAAGTCGGGTGGGCTGTTCTCGTCGATGGTGACGATGATCAGGCGCGGCACCGGCAGGTCGTCGATGTTGAGGCCCGAACCCAGCCACGGTTCGAGAAGCCTTGCCGTGGCTTCGCGGTCGATGATCTTTGTCGACTTCACGCCGGGGAATTCGCCGGCGATCCGCGAGGCTTGGACAAGGGCGGCCTCCATGTCGAGGCCATCGACCGGTTTGATCTGGATCGTCGCCTCGCGCGAGATCTGGTTCTCCCAGACCGAAGCGGTGTCGCGCACCAGCGTCACAGCGCCGAAGGTGAGGCAGGACAGGAAGGTCATGATGGCGATGACCAGGATCAGCGCGCGGCCGGCGATGTTCTGCGCCGGCACGATCGGCGCCATCCGGCGCTGGGAGCGCGGCCTTGCCTCGCTCACCTCGGCGTCACGGTCTTCCAGGTGTTCGGCGGACAGCTCAGTCATAGACATCCAGCCTTCCGCCGGCCAGGATCATGCGGCGTGCGTCGACCTGTTCCATCAGGCCAAGATCGTGCGTGGCGATGACCACGGCGGTGCCGAGACGATTGAGCTCGATGAACAGCCGCAGCAGTCGGCGCGCCAGCGGCGGATCGACATTGCCGGTCGGCTCGTCGGCGAGCAGGATCTCGGGCTGTTCGATCAGGGCGCGCGCGATCGCGGCGCGCTGCTTCTCGCCGCCCGACAGGACCGGCGGCAGCACATGCATGCGCTCGCCCAGCCCCACCCATTTCAACAGTTCGGTGACGTCGGTGCGGTAGCTCGCTTCCTCGCGCCCGCGCACGCGCAACGGCAGCGCGACATTCTCATAGGTCGTCATGTGGTCGAGCAGGCGAAAGTCCTGGAACACCACGCCGATACGGCGCCTGAGATGCGGCAGTTCGGTGCGCGAGATGCGCGAGCGGTCCTTGCCGAAGATGGTGATCAGGCCGCGCGTCGGTTTCAGCGACATGAAGAGCAGGCGCAGCAAGGTCGTCTTCCCGGCGCCCGAAGGGCCGCTCAGGAACTGGAAGGAGCGCTCCGGTATATGCAGGGAAATGTCGCGGAGGATTTCCGGACCCATGCCATAGCGGAGGCCGACATTTTCGAAGCGAATCAATTTCGATGACCTGAAATTCCTAGAGCATGATGCCGAAAAGTGTGAAGCGGCTCTCGGACGACATCATGCTCCACCTCTTTGCTCTGCCGGCGGCGAGCCGGCCCATTCTGGGAAAAGACCATCGGCCGGCATGGTTAACCGGCGGTTAATTTCTATGCTCTTTCGGCGCGTCACGAGGGCTCCGGTGGGGAAACGTTAACCATTTGTGTTTACGCAAAAGAAACGAAAAGCGAACAGGTGCAATACTGGGCCATGACGGCTGACGAGCGAACCGCGCGCCCGGTTTCCGGCGAAATCATGACCGATCCGCTGGCAATTGCCGTGGCGGACCGGATCGTGCGCGGTCCGGCGCCCGATATCGTCGATGCCGATTATGTCGTGATGCCGCGGACAGTCGCGGCCACGCAAGCCAAACCACCGCAGCCGCGCCCGATTGTCACGCCGCCCGTGGAGGGCATGGATATGCTACGCAAGCCAGAGGCGCCGGCGGAGCGGCCGCCGGCCTCGCGCGGCGGGCCGATCTTCTGGATCGCCGGCATCGGCGCCGCCCTTGCCGCCTTCTGGATCTCCGGTGGGCATGCGCTGGTGCGCCAGGCGCCGCTCCTGACCGGCGCGCAAGCTTCGGCACTGACCATTTCAGGCGTCACCTCGCGGGTCGACGCCTCCGGCGCGAACCCTGTGCTGTTCGTCGATGGCGAGGCCGCCAATGACGGGACGGGTCCGGCGACCCTGCCGCCGCTCGAAATCCGGGTGACGGGCAATGACGGGCGCACAACCCGCTATACGTTGGGGACATCCGGCCACGCGCTGGCCTCGGGCGAAAGATTCGGCTTTGCCAGCCGGCTCGACGTGCCTAAGAACGGCGTAAGAACCGTTTTGGTCACTTTCGCCGAGTAGGCGATCATCGGGAAGGCCATCAATGCCCATCGTACGCAACAAGGACATCGAAGTCCTGTTTTCGGCATCGGCGATCGCGCGGCGCAATCTCGAGCTCGCCAAGGAGATCGCCGAGCACGACTACCATGATCTGCTGGTGATCTCGGTGCTGAAAGGCTCGTTCGTCTTCGCGGCGGACCTGATCCGCGCCATGCACGATGTCGGCCTGTCGCCGGAGGTCGAATTCATCTTCATTTCCAGTTACGGCGCCGGCACCACCAGTGGCGAGGTGAGGGTGCTGCGCGACATCGACAACGAGGTTGCCGGCCGCGACGTGCTGTTGATCGACGACATCCTGGAATCGGGCAAGACGCTGACCTTCACGCGCGACCTGATGCTGTCGCGTGGCGCCAGGAGCTGTTCCATCGCCGTGCTGCTCGACAAGCGCATGCGCCGCCAGACAGCGCTCAATGCCGACTATGTCGGCTTCGACTGCCCCGATTATTTCGTCGTCGGCTACGGCATGGACGTCGCCCACGCGTTTCGCGAACTGCCGTTCGTGGGTGTTGTGAAAGGCGATGCGTGAGGCCGGTGCATCGCACCGTCGAATTCTGAAAAAGGTCTTAACGGCGCCAGGAAAATTAGCCCGGTCGAGCGCCGGGGCTTTCAGGAAAAGTCAACTTTTGCCCGCCAAATATGCCGGCATGGCAAAGCTTCTGATCGTCGAGGACGATGAGTCCGTCCGCACCCTCGCAGCCCGCGCACTCGAACGCGCCGGCCACGAAATCGATATCGCGGCAGATGGTGCTCAGGGCCTTTCGCTGATCCGGGCCGCGAATGGCGCTTACGACCTCGTCGTCTCCGATATCCGTATGCCGGAGATGGACGGCATCGAGATGGCGATCGCGGCGGCCGCTCTTTTCCCGGCGATGAAGATCATGCTGATGACCGGCTATGCCGACCAGCGCGAGCGCGCCGAGGAACTGAACGGCATCATCCTCGATGTCGTACAGAAGCCGTTCACACTGGCCGAGATCCGTTCTCGCGTGGATAAGGCGCTGATCTGCTTCGCCTGATCAGGCAGGATCGGTGGCGGCGAGCGCGGGTGCAGTGCTCCGGCGTCGCCCCGCGTTGAGCGCCAGCAGGCCGGCGCCGATGATGAGGGCGGCACCGATCACGGTGGTCGGCCGGGGTACTTCGGCGAAGAACAGAAAACCCCAGAGCGGCGACCACAGGATGCCGGTATATTCGAAGGTGGCGACGCGGTTGGCCGGTGCCAGCCGGTAGCCCTGCGACAAAAGGATCATGCCGGCCGACGCGACGAAACCGCAAGCGGCCATCTTGAGGAAATCCGGCAGCATCGGCCATATCCACGGCCGCACCAGAAACTCCAGGCTTGGATGAACGGCGTGGGTTACGCCGGCAAGATGAAACGCGCCGGCAACCAGGGCGGCGCCGGCGAGATAAGCGCCGTTCTGATAGAAGGCCATGACCGTGGACGATTCGGTGTCGCCGATCTTGCGCGTCATCAGCTGCGAGAAGCCGTAGAGCGCCGCCGAGCCCAACGACAACAGCGCTGCCCCGTCGAACAGCCCGGCGCCGGGCCGCACCATCACGACTACGCCGAGCAGCCCGATCAGTACGGTCGCCAGCGTCTGCCAGGAGACGCGCTCGCCAAGATACGGTCCGGCCAGCGCCATGATGAACAGCGGCGCCATGAAATAGAGCGCAACGGCGTCGGCCAGCGGCAGGGCGGCGATGGCCAGATAGTACATCGTGTAGGAGGTGAACTGGATGAAGGCACGCACCGTCAGCAGGCCGAACCGTTTCGACAGGATCGCCCGCAGGCCGACATCGGCGTGGACGAGAACGATCAGGATAGGCAAGGCGACGACCGAACGGATCGCCATCACCTCGGTCACCGGGTAACCGCTCGACACGGATTTGACCAGCGGGTCCTGCAGCGAAAAGACCAGCACACCCAGACACAGGCTCAGGATGCCACCCACCATCCTATTGTGCATCTGCGTTCAGGCTCCTGCGCGTACGATCCGAAGCGTCCGACTCCGGATCAAAAAGAACCCGCCACCGTTTCGGGCAGCGGGCACGAGTGAGGACTCTTTAGATTGGTCCGCGGCTGGTTTGGCAGCCGCATATCCAATGGGTGAGGCGACTATCGTTCGGCGTTTGACATGTTGCAAACGAATTGGAATGATACCAGCAATCAAATTTTCTCATGGCGGATTTCCATGCGGCCGACCCTCGACAGCGATCTCCTGCGCACCTTCGTGGCCATTGCCGAGGTCGGCAATTTCACCAAGGCGGCGGAGCAGGCGGGCCGCACCCAGTCGGCCGTGTCGATGCAGATGAAAAAGCTTGAAGGACTGGTCGGCGACAGCCTGTTCGAGCGCGGTTCACGTGGCGTCGTGCTGACGCGGCGGGGCGGCGAACTCATCGTCAATGCCCGCCGCATCGTCTCGCTGCTCGACGAGACGGCGGCGTCGATCGCCGCGGCGCCGCTGGGCGGGCCGGTGCGCATCGGCATTCCCGAGGAATATGGCCTCGCCATCTTGTCACGCGCGCTCGGCGCGTTTTCGAAACGCCACGCCCAGGTCGAGGTTACCGTCCGCTACGCGCATTCGGGGGCACAGATCGCGGCGCTCGCCGCCGGTGAACTCGATCTGTGCGTGGTGTTCGAATGGCAGGATCCGTCCGGCGGCGAGGTGCTGATGCACGATCCGACCGTCTGGGTGACCTCGAACCTGCATCACATGCATGAAGAACGTCCGGTGCCGATCGCCCTCTACAACCGGGCAGGCTGGTGCAAGGACTTCGCCATCAAATCGCTGGAGCAGCGCGGCCTTGCCTATCGTGTCGCCTATACGAGCGACACCAATGGCGGGTTGAAGCTTGCCGTCACCTCGGGGTTGGCGATCGCGCCGATTTCGCGCAGCAACATTCCGGACGGCTGCCGTGAGTTGTCATCCGTCGATGGGTTCGGCGCCATCGATTCCTCGAATGTGGTGATGCATCGCAACCCGAACGCATCCGGCGAGGCGATCGACGGCATGCAAGAGGCGATCCGGGAAGCGTTCAGGCAAGGTGTCTGAATGCTTCGGCCGACCGCCGCCGCTTCGCGTCCTCTGTTGTCCGTCCTGACGGAAAGGTGTCAGGAGCCGCATGATAGAAAGGCCCATCGCCAATTGGAGAATGATGAATGATCATCTTCTACCACAACCCCTGGTCACGTGCCTCCGGCGTCCATTGGCTGCTTGAGGAACTCGGTGTGCCGTTCGAATTCTCGCGCGTCGACATCCGAGCGAAAGAGGGCGTTCCCGAATCCTACCGGGCAATCCAGCCGAACAAGAAGGTGCCGGCCATCGACCACGATGGCACCATCATCACCGAACGCGCCGCGATAACCATCTATCTCGCCGATACCTTCGCCGAAGCCGGCCTCGCGCCCGCCATCGGCGATCGTGCACGGGCCACCTATCTGACCTGGCTGGTCTATTCGGATTCCGTCTTGGATCCAGTGGTGGCCGCCAAGGCACATGGCAAAGAATTCATGGGCAGCCGCTATTCCTACGGGTCCTTCTCCGAGATGGTTGCCAATCTGGAGAAGACGCTTTCGTCGCGGCCGTATATCGCCGGCGACAAGTTTACGGCGGCAGACACGCAAATCGGCAGTGGCGTCCATTTTGCGACAAACGTGCTGCGCGTGCTGCCCGAGCGTCGGGTCTTCCGAGCCTATATGGATCGCCTTGCCGCCCGTCCGGCATTCCAGCGCTATTCGCGAAGGGAATATGAGATGGCGCAGTCGGCCGGAATGCTCGACAGCCGCTGACGGCTTCTTCCGCTTCAGGATCCGTCTTGATGGAAATGCAGCCGGTTGCCGAATGGACCGGCGACCACCTCGCGGGTTTTCCGTGGTGTTTCTTGAAGGACGGCCCGGGCCGGATGGAGGGCGACGATTCCCATAGCGGTCAGCGTTCACGGAAATGCCGACCCGCTCCATCTCTTTTGCTGTTGACGCAATTCCGGACGGAAAACGGTCTCACACTTTTTCTGGTATTGCTCTACTTCAGCTCCAATAGCCGTTCGAGATAGCTGCGCTCGATATCGGGGCTCAGCGCATTGCCGAGCCGCTTGCGGATCGCTTCCAGTATCTGACGGGCACGCTGGACGTCGATCTCGTCGGGCACTTTCACCGAATCGCCGAAATCGGGGCCTTGGCTGGCGCGTGGCCGGCCGAGCGGATCGCGGTCGGCATTCTGCTGGCGGCCGCCTTCCTGGCTGCCGCCCTGGTCGCCCTGCATGGCCTGCATCTGCTTCATCATGTCCTTGGCGCCCTTGCGCAGCGCCTCAAGCGCCCGGCCCTGGTGACCGACCGCCTCGTCGCCCTGGCCTTCGCCGAGCGCCTGCTCGGCGCTGCCCATGGATTTACCGGCCTCGCCAAATCCCTCGTTGGGCTCCATGCCCATGCCTTCGAGGCCCTTCTTCAGCTGCTCGAGATCGCTTTTCAGCTGCCCCTGGCCTTCCTGCAACTGCTTCAGCGCTTCGGCGAATTCCTGCGGCGTCATCGGCTTTTGCCTGGAGCGCGGATCCTGGTTTTGGCCGAGACCCTGCCTGTCCTGATTCTCGCCACTGCCTTGTCCAAGCTGCTCGTCGGGGGTCTGCCCGCGCGGGCGCTCGCCGCGCTGCATCTGGTCCATGCGGAAAGTATCGTTCATCATCTCCTGCTGGCGCCGCAGGATCTCGCCGAGCTTGTCCATCTGCTGGCGCATCTGGCTGTCCTGCTCGCCGCCCTGCTGCTGACGGCCGGCCTGGAGATTGTTCATCATGTCCTGTAACTGCGACAGCAATTGCTGCGCCTTGTCGCGGTCGCCCGACTTCGCCAGGTTCTCGATCTGGTCCATCATGCGATCGATGTCGCTCTGGCGCAGTTCCTGGCCGTTCTGCTGCATTTGCGGCGCATTCGGGTTCTGCTTGGCGCGTTCGGCGAATTCCTGCAGGAACTGGTTCATCGCCTCACGCAGTTCCTTCATCGCCTTCTCGATTTCCTGGTCGCTGGCACCGTTCTTGATGGCGTCCTGCAGCGCCTGCTGCGCTTGGCGCAGCCGCTTTTCGGCGGCCGAGAGATTGCCCTCCTCGATACCGAGCGCGATTTCCCAGAGATAGGCGACCTCGCCGCGCAGCTGATCGTCGTTTTCCGCCAGCTTCAGCCGGCTACGCGCGCTCATGATGGCGAGGTAGTGGGACATGGTGTCGAATGTGTCTTCCGGCCGCAGCGTGATGGCGTCGATCAGGTCGAGCACGTGCGGCTTGGCATTGGCGTCGAGCGCCAGCAGGCGGCGCTGTTCGATCACCGCCCGCGCCAACGGATTGGCGAACGGCCGCTCGGGCATTACCAGCGTCTTGGTCTCGCTGGACGCGGTGTGTCCGGCGTCGTCCGTGGCGACCAGCGTCAGCCTGATGCTGCTGCCGGCCCAGACATGCTCGGTCAGGTCCTTCGTGGTCCTGGCGGCATTCGACTTGCCGCCGCGGCGCGGCAGCGTCAGCGGCATATCGGGTGGGCCATAGAGCGGATGCGCACCCGGCGCTTGCGGATCGGCCAGCGCGAAGACCGCCTTGGCGGTGGCGGCGCCATAGTCGTCGTCGATCTGGTAGTTGAGTTCGAAAGCGCCATTGGCGGCGCGCTTGGGCTCGCCGACGAAGCGGATCTGCGGCGGCTTGTCAGGGATCACGGCGAAGGCCCAGCGGCCGAGTTCGTCCCCGCCCGATTTCAGCGTCAACGTGCCGTCGCTCGTCAGCTTGCCGGTGAACTGGCGCACCTTTGACGGCACCGCCGGGCTTGTGGCCGGCTTGGCCGAGGCGGCCTGAGGGCTGGCCGGATCGATGCTGCGCGCGCTGCCATCCTTGTCGGCATAGGCAAGCGTTTCCTCGCCCGAGCCACCGGTGACGCGCAAGGAGACGTCGCTGCCCTCGGGGACATGAAACGTCGGCGTCGCCTGGTTGGCATCGGCGGTCAGGAAGATCGGCGGCTTGCCTGTATAGGCCGGCGGCGTCACCCAGGCGTCGATGCGCGGCGGTAGGGCGTCGTGCATGCCACGGGCGCTGAACCCGTCGCCTATTCGGCCACCCGTCGGCCCGAAGGAGAAGGCAAAGGCGGTGACGAGCAAAAGTGCGGCTACAGCGCGCAGCGCCCAGGGGTCGCGCTCCGGCACCCGCGTGCGCGGCACGTCGGCGCCGAGGCTGTCGAGCTTTGCGGCCATGCGCTTCTGATGCTCGCGCCAGAGCGCTTGCGAGAAGCTGCTTTCCCGGCCGCTTGGCCGGTCGGACTGCGTCAGGACGGGGCTGTGCAGCAGGTTGTTGGCGGCCTCGATGCGGCGGTCGACCTCGGCGGCACCGGGCACGCGGAAGAAGCGCAGTGGATAGAGTGCCGCAAGCCCTGCCAAGCCGAATGCGGCGACAAGGCCGATGCGTACTGCATCCGGCAGCCGGGAGAAAATGCCGAACCAGGAAGCACTGAGGAACAGGCAGGCGACGATGACCAGCGGAAGCAGCAGCGGCCAACCGCGCTCGACCACCATCGAGACCCGCGTCGCCAGCCGGCTCAAGGCCAGGCGTCCGGCCAGTCCGCGATTGCTGCTGAAGGTGGGTCGTTCCGTCATCGGCCCTTCCAAGAGCGTCCCTCCCGTAACGAACCGGGATGGAGCCCCATCTCGTTGAGCATGATCTGTTGTCGAAACCCGGAGTCCACTTTTCGGGATCATGCTGTGGGCCGGGCAGGATAACCCAAGCCTCACGAGTCGAAGAATACCAGCAAACACGGCAAAGACGAGGCGGTTTGAAAAAAGTGAACCCGGCCGAAATGGTTGCGCTCAGAAATTGGCCGGGTTTGCGTTGGCGCCGCAGACGAGCACGGCGACCCGTTCGCCCGATGCTGGCGTGTAGCGCCCGGACAGGATCGCGGCGAAGGCCGCGGCACCTCCCGGCTCGGAGATGATGCGCACCCGGTTCCACAGCGCCTTCTGCGCGGCAATGATGTCGTCGTCGCTGACCAGGATGGAGCGCTCGACGAAGGCTTCGGCGATCGGGAACATCATTTCGCCGACGCGCTTGGGCGCCAGGGAATCGGCGGCGATGCCTTCCGCCGGCGCGTCGACAGGATGCCCGGCCTCGAAGGCGCGATGAAGCGTCGGCGCGCCCTCGGGCTCGACGGCGACGATGCGGATGCGGCCGGCATACCAGGCGGCGATGCCGCCGATCAGGCCGCCCCCGCCGACGGCGACCAGCAGCGTGTCGATCTCAGGCAGGTCCTCCTCGATCTCGAGCCCGAGCGTGCCCTGGCCGATCAGCGTTTCCTCCTGGTTGAAGGCATGGATCTGCAAGGCGCCGGTTTGCTCGGCGAAGCGTTCGCTGGCGGCCAGTGCCTCGGCATAGCGCGCGCCGCCGACGACCAGGTCGGCGCCATAGCCGCGAATGCGCTCCAGCTTCGCCTGTGGGCTCACTTCGGGAACGAAGATGGTCGCCTTGTGGCCGAGCCGCATGGCGGCGTAGGCGACGGCGGCGCCATGGTTGCCGCCCGAAGCGGCGACGACGCCGGCCTCGGGAATCGGCCGCTCCAGAAGATTGGTGAAGGCGCCGCGCGCCTTGAACGAACCGGAATGCTGCAGGCATTCCAGCTTGAGGTCGATCGCCAGGGGCGGGCGATCGAAATCGGCCATGTCGACGCGCAGCACCGGCGTGTGGCGCACATGGGGTCGGATGCGCGGTTCCATCGCGGCAATGCGTTCGCGTGTAACGGTGTTGTCTGACATGGTTCTCTCCCCTATCGGGCAGGTCTTGGGTAGGGCAGGTCTTTGGGCTATTTCAGCCAGCCGGGCACCGAATCCAGCCCGATCAGGTCGTCATAGGTCAGGCGCGGGCGCACGACGTGGAAACGGTCGCCGTCGACCAGTACCTCCGGCACCAGCAGGCGGGTGTTGTAGGTGCCGGCCTGCACGGCGCCGTAAGCGCCGGCGGTGGACACGGCAACGAGATCGCCGGCCTTCAGCCTGGGCAGGTCGCGGTCGAGGCCGAGATAGTCACCGGTCTCGCAGACCTGGCCGACCACGTCGACCATCATGCGCGGCGTGTCGGCCGGCGGCTGCACGACCGGCCTGATGTCGTGGAAGGCATCGTAGAGCGTCGGCCGGATCAGGTCGTTCATGGCGGCGTCGACGACGAGGAAGTTCTTCGCGTCGCCTTCCTTCACGAAGATCACTTCCGAGACGAGGATGCCGGCATTGCCAACGATCAGCCGGCCCGGTTCGAACATCACCTTCAAGCCCAGCTTGGCGACGTGCTTCCTGACGATCTCGGCATAGGCGTCGGGCAAAGGTGGCGGGCTGTTGTCGACGCGATAGGGAATGCCGAGGCCGCCACCGAGGTCGACATGCTCGATAGCATGGCCATCGGCGCGCAAAGCGCCGACCAGGTCGACCAGCAGGGCGAAGGCGTCGTCGAAGGGCTGCAATTCGGTGATCTGGCTGCCGATGTGGGTGTCGATGCCGGTGACCTTGATGCCCGGAAGCGTTGCGGCGCGGGCATAGACCTGGCGCACCCGCTGCCATGGAATGCCGAACTTGTTCTCGGCCTTGCCGGTGGAGATCTTCTTGTGGGTTCTGGCGTCGACATCGGGATTGATGCGCAGCGAGATCGGCGCCACCTTGCCGAGCGCCGTGGCGCGGGCCGACAGCAATTCGAGCTCGGGTTCCGACTCGACATTGAAGCAAAGAATGCCGGCTTCGAGGGCGAAGTCCATTTCGCGCGCGGTCTTGCCGACGCCCGAGAACAGGATCTTGCCAGCCGGGATGCCCGCGGCCAGCGCCCGGCGCAATTCGCCTTCCGAGACCACGTCCGCGCCGGCGCCGAGCTTGGCCAGGGTCCGCAGCACGGCCTGGTTGGAGTTGGCCTTCATGGCGTAGCAGACAAGCGCGTCGAGCCCGGCAAAGGCCTGGGCGAATACCCGGTAGTGCCTGGTCAAGGTGGCCGTCGAATAGCAGTAGAATGGCGTGCCGACCTGAGCGGCGATATCAGGGATTGCCACGTCCTCGGCATGGAGCACGCCGTCGCGGTAGTCGAAATGGTTCACGAGAATGGTTCCGGAAAGTTGGAGCACGACGACATCGGGTTTGGAAGACCTGACCCGATCCCATCGGCTCTAGATCAGCGGATCGAGAATGAACTTCTTGTCCCGGACCGGTTTTTCCGGCTCCGGCGGCAGGGGCTGTTTGGCCCTCTCGGCATCCTTGCGCGCCTGAACGGCCGCCTCGTAGGGCGTGTCGAGGCCGGCCTTGCGGCCGCAGGCGGTCACGGAGGCAAGAGCCGCCAGAAGCGTCAGCGTCACCAAAATCCTGCTTCCGGTCATCGATCCATCCGTCCGAAACGTTTGCCAGCCGCCGCTTTTAGCCGAGTTCTCAGCGCATTGCACCCCGGATATTGCTGATCGCAACATCCGGATATTGCTCGTCGCAATATCCGGCATCACGCCTTGGCGATGCGCCTTTTCCAGGCGCGGATCTGCTTCCTCACCTCCGACGGCGCCGTGCCGCCGAAACTGGTGCGGCTCTTGACCGAGTTCTGCACCGCCAACACCGAGAAGATATCGGAAGTAATTCCGGGGTTGATCGACTGCAGGTCCTCCAGCGACAGCCTCTCCAAGCCCACCTTATTCTCCTCGGCCAGCGCCACGGCGCGGCCGGTTACATGATGCGCCTCGCGGAAGGGCAGGCCGAGCGTGCGCACCAGCCAGTCGGCAAGGTCGGTGGCGGTCGCGTGGCCGGAGCCGGCGGCCTTCTTCATCGCCGCTGTGTTGACCGTCATGTCCGAGACCATGCCGGTCATGGCCGCCAGCATCAGGTCGAGCGTCTCGGCGGCGTCGAACACCGATTCCTTGTCTTCCTGCATGTCCTTGCCATAGGTCAAGGGCATGCCCTTCATCACCGTCAGCAGGCCGACCAGATGGCCGTTGACGCGTCCGGTCTTGCCGCGCACCAGTTCGGCGGCGTCGGGATTCTTCTTCTGCGGCATGATCGAGGAGCCGGTGGAGAAACCATCCGACAGCCTGATGAAGCCGAACTGCGGCGTCGACCAGATGATGATCTCTTCGGCCAGCCGCGACAGATGCGTGGCGCAGATCGCCGCCAGGCTCAAGAATTCCAGCGCGAAATCGCGGTCGGAAACGCTGTCCAGCGAATTGCGCATCGGTTCGCGGAAGCCAAGCGCCCTGGCGGTCTGGTGGCGGTCGATCGGGAAGCTGGTGCCGGCAAGGGCGGCGGCGCCCAGCGGGCTTTCATCCATCCGTTCGATGGCGTCGCGTACGCGCGACAGATCGCGCGAAAACATCTCGACATAGGCCATGCAGTGATGGCCGAACGTCACCGGCTGCGCCGCCTGCATGTGGGTGAAGCCCGGCATCACGGTCGCCGCATGCTCCTCGGCCCGATCCAGCAATGCCCTGATCAATCCTTTCAGCGCTTCGGCGACGCGAAAACACTCGTCCTTGACCCAGAGCCTCAGATCCACCGCCACCTGGTCGTTACGCGAGCGCGCGGTGTGCAGCCGGCCGGCAGCCGGACCGATCAGGTCGGCGAGGCGAGCCTCGACATTCATGTGGATGTCCTCCAGCTTGGTCGAGAACTCGAAGGTGCCGGCCTCGATCTCTTTCAGAATCGTGTTCAGCCCGTGAGCGATTTTTTCTTGATCGGCCGCCGAAATAATGCCCGTTTGCGCCAGCATCTCGCTGTGAGCGATCGAACCTCTGATGTCCTGCGCGTAGAGCTTGCGGTCGAACGAGATCGACGCGTTGATCGCTTCCATGATCGCGGCCGGACCCGAGGCAAATCGTCCGCCCCACATCTGGTTGCTGGTCTTCTTGTCGCTCATCGCTATAAACCCGTGCTTCGGAGCAGTTTTGAGAAAATGGCAGACGGAAACAGATTTTTCCCGGCCCCGCGCCTGATCCTCGCCGCCCTGGTGGCGGGAGTGCTGGCCGGCGCGGTCGCGGTATATGTCAGCGAGAGCCGGTCTGGCAACAACGCACCAGCGCAGGTGGCCGCCAGCAATGGCAACGACGTCGCCTGCGCCGCCAAGAGCGACCGCGCCAAGAAGATCGCGGCCGCGGCCACGGGCGAGGTCGCGGCACTTTTGCCCGCGGATCCGCCGCAATCGATGAAGAGCCTCGCCTTCAAAGGCCCCGACGGCAAGCCGATGACGATTGCCGACCATGCTGGAAAGACGGTGCTGCTCAACCTCTGGGCCACATGGTGCGCGCCTTGCCGGGCTGAAATGCCGGCGCTCGATGCACTGCAGAAGGAGAAAGGCAGCGACGCGTTTCAGGTCGTCGCCGTCAATGTCGATGCCGGCGACGATGTGAAGCCGAAGAAGTTCCTCAAGGATACCGGCGTCCAGACCCTCGGCTACTATCGGGACTCGACCATGACGCTTTTCAACGACCTCAAGGCGCGCGGCCTGGCGCTCGGCCTTCCGGTCACCATGCTGATCGACGGCGAAGGCTGCCTGATCGCCCACATGAACGGTCCGGCCGAATGGTCGGGACCTGACGCCAAGCGGCTGATCGAGACGGCTCTGGGATCGTGAGCAAGAAGCTAGGCTGAGCGCACGCTTGGCTTGAGCAATACAAGGTTGCCGTCCTGCTGGTCAGCGGCGCGCACCGGAGTATGCTTGCCGTTGCCGGTCAGGTCGTCGAACGCCTCGATCGGCGCCGGTTTGCCAAGATAGTAACCTTGGCCGATCTCGCAGGGCTCCGCGTCCAGGAACTTCAACTCGCCAAGCGTTTCGACGCCCCCGCCAGCACAGGCATGCCGAGCCCACGTCCCAGCCTCAGCACAGCGCGCACGATTGCCGCGAGCTGGCCGTTCGTGCGTCAGCTGCTGCACCAGCAGCATTTCATCATCCATTTAGCCGGCTAATCATGGTGATCCGTCTTGGGCTTTACGTCCACGACGATCACCCTGGCTCCCTAAGCCGCCGGTGTGACACTTTCATGCCGGCCAAGCCGCCGAGGGGAAGGAACGAACAGCTGTGCAAAGGCCTGGGAGCCACAACAGAACTGTCACATACCTTCTCTAAGAGAGCGGGCAAGGACTTGCGCAAGACCCTTGTCACCAGTCATTCAAGAGGGAAAAACCATGACCATGATCAAGCGGGGCCTCGCTGCCCTTGCCGTCGGTGCGCTCGGTACCGCGCTGGCGATGCCTGCCTTTGCAGAACCGGTAAAATTCGATTTCTGGTTCGGCCTTTCGGGCGACCTCGCCCGCGTCGTCGACACGATGTGCAAGAACTTCAACGAGTCGCAGAAGGACTACGAAGTCGTCTGCACCAGCCAGGGCAATTACGACGCCACGCTGCAGAACACCATCGCCGCCTTCCGTGCCGGCAAGCAGCCGACCATCGTCCAGGTCTATGACGTCGGCACCGCCACCATGATGCTGTCGGGCGCCTACAAGCCCGCCGACAAGCTGATGGAAGAAAACGGCTACAAGATCGATTATGCCGACTATTTCCCCGGCATCGCACGCTACTATGCCACCTCGAAAGGCGAAATGCTGTCCTTCCCGTTCAATTCCTCGACCGCGCTGATGTACTGGAACAAGGACGCCTTCGCCAAGATCGGCAAGACCGAAGCGCCGAAGACATGGGAAGATGTCGGCGCCGACCTCAAGGCGATGAAGGACGCCGGCTACGAATGCCCGATGGCGATCAACATCTCGGCCAACGAAAGCTGGCAGTTGATGGAGCAGTTCTCCGCGATCCACAATCAGCCGATCGCCACCAAGAACAATGGCTATGACGGGCTCGATGCCCGCCTGGAGGTCAACAAGACCAAATTCGTCCAGTACGTCACCGACCTCAAGAAGTGGTATGATGCCGGCCTGATCAAGATCAAGTCGAAGGACCTCGGCCAGGACATGGTCCAGGCTTTCGCCTCCGGCACCTGCCAGATGATCCTGACCTCCGTCGGCGACCACGGCACCGTCGGCAGGACCCAGAAGGAAGGCATGAAGTGGGATGTCGCCGAACTGCCGGTCTATGCCGGCACCGCGCGCAAGAATTCGCTCGTCGGCGGCGCTTCGCTGTGGGTGCTCTCCGGCAAGTCGGACGCCGAATACAAGGGCGCGGCCGCCTTCCTCAACTTCATCCACGACCCCAAGACCGCTTTGTTCTGGTCGACCAATACCGGCTACATCCCTGTGACCAAGTCGGGCTTCGACTACATGAAGGCCGACGGCTTCTACGACAAGGCGCCCTATAAGGGCCGTGAAGTCGCGATCGCCAGCCTGACCGCCTCGGAGCCGACCGAAATCACCCGCGGCGTGCGCCTGGGCAACTTTACCCAGATCCGCGCCGAGTTCGGCACGCAGATGCAGGCGATCTTCGCCAACAAGGTCAGCGTCCAGGAGGGCCTCGACACGCTGGTCAAGAACGGCGACGCCATCCTCGATCGCTTCCAGCAGACCTATCCGGGCAAGACCCTGCCCTGATAGCCGAATGCCAAAGGCCGCCCGTGCTCCGAGCGTGATCACTTCCGAAAACGGTTTCCACTTTCGGGATCATGCTTGGGTCGACGGGCGGCCGTTTCGCATATTAATCTCACCCTTGCTCCAAGCTAGCTGTGAAGCGGCATCGACGGACCGATGGAAAAACGCGTTACCTTCAGCAGATCGACGATCGGCATCCTGTTCGCGGTGCCGCAGCTCCTTCTGATCTTCACGTTCTTCTACTGGCCGGCAGGCCAGGCCGTGTACTGGTCGCTGACGCTGCAACAGCCCTGGGGCGGCGGCAATATCTGGGTCGGGCTCGACAATTTCCGCTCGATCCTGGCCAACGCCGATTATTGGAACTCGATCACCGCCAGCCTTGTCTTTGCGGGGATCAGCACCGGCCTTGCGATGTTCATTGCGTTGGTGCTCGCCGCCTTGACCGACCGCCAGCTCGCCGGCTCTCGCCTCTATCGCGTGGTGCTGATCTGGCCCTATGGCATCGCCGCGCCGGCGCTGGCGATGGCGTTCCGCTTCATCCTGGCGCCGGAGGCCGGCTTCATGGCAGTCGTCAACCAGGTCTGGCCCGGTTTCTGGGACCCCGGTCTTGACGGCGCCGATGCCATGGCTTCGATCATCGTCGCCTTCTCCTGGAAATATGTCGGCTACAACTTCATCTTCTTCCTCGCCGCCTTCCAGGCCATCCCGCGTTCGCTGATCGAGGCGGCGGCGATGGATGGATCCGGCGTCATCAGGCGCTTCCGGGACATCCAGTTCCCGCTGATCACGCCGACGATCTTCTTCCTGCTGGTCATCAACATCACCGAAAGCTTCCAGGATTCCTTCGGCATCGTTGACATCATGACCGCCGGCGGTCCCGCAAACGCGACCAACCTGATGGTCTACAAGATCTATTCCGATGGCTTCAAAGGCCTCGATTATTCGGGCGCCGCCGCGCAGAGCATCATACTGATGCTGCTCATCATCGTGCTCACCATCTTCCAGTTCCGCTTCATCGAGCGGCGCGTGCACTACAGGTGAGATAGATATGGTCGAGCGCACTCCGTTTCTCAATTTCTTCACGCATCTGATCCTGTTCGTCGGCTTCGTCTTCTGCGTCGCCCCATTCGCGGTCGTGGCGATCGCCGCGTCGCACAACCTCAAGGACGTCAACGACGTGCCGATGTCGCTGCTGCCTGGCAGCGACTTCTGGATCAACATCAGGACGGCCTGGACGACAGCCGATCTCGGTCCCAAGCTGTTGAACAGTTTTATCATGGCTGCCGGCGTGGCGGCGGGCAAAGTGATCATCTCGGCGCTCACCGCCTTTTCGATCGTCTATTTCCGCTACCCCGGGCGCACGTTCATCTTCTGGCTGATCTTCGTCACACTGATGCTGCCGCTCGAAGTCCGCATCGTGCCGACCTACGCGGTCGTCGCTAATGTGCTGTCGCCCTACCAGGCCATCCTCGATGTGACGGGCCTGAGCTGGTTGATCGAAAAAGTGTCGGGCGTACAGGTCTCATTCAGTCTCGGACTGCTCAATTCCTACACCGGCCTGATCATGCCATTGATCGCCACGGCCACCGGCACGTTCCTCTACCGCCAGTTCTTCCTGACGGTACCCGATGAACTGACCGAGGCCGCGCGCATGGACGGCGCCGGCGCATTGCGCTTCTTCATCGATATCCTGCTGCCGCTGTCGCGCAACAACATGGCCGCGTTGGGTACCATCATGTTCCTATGGGCCTGGAACCAGTATCTATGGCCGCTGCTTATCACCACCGACCAGTCACATGCGACTGCGGTTACCGAGTTGAAGCAGCTCATCCCCAATGTCGGCGGCGCGCCGGAATGGCACATCGCCATGGCGGGCACGCTGATCGTCATGCTGCCGCCGCTGATCGTGGTGGTGCTGATGCAGCGCTGGTTCGTGCGCGGCCTGATTGCCACCGAGAAATAACAGGAGACAGGAAATGGCCTCCATCGCAATTCGCGGCGTCAAGAAGAACTACGCCAAGACGCAGGTCGTGCACGGCGTCGACCTCGACTTCGCCTCGGGCGAATTCGTCGTCATCCTGGGACCGTCCGGCTGTGGCAAATCCACGCTTCTGCGGATGATCGCTGGCCTGGAAGAGATTTCCGACGGGACGATCGCCATCGACAATACGGTCGTCAACAAGCTCGAGCCGCGCGAGCGTGGTTGCGCCATGGTGTTCCAGAACTACGCGCTCTATCCGCATATGAGCGTCGCCCAGAACATCGGCTATTCGCTGAAGGTCGCCGGCGTTCCGGCGGCCGAACGCACCCAGCGTATCCAGGCAGTGGCGCGGGTCCTGGAGCTCGAACATCTGCTCGACCGCAAGCCGATGGCGCTTTCCGGCGGCCAAAGGCAGCGCGTCGCCATGGGCCGCGCCATGATCCGCGAACCGAAAGTGTTCCTGTTCGACGAGCCGCTGTCCAATCTAGACGCCAAGTTACGGGTCCAGATGCGCTCTGAAATCCGCAAGCTGCACCGCCGGCTCAACGCCACTTCCGTTTTCGTAACCCACGACCAGGTCGAGGCGATGACGCTTGCCGACCGGCTGGTGGTGATGAATGCCGGACGCGTCGAGCAGGTCGGCACGCCCGGTGAAATCTATACCCGGCCCGCCAGCCGCTTCGTCGCCACCTTCGTCGGCGCGCCGGCGATGAATATCCTGGAAGGCACCGTCGAACTCGACGGGTTGTCGCTGCTCGGCGGCAGCCGCCACCTGACGATCGCCCGCGCCGGCTTGCCGGTCGGCTCGAAGGTCGCGATGGGTGTCCGGCCCGAAGCCGTACGGCTGGTGGCGCCGGGCACCGCCGGCGCGCTCAACGCCACCGTCGACCTCGTCGAGGAACTGGGCGCCGGGAGGGTCATCTATGTCGATCTCGACGGCGCGCCGTTTTCGGTGATGACATCGGAAGCCGTGCACCCGGAGCCGGGCAGCACGGTCGGCCTGAAGCTTTCGCCCGACGACATGCATTTCTTCTCGCCGGAGACGGGAAGCCGCCTCGATGTCTTCAAGGCGTCCATTCCCGAGCCGGCACTCTGATTTGCGAAACGTCATCACCGCCGTGACGGATCCGGCTCTCCGGCGGTGGCCGATCTGCTCGGGTCGAGCCCGGTAAACGCTTCAACGACTGATCTTGCCACTGCACGCCCGGCGCGGCGCCATCAAGCTTTCAGCCGTTCAGGTAAACACATGCGCCTTTCCCGACACGGTGAGCCGCACGATCTCTCCGACCGCAGGTGCGTCCATGCCCGGCTTGCGCAGGATCAACGGCGTGTTGCCGATGGCGGCGGCGTCCGGCGGGTCGGGATTGTTCATCAGGCGCACCGCGATGGTGCACATCGAGCCGGCGAATTCGGATTCCACCACTTCGCCAAACAGCATCTCCGGTGTGCCCGACATGCCCTCGCGCGATGTCCTCTTCAATCCGATCTGCTCCGGCCGCAGCATGATGCGGGCGACATCCCTGTTGTCTGACGTGTCGACGGCGATGCGGCCCAGCGGAGAGGTGGCGAAGCCGCCCGAGACGCTTGCCGGCAGGATGATGGCGTCGCCGAGGAATTCGGCGATCATCCTGTCCTTTGGCTTGAAATAGAGCTCACGCGGCGTGCCGACCTGCGAAAACTTGCCTTCGCGCATCACCGCCACCTGGGCAGCGAAGGACAGCGCCTCGGCCTGGTCGTGCGTGACCAGGATGGTGGTGATGCCGGCCGCTTCCAGAAGCTCGGCCACCGCCTTGCGCATCGAAGCGCGCAGACCGGTGTCGAGCGCCGAGAACGGCTCGTCGAGAAGCATCAGCCGCGGCTTCATCGCCATGGCGCGGGCGAGCGCCACGCGCTGTTGTTGGCCGCCGGAGAGTTCGTGTGGGCGGCGCTTGAGGATCGCCTTGTCCAGCCCGACGATATAGGCGAGTTCGATGATGCGCTCGGCACGTTTGTCCGCGCCGCGGTCCATACCGAAACCGATATTGTCCGAAATGGTCAGATGCGGGAAGAGGGCGCCGTCCTGCGCCACCACGCCTATGCCGCGGCGATGCGCCGGGACAGCCGCACCACCATTGGCCAGCACCTCGCCGTCGAGCACGATGCGGCCCTGGTCCGGCGCCTCGAAGCCGGCGATAAGCCGCAGCAGGGTCGTCTTGCCGCAGCCGGACGGGCCGACAATCGCCGTGCGGCTGCCGCTGGCGACATTGAGGTCGACGCCGTCAAGGGCCGCGACCGGGCCGTAGTGCTTTTTCAGGCCGCTGATTTCGAGAAAGCTCATCGTCCGGCCATCCGTTTCGACTGGACATAGAGCAGCCAGGTCAAAGGCAGCGACATCGCCACCATGATGAGGGCGTAAGGTGCCGCCGAGGCGTAATCGATCTCGCCGCTGTAGGACCAGAACGCCATTGCCAGCGTGCGGGTGCCGTTCGGCGCCAGCATCTGGGTCGCGGTCAGTTCGTTCATGATGCCGAGCGCCACCAGCGCCATGCCGGCCGCGGCGCCGGGCGCCGACAGGCGGATCGTCGTCGACCAGAGCGCGTCGAGCGGACGCCGGCCAAGGCTGGACGCGGCGCGTTCGAGCTCGACCGGTGCCTGGGCGATCGATGCGCGCAGGCTGACCAGGGCACGCGGCAGGAACATGAGTGCATAGGCGACCAGGATGGTGAACAGGGTCTGGTAGAGCGGCAGGGCGACGCGCACGGTGATGGTGACCAGCGCCAGCGCGATGACGATACCCGGTAGCGAGCCGACGATGTAGTTGCAACCCTCCAGCAGGCGCTGCAACGGTCCCGGCGCGCGGATCGATATCCAGGCCATCGGCATGGCGGCGACCGTTGCAAGCAACGCGCCGGCAAGCGACAGGAACAGCGTCTGGCCGAGCGCCAGGCCAATTTCATCGAGACGCCAGACATCGGCGCCGCCGGCGACGAGCCAGCGGCCGATGGTGATGAACGGTACGCCAAGCGCCAGCAGCGTGATGACCATAAGCAAGGCGAGGCTCGGAATGGTGGCGCGGCCGAGGCTCTTGCGTTGCTGGTAGCGCGCCGCGCCGGAGCCGACACGGGCATAACGCTCCTCGCCGCGTACCAGCACTTCGAGGCCCAGAAGCACAAAGCAGCAACATACCAGCACGCCGGCCAGCATGTTGGCGGCCGGTCCGTTGAAGGTCGACTGGAACTGGTCGACGATCGCCGTGGTGAAAGTATCGAAGCGGATGAAGACGTAGAGGCCGTATTCGGCCAGCAGGTGCAATCCGACCAGCAGCGAGCCGCCGCAGATGGCGAGCCTGAGCTGCGGCAACACGACACGCCAGAACACCCGCCAGGGTCCAAGGCCAAGTGCCGCAGCCGTGTCCTCCAGGGCGGGATCGAGGCGGCGCAGCGCCGCCGAGACCGGCAGATAAAGGAAGGGGAAATAGGCGATCACGGACACCAGCACGCCGGCCCACAGGCTGTGCAGCCCGGGCACCATGGTGACCCAGGCATAGGAGTGGACGAAAGCGGGAATGGCGAGGGGCGCCACGCACAGCCAGGACCAGAAACGGGCACCGGGCAGGTCGCTGCGTTCGGTCAGCCAGGCCAGCGTCACCGACAGGATGATGGCGATCGGCACGGCCAGCAGCACCAGCAGGCCGGTGTTGACCAGCAGTTCGCCGACGCGGGGCCGGAAAACCAATGCCAATACGGTGTCCCAGCCGGTCTGCACCGCGACCCATATGATGAAGGCAAGCGGCAGCAGCGACAGAAGGGAGACGAAGATGGCGGCGGTGACGAGCCACGGCGCCGTCCGCCGCCGAGCCTTTCGGCCCGTACGCGCAGGCAGGCCCGAGTGTGCGAGATCGATCGCGGACTGCATCAGGTCAGGCACCGCGCCGTTGCCGCCCAGTGGCAGCAATCGAAGGACCGCAATCGCGGTCGGGAATACAGCGTGTCGTCATCGACGAATGCCATCTCGAAAAACAAAAGCACTCCCGCCGAAAATGAATTCCGGCGGGAGCACGGTTGGTGTCCTTTTAGGACGAACGATAACTAAAGCAAGCCGGCTGCCGTCATCAGGTCGGTGACCTTCTTCGAGTTCAAGGTTGTCGGATCCACCTTGGGCGCCTGCAGATCGGCCAGCGGCACCAGCTTCGGATTGGATTCGGCACCTTTGCCGACCGCGTATTCGAAGGAGTCACCGTTCTTGAGAACGCCCTGGCCGCCCTTGCCGGTGACCCACTTCAGGAAGGCCTGTGCTTCCTTCGGATGCTTGCTCGAGGCGAGCACGCCACCACCGGAAATCGACACGAACGCACCCGGATCCTGGTTCTTGAAATAGTGCAGCTGGACATTCTTGCTGTTTTCACCGGTCTTGGCCTGATCGCCAAAGTAGTAATAGTGATAGATCACGCCGCCCTCGATCTCGCCGGCGTTGATCGCCTTCATTACCGTGCTGTTGCCCTTGTAGGCCGTGAAGTTCGTCTTCATCGCCTTCAGCCAATCGGCGGTAGCGGCCTCACCCTTGAGCTGCAGAAGTGCGCTGACGACGGCCTGGAAATCGGCGCCCGACGGCGAGGCGGCCCAACGGCCCTTCCAACTCGGATCGGCGAGATCAAGCATCGACTTCGGCAGCTGGTCGGCGGTCAGCTTGGTCTTGTTGTATGCAAAAACGGTGCTGCGCGCCGCAACGCCGACCCACTTGCCGCTTGCCGGATGGAAGTCCTGCGGAATCTGGGCCAGCGTGTCGGCATCGACCGGGGCGAACAGGCCTGCATTCTCGACCAGCGCCATGGCCGGCGAATTCTCCGTCAGGAAGACGTCGGCGGGCGAAGCAGCACCCTCGGCGACGATCTGGTTGGAGAAGTCGCTGTCGCCGCCATTGCGCAAGGTGACCTTGATGCCGGTTTCCCTGGTGAACCCTTCCGCCCATTCCTTGGCGAGGCTTTCATGCTGGGCGTTGTACACGATAATGCCAGCATCTTCGGCCATCGCCGGTCCGGCGATCAGGCCGATTGCAAGTGCCGTGGCGCCGGCAAGGGCAAGAAGGGGGAATTTCATAAGGTGCTCCTCGGGTTTCCCGCATTGCGGATGCGCCCGAGTATCAAATCATGAATGCACTAGTCAAGATTGAAAGACGTCCGGCGGATCACGGTTTCGCGTGTCAAGACGTCACTGACGGGTATCACCCGATACGGGGGACCGGTGGCCGCGCTCTGGAATACCGCTTAGGGTCTACCTTGCGTCAACGGGCCGTGGCGATCGGAGAGTCCGACAATTCGGCCTGGCATTCCGGTGGGCTATCCCGCACACTTTCGTGACTTGCCCGTAGTTTGGCTTGGACATTATTTCGCCGGCCACGTAACAAATCAGCGCCGAGGCGCGAAAACCGGGGAGTGAACTCTTGTGAGCGGCAAGGACGAGGCCGAGCT
Organism: Mesorhizobium sp. B2-4-15; assembly: GCF_006658505.1. GTDB lineage: Bacteria > Pseudomonadota > Alphaproteobacteria > Rhizobiales > Rhizobiaceae > Mesorhizobium. The sequence goes on from NZ_VFUZ01000001.1 coordinate 380,718, forward strand.
TTCCCGGCTGTTGCGAGCCGCCATCGCGGGAGATGAAAAGGCCTATGCCGACTTTCTCCACCGAATTGCCGCGCTGGTGCGCGGCTTTGTCAGGCGCAAGATCGTGCAGGGCGGGGTCGATCCCGAGGATGTCGTGCAGGAAACCTTGCTGGCCATTCATGTTAAACGGCACACCTGGCGCCAGGACGCGCCGGTGCTGCCCTGGGTCTATGCGATCGCGCGCTTCAAGCTGATCGATGCATTCCGGCGCCGCGGACGGCGCATCGAGATCGATGTCGACGACATTGCCGAGACATTCGCCGAACCGGAGACCGAGACCGTCAGCGAGCGCGATATCAATCGGGCGCTGGACGGGCTGCCGCCAGCTCAGCGGTCCGTGGTGTCGTCCATATCGGTGGATGGCCGCTCTATCGGCGAGACGGCGGCGAAGTTCGGCATCAGCGAGACGGCGGTGCGCGTGTCGCTGCACCGTGGGCTCGCCGCGATCGCCAAGCGATTCGGCCAGGGGCGATTCGGGCGGGAATGACATGAGGACGGACGATCTCATCAAGGCGCTCGACGCCGATGCCCGCAGCACGGCGATGCCATTGCGCCCGGCCTGGTGGCTGGCTGCCGGCGTGGCCGCCGTGATCGCCGCAATCGTTTTCCTGTCGACGATCGGTCCGCGCCCCGATTTCATGGCGGCCGCGCACACGATACGCTTCCTGTCCAAGTTTGTTTTCACCATCGTGCTCGCCATCAGCGCCTTCGCCTCGATCCGCGCCCTTTCGACGCCGGGTGCGGCGACAGGCCGGGCAATGGCGGGGATGATAGCCGCGCCGTTGCTGGTCGCGGTGGCGGTGGTTCTGGAACTGTTCGCGGTGCCCGAGGCCGATTGGAGTACCAGGATGATCGGCTCCAACATGATGATCTGCATGAGCTTCATCCCGCTGATCGGCATTGGCCCGCTGGCCATCTTCCTGTGGATGCTGCGCTATGGCGCGCCGACACGGCCGGTGCTCGCCGGCGCGGTGGCGGGGTTGCTTGCCGGTGGGCTGGCGGCGACCTTCTATGCCGCACACTGTTTCGACGACTCGCCGCTCTTTGTCGCCACCTGGTACACGATCGCGATCGCGGCTCTCGCTTTGCTTGGTGCGCTTGGCGGGCGTTTTTTCGTGCGCTGGTAGCGCACTCCAAGCAAGCGCAAGCCGTGCACACTGATCCTTAATCATGCCGGCAATTGTTTGCCGGTTGCCCATCGCAAGTACCCCGGCGCAACCTTTCCTTAAAATCGATCCTTCAGGGTTTTGACGGGAAAAAGCGATTGCCCACGGGGGTGGCACGGGTCGTGATATTGCGGGGATTGATCGGGCCGAGGCTCCACAAACATGCAGCGCTGGCGTTGCTTGTGGCCGCTCTTGCCGTGGTGGGGGCCCCGTTCGTGGTGTCGAGGCTGAACCTTGGCGCGGAAGCACTGAGACTTTGTCTTCAAATATCGGTCGCGTTGACGGTATGCGCGCTGTTCTTCGCTTACCTGTTTATCGTTCGCATCTCCGACGACCGGCGCCAGATCGCGGAGAGCGAACAGCGCTTCCGCCGGGCCATGGAGGACTCGGCGATCGGCATCGCCATCGTGGCGCTCGACGGGCGCATCCTTCAGACCAATCCAGCCTTTGCCGCCATGCTTGGCTACAGCCGCCAGGAGATCGAGGCGCTGACCTTCTTCCAGATCACGCATCCCGACGATCTGCATATCGGGCGGGAAACGATGGACTCCATGAGGGCGGGCAACGTCAACGCCTTCCACTTCGAAAAGCGCTATCTGCGCAAGGACGGCACACCCGTCTGGGCGCGCCTTGCCGGCTCCGTCATCCGCGATGAGAAAGGCGGGCATCCGCTCTATCTCGTCTCGCAGATCGAGGACATCGACGCGCGCAAGCAGGCCGAGGCGCGCATTGCCGAAGCCGAAACGCGCTGGAATTTCGCACTCGCCGGCGCGGGTCAAGGTGTCTGGGACTTCGACAGGCGCAAGGGCGGCACGACCTATTCCTCGACCTGGGTCAAGATGCTCGGTTTCGAGGAAGGCGAACTCGACGGCGATCCGGACCGCTGGCTGACGATGATCCATCCCGACGACCGCCAGACCGTCGCCGAAGCGGACCGCGCGCATCTTAATGGCCAGACGCCGTTCTTCGAAGCCGAGTTCAGGATGCGCCACAAGGACGGTCACTGGATATGGATCCTCGACCTCGGCAAAGCCATCGAGCGCGACGAGGACGGACGGCCGATCCGGGCGATTGGCAGCCTGACCGACATCACCCGGCGCAAGGAGGCCGAAGAGCGCCTGACGATGTCGGCGGCAATGCTGGCCGACGAGAAGGAGCGGCTGAGGGTGACGCTGCAGTCGATCGGCGATGCCGTCATCTGCACCGATGCGGCGAACCGTGTGACCTTCATGAACCCTGTTGCCGAGAAGCTGACCGGTGTTTCCGGCGAGGCCGCTCTCGGCAAGACGCTCGGTCATGTCTATTGGGCGGTTGACGAGGAGACGGGCCACAGGATCGGCGCGACGCGGCCCGCAATCGGCGCGGAGGCGCCCTCCGACCAGAACAGCCGGGCCGTGCTGATCCGCCGCGACCACACACGCTGCAGCATCCGTCAGGTCGTGTCGCCGATCATGAACGAGCGCAATGAATTCTGCGGCCTTGTCATCGTCTTCCAGGACTTCACCGATGCGCGTGCGTTGCAGAGGCAGCTTGCCCATGCCGCCGCGCATGACGCGCTGACCGGCCTTGCCAATCGCTCGAGCTTCATCCGCACCATGGAAGGACTGGTCGAGCAGGCGCGCAAGGAGGACGGCACGATGGCTGGGGGCGGCCACCAGTTCATGTTCATCGATCTCGACCATTTCAAGCTGGTCAACGACACCGGCGGCCACGCCGCTGGAGACGCCCTGCTGAAGCGGGTCGCCGAGGCAGTGCGCGGCGTGCTTGGCCCTGAAGACATCGTCGCACGCCTGGGCGGCGACGAATTCGCCGTCATCCTGAAATCAGGCTCGATCGCGGGCGCCAGGATCGCGGCGCGTTCCATAATCGATGCGATAGCCGGCCTGAACTTCACCTGGGACGGCCGGCCGCATGCGATCGGCGCCAGTATCGGGCTGGCGGCGATCCGCGCCAATAGCGGCGAAGTCGATGAGATCATCGCGAGGGCCGACGCCGCTTGCTATGCGGCCAAGGCGGCCGGCCGCGGATGCCTTTCCGTGGCGCCGGATGGCAGCCTCGTGAATGACAGGTCGGAACCGCCCAAGCCGTTCGCCGTGGCATCGTAGGACGCGAACGCGTCGGAGCGGTTCATCGTTTCACCGAAACGCCGAACCTTCCATTTCTCGACTTTGACTAGCGCGTCGGAACGGGGTGCTCGCCGCGATAGTCGTAGAAGCCGCGCCCGGTCTTGCGGCCGAGCCAGCCGGCCTCGACATATTTGACCAGCAGCGGGCAAGGGCGGTACTTCGAATCCGACAGGCCGTCATGGAGCACCTGCATGATCGACAGGCAGGTGTCGAGGCCGATGAAATCGGCAAGCTGCAGCGGCCCCATCGGGTGGTTGGCGCCGAGCCGCATGGCGGTGTCGATGGCATCGACCGTGCCGACGCCTTCATAGAGAGTATAGATCGCCTCGTTGATCATCGGCAGAAGGATGCGGTTGACGATGAAGGCCGGGAAATCCTCCGAGACGGTGATCGTCTTGTCGAGCTGCTTCACATAGGTCTTGGCGGCCTCGAAGGTCTGGTCCTCGGTGGCGATGCCGCGCACCAGCTCGACCAATTTCATCACCGGCACCGGGTTCATGAAATGTATGCCGATGAAACGCTCCGGCCGGTCGGTCTGCGCGGCAAGCCGCGTGATCGAGATCGACGAGGTGTTGGTCGCCAAGATGGCCTCGGGGTTGAGCTGCGGACAGAGCTGGGCGTAGATCTTGCGCTTGACCGTCTCGTCCTCGGTCGCCGCCTCGATCACCAGATCGGCGCCGGCAAGATCGGCCATGGCCGGTGCCGACGCAATGCGCGCCATCGCCTGGTTGCGCAGCTTCTCGTCAAGCTTGCCTGACCCCACCTGGCGGGCCATGTTGCCGCTGATGGTGGCGATGCCCTTCTCGATACGGTCAGGCGATATATCGTAGATCAGCACCTTGTAGCCTGAAAGCGCGGAGACGTGGGCGATGCCGCCGCCCATCTGGCCCGCGCCAATGATGCCGATCGTCTCGATCTTGCTCATTACCCCGATCCCGTCCGGAGCTTTCCGCTTGAAACGCGAAAACGCCCCATCTTTTGTTTTTCCCGCAATCCCTGACGCAAACCGCTGCGCGTTTGCTGGAATTGCACTAAGCCTTTCTGGCCTGCTTTTTGTGCAGCGCAAACTAAAAGGGCGGGGCGACTTAGTCTACCCCACCCCTGACAATTTAATACGCTTTGGCAGAGAGCGTCAAAGCGCCTTCTGCAACTCCGGCAGAATAACGAAGAGATCGCCGACGAGGCCATAGTCGGCAACCTGGAAGATCGGTGCCTCCTCGTCCTTGTTGATGGCGACGATGACCTTGGAGTCCTTCATGCCGGCGAGGTGCTGGATGGCGCCGGAGATGCCGACAGCGATGTAGAGATCGGGAGCCACGACCTTGCCGGTCTGGCCGACCTGCCAGTCGTTCGGGGCGTAGCCGGCATCGACGGCCGCGCGGGATGCGCCGACGGCGGCGCCGAGCTTGTCGGCGACCGGCAGGATGACCTCCTGGAACTTCTCCGAGGAGCCGAGCGCACGGCCGCCCGAGATGATGATCTTGGCCGAGGTCAGTTCCGGACGGTCGGTATCCGACAGCTTGTTCTCGACGAAGGTGGACAGGCCGGGATTGGCCGCGGCCTTGACGGTCTCGACAGCGGCCGAGCCACCCTCGGGAGCCGCCTGGAAGGAGGCGGTGCGCACGGTGATGACCTTCTTGGCGTCGGTGGACTGCACGGTCTGGATGGCGTTGCCGGCATAGATCGGCCGCTTGAAGGTATCAGGCGAAACGACCTCAATGATCTCGGACACCTGCGCGACATCGAGCAGCGCCGCGACACGCGGGGCGACATTCTTGCCGGTGGAAGTCGCAGGCGCGATGATGGTGTCGTAGCCGCCCGCGAGCGACACAACGAGAGCCGCCGTCGGTTCGGCGAGGCGTTCGGCGAGTTCGTCGGCCTCGGCGAGCAGCACCTTGCTGACGCCCTTGAGCTTGGCGGCTGCATCCGCTGCACCCTTGGCGCCTTTGCCGGCTACCAGCACATGCACGTCCGAGCCGATCTGCAATGCAGCCGAGAGCGCCTTGGCGGTCTGGTCGGAAAGGGTGGCGTTGTCGTGTTCGGCGATGAGGAGAATTGCCATTTTATCTGTTCCTTTCCCGATCGCTTACAACACGCCGGCTTCGTTCTTGAGCTTGTCGACCAGTTCGGCGACGCTCTTGACCTTGACGCCCGCCTTGCGGCCGCCGGGCTCCTCGGTCTTGATGACCTTGAGGCGCGGCTTGACGTCGGCGCCGTAGTCGGCCGGGCTCTTCTCGTCGAGCGGCTTCTTCTTGGCCTTCATGATGTTGGGCAGCGAGGCGTAGCGCGGCTGGTTGAGGCGAAGGTCGGCGGTGACGATCGCCGGCATCTTCAGCTCCACCGTCTGCAGGCCGCCATCGACTTCGCGCGTCACCTTGGCCTTGTCGCCTTCGAGCACCACCTTGGAAGCGAAGGTGCCCTGGGCCCAGCCGAGCAGGGCCGCCAGCATCTGGCCGGTCTGGTTGGAGTCGTCGTCAATCGCCTGCTTGCCGAGGATGACGAGGCCAGGCTTCTCGGTCTCGACCACGCCCTTCAGCACCTTGGCGACGCCGAGCGGCTCGGTCTGCTCGTCGGTCTTGACCAGGATGGCGCGGTCGGCGCCCATGGCAAGCGCGGTGCGGAGCGTTTCCTGCGCCTGCTGCGGGCCGACCGAAACGACGATGATTTCTTCGGCCTTGCCGGCTTCTTTCAGCCGGATCGCTTCTTCCACCGCGATCTCGTCGAACGGGTTCATCGCCATCTTGACGTTGGCGAGTTCCACCGCCGAACCATCAGCCTTGACGCGAACCTTCACATTCGCATCGACAACCCGCTTCACGGGCACAAGGATCTTCATTTGCCTGTCACCTCTTCACGCTAGTTGGGCGCGCTATAGCAGCCTGCGCCCTTTCTGAGTTGTCGAAAGCCGACATTCCGGATGGAAATTCTGGTCTCTGACCGCCTTGGGCTGCGACGGAGACGTTTCCGTAGTTGTGGTAATCCTGCGCGTCAATACGCTGAAGGCGGCTCAAATCGGTTCAGTATGGACCAGAAGGGTTTCCCCGGCCCCAGCGCGCCGTGGTGGCCGGCGGTTCGGCCGCCACTGGCTCAGCGGGAACCGACGGCTGGTCGGGTATGGGAGCCACGGTATCCTCGTCGGCGGCGGCAAACAGCGGCACGCCGCGGCTGCGCAAGACCAGCACCAGAATCGCCCCGGCGATAATGCCGCCGATGTGGCAGGCCCAGGAAATCTGGTCCTCGCCGCCGGCGGCGAACATGATGATCTGAAACAGCACCCACAGGATGAGCGGGATAAAGGCCGGAATGCGCAGGGGAATGCGGGCAAAGGCAAGCACCCAGACCTTCACCCTGGGATAGAGGATCAGGTAGGCGACGACCACGCCGGCGATGGCACCGGAGGCACCGATCAGTGGCACCTGCGAGTCCCAGGCGACGAGGCTCTGGAAGGCCGCTCCGGCAACCGCGCACAGGAAATAGAAGATGAGGTAGCGGATGTGGCCGAGCGCGTCCTCGACATTGTCGCCGAACACCCACAAAAAAAGCATGTTGCCACCCAGATGAAGAATGTCGGCATGCAGGAAGGAATAGGTGAGGTAGCTCAGGCTTTGAGGGATGACGACAAAGCGGGGGTCGAGCTCGGCCGTGTCGTGAACCACGGCGGGGATGAAGCCGAGGCCGAGCACGGCGGCATTGGTGAAGTTCTCGCCGCCGAGCGCGGTGGCGCAATAGACCAGCGCATTGGCTACGATCAGCCCGATCGTGACATATTGCAGGCGGATGTGGCGCAGCCTGTTGGTGTCGTAAAGCGGGATGAACATCGGTCCCTGGCCCCTCCGGCCTTTCGATCCGTTCAGCGGTTCTTGCCGGGAACCCATAGCACGTCGGCATTTCCATTGTCATTGACCGCCCGGGCGGCGACAAACAGGAAATCCGAGACGCGGTTGACGTATTTCAGCCCGTCGCGGTTGACGTGCTCCCCCGGATCCTGGGCGAGCGCGACCATCAGCCGCTCGGCCCGCCGCGCCACCGTGCGGGCGAGATGCAGGGCGGCGGCGGCCGGCGTGCCGCCGTTCAGCACGAAGGATTTGAGCGGCTGGAGATCCTTGTTGAGAAGGTCTATGTCCTTCTCGACGCGGTCGGTCTGCGCGGGGGTGATCCGCAACGCCTCATAGCCGAGCGGTTTGCCATCGTCGGGCACCGCGAGATCCGCGCCGAGGTCGAAGAGATCGTTCTGGATGCGCGAGAGCATGGCGTCGATCGCCGGATGGGTCTGGGCGGTGTGGACGCGCGCCATGCCGATGCAGGCATTGGCTTCATCGACCGTGCCGTAGGCGTCAACCCGCAGATCGGATTTCAGCCGCCTTTCACCGGTGCCGAGGCCGGTGGTGCCATCGTCGCCGGTGCGGGTGTAGATCTTGTTGAGCTTGACCATGTCGCCCCCCGAAAGGCCTTCACTTGCGGGTAAAATAGACGGCCAGCAGAATCAGCGCCAGCGCCACGGCCTGCAGCATGACGCGTGCCTGCATCAGTTTGTTCGACGTAACGCCGGAACCGCCGCGCATCATGTTGATGAGCCCCCGGATCAGAACGATCACCACGGCGGCCATGACCAGAATGGCCAGGATGTTGAAGACGGATGCCATTGTTGCGTTTCCAGTTCTCTTGTTGTTCAGGCGCGTTTGGCCATCAGGCGGTAGAGTATCGATGCCGGCAGGATGCGTTTGAGCGTAGCGCCGATCTTCGCCGGCACCGTTACCACATAGTGCGGGCGCGGGCTCCGTGACAGAAGTGCATGGCGCAGAGCCTTGTGAACCACCTCCGGCCCGGGCTTCAGCGCCGATTGGCTGCCGCCGGCGCGCAGCCGTTTCAGCTGCGCCTCATAGTCCAGCCGATGCACGGAATTCTCGTGGTCGATATTCCTGAGGAACCAGGGCAGGCCATTGCTGGCGATCTTCGATTTCACCGGCCCCGGCTCGATCAGCGAGACGTGGACGCCGCTGCCTGTCAGTTCCTGGCGCTGGCAAAGCATCAGCGCCTCAAGCGCATGCTTCGATGCCGAATAGGCGCCACGAAAGCGCACCGGCACCAGGCCGAGAATCGATGAGCAATGAATGAGGCGGCCGTGGCCCTGGCGGCGCATCACCGGCACGATGCGCGAGGTCAGGTCGTGCCAGCCGAAGAAATTGACCTCGAATTGCGCCTTGAGCGCTGCCACCGACAGGTCCTCGACCGCGCCGGCCTGGGCGTAGGCACCGTTGTTGAACAGCGCGTCGAGCCGGCCGCCGGTGCGGCCGAGCACCGCTGGCACCAGGGCGGCGATCGAATCCGGCTCGCTATAGTCGAGATAGAAAGCCTCGATGCCGTCGGCCTCGAGTGCGGCAATGTCTTCAGGTTTGCGCGCCGTGGCAAATACCCGCCAGCCTTCGGCCTTCAATGCCCGGGCGCAATAGGCGCCTATGCCTGAAGACGCACCGGTGACGATGACGGTGCGCAACTCTGCCGCTGGAGAATTCGTGGTTTGACGAAGGGTTGCCATTTGCCGCATTCACTTCCCATATTCGCGGCGTCGAGACAATCGAAGGGAGCGCGCGTTCTTGCTGCGGAATATTGTCGCCCTGCGCCGCGTGCTCTACGACGCGATCGGCCATTTCACCACCGATGATGGCTGGGCGATGGCCAGCCATCTGGCGATCACCTCGCTGATGGCGCTGTTTCCGTTCCTGATCTTCGCCACGACGCTGGCCAGTTTCCTCGGCGCCCAGGCCTTTGCCGACACGGCCGTGCATCTGGTCTTCGACACCTGGCCGGATCAGATCGCCAAGCCGATCGCGCGTGAGGTGCTGAACGTGCTGACCGTCAGGCGCAGCGATCTGTTGACCTATGGCGTGCTGCTTGCCGCCTACTTTGCGTCGAATGGCATCGAGGCGCTGCGCACCTCGCTCAACCGGGCCTATCGCGTCACGGAAACGCGCGGCATCATCTATCGCCGGGTGCAGAGCATCTTCTTCGTGCTGATCGCCACCGCCGGTTTTCTTGCGATCAGCGTGCTGCTGGTGTTCGCGCCGTTGCTGGCGCGGCTGGCGGAAGCCCATTTCGAATGGATAAAGCCCTATACCGGCACGATCACGCTATGGCGCTACGTCATTGCCTCGACGGTCATCATCGGTGGGCTGTTTGCCGTGCATTACTGGCTGCCGGCCGGCAAGCGCCGCTTCGTCTCGCTGGTGCCGGGCATCATCTTCACGCTGGGCGCGTGGCTTATCGGCTCGACGATATTCGCCACCTATCTCGACCATTTCTCATCCTATGTGACGACCTATGCCGGCCTGGCCTCGATCATGATCGCGGTGGTTTTCCTCTACATCGTCTCGGCGATCTTCATTCTTGGCGGCGAGCTCAATGCCGCCATCAGCCGCTATCTCGAGGCACGGGCGAGAGTCGGCTGAGCCGAGCATGATCTCTTCCGAAAACCGGTTCCCACTTTTCGGGATCATGCTTTGCTTGGCTCAGCCTGTGTCTTGGTCTGCCGAGCCGTTGCCAGGGCAACGCCGAAGGTGGTGATCGCCATGCCGGCAATCTGAAGCGCGTTGAGCTGCTCGTTGAACAGGGCCCAGGCGATGACGGCGGTCACCGCGGGCACCAGGTAGAACAGCGAGGCCACTTTCGACATCTCGCCGTCGCGGATCATCACCATCAAAAGGAAGATGGCGCCGACCGACAGCACCAGCACCAGCCAGGCCATGGCGAAGATCAACTCGCCATTGATGACGACGGTGTGCGTTTCGAAGGCAAGCGCGGCCAGGATCATCAGCGCCGCGCCGCCGACATATTGCCACATCGTGGCCGCCACGAGATTGCCGCCGGAGGCAAAACGCTTCTGCCAGATCGTGCCGGCGGCCATGCCGAGCACGGAGATGAGCGAGGCGGTCAGTGTCGCCGATGTCACGCCGCCGCCGAGCGCGCCAAGTTTCGGCCACAGCACGATGACGACGCCGATCAGACCAACGGCGAGGCCGGCCCAATGGCGCGGCAGAATGGCCTCGCCCAGGAATTTGCCGGCAAGCACCGCCGTGATCAGCGGCTGAAGTCCGACAATCAGCGCCGAAAGCCCTGCAGGCATGCCCCTGTGGATGGCCCAGAACACGGCGCCGAGATAAACGCCGTGCATGAGGATGCCCGCGCCGGCCGCATGCAGCGCCTCTTCACGGGTGGCTCTTTTCGAACCCAGAATGACCGTCAGGATAGCGAACAGGACCGCCGCCAGGACGAAGCGCGCGGCGAGGAACGTAAAGGGCTCCGCCCATGGCATGGCGTAGCGGGCGCCGATGAAGCCGGTCGCCCACAGGACAACGAAGGTGGCGGGGATGAACCGCTTGATGCTGTGCATTTCCGGGAACCGCCACATTGGTGGGAACTGACCGTGGCGATTGCTCTAGTCCTGTTCAGACCGGCGTGCAAAACGAAACCATTGATCCATACGTCACCGGAATTGAATGGGCGGTACGTCCGATAAGCGGGTTTCCGGGGGGTTGCAGGCTCAGAGACCAACCATTCTTCTGATATCGTCCGGTGACGCGCCGGCACCGCGCAATGCGGCCAGGCCTGAATCACCGAGGCTCTTGGAGAGCTTTCGTCCGTCCGGCCCAAGGATAAGCCGATGATGGAAATAGGCCGGCTGCGGCAATCCAAGCAATTCCTGGAGCAGGCGCTGCACCCCGGTTGCTGAGAACAGATCCTGTCCGCGCACGACATGGCTGACGCCTTGCAGGGCGTCGTCCATGACGACGGCAAGGTGGTAGCTGGTCGGGATGTCGCGGCGCGCCACGATCACGTCGCCCCAGTCTCGCGGACGGGCCCCGACCGAGCGCGTCGCGGACAGCGTCTCATCGCTGAATTCGGCCCATGCGAGGTCCTTGCCGACATGCGCCAAGGCGGCGCCGACATCGAGCCGCCAGGCGAAAGGTTGGTTATCGTCGATGCGCCGCTTGCGCTCTCTCATCGGCAGCGCCTTGTCGGTCGGAGGGTAGAGCGGCACGCCGTCGGGATCGCGCGGCCAGTCGCGCCCGCGCTTTTCGCAGTCGGTGATAAAGGCGCGGATCTCGCCACGGCTCATGAAGGCGGGATAGACAAGTTCCTCGCGGATCAGCCGGTCGAGCACCGCCTTGTACTCGGCAAAATGTTCGGACTGGCGACGCAGCGGCTCCTCCCAGCCAAGGCCCAGCCACTTCAGGTCGGCGAGCACGCCAGCCTCGAATTGCGGCGTGCAGCGCGTCGTATCGATGTCCTCGATGCGAAGCAGCAGGCGGCCGTCAGAGGTATTTGCCAGCTTCTGATTGAGCAGCGCCGAATAGGCGTGGCCGAGATGCAGGTCCCCGTTGGGGCTGGGGGCGAAGCGGAATGTCAGGAGCGTCATGTCTCAGGCGGCAATCGGGTTGTGCTGCGGTTTTGGCAATTGCTACTTTGCGGCACATTCGCGGATAAGGATACCATGCAACGCATCGCGACACTGGACGACATTGCGCGCGGGCTGGATGCGCTTTGCGTCATCGACCCGCGCCTGGAAAAGGTGCGCGGCATGGCCGGCGAGGTACCGCTCAGGCTTTCCGAGCCGGGGTTCAGGAGCCTGGCCTCGATTATCGTCTCGCAGCAGGTCTCCCGCGCAAGCGCCGATGCGATTTTCGGCCGGCTGACAAGGCTCGTCGACCCGCTGACGCCGCAGGCGATCCTGACCGCCGACGAGGACATGTTTCGCGAGGCCGGCCTGTCGCGGCCCAAGCAGCGCGGGCTGATCGCGGTTGCCCAGGCGGTGGCCGCCGGTCTCGACCTCCATCACCTGTGTTCGCTCGACGCAACCGAGGCGATCACGACGATGACCGCGGTTCCCGGCATCGGTCCCTGGACAGCCGAAGTGTACCTTTTGTTTGCCGCGGGGCACCCCGACATCTTCCCGGCGCGCGACGTCGCCCTGCAGGCTGCTGTCGGCCATGCGCTCGGCATCGAGCCGCGTCCGCCGGAGAAAACGCTGATCGCGTTGGCCGAATCATGGAGCCCGTGGCGAGGTGTCGCATCGCGGCTTTTCTGGTCCTATTATCGCGAAACCAGGGGGCGCGACGCCGCACCGCCTGCCTGAATCCGCAAAAAGGCATGAAAATCACGTATTTTTGGCACTCCGGGCAAACGACAATCCGCTTCACATCCCTGTCATGTCGGGCTTACAGTATCCGCGCCGAACGGCGGGTCTTTTGAAGCTGCACGTGACCCTCCCCGAAAATCGAATTCGATTTTCGGGGTCATGTGCGAACCAAGGAGGTCAACAAGGTGACGGTTGCCGTATCTCCGGATGGGCTTCCAGCGCTGGTGCTGAATGCGGATTACCGTCCGCTCAGCTATTACCCCTTGTCGCTCTGGTCCTGGCAGGACGCCATCAAGGCAGTGTTCCTCGACCGGGTGAATATCGTCGCCGAATACGAGCATGCGGTTTCCTCGCCGACCTTCTCGATGAAGCTGCCGAGCGTGGTCAGCCTGAAGGCCTATGTGAAGCCCTCCAGGCATCCGGCGTTTACCCGTTTCAATGTCTTCCTGCGCGACCGCTTCCAGTGCCAGTATTGCGGTACGCCCGAGGATCTGACCTTCGACCACGTCATCCCGCGCCATCGTGGTGGTGCCACGACATGGGAGAACGTCGTCGCGGCCTGTTCTCCTTGCAACCTCAGGAAGGGCGGCATGATGCCGGCGCAAGCCAAGATGTGGCCGCTGCAGAAGCCCTATCAGCCGACGGTGCACGATCTGCACAACAACGGCCGGCTGTTTCCGCCCAACCACCTGCATGAAAGCTGGATGGATTATCTCTACTGGGATGTCGAACTCGAACCTTGAGATCGTTCGAGAATTCGGGAGGCCGGCCGTCTGGAGCAATTGCCTGCGCTTCCGATGCTCACGGACCAAATGTCCGCTCCGCTTCGGTTCTCGACAATCACTCCATACGACTCGGCCTGCCGAATTCCTTGAACGATCTCGCGTCGGCTCTATAGCTCAATCGCGGGCAAGCGCGCCGCGGAAGGCGACGGCGGCGAGGATAAGGCTGGCGATGGCGTTCCAGCCGGCGAGCGACAGGCCGAGGATGCGCAGCGCGGCCTTGTCGCAAGAGGGTGGCACGAATTTGTCGAGCGCGTCGAGCACGCCCTTGCCGCCGGTGTCGACCGGACCGGCGCCCGCCGTGCAATCGGCCGGACCTTGCCACCAGGCCCATTCGACGCCGGAGTGGTAGACGCCGAGATAGAGGCCGTAGAGCATCAGCAGGCCGCCGATGCCCAGCAGGCCGCGCGTCAGCCATGCGGGCGCACGCAGCAGCGAAGCAACCACCGCCAGCAGCATCAAAGGCGCGCCGATATAGTAAGGGGTGCGCTGCTCCAGGCAGAGGTGGCAGGGGATGTAGCCGCCAATATACTGGAAGCAGAGCGCCGAGCCGACCGTGGCGGCCATGGCGACGGCGAGAAACAGGGCGGTCCGCGTGCGCTGGCGTCCGGTATCGGCATTCATCGTCGCTGTCATGGGTCTTTCGTCCATTGTGTTCGCCGCCCGCCAGGTCCGCTTACCCAAAAGCATTGCGCGGTTTGAGAGAGATGGCTCAGAGGGCGTACTTGATCACGATATAAAGCAAAATCAGGGCTACCGCGGCGGCGCTGGCGATGAGGCCGAGACGCTTTTCGATGAATTCGCGGATCGGTTCGCCATAGCGCCGCAAAAGCCAGGCCAGCAGCAGGAAGCGGCCGCCGCGCGCCACGATGGCGAGCACGATGAACAGGGCCAGGTTGACGCCAAGGGCGCCGGACAGGATCGTCACCACCTTGATCGGCGGCAGATGGGCTGCACCCGAGGTGACCAGCATCAGGGCGATGAATTCTATGCTTACGCCCGCCGAAGTTCGCAATTGCTCGAATTCGTCGTACTTGCCGTAGAATTGGAGGATCGGCCGCGCCACCGCGTCATAGGCGTAGTGGCCGATAAACCAGCCGGCGATGCCGCCCAGCACCGAGGCGACGGTGGCGACCAGCGCATAGCGATAGGCGCGATCCGGCCGCGACAAAGCCATCGGCAGATAGAGCACGTCGGCCGGCACCAGGAATACCGAGCTCTCGACGAAAGCGATGAAAGCCAGCCACCATTCGGCGGATTTGCGCGCCGCCAGTGACAGGGTCCAGTCGTACAGTCCGCGAAGCATCGGCTCTCCTATGGAACGGCCCGTCTGTCTAGAAAGGTTTTTCGCGCTGCACAATGGCCGCGGTCTTACAAATTGGAAAGGTGCCGTCTGGTCGCGGCTGTGAGCTGGTCTGCAAATTGGGCAGTTGACGAACAGCCCTCCAACCGTATAGTCCGCGCCCATCCAGGCCGCCCGGCCTGAGCCCCTATGGCGGAATTGGTAGACGCGCTCGACTCAAAATCGAGTTCCGCAAGGAGTGCTGGTTCGATCCCGGCTAGGGGCACCAAATTCCTTCGCACGCCTTCGCGAATTCGATTGGCTCAGCGCCGCCTCAACAAGCTCTTCATCCGGTTGCGCAGCAGACGCGCCATGTTGCGGGTCTCGCGATAGAGGTGCAACTGTGAGGCCGCCTGGCGGGCGAGGCGGTCGGCGTCCGGCGTCAGCCCGATCACCAGTGTGCCGATCGGTTTGCGCTCGCTCCACAGCCTGCTCATCACCGGATGGTCCGGCACCGCGCAGGAATCGGTCATCATGATGTTGGGATCGTCGAGATGCCGCCTGGTCACCTCGATCATCAGCAGCGTGCCCGGCGAATAGGCGGCCAGAGTCTCTTCATAGGCCGTCTTCCAGGTATAGGCGATGCCGGACTCGACGAAGACGATCAGGCAGGCGATGGTGCGGCCGTCGAGCGTCAGCGAATGGATGCGGCACATGTCCTGTTCGGCAAGCCTGTGCACGGCCTCGCGGGCGAAGGCGGCGCGGTAGCGGTCGATCGCCATGGCGGTGCGCTCGCGGCCCTTCCAGCCGGCCGCCTCCAGCGTCAGGAAGCTTTCGATGGCGTGGCGGATCTCTTCGGGGCCGCGCGCCACGATGTGCTCCAGCCTGCCGAGATCGGCAAGGCGGCGCTTCAGGCGGCGGAACTCGCGATAATGGTGCGAGCGCAGCGAGGCCTTCAGATACGCGTCGCCGTCGGCTTGGCTCTCCAGCACGGGGCGTGGGGTCTGGCCGGTGGTGACCAGCATCAGGCCGCGCGTCTCGGCCACCGTGCCAAGCAGGCTCGCCACCGGACCGTCGAGCCAGATGTCGGGCAGGACGAAGACTTTCGGCAGCTTGAGGTGCGGGCGCGACAGCATCGAGAAGAAATCCTCGACGACGCCGACCGGATCGTCGCGGTCGATCAGCGGCGTGCCGAGCGGGCCGAACGGGCTCGACCAGGTGCGCATGACCGGGACGCCGAGCGGCACCACCGGCCGTTCCACCGAGAACGGCACCAGAAGGCGCAGCCGGTTGCGGTATTCGTCGCCGTCGCGGATCACCGCCAGGCGCACCTCGCGGTCCTCCAGCCGGGGCATGGCCGGCGCCAGGAAACGCGGGTTGAAGAAGACGTTCGGCTCGATCGTACGGGTGCAGAGGTAATCCAGTTCCTCTACGAGGTCGAAGCCCGCCGAGGCCGGGTAGATGGCCAGCTTGCGCTCGGGGCGGTTGTTGGCGAGGATCTCGATATGGGCCGGGTCGGGGTCGCGCGCCAGCCCGGCAAGGCCCGATACCATGGCGCCGGCGGGGCCGCCGCTGGTTTCCTCGAGCAACGGGATGGCGGCCATCAGGCGGCTCCTTCGGCTGGCACGAAGATCGCCATGGCGATGCCGAGCTTGCGCCACACCGTGAAGGACAACGCGCTGGCCTCGAAGATCATGGCAAAGGCGGTGGCCATGGCCGCGCCCCACAGGCCGAAAAGCGGGATCAGCACCACGTTGAGGCCGATGTTCAAGGCCAGCGTCATGGCATAGACGGCGGCGCAGATATTCTGGTTGCCGCTCATGGTGAGCAGGCTTTCGCAGGGGCCCACGGCGGCCCGCGCCACGACGCCGAAGACAAGCAGGAACAGCAGCGGATAGCCTGTCGTGAATTCGGGGCCGAACAGCACCAGCATGGGTTCGCCGAGCGCCAGCACCAGGAGCGCCATCAGGAGCGACGGCCAGAAGGTCCACGACACCGTCTCGCGGGCGAAGGCGGCAAGCTTTTCCGGCTCGCCGTGGGTGAACTGCGCATAGCGCTGCGCGACGCCGGCCTTGACGGCGAAATAGACGAAATGCACCAGCGCCAGCGTCTTGACGGTGGCGAAATAGACGGCGACGTCGTTGGGATCCATATAGGCGCCGACCATCAGCACGTCGGCATTGGTGAGCAGGAAGAAGAAACTTTCGACCAGGAAGATCGGCAGCGAGACGATGAACCATTGCGCGAAATGCACCTTCATCGGCCCGGTGGGGATCTGTCTTTCCATGCGCTGGGTGACGCCGATCAACTGACCAAGAGTGGTGACGTAGGTGGCGGCGATCGAGGCGAAGATCGCGGTTCTGGCATCGGCGGCGTAACCGGCGAAAAGCATCAGCGCCATGAACAGCAGGATCAGCACCGGCCGCACCAGATAGGTCGGCGACAGGGCAAACAGCGCCCAGCTGTTCGCCCTTGCCTGGCCTTGCAGCAGATCCGACAGCGCGATCATCGGCAGGCAGATGACGCCGAGGATGAACGGGATCACGTAATAGTTTTCGATCCAGGGCGCCGCCAGCCAGACGCCGAGCGCGCCGAGCCCAGCGATGACCGTCGAGGCGATCAGCACGAACAGCCGGCTGGCGACGACGATGCCGCGCAGCTCGTCCATCAGGCCGCGCTCGCGGTATTCGGGGATGAAGCGGATGACCGAGGTGTGGAAACCGAGGCAGGCGAGATTGCCGACGATGACCATCGTCACCCAGACAAGCACGAAGATGCCGTACTCGAACGAGCCCATCCAGCGGGCCATCAGCACCTGGCTGACGAAAGCGATGACGGCGCTGACGATACGGATCGAGAAGGCGATGACCGACATGCGGCCCGCCTCGCCGCGCTCGTCGGCGGTGAACAGGACGGCATCGATGCGGTCAAGCAGCGGCCCCACGCGCAGCGCCAAACGCTGCGGCAAGAACCGCCCGGCAGTCGTGGCCGCGGAAAAGCGCACCCCGATTAAACTCCGTTTTCCGCTTCTTTTTCGGGCTTTGGTGTAGCCAAAACACCTTAAGAAAACGTGGGCGGAGAACCTTCCTTCTCCCCGTCGCTATACGGGGAGAAGGTGCCAGCAGGCGGATGAGGGGCGGCGCGAGCCTACGGAGATTGCGCTGATGGGCCGGGTGAGGAGAATTAGATTAACTGTAGACGAATCGGCTTGCGCAGTCCGGCATGTCATCTCCCGGTTGGGGCATGCGATAATCGCGGGACTTCGCGCCGCCGCTGATCCGCCCTTCGGGCACCTTCTCCTCGTACAGGGACGGGGAGAAGGAAAGCGCTGCGCCGTTATGCGAAGGCGCCGTGGCAGTGCTTGTATTTCTTGCCGGAACCGCAGGGGCAGGCCTCGTTGCGGCCGACCTTGCCCCAGGTGGCGGGGTTCTTCGGGTCGCGGTCTTCCGGGGCGACAATGGCACTGTTCTCCTGGCGCACCAGAAGGGCGGTCTCACCGCCTTCGAAATCATTCTCGCCGGTGCTGCCGTCAATATGCGTGCCGAACATGTCGGGCGCTTCCGGAGGCGGGGCCTCAGCGGCCTGGCGGACCAGTTCGACGCGCATCAGCTGCGCGGTGACGGCCTGGCGCAGATTGCCGAGCATCGCCTGGAACAGCTCGAATGCCTCGCTCTTGTATTCCTGCAGCGGATCGCGCTGGGCGTAGCCGCGGAAGCCGACGACCGAGCGCAGGTGGTCGAGATTGACGATGTGCTCGCGCCACAGATGGTCGAGCGTCTGCAGCACCACCGAGCGCTCGACATAGTTCATCACCTCGGGCCCGAAACGCTCGGCGCGCTCCTTGGAAGCGGCTTCGGCGGCAGCGGAAATGCGCTCGCGGATGTCGTCCTCGGCGATGCCTTCTTCCTTGGCCCACTCGTCGACCGGCAGGTCGAGATTGAGGAATTCGGCGACCTCGGCCTTCAGGCCAGCGACGTCCCACTGCTCGGCATAGGCATTTTCCGGAATGGCTTTGGCGACGATCTCGTCGATGACGCCTTCACGCATCTCGGTAATGGTTTCCGACAGGCCTTCGCCGTCCATCAGCTCGATGCGCTGTTCGAACACCACCTTGCGCTGGTCGTTCGAGACGTCGTCATATTTCAAGAGGTTCTTGCGGATGTCGAAGTTGCGCGCCTCGACCTTCTTCTGCGCCTTTTCCAGCGCCTTGTTGATCCAGGGATGGATGATCGCCTCGTCTTCCTTAAGGCCGAGCTTCTGCAGCATGCCGTCCATGCGCTCGGAGCCGAAGATGCGCATCAGGTCATCCTGCAGCGACAGGAAGAATTTCGAGCGGCCAGGGTCGCCCTGGCGGCCGGAGCGGCCGCGCAACTGGTTGTCGATGCGGCGCGATTCATGGCGCTCGGTGGCGAGAACGTAGAGGCCGCCGGCGGCCAGCGCCTTTTCCTTCAGGCGCTCGACGTCGGCGTTGATTTCCCTTTCGCGTGCTTCGCGCTCGGGGCCCTCGGGCATGTCGCCCAGTTCCTCGGCGATGCGCATCTCGGCATTGCCGCCGAGCTTGATGTCGGTGCCGCGGCCGGCCATGTTGGTGGCGATGGTGATGGCGCCGGGCTTGCCGGCCTGGGCGACGATCGCCGCCTCGCGCTCGTGGTGGCGGGCGTTCAGCACCTCGAAATCCTTAAAACCTTCCTTGCGCAGGCGCTCGGCGAGCTGCTCCGACTTTTCGATCGAGGTCGTGCCGACCAGCGTCGGCTGGCCCTTGGCGCTGGCTTCGCGGATCTCCTTGACGATCGCCTTGTATTTCTCCTCGACCGTCCGGTAGACCTCGTCGTCCTCGTCCTTGCGGATGACCGGCAGGTTGGTCGGGATTTCGGTGACCTCGAGGCCGTAGATATTGCCGAATTCCTCGGCCTCGGTCAGCGCCGTGCCGGTCATGCCGGAAAGCTTCTTGTAAAGGCGGAAGTAGTTCTGGAAGGTGACGGAAGCGAGCGTCTGGTTCTCCGGCTGGATGGCCACGTGCTCCTTGGCTTCGAGTGCCTGGTGCAGGCCTTCGGAATAGCGGCGACCGGGCATCATGCGGCCGGTGAACTCGTCGATGATGACGATCTCGCCGTTGCGCACGATATAGTCCTTGTCACGCTGGAACAGCCGGTGCGCCTTCAGCGCATTGTTGACATGGTGGACGATGGCGACGTTCTCGACATCGTAGAGCGACTCGCCCTTCAGCAGGCCGGCATCGCGCAGCATGTTCTCCAGCTTCTCGGTGCCCTCCTCGGTGAAGATCGAAGTCTTCTGCTTCTCGTCGATCTCATAATCCTGCGGCTGCAGCTGGATAATGAAGGTATCGATGGTGTTGTACATTTCCGAACGATCCTCGAGCGGACCGGAAATGATCAGCGGCGTGCGCGCCTCGTCGACCAGGATGGAATCGACTTCGTCGACGATCGCGTAATTGTGGCCGCGCTGCACCATCTGCGCGCGCTCGTACTTCATGTTGTCGCGCAGGTAGTCGAAGCCGAGCTCGTTGTTGGTGGCGTAGGTGACGTCGGATGCGTAGGCGACGCGACGCTCCTCGTCGGACAGGCCGTGAACGATGACGCCGACCGAGAGGCCGAGGAACTTGTAGACGCGGCCCATCCATTCGGAGTCGCGCGTGGCTAGATAGTCGTTGACGGTGACGACATGGACGCCGTTGCCGGCAAGCGCGTTGAGATAGACCGGCAACGTCGCGACCAGGGTCTTGCCTTCGCCGGTGCGCATTTCAGCGATGCCGCCATTGTGCAGCACCATG
Source organism: Mesorhizobium sp. B2-4-15 (assembly GCF_006658505.1). GTDB lineage: Bacteria > Pseudomonadota > Alphaproteobacteria > Rhizobiales > Rhizobiaceae > Mesorhizobium. The sequence continues at coordinate 401,037 of NZ_VFUZ01000001.1, forward strand.
CCGCCGATCAGCTGGACATCGAAGGGCCGCATGCCCAGCACTCGGCGCGCCGCCTCGCGGACGGTGGCGAAGGCCGGTACCAAAAGGTCGTCAAGGCTGGCGCCGTTGGCGATTTCCTGGCGGAATTTCTCCGTGCGGCCGGCAAGCTCGGCGTCGGAGAGCGCCCGCATCTCGTTTTCCATGGCGTTGATCGCCTCGACACGGGGCCGGGTCGATTTGACCCGACGGTCGTTGGAGGAACCGAAAACCTTACGGGCGAGACCGCCGAGACTGACCATCCAATGGTCCTTTCGATAGAATTCTCAATCTTGAGACGGGCGCCGGCCGGCCCCATCAAATCCGCGTGAACGCGCCGCCTGAATACGGGCAAACACAAAAAGCGCCCGGAAAACGGTTCTGGACGCCAAGTCGTTGGACAGATAAGAGGGGGCTCAACTGATGTCAACGCCGCGCTAGCCTTGGCGGTCGCGCCAAATTCCGCCGCAATCTGGCTGATCTGGAAGCCATCGTCCTCCTTACAATCCTTCACCGGAGTCATTCCAATGCCCTTGTTGTTCCGCCGTGCGTCGCTTGCCAGCCTTGGCCTGGCCTTCGGCCTGTCGGCTCTTTGCCTGTCGCCGCTGATGGCGCAGGAGACCGCTCCTGCTGCTCCGGCCGACGCGGCGGCACCCGCGGCGAAGCCGGTCGATCCGAATGCCGTCGTCGCCACGGTCAACGGCCAATCGCTCACTGAAGCCGATCTGGTGCTTGCCGAAGGCGAGCTGTCGCAACAATTCGCGCAGCTGCCGCCCGAACAGCGCCGCGCCGCCGCACTCTCCGCGGCCATCGAGATCCGCGTCATGGCCGCCAAGGCCGTCACCGATGGTCTCGACAAGGATCCAGACTTCCAGCGCCGCATGGCCTTCCTGCAGCAGCGCGCCCTGCATGGCGAGATGGTCGAGAAGGGGGTTGTCGACAAGGTCACCGACGCCGAGGTTCGCGCCCGCTACGACCAGGAGATCGCCAACACACCGCCGGTCAACGAGGTACATGCCCGTCACATCCTCGTGAAGACGAAGGAGGAGGCCGAGGCCATCATCAAGCAGCTCGACGGCGGCGCCGATTTCCAGAAGCTCGCCAACGAGCACACCAGCGATCCTTCAGGCAAGTCCAATGGCGGCGACCTCGGCTGGTTCGGACCCGGCCAGATGGTGCCGGAATTCGACAAGGCGGCCTTTGCGCTCGAGGTCGGCAAATACACCGAGCAGCCGGTGCAGTCGCAGTTCGGCTGGCATGTCATCAAGCTCGAGGACAAGCGCGCCAAGCAGCCGCCGGCTTTTGACGACGTCAAGGACCAGGCCAAGCAGGCGGTCATCCGCGACAAGTATTTCGCCCTGGTCAAGTCGCTGCGCGCCGGCGCCAAGGTCGAGATCCCCGACGCCAAGCTGAAGCAGGCCGTCGATACGCTGGAAAGCGGCAAGTAAACCTCAAGGACTATTTTTCGAAAGGGCGCGGCAGCGAAGGTTGCCGCGCCCTTTGTTTTTGGCCGGCCGCTATGCCTTTCAGGAGATAGCGGACCACCGTGCGGATCGTTGCCTCGGGCTCGTCGAGCCGGTTGGTCAGGAGATGCCGCCAGGCATAGGAAGCCAGCAGGTCGGCGACCACGGCCGGATCGATGTCGCCCGCGACCTCGCCTCTTGCCTTGGCGCGCTCGATGATCTGACCGGTGTGGGCTCGGCGCCCGCCGGCATAGCCGGCAAGGGCCGCGGCTGCGGCTTCATCCGACTGCGCCTCGGCGATCAGCGACCTGAACACGCTGCCCGACGATGTCTCGCGCCAGTGGAAGAACAGGTTCTGCAGGAAGCCGACGAGATCCTCTTCCAGATTTCCGGTATCGGGAACGTCGACGCGCTTCTGGCGCTGGTAGACCTCGAGCAGCAGCGCGGCCTTGCTTGGCCACCAGCGATAGATGGTCGGCTTGCCGGCGCGGGCGCGCCGCGCCACCGCCTCGATCGAGAAGCCGGCATAGCCGGTCTCGACAAGCAATGCCTCGGCGGCCTCCAGAATGGCATCCGCACTGTCGGGATTGCGCCGCGCACCGATCGATCTGCGCGCCGTATCCGCCTCCTCGGCCATTCCTGTCGCCCTCGCCTCAATTGCCGGCGATGATAAGTGATCCGGCGATGAAACGAAACGCCCCGTTTTTCAGCGTGAGAGCGCGTCCGTCATCTGCGATGTCTCCGACACGATGCGCCATCCCTTGTCGGTCCCGAACGCAGGCTGGATCCGGAGTGGGTTTCCCGCCCCGCAGGCGTGGCGAAAACGCCCTTGCGCCGGCGCGCCGTATCGGGCAAACCGGCCTTCCCCTTGCGATTTTCCCGCCCGAGGTTGCCATGTCCACCACGATTTCACCGCTCGCGCCGAAGAAATACCCCAAGATGCCTGTCGTCGAAGGGGTGCGCATCGCCACCGCCGAGGCGGGGATAAAATACAAGAACCGCACCGACCTGCTGGCGATGGTCTTCGACGCCGGGACCGCGGTCGCCGGCGTGTTCACGAAGTCGAAATGCCCCTCGGCGCCGGTCGATTTCTGCCGGCAGAACCTTGGCGCTGGGAAGGCCCGGGTGCTGGTCGTCAATTCCGGCAATGCCAACGCCTTCACAGGCAAGAAGGGCCGCGAATCCACCGCGCTGACCGGCGAGGCGGCGGCCAAGGCGGCCGGCTGCACGGCGGGCGAGGTTTTCCTGGCCTCGACCGGTGTCATCGGCGAGCCGCTCGACACAACCAAGTTCAGCCATCTGCTCGCCGGGCTGGTCAGCGACGGCAAGCCGGACCTGTGGACCGAGGCGGCGAAGGCCATCATGACCACGGATACCTATCCGAAGGTGGCGACGCAGACCGTCAAGCTCGGCGACACGGACGTCACCATCAACGGCATTTCCAAGGGCGCCGGCATGATCGCGCCTGACATGGCGACGATGCTCTCCTTCATCGCCACCGACGCGCCGATCGCCGCACCGGTGCTGCAGGATCTGCTGTCGCGCGGCACGGCCAAGACGTTCAACGCAGTCACAGTCGACAGCGACACGTCGACCAGCGACACGCTGCTGCTCTTTGCCACCGGCAAGGCCGCGAAGCGCGGCGCACCTGAGATCACCGACCCTAGGGATGCCCGGCTCGGCGCGTTTCGTCGGGCGCTCGGCAAGGTGCTGAAGTCGCTGGCGCTGCAGGTGGTGCGCGACGGCGAGGGCGCGCGCAAGCAGGTCGAAGTCACCGTGACCGGCGCGAAATCGGCCCGCTCGGCCAAGCGCATCGCGCTGTCGATTGCCAATTCGCCGCTGGTCAAGACGGCCGTCGCCGGCGAGGATGCCAATTGGGGCCGCGTCGTCATGGCCGTCGGCAAGGCCGGCGAGCCCGCCGACCGCGACCGGTTGTCGATCTGGTTCGGCGACAACAGGCTGGCCCATGAGGGCGAGCGCGACCCGGCCTATTCGGAAGAAAAGACCTCGGCCTACATGAAGCGCGACGATATCCGCATCCGCGCCGATATCGGCATCGGCCGCGGCAAGGCGACTGTGTGGACTTGCGATCTCACCAAGGAATATGTCGCCATCAACGGCGACTACCGGAGCTGATCGCCTTGGTCTCGCGCCATCCGGCAAGCATGCTCGCAACCGTGCGCCGCTACGAAGCGGCCGGCTTTCGCGCGTGGCCGGCGGCCGCCGTCCACTATGACGGCACCTGGGTGGTGCGGTTGACCGCCGGCCACCCGGCCAAGCGGCTGAATTCGGTCAATCCGCTCGATCCGGGCGACACCCAGCACATCGCCGATCGCATCGGCCGGGCCAGCCGCCGATTCGACGCCTATGGCCGGCCGCTGACGTTCCGCATGTCGCCGCTGTCGGGTCCCGATCTGGCCAGCCATCTCGACAAGGAGGGCTGGAGCCGGTTCGACGAATCGCTGGTCATGCGGCTGCCGCTGGCCGACGCGCAGCTCGATGCGGCCATGGACCAGATTCCGCTCAAGGACATCAGCCGCTTCATCGGCGCGTCGCTCAAGGTCAGCGGCTCCGACGTTTCGCTGCGGCCTGGCCTGTCGGAGATCATCGGCGCCATCCAGCCGGAGGCCGGGCTGTTCGCCCTAGAGGATGAAGCGGAGCCGCTGGCGACGCTGATCTGTGTGCATGATGGCGATCTCGCCGGACTGTTCGAGGTCGCCACCGACAAGTCGGCGCGCAACAAGGGGCACGGCCGCAACCTGATCCTGTCGGCGCTGAAATGGGCGAGGCTGCGCGGCGCGCGGGAAGCCTGGCTGCAGGTCGAGGCGGGCAATGCGCCGGCGCTGGCGCTCTACCGCTCGCTCGGTTTCGACGAAGTCTATCGCTATCACTACCGCCGGCCGCCCGGGCATGAATGATCTGATCGATCCCGGCAAGCGCCTGCTCCTGGTCGCCGCCTGCGCGCTGGTCGACGCCGATGGCCGTGTGCTCCTGGCGCAGCGACCTGAAGGCAAGCAACTCGCCGGCCTGTGGGAATTTCCTGGCGGCAAGGTCGAGCCCGGCGAGACGCCGGAACAATGCATCATCCGCGAGCTGCATGAGGAGATCGGCATCGAGACCGAGATCCCGTGTCTGGCGCCGCTCACCTTCGCCAGCCATTCCTATGACGACTTCCATCTCCTGATGCCGCTGTTTGTCTGCCGCCGCTTCCGCGGCATCGCCCAGCCCAGGGAAGGGCAGGGGCTGAAATGGGTGCGGCCAAAGCAGATGCGCGACTACCCGATGCCGCCAGCCGACGCGCCGCTGATTCCGTTTCTCATCGATCTCCTCTGAGGACCGGTGAGCTGATCGGGACCATGGTCCATGTCAGCCAGCGTTAATGGAAGATTTATCTCATCATGAAAAATTGATGCAGGCCGTATTTGTCGCGGTCGCCGCCGAATCGCAGGGAGCGATAGCATGAGCCTGGACAGGGATTGGGATTCGATCCGGCCCGACCGCGGCTTCCGTGCCGCCGATGCCGGGATGGGCATCTTGCGCGTCACGTTGCTGTTCGGATCGGCCGCGGTGGCGCTGGCGCTGATCGCGACGCCTTTCCTCGACAGTCAGACGCGCTCGCAGTCGGCTCGCGACGGTTTTCCCGGTCTCGACATGACGGCGACCGGTTCGATCAGCCATCGCAGCACCTATACGGTGCGCCGCAGCGTGCTGCAGCCGGAGCCCGGTTCGGTCTGCATCATCGGGTCGGATGGCAGGACCAGCGGCGACTGCTGAGATGGTTAAGACATTTTCGCGGGAGCGGCTGTTTCACCGCCTGTTAAGCCTTTGCCATTAACCTTTCTTAACAGATCGGCGCTAAGGTCCCGGCAACGGGGATCGAGGCCATGAAAACAGTGCTGCTGCGTTTTCTGAAGGACGACACCGGCGCCACCGCCGTCGAATACGCGCTGATTGTCACCGTGCTGTCCCTGACCATCATCGGCGGCATCGGCCAGGTCTTCAACTCCATTACCTGGCTGTTCAGCGACAACTCCAGCCGGCTTGCGAACGCCTTCGCGCCTTGATCCTGGCTGTCAGCGTGGCGGGCAGGTCAATGCCCTTCGGGTTCCTCCAGTACGGTCTTCAGCGAGACCTTGGCTGAACCAGGCTTCAGCGGTTTTTGCTGTGACGCATCGGGCGCCCAGCCGGACATCCAGACCATCGAGAAACTTGCCCGGATCCGACCGTCGGGGTCGGAAAAACGCTCGGCGTAGATTTCCGCGGCGCGGGCAAACAGCTTGCGAACCCCCGGTCGTCGGCTGCGATCGGCCAGTGCGCTGGTTTCGCCCATGGCGCGCAGATCGGCCATCAGGGCAAACAGGTTGGCATAGCGCACCGTCACCGTCTCGACGTCGGCGACCGGCAGTGCCAGACCGGCGCGCTGCAGCAGCGCACCGGCGTCGCGCACATCGGTGAACGGGATGACGCGCGGGCTGGCACCGCCGTAAAGCTCGGTCTCGGCCGCAAGCAGGCTTTCGCGCAGCTCGCCGAGCGTACCTGCACCGGCAAAGGCACCGAGGAAAAGCCCATCCGGCCGCAGCGCGCGGCGGATCTGGATCAGCATGCCGGGGATGTCGTTCATCGCCTGCAAGGACAGAAGCGACACGGCCAGATCGAGACTTTGCGGTTCGAACGGCACGGTCTCCAGGGGTGCGACCAAGCCGGCACTGCCGATCAGGAAGGCGGCGTCTGTCTCGACGCGGACGACGTCCTCAACCTTGCCGCTCGCAGCCAGAACGTCGGCTGCCGCCGGCGTCTGGCAAAACAGCACCGCCGCCTTGCCGAACCGGCGCTCGACGGCACCCAACCGGTCGGCAAGGTCCTCGGCGGCGCGGTTCATCAGGAAATCGGCGCCGTCGACAGGATGAGCAAGCGCGCGCCGCTTGTGCGCCAGCCATAGTGAGGTATCCATTATAGGCTGCAAGGGGGCGGATCCTTGTTTGTCCCTGCCCTGGGGGCACTGATATAGTTGGTATGATGGCAGAGAACCACGTGGCCGATCCGATGTCCAAGATCAAGTCCATCGACATCAGGAGCCTGGCCCGATCGGCTCTCGGCTGGCCGTCGGGCATTCTGTTTCCGCCCGTCTGCGCCGGCTGCCGCCGGCATGTCTCGCAGCCCGGCGTACTGTGCGGCGCCTGCTGGCCGAAACTCAGGCTGCTGGAACGACCCTGGTGCCCGGTGATGGGCACACCATTCATCCACCATATGGGCGAGGGCTTTCTGTCGGCCGAGGCGATCGCCGATCCACCGCCCTTCGAGCGAGCACGGGCGGCCGTCGCCTATTCCGGCGTGGCTCGCCAGATGGTGCAAGGGCTGAAATACCAGGACCGCACCGATCTCGCGCCTTGGATGGCGCGCTGGATGGTGCGCGCGGGCGCCGATCTCATTGCCGAGGCCGATGTGGTGGTGCCGGTGCCGCTACACTGGCGGCGCTTTTTCAGGCGGCGCTTCAACCAGTCGGCGGAATTGGCGCGCGCGGTTTGCGAACTCAGCGGGCTGTCCTTCGCGCCCTCCGCCATGCGGCGCGTGAAACTCACCCGCCAGCAGGTCGGGCTGGAGCGACAGGAACGCGAGGAGAATGTGCGGGCCGCGTTTCGTGTGCCGGCGGAAGCGGAAATCGAGATTGCCGGCCGCAGGGTGCTTCTGGTCGACGATGTCTACACCACGGGCGCCACCCTGCGTGCCGCCACCAAGGCGCTGAAAAGAGGAGGTGCGGTCGCCGTCGACGTGCTGACATTTGCCCGCGTGTTGCCGGGGGACTTCCGGGCGGACGAGTCCGTGACTATATAAGTCGGCAACAGAGAACGGAAACGTCATGGCCGATGTCACCATCTACACCCGCATGATGTGCGGCTATTGCACGGCGGCCAAGCGGCTGCTGGAGCGCAAGGGCGTCGCCTATACCGAGCATGACGCCTCGTTTTCGCCGGAACTGCGCCAGGAGATGATTTCGCGCGCTCATGGGCGTACGACCTTTCCGCAGATTTTCATCGGCGACAGGCATGTCGGCGGCTGCGACGACCTCCATGATCTGGAGGCCGAAGGCCGGCTGGACAAACTGCTCGCCAACGGCACGACGATTTGAGGGTATGATCATGGATGTTTTCAAGGCCGCGGCGATCCAGATGCGCTCAGGCGAAAGTCCAGAGCGCAACGCGGTCGATCTCGAACGGTTGGTGCGTGAAGCGGCGGCGCAAAATGCCACCTACATCCAGACGCCTGAAATGACAGGGGCGCTGATCCGCGACAAGGAAGCGCGTGCCGCCTCCTTTACCTCCGAGGACAAAGACATCGTCGTCGCGACCGCGCGCGGACTGGCGCGCGAACTCGGCGTCTACCTGCATATCGGCTCGACCGCCATCCTGCGCGCCGACGGCAAGCTCGCCAACCGGGCGCTGTTGTTTGGCCCGGACGGCACCACGCTTGCCACCTATGACAAGATCCACATGTTCGACGTCGATCTCGACAATGGCGAGAGCTGGCGCGAATCCGCCTCCTATGAACCAGGCACCGAGGCCGTTGTGACCGAGATCGCGGGCGCGAAATTGGGTTTCGCGGTTTGCTACGATCTGCGGTTCCCGCAGCTGTTCCGTGCCGAGGCGATGGCGGGCGCCGACCTTTTGACCGTGCCCGCGGCCTTTACCCGTCAGACGGGCGAGGCACACTGGCACGTGCTGCTGAGGGCCCGCGCCATCGAGAACGGCGCCTTTGTCGTCGCCGCCGCGCAAGGCGGCCTGCACGAGGACGGCCGCGAGACTTATGGCCATTCGCTGATCGTCGATCCGTGGGGACGCATCCTGGCGGAAGCCGCGCATGACGAGCCCGATGTGATCGTCGCCGAGATCGACCCGGCGCAGTCGCTCGCGGCGCGCAAGAAGATCCCGAACCTCAGAAATGCGCGGGATTTCACCATCAATGCTGGCGCGGTGGAGGCGCCGCGTCTCAGGGGTGCCGCCTTTTGATCCGCTTTTCCCTCATCTGCGAAAACGAGCACGAGTTCGAGGGCTGGTTTCGCAGCAATGACGATTTCGACACCCAGAAGAAGCGCGGCTTTGTCGATTGCCCCAACTGCGGCTCCCATAAGGTGCAGAAGGCCCTGATGGCGCCCGCCGTCTCGACCGCCCGCAAGCAGGAAACCATTGCGCTGGCCATGGGCGAGGCGCAGAAGCAAGCCATGGCGCGACTGAAGGCGATGGCCGAGAAGGTGCGCGAGAATGCCGACTATGTCGGCGACAAGTTCGCCGAGGAAGCGCGAAAAATCCACTTCGGCGAGACCGACCCGCGCGGCATCTATGGTGAAGCGACGCTGGAAGAGGCCAAGAGCCTGGCCGAGGACGGCGTCGATTTCATGCCGATCCCGGTGTTTCCGGACGACCGCAACTGAACGATCAGCTCACGTTGCCGATCAGCTTCTCGAGCAGGCTCGAAAGCGTCTCATGCTCGGCCTTCGTCAGGCCCGAAAGAATCTCGTGTTCATTGGCGACATGGGCGGTGACAGCCTCGTCGATCAGCGCGAGACCTTTTTCCGTCAATTGCACAACAACCCCGCGCCGGTCGCTGGGGTGCGGCGCGCGCAGGATCAGTCCGGCCTTCTCCAGCCGGTCGAGCCGGGCGGTCATGGCGCCGGAGGTCACCATCGTCGCCTCATAGAGCTCGGTCGGTGTCAGCGCGTAAGGCTGGCCGGAACGGCGCAGCGTCGCGAGCACGTCAAATTCCCCCGATTGGAGTCCGAAGCGGGCAAAAACCGGCGCGAGGCGGTCACGCGCGATCAGCGAGGACGCCTCGTTCAGCCGGCCGATCACGCCCATCGGCGACACGTCGAGATCCGGCCGTTCCCGCCGCCACTGTTCGATGGCCTTTGCTGCTCTATCCATATATCTCACCATCAAATATCTTGACGCTAAGAATCTTTGCATTATCTTATCGCAAGATATCCCGGCGGCCAAGCGCCGCCAGTCAACGACGGGACCGTCCGATGAAATTTCTCTGGGATTCGGCGCTCGGCCTGCTGGTGGTCACCGGTGGCCTTCTTGGCCTGACGCTGCCCTTCGGCAAGCTCGCCACGGCGGCCGGCGTGCCGGCCATGGTCTGGGCCTTCGTTATTTCGCTCGGCGCCGGTGGCGTGCTTTTGTGCGCATTGCTGCTCAGCAGGCAAAAGATCCGGCTGACGGCGCATAAGCTGCGCTATTTCTTCGTCACCGCGGCGGTGTCCTACGCGTTTCCCAATCTCCTGATGTTTTCAGCCATCCCGCATCTCGGCGCCGGCTATACGGGCATCATGTTCACGCTTTCGCCGGTCGTCACGCTGGTGTTCTCGATCCTGCTCGGTGTCCGGCGCCCCAATATGCTCGGCATATCAGGCATTGCCGTCGGCTTCATCGGTGCGGTGATGGTCGCTCTTACGCGCGGAGAGGCCGGCCAGCCGGCCGATTATTTCTGGGTGGCCGTGGGGCTGCTCATTCCGGTCAGCCTCGCCGCCGGCAACATCTACCGTACCGTCGACTGGCCGGAAGGCACCGGCCCGATCGAGCTTGCCGTCGGCAGCCATCTGGCGTCGGCGACGCTGTTGCTCGCCGGCATTCTCGCCCTGTTCGGCGTCAGGGCTTTCGCCCCGCTCGGCGGCGTGCCGCTGGTGGTCGTCGCGCAGGTCGCATCCGCATCGGCGATGTTCGCCTTCTTCTTCCGGCTGCAGGCCGTCGGCGGCCCGGTCTATCTCAGCCAGATCGGCTATGTGGCGGCCGCGGTGGGGCTGTTTGCCGGCACGATCTTCCTGGGCGAGCACTACCAGCTGCTGACCTGGGCCGGCGCCGTTATCATCACCGCCGGCGTGTTCATCACCACCAGGGCGCAAGGCCAGACCGGTGCGAGAGCGCAGAGCCAGGCCGCCTGAGCGTCTTCAGCCCTTGCCATCGGCGTCGCCTCCGGGCTCCGGCCTTGGATGCCGGCGGCGGTGGGTGGCGGCGGCGCGCGCCGCCTGTTCGTAGATGCCGGTCATCAGCTCGAGCGTGCGCGCGACCTCCTCGAGCTTATCGGCCATTTCGGGAATGCGCGTCACGGCTTCGATGAGCAGAACGGAGCGGATGTCGGCGTAGCGTTCGGTCACGCGATGCCCGAGTGGAGTGACCTCATAGGTAACGCCGGCCCTGCCGCTGCCGGTGCGGGTGATCAAGCCGCCCTTGAGCAATTTGCGCAGGCTGTACTGGATGTTGGGAATGTCATCGCGATTGGTCATCTGGGCAAGATCGCGCACGCTTTTCGGGCGGTCGTTCATCCGGATGACATGGAGCAGCGCGTTCTCGGGGCCGCTGGCGGAAAACTCGATCACCGTGGCAAGGCATTCGGCCTGCCAATGGCCGAACGCCTCATAGGAGCGCATCAGCGCATACTCGACTTCGGTGACATCGATTTCCAGCGGCGTGCGCGCCAGATGCCAGCCGCGATCCAGCAACTTGGCCTCTGTTTCCTGAGATTTGCGCCGATCATTCATCTGCCTGTTCCCCGCTATGAGCATGCGCCGATCCCGGTGGTTGCGTCTACATGGATTTATGATAGACTTTCTATTATAAATTATAATAAAAAATGAGGAGAACACCCCCCAATGAGCATGCTCGACAAGACTGCGCCTGATGCGCAACCCTTCTTCCTCGGCACTTTCGCGTCCAATTGCTCCGGCGGCATGACCGTCACCAAGATCCCGGAGCGCTGGGTCAGTTCCTGGGACAACAATCTGCGGCTGGCGTATCTGCTCGACGAGGCCGGCATGGACTTCATGCTGCCGATCGCGCGCTGGATCGGCTATGGCGGCGAGACCAACTTCCACGGCAATGTGCTGGAGACGATCACCTGGGCCGCTGGGCTGCTGGCGCTTACCCGCAACATCACCGTCTTTGCCACGACGCATACCGCGGCCAACCATCCCGTCGTCGTCGCCAAGCAACTGGCGACCATCGACCAGATCAGCCGTGGCCGCATCGGCCTCAACATCGTCGCCGGCTGGAACAAGCCGGAATATGAAGCGCTTGGGCTGACGCTGCCCGACGACCACGTCACGCGCTACGGCTATGCCCAGGAATGGTTCGATATCGTCAACGCGTTGTGGGAGCGCACGGAGGCCTTTGACTGGGACGGCAACTGGTTCAAGCTCAGGAATGTGCTTGGCGACCCGCGCCCGGCTTCGCGGCTGCCCATCCTCAACGCCGCCGGTTCAGAAGCGGGCCGCAAATTCGCGGTCCGCAACGCCGATTTCCTGTTCACGCCGGCAATCGACCTGGCGCGCTCCAAGGATGAGATCATTGCGCTGAAGGAGCAAGCGAGGACCGCCGGCAGCGATGTCGACGTGCTGACCTTCGCCCATGTCGTGTGCCGGCCGACCGAAAAGGAAGCCAGGGACTATCTCGAACATTTCGGCCGCACCAACGCCGACTGGGCGGCGGTCGACAATCTGGTGAAGCTGCAGTTCGCCCATGCGCAGTCGTTCCCGCATGATCTCTTGGCGCTCATCCGCGACCGTATGGCGGCGGGCCATGGCGGCTTCCCGCTCACCGGCACGCCGGAACAGGTCGCCGACGGGATCACTGCCTTGCATGCGGCCGGGTTTCGCGGTTCGACGCTGTCCTTTGTCGACTATGCCGGGGAATTCCCCTATTTCCGCGACACCGTGCTACCCATTCTCGAAGAGAGAGGTGTCCGCATCGCGCCGGCCACGATGCAGTCGGCGGCTTAGAGCAATTCCAGGAAAAGTGTGAAACGGTTTTCCGCCCGGAATTGCGTCAAGGCAAACAGATGGAGTGGTTCGGCGTTTCCGTGAAACGATGAACCGATCCAGGCTGCGAAGGAGGAGGTTATGTCCACAGTTTTGGGGGAGGGCCTCGTCGGCGTCGCCGATTTCCGCGCCGCCATGCGGCTCATCGTCGGCAATGTCAGCGTCATCACCGCCGGCATCGGTGACGACCGTTCTGGTCTCGTGGTCATTTCGGTGGTCTCGCTGTCGGCCGAACCGCCCAAGGTGATCGCTTGCGTCAACCGCTCGTCATCGACTTGGCCGGTAATCGAGCGCTACCGGCATTTCGGCGTCAATTCGCTCGGTCCCCAGCACCAGCACGTGGCCGAGCGTTTCTCCGGCTTTGGCGGCATCAAGGGCAAGGACCGCTATGATGGCGCCGAATGGACGACGCTGAAAACCGGAGCCGCGCTGCTTTCGGACGCGGTGGCCGCCTTCGACTGCAGCCTCGACGAGATGATCGACCGCGGCACGCATTCCATCGTCATCGGTTCGGTCGAGGCGGTGCGCACCCGCGACACCAGCCAGGCGCTGATCTACTGGCGCGGCGGCTACCGTCCGCTCAATGCCGAATAGCGAGAAAGGTCAGACCGATCCTTTTTCCGCCAGCACCATGTAGTTGACGTCCATATCCTTCGACCGCGACCAGCGGTCGGCAAGCGGGTTGTAGGTGACGCCGGTGCGGTCGATGACCGTCAGGCCGGCGCCGCCAAGCGCCTTTTCCAGTTCTTCCGGGCGCACCAGCTTGCCGAACTGGTGGGTGCCGCGTGGCAGCCAGCGCAGGACGTATTCAGCGCCGATGATGGCCAGCCCCAGCGCCTTCAGCGTACGGTTGATGGTGGCCACGAACATGATGCCGCCGGGCCGGACCATCTGTCCGCATTTGGCGACGAACAGGTCGATGTCGGCGACATGCTCGACCACTTCCATGTTGAGAATGACGTCGAATGTCTCGCCGGCGTCGGCGAGGTCCTCGGCCGTCGTGGCGCGATAGTCGACGCTCACATTGCCTTCGGCGGCATGCAGTTTTGCCACTTCGATGTTCGTTTCCGAGGCGTCGGCTCCCACGACCTCGGCGCCAAGCCGCGCCATCGGCTCGCACAAAAGGCCACCGCCGCAGCCGATGTCGAGGATGCGCAGGCCTTCGAACGGCCGTGCCGCGCGCGGGTCACGGCCGAAGCGCGTCGCGATCTGGTCGCGGATATAGGAAAGCCGGACCGGATTGAATTTGTGTAGCGGGCGAAACTTGCCGTTCGGGTTCCACCATTCGGCGGCAAGGGCGGAAAAGCGTTCCACTTCTCCGGCATCGATCGTCGATCGTCGGGGCTCTGGCATAGATTGGTCTCCTCGACACTACAGCGCCGCGCGTCCTTCGGACGCGCAAAGGACGCTGTAGCACTTTGATTCTGCGCATGATCCCTTTCCGAAATCGAAGTCGATTTCGGGGTCATGCGCTAGGAAGTCGGGCGTGAGGCCTCGAATGTCAAGGCAACATTTTCTCCCTGCCGCCAAGCCCGCCTACTTCGTGTCCAGCACGTCGCGCAACTTCGCGGCCAGCTGCTCGATGGTGAACGGCTTGGCCAGGAAATGCACGTCATGGTCGAGCACACCGTTGTGGACGACGGCATTCCTGGTGAAGCCGGTGGTGAAGATGACTTTCAGCCCGGGCTGGCGCGCGACCGCTTCCTCGGCGAGCTTGCGGCCGTTCATCACCGGCATGACGATATCCGTGAAAAGCAGGGCGATGCCAGGCGTCGCGGCCAGCTTCTGAAGGGCCTCCGGGCCGCTTCCGGCCTGGATGACGGTGTAGCCGAGTTCGCGCATGGTGTCCGTCGTGGCGGCTCGCACGCGGGCGTCGTCCTCGACCACGAGGATCGTCTCGGTGACCTTGGAGACGCTCTTGCCACGCTCGGCGGGCGCGGCCGGCTGCTCGGGGCCGAAGAAGCGTGGCAGGTAGATCTTGATCGTCGTGCCTTCCCCCGGTTCGGAGTAGATCTTGACGTGGCCACCTGACTGTTTGACGAAGCCGAACACCTGGCTCAGCCCCAGTCCCGTGCCTTTGTTGACCGGCTTGGTGGTGAAGAAGGGTTCGAAGGCCTTGGTAATGACCTCCGGTGACATGCCCGCACCGGTGTCGGTCACCGCGACCATCACATACTGGCCGGGCGTGACTTCGGCATGCGTCGAGGCATAGGCCTCGTCGAGGTAGCTGTTGGCGGTCTCGATGGTCAACTTGCCGTCATTATCCATGGCATCGCGGGCGTTGATGGCCAGATTGAGGATCGCGTTCTCGATCTGGCTGGGGTCGGCGTGAGTTTTCCACAGGCCGCCCCCCAGCACCGTTTCGATGCGAATGCCCTCGCCCAGGGTCCGTCGCAGGAGGTCGGACATGCCGGTCACCAGCCGGTTGGTGTCGACGACCTGCGGCGCCAGCGGCTGCAGACGGGAGAAGGCAAGAAGCCGGGAAGTCAAATTGGCGGCACGGCTGGCCGCGTCGGTCGCGGCTTCGATCAGCTTTTCTATATCATGCTCGCCACGCCTCAGCTTGCGCTGGGCAAGGTTCATGGCACTGAGGATCACCGCCAGCATGTTGTTGAAATCGTGGGCGATGCCGCCAGTCAATTGCCCGACGGCTTCCATCTTCTGCATCTGGCGTATCTGGGATTCGGCCTTTTCACGCGTCAGGATCTCGTTGCCGAGCTCGATGTTCTTGCGCATCAACTCTTCCTGGGCGGTGGCGACCTCGCGGAAGCGGCGGCGGGATACGTGGATGGTGTAGGCGCCAAGCAGGAAGATCGCGACGAGGGCCGCCAGCGAACCCACGCGCAGCCAGGCCTCGACCTGGTCCGTGTGCGCGTCGCGCGCCGCGATGTCGGCCGCGCCGCTGCGGCGGATCGTATCCATGCTGGTCCGGATTTCATCCATGGCGGCCTTGCCCTGGCCGCTGCGGACCAGTTGCAACGCCCCGGCCACATCGCCCCTGTCGTACAGGGCGATGGTCTCGGCCAGTTCAGCCTGCTTTTGCGAAAGCGCATCCTTGATGTGATTGATCTGCTGGACGAACGGGTCGTCCGAAGCCGCCATGGCGTCGATGCGGGAGAGCTGCCCCGGAATTGCATCGACTGCCTTCCGGTAGGGGTCGAGATAGGATTTCTCGCCGGTCAGGAGATAGCCGCGCTGACCGCTTTCGGCGTCCTGTGCCAGAGCAAGGAGGCCGGAAAGCAACTGCTGATATTCAAGAGTCTGGCGTGCGGCGGAACGATTGGCTCTCTGGTCTTCAACGAGCATGGCGCGGGCGCCGACGATCAGCGCCAGCACCACGAAACCGGCGACAATCGGAAACGTTTGCCATCGCATGGCACGTCGAAGACGAGCAATCATCTGTTCTGCCGGACCAAAAGGAATTCCCGCGGGCAGCATTTGGTAAGCGGCAGCAGCCTCCAAGGCAATATGCCGTCTTCTTGAAGCCGGCAATACGTGTCCAGCCTTGCGAAACCGAAAGCATTTGGCTAAGGAGGCCGCGCATTCAGCGGCCGGCGCAGCCGGACGTGTCTTTCCGCTTTTCGGGATTCCGCTTTCTGGGTTGGGTCCGGCTTCAGTCAAAGGCAATTCGCTTCCATGGCGCGCATCGTGATGAAATTCGGCGGAACCTCCGTCGCCGACATCGCCCGCATCCGCAATGTGGCGCGTCACGTCAAACGCGAGGTCGACGCCGGCCATGAGGTGGCGGTGGTGGTTTCGGCAATGGCCGGCAAGACCAATGAACTGGTCGCCTGGACGCGCGAGGCCTCGCCGATGCACGACGCACGCGAATACGATGCCGTTGTCGCTTCCGGCGAGCAGGTCACCGCCGGGCTTTTGGCGATCACGCTGCAGAACATGGGCATCCATGCGCGGTCCTGGCAGGGCTGGCAGATCCCGATCAAAACCGACAACGCGCATGGCGCGGCGCGCATCCTCGACATCGACGGCGCGTTCCTGGTCAAGCGTTTCGGCGAGGGCCAGGTGGCTGTCATCGCCGGTTTCCAGGGTATCGGGCCGGACAACCGCATCGCCACACTTGGCCGCGGCGGTTCCGACACCAGTGCCGTGGCCATAGCCGCGGCGGTCAAGGCCGATCGCTGCGACATCTACACCGATGTCGACGGGGTCTATACCACCGATCCGCGCATCGAGCCCAAGGCGCGGCGGCTGGGCAAGATTTCCTTCGAGGAAATGCTCGAAATGGCCTCGCTCGGCGCCAAGGTGCTGCAGGTGCGTTCGGTCGAACTTGCCATGGTGCACAGGGTGCGTACCTTCGTGCGGTCGTCCTTCGACGATCCCGACGCGCCCGGAATGGGGGATTTGCTCAATCCTCCGGGAACGCTCATTTGCGACGAGGAAGAGATCGTGGAACAGCAGGTCGTCACCGGAATTGCCTACGCCAAGGACGAGGCCCAGATTTCGCTGCGCCGCGTCGGCGACCGCCCCGGCGTTGCCGCCGGCATTTTCGGGCCGCTGGCCGAGGCCAACATCAATGTCGACATGATCGTCCAGAACATTTCCGAGGACGGCAAGTTCACCGACATGACCTTCACGGTGCCTTCCGGAGACGTCGACAAGGCGCTTGCCGTGCTCGATCGGCTGAAAGCCGAGGTCGGCTACGATGTCGTACAGTCGGAAGCCGGCATGTCGAAGGTTTCGGTCATCGGCATCGGCATGAGGAGCCACGCCGGCGTCGCGGCCACCGCCTTCAAGGCGCTGGCGGACAAGGCGATCAACATTCGCGCCATCACCACTTCCGAGATCAAGATTTCGATACTGATCGACGGCCCGTACACGGAACTTGCTGTTCGCACTTTGCATTCCGTCTACGGTCTGGATAAGCAGTAGCAAGACTGAATCAGTTGTTGCGCGCGTGCCGGCAGCGGCGGAAACTGCGCCGGCAAGTGTTTCATTGGAGAAGAAGCCGCGATGCGTGAGACGGCCGTTGGCCCGCGCGTTCTGCTGAAACGGCTCCGCGAGCTCATGCAAGAGCCGCTGGAGCCGCAGGAGCGGCTTGACCGGATCGTGCGCGATATCGCGTCCAACATGGTCGCCGAAGTCTGCTCGCTCTATGTGCTGCGCGCCGATTCGGTGCTCGAGCTCTATGCCACCGAAGGTCTGAACCCCAACGCCGTCCACCTGGCGCAATTGAGGCTGGGGCAAGGCCTGGTCGGCACGATCGCCGCCAGCGCGCGGCCGCTCAACCTTTCCAACGCGCAGGAACACCCGGCCTTCGCCTACCTGCCAGAGACCGGGGAAGAGATTTACAATTCCTTCCTTGGTGTGCCGGTGCTGCGGGCAGGGCGCACGCTGGGCGTCCTGGTTGTCCAGAACAAGACCATGCGTCACTACCGCGACGACGAGGTCGAGGCGCTGGAAACGACGGCGATGGTCATCGCCGAGATGATCGCCACCGGTGATCTGGCGCGGCTGACCCGGCCGGGCCTGGAACTCGACCTGCGCCGCCCGGTGAGCTTCACCGGCCTGTCCTTCAACGACGGCGTCGGGCTTGGCCACGTCGTGCTGCACGAGCCGCGCATCGTCGTCACCAACCTGTTCAACGAGGACAGCGAGGAAGAGGTCCGGCGGCTGGAAAGCTCGCTCGGCTCGCTGCGGCTCTCCATCGACGACATGCTGGAGCGCCGCGACGTCGCTTTCGAGGGCGAGCATCGCCAGGTGCTGGAAGCCTACCGCATGTTCGCCAATGACCGTGGCTGGGTGCGGCGCCTGGAAGAGGCGATCCGCAACGGCCTGACGGCGGAAGCGGCGGTGGAAAAGGTGCAGAGCGACATGCGCGCGCGCATGCTGCACATGACCGATCCCTATCTGCGCGAGCGGATGAGCGACTTCGACGACCTCGCCAACCGGCTGCTGCGGCAGCTGATGGGACGCGGGCCGGAAGATGTCGCGGCATCGCTGCCGAAGGATGCCATCATCGTCGCCCGCTCCATGGGCGCCGCCGAACTGCTCGACTATCCCCGGGACAAATTGCGTGGACTGGTGCTCGAGGATGGCGCGGCTACCAGCCACGTCGTCATCGTCGCGCGCGCCATGGGCATTCCGGTCGCCGGCCAGATGAAGGGCGCCGTTTCCATGGCGGAAAACGGCGATGCCATCATCGTCGACGGCGAGGAAGGCGCGATCCATCTGCGGCCGCAGTCCGATCTCGAGGCAGCCTATGCCGAAAAGGTGCGGTTCAGGGCACGCCGGCAGGAAGTCTACCGCGAGCTGCGCAAGAAGCCGTCGATGACCAGGGATGGCGTGCAGGTTGACCTGCTGATGAATGCCGGGCTTGCCGTCGACCTGCCGCAGCTGGCCGAGGCGGGCGCGGCCGGCATCGGCTTGTTCCGCACCGAATTGCAGTTCATGGTCGCCTCGACATTTCCGCGCGCCGAAGCGCAGGAAAAACTCTACCGCGACGTGCTCGAGGCCGCGCGCGGCAAGCCGGTAACCTTCCGCACCATCGATATAGGCGGGGACAAGGTGCTGCCCTACTTCAAGGGCGCCATCCAGGAAGAGAACCCGGCGCTCGGTTGGCGGGCGATCAGACTCACGCTCGACCGGCCGGGATTGCTGCGCACGCAGATCCGCGCCCTGCTCAAGGCCAGCGGTGGGCGTGAACTCAAGCTGATGCTGCCGATGGTGACCGAGCTTGGCGAGATCGCCCAGGCGCGCGAGATCATC
Organism: Mesorhizobium sp. B2-4-15; assembly: GCF_006658505.1. Lineage (GTDB taxonomy): Bacteria > Pseudomonadota > Alphaproteobacteria > Rhizobiales > Rhizobiaceae > Mesorhizobium. Next base: position 420,045 of record NZ_VFUZ01000001.1, read on the forward strand.
GATCGCGAGGTGCGGCATCTCTCACGCTTCGCCCACCACCTCCCGACCAGCCTCAAGCTGGGCGCCATGCTGGAAGTGCCGTCGCTCCTGTTCCAGCTCGACGAATTGATGAAAGCCGTCGACTTCGTCTCGGTCGGTTCAAACGATCTGTTCCAGTTCGTCATGGCGGTCGACCGCGGCAACACGCAATTGGCGAACCGCTTCGATACGCTGTCGGCGCCGTTCCTGCGTGTGCTCAAGCAGATCGCCGACGCCGGCGCCCGCAACCACACGCCCGTGACGCTGTGCGGTGAACTCGCCGGCAAGCCGATCTCGGCAATGGCGCTGATCGGCCTCGGTTTCCGCTCGATCTCGATGTCGCCGGCCTCGATCGGCCCGGTCAAAGCCATGCTGACGGAACTGCCGTTGGACGAGCTGAAAGCATTCTTCGACGATAATCTGATGGCGCCGGCGCAGGGGCTGCCGATGCGGGCGTTGCTGCAGGCCTTTGCCGACGACCGCTCCATTCCGCTGTAGCATTTGTCATGATCAACCTGCCCCGCGACCGCATGGATCAAGTCGTCAAGCGTTTCGAGATGCTCGAAGCGCAGATGTCGGCCGGCCCGGCGCCGGATGCCTATGTGAAAATGGCGTCCGAATATGCCGAGCTTCAGGACATGGTGGCCAAGGTTCGGGCGCTGCGCTCGGCCGAGCACGAGCAGGCCGATCTCGAGGCGATGCTCGCCGACAAGGGCACCGACGCCGAGATGCGGGCACTCGCCGAAGCCGACCTGCCCGGCGTCGAGGAGCGCATCGAAGGGTTGCAAAAGGACATCCAGATCCTGCTTTTGCCCAAGGATGCGGCCGACGACAAGAACGCCATCCTCGAAATCCGCGCCGGCACCGGCGGTGACGAGGCGGCACTCTTCGCCGGCGACCTGTTTCGCATGTATGAGCGCTATGCCGCCGAACGCGGCTGGCGGTTCGAAACGGTGTCGGCCAGCGACGGCGATGCCGGCGGTTTCAAGGAAATCATCGCCACCGTGTCGGGCAAGGGCGTGTTTGCCCATCTGAAATTCGAATCCGGTGTGCATCGCGTGCAGCGCGTGCCGGCAACCGAGGCCAGCGGCCGCATCCACACTTCGGCCGCCACCGTTGCCGTGCTGCCGGAAGCGGAAGAGGTCGACATCGAGATCCGCGCCGAAGACATCCGTATCGATACTATGCGGGCCTCGGGTTCCGGCGGCCAGCACGTCAACACCACCGATTCGGCGGTCCGCATCACGCATTTGCCGACTGGCATCATGGTGGTGCAGGCGGAGAAATCGCAGCACCAGAACCGGGCGAAGGCCATGCAGATCCTGCGGGCCCGGCTCTATGATCTGGAGCGCGGCAAGGCTGACGAGGAGCGTTCCGAATCGCGCAAGTCGCAGGTCGGCTCCGGCGACCGCTCGGAGCGCATCCGTACTTACAATTTCCCGCAAGGGCGCGTCACCGACCACCGCATCAACCTGACGCTCTATAAGCTCGACCGGGTGATGATGGGCGAGCTCGACGAAATCGTCGACGCGCTGATCGCCGATCACCAGTCGAAGCTGCTGGCTGATATCGGCCTCAATGGCTGATCCTCTGCCCGAGGCGCTGGGGCCGCTGCTGCGGGAAGCGCGGGCCAGGCTTGTGGCCGCCGCGGTCGAGGATCCGGCGCTCGATGCGCGGCTGATCGTCGAACATTTTTCCGGGACGACGCGCACGCAGGCCATTGCCGACCCCGAATGCAAGGTCGACGGGAACGCCATCGCCGCGATCGACACCGCCCTGACGCGGCGAGTCGGTGGCGAACCGGTGCATCGCATCCTCGGCTATCGTGAATTCTACGGTTTGCGCTTGTCGCTGTCACCCGAAACGCTGGAGCCGCGGCCGGACACAGAAACGCTGATCGAGGCGGTGCTGCCATTCGTCAAGGCAACGGCCGCACGGGAGGGCACATGCCGCATCCTCGACCTCGGCACCGGGACGGGCGCGATCGCCTTGGCGCTGCTGAGCGTGGTGCCGACCGCAACCGCCACTGGTGTCGACATCTCCGACGGCGCGCTGGCGACGGCGACCCGCAATGCCGGGCAATTGGGGCTCGGCGGCCGGTTCACGGCACTGCGGTCGGATTGGTTCGAAAAAGTTTCTGGCCGATACCATGTAATTGCCGCAAACCCTCCCTATATAGCATCGCAGGACATTGGAAATCTGCAGGACGAAGTTCGCGATTTCGACCCGCATCTTGCCTTGGATGGCGGTGTGGATGGACTGGTCCCCTACAGGATCATCGCCGCCAAGGCGGCAAGGTTTCTGGAAGCCGAGGCCAGGATTGCGGTCGAGATCGGCCACACGCAACGCAATGAGGTCAACGACATATTTCGTATAGCCGGCTATGCCGCCGGCGAGGTGTTTGGCGATCTCGGTGGAAACGACAGGGTTCTTGTCTTTCAACGGGGAAAGCCTTGACGCGGTGCGAAAAAACCGCTTGGCAATGCCGGGGAATGCGGCTAGGGTCGCCTCAACCGGATGAGACGAAGCAGGCAGTGCTCTTAGCGATTCGGTTTCCTTGGAAATAGCTGCCTTCTTGCGCAAACGACGCCCAAGCTTCGTGCGGGAATCGTCCGGCAAGTGATGTAACCGGAACAGGATGGCACGTGGCGCCAACGCAATCGATGCGGGCGAACGCCGGTGAAGAAACGAAACGGCTGGCTGCATGAGCGCCTCCGTTCGTAACGAGTTTTCGAAAATTTCAAGATGAAGAGAGTCGAATGAGGCCACAACAGCAGAACAGGCGCATGCGCGGTCGCAACAATAGTGGCGGCGGCGGTGGCAACAACAATAACAACAACCGCAAAGGCCCGAATCCGCTGACGCGCAATTACGAGAGCAACGGCCCGGACGTGAAGATTCGTGGATCGGCTCAGCAGATCGCCGAAAAATACGCCACCCTTGCCCGTGATGCGCAAAGCTCCGGCGACCGGGTCATGGCGGAGAACTATCTCCAGCACGCCGAACACTACAATCGCATCATTGCCGCCGCGCAAGCGCAGATGCCGATCCAGAACGTCCAGCAGAACCGTGACGACTTCGACGATGACGGCGACGAGGACCGTGACGAGTTCGACAATGCTGGCAACAGCGGGGCTGGCAACAGCGGGGCTGGCAACATCGGGGTCAGCAACAGCGGAGCAAGCAGCGGCGGCAACACCATTTCCGATCCGCAAGTTCCAGTGATCAACCATGGCGCCGGTCCGCAGCCAGTGATCGAAGGCGTGCCGGCCGAGGTCGCGCTCAACCGGGAAAGCGGCCGCGACAATCGTGACAATGGTGGCCGTGACAGTGGTGGACGCAACAATGGCGGTCGCCATCGCGATCGCCGCCCCAATGGCGGTTATGGCCAGAACGGCCAGCGCGATTATGCTTCGTCCGCCGAGCAAGGCGGCCAGCAGCAGCGCAACGAGGCTCCGGGACAGGCTGAGGTGCAGGCAGAGCCCGCTTCGCCGGCCGAAACCGCCGCGGCGGCCGAACCGGCTCCGCTGTTCGAGAATTTTTCGCCAGCCGGTCTGGCCGCCCAGGCCGAGCTCAATGAGGCGGCAGCCGAGAGCGGCGCCGCTCGCCGCCCGCGGCGCCCGCGCCGCCCGCGCGCCAATGCCGACCAGGGAGACGGCGGCGGCCGCAATGCGGATGCCGGCGAGGTGGCCGCGGCCCCTGCCGACGGCGGCGGCGCCGAGCCCGTGATCTCAGACATCGACAACTGATCGAACAGCACTTGAAGACGTTGAACGGCGGGGAGAAATCTCCGCCGTTTTCGTTTTCTAGCGCCCGTGGAATATTATGCGTTGACCGACATCAAGGCGTCTTGAGACAGCATGGCCTATGCACCATATCTCGGCTGAACAGGATCCGGCTCGAATGGGCGGGTCCGTCACCGCAATCTGATCCGGTGCCGCAAAGCGGGCCGGTGATGGAAGGAGACAGATATGAATCTTGAGAAATACTCCGAGCGCGTGCGCGGCTTTATCCAGTCCGCGCAAACAATGGCGCTCTCCCGCAATCACCAGCAATTCACCCCCGAACACATCTTGAAGGTACTCGTCGACGACGATGAGGGCCTAGCCGCGTCGCTGATCGAGCGCGCCGGCGGCAATGTCCGCGACGTCAAGCTCGGTGTCGAGGCGGCACTTGAGGCGATGCCCAAGGTGGAAGGCGGCAATGGCCAGCTCTATCTGGCGCAGCCTCTGGCCAAGGTGTTCTCGACCGCCGAGGAACTGGCCAAGAAGGCCGGCGACAGCTTCGTCACCGTCGAGCGGCTGCTGCAGGCGCTTGCCATGGAAAAATCGGCCAAATCAGCCGAAATCCTGGCCAAGGCCGGCGTCACCGCGCAGGCGCTGAACCAGGTCATCAACGATCTCCGCAAGGGCCGCACCGCCGATTCGGCGAGCGCCGAGCAGGGCTATGATGCACTGAAGAAATACGCGCGTGACCTCACGGCCGATGCCCGTGCCGGCAAGCTCGATCCGGTCATCGGCCGTGATGACGAAATCCGCCGCACCATCCAGGTGCTGTCGCGCCGCACCAAGAACAATCCGGTGCTGATCGGCGAGCCCGGCGTCGGCAAGACGGCCATCGCCGAAGGCCTGGCGCTGCGCATCGTCAATGGCGACGTGCCGGAATCGCTGAAGGACAAGCAGTTGATGGCGCTCGACATGGGCGCGCTGATCGCTGGCGCCAAATATCGCGGCGAATTCGAGGAGCGGCTGAAGGCCGTGCTCTCGGAAGTCACTTCGGCCAACGGCAGCATCATCCTGTTCATCGACGAAATGCACACGCTGGTCGGTGCCGGCAAGGCGGATGGCGCGATGGATGCGTCCAACCTCCTGAAGCCGGCCCTGGCGCGCGGCGAACTGCACTGCGTCGGCGCGACCACGCTCGATGAATACAGAAAACACGTCGAAAAGGATCCGGCGCTGGCCCGCCGTTTTCAGCCCGTCTTTGTCGACGAGCCGACGGTCGAGGACACCGTCTCGATCCTGCGCGGCCTGAAGGAAAAATACGAGCAGCACCACAAGGTGCGCATCTCCGACTCGGCGCTGGTGGCGGCGGCGACGCTGTCCAACCGCTATATCGCCGACCGTTTCCTGCCGGACAAGGCGATCGACCTCGTCGACGAGGCTGCCTCGCGGCTCAGGATGCAGGTCGATTCCAAGCCCGAGGCGCTGGACGAGATCGACCGCCGCATCATGCAGCTCAAGATCGAGCGCGAGGCGCTGAAGGTCGAGAAGGACGAGGCCTCGAAGGATCGGCTTGCCCGCCTGGAAAAGGAACTCGCCGGCCTCGAGGAGGAATCGACCGAGATCACCGCCAAATGGCAGGCCGAGAAGCAGAAACTCGGGCTTGCCGCCGACTTGAAGAAGCAGCTCGACGAGGCGCGCAACGAACTGGCCATTGCCCAACGCAAGGGTGAATTCCAGCGCGCGGGCGAGCTTGCCTATGGCAAGATTCCGGAACTGGAAAAGAAGCTGAAGGAGGCCGAGGCCCAGGACGGCAAGGCCGGCATGGTCGAGGAAGTGGTCACCCCCGACCACGTCGCCCATATCGTGTCGCGCTGGACCGGCATTCCCGTCGACAAGATGCTGCAAGGCGAGCGCGACAAGCTGCTGCGCATGGAAGACGAGATCGGCAAGCGGGTCGTCGGCCAGGGCGAGGCGGTGCAGGCCGTTTCCAAGGCGGTGCGGCGTGCCCGTGCCGGCCTGCAGGATCCGAACCGGCCGATCGGCTCGTTCATGTTCCTCGGACCGACGGGCGTCGGCAAGACCGAACTGACCAAGGCATTGGCCAGCTTCCTGTTCGACGATGAGAGCGCCATGGTGCGCATCGACATGTCGGAGTTCATGGAGAAGCACTCCGTCGCCCGGCTGATCGGCGCGCCTCCGGGCTATGTCGGCTATGAGGAAGGCGGCGCGCTGACCGAAGCGGTGCGGCGCCGGCCCTATCAGGTCGTGCTCTTCGACGAGATCGAGAAGGCGCATCCGGATGTCTTCAACGTGCTGCTGCAGGTGCTCGATGACGGCCGGCTGACCGATGGCCAGGGCCGCACCGTCGACTTCCGCAACACGCTGATCATCATGACGTCGAACCTCGGCGCCGAATATCTGGTCAATCTCGGCGAAGACCAGGATGTCGACGCCGTGCGCGACGAGGTGATGGGCGTGGTGAGGGCGCATTTCCGGCCGGAATTCCTCAACCGCGTCGACGAAGTGATCCTGTTCCATCGGCTGCGCCGTCAGGACATGGACCGCATCGTCGAGATCCAGCTCAAGCGGCTGGAGAACCTGCTTGTCGATCGCAAGATCGCGCTGTCGCTCGATCACGACGCGGTCGAGTGGCTTGCGGCCAAGGGCTACGATCCGGCCTATGGCGCCAGGCCGCTGAAGCGGGTGATGCAGAAGGAACTGCAGGACCCGCTGGCGGAGAAGATCCTGCTCGGCGAGATCCTCGATGGCTCGACGGTGAAGGTCACCGCCGGTTCCGACCGGCTGAATTTCCGCTCGAAGCCGACTGTCGTCGCGACCGAGGCGGCGGCCTGACCGATGCGTGTCGCCCAAAACCGACCTTGGTTTTGGGACAACGACATGGATAAAACAGAAGTCTGAAGCGCGTCGCGCTTCGGAGTGCCGCGCGCCCAGTTTGGGCGCGCGGCGTTTTTCATAGCTAGCACGGGACGCGGATGACGCTGGACGACTACAACGACTTCTGCGCCTCTCTGCCTGCCACGAACCATGTCGTGCAGTGGGGTGGCGCCCATGTCTGGAAGGTCGGGACCAAGGTCTTTGCCATTGGTGGCTGGAACGAAGGCGCGCAGCTCTTCGTCACCTTCAAATGCTCCGACATTGCCTACGACGTGCTGAAGGAACAGCCGGGCTTGCGGCCCGCGCCGTATCTTGCCTCACGCGGCATGAAATGGATCCAGCGTCAGACAAGCCAGAGCATGGATGATGAGGCGTTGCAGGACTATCTGCGCGAGAGCCACCGCCTTGTTGCGCTCAAGCTGACGAAGCAGGCGCGCAACGAGTTGGGGCTTGGCGCAGGCTAAAGCGCGTCTCGTGAGAACGGAGTCATGCGACGCCCTTTAGGTTCTTTGTTTTGATGCATGTCGTTCTCCCAAAACCGAGGTCACTTTTGGGCGACATGCATTAGCTGATGTTCCCAGAGGTGCCGGAAAACCGCCATCTTCATGCCCGGTTCATGTTGGAACCATATTGTGGATAGCTGGTTTGCTGGCGAAGGGGTTCGCCTCGCAGGGACAACGCCGGGCGACGGCAATCTACGGACCGGAGAGTTTTGGCCACCATGTTCCGCACGATCTTCGTCTTTTCGGCCCTCGCAGCCGGGATGCTTTCTTGCGGCGCGCTCGCGGCGCCGACGCAGGACAATGCACCCAGGGTTAGCCGCACCGCCAGCGGCGGTGGCATCAGCGACGGTGGCATCCTTGTCGCCCAGGACGGCAATCTCGATATTTACTATGACGCCAGGGGTAATCGCGTCATCGTTGATGCCGATACAGGCAAGGTGATCGCCATCCAGCCGCCGCAGACGAGGCTCGACCGGCGCGCGCTGCGCCGCGATACAAGACTGCGCGAGTTGGGCCGTGCCCCAGCCGACGATGACCGCTACTATCTCGACGATCCGCAAGACATGGCGCGGTTCCGCCGCAAGCAGTTGGAAGAAGAAGGCCGGGTCATCCCCCCGCCGGCGGACGAGGCCGACCCTTATGGCGACAATTCGGTTGAAGCCTATCCGCCTTCGCAGCAGGATGACGGCAGCTACGACAACACTTATCCCGAGGCGCCGCAGCCGGCAAAGCCGCACACCATCCAACGCCAGCCGCTCGATGAGGCCTCGATAGAACCGGCCCAGCCGGGCCAGCCCGAACTGCAGCCGGCCAATCCGGAAACGCAGACGTCCCTTCCGCCGGACACTGGCGGCAAGGCCACCATCGATCCGTCGCTGTCGCTCGGCGCGCGGCAGGACGTGGCGGCGCTGCAGGTGCTGCTCGACCGCGGGGGCGCTTCGCCGGGGGTGATCGACGGGCGCTTCGGCTCTAACGTCGACAAGGCCTTGGCCGCCTACAACCAGATCACCGGTAGCAATCTGAAATCGACCGACGCGGTCGGCATCCAGGCGGCCCTTGCCCAGACCGGCGGCGACGCTTTCGCTTCCTACACGATCACCCCCGAAGACGCGGCTGGCCCCTATGTAGCCTCGATCCCGGAGGACTACAGCCAGAAGGCCAAGCTCGACCGCATGGGCTACACCTCCGTCACGGAAGCGCTCGCCGAGCGCTTCCACATGGATGAGATCTATCTGAAGTCGATCAACAAGGGCCTGGACTTCAATCGCCCCGGCACCATCATCAAGGTCGCCAATTTCGGCAAGCTGGTGTCAACGCCAGTCGCGCGTATCGTCGCCGACAAGGCCAAGAAGGAAGTGTACGCCTACGATGCGGACGGCAAGCTGGTCGCAGCCTATCCCGCGACCATCGGCTCGGCCGACACGCCGTCGCCCACCGGGATACACACGGTGTCGCGTGTCGCGCTCGACCCGAACTACACCTACAACCCGAACATCAATTTCAAACAAGGCCAGAACGACAAGATTCTCACCATTCCGCCAGGTCCCAACGGACCTGTCGGGTCGGTTTGGATCGCCTTGGACAAACCGACCTACGGCATCCACGGCACGCCAGACCCATCGAAGATCGGCAAGACCGAAAGCCATGGCTGTGTGCGCCTGACGAACTGGGACGCGCGCGAGCTCGCCAAGTTGGTGTCGCCAGGCGTCACCGTGGAGTTCGTCGGGGGATCTTCAGCCGATGACTTTGCGCAGCAATGAGCCGCGCAGCGCGGCGGCATAGATCAGCTGCACCACCAGAATGAAGCCGACGCTGAGCAATGGGGTGACCAGGCAGAGCGCGGCGCCGATTGCCCACAGGATCTGCGCCTTGACGATGCGCAGATAGACCGTGCGCTTTGCTTCAGCGTCGACGTCTTCCGCGACAAAGCCGTTCTTCTCCGCGTAATGCCAGCTGGCGAACAGCGTGACGCCGAGCATCAGCAGGTTGAGCCAGTAGACCAGCACCGCGGTCCTGAATTCGAGGAAGTCCGCCAGAAGGTCGGTCGAGAACGGCAGCAAGGCGATAAAGGCGAGAAAGCAGAGGTTCAGCGTGGCAAGCCGCCTGTCGGACTTGGCGATCAGCCCATGCTGGGCCTGCTGGCCGAACCAGAAGATCGTCAGCGTCAGGAAACTCAAGGCGTAGGTCAGGAAGCGCGGCGCCAATGCCGCGATCGCAGCGAGCAGATCATGCTCGGAATGGATCGTCTCATGCGCGGGCACCCTGATCTCGAGCACGATCAGGGTGAGCGCGATGGCGAAGACGCCGTCGGTGATGCCGACAATGCGGCCGCGTCCCTCCGCCGATGCTTCGAGTGGACGCTTCATAGATTTCTCCCCGCTTGCGGCTCTCCGGAACTTAGCATGACTGCCGCCGTTTGCATCCGGTGCGGCGCGACCCTGCCCAGTTGGCTGGGTTCAGTGACTGCGAGCCGCTGGCCGGTTGTTGCCGACACACCGACGGTCTAAGCAATGTGTCATGCATTCACCAGATAAAGCCTCCGCAATCCCGCTGACCAGTCCGGTCACGAACGGAACTTTCTGTCCGCCTTCGCAGCGGCGATACGTGCTGGTTGCGGCGATCCTGGCTTCGGCGCTCGGCTTCATCGACGGCTCGATCCTGGCCATCGCCATGCCGGCGATCCGCGTCGATCTCGGTGCCAGCCTTGCCGCGGCACAGTGGATTTCCAATGCCTATGCGTTGACGCTCTCGGCGCTGATCCTTGCCGGCGGAGCCGCCGGCGACCGGTTCGGGCTGCGCCGCGCCTTCGTGGCCGGCATTGCGCTGTTCGTCGCGGCCTCGCTTGCCTGCGCGCTGGCGCCGAACGCGATCGTGCTGATCGCGTTTCGCGCCCTCCAGGGCATTGGCGCGGCGATCATGGTGCCGGGCAGCCTCGCCATCATCGCCAAGGCCTATCCGAAAAAAGAGCGGGGCCGCGCGATCGGCATCTGGGCGGCGGCCTCCGCGCTGACCACCGCGCTCGGCCCAGTACTCGGCGGCCTGGTGCTCTCGGCTTTCGGCGATGGCATCTGGCGGGCGATTTTCGCCGTCAACCTGCCGCTTGGCCTGATCTCGATCTATCTCCTGCTTGCCAAAATTCCGGCCGATGAGCCGACTGAGAAACGCAGCCTTGATCTGGGCGGCGGCGGGCTTGCGACACTGGCCTTCGGCGCGCTCGCCTATGGGCTGACCTCGATGAGCGCCAGCGGCGGGGGCCACATGGCGGGACCGAGCATTGCCGCCGGCGCTGTGCTGCTTGCCGTCTTCATCCTGTTCGAGCAGCGGCAACGCGAGCCGATGATCGATCTCAGCCTGTTTCGCATCGGCGCTTTCGCCGGCGCCAATGCGGCGACCTTCTTCCTCTATTTCGCGCTGTCGGCCAATCTCTTCTACCTGCCGATGCTCATGATCGCCGGCTGGGGTCTGAGCACGGCCGAAGTCGGCTTCATCTTCCTGCCGCTGTCGGCATCGATCGCGCTTCTGTCGGGACCTGTCGGACAATTGTCGGACCGGATCGGACCGCGTTTCCCGATCGCCTGCGGCAGCCTGATCGTGGCTTTCGCCTTCGCCGGACTTGCCCTGCTCACCCATGCCGGCATCCATCATTTCTGGACCGGAACATTTCCACTGATGGCGCTGATGGGGCTCGGCATGGCGCTGGTCGTGTCGCCATTGTCGACCGCGATCATGACGGCGGTGGAAGACAAGGACACGGGGGCCGCTTCCGGGATCAACAATGCCGTCTCGCGCATTGGCGGCCTGATCGCGGTGGCGGCGATGGGGTCGCTGGCGGCCTGGGTCTACGCCAAGGCACTGGATGGGAATGCGATTTCAAGCGTGCCCGGCTTCGGCGAACTGGCACCGGCCGGCTTGGCGCCTGCGCTCGATGCGGCAAGGCTCGCCGCCAGCGACGCAGCCTTTTCGGCTGTCTCCTCGGTGACGGCGCTGCTTTGCCTGGTTTCGGCCGTGACCGCATGGACAACGATTCCCGGCGAAGCGCTGCCGTGGTCGCGGCGCGCAGAAACCAGGCAGGACTGAAAGCGAAGGCTCAGCCTTCGATCTTGGCGCTGGCAACCTTCAGCGAATTGCCATCTTCCTGCTTCAAGAGATCGTCGATGCGCTCGCGCTCGCGCTTGAAGGCGACGAGGTCATCGCCTTTAAGCACCTTGCCGACCGGCAGGCGGACACGCATCGGATCGACCTTGGTGCCGTTGACGATCAGCTCGTAGTGAAGATGCGGGCCGGTGGCGAGGCCGGTCTGGCCGAGATAGCCAATGGTCTGGCCCTGGCGGACGCGCACACCCGGCTCGATACCTTTGGCAAAGGCGCTCTGGTGATTGTACGACGTCTCGTAGCCATTGGCGTGACGGATGATGATCTGTTTGCCGTAACCGCCGGCCCAGCCGACCTTCTCGACGACACCATTGCCGGCGGAGATGATCGGCGTGCCGATCGGGGCTGCCCAGTCGACACCGGTATGCATGCGGACATAGCCGAGGATCGGATGCTTGCGTGCGCCGAAGCCGGAGCGGAATTTCCCGGCAGGCAGGGGATTGCGCAGCAGGAACTGCTGGGCGCTCGAGCCGTCCTCGTCGAAATAGTCGGTGCTGCCATCCTGCATCTGGAAGCGGTAGAAGTTGCGCGTCGTGCCGCCAAATGTCGCCGAGACGTAGAGAAGTTCGGAATTGTCAGAGGTCTGGTCATCGCCGTCGGGCTGCGAGAACAGCACTTCGAGGCGGTCGGAGGGGTTGAGGCGGGACTGGAAGTCGACGTCGGATGCCAAGAGCTTGATCAGCCGTTGCGTCATCGCCTTGGACATGCCGTAGGAATAGGCGGCGCGGTAGATGCCGTCATAGACATTGGGCAGATTGCCGCGCACCACCACCGGCCCCGACGAATCATCGAAGGCCGTCAGCAATTCGGGATTGGTTTCGGGCTCCTGCGCCGGCACATACTGGCCACGATCGTCGAGCGCGATGGTGACGATGTGTGTGGTCTTGTCGTAGATGCTGGCGCGCACGACCTTGGCGGCGTCGCCATGGACCTCGAGACCAACGCGCAACACGGTTCCGGCTTTGAGCGCCGGCGCGTTCAAGAGCTTGGCGATCGCCTGGGCCATGCCAATGGCATCTTCGCCCGTATAGCCCGAATCGGCGAAGGCCTCGGCGATGTCGAGATCCTTGGTGAAGGGGATGATTTCCTCGGCAAAAGCCGGTGCCTGATCGTCGACATTGGCGCGCGGCGCCACGGAGACGTTTTCCGGCACGATCTTCACG
>NZ_VFUZ01000001.1:437500-440000 GCF_006658505.1 Mesorhizobium sp. B2-4-15
CAACCCTGACCTACAGCTAAGGTCCCCAAGTTATGGCTAAGTGGGAAAGGATGTGAGGATCCCAAAACAACCAGGATGTTGGCTTAGAAGCAGCCATCATTTAAAGAAAGCGTAACAGCTCACTGGTCTAAATAAGGGTCTTTGCGCCGAAAATGTAACGGGGCTAAAGCCATACACCGAAGCTTAGGGTTCGTGAGCAATCACGAGCGGTAGCGGAGCGTTCTGTAAGCTGATGAAGCCATACCCGTGAGGGGTGGTGGAGGTATCAGAAGTGCGAATGCTGACATGAGTAACGTAAGGGGAGTGAGAGACTCCCCCGCCGAAAGACCAAGGGTTCCTGCTTAAAGTTAATCTGAGCAGGGTTAGCCGGCCCCTAAGACGAGGCGGAAACGCGTAGTCGATGGGAACCACGTTAATATTCGTGGGCCTGGAGGTAGTGACGGATCACACAAGTTGTCCAATCTTATCGGATTGAACGGGCAGCGGAGTGGTTCCAGGAAATAGCTCCTCCTTATAGACCGTACCCGAAACCGACACTGGTGGTCTGGTAGAGTATACCAAGGCGCTTGAGAGAACTATGCTGAAGGAACTCGGCAAATTGCACGCGTAACTTCGGAAGAAGCGTGACCCTTTTCTGCGCAAGCAGAGGAGGGTGGCACAGACCAGGGGGTAGCGACTGTTTATCAAAAACACAGGGCTCTGCGAAGCCGCAAGGCGACGTATAGGGTCTGACGCCTGCCCGGTGCTGGAAGGTTAAGAGGAGGGGTGCAAGCTCTGAATCGAAGCCCCAGTAAACGGCGGCCGTAACTATAACGGTCCTAAGGTAGCGAAATTCCTTGTCGGGTAAGTTCCGACCTGCACGAATGGCGTAACGACTTCCCCGCTGTCTCCAGCATAGACTCAGTGAAATTGAATTCCCCGTGAAGATGCGGGGTTCCTGCGGTTAGACGGAAAGACCCCGTGCACCTTTACTATAGCTTTACATTGGCATTCGTAGTGGCATGTGTAGGATAGGTGGTAGGCTTTGAAACCTGGGCGCCAGCTCAGGTGGAGCCACCCTTGAAATACCACCCTTATTACTATGGATGTCTAACCGCGGCCCGTTATCCGGGTCCGGGACAATGTATGGTGGGTAGTTTGACTGGGGCGGTCGCCTCCTAAAGAGTAACGGAGGCGCGCGATGGTGGGCTCAGAACGGTCGGAAATCGTTCGCTGAGTGCAATGGCATAAGCCTGCCTGACTGCGAGACTGACAAGTCGAGCAGAGACGAAAGTCGGTCATAGTGATCCGGTGGTCCCGCGTGGAAGGGCCATCGCTCAACGGATAAAAGGTACGCCGGGGATAACAGGCTGATGACCCCCAAGAGTCCATATCGACGGGGTTGTTTGGCACCTCGATGTCGACTCATCGCATCCTGGGGCTGGAGCAGGTCCCAAGGGTATGGCTGTTCGCCATTTAAAGCGGTACGTGAGTTGGGTTCAGAACGTCGTGAGACAGTTCGGTCCCTATCTGCCGTGGGTGTAGGAATATTGAAAGGATCTGTCCCTAGTACGAGAGGACCGGGATGGACGGATCTCTGGTGGACCTGTTGTGGCGCCAGCCGCATAGCAGGGTAGCTATATCCGGACGGGATAACCGCTGAAGGCATCTAAGCGGGAAACCCACCTTAAAACGAGTATTCCCTGAGAACCGTGGAAGACGACCACGTTGATAGGCCGGGTGTGGAAGAGCGGCAACGCTTGAAGCTTACCGGTACTAATAGTTCGATCGGCTTGATCGTTCTCATTCCTTATGCCCATTTGACAAAGTCAAATGGTCTTACCAGCGCTCACGCATGAGCGGCCCCTCTGGGGCCAAAGCTTAAGCGAGGGCGCCGGAAAACCGGCGACGCGCAGTCGCGCTTGCGGGCTTTGCCCGAAGCAACCTGCAAAAGCATCGCCTTGGCACGGAAAGACAGGCAACGGCACAGCCGGATGGCGAGCAGGTATCTCCTACTCACTATTCCCTGCTGCCTAATCCCTAACCCAGCTTCTCGAATAACGTGCGTTTTGCCGACCTGGTGGTTATGGCGGAGCGGCTGCACCCGATCCCATTCCGAACTCGGCCGTGAAACGCTCCAGCGCTGATGGTACTTCGTCTCAAGACGCGGGAGAGTAGGTCGCTGCCAGGTCTGCTAAACGCACGTTTGATCCGCACATCGTACTTTCCAAAAATCAAAAATGATTTTTGGGGCGATCTGTGGAAATCTTCTCTGAACATGGCCCGCCAACGGGAAACCTCGGGCCGCTAACGCGGCCCTTTCCATTGGCAAAACCAAAAAAAAGGCAGTTGCCAAACGCAATCGCCAGGTAACGCAATCGCCCAGGCGATCGCAGACTACGCAAGCAAACGCTTGCTCAGGGTTGACGCGGGGTGGAGCAGCCCGGTAGCTCGTCAGGCTCATAACCTGAAGGTCACAGGTTCAAATCCTGTCCCCGCAACCAAATCACAAAAACGGCCC
>NZ_VFUZ01000001.1:445000-463164 GCF_006658505.1 Mesorhizobium sp. B2-4-15
AAGGTAACACTTACTGGAGGACCGAACCCATAACTGTTGCAATAGTTCGGGATGACTTGTGGCTAGGGGTGAAAGGCCAATCAAACTCGGAAATAGCTGGTTCTCCGCGAAATCTATTTAGGTAGAGCGTCGACCGAATACCCCAGGGGGTAGAGCACTGGATGGGCTAGGGGTCCTCACCGGATTACCAAACCTAACCAAACTCCGAATACCTGGGAGTACTAGTCGGCAGACACACGGCGGGTGCTAACGTCCGTCGTGAAAAGGGAAACAACCCTGACCTACAGCTAAGGTCCCCAAGTTATGGCTAAGTGGGAAAGGATGTGAGGATCCCAAAACAACCAGGATGTTGGCTTAGAAGCAGCCATCATTTAAAGAAAGCGTAACAGCTCACTGGTCTAAATAAGGGTCTTTGCGCCGAAAATGTAACGGGGCTAAAGCCATACACCGAAGCTTAGGGTTCGTGAGCAATCACGAGCGGTAGCGGAGCGTTCTGTAAGCTGATGAAGCCATACCCGTGAGGGGTGGTGGAGGTATCAGAAGTGCGAATGCTGACATGAGTAACGTAAGGGGAGTGAGAGACTCCCCCGCCGAAAGACCAAGGGTTCCTGCTTAAAGTTAATCTGAGCAGGGTTAGCCGGCCCCTAAGACGAGGCGGAAACGCGTAGTCGATGGGAACCACGTTAATATTCGTGGGCCTGGAGGTAGTGACGGATCACACAAGTTGTCCAATCTTATCGGATTGAACGGGCAGCGGAGTGGTTCCAGGAAATAGCTCCTCCTTATAGACCGTACCCGAAACCGACACTGGTGGTCTGGTAGAGTATACCAAGGCGCTTGAGAGAACTATGCTGAAGGAACTCGGCAAATTGCACGCGTAACTTCGGAAGAAGCGTGACCCTTTTCTGCGCAAGCAGAGGAGGGTGGCACAGACCAGGGGGTAGCGACTGTTTATCAAAAACACAGGGCTCTGCGAAGCCGCAAGGCGACGTATAGGGTCTGACGCCTGCCCGGTGCTGGAAGGTTAAGAGGAGGGGTGCAAGCTCTGAATCGAAGCCCCAGTAAACGGCGGCCGTAACTATAACGGTCCTAAGGTAGCGAAATTCCTTGTCGGGTAAGTTCCGACCTGCACGAATGGCGTAACGACTTCCCCGCTGTCTCCAGCATAGACTCAGTGAAATTGAATTCCCCGTGAAGATGCGGGGTTCCTGCGGTTAGACGGAAAGACCCCGTGCACCTTTACTATAGCTTTACATTGGCATTCGTAGTGGCATGTGTAGGATAGGTGGTAGGCTTTGAAACCTGGGCGCCAGCTCAGGTGGAGCCACCCTTGAAATACCACCCTTATTACTATGGATGTCTAACCGCGGCCCGTTATCCGGGTCCGGGACAATGTATGGTGGGTAGTTTGACTGGGGCGGTCGCCTCCTAAAGAGTAACGGAGGCGCGCGATGGTGGGCTCAGAACGGTCGGAAATCGTTCGCTGAGTGCAATGGCATAAGCCTGCCTGACTGCGAGACTGACAAGTCGAGCAGAGACGAAAGTCGGTCATAGTGATCCGGTGGTCCCGCGTGGAAGGGCCATCGCTCAACGGATAAAAGGTACGCCGGGGATAACAGGCTGATGACCCCCAAGAGTCCATATCGACGGGGTTGTTTGGCACCTCGATGTCGACTCATCGCATCCTGGGGCTGGAGCAGGTCCCAAGGGTATGGCTGTTCGCCATTTAAAGCGGTACGTGAGTTGGGTTCAGAACGTCGTGAGACAGTTCGGTCCCTATCTGCCGTGGGTGTAGGAATATTGAAAGGATCTGTCCCTAGTACGAGAGGACCGGGATGGACGGATCTCTGGTGGACCTGTTGTGGCGCCAGCCGCATAGCAGGGTAGCTATATCCGGACGGGATAACCGCTGAAGGCATCTAAGCGGGAAACCCACCTTAAAACGAGTATTCCCTGAGAACCGTGGAAGACGACCACGTTGATAGGCCGGGTGTGGAAGAGCGGCAACGCTTGAAGCTTACCGGTACTAATAGTTCGATCGGCTTGATCGTTCTCATTCCTTATGCCCATTTGACAAAGTCAAATGGTCTTACCAGCGCTCACGCATGAGCGGCCCCTCTGGGGCCAAAGCTTAAGCGAGGGCGCCGGAAAACCGGCGACGCGCAGTCGCGCTTGCGGGCTTTGCCCGAAGCAACCTGCAAAAGCATCGCCTTGGCACGGAAAGACAGGCAACGGCACAGCCGGATGGCGAGCAGGTATCTCCTACTCACTATTCCCTGCTGCCTAATCCCTAACCCAGCTTCTCGAATAACGTGCGTTTTGCCGACCTGGTGGTTATGGCGGAGCGGCTGCACCCGATCCCATTCCGAACTCGGCCGTGAAACGCTCCAGCGCTGATGGTACTTCGTCTCAAGACGCGGGAGAGTAGGTCGCTGCCAGGTCTGCTAAACGCACGTTTGATCCGCACATCGTACTTTCCAAAAATCAAAAATGATTTTTGGGGCGATCTGTGGAAATCTTCTCTGAACATGGCCCGCCAACGGGAAACCTCGGGCCGCTAACGCGGCCCTTTCCATTGGCAAAACCAAAAAAAAGGCAGTTGCCAAACGCAATCGCCAGGTAACGCAATCGCCCAGGCGATCGCAGACTACGCAAGCAAACGCTTGCTCAGGGTTGACGCGGGGTGGAGCAGCCCGGTAGCTCGTCAGGCTCATAACCTGAAGGTCACAGGTTCAAATCCTGTCCCCGCAACCAAATCACAAAAACGGCCCGCCAGGCACCCCCAGGCGGGCCGTTTTGCTATGCCGGATAAGGATCATCTGTCCTGCCTGGTGCGGGCTCACATCCGACAGCCAAGAAGGGCGATCTCTTCGACAAAGAAGGCCTCGCTAATCTGATCTGATCAGTTGCCATGACGTTGTGATCGGCGCGGTGCATTTCCTTCAACAGCGATGCCGATGCGCTGATTATCGCCGTGCGTGCTCCCGGTGTGAAGCGCTGTCTCACTGTCGGCGGCGCGGGCGGTCTTGAGGTCTCCCGACAAGCGCTTGCTCGAAATCCCGAATCTCCAGCGATCTACGAGGCCGAGGCGCAGCAGGATCTCCTTCGGGGACTCCGCGATCGTCATGGCCGACGAAATCGAGAAGCCTGCCCATATCAGGCAGCGGTTCACTGTCGGCTATCGATCAGACGGCCCAAGGCGTGGCCCAACACCGAGCAGCGGTTTCGGGCCGGTCTCATTTCCTGAACGAAGGCGTTCTCTGCGGGCCAGGTCGCGCTCGCGTTTGCTCGAAGCAAACCTTGGCACGAGGGAGCTTCGCTCCTCGCCGGCTCTTGTCCCAAACGAAGCTCTACGCGTCGCTGGGCATCACCGCTCGCAGCCAGGCTGTGATGTCATCGAAGTCGATTGGCTTCGTTGTGTCGACGTCGAAGAGCGGCCCACGCCGCAGTGGTTCGGCGCGCTTGGCGAGTTCGATCAGTTCGGGGATATAGGTCGCGCCGGGGTGGCCCGCTGGGCGCTGGTCGAGCCGGGCGCCATAGCGCTCGGCAAGGACTTCGCCAGGCGCGTGGCACCAGATTTCGACGGTCTGCTCAACGCCAGCTTTTCGCAGATGATCCTCGAGAAGCTGGCGCGGCTGGAAGCCGAACCAGGCGTCGACGATGAAGCTGGTTCCCGGCGGAGCTTCGCCGACAACGGACCAGATCGCCTGATAACTGGCGCGGCCCAGCGTGCGATTAAATTCGCGGTCGCCGCCGCCGAGCACTTCCAGAAACGGATTCTTGATCGTATCGAGCGCCAGCAGCGGCCATCCCATGCGCTCGGCGATGCCGCGCGACACCGTACTCTTGCCGCTGGCGGGAATGCCGTTGACGAGCACTGCGCGCCGGGCTCGCTTGGGTCGAGCTGGCGACGAAATCGCTGCTACCGTGTCCGGCCCTGCCAATGCCTGAAGACCGGCGCCAATGACGCCGGCGTCGTCGCCGAGCCGCGCCGGCTCGACCGGGCAGTGGTACCAGGGCGCTTGGGCCGGGGCACAGGCAAGCGCCTTGTGTGCCGCGCGGCCAAGGCCGCCGCCCAGCAGCACCAGTTCAGGGTTGAGCACGGCGACGGCCGTATCGATAGCGGCTCGCAGCGGCCGCGCCCAGACGTCCAGTATGCCGCGCGCCTGGAGGTCGCCGGCCGCGGCGCGGGCAAAGAGCTGATCGACCGAAATGTCCGCGCCCAGCCCGGCGCGCGCAATGTGACGGCCAAGAGCGCTGCCCGAACTCATGGTTTCGACGCACCCGCGCCGGCCGCAGGCACAGACTTCGCCATTGACGTCGACAGTGATGTGGCCGAGTTGACCGGCCGTCGCCGAGCCGCGTGTGATCCGCCGGTTCTGGGCGAGGGCGCCGCCGATGCCGGTGCCGATCGTGAACATCACGACGTTGGCGTGGCGCCGCCCGGCGCCGAGCGCCATTTCTGCGGCCAACGCCATGTTGCAGTCATTGTCGATGACAACTGGCTTGCCTGTCATATCTTCCAGGCGTTGCGCGAGCGCGACCGAGGCGAGGTTGACATAACCGCCCGACAGGATGACGCCGCGTCGTGCATCAACCCGGCCGGGGACGCCGACGCCAACGGCCTTCACGTCCGATGTGTCGAGCAGGCGCACCATGTCGGCGATGCGGCCGAGCACCAGCTCGGGGTCGGGCGCGCTTTTTTCGGAAACGCGCTTGAGGATTTCACCGGTGCCGGAGATGCGGGCGGCACGCAGATTTGTGCCGCCGATATCGATCCCTATGGCCATCGAAGTGTTTGGCATGACGTCTCGTGCGTGCGCTATATAAGCGATAAGCGTCGATCCATTGAGCGTCTCCGGTTGACCGGAGAGCCGCTCCTTTCCCATTTTGGGCGAAATGCCTAGGCGGCCTTTTGCCGGTAGTGTCCGATCACGGCCTGGATCTCACGCAATCGAGGCACTGCGATTGTCTTAAGCCTTTCGCGCTGGATGTCACGGTCAAGCGAGATGCAGTCCTTCCACAACGAACGGCCGGCGATGACGCCCGAGGCACCGTTTTGCATGGCGATCTCGACCTGGCCGAGGAAAGTAGCGTGGTTGACGCCGGCCGAAAGCACCGCCCACGGCACGTCGCCGGCCATTTTGGTGATGTTGGCGCAGGCCTCCGGCGTTCCGGGATAGGGAAGCTTCAGCACCTTCGCGCCGCACTCCAGCGAAATCCTCGTGCCTTCCTCGACGAGCCAGGGGGTTCTGGCGGCATAGTGCTCGGGGCTTTCCCCTTCGAGTTGGTAGGTCAGGAATTCGACGACCAGCAGCAGGTCTTCCCGCCCGAAATCGGCGATGCACTGGCGCAGGATGGCGATGTTGTGTTCGTTGGCCTGCGGCTTGTCGGCCCTGAGATAGACCATGATCTTGCCGCCGGTGCCGCCCAGCGCGCGCACCCGGCGCGCGTCGATGCCCGGAACCAGGCGCGACAGACGGTAGCCCTCGGGCGAGACGTCGAAGCCGGACGCGTCCAGGCCGATGAGCAGCGCCGTATCCCTGCCCAAGACACCCTCGTCGACAATGCGCGGCACCGCGCATAGCGGGTCGAGCAACACGCAGGAGGCAGCACTTGCGAGGTAACGCGTGATATCGGCCTTGGTGTCGCCGAGCATGTCGTTGGTGATCCTGGCCTGTTCGGCTGGATCCGACGCCAGCAAGGTCCGCATGCCGCCGCGCTGGTCGCAGGCGATGGCCACCATGGCCCCGTCCTTGCCGCATATCTGCTGGTAGCCGCGCAACTCGGCGGTGGTCATCTTTGCCATGGTCCTCAGTCCGATCTTGCGCGCTCTCGCCGGAGGGCGCGGCTCCCGTGGAAACAAGAATGCTCAGTCCTGTCCGCCTCCCGGCGGGACGATCCGTGCCGACGGCGACGCGCCATCGCCTCGAAGAAGGCGCCTCGCTGCCCTGCGGCCTGGGATCGGCGCAAGTTGCGAGTTGGCTGAATTTGCGCGATAACTCGCGTCGGCGTATACGTGTGTAACACGTTGCTGAAAGGAATTGCAAGCTGCCTGTTTCCCCCATCCAGGATGTGGCCGCATCGCGGACGATGCTGCACACCGTCGCCAAGCTGCACTACGTGGAAGAGATGTCGCAGGTCGACATCGCGCGGCAGCTTGGTGTCTCCACCGCGACGATTTCGCGCCTGTTGCAGCGGGCACGCGCCGAAGGCATCGTGCGGATCGAGGTTCTCGACCTTGCGACACCGGAGGATATCACCAGGCAGCTGATCGATGGTCTGAAGCTGCGGGATGCCGCGGTGGTCGAGACCCCGGCGGCGGGTACGCTGGCGGCGCTCGCGGCACCCCTTGGCGGGTTGCTCAGGCAGGCGCAACTGGCGGCGGGATCCGTGGTCGCCATCGGCTGGGGGCGGGCCGTGCGCGAGGTGATACGGGCCGGACTGCCCCGTATGCCCGGCACACTGACCGTGGCTGCCACCGGCGGCATGCAGCAGCAGGCGGCGCATTTCCAGGTCAATGAATTCGTGCGGCTTGCCGCCGAGGAATTCGGCGGCAAGCCGCACTTCATCCACGCGCCCTATTTGCCCTCCACCGAATTGCGTGAGGTCTTCCTGCGCGACACTGCCATTCGCGATGCCGTCGCGCTGTGGGAGAAGACCGATGTCGCGATCGTCGGTGTCGGCCTGCCACATGCCATCAATGCCCCAGAGGCGAGTGCCGCCACGCCGAGCGAGCAGGCGCTGGTTCATGCGGCCGGAGACGTGCTTCGTCATTATTTCGATGCCGAGGGCACGCTGATCGCCTGGGAGGGGGAGAACCGGATGATCGCCATGTCGCCGGTCCAGCTTCGAGCCGTGCCGCTGGTCATCGGCGTTGCCGCGTCGCCTGAGAAGGCGACGGCGATCATTGCCGCCGCCCGCGCCGGGCTCATCAATACGCTGGTGACGGATACGAAGACGGCGCAGGCCATCCTCGCGGTACTCTCCTAGAGCGGACTCACTCTAATCCTTTGTGTTTACGCAATTCCGGACGAAAACCGCTACGCACTTTTCCTGGAATTGCTGACGGGACAGCAGGACCCGCAATTGGTGGCCCTTGGAGGTCCGGGACGCCCCCACGAAATCAGTTGTATCGCCGAAGGCCCCGGACAATAGTTGACCGGGGGCTCTGCGGAGCAGTCGGATGCTGTATGATGTGAAAGCCCGGCGCTGCCAGCTCGGTAAAACCGAGTTGCAATTTATTTCTGCAAAGTGTTACAAGTTCGAACGCCCGCCGGCAAGGCGAGGCGCGGGCGCGCAGTCTGTCGAACCTCGCGGAGGCGGGGAACGAGCTGTGGCCAACCGCGCCGGTCCCCGACCGACTGGCAAATCGACTGGAGGGCGCTTGGGAGGAGCTGCCCGCGAAGGCAAACAGGCGTTCCACGCCGTCGGCATCTTCTCCGTGAGCGGATGACGGCCATTCCAATGTCACTTGCAACGGCAGAATTGCCAACAATGAGGAGGATGTCATGAAGAAGTTCGTTGCCGCGCTTGCGGCGCTGGCCGTCAGCGCATCTGTGCTGGTCGCACCGGCGCAGGCGCAGGACAAGAAATACACCATTGCGCTCATTCCAGGCCTTACCACCGACGGCTTCTACATCACCATGCGCAAGGGCGCCCAGGCGGCGGCCGACGCGCTTGGCGTGAACCTGGTTTTCCAGGGCGCCTCGGACTTCAACCCGGTCACCCAGGTGCCGGTGCTCGACGCGGTCATCGCCAAGAAGCCGGATGCCATCCTGATCGCGCCGACCGACAAGGTCCAGCTTGTCGAGCCGCTACGCAAGGCCAATGACACGGGTATCCCGGTCATCACCGTCGATACCTTCGTCGGCAGCGGCGTTTACCAGACGGGTGCCGGCGATGCCGATTTCCCATTATCCTACATTGCCTCGGACAATGTGCTCGGCGGCGAGATCGCCGCGCGGGCGCTTGCCACCGCCGTTGGCGACAAGGGCAAGGTCTATGTGTCCAACGTCAAGCCCGGCATTTCGACCACCGACCAGCGCGAAGAGGGCTTCAAGAAGGAGATGGCCAAGCACTCCGGCATCACCGTGCTTGAAACCCAGTTCAATGACGACGACGCCAACAAGGCGGCGTCCCAGTTGCAGGCGGTGTTCGCGCGCAATCCCGACCTGGTCGGCGTGTTCGGCGCCAATTTGTTCTCGGCGCTGGGGGCCGCCAACGGCGTCAAGCAGGCGGGACAGACGGGCACCGTCAAGGTCGTCGCCTTCGATGCTCCGACCAGCATCGTCGACAACATCAACGCAGGCCTGGTGGACGTGGCGATCGCCCAGCATCCCGCCGAGATCGGTTACTTCGGCGTCGTCTCGGCCTATGCCCACCTGACCGGGCACTCGATCCCGGTCACGATTGGCACCGGCTTCACGATCATGGACAAGTCCAACATCGCGGACCCGAACATCTCGAAGTATCTCTACTCCGAATAAAGCCGGACGAGCCTGGCTCTTCCCGGTCCGCCGGGAGGAGCCCGTGCCGGTCCTCGCCTCAGGCGGGGATCCATTTGAAGACAGCCGCGCCGCGGAGTATCCATGACCTCGACATCACCAGCCCAGCCGGCCGAGAAGCATGTCGCCCCTCAGGCCGATCACGGCGATCCGGCCAGGGGTTGGATCGCACGCATCGCCGAAGGGCGCGCCTGGCTGTTCCTGGCCGGCCTGATCATCTGTTTCGAAATCTGGTCGAGGCTCGCCTTCGGCGCGACCTTCGTCCTCAATCCGTTCAACCTGCAGTCGATCGCCATATTCGCCGTGGCTCCGCTGTTGCTGGCGACCGGACAGACCTTCGTCATCATTTCGGGCGGCATCGACCTGTCGCTTGGCTTTATCATGGGCCTTGCCGCCGTCATCGCCGCCCATGCCACCAACCTGGCAGGCGCGGCCATCCCCTTGCCGCTGGCCATGCTGGCGGGCATTCTTGCCTCGGTGATCGTTGCCGGCGTGCCGGGCGTCATCAACGGCCTGCTGATCTCTCGCCTCAAGGTCCCGCCCTTCATCGGCACGCTTGGCATGTTCGGCGTTGCACGCGGCGCCGCCTTCCTGCTCGCCGGCGGAACGACAGTGCCGGTGCAGAACTCCTGGTTCGCGCTGCTCGGCAACGGCAGGTTCTATGGCGTGCCCTATCTGGTGATCATCACCGCCGTCTTCGTCGTCGTGATGCACTACCTGCTCAGCCAGACCCGGTTCGGCCAGCACAATTACGCCATCGGCGCCAATGTGCAGGCGGCGCGGCGCTCCGGCATCGACATCAGGGGTCACATCCTGCGGCTCTATGTGCTGTCGGCGATGTGCGCGGGCCTTGGCGGCGCGCTTTACGCGGCGCGCTTCACCGCGGGTGCGGCGCAGGCTGGCGAGCCCTTGCTGCTCGACAGCGTCGCGGCGGTGGTGATCGGCGGAGCCAGCCTGTTCGGCGGGTCCGGCACCATCTTCGGCACGGTCGCCGGTGCGCTGGTGATCGCGGTCATCCAGTACGGGCTGGTTTTCGTCAATGTCGAGCCGTTCTGGCAGTTCATCGCCGTTGGCGTCGTCATCATCATTTCCGTTCTCATCGACCAGGCGCAACGCCGGTTCAGTGGAGCCCGTCAGGATGAATAGCACCAACCAGACCGCGTCCCTGCTGGAAGTCCGAAATCTCTCCAAGCACTTCGGTGCCGTTCGGGCGCTCAACGATTTCTCCATGGCCGTGCGGCCGGGCGAAGTGGTTGCGCTTGCCGGTGACAACGGCGCCGGCAAGACGACGCTGATCAAGGCGATATCGGGCGTGTTCCAGCCGACGGGCGGCGAAATCCTGCTCCGGGGAAAGCCGGTGACTTTCGCGACACCACAGGAGGCGCGCGAAAAGGGCATCGAGACGATCTATCAGGATCTTGCTCTCGCCGACAATCTATCGATCGGCGCCAACATCTTCCTTGGCCGCGAACCCGTGCGCAAGGCGTTCGGCTTCCTGCCGGTGCTCGACCGCAAGGCCATGGCCGAGGCGGCGCGGGAGACGATGAAGCGGCTGGACTTCCACGTCAGCCGGATGGAAGCCCCGGTCAGCAATTTCTCCGGCGGCCAGCGCCAGGCCGTCGCCATCGGCCGCGCCGTCTACTGGGATGCGCAGATCCTGATCATGGACGAGCCCACCGCGGCACTTGGCGTGCCGGAACAGCGCAAGGTGATTTCACTGATCCACCAGCTCAAGGCGCAGGGGCGGGGGGTAATCTTCATCTCGCACAATCTGCAGGATATTTTCGCCGTATCCGACCGCATCGTGGTGCTGCGGCGCGGGATCCAGGCCGGCGAGCGCAAGATTTCCGAGACCAACCATGACGAAGTCGTCAAGC
Source organism: Mesorhizobium sp. B2-4-15 (assembly GCF_006658505.1). Taxonomy (GTDB): domain Bacteria; phylum Pseudomonadota; class Alphaproteobacteria; order Rhizobiales; family Rhizobiaceae; genus Mesorhizobium. The sequence goes on from NZ_VFUZ01000001.1 coordinate 455,385, forward strand.
TGATGGTCGGCGGGTAAGGCGTATTGATATTCAGGTGATGCCGGCCTGCAAACGACGGCTTCCTGCGCTTCCGGTGCTCACGTATGAAAGTACGCTCCGCTCCGGTTCTCGGAAACCATCGTTTTCGAGCCGTCCTGACCTGAATCTCAACACACCTTGGGCTCTGAATTGCTAGCCGGCATCGCGGTTGGTCAGCGCGATATGGCAGCAGCCGGAGCCGTGCCCTGGCGTCCAGGTGACGTTGTCGAAGCGCACGCCGGTCGCCTCGAATAGGCCACGGTCGAAGGCGCCGGCGATGCGGCAGAGCGTGGCGAGCTTTTCATCGCCAACGCCGGCCTCGACCCAGGCGTCCTTCAGCGGGCAGCGTTTGACATTGAAGGCGATGCGGTCATCGCCGCGCTCGACATCGGTCGGATACATCAGGCCGCCATCAGGGCTGACGGAAAGGAAGGCTTCGCCGACGGCGCGCGCATCGTTGGGGCCGAAGCTCGCGAAGGCGGCTGCGGCCACTTCCCTGCCACGCTGTTCGATGGCGCGGATCATGATCGCCTCCGCCTTTTCGGGGCCCAGCTCTCCGGTCAGCTCGTCGAGAAAGAGGCGGTAGAGATCGGCGCGGTTGCGGAAGGCGGAATCGAGTTCGCGTGACAGTTTCTCGGCTCTGGTTTCGGGATCGGTCATCATGTTTTGGCCCTGTTCAATTTTGGTGCTGCCGCCACCAGCGCCCTGCCGATGGCCGATCGGGGTGCGTCAATGACGGCACGGGCATCGCCGCTCTCGGCGATCCGCCCGGCGTTGAGAAGGATGACGCGGTGGGCGACCGCCCGGACGACGCCGAGATCATGTGAAATGAAGAGATAGGCGATCTTGTCCTGGCGCTGCAGGTCGAGCAAAAGGTCGAGGATCTGGCCGCGCACCGAAACGTCGAGTGCCGACACCGCCTCGTCGAGCACGATCAGCGACGGCTTCGTGGCGATGGCCCGGGCGATGGCCACACGCTGTCGCTGGCCGCCGGAGATTTCGTGTATGGCGCGCGGCGCGAGATCGGCCGCCAGCCCGACGCGTTCAAGCAAGGCGGCGATGCGGCGCGGACGCTCGGCGCGCGACGCGATGCCATGGATGCGCAAGGGATCGTCGAGAACACGCGCCACCGTGGCGCGCGGATTGAAGGCGGCCAGCGGATCCTGGAACACCATCTGCAGGCGCGCGCGGCGGGCGCGCAGGGCGGCCCCGCGCAAGACGAGGAAATCGCTGCCCTCAAATTCGATGCGCCCGGCGTCCGGCTCGATCAGGCGCAGCACGAGCCGTGCGATCGTCGATTTGCCGCTGCCGGAGGGGCCGGCCAGCGCTAGCGTTTCGCCGGGCTCGATCGTGAATGAGACGTCGTCCACCGCCGCGACAGGCTTGCCGGTGCGGCGGTAATTCTTGGTGAGGTTGGAAACCGCGAGCAGGCTCATGCGGGGAGTCCGCTTCGGTTCAACAGCAGGTCGGCATCGAGGCCGATATGGGCGTCGATAAGAGTGCGCGTGTAGGCTTGCGATGGCGCATCGATGACCTGCCTGGTCGTGCCAAGCTCGATCAACGCGCCATGTCGAAACACGGCGATACGATCGGCAAGCTCGGCGGCCAGCGCGATGTCGTGGCTGATGAACAGCAGCGTCATGCCATCCTCTACCACCAGCCGGCGGATCAAGGTGACGATCTCAGCCTGCACGATGGTGTCGAGCGCGCTGGTCGCCTCATCGGCGATCAGCAATTTCGGCCCGGCGGCGATCGCGGCGGCGATCGCCACGCGCTGCTTCTGGCCGCCGGAAAGCTGATGCGGGAAGGCGCGCATGGCGGCGTCGGGATCGGGCAAGCGGACGCGCTCGAGCAGGGTTTTGGCCGTTGCGAAGGACTGTGGCCAGTCGAGCCCAAGATGGGTACGCGCGACCTCCGCGATCTGCTTTCCGATGGTCATTACGGGGTCCAGGCTGGATGAGAGATCCTGGAAGACGAAGCCGATGTCGCGGCCGCCGAGGGGGCAAAAATGGAAATGTTGGCGATCCTTCGCACCCCCCTCTGTCCTGCCGGACATCTCCCCCGCAAGGGGGGAGATCAGCAGCTTCTCCGACGGCTCACCTTTCGCACCTCTGGTGATTGGCGAACGCGGAGATGAGGGCGCAATCTCCCCCCTTGCGGGGGAGATGTCCGGCAGGACAGAGGGGGGTGCCTTGGCACCGAAGTTTGACGGCAAGAACCAATCGATGTGCCCTTGAGCCCTGACGCTCGCCGGCAGCAATCCCGCAACAGCCAGTGCCAGCGTGCTCTTGCCCGATCCGCTTTCGCCGATGATGGCAAGGCGTTCGCCTGCCACGACGTCGAGGTTGATGTTCCTCAGCGCGGTCACTTCTCTCCCGTCGCGTCGATAGGTCACCGTCAGATCGCGGATCGAAGCCAGCCCGGTCAAGACAGGCCTCTCTTGACCGCTGTCGTCTCGACGATGCCTTCACCGGCGAGATAGACGCCGAGCACGGTCAGCACCAGAGCGATACCCGGAACGATCGACAGGAAGGGCGCGGTGCGCAGCACCGTACGGCCTTCCGCGATCATGCCGCCCCAAGTGACCCGGTTGGGGTCGCCGAGGCCAAGGAAGGATAAGGCCGCTTCGGTCAGGATCGCGGCGGCGACGATCACCGACGACATCGCCAGCACCGGTGGCAAGGCGTTGGGCAGCACCTCGCGAAACGCGATTTCGAGCGGATGCATGCCAATGGCGCGCGCGTTGGCGACATAGTCGCGTTCGCGAATGGAAAGGACTTCCGCCCGCGCGACACGCGCCGGTCCGGTCCAGGTGCCGAGCGCGATGGCAATCACGACGATGCCGAGCGAGGGCCCGACGACGCTGACGAAGGCCAGCGCCAGCAGAAAGCTGGGCACGGTCTGGAAGGCATCGGTGACGCGCATCAGCACTTCGTCGACGAGGCCATCGGCAAAGCCGGCCAGCGTGCCGACGACGGCGCCGATGGCGAGTGCCGCCGCCGCGGCCGCCAGGCCGACAGCCAGCGATGTGCGGGCGCCATGGAAGAGCTCGGCCAGCACGTCACGGCCGAGACGGTCGGTGCCGAGCGGCAGCGACCAGTCCTGGAAAGGCGGCAGCAGCGCCGGGCCGGCGATGGCTTGCGGGTCGCCGGGAAACAGCAGCGAGGCCGACAGCGCCATTGCGGCCAGTGCGCCCAGAAGAATGGCGCCGGCGACGGCCTCGGGCGTGCGCAGGAAACGGCGGAGCGGGCTCATGCGCCGGCCTGTCCGGCGCCGACGCGCGGATCGAGGAAGGCGTAGGCGATGTCGACGAGAAGGTTGATGACGACGACCAGGACAGCGCTGGTGAGGATGATGCCGAGCAGCAATGGCGTGTCGCGCGCGGCGACCGCTTCCTGCGCCAGCCGGCCGAGGCCCGGAACGGAAAAGACGCTTTCGATGACGACGCTGCCGCCAAGCATCTGCGCCGATTGCAGGCCGAGCATGGTGACCAGCGGCAGCAGCGCGTTGCGGGCGACATGGGCAAGCACGATGCGGCGGCGCGAAAGGCCCCTGGCGCGGGCGGCCAGCACGAAATCCTGTCGCCAGGCTTCCGCCATGCCGGCGCGCATCATGCGCAGATAAAGCGCGAGGTAGATGAAGCCGAGTGCTGAGACCGGCAGCACCAAATGAATGGCGATGTCGGCGGCGCGGTCGAGGCCGGTCCTGTCCGAGGCCAGGGTCTCGATGCCGCCGATCGGCAGCCAGCGCAGGTCAACGGCAAAGATCACGATCAGCACCAGGCCGAGCCAGAAACCCGGCACGGCATACAGCGCCAGCGAGCTGATCGACAGGAAGCGGTCGCGGAAGCTGCCTGGCCGTGCGCCGGCATAGATGCCGAGGGCGGAACCCAGCCCGAAGGAAAGCGCGGTGGCGCTGACCATCAGCAGCAGCGTGTTGGGCAGCCGCTCGAGGATCACGTCGCGGATCGGCTTGGAGAACGTCACCGACTGGCCGAGATCGAGATGTAGCAGCGCCCAGAGATAGTTGGCGAGCCGCGTCAGCTCGGATTGGTCGAGACCCCAGCGATGGCGCAGCAGTTCGATCATGCCGGCATCGCCGCCGGTGGAGACGATGTAGGCGTCGACCGCATCGCCGGGTGCGGCTTCGAGCAGCAGGAAGGTGCCGATCACGACGATCAACAGCACGAAGACGCTGCCGACGAGGCGACGGCGCAGGAGAATGAGGGCGCGGGTCATGCTGCCCTCGGTGGGTTGGCGATGCGCTGGTCACTGTACCAAGGCACCCCCCTCTGTCCTGCCGGACAGAGGGGGGTATCGTAGGGCTCGGTGTCTACGATGATCTCGCTGCGAACGTACATCCGCGCAAATCTGTCACGATTCCAAATACGTGTCCGCCCAGTTCGAAACCGCCCAGCGTGGATTGTTGGCGATGTTGCCGACCTTGTCGCTCGCTACGCTGATGAAGCTCCATTCGGCGACGTTGATCAGCGGCAGGTCGGCCGCGACCTCCTTCTGGAACTGCTTGTAGAGATCGGTGCGGGCGGATGTATCGAGCGTTTCGGACGCCTTGGTGATCAGCGCGTCAAGGGCGTCGTTCTTGTAGCCGCCCTGGTTGGAGAATGGCACGCCGTCTGGAATGCCGCTCTGCACCAGGATAGTGGTCGAGATCGCCGGGTCGCCACGGAACACAGGCGGGCCGACAGCGAGGTCGAAGGCGTGGTCGGTGTAGACGGCCTTGATGTGCGCGGCCGAGTCATTGTTGACCAGTTGCGCGTCGATGCCGATGGCGGCGAGCGCCTGGCGCAGATAGTCGCCGAATTGTTTTGTCTCGTTGAAGTAGGGGGCCGGCAGCAGCTTGAGCGAGAAGCGGTTGCCGTCGGCGCCCTTCTTGTAGCCCGCTTCGTCGAGCAGCGCATTGGCCTTGGCGACATCGAATGGATAGGTCGGCACGTCGGCGGTGTAGAATTGCGGATCGTTCTTCGGCACCGGCCCGGTGGCGGTGGCGGCATAGCCAAGGAACACCGTCTTGACGACGAAGTCCTTGTCGATGGCATGCGCGATTGCCTGGCGCACCTTGAGGTCGGCCAGTTCCTTGCGGCGATGGTTGATCTCGACCACGAGCTGATAAGTTAGCCCTTCATAGCCCTTGGTGATGACCTTCAGACCTGGCACCTTCGAAATACGGTCGAGGTCCGCCAGCGGCACCGCCGAGAAGGCGGCGAGCTGGATTTCCTCGGCCTCCAGCGCGCTTGCTGCCGAGGTGCGGTCGGGCAACACCTGATAGATGATCTCGTCGAGATAGGGCTCGTCCTTGCCCCAGTAGTCCGTGTTCTTTGTCAGCCGGTAATACTGGCCGGCCTTATACTCGCCGAACTTGAATGGGCCGGTGCCGATGGGCGCGGTGTTGGCCGGGTTGTCCTCGATCTTGCCGACTTCATAGATGTGCCTGGGCACGACGCTGCTTAGCGCGGGTAGCGCATTGCGGATCAGCTGGAACGGCGTCGGCTTAGCGAACTTGAACACGGCGGTGAGATCGTCCGGGGTGTCGACGGCGGCAAGGTCCTTGAACACGGTGCGGCCGAGATTCTGCAGAGGTTTCCAGATCTGCAGCGCCGAGAAGGCGACGTCGGCCGAGGTGAACGGCTTGCCGTCGTGCCATTTGACGCCTTCGCGCAGCTTGAAGGTCGCCGACAGCCCGTCGGCCGCACCTTCCCAACTCACCGCCAGGCGGGGGGCAAGCCCATCCTTGCCGTCGAAGGAGGCTTCGGCCAGCGTTTCCACGATCTTGCTGGAGATGAAGAAGACGCCGTTGGAGGCGACGATCGCCGGGTTGAGGTTGCGTGGCTCGGAATCGGCGGCGAGCACCAGCCGGCCACCCTTCTTCGGCGTCCGTGCCCAGCCGAGCGACGGCATGGCCGTGGAGGCCAGCAGCATCGCCGAGCCGGCAAGCATCTTGCGTCTCGAAACCGTGAAGTCCGACATGATTTAACTCCCTCCTCTGCGCGGCCCGCGTGGCGCGACAAAACCCCTCGGATACCGGCAAGCGCATCGGTATCCTCGCGGCGGCGATTATGAGCCTTGTCGAGGGTTTCGCCAGAGACGGAATTGGCGCACCCTCGCTTGGCTTTGAAATTTTCGTCCGCTGGACCAGTTTGGGAGAACGGGTCCATTTTGCCTATCTGGTAGTACCAGATTGACAGTGTAGAAGGCGGGTGACGACTTATCTATCCTCAATCCGGTCTATTCGCGTATTCTGGATAGACCAGAGAAGACAAAATGGTGCAGATTTGGCCGCGAGCCGTGTGATCGGGAGCGGTGCCGCCCCGATCACAGGCAATTCAGGGAGATAGAGAGATGAACGTTGCGCCGGGCAAGAATGCCGTCAGCACTGTCCCGTTCGACCAAGCGAGGATCGATTGGCTGATGGAGGAGGCCGGCATCGATGTGCTGCTCGCGACCTCCAAGCACAACACGCAGTATCTGCTCGGCGGCTACAAGTTCATCTTCTTCGCCGCCATGGATGCGATCGGCCACAGCCGTTACCTGCCTATTGTCATCTACGAGAAGGGCGGGCCGGAGCATGCGGCCTATATCGGGAATAAAATGGAAGGCGGCGAGCATCAGAACCATCCGTTCTGGACACCGGCACTGCATGCCGCCTGCTGGGGCACGCTCGATGCCGCGAACCTTGCCGTCGAGCATTTGCAGAAGATCGGCAAGGCGGGTGCGCGCGTCGGCATCGAGCCTGCCTTCCTGCCGTCCGACGCATACATGCTGATCCGCAAGGCACTGCCGGATGCCAAGCTCATCGATGCGACCGACATGCTGGAACGCATGCGCGCCATCAAGACCGATGCCGAACTGGAGAAGCTTCGTACCGCATCCGAACTGATCACCGATTCCATGCTGGCGACCATCGCCTGGGCGCGCGAAGGCACGACCAAGGCCGACATAATCGAGCAGCTTCGGCGGGAAGAGACCAATCGCGGTGCGCATTTCGAATATTGCCTACTGACGCTGGGCTCCAGCCACAACCGCGCCGCCTCCCCGCAGGCGTGGAAGAAGGGCGAGGTGCTGTCGATCGATTCCGGCGGCAATTACCACGGCTATATCGGCGACCTCTGCCGGATGGGTATTCTCGGCGAACCCGATGCCGAGCTTGAGGATCTCTTGGCCGAGGTCGAGACGGTGCAGCAGGCGGCGTTCTCAAAGGTCAAGGCGGGCACGCTGGGCGGCGACATGATTGTCCACGCGGAAGGCGTGCTGAAGGCCTCCAAGGTCGCGGCCTATGCGGATTTTTTTGCCCACGGCATGGGCCTGATCACGCATGAGGCGCCGTTCCTGATGACCAACCATCCGGTGACCTATGAAGGCACCTATGCGGCCAAGCCGCTGGAAAAGAACATGGTGCTGTCGGTCGAAACGACCATGCTCCACCCGACGCGAGGATTCATCAAGCTGGAGGACACGCTTGCCGTAACCGAGACGGGCTATGTGATGTTTGGGGATCGGGGCAGGGGGTGGAATAGAGGCGGGGTGGCCTGATTGGACAAAAGGCGGCGCCGCCCCTCATTGTCCTGCCGGCTCCTTCTCCCCGTATAGTGACGGGGAGAAGGAGCTGTCGCAACCTCGGCGCTTATTCTGCAATGCTAGCGATTGGCGAAACCGTTCGCGACAGCGTCTTTCTCCCCGTCGCTATACGGGGAGAAATGTCCGGCAGGACAATGAGGGGCGGCGCTACCCCAGAATAAGTTCATCAC
>NZ_VFUZ01000010.1 GCF_006658505.1 Mesorhizobium sp. B2-4-15
ACCGACCAGAGCTTCGCAGCCATCATCCTTCTCGCAGCCGCCGTCATCAACTCGCGATGAATCTCAACAAGCCTTAGAGCAATTCCAGGAAAAGTGTGAGCGGTTTCCCGTCCGGAATTGCGTCAAAACAAAGAGATAGAGCATTCCGCCGTTTCCGTGAAACAGCGGAATGCTCTAGCCATGCGGCGCGGCAAGATCAAGTTCACCTGGAGTCAGCAGGTCGGAACAGGCAAGCGGATGCCTGCGGCCCATCCCGTGAAATTAACCATGTTCATCAAGATCTGCCGCCGAAGGCCGTCCGCCCCTTAACAAAGGTTAAGAAAGGGTTAATTTCCGATTCGGACGAAGTCCGGGCCGAGGCCCTAAGGTCACGCCGGTGAAAGGAGGACAAAATGCGTTCGAATTCAGTGCTGGCTTGCCTCGCGGCGATTGCGGCCATGGCCGTCGGCTTCACTGCGCCGGCATGCGCCGGACAGCATCAGGACCGAGTCTACGCCGATTCCTTCGGCAATCTCGTCATCGACAGTGCCGCCGGCTACAAGCGCATCATCGTAGGCGAGGGCAAACTGGCCAAGCAGCTGTCGGCCTACACCAGCGCCGGCCAGCCGAAGGTGATTTATCAGAACGAAGCCGACGAGATCACGGGCTACAGCGATTGCTACCGCCCGCCGGTGTTCGTGAAGGGCCGCAGCTACATGTACGGGCTGTCCGACGGCGAGATGCCGCAACTCAGCCCTTGCCGCTAGACCAATTCCAGGAAAAATGCGTAGCGATTTCCGTTAGGAATTGCGTCAAAATAGAGAGTTGGAGCTGGCTTCGGCCTCGCCTGACAATCGGGCTTCGACGGGCGCGACGCGCACGCAATCACGCCCTGCATTCTTCGCCTGATAGAGCGCCTCGTCCGCGCGCCGCATGAGATCGGCGACATCTTCGCTTGCATGAAGTTCGGCGACCCCGAAGCTCGCCGTGCAGCGACTGTCCGCCGGCAGCCCGTCGATGGGCAGCGCGCTGAACGCGCTGCGGGTGCCTTCGGCGAACAGCCGGGCGGCGGCAAGGTTGGTCCCCGGAAGGATGATGGCGAACTCCTCGCCGCCGATACGGCCCGCGACATGGTGGCCGGCGGCGGCCTCGCGCAGCAGGCCGGCGAAGGTCTCGATGACAAGGTCGCCCGAGGCATGGCCGAAACTGTCGTTGATGGCCTTGAAATGATCGAGATCGGCGATGACCAGGGCGACCGGCACGCCTTGCCGCGTGGCGCCAAGCACCGCCTGCTCCGCCCGGCGCGTGAAGGCGCCGCGATTGAGCAGCCGCGAGAGCGTGTCGGTCTCCGACTTCGACGTCACTTCAGCCAGCACGTCGCGAACCAGGATCGCCAGCATCAGCAGCGCCAGCGCAAGGCCGAAGATGGTACCGAGCGATTGCGACACCAGTGCGTAGTTGCTTTGCAGATAGGCCTGCGGATCAGCACCCCAGCCGCCGAGCGCATGCGCGATGAACGGCTTGGAGGCAAACTGCATGCCGCTGAGCGCCAGCACGGCCATCAGGATGCGGTCGAGACCGGCCAGCCTCTGCCTTGAGGACCAGACGATGGCGAGCGCGACGAATTGCATGACGGCGTAGGGGAGTTGATAGGCCATCATGCGAGCCAGCGACTGGCGCGGCAGGTCCTGCACACAATAGACGACGATGGTGGTGGCGAAGAGGAAGAACAGCATTGGCGACCATGGCGGCGCCACGCCATATTTGCGGGCCAGTCCGGCATTGAAGGCCATGGTGGCGCCAAGGAACACGGCAAAGGCTGTGACCACCGGAAACCGCGCATCGGCAAAGGCGGGGATGCTGAATTCGATGGCGAAATAGGCTATGCCCAGGAGATAGCCTGATGCCAGCCAGCGGGCCGGCACACGGCCGGCATCATGGAACGCGACCGCCATGAAGGCCGCCGCCAGCAGGCCGGCAGCCGACAAATTGATCAACAGGATGAAGTTGGCGCCGCTCATATCTGTTTCGATCCCCCGGGGCGTCAGCTAACCATGGACGGGCGAAAAAGACGTTAACGTGAGCTGGGATACGCGGTGTCAGCCGGACCTGACCGACTCCGGCATGAACACCGTTTCCGGTCGTTCATAGGAGAGCCGCACGCTGTCACGGCCGGTCTTCTTGGCTTTGTAGAGCGCCTCGTCGGCGCGGCGCATCAACGGCCCCAAGGCCTCGTCACCGGTGCGGGCCGCGACGCCGAAGCTGGCGGTGACCTTGATGCCGGCGGGCAATCCGTCGATACGGCCGGCCGAGTAGAGCGTGCGTACGGCTTCCGCCAGCAATCGCGCCGCGGCAAGATCGCTCAAGGGCAAGAGCACCGCGAACTCCTCGCCACCGATACGCCCGGCGACGCCGCGCGCACCGGCTGCCGACCGGAGCTTGTCGGCGAAGTCGGCGATTACCCGATCGCCCGCGGCATGCCCGTGCATATCGTTGAGCGCCTTGAAATGGTCGAGGTCGGCCAGCACCAGCGCCACCGGGAACTTCGCCGCCGCGCAACGGTCCAGCAGCAGGGCCGCGCGCTCCTCGAAACCGCGTCGGTTGAGCAGGCCCGACAGCGGATCGGTGTGCGTCTCGGCCTTCAGCGCCTTCATCACGTCGAGTGCCGCGGCGGTGAACAGGCAAAGCGCGATCAGCAGCGACAACAGCGCATGCGACAGCAGCGCCGTCGTCCAGTAGGACGAATCATAGAACCCGTCATAGGTGGTGAACGGCCCGTGCGCGATGACGACGATAAGGGTGCGCACGAAGAAATTGAGGCCCGACAGCAGCGACAGCACGAACAGGATTTTCTCTGTCGGGCCGTTGTTGCGAACCGGCCGCAATTCGGCGCCGACCAGAAGACTGATGCCCCCGAGGGCGAAATTCATCGCCAGGATACGCCAGGTGAGGTCCGGCTCAACGAACAGGAACCAGCAGAACGATGCCAGGCCACCCCCTGCCAGCATGCCGATACCCAGATAGGGCACCTTGCGGCCGTAGCGGGCGACGATGGCGCCCGACAGGCAACAGCCGGCGATGGTGAAGCAGATGTTGGACACCAGCTTGGTCAGCGCCATGCCAATGGGCAAGGTGAAATACTGGAACAGAAAGCCGGGTGCCGAAACACAGTAGCTGAACGCCAGCACGGCAAGATAAGGACGGTGGCGCTGATAGGTCCATAGCACGAGGAAGGCCGCGCCGAGGGCCAGCGCGATCGTCGGATTGAGCAGCGCTATCAGCAGGCCGGTGTCCAAAGGACGGTGACTTCCCCTTGCTTGACGTCGGGGAAGAGCTTAGAGGGCAAGCGCAAACAAGCGGTTAAACTTGGGGTGTCGCCACGATGTGTTGGGGGGGAACCCGGCGCTCTCGGCGGCGTTCATGCATTCACCATCAGGAGCAGATCATGGCCGACACGATCACATTGACCGACCACGATGCAATCCGTTCATGGACTGCCGGGCGCGCCGGCTTTCCGGCAATCGTCGACATATCGCCCGAGGCGGGAACGCAGCCGATGTTGAGGCTGGTCTTTGGCCAGCACGCCTATCAGGATCAAGACCAACCGGAACGGCCGGTCAATGCCGGTGGCTATGAGCTCGTCGAGTGGGACGAGTGGTTCAAGATCTTTGAGGAGCAGCAACTGGCGCTTGTCGTCGCGGCCGACGAACCTGGGCACCGGGAGGAATTCCACGAACTCATCCGGCGCGACGGGAAGGCTTGACCCGGGCCGCGCGGCCCGGGCTCCGCCCGGGCTGGATTATTTCCAGTCGCGGATGTCTACGAAGTGGCCGGCGATCGCCGCCGCCGCCGCCATGGCCGGCGAGACCAGATGGGTGCGGCCCTTGAAGCCCTGCCGGCCCTCGAAATTGCGGTTCGAGGTCGAGGCGCAGCGCTCATGTGGCTTCAGTCGGTCGTCGTTCATGGCAAGACACATCGAGCAGCCCGGCTCGCGCCAGTCGAAACCGGCGGCGAGAAAGATCTTGTCGAGACCCTCGGCTTCCGCCTGTTCCTTGACCAGACCGGAGCCCGGCACGATCATGGCGTTGACACGCGGATTGACTTTTCTGCCCTCGACCACCTTGGCGGCGGCGCGCAGGTCCTCGATACGGCCATTGGTGCAGGAGCCGATGAAGACGCGATCGAGTTCGATGTCGGTGATCCTGGTTCCCGGCGTCAGCCCCATATAGTCGAGCGCGCGGATCTTCGAGGTGCGCTTGTTCTCGTCGGTGATCTCCTCCGGATTTGGCACCACGCCCTGCACCGATACGACGTCTTCCGGCGAGGAGCCCCAGGAGACGATCGGCGGCAGTTTCGCAGCGTCGAGCACGATCACCTTGTCGAAATGCGCGCCTTCGTCGGACTGCAGCGTCTTCCAGTATTCGAGCGCCGCGTCCCACGCCGCGCCCTTCGGCGCACGCGGCTTGTCCTTGACATAGGCGAAGGTCGTCTCGTCGGGGGCGATCAGGCCGGCGCGGGCACCGCCCTCGATCGACATGTTGCAGATGGTCATGCGGCCTTCCATCGACAGCGAGCGGATCGCCTCGCCGGCATATTCGATGACATAGCCGGTGCCCCCGGCGGTGCCGATCTCGCCGATGATTGCAAGGATGATGTCCTTGGCGGTTACGCCTTCCGGCAACTGGCCGTCGACGCGCACCAGCATGTTCTTGGCCTTGCGCTGGATCAGCGTCTGCGTCGCCAGCACATGCTCGACCTCTGACGTGCCGATACCGTGCGCCAGCGCGCCGAAAGCGCCGTGCGTCGAGGTGTGGCTGTCGCCGCAGACGATGGTCATGCCGGGCAAGGTAAAACCCTGCTCCGGGCCGATAATGTGGACGATGCCCTGGCGGATATCGTTCTCGGAATAATATTCGACGCCGAAATCCTTGGCGTTCTTGGCCAACGCCTCGACCTGGATCCGGCTTTCCTCGTTCTTGATGCCGAACTTGCGCTCGGGCGAGGTCGAGACATTGTGGTCGACCACGGCCAGCGTCTTTTCCGGATGCCGGACTTTCCTGCCGCTCATGCGCAGGCCCTCGAAGGCCTGCGGGCTGGTGACTTCGTGGACGAGGTGGCGGTCGATGTAGAGCAGGCAGGTGCCGTCGTCCTGGCGGTCGACGACATGGTCGTCGAAAATCTTGTCGTAGAGGGTGCGCGGTGCGCTCATGTGCGTAAATCCGTCGATATGAGAATGAGGAAAGGAGCAGATGCCGCAAGCCTGCGGCCGAGCGTCGGGGATCAGCGAAGTCGGCTGGTCAGGGCGCCGGACACGCGCGCGGAAAATCGCGACGGCAGGCGTTTTCTGTCCTGCAGCACGAAACCCTTATAGGCTGGATCGCCAAAAAGCTCTTCCATGGCGGGGTAAATAGCAATGTTTTGCCTTTTCGGCAATTGGTTGATCCGATGACTCAGGCAACCGCTCAGGTTTTGAATTATCCCTCAACCCATCCAGACGTTGGCGCCGCCCCTCACCTGCCTGCCGGCATCCTCTTCCCGTATAGGGACGGGGAGAGGGGCGCTGTCGTCACCGATTTCGCCAATCGTCAGGGTTACAGGAGGGGCGCCGGCGTTGCGGCCAGCCCCTTCTCCCCGTCTCTATACGGGGAGAAATGCCCGGCAGGGCGATGAGGGGCAGCGCGACTCCGCGAATTTGAGACCCTACAGAACTTCGAACACAAACGTCTTCACCAGCGCATCAGGCTCGGCGATGGCATAGCAGCGGAACCACGGGCTTTGCTCGACCAGGCGCCATTTCCTTGCCTGTGTGAGTTCGTCGAACACGGCTTGGAAACCGCCGCTTTCAAAAACCTGGTCGCGCACGGTGAAGATGGCGTGGCCGCCTTTCTCCGTGATGCGCACCAGCTCGTGCAGGCCCGACGCCGGCGCGTGGCTGATGGTGAAGACACCGGTCGAGAAAAAGGCGCGGAAATGGCCATCCGGCCACGGCAGAGGGCCGCCCAGCATCGCCTTTTTCAGCTCGCTATAGGCATTGCGGCTGCCGGCGATCTTGAGCATGTCGTCCGACAGGTCGAGCCCGGCAATATCGCCGTAACCCAGCGCCTTGAGCGACGGCCCCGACAGGCCGGTGCCGCAGCCGGCGTCGAGCAGCGGCCCTTCGCCCGCCGGCACGTGGCGCGCCACCCAGGCGCTGATGAGGAAAGGGAGCAGATAACCGAGTGATGCGGTCTCGCTGTCATAGGTCGCGGCCCATGCGGCATAGGCATGCGCCAGCGTTTCCGGCGTGTCGGCTCCATAGACGGAATCCAGCGCCGCATTGGCCTTGTCGACGATCATCGGTCGTGAGTCTCCCCGCTCATGCATGCCGCCCAGAAGTGCGTCGAGGTTTTGGGACAACGACATGCATAAGGCAAGATAACCCCGCCTTCGCTCAAAAACTATTCCTCGTGCTGGCGGCGCAAGCGCCGCTCCAGCGCCCTGAGCGACAGCGACAGGCCGACGGTCAGGATGAGATAGATATAGGCAACGATCGAATAGGTCTCGAAGAAGCGGAAGGAGCCAGCGGCATAGACCTTGCCCATCTGGGTGATGTCGGCGACGCCGAGCACCGAGACCAGCGAGGAATCCTTGACCAGGGCGACGAAGTCGTTACCCAGCGGCGGCAGGATGGTGCGGATCGCCTGCGGAAAAACGATGAGCCGGAAGCGTTGCGAGCGGCTCAGGCCAAGCGCTTTGGCCGCTTCGATCTGGCCTTTCGCGACGGCCTGGATGCCGGCCCGGAAAACCTCCGAAATGAAGGCCGAATAGCCGATTGTCAGCGCCATGATGGCGCGCCACAAGAGCGAGACATCCCGCACCAGAAGCTCGCCGAGCAGACCGGCGCTCTGCAGCGGCGCGGTAAGCGTGTTCCAGGCCGCGACAAAGGCCGGCGCGCCGGCGAAGGCGATCCAGAACAGCAGCACCAGGATCGGCACGCCACGGATGATCTCGACATAGAAGCGGGCGATCTGCCGCAACCAGGGCGAACCCGACAGGCCCATCAGCGCAATGCCGAGGCCGATGATCGAGGCCAGCGCAAAGGCGACCACCGTGACGAAGACGGTAATGCCGATGCCCTTGGCGACGGTGGCGAAGACCTGGGCATAGAGATCGCTGGCGGCGATGAACAACGCCGCCGCCAGTGCGAGGACGGCGGCAACGGCGAGCCACCACGGGAATTCGGATTTGGAGGAAGACGGTCCGGCAGGCATCAGGCAGCGCCAGCGGGATGGTTGCGAAGGTCGCGTTCCGGGGTGGGAAGAAACTCCGTCCGTCGGAAAGTCAGCACATGGTCCTCACGCAGTGGAGCGCTCGCCAAGACGAGCTCACTGCCCCATCTTGTAATCAAGGAACCACTTCTTGTTGAGGGTGTCGAAAGTGCCGTCCGCCTTGAGAGAGGCAATCGCCGCGTTGACCGGCTTCACCAGATCCGAGCCTTTCGGGAAGATGAAGCCGAAATCCTCGCTGCCGAGCGGACCGCCGATCAGCTTCAGCTTGCCCTCCGAGGCATCGACATAGCCTTTGCCGGCGGTGCCGTCGGTGAGCACCACATCGACGTCGCCCGACTTCAATGCCTGCACGGTGGCTCCGAAGGTCTCGAACAGTTTGATGCGCGGGTTCTGCTCATTGCCGTCGAGCACGCTGTAGACGGCGGTGTAGAAAGGCGTCGTGCCCGGCTGCGCGCCGATCAGCCCGTCCTTGAAGGCGCCGAATGTCTTGGCGTCGGTGAAGCGGCTTTCGTCGCCGCGCACCAGCATGAACTGCTCCGAGCGCATATAGGGGTCGGAGAAATCGACCTTCTCCTTGCGGTCGTCCTTGATGGTGATGCCGGTCATGCCGATATTGTACTGGTTGTCGGAAACCGCCTGGATCATCGCGTCCCACGAGGTGTTCTGGTACTCGACCTTGAAATTCAGCCGCTTGGCGATCTCGTTCATCGCGTCATATTCCCAGCCGATCTGCTTTCCCGTCTTGGCGTCGATGAATTGCAGCGGCGGGTAGGCGTTTTCGGTCACCACCACCACCTTCTTGCCGCCAAGATCCGGCAGCCCCTGGGCAAAAGCGGCGACGGGCGCCAGGACGAGGGCAAGCAGCCCGGCCAGCAGCAGTTTCGACTTGGTCATGACACACCCCCGGAAATTAAAAGCGCCCGGACGTCGGCCGGGCCTGCAGGAAATCCGGCGCCGACTTTAGCTTTCCGCAAGCGCCATGCAAGACGGTCCGCTGCGTCAGCTCACGCGAAAACGGATTTGGATGCCATCAACGCGGAAATTCGGGGACAGCCCGTACCCAGTGATGGCGTGAGTTTATCCCAGGTCGGGAACCGACGACTCCCTATCTACCAGCCGGTCATCGACCGTTGCCTTACGCAGGTCGGCGACAAGACGCGTGAGCGTCGCGTGCAGGGCGTCCACCTCGGCCGGTCCCAGAGGCACGCTGCAAGCAAGCGCCGAGGACACATCCTTGATGCGGGCGCGCAGGGCCTGGCCCTTGGCCGTCGGCTCGACCAGCACCCGGCGTTCGTCGGCGGCATCACGCCGGCGGGTAACGAGGCCACCTGCCTCCATCCGCTTGAGCAGCGGCGTCAGCGTCGCCGAATCAAGCCCAAGCGCTTCGCCAAGCTCGCCGATCGTGCTCGGCGCGCGCTCCCACAGCGCCAGCATCACCAGATATTGCGGATAGGTCAGGCCAAGCGGCTCGAGCAGCGGGCGGTATACCTTGGTCATCAACCCACTCGCCGAATAGAGCGCGAAGCAGAGCTGCTGGTCGAGACGCGGAACCGGGATCGCCCCGGCGGCTTTCGCCGGGACATCCTTGGCTCTCGTTTCGACCTTTGTCGTCATGCCGCCTTTACCGAAAGCGCCACATCGACATTTCCCCTGATGGCGTTCGAATAGGGGCAGATCTTGTGCGCCTCCGATACAAGCGCTTCCGCCGCCGCCTGATCAAGGCCTTTCGTTTCAGCCGCCAGCGCGACGCCGAGCTTGAAGCCCTCGCCATTGGGGAGCAGGCTGACGGTGGCGGTCATCGCTGCGTCCTGAAGCGGCAGCTTCTGTTTGCGCGCGACGAAGCGGATGGCACTTTCGAAGCAGGCGGCGTAGCCGATGGCGAAAAGCTGCTCGGGATTGGTGGCGCCGCCCGGCCCGCCGAGTTCCTTGGGCATGGCCAGATCGACTTTCAGTAGGCCGTCGCTGGTTTCGCCGTGGCCGGCGCGGCCGCCGGTGACGTGAGCCTGTGCCGTGTAGAGTGCCATATCGTGTTTCTCCAAATTATATTGTACTATTATTTAGTACACAAGATAATCTGCCGTCAACACCCGGGTCCAGCTTCCTTAGATGAAGGCGTTCACGGTCTGGTGAAACGAAAAAAGGCGGCCGAAGCCGCCTTTTCAAAAACCGTTCGTCGAAAGCTTATTCGGCGGGGGTCGCTTCAGCGGCCTTGGCTGCCTCGGCGGCTGCCTTCTTCTCGGCGGCTTCCTTGGCGGCCGTTTCGGCGGCCAGCGCCTGGGCGGCGGCGACCTTCTCGGCCTCGATGCGGGCCTTCTCGGCGTTCAGCGCATCGCGCTCTTCGTCATTGAGCTTGCGGGCGCGCACGCCGGTGTTTTCCGAAATACGGGCCGACTTGCCGCGACGATCGCGCAGGTAATAGAGCTTGGCGCGACGCACCTTGCCGCGACGGACGATCTCGACGCCTTCGACCATCGGCGAGTAGACCGGGAACACGCGCTCGACGCCTTCGCCATAGGAGATCTTGCGGACGGTGAAATTTTCCTGGAAGCCGGCGCCGGAGCGGGCGATGACGACGCCCTCATAGGCCTGGACGCGGGTGCGGGTGCCTTCGGTCACGCGGACCTGGACGCGCACGGTGTCGCCGGGCTGGAATTCGGGAAGCTTGCGCTTGGCTTCGATCTTGGCGGCCTGTTCGGCCTCGAGCTGACGGATGAGATCCATCTCAATAATCCACTTCTTGTTCTTCCGACAGTCAGAGCGTCCAACACTTGCCTTGCAGTACCATCGACCGCTCGGCTATGCCCTTTGTCCCTGAGACATTTGCCTCCAAGACATCGGACAGGGGCGACTACACCGCCATCGTTGACGGGTCCGGCGGGTTTTCCAGCCAGTACGGGCGGGCACATACAGCTATTTCGGCGCTTTGTCACGCCCGAACGCTGTATTTTTCGCCAGCATGGCACCATCGTAATCGCGCCGTGCCGGGTTGTATACGTTCGACAAGCTTTCTAAGCCAGCGGTAGCACAATTCCAAGCGGCCGCACCCATGTCTCTCTTCGACGCCATCCTTCTCTTCTTCGCGGGCTTCCTGTCAGGCGCCGCCAATGCGGTCGCCGGCGGCGGCACCTTCATCACCTTCGGCGCCATGACGTTGGTCGGCCTGCCGCCGATCGTCGCCAACGCAACTTCCTCGGTCACCCAATTTCCAGGCTACATCACCTCGACATTGGCCTATTGGGACGACATCAGGCATTTCTGGCGCGGTGCCCTGCTGCTCAGCCTGATCTCGGCGGTCGGCGCGCTGGCGGGCGCGCTGATCCTGCTGGCGCTCGACAATCCGTCCTTTCGGATCCTGGTACCGTGGCTGCTTCTGGGCGCAACGGCGCTGTTCGCCGCCGGACCTTGGCTGAAGCCGGCGCCGAAACCCGGCCATGAAGCGTCGGTAGGCTCATTCGCCGGTTCGCTCGCGCAATTCGTCACCGCCATCTATGGCGGCTTCTTCGGCGCCGGCATGGGCGTGATGATGCTGGCGACGCTCGGCCTCACCCAGGCCGGCGACTACCACCGGCTGAACGCGCTGAAGAACATGCTGGCCATCGTCATCGCGGCTGTCGCCATCGTCGTCTTCGTCTCGGGCGGCGTCGTCGCCTGGCCGCAGGCGATCGTGATGATCCCGGGCGGCGCGCTCGGCGGCTATGCCGGCGTCTGGATCGCCAAGCGCGTGCCGCAGAATGTGGTGCGCGGCTTCGTCATCGCCGTCGGCCTGTTTCTCGCCTTTTACTACTTCGGCAAGGGCTGAAGGGCGAGCAGGTCGGGCCGCCTCTCCTTCGTCAGCCTCTCGGACTGTTCCCGCCGCCAAGCCGCGATCTTCTTGTGATTGCCCGAAATCAGCACTTCGGGAATCTCGCGGCCCTCGAATTCCTGCGGGCGCGTGTAGTGCGGATGTTCAAGCAGGCCGTTCTCGAAACTCTCTTCCTCGCCCGACACCGCGTTGCCCATGACGCCGGGCAACAGCCGCACCACCGCGTCGAGCAGCACCAGGGCTGCCGGCTCGCCGCCGGAGAGGATGAAATCGCCGATCGATATTTCTTCCAATGCCCGCGCCTCGATCAGCCGCTGGTCGACGCCTTCGAAACGGCCGCACAGGATAACGGCGCCGGGACCTGCGGCGAGTTCCCGCACACGCGCCTGGTTCAGCGGCTTGCCGCGCGGGCTCATCAGCAGGCGCGGACGCACATCGCCCTCCGGCGAGGCATGGTCGATCGCCTTCGCCAACACATCGGCGCGCATCACCATGCCGGCGCCGCCGCCGGCCGGCGTGTCGTCGACGGTGCGGTGCCTGTCGGTGGCGAAGTCGCGGATCTGGATCGCGTCCAGCGACCAGGTTCCGGCCTCCAGCGCCCGCCCGGCCAACGACAGGCCGAGCGCGCCCGGGAACATCTCGGGATAGAGCGTCAGGACCGAGGCGGCAAAACTCACCGGTTGCCCCCGGCATCGCGCGGTCCACGTGGCCTGCCCTTCGGATCGAAGCCTTCCTCGCGCGGCGCGGCGCCATCCTCGTCCTCGACCAGTCCGGCCGCCACTGGGTCGACGCGGACAAAACCCTCGGCGATCGACACTTGCGGCACGGCTGCCTGCGTGAACGGGATCAGCACGCCCTTGCGCCCGGCAAGCGTCACATCAAGGATGTCGCCGCCACCGAAATTGTGCACCGCGACCACCTTGCCGATGGCCGCACCCGTATCATCCCGGATTTCCAGCCCGATCAGGTCGGCATGGTAGAATTCGTCCTCCTCGCCATCGTCGGGCAGCATCGAGCGGTCGACGAACAGTTCGGTGCCGGCCAGCGCCTCGGCGGCATTGCGGTCATTGACGCCCTTGAAACGGACCACGACGACGGTGTTGGCGGGCCTTATGTCTGTTATCTGAAAGGCACGGCCATCCCTGGCATAGAGCGGCCCATAGTCGGCCAGCGCCATCGGCTCGCCGGTGAAGGTTTTCACCCTGAGCTCGCCCTTGATGCCGTGGGCGGCTCCGATAACGGCCATCTGGACGGGATTTTGCGGTTTGCTCATCGGCGCTTTTACCTTCGTCATCCACGGGCGCAGCAGGCGCGCAGCGGCTGCGCAGACCCGAGGATCCATTCCGTTACGGTGACCAAAACACACGGCAATTCAGAAGAGGCTCACCGGTGTCGTTCCAGCCAATCTCCTAGCCCCGCCGGGCCAGCATTTCAATGACGGGCTCTTCACCGCTTCCTAACCCGACCGGCGGAAAATGGCGGCGAACCGGAACAGGCGCCATGCAGGAATTTCTCATCCCGGCAAAACCCGATCTACAGGCGGCGCGCGAAAGCTGGCTGAAGATGCTGACGCGCGAGCGCCGGCTGTCGCCGGAAACCGTCGAGGCCTATGAGCGCGACACGCGCCAGTTCCTGCATTTCCTCACCGGTCATCTCGGCGGGCCGCCAGGCATTTCGGACATCGCCGATCTGCGCCCGGCCGACCTGCGCGGTTTCCTCGCTGCCCGCCGCAACGCCGGCGCCGGCGCCCGCACCCTCGGCCGAGGTCTCGCCGGCATCCGCTCGCTTCTGCGTTTGCTCGAACGGAATGGCCTCGCCAACGCGGCGGGCGCCGCCGCGTTGCGCGCCCCGCGCCAGCCCAAATCCTTGCCAAAACCGCTGACGGCGAGCGACGCCAAACATGTCGTGTCGGTGGAAGGCCAACTGGCAGAGGAACCCTGGATCGCCGCCCGCAATGCTGCCGTGCTGACGCTGCTCTACGGCTCTGGCCTGCGCATTTCCGAAGCACTCGGCCTCGCCGGAGCCGATCTGGCTTCGGAGGCCGACACCGTGCTGCGCATCACCGGCAAGGGCGGCAAGACGCGGCTGGTGCCCGTGCTGCCGGTCGCGCTCAAGGCGATCGCCGAATACCGCCGGCTCTGTCCTTACCATCTCGATCCGAAGGGCCTGCTGTTTCGCGGCGCGCGCGGCGGCCCGCTCAACCCGGCCATCGTCCAGCGCGAGATGGCGAAATTGCGCTCGGTGCTCAACCTGCCCGACACCGCGACGCCGCACGCGCTGCGCCATTCCTTCGCCACGCATCTGCTCGGCCGTGGCGGCGACCTGCGCACCATCCAGGAACTGCTCGGCCACGCCAGCCTGTCGACGACGCAGATCTACACCGGCGTCGACACCGCAAGGCTGCTGGAAATCTACGAATCGGCTCATCCGAGAGCGTGAAGCTCTGAGGGCGGTAGCCGGTTAGGACAATTTCGTAACGCCAGTTAACCGTTTCGCCGTTTTTTGGTCTTAGGAAAAAGACCATGAAACGCATCATTGTTATCGCCGACCGTGCAGCGTCCGTGTCGCTGAAGCTGCTTGTCGCGCTCAACGTCCTGTTTTTCCTGTCCTTCCTGGCTGTCCTTTTATTCGCGGCCGGCAGGGCGCATGCGGAAATGCCGACCTGCACCGGCGCCGACATGTTGTCGGCCCTGCAGAAGAACAGCCCAGCCACCTACAGCAAGATCGAGGCGGACGCCGCCGCCACGCTCAATGGTAAGGGCCTGTTGTGGAAACTGGAGAAATCAGGCGAACAGCCGTCCTACCTATTTGGCACCATGCACATGACCGACCAACGTGTCACCACGCTGCCGCCGCAAGCGCAGAAGGCCTTCGATGCATCAGGCACCCTCATCATCGAAACCACTGATGTGCTCGATAAGCAGAAGATGATGACGGCGATGCTCAAGGAGCCTGATCTGATGATGTTCACGGACTCCACGACGCTGTCGTCATTGCTGTCGCCGGACGAAGCGGCGGCGATGAATGCGGCACTCGACGCGCGCGGCATTCCGCCGGCAACGGTCGCCAAGATGAAGCCCTGGATGTTGTCGGCCATGATGGCGCTTCCGGCTTGCGAACTCGCCCGCCAGTCCGGCGGAGCGCCGGTGCTCGACGTCAAGCTGGCGGAGAGCGCCAAGGCGGCCGGCAAGCCGGTGGAAGGGTTGGAAACGGCCGAGAGCCAGTTGCGCGCCATGGCCTCGCTACCGCTCGCCTTTCACATGAAGGGTCTGGTCGACACGCTGAAACTGGGCGACAAGGTCAACGATATCAACGAGACCATGATCGTGCTCTACCAGCGCGGCGACACCGGCATGTTCTGGCCGCTGTTCCGCGCCGCCATGCCGGAAGAGCAGAACGACGCCGCGGGCTATGCGGCCTTCGAGGAAACCATGATCACTAGCCGCAACAAGGTGATGGTCGACCACGCCGGACCGATCCTGGCCAAGGGCAATGCCTTCATGGCGGTCGGCGCCCTGCACCTTCCCGGTCCAGAGGGGCTGGTCGAAGATTTCCGCAAAGCCGGTTATACTGTCACCGCCGTCAATTGAGTCGGATGGCAGCGGAGGGAACCAAGCGCCGCGTTTCCGGCGTTTTCCTCCCCTAGCGTGAAACCCATTCAACGGTTGCGCGTTGATGGATGTTGATTGATCATTTTCATTTTCTCGGAGGACAGATTTATGGCGAACGCACCAAATCCAAACGACCCGTACAATTCGACCACCAATGCTCCACGGCCGAGCGGCGGCGGCAGCACTTGGCTGATTGCGCTGGTCGTGGTCATCCTGGCGGTTGTAGCGTATTACGTTTTCGGAAGAAGAGGTGAACATCCGGCACCCGCCGAGCCACCGGCCGCCAGCACACCGGCCCCGGCGCCCGCACCGGCTGAACCGATGAAGCCTGCTGAACCGGCCAAGCCAGCCGAACCTGCTCCCGCCCCGGCTCCAGCTCCAGCTCCAGCACCCGCTCCTGCGCCAGCACCCGCGCCAGCCCCGGCTCCGGCACCCGCGCCAGCCCCGGCGCCAGCACCCGCCCAGTAAGCGGCTCAGTGCCAAATCCGAGACGGCCCGCTGAAAAGCGGGCCGTCTTGTTTTGGAGCATGCGGCAACCCGGACGGGAACTGCCTCTACGGGATACCGTCAATGGCAGTGCCGCCCCTCATTGCCCTGCCGGGCATTTCTCCCCGTAAACGGGGAGAAAGAGGCTGGTGCCAGCGCCGGCGCTTCTTCCTTGCAACGCTGACAATTGGCGAAACCGCCGACGACAGCGTCCTTCTCCCCGTTCACGGGAAGAAGATGGCGGCAGCCAGATGAGGGGCAGCGCGACGCTGACAAACTCTTGCGAGCGCCACGGAGCAGGACGGGCGAAGCATGGCCCGGCGAACCGTTGCCCCTAGATATGGATCGGCTTGAAGAAGGTCGCCAGCGCCGCTTCCTTCACCGCTTCCGACATCGTCGGATGTGCGTGGCAGGTGCGGGCGAGGTCCTCCGACGAGCCGCCGAACTCCATCAGCACCGCCGCCTCATGGATCATTTCGCCGGCGCCGAAGCCGACGATATGCACGCCGAGCACGCGGTCGCTGGCCTTGTCGGCCAGGATCTTCACAAAACCGTCCGTGTGCAGCATGGCGCGTGCCCGGCCATTGGCGCTGAACGGAAACTTGCCCACCTTGTAGTCGATGCCGGCCTTCTTCAGCTCTTCCTCGGTCTTGCCGACCGAGGCGATTTCCGGGCTGGTATAGACGACGCTCGGAATGACGTCGTAGTTCACATGGCCGGCCTGGCCGGCAATGGTTTCGGCCACCGCCATGCCCTCGTCCTCGGCCTTGTGCGCCAGCATCGGTCCGGCGATGACGTCGCCGATGGCATAGATGCCAGGCATATTGGTCCTGAGATGACCGTCGGTCTTGACCCGGCCACGCTCGTCGACCTCTACTCCGGCCTCCTTGAGGCCGAGACTGTCGGCATAGGCGCGGCGGCCGGTGGCGATCAGCACGACGTCGGCCTCGATCGTCTCGGCCGCCCCACCCTTGACCGGCTCGAAGGTGACGCTGGCGCCCTTCTTGGCCTTGGCGACGCCGGTGACCTTGGCGCCGAGCTTGAACTCGAAACCCTGCTTGGAGAGCAGCCGCTGGAACTGCTTGGAGACCTCGCCGTCCATGCCGCCGAGGATCGTGTCCAGGAATTCGACGACCGTGACCTTGGCGCCAAGCCGTGCCCAGACCGAGCCGAGCTCGAGCCCGATGACGCCGCCGCCGACCACCAGGAGATGGCCGGGAACCTTTTCCAGCGACAGCGCGCCTGTCGACGACACGATCACCTTTTCGTCGAAATCGACCTTGACGCCGGGAATGCCGGCGACGTCGGAGCCGGTGGCGATGACGATGTTCTTCGTCTCGATCTCCTCGACCTTGCCGTCCTCGCCGGTCACCGACACCTTGCCGGCCGAAATCACCTTGCCGGTGCCGCGAAAGGAGTCGATCTTGTTCTTCTTGAACAGGAAGGCGACGCCGTTGACGTTCGACGCCACGGTCGTGTCCTTGTGCGTCATCATCTTCTTCAGATTGAGCTTCGGTGCCGGTATCTCGACGCCCAGCGTATCGAAGGAATGGCCAGCCTCGGCGAACATCTCGGAGGCATGAAGCAGCGCCTTGGACGGGATGCAGCCGATATTGAGGCAGGTGCCGCCGAAGGTTGCGTTCTTCTCGACCACCGCGACCTTCAGCCCGAGCTGTGCCGCCTTGATGGCGCAGACATAGCCGCCCGGTCCCGATCCGATAATAACGACGTCATAAGCCATCCATGTTTTCCTTTTGCTTGGCGCTCAGCGGCCGCCGCTTACGTTCAGGATCGCGCCCGTTATATAGGAAGCCGCATCCGACAGAAGGTAGAGAACCGCGCTTGCGACTTCATCGGCCGTGCCCGCCCGCTTCATCGGCAGCATGTCCTGCATCCGCGCCACGCGATCGGGCTGGCCGCCGGAGGCATGGATTTCAGTGTCGGTGATGCCGGGGCTGACCGCATTGACGCGGATGCCCTCCAGCGCCACCTCGCGCGCCAGGCCGACGGTCATGGTGTCGATCGCGCCCTTGGAGGCGGCGTAGTCGACATATTCGCCGGGCGAACCGAGCCTGGCGGCGGCGGACGAGATGTTGACGATCGCCCCGCCCTTGCCGCCGTGGCGTGTCGACATGCGCTTCACCGCCTCGCGGGCGCAGAGAAACGAACCGACGACGTTGATGCGCATCATGCGTTCGAGCCGTTCAGCGCTCATCTCGTCGATACGAGCCTTGACGTCGACGATGCCGGCATTGTTGACGAACGCGTCGAGCCCGCCGCAGGCGCGATCGACTGCGCCGAACATGGCCATGATATCGGCCTCGCTGCCGACATCGGCTTTGAGGGCAAACGCCTCGCCGCCGCCGGCTTCGATCTCGGCGACCAGCGCCTCGGCGGCAGCCTTGTTCGAGGCGTAGTTCACCGCGACGCGATAGCCGGCCTTCGACCCGAGCCGACAAATCGCCGCGCCAATGCCGCGGCTGCCTCCGGTGACCAGCAGAACCTTCCCGCTCATTCCTGGCATCCCTTCAGGGCAAATACATCCGACGGCACTTTCGAAAAGCCGCCGCCGCCAAAGGCGCGGGATTGCCGCAGCACCGGCCCGAGGTCAGCCAGGACCAGGGTTTTCGGCGCCTCGATGCCTTCGGCCGGCAAAAGCCCAATATTGCCCTTGTCGTCAGACGTGTAGATGACGCCATTCCACAGCGTGCAGGCGGCAAGCTCCTGGCCGGTGGCATCGCCCTCCGGGCATTTGTACATCAAGGAACCGTTCGGCCGAGGAACCCCTTGCGTCCACATGACGATGCCGTTCAGCACGACATTGTTGTCGAGGATCAACCGAAACGTGTTGGTGACGGTCGCCGAGGTACCGGCCGGCGTGAAATCGATCTCGGCGCCGCTCGTCTCGGCACCGCCTTGGGCATCACCATAGATGGCAAGCTCGATCGGGCAGGTGGCGAAGGCTGTCGAGCCGGTGAACAGGATCGCTGGCACCCCAGCGGCACATTTGATCATGAGGGATGCCAGCGCGTTGCGTTGCATTATAGCGGCCTAGTGGCTTTCGCGGCCGTCGGCGTTTTCCAGCACGCCGAAATCCGTCATCAAAAGCAACGGCTCGCCGGCCGCATTCAATCCCCAGAAAGACGGATAGATCCCGTCACCCCAACCACTCCAGAACATCGCAACGTTGATCGGGTTACCAGCAACGGGATAGTGCATGACGAACCGGTCCTGGTTGGGCGCGAACTCGGTTGCGAGCACGTCGTCATAGTAATTCTGGTCGGCCTCAAGTTTGTCTTGCTGATCCGACATCAACGCCATCGCCATCCTGTCCATGAACGAACCAAGGCCGGCATCGACGGGATAGCCAAATACCTCGTCGCCCTTCAAGGTCGATGCATCCTGGCCGGGCAAGGTTGCCAGTTCCCAGCGAATTGGCTTGCCGGGCCGGAAACACAGGACTGCCGCGGCAACACGGCCTTGTGCCTCAAGCAGCGAGACCGGGTAGCGCCCCGGTTTGATCTTGCGGCTCAATGCTGGCCAGTCGATTCCGGTAGTCAGCGGATCGCAGGCGATGATTTCGCCTGTCGGCAAATTCAACTCGCCGATCGCTGTGACGGTTATCTCTCGCTCCGCCATTTGCGCTTCGCTCAGGTCGAAGAGGCCGAGATTGCTGCTCGCTTGCGCCGGATTCCATTCGGCCGACGCGGTCGGCATGGTCATGGAAGTCCAGGGCTCACGCCGCAACATCCGCAGCACACGGCCTAGCCTGAACCCTAACTCCTCTACCCAGTTGCCCATTGCGGATCAGCTCCGATCACAGATCGAGCACCAGCCGTTCCGGATCCTCCAGGCTTTCCTTGACCCGCACCAGGAAGGTCACCGCTTCCTTGCCGTCGACGATGCGGTGATCGTAGCTGAGCGCCAGATACATCATCGGCCGGATGACGATCTGGCCGCCGACCACGACCGGCCGGTCCTGGATCTTGTGCATGCCGAGGATGCCCGACTGCGGCGCATTGAGGATCGGCGTCGACATCAGCGACCCGTAGACGCCACCGTTGGAAATGGTGAACGTGCCGCCCTGCATGTCCGCGACCGACAGCTTGCCGTCGCGCGCGGCGATACCCAGCCGGCCGATCTCCTTTTCGATCTCGGCGATCGACATCTGGTCGGCATCGCGCACCACCGGCACGACAAGCCCCTTCTCGGTGCCGACGGCGACGCCGACATGGGCGAAGTTCTTGTAGATGATGTCGGTGCCGTCGACCTCGGCGTTGACCGCCGGGATTTCCTTCAGCGCGTGGGTGACGGCCTTGGTGAAGAAGCCCATGAAGCCGAGTTTCACCCCATGCTTCTTCTCGAACACGTCCTTGTACTTGGTCCGGAGCGCCATTACCGCGCTCATGTCGACCTCGTTGAAGGTGGTCAGCATGGCGGCGGTCGACTGCGCTTCCTTGAGCCGGCGCGCGATGGTCTGGCGCAGCTTGGTCATGCGCACGCGCTCCTCGCGTGATGCATCGTCTCCCGAGGATGGCGCGCGGGCGGCGACAGGGGCGGCGGGAGCCGGTGCCGCCTTCGGTGTCTCTGCCGGCTGCGATGGCGCCCCCTTGGAGATGGCGTCGAGCACGTCGCCCTTCAGCACCTGGCCGCGCTTGCCCGAGCCGGAAAGCTGGTCGACCGACAGATTGTTCTCGGCGATCAGTTTCGCAGCCGCCGGCGCCGGCGGCATGGTGCGAGGCTCGACCGGCCCGGCATCGCCGGCGATCTTGGCGGTCTCGGCGGCGGCCTGCTTGGTGGTCTGCGCCGCGTCGGGGCTCGACGCCTGCGCCACGGCCTGCGGCTTGGCCGCCGGCGCGGCCGCGCCTCCAGCCGAAATCGAGCCCAGCAATGCGCCGACGCCGACCGTCTCACCTTCCTTGGCCGTGATTTCGCCAAGCGTGCCGGCGGCGGCGGCCGGAACCTCGACCGTCACCTTGTCGGTTTCGAGCTCGACCAGCGGCTCGTCGACGGCAATGGCATCGCCGACCTTTTTGAACCATTTGCCGATGGTCGCCTCGGTGACGGATTCGCCGAGAGTGGGGACGCGGATTTCGGTAGCCATTGTGCCTGTCCGTTGTTCCTGAGGTCTATTCGCCAAGCGCGTCTTCGAGCAAGGCGGCGAGCTGGGCAAGGTGCTTCGACATCAATCCGGTCGCAGGCGACGCGGCCGCCGGTCGGCCGGTGTAGCGCACCCGCTGATGCTTGGCGTCGATATGCGCCAGCACCCATTCCAGATACGGGTCGATGAACGACCAGGCGCCCATGTTCTTGGGCTCCTCCTGGCACCACACCATCTCGGCATTGCGGAAGCGCGACAATTCGGTGATCAGCGCCTTGGCCGGGAACGGATAGAGCTGTTCGACGCGCAGCAGGTAGATGTCATTGATGCCGCGCTTCTCGCGCTCCTCGTAGAGGTCGTAATAGACCTTGCCCGAACACAGCACGACGCGGCGGATCTTGCTGTCCTTGACCAGCTTGATCGCCTGGTTCGGCAACAGCTGGGCGTCATCCCACAGCAGCCGGTGGAACGAGCTTTCGCCCGACATTTCCGGCAGCGTCGACACCGCCCGCTTGTGACGCAG
The DNA here is from genome assembly GCF_006658505.1 of Mesorhizobium sp. B2-4-15. Classification (GTDB taxonomy): domain Bacteria; phylum Pseudomonadota; class Alphaproteobacteria; order Rhizobiales; family Rhizobiaceae; genus Mesorhizobium. The sequence continues at coordinate 20,771 of NZ_VFUZ01000010.1, forward strand.
CAGCGACTTCGGCGTCATCAGGATCAGCGGCTTGCGGAAGTCGCGCTTCAGTTGCCGGCGCAGGATGTGGAAATAGTTAGCCGGCGTCGTACAATTCGCCACCTGCATGTTGTCTTCGGCGCAAAGCTGCAGGAAGCGCTCCAGCCTGGCCGAGGAATGTTCCGGGCCCTGGCCTTCATAGCCATGCGGCAGCAGGCAGACGAGGCCCGACATTCTGAGCCACTTGCGCTCGCCCGACGAGATGAACTGGTCGAACACCACCTGAGCGCCGTTGGCGAAGTCGCCGAACTGCGCTTCCCACAGGGTCAGCGCCTTCGGTTCGGCCAGGCTGTAGCCATATTCAAAGCCCAGCACCGCCTCTTCCGACAGCATCGAATTGATGACTTCGTAGCCGGCTTGCGCCGCCGACAGATTGTTCAGCGGGATGTAGCGGGTCTCGTCACGCTGGTCGTAGAGCACGGAATGGCGCTGCGAGAAGGTGCCGCGTTCGGAATCCTGCCCCGACAGGCGGATCGGATTGCCGTCCAGCAGGATGGCGCCGAAAGCCAGCGCCTCGGCCGTCGACCAGTCGATGCCTTCGCCGGACTCGATCGCCTCGCGGCGATTCTCAAGGAAGCGGATGATCGTCTTGTGCGCCTCGAAGCCCTTCGGCACCTCGGCCAGCTTCTTGCCGATTTCCTTCAGCGTCTTGACCGGCACGGCGGTCTTGCCGCGCCTTTGCTCATCCTGATTGTCGGCCGTGCGCAGGCCCGACCAGGCGCCGTCCAGCCAGTCGGCCTTGTTGGGCTTGTAGTGCTGGCCGACTTCCCATTCGGATTCCAGATGCGCGCGCCAGTCGGCCTTCATCTTGTCGAATTCGGCCTGGGCGATGTGGCCTTCGGCGATCAGGCGGTCGGCATAGATCTGCACCGTCGTCTTGTGGGTGCGAATGTTGCGGTACATGATCGGCTGCGTGAAGGCCGGTTCGTCACCCTCATTGTGGCCGAAGCGGCGGTAGCAGAACATATCCACGACCACCGGCTTGTGGAACTTCATGCGGAACTCGATCGCCACCTTGGTGGCATGGACCACGGCTTCCGGGTCGTCGCCATTGACGTGGAAGATCGGCGCCTCGATCATCTTGGCTACGTCTGACGGATAGGGCGACGAGCGCGAGAAGCGCGGATTGGTGGTGAAGCCGATCTGGTTGTTGATGATGAAATGCAGCGTGCCGGCGACGCGGTGGCCGCGCAGGCCGGACAGGCCGAGGATTTCGGCGATCACGCCCTGGCCGGCGAAGGCGGCGTCGCCGTGCAGGAGCAGAGGCAGCACCTTGGCCCGCTCCTCCAGCGGCACGATCTCCTCGCGGCCGCGGCCGAACAGATAATCCTGCTTGGCGCGCGCCTTGCCCATCACCACCGGGTCGACGATTTCCAGGTGGGACGGGTTGGCGGTCAAGGACAGATGCACCTTGTTGCCGTCGAACTCGCGATCCGACGAGGCGCCGAGATGGTACTTGACGTCGCCCGAGCCCTCGACCTCGTCGGGGGCGGCCGAACCGCCCTTGAACTCGTGGAAGATGGCGCGATGGGGCTTCGCCATCACCTGGGAGAGCACGTTGAGGCGGCCACGATGGGCCATGCCGAGCACGATTTCCTTCAGGCCGAGCTGGCCGCCGCGCTTGACGATCTGCTCCAGCGCCGGGATCAGCGATTCACCACCGTCGAGGCCGAAGCGCTTGGTGCCCTTGTACTTGACGTCGATGAACTGCTCGAAGCCTTCCGCCTCGACCAGCTTCGACAGAATCGCCTTCTTGCCGGCGGCGGTGAACGAGATTTCCTTGTCGGCGCCCTCGATGCGCGCCTGGATCCAGGCCTTCTCCTCGGGATCGGAAATGTGCATGAACTCGACGCCCAGCGTCGAGCAATAGGTGCGGGTCAATATCTCCAGCATCTGCCGGATGGTGCCGAATTCGAGCCCGAGCACATTGTCGAGGAAGATCGGCCGGTCGTAATCGGCTGCGGTGAAGCCGTAATTCTCCGGCGACAGCTCGTTATAATCCTCGAGCGGCTTGGCGATGCCGAGCGGGTCGAGATTGGCGTGCAGATGGCCGCGCATGCGGAAGGCGCGGATCATCATGATGGCGCGCACCGAATCGCGCGTCGCCTGGTGCACGTCGGCGTCGGACAGCACGACGCCGTTGGTGACCGCCTTGTCCTTGACCTTCTTTTCCAGGTGCTTTTCGACGATGCCCCAATTGCCGTCGAGCGCCGACACCAGTTCGCCATTGGCCTGCAGCGGCCAGGAGGGCTTGGCCCAGGACGCACCCTTGGCGTTCTTGCGCACATCGCCGGCATCGTCCTTCAGCCCGGCGAAGAACTCCTGCCACTCGGGATTGACCGAGGCGGGATCGTCCTCATACGCCGCGTAGAGCGCGTCGATGTAGTCGGCGTTACCGCCATAGAGGAAAGAGGTGAGCGAAAACTGATCGTTGGCCTGATCTTGTCGTGCCATGTGATTGTCGAAGCCTTGGCTTCGTCTCCTTTTCAAGGGGAATAGTGAGTAGTCGGTAGTGAGTAGAAAAATGGAAATTTCCGACTCAGCGACTACTCATACGTTCTTCCCTTTTCACTACTCACTATTGACTACTCACTAACCCTTGATCGCCTCGACCAGTGTCGTGCCAAGCCGTGCCGGCGATGGCGAAACTTTTATGCCGGCCGATTCCATCGCCGCGATCTTGTCTTCCGCGCCGCCCTTGCCGCCGGAGATGACCGCGCCCGCATGGCCCATGGTGCGGCCGGCCGGCGCCGTGCGCCCGGCGATGAAGCCGGCCATCGGCTTGCTGCGGCCACGCTTGGCTTCGTCCTTGAGGAACTGCGCGGCGTCTTCCTCCGCCGAACCGCCGATCTCGCCGATCATGATGATCGACTTGGTCTCGTCGTCGGCGAGGAACATCTCGAGCACGTCGATGAACTCGGTGCCCTTGACGGGGTCGCCGCCGATGCCGACGGCTGTCGTCTGGCCGAGACCGACATTGGTGGTCTGGAACACCGCCTCATAGGTAAGCGTTCCCGAGCGCGATACAACGCCGACCGAACCCTTGCGGAAGATGTTTCCGGGCATGATGCCGATCTTGCATTCGTCGGGGGTGAGCACGCCCGGACAGTTCGGACCGATCAGTCGCGAGGTCGAGCGGTCGAGCCGCGCCTTGACCCTGACCATGTCCATGACGGGAATGCCTTCGGTGATGCAGACGATCAGCGGGATCTCTGCCTCGATAGCTTCAATGATGGCTTCGGCAGCACCCGCCGGCGGCACATAAACGACGGACGCATTGGCGCCGGTCTTTTCCTTGCCTTCGGCGACACTGGCGAAGATCGGCAAGGTCTCGCCCTTGGCGCCGGTCCAGGTCTCGCCGCCCTTCTTCGGGTGGATGCCGCCGACCATTTTGGTGCCGTGATAGGCCAGCGCCTGTTCGGTGTGGAACGTGCCGGTCTTGCCGGTCAGGCCTTGCACCAGCACCTTGGTGTTCTTGTCGACGAGAATGGACATCGGAGCCCTTTTCTAAAAACCGTTGATCGAGGAAGGCGAGACGCGCCGGTAGATGCCGCTCACCATGTCTTGCCAGGCATCGCTGCCAGCGGGTTTGAAGTGCAGTCGCATGCGGTAGGTGTCGGCATCGTCGAAGATATAAGCCACGCGCGCCGAGCCACGCGGTGACGACCGATCCAGAGTGAGTTCGTCGCCGTTCCAGGCACCGGACGCAGGCAAGGCCGGCACGAACCCCGTCGAGTCGAACTGGTGCATGGTCACGACGCTGTTTTGCTGGTCGAATCCGAACACGGTGTGCGCGCCGAAGGACACCGTGCCGTCGCGGCGCTGGCGATAGCGCTGCAGCACGAACAGGCCGCCGAACTGCGCCTCCGCCAGCACATCCGCGGTCGCCGTGCCGGCGTCGGTCCATTGCGTGCCCGCCACCTCTTCCTCGCCGCGCCACGCGCCGATCAGCGCCTGCAGGCGCTGATGACCGGACGAGAGCGAAGAGAAGGATGCGGCGTTCATGGTCAGAGCCGCTTCAGGTCAGAGACGGTGAGGTCGCTCTTGGCATTGCCGGTGTTGAGCGTCGTCGCCGGCTCGAACATCAACACCACCGGCTCCGCCGTGAGCGATCGCGGCCTATGCTCGACGCCGCGCGGCACGACGATGAAATCGCCCTCGCCAAGCTCGACGGGACCGTCACGGAAATCAATGGCAATGCGCCCGCGCAGCACGAGAAAGGCCTCGTCCTCATGGTCATGCGCGTGCCAATCGAAAACCTCACCGAACTTGGCGACCTTCGCCTGGCTGTCGTTCACGTCGCCGGCAATATGCGGATCGAAGACCTTGCTGATCTTCCGGTCCGCCGCCTCGACCAGGTTTATCTTGCGCGGGGGCATCCGCTCAGCCCTTCACCGCCTTGACGATCTTCTTGGCGGCATCGTCCAGATCATCGGCCGAGACGACATTCAAGCCGCTGTCATTGATGATCTTCTTGCCGAGCTCGGCATTGGTGCCTTCCAGGCGCACCACCAGCGGCACTTTCAGCCCGACTTCCTTGACCGCGGCGATCACCCCCTCGGCGATGATGTCGCACTTCATGATGCCGCCGAAGATGTTGATCAGGATGCCTTCGACGGCCGGATCCTTGGTGATGATCTTGAACGCCGCCGTCACCTTCTCCTTCGACGCACCGCCGCCGACATCGAGGAAATTAGCCGGCTCAGCGCCGTAGAGCTTGATGATGTCCATCGTCGCCATGGCAAGCCCGGCGCCGTTGACCATGCAGCCGATATTGCCGTCGAGCGCGACATAGGCGAGGTCGTATTTCGACGCCTCGATCTCCTTCTCGTCCTCTTCGGTGGTGTCGCGCAGCTCCATCAGGTCGGGATGGCGGAACAGCGCGTTGTTATCGAACGACACCTTGGCGTCGAGCACGCGCAGCCGGCCGTTCTTCATGACGATCAGCGGATTGACCTCGAGCAGGCTCATGTCCTTCTCGACGAATGCCTTGTAGAGGATCGGGAACAGTGTGGCGCCATCGGTGGCCGCATCGCCGTCGAGCTTCAAAGCGTCGTTCAGCTTCTCCACGTCGTCCGCCGTCACGCCCTTTTCGGGATCGATGGCGACGGTGATGATCTTCTCCGGCGTGTCATGCGCGACCGCCTCGATGTCCATGCCGCCCTCGGTCGAGACGACGAAGGCGATCCGGCCGACCGAGCGGTCGACCAGGATGGACAGATAGAGCTCGCGCTCAATGTCGGCGCCGTCCTCGATATAGAGCCGGTTGACCTGCTTGCCGGCCGGGCCAGTCTGCTTGGTCACCAGCGTGTGGCCGAGCATCTCATTGGCGTTGGCGACCACTTCGGCCACCGACTTCGCCAGCCGAACGCCGCCCTTGGCGTCGGGGCCGAGTTCAGTGAATTTGCCCTTGCCGCGGCCGCCGGCATGGATCTGGCTCTTTACCACATAGAGCGGGCCGGGCAGCGCTTGTGCCGCGGCTTCCGCCTCGCTTACCTTGAACACCGGCACGCCTTCGGCCACCGGCGCGCCAAAGCTCTTCAGCAGCGCCTTGCCCTGATATTCATGGATGTTCATGGGGAACTGTCTCCAGATCGTTTTGGCGGGGTTTACTTCGAGGCGAGTTGCGGCGCGATCTTGACGCAGGCCTCGGTCAGGCCCTGCACCGCCGCCACTGAACTGTCGAACATCTTCTGCTCGGCCTTCGACAGGTCGATCTCGATGATGCGCTCGACACCGCCGGCGCCGATCACCACGGGAACGCCGACATAGGTGCCCTTGACGCCATACTGGCCGGAGAGGTGCGCCGCGCATGGCAGCACGCGCTTCTTGTCCTTCAGATAGGCTTCCGCCATCGAAATCGCCGAGGCCGCGGGCGCGTAGTAGGCTGAGCCGGTCTTGAGCAGGCCGACGATCTCGGCGCCGCCGTCGCGGGTGCGCTGCACGATCTGGTCGAGCTTCTCCTTCGAGGTCCAGCCCATCTTGACGAGGTCGGGCAGCGGGATGCCGGCGACCGTCGAATAGCGGATCATCGGCACCATGGAATCGCCGTGGCCACCCAGCACGAAGGCGGTGACGTCCTCGACCGAGACCTTGAATTCCTCGGCCAGGAAATAGCGGAAGCGCGAAGAGTCGAGCACGCCGGCCATGCCCACCACGTGGGTCTTGGGCAGGCCGGAAAACTTCTGCAGCGCCCAGACCATGGCGTCGAGCGGGTTGGTGATGCAGATGACGAAAGCCTTCGGCGCGTACTTCTTCAAGCCGGCGCCGACCTGTTCCATGACCTTCAGATTGATGCCGAGCAGGTCGTCGCGGCTCATGCCCGGCTTGCGCGGCACGCCGGCGGTGACGATGCAGACATCGGCACCCTCGATGCCGGCATAGTCGTTGACGCCGGTCAGCCGGGAGTCAAAACCATCGACCGGCGACGACTGCGCGATATCGAGCCCCTTGCCCTGCGGAATGCCCTCGGCGATATCGAACAGCACCACGTCGCCAAGGTCCTTGAGGCCGATCATGTGGGCGAGCGTGCCGCCGATCATGCCCGAGCCGATAAGCGCTATCTTGTTGCGTGCCATGTGAGGATGATGTCCCTTTGTCTGTGACTGCGCCCAAATCTTTGACGACTTGATGACGGCGTCGAGGAAGAGGCTGGAAGGATGCGGGAACCGCGAAATTTCGCCGCACCCATAGCCTCGGCGCAAGATAAATTCAACCGATTATTTTGAAGCGAGCATTTTCAATCGGTTAGACCAGTTGGGACTTACGTAAACGTCAAAGTTCACAAGCCGTTTGAGGGAATTTACACAATGACGATCGAGATCAGAAGGCTCTTTCCCAGCGATGACGCCCTTGTGATACGGATGGCCGGCGAGGTGTTCGATGAGCCGGTGGGGCCCGATCGCCTTGCCAGCTATCTCGCGCAATCGGGCTATTTCATGATCATGGCCGTGGCCGAGGGCGCTGTCGTCGGCCGATGCGCGGCGGTCATCCATCCGACAAGCCGGCCGAACTCTACATCGGCGAGGTCGGCGTCTCGCCAGCTTTCCAGCGCCAGGGCATCGCCCGAAAAATGCTTGACGCCGTGTTCGCGATCGGCAGGGAAAATGGCTGCGAGGAGGCTTGGGTCGGCACCGAGCCGGACAATCTTCCGGCGCGGGCGCTTCATGAATCGCGGAAGGAACGGCGTGGCGAGGCGGAGAGTTTTGTGATGTACGTGTATCAGCTGTAGTTCTGATGCTGGCGGGATAGAGGGGGGTGGGACGGAACGCGACAGACCGGCTTTTGATGTCTACGCCTGCGCCCGCCCCGCTTCCGCCGGTATCGTCCGCGCCTTCCGCCGCTCCGCCCAATCCTCCAGCCAGTCGCGGCTTTGCATCTCGATAAGCCGTGACGCCGTGCGTTCGAACTCGAACACCTCGACACCGCGTTTGGCCACGTAAAGCTCTTGCGGCGGCGCCTCGGCGCTCACCACCAGCCGGACATGGTGGTCGTAGAGCGTGTCGATCAAGAGGATGAAGCGCTTGGCTTCATTGCGCTTGCCTTCGCCCAGCACCGGCACATGATCGATGAAGACGGTCGAGAAACGCCCGGCGATGGCCAGGAAATCGCGCGCGCCGAGCGGCTTTTCGCAGAGGTCGGCGAAGGAAAACCGCGCCGCGTCGCCGGCTGCGGCCGGCACCGCCACTTGCCGTCCCTTCAGCGTGAGCGATGTCGCCGCTGTCGGCGCGCCGCGCGTCATCGTCCGCCAGGCCTCGTCGAGCGCCCGGTCGGCCGCGGCATTGGCCGGCGTGACATAGACCGGCGTGCGGGCAAGCTTTTCCAGTCGATAGTCCTTGTCGCTGTCGAGCGACAGCACCTGCGCGTGTCGTTCCAGAATGCCGATGAAGGGCAGGAAGAGCTGGCGGTTGAGCCCGTCGCTGTAGAGGTCTTCCGGCGCCACGTTCGAGGTGGCGACCAGCACCACGCCATTGGTGAACAGCGCCGAAAACAGCCTGGACAGGATCATCGCGTCGGCAATGTCGGTGACCGAGAACTCGTCGAAGCACAGCACCCAGGCCTGCTCGGCGAGCGCCTTGGCCACGGGCGGGATCGGATCGTCTTCCCTGACGTCGCCGTTCTTGCGCGCCTGCCGGTGCTTCTGGATGCGGTCCTGCACCTCGGCCATGAAGTCGTTGAAATGGACGCGGCGCTTGCGCCTGACCGGCACCAGCTCGAAGAACATGTCCATCAGCATGGTCTTGCCGCGGCCGACACCGCCATGGATGTAGAGGCCCTTGACGGCCGCATGCGTGTCGCGCTTGCGGGCAAACAGCCAGCCCAGCGCACTGGATTTTTGCGCCAGCCGCTTGGCCGAGATCTCGTCGATCAATCGGTCGAGCGCGGCGGCGATTCTCTCTTGCGCAGCATCGCGCCCGATCACGCCGGTTTCCACCAGATGGTCGTAGCGCTGCCTGACGGTCACATGGGTCTGGAGGCCGTCGCGCAGATGCATCGGTCACGTCGTTTGTTCAGAGCAGGATGCTCCGGGGAGGACTAGGTGTGTTGAGATTCAGGTCAGGCCGAGCCGAGAATGTCGGCTTTCGAGAACCGGAGCGGAGCGTACTTTTGGGTACGTGAGCACCGGAAGCGCAGAAAGCCGCCGTTCGCAGGCCGGCATCACCTGAATATCGGCACACTAGCTACCTTGTAAGCGAAATCGGCTGGCCATTGGAAGTCTGGCCGTCGAATTTCGAGCCGCCCGAGGAATAGAGCCGCGCCAGCGAGCCGCCATTCTCGTCATAAAGCGTCAGCTGCTTGCCGGTGACGTTCCACGACTTGATGCCGTCGATCGGCGCCGGGCAGTGCAGCGGCCCGGCGCGGAAGCCGGCGCCGAACTTGGTCTGCGGCGTCGCGATCTTGCAGCTCTGGCCGGAAACGCTGGCGTTCCACACGCCCGCGACGCTTGCCGCGCTAAGGTCCGCGGCACCGGCGGGCGCGGAGCCGTCCGGCGGCAGCGAAGCCACCTGCGTATTCTGCGGCGCGGTCGGGAATTGCGACGGATCGGTGGTGCCGGGCGAAGCCGGCGGCGGCAGTTGGTTGGAGGTCACCTGGCCGGAAGGCGCCGGCTGCAGCGGCGCTGGCTGCTGTTCGTCCATCGACGAGAATCGCGAGGTCGTGCAGCCGCTTGCAAAAAGGGCAGCCAGGGATACGGCCGCCAGGCCGCTTTTCGAAAAATTCATTACCACCTCCGTCGGATCCGGCTGGGGGGAACGCCGTCCGCGCAATCTCACCTCCACCAAAATGGAGAAGGTGGCGAAATTTCAACCCGATATGGTTAAAATAGGGTTTGCAGCAAGATTTGTTGCAGATTTATCACATAATGCGTGTCGCCAAAAATGCGCAGCGGTTTTGGGACAACGGCATGCGTCAAATGATCCCGAGCGACGTATGGCCAGTTGGCAGGCCCGAAGTAGCCAAGGTGCCGCCCTGACCGATGGCATTCGGCCGGCAAACGCTTGCGCCAGGCGAGGCAGGGCCTATGTCAGGGAAACGAATCCTGCCGGAGCAAAGACTTGATCGCGAGAAAGAGAGCCGCCAATCGCTACTACAGCGGCCCGACCAGCGACCATTTCGACGGCACCTTGTTCTTCAATCCCGATGGCAAGCCGCCTGGCCGCTTTGCCGATCTCCTGAAATGGAAGCTGAATGGCCGGCGCTCGAAATGGCCGGCGGCGCAGCCGAGCCCGTTTCAGCCGGCAAGGCCGGCTGCACGGGTGGAAGGCTCCGATCTGAAGGTTACCATGGTCGGCCATTCCACATTGCTGATCCAAACGGCTGGCCTGAACATCCTCACCGATCCGGTCTGGTCGCAGCGCTCGTCGCCGTTTTCCTTCGCCGGTCCCAAACGCGTCGGTCCGCCAGGCATCGCTTTCGCCGACCTGCCGCCGATCGACCTCGTGCTGGTCAGCCACAACCACTACGACCATCTCGACCTCGCCACGCTGAAGCGGCTGAAGGAAAAGCACGACCCGCTGGTGATGACACCGCTCGGCAACGACACCATCATCAACGCCGCCGTGCCGGGCATGCGGCTGACGGCGCATGACTGGGGCGACAGGGTCGCCGTTGGAGATGGCATCGCCATCCACGTCGAACCCGCGCATCACTGGTCGGCGCGCGGCGCCCGGGACCGACGTATGGCGCTGTGGGCCGGCTTCGTCATCGAGACACCGGGCGGAAAGATCTACTTCGCCGGCGACACCGGCTTCCATGAAGGCATTAACTACCGGCTGATCGCCGGGAAGCATGGCGGCTTCCGCTTCGCCATCCTGCCGATCGGCGCCTATGAGCCGCGCTGGTTCATGGCGCCGCAGCACCAGAACCCTGAGGAGGCGGTGCAAGGCATGCTTTTGTGCAACGCCGCCTTGGCCGCGGGTTGTCACTGGGGCACTTTCCAGCTCACCGACGAGCCATTCGACGAGCCGGTTCGCAAGCTGGCCGAGGCGCTGGACGATCAAGGCATCGCGCCGGAGCGCTTTCGCGCCTTGCGGCCCGGCGAGGTCTGGGACGTGCCTTGAGGCGCATCGGCGATTGCCATTTACGCCGTGGCTGTTTTGCCCCACCATGCCGGCTCAAAGGAACGGAGACGCGTCTCGTGAAAACAATCCTGGCAGCCCTGCTCGCCACCGCCATCTGCACGCCGGCGGCCTTCGCTAGCGAAATCAGCGACCGGGCCGCCGAGGCCGAGAAGTTGCTCCAGTCGGGGGATGGCCCCGGCGCGATGGAAAAATTCAACAGCGCCGAGGAAGCCTTCTGGAAGGCGATGCCGCTTGGCGTGCTGAACCTCAAGCAGGTGGACAGCGCCACCGGCTTCGGCATCTACGGCGAACGAGCCAATCACATCTACAAGCCCGGCGAGAAGATCGTCCTGTACATGGAACCCGTCGGCTATGGTTATGGCTCGGACGGGCTCGGCAACAGCTCCATTGCGCTTTCGGTTGACATCACCGTCGTCTCCGCCGCGGGACAAACGCTGGGCACGATGGAGAAGGTTGGCCGTGTGCAAGTCGCCTCGCGCTCGCACAACCGCGAGCTGTTCTTCAAGCTGGACCTCTCGCTCGATGGCCTGCCGCCCGGCAAATATCGCTGCGACTTCCTCATGCATGACGAGAATTCGGCCAAGACGGCGCCGTTCAGCACCGACATCGAGATCGCCGGCTAATTTCGTAGCCTGGAACCCAAATGCCATGGGGACGTTTTCAAACGGTTTCAAAAATCCGACGTCTGAGGCATCCCCATGATTAAATGGATCATCATTCTTCTCATCATCGCCGCCGCGGCGAGCCTGCTCGGTATGCCGGCGCTCGCGGGAGCCGCGGCCACCGGCGCGCGCGTCCTCATCGGCATCGTTCTGATCATCTTCTTGTTGGTGGTGCTTGGCATCTTCGCGGTGACGTGAGGCCGACGCCTCGGCGCGGCTGAACACGCCGGCAGACTGGTAATTCCCGCCCGTTTCCGCCATATAGCGCCAAACGGATATGGAACGACCGCAAGAAATGGCAGGCATTGCCCCCTTCGCCAAGATGAACGGCATCGGCAACGAGATCATCGTCGCCGATATGCGCAGCCGTGCCGACCGGGTGACGGCGGCGGCGGCGATCGCGCTCAACGCCGATCCCGCGACCCGCTTCGACCAGATCATGGCGATCCATGACGCGAAGACGCCGGGCACTGCCTACTATGTCGACATCCTGAATTCCGACGGCTCGGGCGCGCAGGCCTGCGGCAATGGCATGCGTTGCGTCGTTCAGGCGCTTGCCGCCGAGACCGGCCGGAAGACGTTCACCTTCGAGACCCGCGCCGGCATTCTCACTGCAGAAGAGCATGCCGACGGCTTGATCTCGGTCGATATGGGCATGCCGCGTTTCAGCTGGCAGGAAATTCCGCTGGCCGAAGAATTCCGCGACACCCGCATGATCGAATTGCAGATCGGGCCGATCGACGCGCCTGTGCTGCATTCGCCCTCCGCCGTCTCGATGGGCAACCCGCACGCCATCTTCTGGGTCGACCGCGACGTCTGGTCCTATGAACTCGAGCGCTTCGGCCCGCTGCTCGAAAACCACCCGATCTTCCCCGAGCGCGCCAACATCACCATCGCGCAGGTGACGTCGCCCGAAACCATGATCATCCGCACCTGGGAGCGCGGCGCCGGCCTGACCAAGGCCTGCGGCTCGGCGGCTTGCGCCGCCGTGGTGGCGGCGGCCCGCACCAGGCGGACCGGGCGCAGCGTCAACCTGCTGACCCCCGGCGGCGGCACGCTGCATGTCGAATGGCGCGACGACGACCACGTCATCCTGACCGGTGCGGCCGAATGGGAGTTTTCCGGCAGCTTCGATCCGTCCAACGGCACCTGGGCCCGCGACACCGAAAGCGCGGCCTGATGTCGGCTCTGTCCAAGAGCCCTGTCTTCGAGGGCCCCCTCTCCGAGGCTCCCCGTTCCAATGGCATTGGCGTGGTGACCTTCGGCTGCCGGCTGAACACCTACGAATCCGAGGTGATGCGGCGCGAGGCCGAAAGCGCCGGCCTTGGCACGCTGGCCGGCGGCGCCGTGATCTTCAACACCTGCGCCGTCACCGGCGAGGCGGTCCGCCAGGCCAAGCAGGCGATCCGCAAGGCCCACCGCGACAACCCTAGCGCGCGCATCATCGTCACCGGATGTGCCGCGCAGACCGCGCCACAGGATTTCACGGCAATGGACGAGGTCGATCTCGTTCTCGGCAACGAGGAGAAGCTGAAGGCGAACTCCTACCGTGCGCTGCCGGATTTCGGCGTCAACGATACCGAGAAGGCGCGCGTCAACGACATTTTTTCGGTGCGCGAGACCGCCGGTCATATGGTCGACGCCATCGAGGGCCGGACCCGCGCCTTCGTCCAGGTGCAGAATGGCTGCGACCATCGCTGCACCTTCTGCATCATTCCCTATGGCCGCGGCAATTCGCGCTCGGTGCCGATGGGCGCGGTGGTCGAGCAGGTCAAGCGGCTTGCCGGCAACGGCTATGCCGAGGTCGTGCTGACCGGTGTCGACATGACGTCTTTCGGCGCCGACCTGCCGGGCGCGCCGAAACTCGGCAAACTGGTGAAAACCATCCTCAAGCAGGTGCCCGACGTGAAACGCCTGCGGCTGTCCTCGATCGATTCGATCGAGGCCGACGGCGAATTGCTCGATGCCATCGCGACCGAACCACGGCTGATGCCGCATCTGCACCTCTCGTTGCAGTCGGGCGACGACATGATCCTGAAGCGCATGAAGCGCCGCCATCTGCGCGACCAGTCGATCCGCTTCTGCGAGGATGTGCGCAAGCTGCGCAAGGACATCGTCTTCGGCGCCGACATCATCGCCGGCTTCCCGACCGAGACCGACGACATGTTCGAGAACTCGATGAAGATCGTCGCGGAGTGCGGCCTGACCCACCTCCACGTCTTCCCGTTTTCCCCGCGCGAAGGCACGCCCGCCGCGCGCATGCCGCAAGTGCGCCGCGAAGTGGTCAAGCAGCGCGCCGCAAGGCTGCGCGCCGCCGGCGAGGCGGCCTATCGGCGCCATCTGGCCTCGCTTGCCGGAACACGCCAGTCGATCCTGATCGAACGCGATGGTCTTGGCCGCACCGAAGGGTTCACGCTTGCCGCGCTGGGCACGGGCGCGCCGGGCGAAATCGTCGAGGCCGACATATCGGGCCATGATGGTATCCGGCTGGTCGCGACACCCCTTGCGGCCCGCGCCGCCTGAGAACGCAAAGCATGGCTGGTTTTTTCAAGAAGATATTTTCGTTCGGCAAGAAAGAGGTTGTCGAGGAGCGGATCGACGAGACCGCCCCGCTGCCGCCGATCAAATGGGAAGCATTGGACGCGCTAAAGCCGGCGGCCGAGCAGGCCGTGCCGGAATTCTTGAAGCGCGAGGAGGCGCAGCCAACAGCAGAGACCGCGGCGGCAAGCTCGGGCGAGCTCGCTCCCCACCCTCCCCTCGATGGGGAGGGTCGACGCGAAGCGGCGGGGTGGGGTGATAGCGCCGGCGTTGGCGCCGATCACCCCCACCCCCGAGCCGCGCTCGGGACCTCCCCCATCAAGGGGGAGGTAAAGGACGCGTCCCCGCTGGCGCCTGTCGAGGAGCCGGCACCCGAGCCCATTCCGACTATCCCACCGGCGCCGGAGCCGACGGTTCCGTCCGAGCCCGAAATCCAGCCTGAGCCTGCTCCGGCCGAAGAACCGCAGCCGGTCGAACCCGCCCCGAAGCCACCGGCGCCCGAAATACCCGCCGAAGAGCCAGCGCCGCCAGAAACCCCCGACGTGCCGGTGGTGCCGGAACGCCTCCCGGAACCTGCGCCAGGGGAAATTCCGGCACCTGAACGGCCAGGGATCGCGCCGGAACCCGAGGAACTGCCAGAGCCAGCGCCCGCCGAAGTGCCGGCACCGGTCGAGACGCCGTCGGCGATCCCGTCAGCAAGGCTTCCCCCGGAAGTCAGCGCCGCCCCTCATCCGCCTGCCGGCACCTTCTCCCCGTATAGGAACGGGGAGAAGGGCGCTGATCGCGACGCCGGAACCCCTGTTGCTGATACCGAAGAAGAAGCCTCGACGCTGACGCCCCCCTCTCCCCGTACTTTACGGGGAGAGGGTAAGGGTGAGGGGCGGCGCCAACCTGCGGAAAGTTCCGCACCAACCGCCGAAGCTTCGCCGACGATTGCCGCCCCACCAGCGGAAATCGCGCCTCCCCTTCGCCAACCATCCCCGGTCGAAGCACAGCCTGTCCTTGCCGAGATCGCGCCTGAACCACAGCCGGTCCCGCCACCAGCCCTACAACCGGCATCGGAACCGAAACCCGCCCAGGGCAAGGTAACTGTCTCCAAAAAGGTCGAGCAGAAGGCCGAGCCGGTGAAAGCGCCGGAGCCGGCGCCGCGACGTTCCTGGTTCCAGCGCATGCGGGACGGGCTTGCCCGCTCGTCGCGCGAACTTACCGGCAACATCGCCGGCGTCTTCACTCGGCGCAAGCTTGACGAGGACACGCTGCAGGATCTGGAGGATGTGCTGATCCGCGCCGACCTCGGCATGGAGACGGCGCTGCGCGTCACCGATGCGCTGGCTTCCAGCCGTTATGGCAAGGATGTCTCCGACACCGAAGTGCGCGCCATCATGGCGGCCGAGGTCGAGAAGATGCTGACACCCGTCGCCTTGCCGCTGGAGCTCGATCTCTCGCACAAGCCGCATGTCGTCCTGGTGGTCGGCGTCAACGGCACCGGCAAGACCACCACCATCGGCAAGCTGGCGGCGAAACTGACCGATGGCGGCCTGTCGGTGATGCTGGCCGCCGGCGACACGTTCCGCGCCGCGGCCATCGAACAGCTGAAGATCTGGGGCGAGCGGACGAAATCGCCGGTCATCGCCTCGAAGCTTGGCGCCGACGCCGCCGGCCTCGCCTATGACGCCTTCGAGAAGGCCAAGGAGGCGGGTTCAGACGTGCTGATCATCGACACCGCCGGCCGCCTGCAGAACAAAACCGAACTGATGGCCGAGCTGGAAAAGATCGTGCGCGTGCTCGGCAAGCTCGATCCCGAAGCACCGCACACCGTGCTGCAGACGGTCGACGCCACCACCGGCCAGAACGCGCTCAACCAGGTCGAGATCTTCCGCAATGTCGCCGGCGTCAACGGCCTGGTGATGACCAAGCTGGACGGCACGGCGCGCGGCGGTATTCTGGTGGCGATCGCGGCAAAGCACAAATTGCCGGTCTATTTCATCGGCGTCGGCGAACAGGTCGACGACCTCGAACCTTTCTCGGCAAGCGAATTCGCCAGGGCGATCGCTGGAGTGGCCTGACAAGCATATCCCAGGAAGCCGCTGGCTTTTTGGAGCGCGTAAGAAAGAGACCCCATGAACCCACCTATCCTCGAGCGCGATCCCTCCGATCCGCAGAAAGAGAAGAAGGAAGGCATCAATCCCGTGCTCAAGCTGGTGCTTGAACTCGGGCCGCTGATGGTCTTCTTCTTCGCCAATGCGCGTGGCGAATGGCTGACGCAGAAATTTCCGGTGCTGGCCGAATTCGGCGGGCCGATCTTTGTCGCCACCGGCCTGTTCATGGCGGCAACCGTCATCGCCCTTGCCGTCTCGTGGCTGCTCACCCACACCTTGCCGATCATGCCGATGGTGTCGGGCGTCGTCGTCCTCATCTTCGGCGCGCTGACGCTCTATCTGCAGGATGATATCTTCATCAAGATGAAACCGACCATCGCCAACACGCTGTTCGGCGGCGTGCTGCTCGGAGGCCTGTTCTTCGGCAAGTCGCTGCTCGGCTATGTCTTCGATTCGGCGTTCCGGTTCGATGCGGAAGGCTGGCGCAAGCTCACCTTCCGCTGGGGCCTGTTCTTCCTGTTTCTGGCCCTCGTCAATGAGGTGGTGTGGCGGAATTTCTCCACCGATGCCTGGGTTACCTTCAAGGTCTGGGGCATCATGCCGATCACGCTCCTGTTCACCTTCAGCCAGATGCCGCTGATCCTGCGCCATTCGTTGGACGACAAGACCGGCGGGGAAGAGAAGGCTGGCAAATAAGGCCTGCGAATAAGGGGGGAGAGCCATGGAATTCGTCACCACGCGCGAGGAGCTGAGGACGATCTACAAGACGCCTCGCCCGACCGACGGTTCGATCCGCAAGGAATTGAAGGCACTCGACGGCCACTGTCGTTCCTTCATCGGCAAGAGCCCCTTCGTGCTGATCGGCTCTTCCGACGGCGAAGGCAACGCCGACGTGACCCCGAAAGGCGACAAGCCCGGCTTTGCCGCCATTCTCGACGACCGCACCATCGCCATTCCCGACCGGCCCGGCAACAACCGGCTGGATACGCTGGAGAACATCCTGCGCAATCCCTCGATCGGGCTGCTCTTCCTCATTCCCGGCATGAACGAGACGCTGCGCGTCAACGGCGATGCCCGTATCACTGTCGACGCAACCTTGCGCGAGCGCCTTGCCGTCGACGGCAAGGAGCCGCAAAGCGTCATCGTGGTGTCAGTCAAGGCCACCTACATGCATTGCGCCAAGGCCTTCATGCGCTCCGATTTGTGGAAGCCGGAGAGCTGGTACGACCGCACGACATTGCCAACGCTCGGCCAGATCCTGCGCGACCAGCTGGCACTGGCCGACTCCGCCGAGGCGACCGACCGCTGGCTGGACGACGATTACCGGCAGACCATGTGGTAGGCTCGTACGGACACGATTCGTCCGAACCGGCCTTCTTCACCGTGCTCAACATCATCGCCATCTCCGGCAGCCTGCGCGCCGCCTCGACCAATTCGGCCCTACTGGCGGCCTTGGCCGCCAACGCGCCTGCGGACTGCCGCGTCCAGCTTTATGACGGCCTCGGCCGGCTCCCGATCTTCAATCCCGACGAGGAAGGCGAGCGCACGCCTTCCGAAGCGGCACGCCTGATCGAGATGATCACCCGCGCGGACGGCGTCATCGTCTCCTGCCCGGAATATGCGCATGGCATGCCCGGCGGCATGAAGAACGCGCTCGACTGGCTGGTGTCGGGCGAGGCCGCCGTGGGCAAGCCGGCGATGCTGGTGCACGCCTCGCCGCGCTCGCTCTATGCGCGGGCGGCGCTGGCCGAGATCATGCGCACCATGTCGTTCGCGCTGTTTGGCGGCGGGCTGGAGATTGCCTTGCTCGGCAAGAAGCCGGCCGAGATAGAGATGATCCTCGATGAGGAGGCGAACCGGCAGGCGATGCGCGAGGCCGTGCGGGCTTTCGCCGGCTCTATCCGCGGGCAAAACGTAACGTCGTCATACTAGGGCGGAGCAAGGAGCGCAGCGACGCGCGCAGACCATGGGATCCATGCCGTGACGCCAATGCGTTGCAACGGTTACGGAATTCCGCGCCGCTGCACTCCATGTCGAACGTCACGGAATGGATCCTCGGGTCAAGCCCGAGGATGACGAACGGAAGGGCGCTCCTGACGTTACCGAAGGAGGGCCCCACACTCGAACGTAACCCGCTCTACCCCTTCCGCAGCGTCTCGACATCGGTCTTGCCGACATACCAGTCGCGGGCGTTGACCTCCTCGAAGACCACCCAGACATCGTCATTGCCGAGGCCGGTGGCGTCCATGATGGCGGCCGTGACCTTCCTGGCGATGTCAGCCTTCTTGCCGGCCGGATCGGCGGCGATCACTTCCTTGACGATGCGAATGTTGACGAATGGCATGTCGTCCTCCCCTTGGATTCTGCCGGTTGCCGCCCGGCAACTGTTTCGAAACTCGCTCCGGCAAACCGCATGGCGGTGGTTCCGGTACCCGTGGCGCGGCGGGCGCGGCAGACAGGCGCAGAAACGCCAGCAGAGGCCGCCAGAGAAAAGTTTCCAGTAGCCTCAATAGGTCTTGGCCCCGTTGACCATCAGCCGCACCGAATAGAGCGAGGTGGTGCCGGCGATGTAGAGGCAGTTCAGCTTGGCGCCGCCGAACACGCAATTGGCGGTCACTTCGGGCACCTTGACCTTGCCGATCAGCGTCCCGTCCGGATCGTAGCAATGGATGCCGTCGGCCGCACTGGTCCAGATGCGTCCGTCCGCGTCGAGCCGGAAGCCGTCAAACAGGCCAGCGGTGCAGTCGGCGAAGACCTTGCCGCCCGAAACCTTCTTGCCATGCTTGCCGACGTTGAACACGCGCATATGCGCCGGATTCTCGGCGCTATGCGTGCGGCCGGTGTCGACGACATAGAGCAGGCTCTCGTCGAGCGAGAAGGCGAGCCCATTCGGCCTGACCATGTCGGTGATGACGGCCTCGATCTCGCCTGTCTCGGGATCGACGCGGTAGACATGGCAGGCGCCGATCTCGCTCTCGGCCTTGTCGCCCTCATAGTCGGTGTCGATGCCATAGCTCGGATCGGTGAACCAGATCGAACCATCGGATTTCACCACCACGTCATTGGGCGAGTTCAGCCGCTTGCCCTTCCATTTGGCGGCAATCGTGGTGACCGAGCCGTCATGCTCGGTGCGGCTGACGCGGCGGCCCGAATGCTCGCAGGTGACCAGCCGGCCCTGCCGGTCGACGCTGTTGCCGTTGGAATTGCCCGAGGGCTGGCGGAAGACGCTGACGCTGCCATCGGTCTCGTCGTAGCGCAGCATGCGGTTGTTCGGGATGTCCGACCAGACGACGTAGCGGCCGGCGGCGAACCAGGCCGGCCCTTCCGCCCAGCGGCATCCGGTGAACAGCTTCTCCACCTGCGCGCTGCCATTGAACAGGCGCGCGAAGCGCGGATCGAGAACTTCGTAATAATCTGCGGCCGCCATGCATTTCCTCCCGGCATCACGTGACGCCGGGATCAAGCCAGCCCGCGATCGATCTGGCAAGCCGTGGATTTCGCATTTGTAAGACAAAACGGATTGGGCCAGCCTTTCGCGCTGGCGGGGTCCGACGTGCGGAGGACGCTTTAGGACGCCATTAACCGGCTATGCGCTGCGCGCAATGGTGCATTGCAACATCTTCTTTTTGCAATGCACCATTCCTATGTCATGCTCCGTACCGATCAAGGGAGGAAGAACCGGCCGCGACAAATGCGGCATAGAAGGAACCTTGCCATGATCTTCAACGATCTCATGACCCGCGCTCGCACCAGCATCGCCAAGCGCAAGCAGTACAACCGCCTCGTCGCCGAAATCGACAGCTTCTCCAGCCGCGATCTGGCCGACATGCGCGCCGACCGCTCGGAAATGCTCTACCAGATCCACAAGCAGATCTACGGCTAGTATTCGGTCGGCCAATCACGTTCGTCATCCTTGGGCGTAGCGACGCGTAGCGGAGCGAAGACCCAAGGATCCGTGCCGTGATTTTCGAGAGTTACTGCGGTGCAGGACTTGTGCGCGTTTCGAACCGCACTTCTAACGAATGTCACGGAATGGATTCCAGGGTCTGCGCCGCGTCGCTTCGCTCCTTGCTTCGCCCTGGAATGACGACCGAAGGGGCCGCGTTAACCCGGCGCCGCCAGTGCCTTTTTGATCTGCGGCAGCAGGAGATCCCTCGCCGACTCCGCCGTCAGCGGGCCGACATGCTTGTAGGCTATTCTGCCGTCCTTGCCGATGACGAAGGTTTCCGGCACGCCATAGACACCCCAGTCGATCGCCGTGCGGCCGGCTTCGTCGACACCGATGGCCTGGAACGGATTGCCGAGGTCGCCGAGGAAGCGGCGGGCGTTTTCCGGCCGGTCCTTGTAGTTCAGCGCCGCCATGGCGAAGCGCTTGTCCTGCGCCAGCGCCAGCAGCACCGGATGCTCTTCCCGGCACGGCGCGCACCATGAGGCAAACACGTTGACCAGCGTGACCTTGCCGGCGAAGGCCTTCGAATCGAGCCCCGGCAGGTTTGACCCTTCCAGCGCCGGCAGGCTGGTTTGCGGCGCCGGCAACCCGATGAGCGCCGAGGGCACTTCCGAAATATCGCGTCCCGACAGCAGCTGCGACAGGAACAGTCCCGCCAGGCCGAGGAAGACCAGCAGCGGCAGAAACACGAACAGGCCCCGACGGGGGGGCGGTGTTTCGCTTTCACTGCTCATGACTTCGGTGTCCCGGCCTTGTCGGAACGGCGTCGCACGCCGGCCGCTTCGAGTTCGGCAAGCTCGCGTCTGCGCGCCCGCTGGTCGAGCAGGATCCAGCCGATCAGCCCGGCCAGGACCACGGCGGTGATGCCATAGGCAGCGGTGACATAGAGGGCATGCGCGCTCATGCCGGCCGCTCCATCGACGTCCTTTTTTCCGGCCGGACCGTTTCACCTCGCTCGATCATGCTTTTCCCTTAACGGCCTGCCCGTGGCTTCGCAATCGGCTGCCGCGCCGCGGTCCCAAACCTGCATGGTCGCCGCCCCGACGCATTGATGTCGCGCAAACCCCCTGGCCGACGTCACTCAATCCGTACCATGGCGCAAGGCCAGTGCCGCCGAGACCGGCCCCAGCACGGCAAGAAACAGCGTCAGCGCGGCAAGAATGAGGAAGGGTTGCAGGAACGGGTCGGGATTGGCCGTCGCGCCGTAGCTCGCCGAAACGCCGAAGATCAGCACCGGGATGGTCAGCGGCAGCACCAGCACCGAGATCAGCAGCCCGCCGCGCGGCAGCGCCACCGCCACGGCCGCCCCCGCGGCGCCGATAAAGGTGATCGCCGGCGTGCCGACCAGCAAAGTGAGCGCCGTGGCGCCGATTGCCAGCGGCTCCATGTTCATGAACAGGCCGAGCAAGGGGGCTGCGACCACCAGCGGCAGCACGCTTCCGGCCCAGTGCGCCAGGCATTTCACCAACACCGTCAGAGCCAGCATGTGCCGGTCGTTGCCGAGAACCAGCAGGTCGAGCGAACCGTCCTCACGGTCGGCCTGGAACAGTCGGTCGAGCCCCAGCAGGCAGGACAGCAGCGCCCCGATCCAAAGGATCGCCGGGCCGATGCGGGAAAGCAGCTTCAGGTCCGGCCCGACACCGAACGGAATGGTGGCGATGACGGCAAGGAAGAAGATGACGCCGGTCAGCGCGCCGCCGCCGGCGCGGATCGAGAGGCGGATGTCGCGCAGGAAGAGGGCTAGCATGAGCGGAGCGCCCGTGCGGATCTACCATCCCAACGATGGCGTTCTGTCACACCCCCCTCTGTCCTTCCGGACATCTCCCCCGCAAGGGGGGAGATTGGCAGCTTCGATGGGAGTATTCTTTCTGCAGCGTTAGCGATTGGCGAAAGCAGAGATGACAGCCGATCTCCCCCCTTGCGGGGGAGATGCCCGGCAGGGCAGAGGGGGGCGCCGTAGAGCCCGGACATCAGCCGGCCTCCCCCATCCGCAGCGCCTTTGCCCCCTCGATACCCAACGGCAGATGCGTCGCCGCCACAACAATCCCTCCGTCCCCCAGATGCCTCCGCATCAGCCCCGCGAACCGCGCTTCCGAAGCCTTGTCCAGCCCCGCCGTCGGCTCGTCCAGCAGCCACAACGGCCGATGGCTGACCAGCAGTTTCGCGATCGCCGCGCGGCGCCGCTGCCCCGTCGAGAGATAGCCGAACGGCAGATGGCCGATGCCACCCAGCCCGACCGTTTCCAGCGCCTCTTCGACGCCGACATCTCCGCTGCCATCGAACTCCCGCCAGAAGCGCAAATTCTCGGCCACGCTGAGCGCGGTCTTCATCGCGTTCTGATGACCGAGATAATGGCAGGCCGAAGCGATGGATGGAAACGCCTCACCACCGCCCTCGAGCAACAGACCGCCCTCGGCCTTCGGCAGCAGCCCGGCGATGATCCGGAGCAGGGTTGATTTGCCGGCGCCGTTCGGCCCCGTGACGACCAGCGCCTGGCCCTGGTCGAGCGCGAAGCCAATGCCGGAAAAAACCGATTCGCCGCCGCGTTCGCCGCCCAGATTTTCGGCGATAAGCCGCATCCCTCGCCTGCCCTGAAAACAATGTTTCGCGACCGCTGCCGCGTCGCACAAATTTGCTCCGCAACTGTCTAGAACTATTCCAGAAAATTCTCTATATGCGGTGCATCCGTGCCAGCGGTCGGCGCGGGAACAGAATTTGCGCCGAACCAGCGCACGCGCCGCCTTGAACGGCTCGGGTTGCTTGGGAACGGACAGCGGAAATGGCCGTACCCGCACCTTTGCGCGTGATTGCATGCCATCGGCGTCCGTTCCCTTTCAGGCTGAACAGACAAGGACGGATCGCACGTGTCAAAATCCCTGGATAGTTTCAATTGCCGCCGCACGCTGACCGCGGGCGGTGCGGAGTATGCCTATTTCGATCTCGTCGAGGCCGAGAAGAACGGCCTCACCGGCATCGCCCAGCTGCCCTATTCGATGAAGGTGCTGCTGGAGAACCTGCTGCGCAACGAGGACGGCCGCTCCGTCACCAAGGACAGCATCCAGGCGGTTGCCGGCTGGCTGACCGACAAGGGCACCGCCGGCGTCGAGATCGCCTATCGCCCGGCGCGTGTGCTGATGCAGGATTTCACCGGCGTTCCGGCGGTGGTCGACCTCGCCGCCATGCGCGACGCCATGGCCTCGCTCGGTGGTGACCCGCAGAAGATCAACCCGCTGGTGCCGGTCGACCTCGTCATCGACCATTCCGTCATCGTCGACGAGTTCGGCACGCCGATGGCCTTCGCCCGCAATGTCGAACTCGAATATGAACGCAACGAGGAACGCTACAAGTTCCTGAAATGGGGTCAGCAGGCGTTCCGCAACTTCCGCGTCGTGCCGCCCGGCACCGGCATCTGCCACCAGGTCAACCTCGAATATCTCGGCCAGGTGGTGTGGACCAACACCGAGGACGGCGAAACGACAGCCTATCCCGACACCTGCGTCGGCACCGATTCGCACACTACCATGATCAACGGCCTTGGCGTGCTCGGCTGGGGTGTCGGCGGCATCGAGGCCGAGGCGGCCATGCTCGGCCAGCCCGTTTCCATGCTGCTGCCCGAAGTGATCGGCTTCCGCCTCACCGGCAAGCTGAAGGAGGGCGTCACCGCCACCGACCTCGTGCTCACCGTCACCCAGATGCTGCGCAAGAAGGGCGTCGTCGGCAAGTTCGTCGAGTTCTTCGGCCCCGGCCTGTCCAACATGACGCTGGCCGACCGCGCCACCATCGGCAACATGGCGCCGGAATACGGCGCCACCTGCGGCTTCTTCCCGGTCGACAGCGAGACCATCCGCTACCTCACAATGTCCGGCCGCGAGGAAAGCCGCATCGCGCTGGTCGAGGCCTATTCCAAGGCGCAAGGCATGTGGCGCGAGGCAGGTTCCGCCGACCCCGTCTTCACCGACCTGCTCGAGCTTGATCTCGGCGATGTCGTGCCATCGATGGCCGGCCCCAAGCGCCCCGAAGGCCGTGTCGCGCTCGAAGGCATTCCGGCCGGCTTCGCCAAGGCGATGGACACCGAATACAGGAAGGCGGCGGAAATTTCCAAGCGCTACGCCGTCGAAGGCACCGATCATGATCTCGGCCATGGCGACGTCGTCATCGCCGCCATCACGTCGTGCACCAACACCTCGAACCCGAGCGTGCTGATCGGCGCCGGCCTGCTCGCCCGCAACGCCAATCGCCTTGGCCTCAAGCAGAAGCCGTGGGTGAAGACCTCGCTGGCGCCCGGCAGCCAGGTGGTGGCGGAATATCTGGAGAAATCCGGCCTGCAGAAGGAACTCGATCAGATCGGCTTCAACCTGGTCGGCTTCGGCTGCACCACCTGCATCGGCAATTCCGGCCCGCTGCCGGCGCCGATCTCCAAGACCATCAACGATAAAGGTTTGATTGCCGCCGCGGTCCTGTCCGGCAACCGCAACTTCGAAGGCCGCGTCTCGCCCGACGTGCAGGCGAACTACCTCGCCTCGCCGCCGCTGGTCGTTGCCCACGCCTTGGCTGGAACCGTCACCAAGGACCTGACGTCAGAGCCGCTTGGCGAGGACAGCAATGGCAATCCGGTCTACCTCAAGGACATCTGGCCAAGCTCGGCCGAGATCCAGGAGTTCATCGAGAAGAACGTCACCCGCGAGCTGTTCGCCCGCAAATATGCCGATGTCTTCAAGGGCGACGAATACTGGCAGAACGTCAAGGCGCCGGAAGGCCAGACCTATGCCTGGGACGACAATTCGACCTATGTGCAGAACCCGCCCTATTTCGCCGGCATGACAGCAGGCTTCGGCAAGATCGGCGACATCAAGGGGGCGCGCATCCTCGGCCTGTTCGGCGACAAGATCACCACCGACCACATCTCGCCGGCGGGGTCGATCAAGGCCGCTTCGCCAGCCGGCAAGTACCTCACCGACCACGGCGTCGGCGTTGCCGACTTCAACCAGTACGGCACGCGGCGCGGCAACCATGAGGTGATGATGCGCGGCACCTTCGCCAACATCCGCATCCGCAACCACATGCTGGGCGAGAACGGCCGCGAGGGCGGCTACACGATCCACTACCCGTCGAAGGAAGAGGAATCGATCTACGACGCGGCGATGGAGTACAAGAAGGAAGGCGTGCCGCTGGTCATCTTCGCCGGGGTCGAATACGGCAACGGCTCGTCGCGTGACTGGGCGGCCAAGGGAACGAATCTCCTTGGTGTCCGCGCGGTCATCGCCCAGTCCTTCGAGCGCATCCACCGCTCGAA
Source organism: Mesorhizobium sp. B2-4-15 (assembly GCF_006658505.1). Classification (GTDB taxonomy): domain Bacteria; phylum Pseudomonadota; class Alphaproteobacteria; order Rhizobiales; family Rhizobiaceae; genus Mesorhizobium. The sequence goes on from NZ_VFUZ01000010.1 coordinate 45,931, forward strand.
CCTTGTCGGCATGGGCGTCATCCCCTTCGTCTTCGAGGACGGCACCTCCTGGGCCTCGCTCAACCTGAAGGGCGACGAGCTCGTCGAGATCGACGGCCTGAATGCGATCAAGCCGCGCCAGACGATGAACGCCAAGGTCACCTATGGCGATGGCACGGTGAAGAACGTGCCGATCATCTGCCGCATCGATACGCTGGATGAGCTCGACTACTTCAAGAACGGCGGCATCCTGCAATACGTGCTGCGCGATCTCGCTGCCTGAGGCAGCAAGGGAATAGGGCAGTAAGGGAATAGGGCAGTAAGGGAGTAGGGAAGACAGTACCTACTGCCCTACTGCCCTACTGCCCTACTGCCCTACTGCCCTACTGCCCTACTGCCCTACTGCCCTACTGCCCTGCAATAAAAGCCAGACTGCTCAAAGCATTAGCGGGCTCGGCCCAAGTTCCGGCCTGATTCGCCCGCAATAGAGATCGACGCGGGCAAGAGAGTTTGGCACGTGGTGGTGATGCCACCCCCGAATCGAACCGCGTCGTGAAATGCAGTGCCGCTCCTATTGCGGCCTTATCTGCGGCTGCGATGCAAAAAATTTCACCGCAACGTGACTTCCCGTTGACTTGCGCTTCTGCCACATATTTCCGCAAATCAGAACAAAGCCGGCACCACCGGCGGGAATTGGAATGGTCATGGCCTGGCGAAGATCACTGTGGCTGGCAGCCTTTGCGCTGGCCTTCTCGGCGTTTGCCGGTGCCGGCCATGCCGGCGAACCCGAGAGGGTCCAGGCCGAAAAATCCCAACCCGACAGGCCTCTCGGCGTGGTCGAACTTTTCACCAGCCAGGGCTGCAGTTCCTGTCCGCCAGCCGACGCCTTCTTCGCCGAACTTGCCAACAAGGAAGACATTGTCGCGCTCGCCTATCACGTCGACTATTGGGACTATCTCGGCTGGAAGGACACGCTGAGCCGCAAGGAAAACACCGAGCGGCAGAATGACTATATGCGCGCCTTCGGCAGCCGGTCCGTTTATACGCCGCAGGCGGTCATCAACGGCCGCATCCATGTCAACGGCGCCAACCGCGGCGAGGTCAATGGCGCGCTCGCCCGCATGGCCAGGGGTGGCGAAGGCATTCGGGTCCCTGTCAAGGTCAGTCGGAGCGGCGACCGTGTGATCATCGACGCCGGCGACGCCGGCGCCGGCCCCAGCGATGCCCATATCGTCATCGTCTATTTCGAGCCGCCGCAGACGATCAAGATCGCCCAGGGCGAGAACACCGGCCGCAAGATGACCTATTGGAACGCGGTCACCGACATCCAGACGGCCGGCATGTGGCACGGCAAGGCGCAACGCTATGAATTGCCGCTGAGCGAGATTTCCAAGAGGGGCGGTTGCGCCGTGCTGCTGCAGTCCGTCGGCAAGGACGGCATGCCGGGGCCTATCCTGGGTGCCGCTTTCATTCACAGGCCCTGACGGCCTTAGCGAACGGTTCATCGGTTCACGAAGACGCTGAACCTGTCGCCGTCTTCAACGCAATTCCGGGCGCAAACCGTTTCACACTTCCTGGAATTGCTTTGCCGATTGCAACAGGAGTCTGAGCTGTTCGGGAGAGACCGGAACCGGCACGCCAAACCACGGGCATGAAAAAACCGACGTCAGCTTGCTTCTGACGCCGGTTATTCAGGTATTTTGGGATCGTCGCACCCGATTTCTCCAAGAAAAACCGAGGTTGGTTCGATCCGACGCAGACCCGTGGGCGGGGGGCTTGGGGTTTACGAGCCGGTGCCGGACCGAACCGTCTCAGGCAACGCCGGTAAATTCGTCGGACATTGGGGCATGAGCGCGGATAAAAAAAGGCAGAAATGTGGCGAAGCATCACCAATTCCAACAGAACGCATTACAAAAGTGACTGGACGTGTCCGAAAAAGGCGCATCGCCGCTCTCCTCGCCGGCTCTTGCAATTGTAACGCGAAGGGGCCAACTTTGGTTGGCAAAGATTCATTTTGAAGGATCGAGGCATGACTGATGACAGCGGCGGGTCGGGGGATGGTGACGCATCCGCAATATTGATCCCGCTGCACGAGGCGCGACGTGACCGCCTCGACCAGCCGGTGCGCTTCGACCGGCGGGAACTGGATCAGATCCTCAGGCTCTACGGGCGCATGGTCGCCGCCAATGAATGGCGCGACTACGCCATTGATCATCTCACCGACCGAGCCGTGTTTTCCGTCTTCCGCCGCGCCAGCGAAGTGCCGCTGTTCCAGATCGTCAAGGATCCGAAGCTGGCCCGCAAGCAGGGTGCCTTCGCCGTCATCGCGGCGGGAGGGCGCATCCTCAAGCGCGGGCAGGAGCTTGGCCGCGTGCTCGGCGTCTTCGATGGCAAGCTGAAGCTGGTGCAGGCCTAGCTAGAGCAATTCCAGGAAAAGTGCGCAGCGGTTTTCCGTCCGGAATTGCGTAAAGAAATCAATGCCTTATTTCTGCTGCTGAAATCTACGCTCCGGTAGGGAAGCCGGATCAGGCGGCAGTGACGCTCCACCATTCAGTGGCAACTGCATGAACACCGTGTCCAGCCAACGCCCGTGCTTGTACCCGGAGCCTTCGAGGCGGCCTGAATGGCGGAAGCCGAGCTTTTCGTGCAGCCTGACCGAGGCGCTGTCGGCATGGCCGTCGCCGATCACCGCGACGATCTGGCGGAAGCCGACCGCCTCGACCGTCGCGATCAGGCTTTGCATCAGCTTGAGACCGACCCCCTGGCCCTTGGCGTCGGGCGCGATATAGACCGAATCCTCGACGATGAAACGATAGGCCGGGCGCGGCCGGAAGGGACCGGCATAGGCATAGCCGAGCACGATGCCAGCCTTTTCCGCCACCAGATAGGGGAAGCCGCCTGCCGCGAGCGTTTCGAATCGCGCACCCATCTCGGCGCGGCCGGGCGGCTCCAACTCGTAACTCGCCGTGCCGTTGGTTACTGCGTCGGCATAGATTTCGGTGACGGCGTCGAGGTCGGCCGCGGTCGCCGGCCGAATCATGGTAATGCTCATTTTTTATGCAAGCCTTTCATCTGCCTTCAATAACAGCAAAGACCGGCACAAAAGGAAAGGGCGGCCGTTGGGCCGCGCTTCCGGAAGTCGATGGTCCAGTGGGACCGCGGACGAAGCCTTAGCGGCGGTCGCCCATGAACTGCAGCAGGAACATGAACAGGTTGATGAAGTCGAGGTAGAGCCTCAACGCGCCCATGATCGCCTTACGGCCGGCGACGTCGGAAGCGTCACCCTCGAAATACATCTCCTTGATGTTCTGCGTGTCATAGGCGGTGAGGCCGGCGAAGACCAGGACGCCGATCGCCGAGACGGCGAAGGACAGCGCCGACGACTGCAGGAAGATATTGATCACCGACGCGATGATGATGCCGAACACGCCCATGATCAGGAACGAGCCCATCGCCGTCAGGTCGCGCTTGGTCGTGTAGCCGTACAACGACAGCGCGCCGAAGGCGGCGGCGGTGGCGAAGAAGGTCTGCGAGATGCTTGCCGTGGTGTAGACCAGGAAGATCGAAGATAGCGACAGGCCTACCAGGCCGGCATAGACCCAGAATGTGGTCTGCGCCGCCGAAACACTCATCGACTGGACGCGGAACGACAGGAAGAACACGGCGGCGAGCGGCGCCAGTATCACCACCCAGCGCAGCGGCGAACCGAAGATCGCGTAGCCGAACGAGGTCAGCATCTCGCCGCTCGGCAGCGTGGCGACAGCCGAGGCCGGATCGGTCGTGGTCGCCAGCATGATCGTGCCGACGGCGGCAAGGCCGGTGATGAGGAGGCCAAGCCCCATCAAATTGTAGACCTTGATCATGTAGGCGCGCAGGCCCTGGTCGATATCGACGGCGGCGCCGGGCACGGCGCGCGTCTGATAATTGCGAATGGGATCAGCCATTGTAGTCCTCTATTGCTTCTGCCCCGTCCGGTGCGGGTCCTGCCGGATATACATCCGCCGAACCCAGGCGCCGCTGGCGGGGCTCCAGCATGCCTGTGGCGAAATATGATGGTTATTCGCGTCGAGAACAAGACCGTAACGGCGTGTAACGGTTCGTGAAAGCACGAAATCCAGCTCCATCAGTGCCTTCAGGCGGCATTCTTACCAAGATTTAACCCGAGACAGGGCGCGCCGACCGGCGAATCAGAGATTGCGCAGCACGGGTGCCGCCTTGTGGCCGAGCACCCGCCAGGTGCCGGCGAGGCCGATGCCGACGGTGATGACAAGCGAAAACAGGATGGTCGCCACCGCCACCTCGGGCATGAAATGCGATGGCAATGTCATGATGTGGGCGACGATGTACCAGGCCGCGATCCCGCCGGCCGCCAGCGCGAACATCGCCGTGGCCAATCCGATCAGCATGTACTCCAGGGAGAATGCCGTGATCAGCGTTCTCCTGGTGGCGCCCAGCGTCTTCAGCACCACCGCATCGTGGATACGCGCCCGGTTGCCGGCGGCGAGCGCGCCGGCCAGCACCAGCACCGAAGCGATCAGCGCCACGCCGGCCGCCGCCCGGATCGCGGTGCCGAGCTGGCCGACCAGCCGGTTGACGACATCGAGCGCGTCCTTGACGCGCACCGTGATCACCGCCGGGAAAGCGCGGGTGACGGCATTGAGGATGCGGGCATCGTCGGCCGTGGTGGCGCTCTTTTCGGTCAGCGTCGCCATCCAGCCATGCGGCGCGCCGGCGAAGGTGTTGGGCGAGAACACCATGACGAAATTTATGCCCATCGTCTCCCATTCGACCTGGCGGAAATTGGCGATCCTGGCTGTGACGTTGCGGCCGAGCACATTGACGGTGACGGTATCGCCGAGCTTCAGCCCGATCTCCTTGCCCTCCCGCGCCGAAAACGAGACCAGCGGCTCGCCGGTATACTCGTCCGGCCACCAATTGCCCTCGGTCAGCGTCGCGTTTACCGGTTGCCTGGCGTCATAGGTCAGGCCGCGATCGCCTTTGAGCACCCACGCGCCTTCGGCCGGGACCTTGACCTTGTCGACATCGACGCCGTTGAGCGCCATCACCCGCCCGCGCAGCATCGGCACCTTGACCAGCGTCCCCTGTGGCGCCTCCTTGCCGATCAGCGTGGAGAACGCGTCGACATCGCTGCCCTGGATATCGACGAAGAAAAAGTTCGGCGCCCGCTCCGGCAGGCTGCCGGAGATCTGCCGCCGCAGATTGCCGTCGATCAGCGCCAGCGTCACCAGCAGCGTCAGCCCAAGCCCCAGCGACAGCACCACCGACGGCGTCAAGGCGCCTGGCCGGTGGATATTGCCGACGGCGAGCCTGAGCGCCACGAAGCGCACGCGCGGGCTCTTCCTTGCCACCCATTGCACCAGCCCGCCGACCAGGCGCAGCACCAGGAAGGCGAAGATAGTGGCGCCGACGAAGATCGAGGCGATGCGCTGGTCGCCGGAGAACAGGATGGCGAGCGCCGCCAGCAGCAGCGCGATGCCGATCGCCGACGCGACATAGATCGGGCGCGGAAAGCCGCGGCCTTCCAGGCCCATCTCCCGGAACAGCGCGGTTGCCGGCACGTCGCGGGCGCGCCCGAGCGGCAAAAGCGCGAAGGCCAGCGTCACCAGCAGCCCGAACAGCGCCGCCATGGCGAGCGCGCCGGGGTAGAAGCCGCCTTGCGCCGGCACCGGAATGACGGACTGCAGCGCGGCACTTGCCACGAACGGCATCAGCGCTCCGAGCACCAGGCCAAGGACAATGCCGAGCAGGGCGATTATGAGAATCTGCACGAGATAGACGGCAAAGACGAAGCCGCCGGAAGCGCCCAGGCTCTTGAAGGTCGCGATGACGCCGCGCTTGCCGTCGAGATAGGCGCGCACCGCATTGGCGACGCCGACGCCGCCGACCACCAGAGCCGTCAGCCCGACCAGCGTCAGGAATTGCGAGAAGCGCTCGATGTTGGACGACAGCGCGGGTGCCGCATTGCTACGCGTGCGGATCGACCAGCCGGCCTCGGGGAAATCCTTGGCGGCCTGGTCCTGGATGGCCTTGAGCCGCGCCTCGTCGGCATCGGCGGGCAGCCGGATCTTGTAGGCATTTTCGACCAGGCTGCCCGGCTGGACCAGCCCGGTGGCCGCCAGGCCTTCGGTCGAGATCATCAGCCTTGGCGCGAAGCCGAAACCGTCGGACACGGCGTCCGGCTCGGTCACCAGCCTGGCGCGCAGTTCGAAGGTGGCGGTGCCAAGCTTCAGCCGGTCACCAGGCTTGAGATGCAGCCGTTCGAACAGCAGATCGGGTGCGGCCGCGCCAAAGACGCCGAATTCCTCGCCGAAAAGTTCCTGCTTCGTCAGCTTCGGTTCAGTTTCCAGCGCGCCATAGAGCGGATAGGCATCGTCGACCGCCTTGGCCTCGACCAGCGCTTGGTCGGTTCCGTCGGCCAGCCGCGCCATCGAGCGCATGCTTGCGGTGCGCGAAACAGCGCCCAGCCCGTCGAGGAAACCGCGCTCCGCCGGGCTGGCGTCGCGCTGGTTGATCTGGAAACGGAGATCCCCACCAAGCAGCGTCTGGCCCTGATTGGCAACGCCGGCGGTGATCGAGCGGGCCACCGAATTGACGCCGCCGATCGCCGCGACGCCGAGTGCGATGCAGGCGAGGAAGATCAGGAAGCCGGACAGGCCGCCGCGCATCTCGCGCAGCGAGAAGCGGACGGCAAGCTTCAACATCCGCGCCAACGGCATCAGGCGGTGACCTTCAACGGCTCCGACGCCTCGATCCGGCCGGAGCGCATCGAAACCTGGCGCGAGCAGCGCGCCGCCAGCGCCGGATCATGGGTGACCAGCACCAGCGTCATGCCACGTTCGGCCGCCTTGGCGAACAGAAGGTCGGCGACCTGCCGCCCCGTCGCCTGGTCGAGATTGCCGGTCGGCTCGTCGGCGATGAGAATGCGTGGGGAAGGCGCCAGCGCCCGGGCGATCGCCACGCGCTGCTGTTCGCCGCCCGACAATTCGCCGGGGTAATGGGTGACGCGGTCGCTCAGGCCCACCGCCGCCAGTTCCCGTTCCGCCACCGAAAACGGATCGGCATGGCCGGCCAGCTCCAAGGGCACCGCGACATTTTCCAGCGCCGTCATGTTGGGGATGAGATGAAAGGACTGGAACACGATGCCAATGTTTCGGCCACGAAACGAAGCGACCTGATCCTCGCTCCTGCCGTTGAGCAGCTCGCCAGCGATTCGTACCGTGCCCGAATCGACCCTTTCCAGTCCTGCCAGCACCATCAGGAGAGTCGACTTGCCGGAGCCCGAAGGGCCAACGATGCCGGTTGCCTCGCCATGCGCCACCTCGAGGCTGACGCCTTTCAGTACATGGACCGACGAAGCGCCTTCGCCGAGCGTCAGCGATACGTCTTTCAGCGCGATGACCGCTTCTGTCAAAATGAAAGCGTCCTATATGGAGGATGAAGGCGTTGCTTACCGGAAGCCGCCGCCCGAAAGAATCTCTTGGTCATATGGGGCCTGACGCATGTCTTTCAAACGCCGATTTGCCGCAGGCCTGATCCTTTTCCTTGCCATTTGCGGCGCCATTTCGTCGGCGCGGGCCGGGCCATTCAAGATCGTCGGCTTCGGTGACAGCCTGATGGCGGGTTTCGGCCTCGGGCCCGGCGATGGATTTACCGACAAGCTGCAGGCAGCGCTGCGCGCCAAGGGCCATGACGTCTCCGTCAGCGATGCCGGTGTCTCGGGCGATACGTCGAGCGGCGGCTTGGCGCGGCTCGACTGGTCGGTGCCAGACGGCACGCAACTGGTCATCCTCGAACTCGGCGCCAACGACATGCTGCGCGGCATCTCGCCCGACATCACAAGGAAGAACCTGGACGAGATGCTGGGCAAGCTGAAACAGCGCAAGATTGCCGTGCTGCTCGCCGGCATGCGCGCCGCGCCCAATCTCGGCGCGGATTACCAAAGCGCCTTCGACGCCGTCTTTCCGGATCTGGCCAAGAAATACGACGTCGCTCTCTACCCGTTCTTCCTCGACGGTGTCGCCGGCCAGCCCGCTTTGCAGCTCGAGGACGGCCTGCATCCGAACGCAAAGGGGGTCGACCTGATGGTCGAGCGCATCCTGCCGACGGTCGAGAAGCTCATCACGGCGGCGCCGGGAGGCTCGTGAAACCGGAGAAAACTTCCTTCCCTAAGGGAAATATTTAGCAAAGCCTGTGACCAATATACCTCTTGCTCCGTTTGACTATCGATGATTCGCTATGGGTGACAGTTCGATTCGAGGAAGGGAGGCTCTTCATGCCGCGTCTTTTCACCGCCCTCGAAATTCCGCGTGACGCTGCCCTTTCGCTGTCCCTGCTGCGGGGCGGCCTGCCCGGGGCCCGCTGGATCGATGTCGAAAACTACCATTTGACGCTGCGCTTCATCGGCGATGTCGAGGGCCATGTCGCCGACGAGATCGCCAATGCGCTCGACCGGGTCCATCGCCCCTCCTTCTCGCTGACCTTGTCCGGCGTCGGTGCTTTCGGCCAGAAGAAGCCGCATGCCGTGTGGGCCGGCGCCGTCCCCTCGCCGGACCTCAACGCGCTCCAGGGCGAGATCGAGCGCATCTGCCAGCGGCTCGGCATTCCCGCCGACCCGCGCAAGTTCATGCCGCATGTGACGTTGGCGCGCCTGCGCAATTCAAGCCCGCTGGATGTCGCCCAGTATCTCTCGGCGCGCGGCAATTTCTCGACCATGCCGTTCCGCATCAGCCGCTTCGTCCTGATGTCGTCGCGCGATTCGGTCGGGGGCGGCCCCTATATCGTCGAGGAGGCCTGGCCGTTGTCGGGCGGCGATGCCCGCGCCGTCAGCCGCATCGCCAATGCCTCCGATGCCTCGCGGATCATGCGGTAGACCTCGGCAAAGGCCTCCTGCCCTTCATAGTAAGGATCCGGCACGTCGCGCGCGTCGCCTTGTGCAAACTCGAGGAACAGGTGCACCCGGTCGCGCATGGCGGCGGGCGCCAGTGCCCTGAGGTCGGCGACATTCGAACGGTCCATGCCGAGGATCAGGTCGAAGCGGTGAAAATCCTGCGGCGTGATCTTGCGCGCGCGCTGCCCGGAAATGTCTCTGCCGTGATGCGCCGCGATCGCCATCGCGCGCGGATCGGGCGCCGAGCCGACCTCCCAGCCGCTGGTCGCCGCCGAATCGAGCAGCATGTCCCGCGCCAGTCCGCGCTCCGTCCATACGGCCTGAAAGACGCCCTCGGCCAACGGTGAGCGGCAGATATTGCCGAGGCAGACGAAGAGAATGGATTTTATGGGCTTTGCGCTCATCGATCCCAGGCTGTTCTATCCGGTCGTTTTCCCAAGACCGCAACGCACTTTTGGGCGACATGCCTGCTTTGCGCATGTCGTTTTCCCAAAACCGCAACGCACTTTTGGGCGACATGCAGTATGGTGGGGGTCATCTTTGCAAATAGCATGGGAACCGAACATGACGAGAGAAAAACTGTCCAAGGATGCCATCACCGAAGCCCTGGCCGGGCTCGCCGGCTGGGCGCTGGCCTCTGACGGCGCCTCGATCAAGCGCAGCTTCGTCTTCGGCAATTTCTCCGAAGCCTTCGCCTTCATGACCCGCGTCGCGCTGGCCGCCGAGAAGATGGACCATCATCCGGACTGGTCGAATGTCTACAAGACGGTCGACGTGACCTTGAACACCCATGATGCCGGCGGCGTGACCGCGCTGGACGTCGAGCTGGCGAAGAAGATGAACCGCTTCGCCGGCGGCTGAACAGCTTCGCTTCCTGTCCGCAATCCCGGCGAGACAGCCAAATTGGCGCCGGCATCTTGCAGGGGGGTTGGGCTTTCACCACATCTTCCCGCGCGGACATGCGCCAGGAAGCGCATCGGCCCGCAAGGAGATGTTGATGGCGCAAGAATCCGGTTTTGATTTCTTCGGCTTTGGCGGCAAGCTCGGCGGCGAAGGCGAAGTGCGCGAGAAGTTCTGGCGCACGGCCAAGAAGGCCGCGCGGCAGATCCCGTTCATGGAGGACGTTGTCGCGGCCTATTACTGCGCCATGGACAAGAACACGCCGCTGCGCGCCAAGGGCATATTGGTGGCGGCGCTCGGCTATTTCGTCCTGCCGGTGGACCTGATCCCGGACTTCATCTTCGGGCTCGGCTTCACCGACGACATCGCGGTGCTGACCGCCGCGATCACCGCCGTCAGCGCCCATATCACGCCGGCGCATCGCCAGGCCGCCAAGGATGCCATCGCCGATAGGAGCTGAGCCGGCGCGGTGTAAGGCGTGGACGAGGCTCTGCTCCGCGGCCGGTCAAACCCACCGCCGCACCCGCGCCTTGTAGGCACGATACGCATCGCCGAATTTCCGCTCTAGATAGCGCTCTTCCCGCGCGATGACGCCGGTATTGATCACCCACAGCAGCGGGACGACCAGCCCGATGACCCAAAAACTTCCCGCCGCGACGCCCAGGCCCAAATAGACGAGGGTCGCTCCCAGATAAAATGGATTCCTGGTCCGCCGGTAGATACCGTCGACGACCAGCGCCGTCGTCGGCAGTGTCGGCGGAATATTGGTGCCAGCGGCGCGAAAGCGCCCCGCCGCCATGAAGATGATGACGAAGCCGCACGCCGCGAGCACGGCCCCGCCCAGATAGCGGGTGGACACCGGCACGGCCAGGACCGGCAGGGGAATGACCGCCTCGAGGACCGCTGCCGCCGCCAGGAAGCCGAGAAAGATCAAAGGTGGCAGCGCGATGACCCCCGCCACGTCGGGCGCGCCCGATCCGCCTGCAGCCTCCCGATCACCCGATCGCGGCGCCGCCGCGGCGCCACCGGCCACCGCCCGAATGGCAACACGAATGCCGAACACGACCAACAGGACAACAGTGCCACCCACCAGGATCAGGACCGTCCCGGATATGGCCATGACTGAAATCTCCCATACGCCACCAATGAGGGCGCCCAGGCCGAGCGCCTCGGAGCGCCTCGGAAACGAAAGCGGGCATCTTAGCGGCTGGAGGGATATTCGTCACGTGTCCCGGAAGTCAGGGTGGCTGCGGACCTGGCTTGAAAAGTCAAACTCTTGCCGCTTTCGTGGCCTCCAAGTCGCCAAAGGGACGCCGTGCCGGCCGCTGACAAGGCGGCGGCGCGGAGATGGCGGCGGTTTCCTGGGGGTGTGGGTCCTTTTCTCAAAGGAAATTCACCGTTTGGTAACCCAGATTAAATCAAAATGAAGCGACGGCAGGACGCAAGGCGGCCCGCCTCCGCACCATTTGGAATACGGGAAAGACGATGCGCGGATTGATAGCTATAGTTTCGAGCCTGGTCGTGGTGGCCTTCGCAGCGCCGGCACTGGCGCAGCAAGCGACCAAGATCGGCCAGCACAATGCCTGGGGCACCTACAGCTACCAGGCATCGGGCGGCAAGGTCTGCTACGTGCTCACCGTGCCGACCGATAAGCAGCCGCCGACGCTCGACCACGGCGACATGTTCTTCTTCGTCAGTCAGCGGCCAGGCCAGCAGGTGTCCTACGAACCGCAGTTCATTGCCGGCTACAATTTCCAGGAAGGCTCCAAGGCTACCGTCACCATCGACAAGAAGTCCTTCTCGATGTTCACGCGCGGCAAGTCGGCCTGGGTCGAGAACGCGGCCGAGGAACCGGTGCTGATCGCCGCCATGAAGACCGGCACCGACATGAAGGTGACGGCGAAGTCCGGCCGCGGCAACCCCACCTCCTATGTCTTCTCGCTGAAGGGTATTTCGGCGGCGCTGTCGTCGATCGCCAAGTGCAAGTAAGCACAAGCCGCATTTGAAACCGAAGGCCGGGCCGCAAGCTCGGCCTTTTGCTTCTGTGTATGTCTCTCAGCCTTCGGAAGCTGGCGCGGCTTCCGCCCGCCGCCGCCGGATCGCCTCGGCAATGAACACCCGCGACAGCGCGTGATAGAGCGGCTCGTGCGAGATCATGCGCGCCGTGCCGTAACCCAGCATCGAGGCCAGCATCAGCGCGATGACATTGTCGTGATTGCCGGTCATCTCCAGGATGATGACGAAGGCCGTCATCGGCGCCTGCACGACGCCGGCGAAATAGCCTGCCATGCCGAGCAGCGCCGCCGCGCCCGTGCTGGCGCCGAACAACAGGCCAAGCGAACTGCCAATGCCGGCGCCGACCGCCAGCGAAGGCGCGAAGATGCCGCCGGGAATGCCCGAAACCATCGACAGCAGCCCGGCCAGGAACTTTTCGGCAAAGAAGAGCCATGGCAGCGACGTGCCCTCGACAGCGCCGCGCGCCTGAGCGTAGCCGGTGCCGAAGGTGAGCCCGCCCGACGCAATGCCGATTGCCGCCACGGCAAGTCCGCAGGCGGCGGCCACCAGCAGCGCGCGCCGCAAGGGCTGCTGCGTGTGCCAGCGCCGGATCCGCCGCGTCGTCTTCAGGGCCAGCAAGGAAAACAGCGCGCCAAAACCGCCGCCAATGACGCCGCAGCCAAGCACCAGCGGCCAGTCGGCGGCGAACGAGATCGTGTCCTTTGACACACCGAAATAGGTGTAGTTGCCAAGCAGGCCGAGCGAGGCGATGCCGGCCAGGATCACCGCCGTCAGCACCAGCCCGTTGGTGCGCGATTCATAAGTTCGGCCCATCTCCTCGATGGCGAAGACGATGCCGGCCAGCGGCGTGTTGAAGGCGGCGGCGATGCCGGCGGCCGAGCCGGCCAGGATCAGGCCTCGCGCCTGCGCCATGCCGCCCCAACGCGCCGCCTGCAGCATCAGCGAGGCGCCGACCTGTACGGTCGGGCCCTCGCGGCCGATCGAAGCGCCACAGAACAGGCCGACGATGGTGAGTGCGATCTTGCCCGCTGCCAGTCGAAGAGACAGGAGATGCCCTCGATCCTCCTCGTCGCGCAAATGGCGCGCGGCGATCGCTTGCGGAATGCCGCTGCCTTGCGAGCCGGGGAAGAAAGCGTAGGCGAGCCACGCGCTCAGCACGAAGCCCAGTGGGGTGACCACGAGCGGCAGGTAGAAACGCCAGCCACCATCGGTGCCGGTCATGACATGGAAAAGTTCCTGCGCCCTGTCGGCCAGCACCGCGAACAGCACGCTGATGACGCCGATCGACACCGCGCCGGCCCAGAACACCAGGCGCGGCTGCCACACGCGCCGCGACCCTAACATCGCCCGCGACCGCCGCAGCATGGGATATTTTCGCGATGTGCCGGCCATGTCTGTCCTCGGGAAGGGTGGTTCCGACCTAACACAGCCACGACGTGCGCGGCCAGCCCTGCATAGGGAGCGATTCTTCCTTCTCTCCCCGTGAGCAAGGGCCTCGCGAAGCGTCGTCGGTGACGGACCGCACAAGCGCTGATCCAACCGTGGTCATTGCGACCGGCACTGCAACTGCGGCAAGCGCCCGCTTCGGGACGATCCATCAAAAAATCTTTTGTCGCGATCCGTTTCCATCCCGCGGATCGTCCTTGCTGCGTCCGAAACAGAAGGAGACATGCCATGTCCGACAAATCCGTTATTCTGGTCAATCTGCTGAAGGTCAAACCCGGCAAGCAGGATGCGCTGATCGCGCTCCTGAAACAGAACATCGACACGGTGATCCGCACTCTCCCCGGCTGGAAGGCGACCCGGCGGATCGCGGCGGCGGACGGTGCCGGCGTCGTCATCTACTCCGAATGGGAGACACCCGCGGCCATAGAGGCGATGCGCGGCGACCCGCGCATGAAAGCCTATTTTCCGAAGATCATCGAGCTGGCGAGCCTGGACTCGATCGTGGGATCGACGATGTTGAGCGAGACCCGGTGACGACCGGACGTGCGAGCAAGCAACCATCACGAAATCAGCGAAAGGAGAACCGCAATGGCCAAGATGGTCGTCGTCTACAGGAAGCCGGCTCACGTCGATGCGTTCGAAAAGCATTATTTCGGAACGCACATACCTCTTGCCAAGAAAATTCCAGGCCTCAGGAAATATGAGATCAGCAGCGGACCTGTCACGGTGATAGCCGGACCCCCCGATGTTCACCTGATCGCGACGGTGTATTTTGACGATCTTGACGCGATGAAAAAAGGCTTCGCAAGCCCGGAGGGGCAAGCGGCCGGGGCGGATCGGCGGCTTTATGCGCCTGATGAATCAGGCGTTCAAATGTTCGTTTTCGACACCAGGGAAGTTTGACCCGTCTCCTGTCCGCTACATCGCGACGGTTGACGGCGCCATCGGCGGCAAGACAATTGCCCAAATTGGAAAGCAGCCACTCGCCATTCCTGTCACAACCGGCGGCCATGTCGAAAATTCTCATCGACATCGGCGTCCAGTCGGTAGCGGAACAAAGCGCGAAAGTACCGTGGGTCTCGATCGATGAATACGGAAGAATTCGAGGATCGGCTGAAAGCTCTGCGGCCACGCCTTCATCGCTACTGCGCGCGCATGACGGGGTCGGCGATCGCTAGCGAGGATGTCCTTCAGGATGCGCTCGTCAAGGCCCTGCACGCGCGAGCCCAAGGCGCCGAGGTGGATAATCTCGAGGGCTGGCTGTTTCGCATCGCCCACAATGCGAGCCTGGATTTCCTGCGCGGCAGGTCCCGCAACACCATCGTTCCGCTTACCGAAGACGTCGAGGCCGCGCCCATGCCCGAGGCGGATATCGTCGCGATCAGCTTTCAGACCTTCCTGCGGCTGCCTGAACTTCAGCGCTGCGCGGTGATCCTAAAGGATGTGCTGGGGCATTCGGTCGAGGAGATCGCAAGCATTGCCGGGTGCTCTGCAGCAGCCGCCAAATCGGCGCTTCAGCGCGGCCGCGTCGCGCTGCGCCAACTTTCCCAGGTGCCCGAGGATACCAGGTTGCCGCTGATGTCGGATAGGGACCGGCGCAAGATCGCCGCCTTCGTCGATCTGTTTCGCGGTGGCGATTTCGATGCCATCCGCGCCATGCTCGCCGACGATGTGAAGCTCGAACTTGTGAGCCGGCTGCACCTGGAAGGGCGCGACAGGATTGTTCCCTATTTCACGCGCTATGCGGAAGTGACGAAATGGCGGTTCGCCCTTGGCGCGGTCGAAGGACAACCGGCCATGCTCGTCTTCGACAGCACCGGCCCGATGGACAGGCCCGCGCATTTTGTCCTGGTCGACTGGTCGGAAAACAGGATCATCGGGATCCGGGATTTCCTGTTCGCTCCCTATGTGCTGGAGGCCACGGATTGGGTTCAGCTCGGCTAAGAGGCCATGATCACATGGCACAGACACCGGTCAAGCCTGTGAGGTGAGGTCGCTGCCGGGCGTCTGAGCGGTCGTAGCGTGCTTGCTCGAGCCAAAGCCACGAGAAGCTGGCGCCGGACCCCGCCGGCTCTCGCCGGCGGGGCGGTGGCACGACTACATGGCCATCTTCTCACATTCGGCCTGTGCCTTCTTGGTCGACGTATCGACCATGTAGGCTTTGCCTTTGGCGTCGGTCATCATCATCATGCAATGCTTGATAGGCTTCGCCATCTTCATCATTTCGCCGCTCATCTTTGCGTCCGGCGTCATGGTGCCCATGTGGCCGTCCGGCATGATCGCCGTCACTTGTCCGGCCTTCATCATCGTCATCGTGCCCATAGCGTCTTCGGCAAAAGCCTGCGAGGCGGACAGGCCGACAAGGCTGCCAATAAAAACAAGCTTGATCGAGTGCATTCCACGAACTCCCATTTTTCCGGAGCACAGTTGCCCCTTTCAGCCTTCGCGGCCACGGGACTTGCTGTTACCTCAACACGAACATGTGACCGGAGCGCTGGCGGCGACGGCGGAGTAGAAGACCTTGGCGGTTCCGCATGACGAGCCGGTCGCTTCGCCCGCGCATGACTCCGCGCTCAACCTGTGCTATGCGCCGCGCTTGATGTCCGGCACGATGGATGAAATCGGCCGCAAACCGCTTATATCAGTGCAACCATGACCCTTTCGCTTAACCTCACCGCCGACGGTGCCCGTGACGCGTTGCGCGCCCGCGCCATGTCCTCCGAAAAGCCGTCGCTGATCGGCCTGACGCGCGCCGAGCTGGCGGAGGCTCTCGTTGCGTCCGGTGCGGTGCCGGAACGCCAGGCAAGAATGCGCGCCCAGCAGCTCTGGCACTGGATGTATGTGCGCGGCGTTTCCGACTTCGCCGGCATGTTCAACATCTCCAAGGATTTGCGCGCCGAACTGGACAGGCACTTCACCATCGCCCGGCCAGAGATCGTCGAGGAACAGATTTCTTCCGACGGCACGCGAAAGTGGCTGTTCCGCTTCCCGCCGCGCGGCGCCGGCCGGCCGGTCGAGATCGAGACCGTCTACATTCCCGAGGAAGGCCGCGGCACGCTTTGCATCTCCTCGCAGGTCGGCTGCACGCTCACCTGCTCATTCTGCCATACCGGCACGCAGAAGCTGGTGCGCAACCTGACGGCGGAAGAAATCCTCGCCCAGTTGCTCACCGCGCGCGACCGGCTCGGTGATTTTCCCGACCGCGACACGCCCGATGGCGCCATCGTGCCGGCCGAGGGCCGCAAGGTATCCAACGTCGTCATGATGGGCATGGGCGAGCCGCTCTATAATTTCGAGGCGGTGAAGAAGGCGCTGCTGATCGCCTCCGACGGCGACGGCCTGTCGCTGTCCAAGCGCCGCATCACGCTGTCGACCTCCGGCGTCGTGCCGGAAATCTTCCGCACCGGCGAGGAAATCGGCGTCATGCTGGCGATCTCGCTGCACGCCACCAATGACGATCTGCGCGACCTCCTGGTGCCGATCAACAAGAAATATCCGCTCAAGGAACTGATCGCCGCCTGCCGCGCCTACCCCGGCCTGTCGAACGCCAAGCGCATCACCTTCGAATATGTGATGTTGAAGGACGTCAACGATTCGCTCGAGGATGCCAAGGCGTTGGTCAAGCTGCTCAAGGGCATCCCGGCCAAGATCAACCTGATCCCGTTCAACCCGTGGCCGGGCACCAACTACCAGTGCTCGGACTGGGAAACGATCGAGAAGTTCGCCGACTACATCAACAATGCCGGCTATGCCTCGCCGATCCGCACGCCGCGCGGCCGCGACATCCTGGCCGCCTGCGGCCAGCTGAAGTCGGAATCCGAGCGCATGCGCAAGGTCGACCGGCTGGCGCTGGAAGCCATGATGATCGCGGGGCACGGCGAGGCGTGAGCCGTCTCGTCGCCGGGCTCAAGCGCATCGCCATGATAGCGGTCGGTTATGTCGCCGCCGTGCTGACCTCGATTCTGGTGCCCGTGCTGCTGATCGCGCTTCTGGCAGGGATCGAGGATGACAACTGGTCCATGGTCTTCGCGTTCGACTGGCTGGGTTCCTTCCCGCTTGCCGTGTTGACCGTGGCGGTCTGCGCGCTGCTGATCGTTGGGCCCGCGATCTTCCTCGCCGAGCGGCTCTGCCTGCGAGGATGGTTCTACTTCGCGGTCACGGGTGCGATCACGTCCATCGCGTTTGGCGTTTTTATCCCGGGCTCGGCCGGTGGATTTGTCTTCAATCCGGGCTTTCTCGGATTCCTGGCCACGGCCGGCACCGCCGCCGGTTCGGTCTATTGGCTTGTGGCTGGACGCAAGTCCGGTCACCTCATGCCGCGGAGTCCGCGATGAACCGTCTCGTCGCCTACATCGTCCGCTTTGCCATCATCCTGTTCGGCTACGCCGTCGCCTCGCTGGCGGCGAGCGCGTTCCTCAACATCCTGTTCCTGGCGTCGCACGGCTATACGCCGGACCACACGCACCCGACAGCGACGGCTTCGCTGTATTTCTCAATTCCCTTCGTCGCCCTGTTCGTCGCCTATTTTGCCTTCATGCCGGCGGCGATCGTCATCCTGGTTGCCGAAATCCTCGGCCGGCGCGACTGGCTGTTCTATGCACTGTCGGGCGCGGTGGTCGCGGCCGTCTTCCTCGGCCTTGTCGATCAGGCCGGCGACACCACCTTCGCGGTCACCGGCACCAACCCGATCATGGCGGTGATCGGCGGCGGCATGGTCGGCGGCATCTTCTATTGGCTCAGCGCCGGGCGCTGGGCCGGAAGCTGGTGGCTGGGGGACGAAGCCAGGCCATGATCCCGCCGAAGGATCGCGCCAGCGAAAAGCGAAAACCGGTTTTCGCTTGAGATCCTGGCCAAACGGGAGGCCTCTACTTCGCCTGGGCGGTCAGGATCTTGAGAGCGAAGGCCGAGAAGACGCCAGCGAAAAGATAGTCGACCACCCGTGTGACGCGCGGGCTGGCCTTCATCGCCGCCGAGAACTTTTCCGCCGCCAGCACCATCGGCGCCGTTACCGGAATCGACAGCACGATGAACATGGCGCCGAGGAAAAACAGCTTTCCCGGCGCGTTCGGGTCATGCGCGGAGACGAACTGCGGCAGGAAGGTCATGAAGAACAGGATGATCTTAGGGTTGAGCAGATTGACGCCGAGCCCCGCCGCCCAACTGCGCAGCAGCGAGATTTGCGGCCCTGTCTTCTTCTCCGGCGAAAAGGCCGAGCCCTTGGCGATCGCCTGCCAGGCGAGAAAGACGAGATAGCCGGCGCCGAAGATCTTCAGCGCGAAGAATGCCATCGGCGAGGCGACGATCAGCGCCGAGACGCCGACCACCACCAGTGTGGTGTGGATCAGCGTGCCGCACAGCGCGCCCCCCATCGAGGCGAAGCCGGTGGCGCGCCCCTGGCTCAGCGTACGCGACACGAACAAGGTCATGTCCGGCCCGGGCGTGATCGCCAGGATCACGGTGGCGATGGCGAACTGGATCAGCGTGGTGGTGTCGGGAATGAAGGACATGCATGGCCCCAGAACAGTCCCGGGAAAAGTGCGAAACGGCTTTCCGGGCGGAATTGCGTCAGACAAGGAGAGGAGACAGAACGGCTCGCCGTCCGTGAAACGATGGACCGCTCTGGGAATGCGTGTGCCTATACAGGATGCGCGGCCATGGCGCCAGACACAGCAGGGCGAGCTGCGTCGCGCCACGCGCAAACCTGTTCAAGCCTGGCCTTGCCACCCCTCGGCCCATGGATGGTGACCGAGCGGGAGGCCGCCGCCACGGCAAAATCGAGTGCCTCGGCGAAGGCCTGCCCGCGCGACAGGCACCAGGTCAAGGTTCCGCCGAAAGTGTCGCCGGCACCGGTCACGTCGACCACCTCGACCGGATAGCCCCGCGTGCGAAGAATTGCCTCGCCATTGCTCGCCTCGGCTCCATCGCTTGCCAGGGTACGAACCACCCATGAGATCCTTGCCGCCCGCATCCAGTCGCCAATGAGCGACAGATCGTCATGCCCGAAGGCGGTGCGAAAGCCCACCTGGTTGAAGATGACGGCCTCGGCCCCGGACAGATAGGGCAGATCCTCCGCGCTGCAGCCGCCGACATCCAGGTCGAAAATCATGCGGCGCCCATGCTCGCGCAGATCAGCCAGCAATCTTGCCTGCGCAAGCACCTCGCCGCCGATCCGGCAATGCAGCCGGCGAGCGCGGTAGAGCGTCGTGTAGAGAAAGCCCGGTGCACGCAGCGCCGCCAGTGTCGCCGCTGGCAGCCACATCGGTTGCTGGCCCATTTCCACAGTCAGCACGATGTGTTCGCCGTCGACCAGGAAGATCAGGTTGCGCGATTCTGGAATGGCCGGATCGGTCAGCATATGCGCCACGCCGACATTATTGGCGCGCAAATCGGCGATCAGGCGCCGCGACAGCGGGCCGTCGTTCAGCAGCGATATGAACTCGGTTGCCCCGCCGAGGGCCGCATGGACGACGGCGGCGTTGGCGATCGACCCGCCCGCTTCGGCCGGCATCTCGGTGACCATGCCCTTGTCGGCGCGGCCCGGCCAGCGGTCGGCGGTGTAGTATTCGTCAAGCGCCACATCGCCGATGAAGAAGGCGGTCATGCAAGCGTTCCCTGGTTGGCGTCCGCGCGGACCAGAAGCGCCCCGCCCTCGATGGGAATCCAGGGGCTGGCGCCAAGTCCGCAGACCGCCATCCAGAAATAGGGCGTCGGGCGTGTCAGGCCCCGGCAGGCATCGTGCCAGACACCTCGATCCATCACCACCGCCTGGCCGGGTGAAATCACGAATGCCTCGATCTCGTCGCGGCGGGGCGCCGCCATGGCGGAAGCCGGAGCCACCGCCAGGACGATCGGTTGATCCGCGCAGAAGATGGCCTCTTCCGTGCCGGGGTGGCGTTCCATTTCCGTGCAATGCCAAGGAGCGGCTCCGCCGCGAGTCATGCCGAGATGGCCGCTGCCGCCGATCAGCGGCTTGTCGGTGAAACCGTCCTGCCAGCCGTCGCCAAGCGTCCAGACGACCTTCCGGTCGCTGCCGCCGACAAGGTCATAGACGGTGCCGAAGCGCGCGAACGCCTCGGCGGTCGCGGGGCGTGCCACGATATGATCCCGCGTCATGCCGCGGCCCGCAGGGAACGTACGGCCCGCATGAAGCGCACGACATGGTCGGCTTCCATCGCGCCGGTATCCCGGTGATCGCGCTTCAGCCAGCTTCCCACGATCGCGCCATCGGCGACCGCCAATTGTTCGGCGGCATTGGCTTCCGTCATCCCCGCGCCAATCAGGAGAGGCACCGTTCCGCCGGTCGCGGCACGGAATCTCGCCACCTTGCTCAGCTCCGTCGGCTCGCCGGTTGCGTTCGAGGTCACGACCAGCGCGTCACAACGGGCGGCACCGATCCGGACATCGTCGGCCTCCGGCCGGCCGGAAAGGACAGGCTTGTATTTGAAACGCACCCCGCCGAGCAGCAGCACCGGAACGGCGGCCCTGCGTGCCGCGAGTTCCGCCGCGAAGGGCGCATCGGCTTGCGGCGGCAGATGGCCGGCAACCGAATCGATCTGGACGAAATCCACAGGATAGCGGCCAGCCAGTGCAAAGGCCAATGCATCGTCGCGCAGCACGTTGACGCCAATCCTGGCACCCAGGCCCAGTCCGCAGATGCGGTCAAGAGCGCGCTCGACATCGTCAGCGTCGCCGAAGTAGTTTTCGATCACCAGCCCATCCACGCCCTCACCGGTCAGGATGCGCGCCTCTTCCTCGGCCTGCGCAAGCTTGGCCTGATGCCCTTCGCCGGCAAGATGCAGCATTGCCAAAATCGGCTTGGGGGTCGTGAAGGTTTCGCCGAAGCGGCTCATCTATGTTCTCCTGCACTTTGCTCGGTGGGGAGCTGCGCCATGTTGCGTCCCCAGCGCGTCGCGAATTTCATCTGGACGGCGGGCGAGTAGACGATCGAAGTTCGTTCGACCAACCGGTCGTTGCCATCCAGCACGTCGCCGCTGGCGCAGAGGTAGCCCGGCACGTCCGGAGCCGTTGCGAACACCTCTTTCAGCTGCTCCGAGGGCGGCACGACCGTCAGCAGAAGCTCCGAGCGCATCGGATGCCTGCCATAGTCGCGGCGCAGCACGTCGTAGAGCGACTGCGCAGCGAAATCATAGCTTTCGATGCCGGGATAGAGTTCAAGGCTCAACCACGACTTGTCCACGTTCAGCCAGGTGACGGCCTCGCCATTGGCGAGGCCGCGCGCCCGGACCAGATGCAATTCGCCATCCCTGACCTGATGCTCCAGCGTGCGTGTGACCGGACGCTGGCCTTGCCGGCGAGCCAGCTCGGTGAAGCTGCCGAAGTTCCAGATGCTGTGGCTGACCGGGCGGTGAGAAACGATCGTTCCACGGCCACGGATCTGCCGCACCAATCCCTCCGACACCAGCAGCGACATCGCGTTGCGGACGGTGGTTCGCGCTATACCGAACTGATCGCGCAGCTGGTTTTCCGATGGGATGGCTTCCCCCTCGGCAATATCCCCGCTCAGGATTGCGGCCCGCAACATTCGATACAGCTGACGGTAGAGCTGTTCCCCCGAATATGTGTCGAGCCGCAGCCGCGACAGGTCGACTTCAGGGCGGCCTGTCTCGGCGGAAGGATCGGCGGCGGAGGGATCGTGCGGATCAGATCGCGGCATGGTTCCTCTACTTCTTTGCACCGTTTATCGTGAAGTCCTCGACGCCGGCCTCTTTCAGGCCATAGCGGTCCAGAATCCCGGCATAGGTACCATCTGCCTTCATGGTGTTGAGGGCCGCAAGGATAGCGTCGCGCAATTGCGTATTCGGCTTGGCAAGCGCGATGCCATAGTGGTTGATCTCGCCGACGGCGCCGATCTGATAGAACTTGCCAGGTTCCTGCTTCATCAGGTCGAGCAGTCCTTCCAGCCCGATGATCGAGGCCTGTGCACGCCCCTGGCGGATCTGCATGATATGTTCGGCCTGCGTTGGTATCTGGATGACGTTCATCTGGCTGTCGGCCGCACAAATGCTCTTGCTCAGCTCCTCGGCCCAGGTAACCCAGCTGGTGCCGGTTGCGACCGCGATGGTCTTGCCGCACAGATCGGCCTCGGTCTTGACCGAGTCCTTCAGGTCGACAGCGGTATAAAAGACATTGCCGGTCTTGAAGTAATCGATGAAATCCAGCTGCGTCTGGCGTTCGACCTTGTCGGAGAATGCCGTCATGATCAGGTCCGAACGTCCCGTGACGACCTGTGGAATGAGCTGCGGGAATTCGACGTTCTGGAAATCGGCCTTCAGGCCAAGCCGATCGGCGATGGCCTTTGCCAGATCGATGTCGAAGCCCTTGAGGTCGCTTGAGCCGGCATCGTTATATTCCATCGGCGGGTAGGCAAGGCTGATGGTGACATTGAGCTTGCCGGCGCTGCGCACGGCATCCGGCAGCTTGGCCGCCGCGGCTTCATCGGTCGCGGCCCGGGCCGGGCTGCACACAGCCAAGCCTAGAAGGGCAACAGAGGCAAAGTGCTGAACCAGCGAAAACGGTCGTGTCATTTTTAGTTCTCCCATTGTGAAAATTTGCGCGCCCTGTCTCAGGACAGCACGCGACTGAGGAATGTTCTGACCCGCGGATCACCGGGGTTGCTCAGAACCTGTTCGGGTTTTCCCATTTCCCGAATCTCGCCATCGATCATCACCAGAACGCGGTCGGCGACCTCGCGGGCAAAGCCGATCTCGTGTGTGACGACAATCATGGTGGTGCCGCCTCTGGCGAGGCCGCGCATCACCTCCAGCACTTCGCCCACCAGTTCGGGGTCGAGCGCGCTGGTCGGTTCGTCGAACAGCATCACGCGGGGCTCCATCGCCAGCGCACGGGCGATGGCGACGCGCTGCTTCTGCCCACCCGAAAGCCGCGAGGGATAGCTCGACGCCCGGTCGGCCATGCCGACTTGATGCAGGAGTTCCATGGCGCGTGCCTCCGCCTCGGCACGGCGCAGGCCACGCACGACCATGGGCCCCTCGATGACATTGCCCAGCACGGTGCGGTGGGCAAAGAGATTGAAGTGCTGGAACACCATCCCCAGCTGGCGTTGCTGGGCGCGCAGGCGGCGGACCGGCAGCTCGTGCAGCACGCCGGCGCGCGGTTCGTAGCCCACGATCGAGCCGTCTATCCAGACATAGCCCGCATTCGGGACCTCGAGGTGGTTGATGCAGCGCAGGAACGTGCTTTTGCCGCTGCCGGACGGGCCGAGGATGCAGACCACCTCGCCATAGCTAACGTCCAGGTCGAGCCCCTTGAGCACCTCGTGGGTGCCGAACCGCTTGCGGATGCCGACCGCCTTGACCGCGAGACTCATGCTTCACCCGAAGCAATCGCCTGTCGCGACCGCGTCTTGAACCATTGCCGGCGGCTCCCAGCGCTGGCGGCGCTTTGGCCGAAATGGCGTTCCAGATAGAACTGACCGGTCGACAAAAGCGTGGTTCCGGTCAGGTACCAGATCGAGCAGACGAAAAGCAGTTCGATGACGGCGCCGTTGATGAAGTAGATCCGCTGCGCGGCGTTCAGCATTTCGCCCATGGCAATGGTCGCGGCGAGCGAAGAAAACTTGAGCATGCCGACGGCGCTGTTGCCCAGGACCGGCAGGATCAGCCGCAGGGTCTGCGGCAGGACGATCCGCCGCATCGTCTGGCCAGGGGTCATGCCCAGCGTGTTGGCCGCCTCGATCTGGCCGCGGTCCACGGACCCGATGCCGCCGCGCACGACCTCCGTGAGGTAGGACCCTTCATTGACGCCAAGCCCCAGGACGGCGGCAACAAAAGGGGTCACCACGTCAACCATCCGCTCGTCAACCAGGCCTGGAATGTAAAGACGCGGAAAGACCAGCCCGATGTTGAACCAGATCAGGAGCTGCAGGAGCACCGGCGTGCCGCGAAAGATCCAGACATAAAGCCAGGCGGCAAACCTCAGCGTCGGGTTGGCCGCCGTGCGCATGATGCCGAATCCCAATCCAAGCAGGACGCCCAGGGCCAATGCGCAGGCGGAGATCAACAACGTCCAGCCAAACCCGACGATAATGACGCGGGCGGTGAGGAATTGCCCGACCACATCCCACCGGATCTGCCCCATCGCGAAAGCGCGCACCAGCAGCGCCAGGATCAAGAGCCCGATCGCGCCGCTGATCCAGCGGCCAGGGTGGGCCAACTGGCGTCTCGGGGCATCGGGGCCTGGCAGGTCCGAGACTTGCAACCATTGGGAGGGTTTTGGCGTGGTCATTCTTCAAATGTCTGGTTAGGTCTACAACTTCGTAGTGGCGGCATTGCCGGCTGTCAAGCGGCTATCAAGGCGCGAAGGCGCGATTGATGCGCCGCCAGGACAGGGGGGCGACTTCGGACGAGCAGTGTTTTGAGATCGCAGACCTGAAGGCGTGTCGCCTGGCTCCGGGGCGCTCCGGGGCGCGCCCGCATTGTTCAAGCCAGGTGCGCGTCAAAAAAGGAATCCAGCGGTCCGCAAAAACGGTGAGCCGCTGGACCGCATGCCGATGCAGGATGCGCCAAGCCGCGCCGAACTGGAGGCTGGCGCTAAGCGGCAACCGGCCGATCGATCTCGGCAAGCGTGGGGACCGCCGCGCCGGTCAGCACGATCTGGTCGATTGGTTTGGGTCGGCCGAGGAAATAGCCCTGCGCCTCGTTGCAACCCTCGACTTGCAGGATGCTGAGCTGGACATGGGTCTCGACGCCCTCGGCGAGCACTGGAATGTCGAGGCTGCGCCCCAGTGTCAGCACGGCGCGGATGATCGCCTTGGCCTGCGGGCTGCGCTCGACATCGGCCATGAACGAACGGTCGAGCTTGATCTTGTCGAAAGGGAACGAGCGCAGCGTGTCGAGCGAGGAATAGCCCGTGCCGAAATCGTCGATCGCGATCGTCACGCCCAGCGCCTTGATCTGGCGCAGCACGTGCAGCGTGCGAACCTTGTCGGCAACGATTGTCGATTCCGTCAGTTCGAGTTCGAGGCGCTTCGGCGACAGCCCGGTCTCGACCAGGATCTGGTGTGTGAGCTTGGCGAGGTCGGCGTGGGCGAACTGTGCCGGCGACAGGTTGACCGCGATCTTGTGGCCATTGTCCCAGGACGCCGCCTGGCGGCAAGCGGTGCGCAGCACCCATTCGCCGATCGCCAGGATTGAGCCATTCTCCTCGGCGATCGGGATGAACTCGGCCGGCGGGATCATGCCGTGCACGGGGTGGGTCCAGCGCAGCAGCGCCTCGTAGCCACAGGTGGCGCCGGTCGCGACCGAGCTCTGCACCTGATAGTGCAGCGACAGCTCGCCGCGTTCGATCGCCTGGCGAAGGTCGTTGGCCAGCGTGCGGCGCGCCCGCGCCGTCTCGTCCATGGCCGATTCATAGAAGCAGACGGCCCGCGTCACGTCGTTCTTGGCCCGGTACATGGCCAGGTCCGCATTGCTGACCAGCCTCTCCCGGTCGGCGCCGTCACGCGGATAGACGGCAAC
Source organism: Mesorhizobium sp. B2-4-15 (assembly GCF_006658505.1). Taxonomy (GTDB): domain Bacteria; phylum Pseudomonadota; class Alphaproteobacteria; order Rhizobiales; family Rhizobiaceae; genus Mesorhizobium. The sequence continues at coordinate 71,677 of NZ_VFUZ01000010.1, forward strand.
GCCGATGCTGGCGCCGGTGACGGTCTCGAAATCGTCGAGCCGCACGGGCTCGAACAACGATTTTTCCAGCCGCGAGACCAGGCCGATAAGATCCTTCTGGTCCTTGAAGCGCTTGATGGCGGCAAATTCGTCGCCGCCGAGCCGGGCGACGAACTCGCCGTCGCCGACGAGTTTCGCCAGCCTGCGGGCGATGATCTTGAGCGCCTGGTCGCCGGCCGCGTGTCCCCTGAGGTCATTGATTTCCTTGAAACGGTCGAGATCGATGACGATGACGGCGGTCATCGCATCCTGATCCTCGCGCGCACGCTTGATCTCATGGTCGAGGCGGTCGTTGAAGGAGACACGGTTGGCAAGACCGGTAAGCGCGTCGTTGAGGGCGAGATGCTGGAGCCGCTCGAAGCTCTCGAGCCGGCCGCGCTCGTCGATCAGATAGCTGGCGAAGCCGGTGGCGGCGACGATCAGGCCGACAACGGCGACCGCGACGGCCATCGCTTCCAGGATATCGGGATTGGTGCCCGTGGTGATGAAGGAGAGCGGCGTCACCGCCACCGCGGCCATTGCCGTGAAATGCAGGCCGACGATCGCCAGCACCAGCAGCCCGATGCCGAGATAGTGCGACCAGCGGTACGGCCGGCGCACCGCCTGGCCGATCGCGGCGGCGGAAAACACCATCGAGATCAGCAGCGACGCGACGACATAGCGGGCGTCCCACTCGACGATGCCGGCCACGTGATAGGCCTTCATGCCGGTATAATGCATGGCTGAGATCGCCAATCCGACAAGGCATCCGCCCCATTCCGGCACCAGACCGCGGCCTTTGTCCAGAGCAAGGCCGAAGCCCGTTCCGGTTCCGACCATGGCGATGACCAGGGATATCATGGTGAGCGCCGGATCGAAGGTGATCGGCGCACCGGGCTGGTAGGCCAGCATGGCGATGAAATGCGTACACCAGACCGAGGAGCCGGCCGCGACCGCGGCCAGGAACAGCCAGCCCCGCATCTGCACACCAACGGTTTTCCTGGCGCGGTCCAGCAGACCGATCGTCACCCAGCATCCGGTGACGCACATCAGCGCCGCCAGCAGAACGAGCCACAGATTATGCTCCGTGACGATACAGGATATAACGCGCATCAAGGATGGCCCAAGTCCGAGGATACTCGCGACGAAGCGAGCGAGGCTGCCCCGGCACGGTCCTGTGGGCCGGCGCAGCTCCGTCGGGTCTTTTAGCGACGGGGCATGAAAACTTGATTAAATGCGACAGCTAAATGCAGCCTTTGATTGCGGCAAGTTGTTTCCCTGGCCGGTGTTCAGCACCCAGCTACACGCTGGATCAGCAGTCTGGCGCCGCGCCTGCTTGCTCGCTTTGCCGTTCCTGCTAAAAGGCGCTCCGACCATCCGTGATGCCCGGTCAGGGCGTCCGCCATCGACGGAGCAGAAATGTCCAAGGCCAAAGACGTCAAGAAAGTCGTGCTCGCCTATTCCGGCGGCCTCGACACCTCCATCATCCTGAAATGGCTGCAGACCGAACTTGGCGCCGAAGTCGTCACCTTCACCGCCGATCTCGGTCAGGGCGGCGAATTGGAGCCGGCGCGCCGCAAGGCCGAAATGATGGGCATCAAGGATATCCGCGTCGTCGACGTGCGCGAGGAATTCGTGTCCGACTTCGTCTTCCCGATGTTCCGCGCCAACGCCGTCTATGAAGGCACCTATCTGCTCGGAACCTCCATCGCCCGGCCGCTGATTTCCAAGCATCTGGTCGAGATCGCCAGGGAAACCGGCGCCGACGCAATCGCGCACGGCGCCACCGGCAAGGGCAACGACCAGGTCCGGTTCGAACTGTCGGCCTATGCGCTCAACCCCGACATCAAGGTCATCGCGCCCTGGCGCGACTGGTCGTTCAAGTCGCGCACCGATTTGATCAACTTCGCTGAACAGCACCAGATTCCCGTGCCGAAAGACAAGAAGGGCGACGCGCCGTTCTCGGTCGACGCCAATCTTCTGCATTCCTCTTCCGAGGGCAAGGTGCTGGAAGACCCGTGGAGCGAACCGCCGGAATTCGTCCACCAGCGCACCGTTTCGCCGATGGATGCGCCGGACGTCGTCACCGAGATCGAGATCGAGTTCCTGAAGGGCGATCCGATCGCGCTCAACGGCAAGAAGCTGTCACCGGCAACCATGCTGGCGGCGCTCAATGACCTCGGCCGCGACAACGGCATCGGCCGCCTCGACCTCGTCGAGAACCGTTTCGTCGGCATGAAGTCGCGCGGCGTCTACGAGACGCCCGGCGGCACCATACTGATCGCGGCCCACCGCGCCATCGAATCGATCACACTCGACCGCGGTGCCGCGCATCTCAAGGACGAGTTCATGCCGCGCTACGCGGAACTCATCTACAACGGCTTCTGGTTCTCGCCCGAACGCGTCATGCTGCAGGCGATGATCGACAAGAGCCAGGAAGATGTCGAAGGCACGGTGCGGCTGAAGCTCTACAAGGGCAACGTCATGGTCACCGGCCGCAAGTCGAAAAAGACGCTCTATTCGGATGCGCTGGTCACCTTCGAGGACGACCGCGGCGCCTACGACCAGAAGGACGCCGCCGGCTTCATCCGCCTCAACGCGCTGAGGCTGCGCACGCTCGCCGCGCGCAATCGCAACGGCTGATATCCGGGCTCGACGGGAAACAGAAAGCCGGCGCCGGCGCCGGCTTTCCTTACGACCCGACAAAAGCCCGGCGCATAGCCGGGCTCTTGCTGCTGGACGAAGATCGGGTCAGTCGGCGTCGATCGCGGTCGCGATGCGGGCTATGGCCTGTTGATAGACGCTCGCGGAATTCCAGCCGGCAATGGCGCCCATATTCGCCTGCGCGCTCGCGCCGGCCTGCCAGCCATGCCCCTTGAGGAAGTTGGCGGTGGAGGCCAGCGCAGTGGCCTTGTCACGCAGGTTTCCGCTCCCCACGCCATATTTCAGGACATTCCCGGGCAGGAACTGTGTGTGGCCGATCTCGCCATGCATGGCGCCGACCGACGAGGCGGTCAACGTTCCGCGATCGACCAGCTTCAAGGCCGCAATGGCATGCGGGTGAAAGTAGTCCGGACGGCGGCAATCATAGGTCAGCGTCAAAATGGCCGAGATCGTGTTCTGGTTGCCCATGGAGGCACCGAAGCCGGTCTCCATGCCCCAGATGGCGAGCAGCACACCCGGCGATACGCCATAGTTCTGCTCGATCTGGTCGAACAACGCCGCGTTCGACTTCTTCAGCGCACGGCCCTTGGAAATGATCGCCGCCCCGCCACGGCGCTTCATGAAATCGTCCACCGAACCGCTGAAAGCCTTATGGATGGCGCGGTCGGCGGCGATCGTCCTTGTCGCGTAGGTCGCGCCGGCGAGAGCCGCCAGACCCCTCGAACCTACACCTTCGGCCTTGGCCTCCGCGGCAAAATCCTGTTTCCAGGTATCGAAGCCGGCGCCGTTCTTGCCACAGCTTGGCGCCGCCTGCGCGGTCGTCGCAAGCCCAAGCACAGCCACCACCGCGGCCGCTAAAATCCTACCCTTGGCAAGAAATGCCATGTTGTTCTCCTGGTTGCCTGATTCACGTCCCAGTTGCGAATTTGCCAGCGAAACGCACATTTGTCACCGTCCGCGGCGCCGTGCTGGCGAATGCCGGGGAATTTACCTACGATCAAGTAATTATTGTGGCGAACGCGGCCGAGAGCCGGCTGATCCACCTGCCGTGTTGCTGATTGGCGTCACCGTAGGGAACGACGTTTGAAGGCCCGCGTTTTCGAAGCGACACCTCCCCGCACGCCGAGACCGAGATGAAACTCTTCGACTGCCCGCAATGCGGCCACCGCCTGTACTTCGAGAACGCCCGGTGTCTGAACTGCTCCAGCCGCGTGCTCTACGACCCCGAACAGGCGCGCTTTGTCCTGTCCGGCGTCGACGGCATCATCCAATGCACCAATGCCGATGAATGCGCCTGCAACTGGATGGCCGAGCCGGGGCGGGTTTTCTGCCGTGCCTGCGCGCTGAACCAGTTGATCCCCGATCTCTCGGTCGACGGCAACCGCCGCCGCTGGATCCGGGTCGAGGCGGCGAAGAAGCGTGCCGTCTATTCGCTGCTCGCCTTCGGCCTGCCGGTCGCGCCCAAGCATGCGCCCGCCGAGGAGGTGGGCCTGGCGTTCGACTTCCTTGCCGATCCGATCGGCGGCGGCCCCGGCGGCGAACGCATCCTGACCGGCCACGACAATGGCCTGATCACGCTCAACGTTGCCGAGGCCGATTCCGCCGAGCGCGAGAAGCGCCGTGTCGAGATGGGCGAGAACTACCGCACGCTGCTCGGCCATTTCCGGCACGAACTCGGCCATTACTACTGGGACCGCCTGATCCGCGACGATCCGCAAAGGCTGGAAGCCTTCCGCGCCCTGTTCGGCGACGAGCGCGCCGACTACGAACAGGCGCTGAAGACTTACTACGCCAATGGTGCCGCGCCCGACTGGCAGCAAGATCACATCTCGGCCTATGCGACCTCGCATCCGTGGGAGGACTGGGCCGAGACATGGGCCCACCATCTGCACATCACCGACACGCTGGAGATGGTCCATGCGCTGAACTTCCCGCTTGGGCGGCTGGAGACGGTGGAGGCCAACGACTTGCCGCGGGGCGACACCGGCGGCCGGCTGCAGGCAGCCCCTTCCGAGCCTGCGAACAGACCCGAGCCTTTCGACAAGATCCTCGCCCGCTGGCTGGTGCTGTCGGAAGCCTCCAATTCGATCAACCGCTGCATGGGTCTGCCGGATCTCTACCCCTTCGTCATTTCGGACGTCACGGCTCGAAAACTGGCCTTCGTTCACGACCTTCTGACCGGTTTGCCGAAAGACGCGGGAACAAATCGTGAGTTGGCAACGGCGCTTTAGCCGGAACGCATGCGCCGCTGCGCCGTTTTCACCGCCGAGGGACCATGAAAACGGAGAGAACCCATGAAATCCCTGTTGTTTCCCGCGGTCGCCGGCATGTTGGCCGTGATGTCGGGTGCCGCGCTTGCCGACACAGCCGTCTCGGCCGTCACCGATCTCAACGTGCGCGCCGGCCCCGGCCCACAATATCCAGTCATCGGCGTGCTCGCCGCTGGCCAGTCGGCAACGCTCAATGGCTGCATCGAGAACAGCAAATGGTGCACCATTGCCGAAGCGGGCGGCCAGGGCTGGGTCTATTCCGACTATGTGACGGCCGATTTCGGCGGCAGCCGGGTGGTGCTGACGCAGCGGCCGCACGGTTCCAGCGTCGCGATCGTCTCGCCGCCGGAAGACATCGGCAACTACTCGAATGATTATACCGGCGCGATCATCTCCAGCGATCCGGTCGTGGGCGACTTTCCCGCGCCTCCGGCTGAAATCCGGACCTATGTCGATACCCACCGCGTCGACCCGGTCTATCTCGACGGCGAGGTGGTGACTGGCGCGACTTTGCCCGACACCGTCGAGCTGCGCACGATCCCGGACTATAAATATCGCTATGTCTATGTGAACGGTCAGCAGGCGCTGATCGACCCGCAGACACGGCGCATCATGTACGTGATGCGTTGACATAGGCTTTCTCAAGCGGCCGCGACAACACCGCCGCTCGAGCATGCAGGGCCAGTCGATGTTTCTGGCGCGCGCCTGGATCGGAAGTGCAGGCGCGCGCCGCTCCTTTGCGAAATCGATTCCGGTCTTCAGGCCCATCGGCTAGATCAGCAGGTGATGGATTCGGCAAAGGAACCGTCGTGATATCTGACCCTGCCGCCTTCGAACGTTACCGGCATTCGCCAAACCACAAAACCACCTTGTGGCGACTGTTTTTCGGGACAGGGATCGTCGTCCTGTTCTGGGTGATATCCACCGCGATCGTGTTGGTTGGCGGGACCTATGCCTTGTTTACCTGGCAGGCTTCGAAGGGCGGGGCCGCGCCTGCCGGCGGGATGCAGGGTTTCCTCGCCTCGCCCATCGGCATCCTCGGCGCGCTTGGCTCCTTCGCCGGAATCTGGATCGGCCTGTGGATCGCGATGCGCTGGGTCCATGGCGAACCCTTGTCGGCACTTCTTGGCAACAGCCGGCGTGTTTGCCGGCCGGATTTCCTCAAAGGGCTGGTCGCGGTGCTGATCACCTCGCTTATATCCGAAATCCTGCTCTACCTCCTGGAGCCCGGGATCGCGCGCGGCACGATTAGCCTGTCGTCCTGGTTGCTGTTCCTGATCCCGATCGTCGCGCTCACCTTGCTGCAGACATCGTCGGAAGAGGTGCTGTTTCGCGGCTACCTGCTGCGCGGTCTGGCCTACCGCTTCAGAAGCCCGTTCATCTGGGCGCTGCTGCCCGGCCTGCTGTTCACCGCGCTGCACTGGAGCACGAACTCATCCGCCGCCATCAACGCCTGCGTACTGGCCTCGATCGCCGCTTTCGCGCTGCTGCTGACGCTCGTGGTCTATGCCACCGGCAATCTGGGTGCCGCGCTTGGCGCCCATCTCGGCAACAATCTGACCGGCTTCCTGCTGATCTCGCATCAGGAAAGCTACAATTCCTTCGCCCTGTTCACCGCCACGCCGCTCGAAGGGTCGGGCTGGACAACGACGGACGCGGTTCTCATCGCCATGATCGGCATCGTCAGCAGCCTGCTGACGATCGTCTTGCTGCTTCATCCCCGCTCGCCCCTCAGGGTTGCTGCTGACACAGCCGAGCCAGCCAGCTGACACGGGCACGATGAAAATCTCTCGCAGGGCCGCCATACGCCTTGCTGCCCGGCCCTTGTCTTGACTCTTGCGCCGATTTCCTGTCTACACGCCTCGAATTCCGCGACGAGTATCCCTCCGAGCAAGCCGACCAGGACGCCGAAGCCTCTTTGAGGCCAAGTGCTGTAAACCGATCCTGGAGGCCAACACCCGGCAGCGCTGTGCGCCCCCGGGTGCTTTTTGGTTTTGGCTTTTGTTTGGACTGGGTTTTGCTTGGAGACGGGGCGCGAACGCATTACCTCTCGGGCACCATCCGGGTGTCAGGGAAAAGGACAAAGAATGTTTGAATCGCTGCAGGAGCGCCTTGGCTCCATCCTGAACGGCCTCACCGGTCGTGGCGCGCTGTCGGAGGCTGATGTCTCGGCAGCGCTTCGCGAGGTGCGCCGTGCGCTGCTCGAGGCCGACGTCGCGCTTGAAGTGGTGCGCTCCTTTACCGACAAGGTGCGCGAAAAGGCCGTCGGCGCCGCGGTGCTGAAGTCGATCAAGCCCGGCCAGATGGTCGTCAAGATCGTCCATGACGAACTGGTCGACATGCTCGGCGCAGAGGGCGTCGCCATCGATCTCAATGCGCCGGCGCCCGTCGTCGTCATGATGGTCGGCCTGCAGGGCTCCGGCAAGACGACGACTTCGGCCAAGATCGCCAAGCGGCTGACCGAGCGTCAGAACAAGAAGGTCCTGATGGCCTCGCTCGACACGCGGCGTCCCGCCGCGCAGGAGCAGCTGCGCCAGCTCGGCGAGCAGACCAAGGTGGCGACGCTGCCGATCATTGCCGGGCAGAGCCCCGTCGACATCGCCAGGCGCGCCGTGCAGGCGGCCAAGCTCGGCGGCCATGACGTCGTCATTCTCGACACCGCCGGCCGCACGCATATCGACGAACCGCTGATGGTCGAGATGGCCGACATCAAGAAGGTGTCGAACCCGCACGAGATCCTGCTGGTCGCGGACTCGCTGACCGGCCAGGACGCGGTCAACCTGGCGAAGAGCTTCGACGAACGCGTCGGCATCACCGGTCTGGTGCTGACCCGCATGGACGGCGACGGCCGTGGCGGTGCGGCCCTTTCGATGCGCGCCGTCACCGGCAAGCCGATCAAGCTGATCGGCACCGGCGAGAAGATGGACGGTCTGGAGGAATTCCACCCCAAGCGCATCGCCGACCGCATCCTGGGCATGGGCGACATCGTCAGCCTCGTCGAGAAGGCCGCCGAGAACATCGACGCCGAGCAGGCGGCGGCGATGGCCAGGAAGATGCAGTCGGGCAAGTTCGACCTGAACGATTTGGCCCAGCAGCTTCAGCAGATGTCCAAGATGGGCGGCATGGGTGGCATCATGGGCATGATGCCCGGCATGGGCAAGATGAAGGACCAGATGGCCGCCGCCGGCCTCGACGACAAGATGTTCGGCCGTCAGCTCGCCATCATCTCCTCGATGACCAAGGCCGAGCGCGCCAACCCCCACATTCTCAAGCACTCGCGCAAGAAGCGCATCGCGGCCGGCTCCGGCACCGACGCGGCAGAGATCAACAAGCTCCTGAAGATGCATCGCGGCATGGCCGACATGATGAAGGCGATGGGCGGCAAGGGCAAAGGCGGCGGCCTGATGCGCGGCATGATGGGCGGTCTCGCCTCCAAGATGGGACTTGGTGGTTTGGGGGGCGGCATGATGCCCGGTGGAATGGGCGGCATGCCGGACCTGTCGAAGATGGATCCCAAGCAGCTCGAAGCGTTGCAGAAGCAGGCGCAGGCCGCTGGTCTCGGCGGCATGAAGGGTCTGCCCGGCGGCCTCCCCGGCGGTGGCCTGCCCGGCCTGCCTGGTGGCATGAAGCTGCCGGGCCTGGGCGGCGGGCTGCCCGGCCTTGGCAAGAAGAAGTGAGGGGCGCGCTGTGAACGAGGAAAAAGACATGGCGGACGCCCGCATTGTCCTGGCCGGCTATCGCGCTTCGATCGACAATATCGACGCCGCGCTCATCCATATGCTGGCCGAGCGCTTCCGCTGCACCAAGGCGGTCGGCGTCCTGAAGGCGGAGCATGGCCTGCCGCCGGCCGATCCGGCACGCGAGCAGCAGCAGATAGCCCGTCTTCGCCAGCTGGCCAAGGACGCGCATCTCGATCCGGACTTCGCCGAGAAATTCCTCAACTTCGTCGTCCGCGAAGTGATCCGGCACCACGAACAGATCGCCGCTGCCAACGGCGTGACGAAAACCGGCTGACAACCAGCCACAATCTCATCAACGAAATCAGAGCTTTTAGGAGAGAAAGAAATGGCACTGAAGATCAGACTGGCCCGTGCGGGCTCGAAGAAGCGTCCTTACTACCACGTCGTCGTCGCCGACGCCCGTTCGCCGCGCGACGGCCGTTTCATCGAGTCGCTCGGCTCCTGGAACCCGCTGCTGCCGAAGGACGGCGAACGCGTCAAGGTCGACGCCGACCGCGTCAAGCACTGGCTGTCGCACGGCGCCCAGCCGACCGACCGCGTGCTGCGCTTCCTCGACGAGGCCGGCCTTGCCAAGCGCGACGCCCGCTCCAACCCGAAGAAGGCCGAGCCGGGCAAGAAGGCCCAGGAACGCGCGGCACTTCTGAAGAAGGCGCAGGACGACGCCGCTGCCGCTGTTGCGGCCGCAGCCGCCGCGCCGGCGGAAGAGGCCGCCACGGCGGAGTAATCGCTTCGCATCCCTAGCGGATACGAGAACGGCGGGCCTATGCCCGCCGTTCTGCTGTCCGCGGTCCCAAGAGCGCTTAATAGCCGCTCGGGCAGCGGTCGATATAGACCCGCCCATGGCGATCGCGGTACCGGCACTGGCCGCTTTCGCTGGCATGGCCGATCAGGGCGCCCGCCACGGCGCCGACAGCACCGCCGACGACAGCGCCCTGGACCGGATCCCCGGCAACGGCCGCGCCAACCGCGGCACCGCCAAGGCCGCCCACGGCCGCGCCTTTTTCCGTCTGCGAACATGCACCGAGCGCCGTCGCCAACACCAGAACAGTCAAGATCTTCTTCATTTTGGTTCCTCTCACACGCGGGTCGCCGTCTCGCCGCCAAGCCCTTAACTCTCAGACGGCTAATTTGATCCGAAAAGATCGAAGATCGAGGCACCGCGCGCTCGGACAAGCAGCGGCGTCCCACGCCGCTCATGCCTCGGTGTTGCGTTTCAGATTGGCGAGACCGGCCTCGAAATCCCTGCCGATCAGCGTGTCGAAATTCATGAAAAGGCCCATCAGCTTGGCGATGAAGGGCCGGCTGCCGCGCATCGCCCAACTGACGGCGGTGTTCTCGCCTGAGGGCACCAAGGTGAAGTCGACCGTGTTGTTGGCGCGGAACGGCTTCTCGAAATCGAGCTTGAGCGAAACCAGCGAGGACGGAACGGAAGTGACGATCTCCATGCGGCCCTTGCCGGCCTTGCCATTGCCTTCCCAGGCATAGGCGGCACCCTTGCCGCTTGCCGCGCCGGAGAGCGTCCGCTTCATATCCGGGTCGATCTTTTCATAGGGCGACCATGTCGGCCAGCGGCTGAAATCGTTGATCAGCGGGAAGATCGCTTCAGGCGGGGCTTTGATGGTGGCCGTGCGGGTGGTGACGAAATCATTCGGCCGTGTCGCGGCGTAGATGAGAACGGCGGCAATGATGATGACCAGGATGATGAGGATGGTGCTGAACATTTTTCTCTCCTCCGGAATTATCGGCTGAACGGGATCAGCGCGCGCACGCGGGGGTCGCGCAGATAGAGGCCGCCCCACAGGATGATGCCGAGATAGACGCCGAACAGCGTGTGCGAGAACAAAGGGTTGTCGACACGTACGTTGGTGGCGATGGCGCCGCCCATATAGGCGGTGAGCAGGATGGCGCCGAGCACCGAGGTGCGCGGCCATGCGTAGAGCGCCGTCGAGACCAGGCCGATGGCACCAAGCATGCGCGCGACATTCGGATCGGCCGGCCAGCCGAGCGGCACCATCGACTGGGTCACCACGTCGAGCGGCGGCAGCTTGATGGCGCCGTCGAAGATCATGAACAGGACAATGAGGCCGCTGAACACGCGACCGGTCCACAAGGCGCCGGACGAGACGGGCGCGGCTTCGGAAATGTTCATTGGTTCTTCCCTCCGGTTGGTTTGAGCCCTTTTGCGGGGTCGAACCAAGGACGCGGCATTGGGCGGCAATCCTACAGGGTCCTGGAGTCTTTTTGATCCGTCCGGTCGCGGGCGGCAAGCTGGACCGGATATTAGGAGAAGTAGAACCTCTGAGCCGGGATCATCTTCGGCGGCGTCTCGCCAAGCGCCTCGAACACCGAGATTTCGCAGACGCGGCACAGGCCGTCGAGGGCAAGGTCGTTGGCTTCGGTGCCGAACGGATCCTCGAGTTCTTCCGAAAGCGCGTCGAGACCGAAGAAGGTGTAGGCGATCAGCGCCGTGAACAGCGGCGTTGCCCAGCCGGCGGTCGAGATCAGGCCGATGGGTAGAAGCAGGCAGACGATGTAGGCCGTGCGGTGCACCAGCAGCGTATAGGCGAAGGGCAATGGCGTGCCGGCGATCCGCTCGCAGCCGGCCTGGATGGCCGATATCGACGCCAGTCTTTCATCCAGGATGCGGAAGCCGATCGCGTCGAGGTCACCGCCCCGGCGCTGGGCATTGGCGCGCCGGCCCATGCGCCTGACCATCTCGTCCGCCGGATTGGCGAAGCTTGCGGCCCGCTCCGCCTCGGCATCGATGAAGGCGCTGGCGTCTTTCACGCTGTCGATCTTGCGCAACTGTCCGCGCAGAAAGTGACAGAAGGCCAGCGCCTCCATCAGCAGGGCGCGCTGCTCGACCTGGTCGGGAATGAGGCTGGTGGTGGCGCGGGCCAGATTGCGGATTTCGAAGACCAGCGCGCCCCACAGCTTGCGCGCCTCCCACCAGCGGTCATAGGCGGCATTGTTGCGGAACGAAAGGTAGATCGACAAGGTGACGCCCACCAACCCGAAAGGCGCGATGCTGAAGGCGCCGAGGTCGAGGTGAAACTGGCGCGCCACGACAAGAATGACCGCCGAATAAAGCGCGAAGCCAAGGATCTGCGGCAGGATGCGCGGCACCACGGAGCCGCGCATGACGAAGAACAGCTGCAGAAAGGTGGGGCGCGGGCGAACGATCATCGAAGGGCCTTTCACGGACCGGCGTCGGCCCTCAACTCCTGTATTGTGCGATCGGACAGATGCGCAAGCCCGGCCGCCAGCGACATCGCGATGTCGCGCGGTGTGCGGACTATCGGCATCCGGCAGTTGCGGATATTGAGGAAATTGCGCGGCGGTGAGGCATCCCTGTTCAGGCGAGAAAAATGACCGGCGAGACCGATCTGAAAAAGCTGCTGGCATCGATGACGCCGGAATTGCTCGATGGCACCTATGTCTTCGCGACGCTGGCGCCCGGCGTTCTCCGGCCGGAAGGCCTCGATCCGGTCATGATGTTTCGCGAGCGCGAGGGCACGACGTTGATTGTAACTGAGATGGCCGCCCATATCACGGGGCTGGCCGCTTCATTCCGCTGCCGGATGATCACGCTGAACATTCACTCGTCGCTGGAAGCAGTCGGCTTCCTCGCCGCCATCACCGCGCGGCTCGCCGCCGCCGGCATGGGCGTCAATCCGGTCTCGGGCTTTTATCACGACCACCTGTTCGTCCCCGCGGACCGGGCTCGGGAGGCATTGGGGTTGCTGCGCCAGTTGGCCAGGGACAACGCAGGCTGAAATCAGCACCTGCGAACATAGGTAGGTGCAGGCCTTCCCTTCTCCCCTTGTGGGAGAAGGTGGCCGAGCGAAGCTCGGTCGGATGAGGGGTGCTCCAGAAAGCACCGATGTCTCATTCCTTCCAGCACCCCTCAACCGTCTCGGTGCTGTGCGCCGATCCACCTTCTCCCACAAGGGGAGAAGGAAGAGAGGCGCCGAGCCCGCGACCGCGGGCCGCCGGTCGTCCGGCGCCCTCGCGGAGGGCCCGCCGCGGCAGCGGCGACACGGCCCGTGAGCGAAAACTAAGCCGCCTTCTGCTTCGGCTGGATCAGGCCACGCTCGATCAGCAACTCTGCGATCTGCACGGCGTTCAGCGCCGCGCCCTTGCGCAGATTGTCGGAGACGACCCACATCGACAGGCCGTTGTCGACGGTCGAATCCTCGCGGATGCGCGAGATGAAGGTGGCGTCCTCGCCGGCCGATTCGAGCGGCGTGATGTAGCCGCCGTCCTCGCGCTTGTCCAAGACCTGGCATCCGGGGGCATCGCGCAGGATGTCGCGTGCCTCGTCGGCGGTGATCGGCTTTTCGAACTCGATATTGACCGCTTCCGAGTGGCCGATGAACACCGGCACGCGCACGCAGGTCGCCGTCAGCTTGATCTTGGGGTCGAGCATCTTCTTGGTTTCGGCGACCATCTTCCACTCTTCCTTGGTGAAGCCGTCGTCGAGGAAGACGTCGATATGCGGGATGACGTTGAAGGCGATGCGCTTGGTGAACTTCTTGACGTCGACCTGATCGGCGACGAATACCGCGCGGGTCTGGGTAAAGAGCTCGTCCATGCCTTCCTTGCCCGCGCCGGACACCGACTGGTAGGTGGCGACGACGACACGCTTGATGGTCGCGACATCATGCAGCGGCTTCAGCGCCACGACCAGCTGCGCCGTCGAGCAGTTCGGATTGGCGATGATGTTCTTGCGTGTGAACAGCGAGATCGCATCCGGATTCACTTCCGGCACGATGAGCGGCACGTCCTGGTCGTAGCGGAAGGCCGACGAATTATCGATGACCACGCAGCCCTGCTTGCCGATCTTCGGCGACCATTCCTTGGAGACGTTGCCGCCCGCCGACATGATGCAGATGTCGGTGTCGGAAAAATCATACTGGTCGAGCGGCCTGACCTTCAGCGTACGGTCGCCGAACGACACTTCCGTGCCCATGCTGCGCCGCGAGGCCAGCGCCACCACTTCGCTAACCGGAAAGCCGCGCTCTTCCAGTATGTTGAGCATTTCCCGGCCCACATTGCCCGTGGCGCCGACGACTGCAACCTTGAAACTCATCGAAATCTCCTGTCCCTCTCCGCTTGGTTTGTTGGAGAAAACCCGCCGGCCGATGCGGGTTCCGTCCCCCGGGCCGGACCCGGGAGAGGGTGGTTAGGCCAAGGGAATCACACCGTTTTGGTGGTGGTTTTGGTGGTTTTCTTGGCCAAGAATAGGGTTTTGCCGGAACGAGGCGACGCGCCGACGCGCCCGGCCCGATGGTTTACATCGTGGCAGGGGGCATCGAATGCAAGAGGAGCCATCGAGAGGCCGCGCATCGAAAAACGATCCCGTTCGAAGCGGGCTTTTACGCGGTTTGCGGCAGGAGTCAATTGGTCGCGCGACGCTGCTCTTCCCTTCCCCCCTTTGTGGGGGAAGGTGGCCGAGCAAAGCTCGGTCGGATGAGGGGTGCTCCAGCTTGGCACCGACGGCGATCCTTCCAGCACACCTCAACCGTCTTGGCGCTGCGCGCCGATCCACCTTCTCCCACAGGGGGAGAAGGGAAAGCGGTACCTCTTGCCCTGTACAAGAGCGGCGCCAGGAAGTACGAACGGCCAAGATTGTTTTGGCTGGCGCTGCGCCAGCCCCGGTATGTGCTCCATGATGAGCGCGGAACCCTGAATTCCGAAAGAACGAGATGTCCAACTTCGAAGGGGTCGTTCCTGCGCTGGCACAAGCGCTGGAAAAACGCGGCTATGCCGAGCTGACGCCGGTGCAAAAGGCGGTGCTGGAGCTCGGCCAGTCCGACGCATTGGTGTCGGCGCAGACCGGCTCGGGCAAGACCGTGGCCTTCGGCCTCGCCATGGCGCCGACGCTTCTCGATGGCGCCGAACGCTTTTCCGGTGCCGCCGCGCCGCTGGCATTGGCAGTGGCGCCGACGCGCGAACTGGCGCTACAGGTGACGCGCGAACTGGAATGGCTCTACGAGCTGACCGGAGCCACCGTGGCGTCCTGCGTCGGCGGCATGGACATGCGCACCGAACGGCGCGCGCTGGAGCGTGGCGCCCACATCGTCGTCGGCACGCCTGGTCGCCTGCGCGACCACATCACCCGCAATTCGCTCGACATGTCGGCATTGAAGGCCGTTGTGCTCGACGAGGCCGACGAGATGCTCGACCTCGGCTTTCGCGAGGATCTCGAATTCATCCTCGACGCCGCGCCCACCGATCGCCGCACCCTGATGTTCTCGGCCACCGTGCCGCGCTCCATCGCGACGCTCGCCCAGGGCTACCAGCGCGATGCCGTGCGCATCTCGGCCGCCGGCGAGGAGAAGCAGCACCTCGACATCGAATACCGGGCGCTCAGCGTCGCCCAGGCCGACCGCGAGAACGCCATCATCAACGTGCTGCGCTATTACGAAGCCAAGAACGCGCTGGTGTTCTGCAACACGCGCGCCGCGGTCAACCATCTCACCGCGCGCTTCAACAATCGCAATTTCTCCGTCGTCGCGCTTTCGGGCGAGCTCAGCCAGAACGAACGCAGCCATGCCTTGCAGGCGATGCGCGACGGCCGCGCGAAAGTCTGCATCGCCACCGATGTGGCGGCGCGCGGCATCGACCTGCCCAACCTCGAACTGGTGATCCATGCCGACCTGCCGACCAATCCCGAAACGCTGCTGCACCGCAGCGGCCGCACCGGGCGCGCCGGGCGCAAGGGCGTCAGCGCGCTGATCGTGCCTAACAGCGCCCGCAGGCGCACCGAACGGCTGCTGCAGAGCGCCAAGCTGACGGCGACATGGGCAAGCCCGCCCTCGGCCGACGACGTCATGCGGCGCGACGACGAGCGCATCCTAGCCGATCCGGCCTTTGACGAACCGGTGAAGGAGGACGAGCGCGCTTTCATCGACGCGCTTCTCTCCAGGCACGGCGCCGAGCAGGTGGCGGCCGCTTTCGTGCGCCAGTGCCGGTCCAGCCGCTCGGCGCCCGAGGATCTGATGGATGTCGCGCCGTTCACGCCTTCGCGTGACAGCCAGGCGGGCGAAAAATTCGCCCGCCGCGACGAGGCGCCCAGCCGCCGTGATGATTTCGGCGCCAGTGTCTGGTTTTCGCTGTCGGTCGGGCGCCGGCAGAATGCCGAGCCGCGCTGGCTGATCCCGATGCTGTGCCGCGCCGGCGGCATCTCCAAGCGCGAAATCGGCGCCATCAAGATGCAGCCGGAGGAAACCTTCGTGCAGATCGCCGCCGACTGGGCCGACCGCTTTCTCGCCGCGATCGGTCCGGACCGCAAATTGCAGGGCAACATCGCGGTCAAGCGGCTGGAGGGCACGCCGGACCTGTCGCGGGCCGGCTATCAGCCGCCAACCCCGGACAAGAAACCGCATCGCGGCAAGGCGCCGTTCGACCCGAGCGCACCGAAGCGCAAATTCGAGAAGCGTGCACCGGCTTCAGCCGATCAGCGCCCGGCAGCCGCGCATGAGGCAAAGCCGTGGGCGAAAAAGCCCGGCAAGCCGAAATTCGAAAATGCCGGTGCGCCAAAGCACAAGACGAAGAAACGCCCTTCATAGGACAAGGCTGTCACGCTGCCTGGCCGCGCTCTCCTTCAGGCCGGCCTTGATGGCGGCCCAGCTTGCCGATGCCGTGTCGGCCGGTGCTGCCTTGCGATGCGCTCCACCAGCGATGATCGCCAGGCGTGATCGTCCGCCATCCTGCGGATCGCGGCGTACCAGCCGGCCTGATCGTTGGAATCGATCGCCGGCATCAGCCCGCCGCTCGCCTCGATCAGCGACGGCGCGGTCGCAGTTTTTTGCGTGCATGTTGCAATCGTGGACAACCTGTAGTAGCAGTTGGCATATTGCTACAGGATTGGGGGGCAGGGTGTGCGCGGAGCAGTGGTTCATTACGACCAGGATCAAGATTACGGGTACATTAACGGAACCGACGGCAAGCGCTATTTCTTTTCGCGTACCGACCTAAGCCAGGAGATCCCCCTCGTCAGGGGAACGCTCGTCGAGTTCCAGCCGGACGACGGCACGGCCCACAATATAGCCATGGCCGCCTCAACCACACCGTCGTCAAGCACCGGTCCACGGCCAGGCCGACCTGCCGAAAAGGGTTCCACGGGACTGTGGGCCTATTTCGGGCGCACGGTGAGCGTGAACTATTTCAATTTCGATGGACGTGCCCGCCGCAAGGAATTCTGGGCCTTTTGGCTATGCTTTAATGTTGTGCTGGCGGCGCTTCTTGGCTTCGGGATACTCGTCAATCTGGCCATCAACGGCTTCGGCATCAATGCGGGTAGGAGCTCGATAGGATACCTGCCCGCCCTTATCTTCATGGCGGTATTCGGCCTGTCATGGATTGCGCTGACAGTGCGGCGTCTGCACGATGTCGGCCTGAGCGGCTGGCTTGTCTTGCCCTGCTTCATCCCAATCATCGGTGGAGTGGCCGTGCTGGTCTTGGGGCTAGCGCCGTCTCAGGTCGGTGAAAACCCGTGGGGGCCGGTGCCGGCAGGGGTTGGGGTTTAGAGGCCAGCCCCAAAAGGAAACGAGAATGTTTCTCAGCCGGAGAAACAAGGGTTAGTCACAGCTGAGATCCGCCGTTCAGCGTCGGAGTTGAAGATTCCGCTTGCATTATAGTCCGCGCGCAGATAATCTGTGCACAGATCGATTTATCGATCGGACAAGACGGATGGAGGCAAGATTATGTGGAGCAATGAGTACACCGCGATTTCCCCGCTACCGGCTCGCGCCATCTGGAATGCGCTCAAGGCTTTGCATGAAGGCCGCCTGACCTATGAAGGGTCGGATACCTTCGTGCTGCACGGGCCATTCGCCAAAGGCACCCGTGTCTCGGTGACCCCGGTGGGGCAGGACACCTTCGAATCCACCATCGTCGATCTCGTGGAAAACGTTACCTATGCCGACCAAACCTCGTTCGGCGATACGACGCTGCTGTTCCGGCATACGCTGGTGCCGGTCGAAGGCGGCACGCAGGTGACCCATAGGCTCGAAATCTCGGGCCCGTCGGCCGCCGAGGTCGGACCGGAACTCGGGCCGCAGATCAGCGGCGATTTCGACACCTCGATGGCCAGGCTGTTCGAAGAGGCAAAGGAGTTGGCGAACCGTGGCTGACGGACAGGACTTGAATACACGCTTCAAGGGCGGACCTTCGGAGAGCCCCGGCCTGCTGCTCTGGCGAACCACCATGCGCTGGCAGCGCGTCATGACGGCGGCACTGGCGCCGCTCGACCTGACGCATGTCCAGTTCGTGCTCCTGGCCTCGGCCATGTGGCTCGGCCGCGATGGCGAGCCGCCCAACCAGGTGCAACTCGCCGCCCAGGCGGGGACCGAAGTGAAGATGACGTCGGATGTCGTCGCCAGGCTCGAGGCCAAGGGATTGATCGCACGCGAGGCGGACCCCAAGGATTCCCGCGCCAAGGTGATCCGCGTCACTCCAACCGGAGCGGCGGCGGCACAGCGCGCCATCGCCGCCGTAGAGGCCGCCGACGCGGCCTTTTTCGAACCGGTGGACGAGGCGCGGCTCGTCGGCCTGCTGCGGCGGCTGGCCGGCGATATCCGCTGAGGCCGAGCCGCCCTTCGGCTAGGGCAATTCCAGGAAAAGTGTGAACGGTTTTCCGTCCGGAATTTGCGTCAAACAAGGAGTTAGAGCAGATTGCCGTTTCTGTGAAACGGTGAACTGCTCTAAGCCAGGAACTTGGCGATGATGGCGTCACCCATCTCGACCGTGCCGACCTCTGTCATACCTTCGGACATGATGTCCTTCGTTCGCAGACCGGCATCGAGCACGGCGGCGATCGCGCCTTCGAGGCGATCGGCCTCCTCGACCATGCCGAATGAATAGCGCAGGCACATGGCGAAGGACGCGATCATGGCGATCGGGTTGGCGATGCCCTTGCCGGCGATGTCCGGGGCCGAGCCGTGCACCGGCTCGTACAGCGCCTTGCGCTTCTTGGTCCTGGCGTCAGGCGCGCCGAGCGAGGCCGACGGCAGCATGCCGATCGAGCCGGTCAGCATGGCGGCGATGTCGGACAGCATGTCGCCGAACAGATTGTCGGTGACGATGACGTCGAACTGCTTTGGCCAGCGCACCAGCTGCATGCCGCCGGCATCGGCCAGCATGTGGTCGAGCTTGACGTCCGGATAGCGCGCCTTGTGGGTCTGGGTGACGACCTCGTTCCACAGCACGCCCGATTTCATGACGTTGCGCTTTTCCATTGAGGTGACGTGATTCTTGCGCGTGCGCGCCAGCTCGAAGGCGACGCCCGAAATGCGCTCGATCTCGAACGTATCGTAGACCTGCGTGTCGATGCCGCGCTTCTGGCCGTTGCCGAGATCGATGATCTGCTTGGGCTCGCCGAAATAGACGCCACCGGTCAGCTCGCGCACGATGAGGATGTCGAGGCCTTCGACCACTTCCTGCTTGAGCGAGGAGGACGCGGCCAGCGCCGGGTAGCAGATGGCGGGGCGCAGATTGGCGAACAGCTCCATGTCCTTGCGCAGCCGCAGCAGGCCGGCTTCCGGGCGCACCTCGTAAGGCACCGCATCCCATTTCGGCCCGCCGACCGCGCCGAACAGCACCGCGTCCGCTGCCATCGCCTTTTCCATGTCGGCATCGGAAATCGCCGCGCCATGCGCGTCGTAGGCGCAGCCGCCGACCAGGCCCTCGTCGGTGACGAAGCCGCTGCCGAGCTTTTCGTTCATGGCCGCGATCAGTTTCTTGACCTCGGCCATCGCCTCGGGGCCGATGCCGTCGCCGGGGAGCAGGAAAAGATGCTTCATTGCCATGAAAACCGTCCCAGAAAGATTTGAACCGGCGCTTTGCTAAACGCCAAGTGATTGCGGCGCAAGGGGATGACTGGTGCGAAGCACCAATCGCCTTGATCCTTCGCGCCCCCCTCTGGCCTGCCGGCCATCTCCCCCACTTGGGGGGAGATCAGACTTCACGCCGCCTTTCGCAATCTCGAACCTTGCAGGGATGCGCGAGGCGTCGAAACAGCCAATCTCCCCCCAAGCGGGGGAGATGCCCGGCAGGGCAGAGGGGGGCGCTGTCCCGCCGGCGTCTCGCGAGAAACCCGTGGGCGCCTACCGATGCGAAAGGATATTCACCAGCCTGCCGAAGGGATCGCGCACATAGAAGCGCCGAACGCCCCAGGGTTCGTCGGCCGGCCCGAATTCGATGACAAAGCCAGCCTTCTTCATATCGGCAAGCGCCGCGTCCACATCGTCCACCTCGATCGACAGGTCCGGCACCGGCGTGCCGGATCCGCCTTGCGCCATGAAGCTCACCTGCACATGCATCCGCTCCCCGGAGCCGTAGGTGGCGATCCAGCCCATGTCCATGAGCAGATCGAGGCCGAGCACGTCATGATAGAAGCGCTTCGCCGCCGCGATATCCTTTGTGGCGATGTTGGTTACGATGCGCCGGACCGCCATCGCTCCGCCCCCTATGCCGTTCGCCGCAGCGCCGTCACCTCGATCTCGATCTTCATTTCAGGCTTGTTGAGCTGGCAGACGATCATCGTCGCCGCCGGCCGGATGTCGCCGAACGTCTCGCCCAGGATCGGAAAGACCACGTCCACGAAGGCTTGGTCGGTGATGTAGTAATGCGCCCGCACCACATCAGCCATGTCGAAGCCGCCATCCTTCAGTGCCTTGCCGATCGTCGCCAGGCAGTTGCGCGTCTGCGCCTCGACCGTCTCCGGCATCGTCATGGTCGCATAGTCGTAGCCCGTCGTCCCCGACACGAAGCACCAGTCGCCCTGCACCACCGCGCGCGAATAGCCGGCGGTCCTTTCGAAAGGCGAGCCGGTGGAGATGAGTTTTCGCATGACGGACCTCGCGGGTTTGTTCAGGTCATCTTGCAGGCAAGAGGTCGATCCGGCCATGGGCCAAGCCGGTCGGAATGACGGTGCAAACGCTTGTGATGTCGGCGGGACAGCACCCCCCCTCTGGCCTGCCGGCCATCTCCCCCGCAAGGGGGGAGATCCCGCACTCGACAGATTTCGCTACTCTCCAGCGTTGCTGGAACGAGCGGAGCGCCGGATCTGCCGATCTCCCCCCTTGCGGGGGAGATGCCCGGCAGGGCAGAGGGGGGTGGGCGGGAACTCAACGGAATGGATTTCCACCACCACATCCACGACAGAGATGGGTGGAGGCCGTACGTATCCGATTGCCTTGTCGCAGAACCCTAATTCGGCGAGCCCAGCGCTTTGTCCAGCGCCTCCTTCACGTCGGCAGGCCATGTCGTCACCGCCGGCCATGCGTTCGGCTGGCCATTGTCGCCGCGGCGGGCGAAGTAGAGCTTTTGGTTGGCGGGGTCGACCGCCATGAAGCCGTCATTGCCGCCGCAATCATGCGGCACGCAGCCGCTGGCGTAGAAGGCGCCCGAAGCGGTCTTTTCCGTGCCGCCGCCAACCAGCAGGCTTGTCGCCATGTCGGGCAGGCCCTTGCCGAGCAGCTTTTCGGCTTCCTTGTAGACGGCCTCATTGTGGAAGGTGTCGATGATATTGTCGTATTTCGACGGGTCGATATCCTTCCAGTCGGTGCCGGGCTCCGGCATGTAGGTCAGGTTGCCCGATGTGGTCAGCCCTGATGTCGGCGACCACTGCAGCGCCGGCTTCTCATCCCCCGGCAACAGGTAGGGCACGAAATAGATGGCGTTGTCGGAGACAGCTGCCGGCGGCGCGCCGCATTGGTCCTGCTCGACAGTGGTGGTCTGGATTTTGCCGTCTTTCGGCTTCCAGACGATGACCTTGGCCGGGCCGCATTGATTGCCGCCGTCACCGACATCCACCAGCGCGACGTTGACATCGCCGATCTTGACGATCTTGTCAAAAAAAACGTCGTAGTTGCTGGCCAGTTGCTGGCCGTCATAGGACAGCACCTTCTCGCCATACTGTTCCTTCTGGGTGATGGTCAGTTGGCCGCCCTCGAACGGCACCGGCGCCTGCTGGTCGTCGTCGGTAGCGTCGGCGGCGTTCGTTCCCTGGCCGGCTGCCGGCTGATCCATTGCCGGTGCCGGCTGCGCGGCGGGCGTCTGTGTCTGCGCGACCGCGCTGACGGCAGGCGGCAGCAACAAGGCCAGGCCGCAAATGCCGGCAAGAAGCGAACGTGTCATGACTGTCCCTCCCTTCAGTCGCCGCGAACCCGGCCTGGGAGGCCGGGCTATCCGTTCCGGACGGTGCCGCTCAGGCCCAGGGGCGCTGTTCGGCGTTGCGCTTCTCGAACGAAGCGATGGCGCCGGCCTTCTCCATGGTCAGGCCGATGTCGTCGAGCCCATTGAGCATGCAGTGCCGCTTGAACTCGTCGAGGTCGAACTTGACGACGCCACCATCGGGACCCCGGATTTCCTTGGCTTCGAGATCGACCGACAGAGTGGCGTTGGAGCCGCGCGACGCGTCGTCCATCAGCTTCTCCAGGTCCTCGGGACTGACGGTGATGGGCAGCACGCCGTTCTTGAAGCAGTTGTTGTAGAAGATGTCGGCGAACGAGGTCGAAATGACGCAACGGATGCCGAAATCGAGCAGCGCCCACGGCGCATGCTCGCGGCTCGAACCGCAGCCGAAATTGTCGCCGGCGACGAGGATCTGCGCCTTGCGGTAGGCTGGCTTGTTGAGCACGAAATCCGGGTTTTCCGAACCGTCGTCCTTGTAGCGCATTTCGGCGAACAGGCCGGTGCCAAGCCCGGTGCGCTTGATCGTCTTGAGATAATCCTTCGGGATGATCATGTCGGTATCGACATTGACGATCGGCATGGGCGCGGCGACGCCGGTGAGCTTGGTGAATTTTTCCATGGCTTTGGCCCGTGTTTTCGTTGCGGGGATTTTGTTGAGGTCGGTTTACACAAAGCCGCGGGCAAATAAAAGGCAACTGTTTGTGCGCGCCGGCATTGGGGGTCGCGCACAAACGGCTTCGAATTCATGGCCCGGTGGTGCACTCTGGCGCGATGTCGGAAAACTCCCACGTCCTCTACGCCCGTGAAACTGGCCTCGGCGTTGCCGAATTCCGCCGTGTGCTGGTGGACTCCGGCCTCGGCGAGATCCGTCCCGTCGACGACGCACACAGGCTGCAGGCGATGCTGTCGGGTGCCAATCTGGTGCTGACCGCGCGTCTCGACATCGAAGGCAAGCCGCTGATCGGCATGGCCCGCGCCATGACGGACTTCTCCTGGGTTTGTTACATCTCCGATCTCGCCGTCTCGCAAGCCGCGCAAGGGCTTGGCGTCGGCAAGGGCCTGATGGACGAGGCGCGGCGGCAACTCGGCCCCTCCGTCGCCATCAGCCTGGTTTCCGTGCCCGACGCCGCCGGCTTCTACGAGCGCATCGGCATGAAGCGCATGCCGGACGCCTTCTGGTTCTCCCGCGAACGCTGATTTTTCTCCTGTGACCGCATCTGGCCGGCAAAGACGCCCGATTTTGCCACTTGACATGCAACCAAATGGTTGCATATTAAAGCCATGAGCATGGATGCCGTCTTTCGCGCCCTGGCCGACCCGACACGCCGGCAATTGCTTGATAGCCTCCATGCCAGGAACGGGCAGACGCTGAACGCGCTATGCGCGGAGATGGACATGACACGGCAGGCGGTGACCAAGCATCTGGCAATCCTGGAAGAAGCAAACCTCGTCACCACCATCCGCAAGGGGCGCGAGAAGGAGCATTACCTCAACCCGGTTCCGATCAACGAGATCGCCGAACGCTGGATCGGCAAATTCGAGCGGGGACGGCTGACCGCCCTCAGCGACTTGAAGAAACGCCTTGAAAGGGACGAGCCATGAGCAACGCCTTCGTTTACGTGACCTACATCCGCACCACGCCCGAAAAACTTTGGGAAGCGCTGACCGACCCGGAATTCAACCGGCAGTTCTTCCTCTGCTCCTATCAGGAGAGCGATTGGAAAGTGGGCTCCAGCTGGAAGCTGATCTTTCCCGACGGACGCGTCGCCGACAGTGGCGAGATCCTCGATATCGACCCGCCGCGGCGCCTCGTCATCAAATGGCGCAATGAATGGATGCCCGAGGTGAAGGAAGACGGCTACACGCGCTGCACCTTCACCATCGAACAGGACGGCGAATTGATGAAGCTTGCCGTCACTCACGAGGCCGATGGGCCGCACAGACTGATCGGGAATGTCGCCAAGGGCTGGCCGCTGGTGCTGGCCAGCCTCAAGAGCCTGCTCGAGACCGGCAAGGGTTTCGAGCGCCCGCCATCCAAGGCATGAAGGATCATGTCACTACCGAAACAAACTTGTTCGGAGGCTTCCATGATGCACGTTCCCACGGTGCAGAGCATGACCAATGGCGAAACGATCATGGCATCCGCCGAGATAGAAGCGCCTGCGGAACGCATCTTCCGCGCGCTGGTCAGCAGGGAGATCGAGCAATGGTGGGGGTCTGCCGGCACCTACCGGATGGTCCAATGGTCCGCCGACCTTCGCGTCGGCGGCTGCTGGACGGTTGTCGTCCGCACGTCTGACGGCAGCTGCCTGCCGGCGGGCGGCGAATTCCTGGAGATCGAAGCGCCGCGCCGGATCGTGCAGACGCGAGCTTATGCATGGGACCATCCCACGCTTGGCCGGCGGCAAACCACGGTCGCCTGGCTGCTGCAGCCTGTCGCCGCCGGCACGCGGCTCACCATTTGCCATGGCGGTTTTGCCGGCTTGGCGGAAGCCGCTGCCGAGCATGCCGATGGCTGGGCGCGGGTGCTCACTTGGCTGGCGGGATATTTTGACTCGCAAGGGCGTGCGGCTGCTTAAAATAGCGCCCCGGCAGCGATGCGGTTCTGCCTTGATCTACACATCGGTCGAGCCACATCACCAGGCATGACAAACCGCAGAACGTTCATAGGCACGGCGGGCTGGGGGATTTCCACGCCATACAAGGATGATTTCCCGCAGTCCGGTTCCCGTCTCGAACGCTATGCCACGCGGCTGCCCATCGTCGAGATCGACACGTCCTTCTACAAGCCGCATCGTCGCGAGACTTATGAACGCTGGGCAGGTTCGGTGCCGGAGCATTTCCGCTTCGCCGTGAAGATGCCGAAGACGATAACCCATGAGCATCGTCTCGTCGGCTGCGAAACGCTTGCCGATGTCTTTCTCCAGCAGGTCGAAGGCCTCGCCGCAAAGCTGAGCGTGCTATTAGTGCAATTGCCGCCGAGTTTGCCGTTCGAGCCGGACGTCGCGGGCGGTTTCCTCGACATGTTGGAAAAGCGGACCCAGACCAGGCTGGTCTGCGAACCGCGCCATCCCAGCTGGTTCGATGCCGAGGCGGAAGCGCTTCTGGCCGACCGCCGCATCGCGCGTGTCGCCGCCGACCCGGCGCCGGTGCCGGCAGCCGCGGTGCCGGGCGGCTGGCCCGGCCTTGCCTATTTCCGCTGGCATGGCGCGCCGCGCGTCTATTATTCGGACTACGATGCCGAAAGCCTCGCCCGGATCGGCTGACAGGTGCAGGCCGCCGCATCGGGTGCCGAGGTCTGGGGCATCTTCGACAACACGGCCAAGGGACATGCGCTCGGCAACGCTCTCGCTGTCGATGAGATGGTTGCCCCGACTTCAGACTAGGCCGAAGACCCTGGGACGCCTTGGCAAACTTCGATGATTGTCCCGTGCCTCAGATCACATTCAATTCCCGGAACGCGCGCCCTTCGGCGACACGCTCGTATCCGAACGGCGAGCAATCGATGGTCCGGTAGCCGCCATGGACGATCAACTCGGCCAGCGCCTTGCCGACCGCCGGCGCCTGCTGCAGGCCGTGGCCGGAAAAACCGTTGGCGAAGAGGAAATTGCCGACCTCCGGGTGCGGGCCGATCACCGCGTTCTGGTCGAGCGTGTTGTAATCATAATGGCCAGCCCAGGCGCGGGTCGGCTTGATCGCCTCGAAGGCCGGAATGCGGGTCGCCAGCACCGGCCAGATCACCTCTTCGAACAGCGGCCAGTCGACCTCGAAATCCCCGGGATTTGCAGGGCCGTCGCCCTCTTCCGACTCGGCGCCGCCGGTGAGATAGACCGAGCCTTCCGGCCTGACATAGATGCCGGAGGGGTCGACCAGCAGCGGCATGTCGGCATATTTCTCACGCGCCTCGAAGACGAAGACGTTGCGCTTGCGCGGCTCGACCGGCAGCGCCAGCCCGGCAAGGGCGGCGACCTTGCCGGCATTCGGCCCGGCGGCGTTGACGACAATGCCGGCCTCCAGCGTTTCGCCATTGTCGAGGCTCACGCCGGTAACCTGGTTGCCCTGCCGCGCGATGCCGGTGACATCAGCCGTGATGAGATCGATTTTCTTGTCCCGCAGCGCCTTGCGAAACAGCATCAGCATCGCATGCGCGTCGAACCAGCCTTCGCCGGTGCGGCCATAGGCGCCTGCGGCGATGCCTTCCGCCGACAGCCAGGGGAAACGACGCGTCAGCTGGCCGGCATCCTCGAAAAGGATGTCGGCGCCTTCGGCGACCTGCGCCTCGTGGTTGGCCTTGAGGATCGGCAGCCCCGCCTCGCCGGCAAGGATGAGATAGCCGCCCTCGCGAAAGCCGATATCGGCATCGGAACCAAAAGTCTCCTTCAGCCGCCGGAACAGCTGCAGCGTGAATTGCGACAGGCGGATGTTTTCCGGAATTGAGAATTGCTGACGGATCGAGGCCATGGATAGCGTCGTCGCGGCATGGGAGAATTGCGGATCGCGTTCGATCAGCGCGATCGAGCCGGAAAACCCTTCCTCACGCAGATAGTAGGCGATCGAGGATCCGACGATGGCCCCGCCGATGATGACGATGTCGTAGCGCACGCTTTATGCCCTTTCCAAGTCGAGCCGCGGATCGAGAAGCTAGGCGGCAGGCAGGATAATCTCGAAGCGCGTGCCGCGCTCGCTGTCAACCAGCCGGATCATACCATCATGCGCTTTCAGGAGGGCCAGCACGATGCCGAGGCCCATGCCGGTGCCACCGGACTCACGCCGCGTCGTGAAGAACGGCTCGAAGATGCGCGCCCGGTTGCTCGATGAGATGCCGGCGCCGTCGTCGCCGACCAGCAATGTCGCCTTGCCGCCGGCGCTTGCGGCGGTGATCGAAACCAGCGTCGCGCCGTGCCTAGCGGAATTGTCGATGAGATTGCCTAGCACGATTGCCGCGTTTTCGGCCGATATGCGCAAGGTCAGATCGCCGCCCGCCTCGACGCGAACCGCCAGCCTGGTGTCGACAGGAAGCAGCGCCAGCGCCGACCTGACCGAGGTGCTTTCGCCGCTGGGCGCGAGGTTTTCGGCTCGCGCCAGATCGAGCAGGCGCCGGACCAGCAGGTTGAGCCGCCCTGCATCGGTAACGATGTTGTTGGAGAAGCGCCGCCGCTCGGCATCGTCCATCGCCGAGCCGGAATCGCGTAGCAGCTCGGCCGCGCCCTGGATCGCCGTCAGCGGCGATTTGAGCTCGTGCGAGACATGGGTGGCGAAGGTCTGGATGCTGTCTGAGCGCGCTTGCAGCTTTTCCGCCATGTCGAGGAAAGCGGCGGAAAGCTCCGCCATTTCGTAGGTGCCGTGATGGTCGAGCGGCCGGATCGCGTCACGCTCGCCGGCGGCGATGCGCTGGGTGCGGTCGATCAGCGCATAGATCGGCCGGCTGACGGCGCGCAGGAACACCAGGCCGATGAGCAGGGTGCCGCCGAGGATGGCGATGGCCGCCAACGTCACCTTGCCGCGCTCGCCATAGAGATGCTTGACGATGTTGTTGGGTGTCCGCGAGACATAGACCACGCCGGCGACATGGCCGTCGACGGCCACGGGCAAAGCGACGAAGACGCGCACCCTGGTGCCGCGGCTGACCGAATAGAGCGGCGGCGCCGGCTGGTCGGAAATGCGCAGCCGGAGCGCGCTGGCATAGCGGCCGTCAAGCGCGGCGCGCACCTCCTGGACCTCGGCCAGCGACTGCCCGACCTCGTCGCGCCCGGCGATGACGACGCCCCGGGGATCGAGCAACCGGAAGCCGGCCAGCGTGGTTTTCTGCGTCGCGTCGAGAATGCCGGACAGGCGCGTGCCGATCGCGGCGAAGGCGGGATCGGCGGTCGCTTGCATCGCCGCCGGCCTTGTCGGAAGCACATAATCCGAAGCCAGATCGAGGCGCGGCTCGATCGGCCGGTATGGCCCGTCGGGGTTGGTGTCCCGGCTCGCGCTTCCACCAGCCTGCGGCATCGGCGCGCCGAGCTTGTCCGGTAGAATGCCGGCGTCGCGCACCTCCTGCGCATAGATGGCGGCGATGGCCGCGCCTTGCGCGATCAGCTCCGCCTCGGTCTGGCGGATCAGCTGGTTCTCGTAGAGGCGGAAGAAGAACAGGCCGACCAGCGGCAAGGCCATCACCAGGATCAGGATGGCGACGACGACGGTGGCAAGGCGCGGCCGCCATTTGCGGCCGATCCATTTGCGGGATGTCGTCAGCCGCATCGGCCGAGCCGGAAGCCGACGCCGTGCACGGTCTCGATGACTTCGGGGCAACCCACCGCCGCCAGCTTGGCGCGGATGTTGCGGATATGGCTGTCGACGGTGCGGTCGGCGACATGGATCTTGCCGGCATAGGCACTGGCCATCACCGCGTCGCGGTGGAGCACATGCGTCGGCCGCGCCAGAAACCCTTTCAGGATCGAGAATTCGATGCCCGTCAGGGCAAGCGGCTTGCCGTCGAAGCTGGCGCTATGACTGGCCGGCGCCAAGGCGAGCTTGCCGTGAGCGAACTCCCTGTCGTCGATCGGTTCGGGCGCCGCCGGGCGGGCGCGGCGCAGGATGACATTGACACGGGCGACCAGCTCGCGCGGGCTGAACGGCTTTGTCACGTAGTCGTCGCCACCCATTTCCAGGCCAAGGATGCGGTCTATTTCTTCGTCCCGCGCGGACAGGAACAGCACCGGCACGTCGGAACGCTGCCGCAGCCGGCGGCAGACCTCCAGCCCGTCCATTTCAGGCATGCCGATGTCGAGCACGACAAGGTCGGGCGCGCGCCGCTCGATCGCCTGCAGGGCGGCGGCGCCATCCGATACGGCGGCTGTCTTCATGCCGGCCTTTTCCAGCGCGAAGCAGATCACTTCGCGGATATGCGGGTCGTCGTCGGCGACGAGGATATGATGCGGCATGGATCAGCGGCCCGGCGCGAAGGGTTCGGAAACGGAGGGAATCACAGGTAGGGCCCTGGTGTCGAGATAGCCAAGCAGGCGCCAGTCGCGAAAGCTCCAGGCGCGCCAGTTTTCCAGGGCGCTGCGGTACCATCCCTCGTCGACGCCACGCAGTCTGGCAAGTTCGCGTGTAGCGCCGGCTCCAGCCGTCCTGCCCTGGTGATCGAGGAAACGATCGAGCGCCGGAAACGCGCCCGGGCCGAGCGAGCGCAGGTACCAGACGTCGAGGGGGATGCCTTGTCCGGTCATTTCTTGGGAATGGTCGACATTGTAGGTGGCGATCGTTGCCGCGAAATCGATGAAGCAGCAGGCATAAAGCGTCGCCGATAACGTCAGAAGATTGGCGGACGAGAGCCATTCATTGGATTTTCCGAGCGCGATGCGGGCGATGATCAGGGCAAGCCCGGCCGCCACCAGCCCCATCCAGACGAGGCCGCGATACGCCAGTACGGCTGCGCCGAAGCGGTTGCCATGGCCCGGCGCGGCGGTGAACAATGACGTCATGACCTCTTCCCCAAGGCTTTCGGCCGATTTGTCGGCGGGCATTTGCGGATGAAAGGAATGAGGGTCGCCGCCGGCTGCGCGCGTGGCCGCTCGACCAGCCACCAGCCTTCGCTGCGCAGCCGGTAAGGCAGGGACCAAGGGAGTTTGACTGGCTTGTGCATGCCGCCTGTCTGGCAGGCCGGCGGGGAGGCGGCAGGGCGGATCCGAGGAGGTTTTCGGCAATCGCGTGCAGTTTTCGTGCAGGGTCGAGGCGACGTTTGTCGTTCGAAAAGCCAAGCAATTGGCTTTTCGTCCGCTGCGCGGACCACTTCTCAACTCCCCGTATAGGGACGGGGAGAGGGCCGCTGTCGCGATCATTTCGCCAATCGCCTACGCTGAAGAACAAGCGCCGAGGCCGAAACTGCCCCTTTCTCCCCGTCCCTATACGGGGAGAAATGCCCGGCAGGGCAATGAGGGGCGGCGCCAACTTCGACGTGGCTGGTGCCTGCCTCTCCACGCTTGCCTCGACCAGCCGCAACCGGCATAGATCGGGCATGACGACCAAACCCTATCGCCCGCGCCGCTCGGTGCTCTACGTCCCGGCCTCCAACGACAAGGCGCTGGCCAAGATCGAGCAGCTTTCCTGCGATGCCGTCATCATCGACCTTGAGGATGCCGTCGCTCCGGCCGACAAGATCGCCGCCCGCGACAGGCTGGCCCGCATTTTCTCCAACCGCCCGGATGCCGACCGGATTGGCCGGCGCCGCGAGATGATCGTGCGCGTCAACGCGCTTTCCAGCGAATGGGGTACCGACGACCTGATGGCCATGGCGAAGGCGGAGCCGGATGGCATTCTGCTGCCCAAGGTCGACACGCCGCGCGACGTGCTCGAGGTTGGCGATGTGCTGGACGACAATTTCGCCCCCGACAGCGTGAAACTATGGGCGATGATCGAAACGCCCAAGGCCATGCTCAATATCGGCGCCATCGCCGAGCTTGGCCGCGATCCCGCCTCGCGGCTGGATTGTTTCGTTGCCGAACAAACGACCTGATCAAGGATACCGGCGTGCTGGCGATGCCGGACCGCCGCTATCTCATGCCATGGCTGATGCAGATGCTGCTGGCGGCGCGCGCCGGTGGCCTCGACATGGTTGACGGGGTGTTCAACGATTTTCGCGACGCGGAAACCTTCGCGCGGGAATGCGGGGAAGCCGCCGCCATGGGGTTCGACGGCAAGACCTTGATCCACCCGGCGCAGATCGGAGCGGCGAACCGCGCCTTTGCGCCATCCGCCGCGGCGGTGGCCGAGGCCCGCGCGGTGAAGGACGCCTTCGCGCTTGCCGAAAATGCCGGCAAGGGCGTGATCGCGCTGGACGGCAGGATGGTCGAGCGGCTGCATCTGGCGCAGGCCGAAAAACTGCTGGCGAAGGCCGCCGCCATCGGCGCATGATCCGGCTAACCTATTCACGACAGGACCTGAACCATGAAACTCTATCGATTTCTGACTGCCCCGGACGACGCCAGCTTCTGCCACAAGGTGACGGCGGCGCTGAACAAGGGCTGGCACCTGTTCGGCTCGCCGACCTACGCCTATGACAAGAAAGCCAAGACGATGCGCTGCGGCCAGGCGGTGGTGAAGGATGTCGACGGTCAGGAGTATGGACCGGACACCAAGCTCAGCGACTGGTAATCGTGCGTGGCGCCGACACAGGCTGTGCTGAGATTCAGGTCAGGCCGAGTCGAAAATGGTGGTGTCCGAGAACCGGAGCGGAGCGTACTTTCGGGTACGTGAGCACCGGAAGCGCAGGGGACCACCATTTGCAGGCCGGCCTCACCTGAATGTCAGCATAGCCTACTCGGCAGCTTCCTCGATCCGCTCCATATCATCGTCCGACAGGCCGAAATGATGACCGATCTCGTGGATCAGCACGTGGGTGACGATGTCGCCCAGCGTTTCCTCGTTTTCGGCCCAGTAGTCGAGCATGGCGCGGCGATAGAGCGTGATGCGGTTCGGGCCTTCGCCGGTCTGCGGGTTCCAGCGTTCGGCGATGCCGCGCCCCTCGAACAGGCCGAGCAGGTCGAACGGCGTTTCCAGCGACAAATCGTCCATGATCTCGTCGGTCGGGAATTCGGCGATCTGGATGACGATCTCGCCGGTCAGCTTGCGAAACTCTTCCGGCAGATGGGCATAGGACTCCAGCGCCAGGAACTCCAATTCCTCCATCGAGGGCGAGAACTGGTCGTGCCAGGTACGGGTCTTGTAGATGCGGGCCATGCTTTATCCTTTGATCCCGGCATATAGGCTTTCGGACGGGTCGAGGCAAATCGGCCGGTCGCCACGCCTGTGCCGTGTGGGCCGGAAGGAATAAATTCCTCGTGACTCTGCTTGACTCTTCCGGCCCCCTCTGGAATCTATAGGAACATAACAGGAACAATTGTGAGTGGAAGCTGACCGTCATGGCGATGAACGCCGTGGCGCGGGAGACTGTTTTTGCCCTGCGCCGCCAAATCGCGAAGATCGAGGGAACGCTGCCGGAGCGCCTGCAGGCGCCAGCCGCGGCGCCGCTTGATGCCGACGCCAACGCGATTGCCAAGCCCGATCTCACGCCCGGCGCCGATCTCACCATCGTCCGGCGCGGCAAGGCCGCGGCGTTGCCGGATGCCTTTCTGCCCATTGGTGTCGAGCGCCTCGATGCCGCCCTGAGCGGCGGCCTGCCGAAAGCCGCGCTCAGCGAAATCCATGGCCTGGAAACCCGCGATGCCGGGGCCGTCGCCGGCTTCGCCCTGTCGCTCACCAGCCTGATCCTCAAGCAGGCGCAAGGGCTGCCGGTGCTGTGGATCGGCACCACGGAAATCTTCCGCGAGGCGGGCTTTCCCTATGCCGGGGGGCTGCATGCCTCGTTCGGCATCGAGCCCGGGCAATTGCTGTTTTCCGAGGCGCCAAGGCTTCTCGATGCGCTGTGGGTCGCCGAGGAGGCCGCCCGGATGACGGCGCTCGCCGCCGTCATCCTCGAAATCCGCGGCAATCCGCAGCGGCTGGACCTGACCGCGACGCGCCGGCTGCATGCCAGGGCGATAAGTGCCGGCCGGCCGGTGTTCCTGCTGCGGCAGGCGGCCGAACCCGAACCGACGGCGGCGCCTGTCCGCCTCATCGTCTCGCCGGCGCCGGCGGTGCCGCGCGCCACGGTCGCCGGACCGCTCGCCGGCTCGATCGGCCGCCCCGCCTTCACCATCACCATCGGCAAGAGCCGCACGGCCCTGCCTGGACAATTCACACTGGAGTGGAACCCCGATGAACGCGCATTCGACGAAAGAAGGGGCGAAGAAAAACGGACCCAACGGACAGAGAATCCTGTCCCTGTGGTTTCCCTATCTCGCGGCCGAAAGGATCCTGCGGCAGCGCCTGGGGCGGTCCTGGCGTTCCCGGCCGTCGGCGGATCACCCACCGCTCGTGATCAGCCATCGCCAGGGCAACGCGCAACGCATCTCGGCCCTCGACGAGCGGGCTGAGGCGCTGCACCTGAAGCGCGACATGGGGATTGCCGATGCGCGCGCCATGCATCCGTCGATCGACATCGTCGAAGCCGATCCGGAAGCCGATCGCCGCCTGCTCGAAGGCCTGGCCGACTGGTGCGACCGCTATACCCCGCTGGTGGCGCTGGACGGGGCGGACGGCCTGTTTCTCGACGTCACCGGCTGCACCCATCTGTTCGGCGGCGAACGCGTCATGCTGGACGACATCCTGTCGCGCTTCTTCCATCAGGGTTTCGATGTCCGCGCCGGCCTTGCCCTGACACCGGGGGCGGCCTGGGCGGCGGCACGGTTCTGCGGCGACCGCATCATCGCCGGCGGCGAGGAGGAAGCGCTGCTCGCGCCCTTGCCGCTGGCCGCGCTGCGCATAGCGCCGGAAATCCGCGCCAGCCTGGAAAGCGTCGGCCTGCGCACGGCGGGTGCCGTTATGGCCGCCCCGCGCGCGCCGCTCGCCCGCCGCTTCGGCGCCTCCTTGCTTTTGCGGCTCGACCAGGCGCTTGGTCGCCTCGACGAGGCGGTCTCGCCGCGCCTGCCCGTCGCGCCGCTTTCGGTCGAACGGCATCTCGCCGAACCTGTCACCCTGACCGAGGACATCGAACGGCTGGTGGGCCTGCTGGCGACGACCCTGAAGACCGATCTCGAGCGCCGTGGCGAGGGCGCTCGCTCGCTGGCCCTGCTGCTGTTTCGCGTCGACGGCGCCGTCAGCCGCATCGCCTTGGGCACCTCGCGGCCGATGCGCGAACCCATGCTGATCCAGAAACTGTTCCATGAAAGGCTGGCCGCGCTCGAGCAGGACATCGATGCCGGCTATGGCTTCGACCTGGTGCGGCTTTCCGTACTGGCCGCCGCCGCTTTCGACATGCCGCAGACCGATCTGATAGGCGAGACGACCGATGACGGTGCCGACATCGCGCTGTTCGCCGATCGCATCCGCGCCCGGCTGGGCGAGGGCGCGATCCTGCGGCCGGTCGCCGTCGAAAGCCATCTGCCGGAACGCGCCGTCGCCATCATCCCTTTCACCGAGGCGCCGCGCCGGACCACGCCACCAAAGAGACCGGACAGGATGCAGGCGCCGATGACCATTTTCCCGCCGGAGCGGCCGATCCGGCTGTTCCGCGCGCCCGAGCCCATCGAGGTGCCGGCCACCGAAATGCCGGAGGGGCCGCCGCTGCACTTCCGCTGGCGCCGCGCGCTCTACCGGGTGACGCGTGCCGAAGGGCCGGAACGCATCGCCGCCGAATGGTGGCGCGAGGCGCCGAGCGACGCTGCGATATCGACACGCGACTATTTCCGCATCGAGGATGCCGACGGCCGCCGCTACTGGCTCTACCGGCAAGGCCTTTACGGCGGCGTCTCGCGGATCGCGCCGCGCTGGTTCATGCATGGGGTCTTCGCATGAACGCGCTGACCGTCATCCCCTATGCCGAGTTCGGCATCCAGTCGAATTTCTCCTTCCTGCGCGGCGCCTCCAAGCCGGAGGAGCTGGTGGTCGCGGCCAAGCTCCTGGGCTTCTCCGCGATCGGCCTTGCCGACCGCAACACGGTGGCCGGCGTGGTGCGCGCCTGGCAGCAGGCCAAGGTCGAAAAGCTCGCCTATCACCCCGGCTGCCGGCTGGTCTTTGGCGACGGCACGCCCGATATTCTCGCCTATCCCAGGGACCGCGCGGGCTGGGGCCATCTGTGCCGCATGCTGACGCAAGCCAATCTGCGCGACGAGACCGAAAAAGGCGCCACCCTTCTCCAGCGCGGCGATCTGCTCGAATGGGGAGACCGGATATCGCTGGCGGTCCTGCCAGATCTGGCGGCGGGCGGAGAAGACAGCCTCGCTTTGCTCCGCCAGCTCAAGGACCGCTTCGGCAGGGCCCTGCGCCTTGGCGTCTCGCCCTGTTATGCGGGCAATGACCGTTTCCGGATCGAGCAGGCGGCGGCGCTTGCCGAGGCTGCCGGCATCCCGCTGATGGCGACCAATGATGTCCTCTACCACACGGCGGAACGCCGCCCACTGCAGGACGTACTGACCGCGATCCGCCTCAACACGCCGGTGGCCGAAGTCGGGCTGCAACTCACCGCCAATGCCGAGCGTCACCTGAAGCCGCCGCTGGAGATGGCCCGCCTGTTCCGCCGCCATCCGCAGGCGCTGGCCGAGACCTTGCGGTTCGCGGAAGAACTCACCTTCTCGCTCAGCGACCTTCAATACAATTACCCCGACGAGCCGACGGAATCGGGCCTTGGCCCGCAGGCCGAGCTGGAAAGGCTGGCGCGGGAAGGTGCGGCCAGGCGCTTCCCCGGCGGTGTCCCCGCCAGCGTCATAAAACGCATCGAGGAAGAACTCGCTCTCATCGAACGCCTGAACTACGCGCGCTACTTCCTGACCGTCCACGACATCATAAAATTCGCCCGTAGCCAGAACATCCTCTGCCAGGGACGCGGCTCCGCCGCCAATTCCATCATCTGCTTCTGCATCGGCATCACCGAGGTAGGCCCGGACAAGATTGACACACTCTTCGAGCGCTTCATTTCCGAGGAGCGCAACGAGCCGCCCGATATCGACGTCGACTTCGAGCATGAGCGGCGCGAAGAGGTCATGCAGTACATCTATTCGAAATACAGCGCCAAGCGTACCGCTCTCGCCGCCGCCGTCATCAGCTATCGCGGCCGCTCGGCACTGCGCGAAGTCTCCAAGGCGATGGGCCTGTCGGAGGATGTCAGGGCGTCCCTGTCCGGATCGATCTGGGGCTGGTCGACCTCGGAACTCGGCGAGAAGGAAGCCCGGGCCGGGGGGCTCGACCGCAGCGATCCCGTATCGCGGCATGTGATGGAGCGCGCCAACGAGATCATGGGCTTTCCCCGCCATCTCTCCCAGCATGTCGGCGGCTTCGTCATCACCAGGGACCGGCTCGACGAGATCGTCCCCATCATCAAGACGGCGATGGACGAGCGCAAGATGGTCGAATGGGACAAGGACGACCTCGACGCGGTGAAGATCCTCAAGGTCGATATTCTGGCGCTGGGCATGCTGACCTGCCTGCAGCGTGCCTTCACTTTGCTCACGGACCATTATCCGAAGGCGCGGGATGACTATGGCCAACCCTATGTGCTGGCCACCCTGCCGCCGGAAGACAGACGCGTCTATGACATGATCGGCCGCGCCGACACGCTCGGTGTCTTCCAGATCGAATCGCGTGCCCAGATGTCGATGCTGCCAAGGCTCAAGCCAAAGGATTTCTACGATCTCGTCATCGAGGTGGCGATCGTCCGGCCCGGCCCTATCCAGGGCGACATGGTCCATCCCTATCTGCGCCGCCGGCAGGGCAAGGAAGCAGCTGAATATCAAAAGCCAGAATTGGAGGCGATCCTTGGCAGGACGCTGGGCGTACCGTTGTTCCAGGAACAGGCCATGAAGATCGCCATCGTCGCCGGCGGCTTCAAACCGGGCGAAGCCGACGAATTGCGCCGCGCCATGGCCACCTTCAAGCGCACCGGCACCATCGGCAATTACCGCCAGCGCATGATCGAGGGTATGGTCGGCAAGGGCTACACGAAGGAGTTCGCCGAGCGCTGCTTCAGGCAGATCGAGGGTTTTGGCGAATATGGCTTTCCCGAAAGCCATGCCGCTTCCTTCGCCTTGCTCGTCTATGCCTCCTGCTGGTTCAAGACCTTCTATCCCGACGTGTTCTGCGCCGCGATCCTGAATTCGCAGCCGATGGGCTTTTATCAGCCGGCGCAGCTGGTGCGCGACGCGCGCGACCATGGCGTCGATATCCGCGAGGTCGACGTCAATTATTCCGTCTGGGACTGCACCCTGGAAAAAGCACCTTTCGATCCGGCCCGCATCCTGCCGCGCCATGCCGAAATGCGCGGTGTCATCGAGGCGGATCATGCGGTGCGGCTCGGCTTCCGGCAGATCAAGGGACTTTCCCAGGAACGCATGGAGGCTTTCGTCGCGCGGCGCGGTGCAGGCTACGAAACCGTCCGGGACGTCTGGCTGCGCTCCGGCCTCGATGTCGGCGAGATCGAGAGGCTGGCGCAGGCCGATGCCTTCCGCTCGCTCGGCCTCGACCGCCGTGCCGCGCTTTGGCAGGTGCGTGCGCTCGACGGCAAGAGTGCGGCCGAAAAACTGCCGCTGTTCGACCAGCCGGCGCTGCGCCTGCGCGAACTGGAACCCGAGACGAAGCTGCCCAAAATGCCGCTCGGCGAGCATGTCATCCATGATTACCGCTCGCTCGGCCTGTCGCTGAAGGCGCATCCGGTCGCCTTCCTGCGCGAGCGGCTCGACCAGGCCGGCATCACCCCCAACGCCAACCTGCCTTCCGTGCGCGACGGCAGGCGGGTTTCTGTTGCCGGTCTCGTGCTGGTGCGCCAGCGCCCCGGCAAGGGCAATGCGATCTTCCTGACGCTGGAGGACGACAAGGCCGTCGCCAATGTCATTTTCTGGGAGAGAACCTTTACCCGCTTCCGGCCTATCGTCATGGGCGCGCGCTTCGTGAAGGTCAGCGGAAAATTGCAGTCGGAATCCGGTGTCATCCATATCGTCGCGGAAAAGATCGAGGATTTGACACCCTGGCTGACCGTGCTGCTGGAGAAGGTCAGCGCGGCCGGCCCGCCTGCCACACGACACGCCTCCGGGAAAGGTCCGGATCGCTCCAGCCAACCCGCACTACGGAACGCGCCGATCGGCCAGGACCTGGCAACGCTGTCGGAAGAAGCGGAAAGGGTCATACCCAAGGGGCGCAATTTTCAGTAGCCTTACCTTCGTCATCCACGGGCGGAGCAGGAGCGAAGCGACGTCGCGGAGACCCGAGGATTCATGCCGTGACGTCTGGTAAAGAATGCCACGGTCCAGCATGGCTTCCCGAGAGGAAAGGCACCCGGCTTTGGCCCGCTTTCACATGTCACCTGTGTCGCGGCATGGATTCCAGGGTCTTCGCCACGCGCTTCGCGGCTGCTCCGCCCTGGAATGACGACGAAAAGGAGTGCTTCCGCGCCGTTCAGCTCGGTCCGCTCAGCCGTGGCGGCGTCACGGGCAAAACGTCTTCCGCCGACAATGTCCGCGCTTCCGAGGGCAGCATGATCGGGATGCCGTCGCGCACCGGATAGGCGAGCTTGGCGACCCGCGAGACCAGTTCACCCCGCTCCGGATCCCAGGCCAGCGGCCCTTTGGTCAGCGGGCATGCCAAAAGCTCCAGCAGCTTCGGGTCGACACTGACCTTCCTTCCGTCACGTCCATCCGCCGCCATCACGGCCTCCCCTCAACCAACTGCCGACCTGAGATGTATTGAAATTCGGGTGATGCCGGCCTGCAAATGGTCACCTGAATATCGGCACATCTCATTGCAGGCTCGAGCCAAAATCCTCATTCTCGCGCGCCAGCGCCATTTCGGTGATGGCGATCAGCGTCTCGGCCCTTGTCTTCAGGTCAGCGGCCTCGAGCAGCGCCTGTTTCTCGGCCGGCCCGTAAGGCGCCATCATCGACAGCGCATTGACCAGCATGGCGTTTTCGGCGCGGCTGACGCTTTCCCAGTCGGCCTCAAGATCATTGGCTTGCAGATAGGCGCGAAACGCTTTGAGCAGCGCCGGCCGATCGATCTCGTTCGCCGCCTGGTCGTCACCGAGATCGGCCAGGAATGGCGCCGGCTTGACCTGGCGAAACGGCGTCTTGACCGTCAGCTCCTGGCCGATGCGGAACCGGCACACGCCCTGCAGCGAGATCAGGTAGCGGCCATCACCGGTCTCGGAAAAGGCGATGATGCGCCCGGCGCAGCCGACATTGCACAGCTCCGGCTCGCCATCCTCGCGCAGCGCGCCGTCGAGACTGGGCTGGATGATGCCGATGAGCCGCGAGCCGGCCACCGCCTCATCCACCATCTGCAGGTAGCGCGGCTCGAAGATGTTGAGCGGCATGCGGCCGCCGGGCAGCAAAAGCGCTCCCTCGAGCGGAAAGATCGGGATCGCTGACGGCAGATCCTTGGCGAGCCGGTAATGCGCGTTTCCCGCTTGCACCTCATTCCTCCGATCGCTTCACCCAATGCATGTCGCCCAAAAGTGACCTCGGTCTTGGGAGAACGACATGCATAAAAACAAAGACATAGTGCGCGTCCACGCCCGATCCGCCTTTGCCTGCCAGGGCCACCGGCCCGCCGAAGCCAGTTTTCTAATCTGGCGCAGTCGGCGCCGCCCGCAAGCCCGTGCGACGAAACGGCCTCGGGCTCAGGAAAACAGCAGCGACGACAATTTGCGCCGGGCGGCCAGCGTCGCCTCGTCGGTCATGCCCCAGGCTTCGAAGAAACGCAGCAATTGCGCCTTGGCGCCGTCCTCGTTCCACGTGCGGTCGGCCTTGATGATGGCAAGGAGATTGTCCGCCGCCGCCGTGCGCTCGCCCCGGGCGTTCTGGATCATGGCCAGGTCGAAGCGCGCCTGATGGTCGTTGGGATTGTCGGCCAGCCGGCGCTCGAACTCGGCCGGGTTGCCCAATTCCGCCGCCTGTGCGGCGAGCGCCATCTTGGCGCGCAGCGCGGCAAGCGCCGGCGCGTCCTTCTTGGCCTCGGGTGCGGTTGCCAGCAGCGCCTCGGCGCCTTCAACGTCACCGGCCCCGAACAGGATCTCGCCCAGTCCGGCGATCGCCTCGATGGTCTCGGGCGCCTGCGCCAGGATGGCGTCATAGATGTCGGCGGCGGCCTGCATATCGCCGGCGTCGCGCGCCTCGGTGGCCGCGGCAATCGCCTCGGCCACGGCCGGCGCGCCATTGCCCTTGCCGCCGACCTTGTCGATGAACTGGACGATCTGGCTTTCGGGGATGGCGCCCATGAAGCCGTCGACTGGCTGGCCGTCCTTGAAGGCGATGACCGCCGGAATCGACTGGATGCCGAGCTGGCCGGCGATCGAGGGGTGATCGTCGATGTTCATCTTGACCAGCTTGACCTTGCCGCCGGCCGCCTTGACCGCCTTTTCCAGCTGCGGGGTCAGCTGCTTGCAGGGCCCGCACCACGGCGCCCAGAAATCGACCAGCACCGGCTGGCGGCGCGATTCCTGGATGACGTCGGCCGCGAAGGCCGCGGTCGTTGTGTCCTTGATAATCTCGCCGGTTACAGGGGCGGCCGCCGCCTCCCCAAACGCGGCGTTTGCGCGCGCGGGTTCGGTTCCGCCATACTGCACCGTGGTGGCATACTGGCCGCCATTGCTGCCGAATGACCCGCCAAACCGATTGTTGTCGCTCATCTCGTCACCCTTTCGGTCGCGCCGCCGAACAGCGGGCCGGCGCAATGTCTTCAATTGGAAGTCGGTTTCGCCATCCATGTGGCGATCATGCCGAGACTTTCAAGATAGCAGCATCATGCCCGGTTGCCTCGACGAATCTGATGAGATCCGCCGCCGCGATCGATGTCGTCGCCTCATTGGTGAGCGGATGCGCGTTGATGACGGCAT
Organism: Mesorhizobium sp. B2-4-15; assembly: GCF_006658505.1. GTDB lineage: Bacteria > Pseudomonadota > Alphaproteobacteria > Rhizobiales > Rhizobiaceae > Mesorhizobium. The sequence goes on from NZ_VFUZ01000010.1 coordinate 111,972, forward strand.
GTTCCATCAAATCCTTGTCGAGCACCAGCTTCACCCTGTTTGCCGTATCGTTGACGACGCCGAAGACGGTGACCGCGCCCGGCGTGACGCCGAGCAGTTCCATCAGCATCTCCGGCTTGCCGAAGGAAACACGGCTGACGGCGCCTATCAATTGATGGATCTGCTTGAGATCGACGACGGCGTCCTCGCCGACGGTGACGAGGAAGAAATTGTCCTTTTTGTCCTTCAGGAACAGGTTTTTCGTGTGGCCGCCGGTAATCTCGCCGCGCAGCGCCTGCGAATCGGCGACGGTATGGAGCGGCGGATGGCGTTTTGTCGAAACGGCGATGCCGAGTTCGGCGAGAAAGGCAAGAAGCTCGGCTTCGGTCTTCGGCATTGGGTTTCTTCTTCGGCTGGTTTCCAGCCATGCCGTTTACGGCCAATGAGGCGCCCGACACAAGACCACCGCGCGCCAGGGCGCACAAATCCACCCTTTGCCGGCAAGTCTTGCCGGCATCGTCACGGCGCGTCAAAAAAGGCTGCGATTTCCCTGTTGCAATCGCCGCGCTCTTCAGCCATATAGGCCCGGCTTGCGGCCAAGGGCCGTGTGAGCGGGTGTAGCTCAGGGGTAGAGCACAACCTTGCCAAGGTTGGGGTCGAGCGTTCGAATCGCTTCACCCGCTCCAGTTTCCTCCCAGGGAATCAAGCATCGAAAAGCCGCGGCTCGCCGCGGCTTTTTCGCTTTCTGGGCGGCGCTTCAGGGTGATTCCAGCTCTGTCGGTCACATAAGATTACAGCTCGGAACGCTCGCGGCTCCGGCTCGTTAGCCCTGCATCCCGTCCAATCCATGGAGACAATGATGCAGAACATCTCCGGCAAGCGCGTCGCTATCCTTGCGACCAATGGTTTCGAACAGTCCGAATTGGAAGTGCCGCTGAAGAAGTTGCGCGAAGCGGGCGCGGAGGTCGATGTCGTGTCGCTCGAAAGCGGCAACATCAAAGGCTGGAACCACAAGGACTGGGGCCGCGATGTTCCCGTCGACAAGACCCTCGATCAGGCGCTCGCGGATGATTACGACGCAATCGTCCTGCCCGGCGGAGTGATCAATCCCGACCTCCTGCGGGTCGAGACGAAGGCGCTGGAGTTTATCAAGGCGTTCTGGTCGGCCAAGAGGGTCGTCGGCGCCATCTGCCACGCGCCTTGGCTGCTGGCGGAAACCGGTATCGCCAGGGGACGCCGGCTTACGTCCTATAAATCCATCAAGACCGACGTCATCAATGCGGGCGGCCTTTGGGAAGACAGTGAAGTCGTCGCCGATCAGGGCCTTGTCACAAGTCGCAACCCCGGCGATCTCGACGCTTTCTGCGACAAGCTCGCCGAGGAGATCAGGGAGGGCCTGCACGAGGAGAGAGCCGCGGCGTAGGTTGATGCACCTCGCCCAAAATGTGACCTCGGCAACGACATACGACAGGGCTCAAGCTCGTCGCGCGAATCGGTTTTGGGGCCGGCGCGCTCGAGGCGGGTGGCTTGGGGTGGCGGAGCTGCCGGGATGGCGCCATGCTCCGCGAGTTGCAAGGCCACGGGCCGGACTTCAGTGCTTGGCGTCCGCAGTGCGGCTGGTGGCATCCGCACCGGCCTGCTTTCGCCCTGCCGTCAACTTGCCTGATTCGAACTCTTCGACTGCCTTGTCCCAGCAAGCTTTCTCACGATCGGGCATCAGTCCTTCGCGTTCCCAGAGTTCGCGGGCCCGCTTCCCGATATGCGCTATGCGTTCTTCCTGGCTGATCACCATAGCTGCGTTCCTTCCGGATTTTAAAAGGAGGCAACAGGACAGTGCGGGAAATGTTCCACCACGGGTCGACTGGAAATGCCCGAGCCAGGCAATTCCAGGGAAAGTTTGAAGCGGTTTCCGTCCGGAATAGCGTCGAAACAAAGAGTTAGGGTCGCGACCCCCGCAGATGATCAACCGCCCCTTATTCCGTCCGCCTTGCGCAGCGACGCCTGGTGGACCAGCGATGTCCAGCTGTTGGTCGAAGCGAGATGGCAATAGACCAGGACGAGCGCGCCTGATTTTCTCAGGTCGAGAAAGGCCTCGTCGCTCAATTTGTTGAATGCCTCCTCGTCGATCACCTGGAAATCGGTGAGGTTGAGCACTTCACCGCCTTCCAGCATCACCTTGCTCTGGCGCGGCGCGAACAGGCCGAGGGCGTCGATTTTCTCGACCATCTCGCGGGTGGCTCTGAAGTCGATCTGGAACTGATTGCAGAAGGCGAGCGCCTGCTTGGTTGCCTCGGCCGGCTCTGCGCCGTTGAAGAATGGCGCGATCTTGTCTTCGCGCGGTGGTGCGACGGACTGGTCGACGACACGCTCGCTTGCCCGGTCGACACACAGCGCCAGCCGGCCTGCCGTGGTCGGGTCCTCGGCAAGGATGAAAGGATAGCGGCGCACATAGGCGGGGACATAGTGCGGTGCCGTCCACCGGCCGTCGGCGTCGACGAACAGGTTCTCGCCCTGACGCACGCCGGTGATGATCACCGGCGCCTTGCCGGTGCCGATGAAGACGATCGGATAGGAGCGCATCGCCGCCGGCATTTCCGACGCCACCACCGGAAGGGCGTGCGCGGAGCGCGCGAAGGAAAAGTCGCTGCGCGCCGTGAGGCCGAGAAAACCGTGCCGCGCCGGGTTGAGCGCCTCGGGCCTCGAATAAAACAGCGGCATTGAAGCATCCGCCGGCGCCGCTGCCGTTCTCGCACCGCTGTCAGCCATCGTTCGGTTCCTCTTCCGCCGCGACCCGGTTGCGTCGGCCCGCTTATACGCGATCCCGCCGGGATCTGTTTTTCTGCGCCGATCTTCGGTCGGCAAGAGATCGTGCGCAGGATTGAAGTAAAGGCTCTACCGCGTTCCTCGCCACGACAAAAGCAGGCATGGCCGGATAATGCGGATTTACGCCGGGGTTTGCACCGCGTTGTGCGGCAAGCCCGCCTTGCGGCTATGGACAGCTTGCGGCGAAGCGGCGACATTGCCGCAATTCCGGAAACCAGGGAACCGGAAGCTGAACGCTCCAGGCAAGTCGAGGCGCATGGCATGACGAAATCGGATTTCGAACAAGCGGTCGGCACGGCCTTCACCACCACGATCGGCGAGCGGCCGATTGCCCTGGAATTGACCGATGTCCGCGCCATCCCCGCCAGCCCGCGCCCCGGCGGCGGGTTCTCCCTGCTGTTTCGGGGGCCGCGCGACGTGGCGCTGCCGCAGGCGACCTATAGTCTTGCCGGCAAGGGCGGAGCCCATGACATCTTCATCGTGCCGGTCGCGGCCGATGCGGCGGGGCGGCTTTACGAAGCGGTTTTCAACTAGTCTTGTAGTCTTGCGAGGCTGGTGCCGGTCCCCTACCGGACCTGCGGTCCGACCTCGCCACAAGGGCGAGATGGGAGCCAGGCCCTCCAGAATACCTCCTCTTGCGGCGACGCGCTTCCAACCATTCGCCAAATTGCGCACCGCCGCGCAACATCGACAAGAAATTTCGCGGACATATCTTCATCTTGTGGGCGGGAGGCTGGATCGGCCGGCGCGGCCGGCCCGATGCGCCGGCGAATTCGCACTGGTCCAGGCGCGCGGATGTGCAAATATCGGCGCCAGGCAACATTGGAGGACAAAGGTCATGGCCGATGCTGGAATGTTGCGGTTTCACGTTCCGGAGCCTGAAGTGCGGCCGGGCGGAACGCCTGACTTTTCCAACGTGCCCATCCCCAAGGCCGGCTCGGTGCCGCGCCCGGAAATCGGTGTCGATCCGCGCACCATCCGCGACATGGCCTTCTCGATCAACCGGGTGCTGAACCGCAACGGCGAAGCCGTCGGGCCATGGGCCGGGCTGCTCACCGACGAAGAACTGCTGACCGGCCTGCGCCACATGATGACGCTGAGGACCTTCGATGCCCGCATGCAGATGGCGCAGCGCCAGGGCAAGACCTCCTTTTACATGCAGCATCTCGGTGAGGAGGCGGTGAGCTGCGCCTTCCGCAAGGCGCTCGCGCCGGGCGACATGAATTTTCCGACCTACCGGCAGGCCGGCCTGCTCATCGCCGACGGCTATCCGATGGTCACGATGATGAACCAGATCTACTCCAACGAGGCCGACCCGCTGAAGGGGCGGCAGCTGCCGATCATGTATTCGTCGAAGGAACACGGCTTCTTCTCGATTTCGGGCAATCTGGCGACGCAGTATATCCAGGCGGTCGGCTGGGCGATGGCCTCGGCCATATCGAATGATTCCAGGATCGCCGCCGCCTGGATCGGCGACGGCTCGACGGCGGAATCGGATTTCCATTCGGCCCTGGTCTTCGCCTCCACCTACAAGGCGCCGGTGATCCTCAACGTCGTCAATAACCAATGGGCGATCTCGACCTTCCAGGGCATTGCGCGTGGCGGCTCCGGCACCTTCGCCGCGCGAGGCCTCGGTTTCGGCATCCCGTCGCTGCGCGTCGATGGCAACGACTATCTCGCCGTGCATGCGGTGGCCAAATGGGCGGCCGAGCGCGCGCGCAGCAATCTCGGGCCGACGCTGGTCGAATATGTCACCTACCGCGCCGGTGCCCATTCCAGCTCGGACGATCCGTCCGCCTACCGGCCAAAGACCGAATCCGACGCCTGGCCGCTCGGCGACCCCATAGTGCGGCTGAAGAACCATCTCATCCAGCTTGGTGTCTGGTCGGATGAGCGGCATGCGCAGGCCGAAGCCGAAATCCTCGATACGGTGATCGCGGCGCAGAAGGAAGCCGAGAGCCATGGCACGCTGCATGCCGGCGGCAAGCCATCGACGCGCGACATGTTCGAAGGCCTCTATGCCGAGATGCCGCCGCATCTCCGGCGCCAGCGCCAGCAGGCGGGAGTCTGAGCCATGCCGAGACGGACCATGATCGAGGCGATCCGCGACGCCATGGATGTGTCGATGGGACGCGATGAGCGCGTCGTCGTGTTCGGCGAGGATGTCGGCTTCTTCGGCGGCGTCTTCCGCTGCACGCAGGGCCTGCAGGCCAAATACGGCAAGAGCCGCTGCTTCGACGCGCCGATCAACGAATCCGGCATTGTCGGCTCGGCCATCGGCATGGCCGCGTACGGTTTGAAACCTTGCGTGGAAATTCAGTTCGCCGACTATATGTATCCGGCCTACGACCAGCTGACCCAGGAAGCATCGCGGCTTCGCTACCGCTCCAACGGCGATTTCACCTGCCCGATCGTGGTGCGCATGCCGACCGGCGGCGGCATCTTCGGCGGCCAGACGCACAGCCAGAGCCCGGAAGCGCTGTTCACCCATGTGTCGGGCCTGAAAACGGTGGTGCCGTCCAACCCGCATGACGCCAAGGGGCTTTTGATCGCGGCGATAGAGGATCCCGATCCGGTGATCTTCCTCGAACCGAAACGGCTCTACAACGGCCCCTTCGACGGCCATCACGACCGGCCAGTGACGCCATGGTCGAAGCATGAGCTCGGCGAGGTCGCCGACGGCCACTACACCGTGCCGCTTGGCAAGGCGGCGATCCGCCGGGCGGGGTCCGCCGTCACCGTGCTCGCCTACGGCACCATGGTCTATATCGCACAGGCCGCTGCCGAGGAGACCGGCATCGATGCCGAGATCATCGATCTCAGGACCCTTCTGCCGCTCGACCTCGACACGATCGTGGCCTCGGTGAAGAAGACCGGGCGCTGCGTCGTCGTGCATGAGGCGACGCTGACCTCCGGCTTTGGCGCGGAGCTTTCGGCACTGGTTCAGGAAAACTGTTTCTACCATCTCGAGGCGCCGGTGGCGCGTGTCGCCGGCTGGGACACGCCCTATCCGCATGCGCAGGAATGGGACTATTTTCCGGGACCGGCCCGCGTCGGCCGCGCCCTCATCGAAACAATAGAAGCGTAGAGCGGGGGAGGCCTGAGATGGGCGAACACATCATCAAGCTGCCCGATGTCGGCGAGGGCGTGGCCGAGGCCGAGCTCGTCGAATGGCACGTCAAGGTTGGCGACATCGTGCGCGAGGACACGGTGCTCGCCGCCGTCATGACCGACAAGGCGACGGTCGAGATTCCGTCGCCCGTCGATGGCGAGATCCTGTGGCTGGGCGCCGAGATCGGCGACACCGTGGCCATTGGCTCGCCCATCGTGCGGCTGAAGGTGGCGGGCGAGGGGAATGTGAAAGCGGAAGGCGCGAAATCGCCGGAGGTTACGGCGACACCTACCCCCACCCCTAACCCCTCCCCACAAGGGGGAGGGGAACGCGTTTCGGCTCCCAAGGTCGAAGCAAAGCGCGCGCCACCGTCATCCGCGAATCCAAGAAACGATGACGTTGGAGCGGCTGTGACCGAATCCCCCTCCCCCTTGTGGGGAGGGGTTAGGGGTGGGGGTACTGCGACGGTGGGCGCGCCGCGCCCGGAGGGCGAAAAGCCGTTGGCGTCGCCAGCCGTCCGGCTGCGCGCGAAAGAGGCCGGCATCGATCTCAGGCAGGTTGTGGGAAGCGGCCCGGCCGGACGCATCGGCCATGAGGATATCGAGGCGTTCCTGGCACGCGGGCCGCAAATGGCCAAGGCATCGGGCCTTGCCCGCAACGATGCTGTCGAGGACATCAAGGTGGTTGGGCTTCGGCGAAAGATCGCCGAGAAGATGACGCTGTCCAAATCGCGCATCCCGCACATCACCTATGTCGAGGAGATCGACGTCACCGCGCTGGAAGAGCTGCGCGCCGCGCTCAACAAGGAAAAACGCCCTGCCAAGGCGGGCGCGGAAAGGCCGAAACTGACGCTGCTCCCCTTCCTGATGCGGGCGATGGTCAGGGCGATAGCGGATCAGCCCCAGCTCAATTCGCTGTTCGACGACGAGGCCGGTGTCATCCATCAGCATGGTGGCATTCATATCGGCATCGCCGCGCAGACGCCGTCCGGACTGGTGGTGCCGGTGGTCAAGCATGCCGAGGCGCGCGACATCTGGGAGTGCGGCGCCGAGGTCGCCAGGCTGGCCGAGGCGGCCAAGTCCGGCACGGCGACACGCGACGAGCTGTCCGGCTCGACCATCACCATCACCTCACTCGGCGCCATGGGCGGTGTCGCGACGACGCCCGTCATCAATCACCCCGAGGTGGCGATCATCGGCGTCAACAAGATGATGGTGCGGCCGGTATGGGACGGCACGCAGTTCATCCCACGCAAGATGATGAACCTGTCGTCCAGCTTCGACCATCGCGTCATCGACGGCTGGGACGCGGCCGTCTTCATCCAGCGTATCAAGACGCTGCTGGAAACGCCGGCGCTGATCTTCGTGGATTAGGTTTATGGATACGGACGCTGTCCCCTTACCTTCGTCATCCTCGGGCTTGACCCGAGGATCCATGCCGCGACCTCGGCCGAGGCGCGCAGCACAACAGAATTCTGGACCGTTGCAACGCCTTGACGTAACGGCATGGATCCCGGGGTCTGCGCGCGTCGCTACGCTCCTTGCTCCGCCCCAGGATGACGAAAGTACGAACGCCTCCGCCAATCTCCAACATAGGCGCTGCGCTCCCAAGGCACCGCGACCGATCGAGGTGCCAAGATGAAAGAAATCTCCTGCAAGTTGCTCGTCATCGGTGCCGGTCCCGGAGGCTATATCTGCGCCATCCGCGCCGGGCAGCTCGGCATCGATACGGTGATCGTCGAGGTGGGCAAGCCGGGTGGCACCTGCCTCAATGTCGGCTGTATTCCTTCCAAGGCGCTGATCCATGCGGCGGAAGAATTCGAGAAGGTGTCGCACATGGCCAGCGGCAAGAGCTCGCTCGGCATCTCGGTGACCGCGCCAGTGCTCGACCTGACCAGGACTATCGCCTGGAAGGACGCCATCGTCAGCCGGCTGAACAGCGGAGTCGCCGGCCTGCTCAAGAAGGCCGGCGTGAAGACCGTGCATGGCTGGGCGACATTCCGTGACGGCAAGACCGTCGAGGTGGAGACCGAGACGGGCATGCAGATGGTCCGGGCCGAGGCGGTCGTCATCGCCACCGGCTCGGCGCCGGTTGAATTGCCGTTCCTGCCGTTCGCCGGACCTGTCATTTCGTCCACCGAAGCGCTGGCGCTGGGCGAGGTCCCCAAGAGGCTCGTGGTCGTCGGTGGCGGCTATATCGGCCTGGAGCTCGGCATCGCCTTCGCCAAGATGGGCGCCAAGGTGACCGTGGTCGAGGCCCTGCCGCGCGTGCTGGCGCAGTACGACGCCGAGCTGACCCGGCCGGTGGTCAAGCGGCTTTCCGCGCTTGGCATCGAGGTGATGACCGGCGCCAAGGCCAAGGGCCTGTCAACCAAGGGCGACGCCCTGCTGGTCGAGACATCGGACGGCAAGAACGCCAAGCTCGCCGCGGACAAGATCCTGGTGACGGTCGGCCGCAAGCCGGTGACCGAAGGCTGGGGGCTCGAGCAGATCGACCTCGACAAGGCGGGCAAGTTCATCCGCATCGACGACCAGTGCCGCACCTCGATGCGCGGCATCTTCGCCATCGGCGATGTCACCGGCGAGCCGATGCTGGCGCACCGGGCGATGGCGCAAGGCGAAATGGTCGCCGAGATCGTCGCCGGCCACAAGCGCGGCTGGGACAGGCGTTCCGTTCCCGCCGTCTGCTTCACCGACCCGGAGCTGGTGACGGCCGGACTGTCGCCCGAAGAGGCCATGGCCCAGGGCGAGATCAAGATTGGCATGTTCCCGTTCGCCGCCAACGGACGGGCGATGACCAAGCTTGGCGAAGATGGCTTCGTTCGCGTCGTCGCCCGCGCCGACAACCATCTGGTGCTCGGCATCCAGGCGGTCGGGCAGGGCGTGTCGGAACTGTCGACGGCCTTTGGGCTGGCGCTGGAGATGGGCGCGCGGCTCGAGGATATCGCCGGAACGATCCATTCCCACCCGACGCAAGGCGAAGGGTTCCAGGAGGCGGCGCTGAAGGCGCTGGGACACGCGCTGCATGTTTAGGTGCAGCAATGTCCTGCAGGTCCGTCCTCGGAGCGCGTGATCTCCCCCCTCGAGGGGGAGATGGCCGGCAGGCCAGAGGGGGTCGGTTCGACGGGATGCGACCTCTAGCGACCGATAGAGGCCGGCGCTCCACGCGCGGGAACCCCCCTCTGTCGCCTTCGGCGACATCTCCCCCTCAAGGAGGGAGATTACGCGCCTCAGCTCGCCAGCCGGCTCACCATTTCGTGCTGGGCGTAGGCGCGGCCGAAGCGGTTGGCGAGGAAGGCGTCCAGCGCGATCTCTTCCTGCTTGACGAAGCCGGTCGCCGGCAGGCTGCCGTCGGCCAGCATGTCGAGCACCGCGCAGATGCCGGACGCCGTGGTGATCTGGATGGCGCTGCGCACGGTCTGGCCGACGCGCCGGGAATAGATCTTGTTGGCGTAGGTTTCCTGCAGCAGGCGGCCGTTCTTGCGGCCGGAGACGGTGACGAAGACGATGACCACGTCCTGCAGCGTTGCCGGCAGGGCGCTCTCGAAAATATCTTTCAGCACGTCGCGGCGGTGGCGCAGCCCAAGGTCGTTGAGCAGCGCCTTCATGATCGCGGCGTGCCCGGGATAGCGGATGGTGCGGTAGTTCAGCGTGCGCACCTTGCCCTTCAGCGTCTCGGCCAGTGTGCCGAGCCCGCCGGAGGTGTTGAACGCCTCGTAGGTGACGCCGTCGAGCGAGAACTCCTCGCGCTCCTCCAGCGGCGGCACTTCGACCAACTCGCCCTCGACGATCGCCTCGCAGGGCTCGCAATATTCGTTGATGACGCCGTCGGTGCTCCAGGTCAGATTGTAGTTCAGCGCGTTGGACGGGTATTGCGGCAAGGCGCCGACGCGCATGCGCACGCTTTCCAGCGTGTCGAAACGGCTGGCGAGATCGTTGGCGACGATCGAGATGAAGCCCGGCGCCAGCCCGCATTGTGGAATGAAGGCGCTCTTGGCGGAACGGGCAAGCTCCTTGACCCGCCTGGTCGAGACGACGTCCTCGGTGAGATCGAGATAGTGCACGCCGGCGCTGGCCGCCGCCTCGGCGATGCGCGTGGTAAGGTGGAAGGGCGCGGCGCTCAACACCGCGAACTTGCCGGCGAGCGCCGCCTCAAGCGCGCCGGGTGCTGCGATATCGAGTTCGAGCGTCTCGATGCCCTCAGGCACTTCGGTCGCGGCGAGCTGCGCCGCCGAGCGGTCGACGACGGTGACGTGGTAATCGCCCGTCGCGGCCAGCATCTCGGCGATGGTCGAGCCAATCTTGCCGGCGCCGACGATAACAATGTTGTTCATGGTCAAATATCCCTGCCAATCCGTGTTTGTCGGGATGATCGCAGCTTGCCTGTCGAAAGGAAGCGTGGAATATGGCAAAGTGAAACCTGTTTTCAGGTAATATGCCGAGGGATTTCGTCGAAATGCTCAGTGAAGCCGAACAGGCCCTGCTCTCCCTGCTGCGCGCCAATGCACGCGCCTCGACAGCTGAATTGGCGCGGCGGCTCGGCGTGTCGCGCACGACGGTACAGAGCCGGATCGAGCGGCTGGAACAGCGCGGCATCATCGCCGGCTATGGCGTCCGGCTGTCGCCGGACTATGAGCAGGGGCTGGTCCGGGCGCATGTGCTGCTCACCGTCACGCCAAAGCTCGCCGACAAGGTGGTGCGGGCATTGCAGGCGCTGCCACCGGTCAGGACGCTCCACTCGGTGAGCGGCAATTTCGATATGATCGTCATCGTCGACGCGCCATCGATCCGCGACCTCGACGCGCTGCTCGACCAGATCGGCGCCATGGACGGGGTCGAGCGGACCTCGTCGTCGATCATCCTGTCGACGCGGATCGACCGCTGAACGGCGGCCGAGGCTATGCGGTCCCCGGGCCGGTCGTGAACGGTTCTACCCTCTTACCGATTTGTAAGAACCCGGCAAAACACCGGTATGATTGACGCGGCAGTGTCGCACTTGAACCGCTGCGGCTGAAATTGTTCCAAGCAAGGCCTGTCGTGTTCCGAAAGGTGGCTTTGACCGTACCGCGCAGTGCTCCCGTCTGGCCGAGCCGAGGGATCTGGATCACGACCAGCGTCGTCCTGCTGGCCATCGCCCTCCTGCTAATCGTCATGTACTACGGCTTCCATCCGCTCTGGTTCTGGTAGTCGGCGGATGCCGTTCGACGGCTGCCACGTGGCCCGCGTCAAGCGCCGGGCGGCCCTGGTTCGCCTTGCGTCCCTGAAAACACTCGGCTCGAATGCCTGATCACCGCGTTCCCCTAGCCCGGATGGATCCGGGCTAGGGGAAGCCGGCGCGCGCCGGCAACAGTCAAGATCGCCGCCGGCTGGGGCTCCGGCCCGGAGCGGTTCATGGTCTCACGGAAAGACGCTACGCATCTTTCCCGGAATTGCTCCGGGTGAGAGCACCTATTTAGCCGGCTGGATGCTCGATGCCGCCAGCTTGCCGGCCTTGGTCGAGTAGGTCACCACCACCTTCTCGCCCACCTTCAGCGTCTCGGCCTCGATGCCTTCCGGCAGGACGAAGGTCTTGCCGTCGGAAAGCGTGATCGAGTCGCCCTTCTTGTCGACACTGGCGATTGTGCCGGTGGCCGCCTTGGCGAAAGCGGCGGTTGAGGACAAGGCGGCGAGTACCATTGCGGCTGCGATAGCTGATTTTTTCATGTTGTTCTTCCCGTTGGCTTGGTTGCGGAGCCGCCGGCTGCTGGCCGATGAGCGGCTCCCGTATCCGGGCCGTTTGGTCGCCGGATTCGTCTCTCCTGACGAGAGACGGATCGAGCCTAGACCGTGGAGTTTTCGATGATCTGGCCGCGGATTTACAAATAGGTAAATCGAGGTCCGGCTTCACAGGTCGCGCAGCAGTTCCGTTGCCTGTCCCGCCGATGGCCTGGCGGACAAAACGGCGGCAGCCACCGAAGCGGCGACGAGGCCGAGCACGGCTGCCAGATAGAGCCAGGGGATCGACAAGGCCTCGGGCGGCGGATCGAATACGCCGGTCAGCAGCTTGACCAGCATCCATGCCGTCAGCAGCCCCGAAAGGAGGCCGAACGCCATGCCGCCGACAAGGATAAGCAGACCTTCGCCCCAAAGGAAGGCCGCGAGCTGGCGGGGTTTGGCGCCGATCGCGGCAAGGATGGCGAAAGGCCGGCGACGCTCGAAGAATCCCAGTGCCAGCATCAGCCCGGCGGCGGCCGCGGCCATGACGACCGCAAAGCCCAGTTCGATTGCCGTCAAACCGCCAAGGTCGACCGCGGTCAGGCTCGAGCCGATGAGATGTGCCGCCTGGCCGATGTCGGCCACCTTCAGCGTTTGATCGAAATCGAGCACCGAAGAAGCCTGTCGCGCCAGCTCGGCGGGATCCGCCTTGGCCCGCATAAGCACATATTCGGATGCATCGGAGCCGGTCATGCGGGCGACATAGGCCGAATTGGCGACAAGGAACGAATCCTTTGGCGCTGTCGGAAATTCGCGGGCGACGCCGATGAACTTGAAGGCCACGGGATGATACTGGTGATCCCTTGCACCGACGAGCCGCAGGTTGATCGTATCGCCTTGCTGGAGCTGGAAATCCTGCACGGTCTCTTCCGACACCAGGACACCGTCCGGCGTCGCGGCGAGCAGGGCAAGCGTGCCGGCGGCGCTGGCGCCGCTGAAATAGGCGTCGGAAAGACCTGTTGCGCGTCCGATGCGATTGGGGTCGATGCCATAAAGATCCTGCAGGTCGGCGCCGACATAGGCAAAACGATGTTGCATGGGTTCGGCCGCCGCCGCATCGGGCAACGAGGCGAGCGCCGCGAGGTGGGCTCCGGCGGGCTTGTCCGTCGTGCCGAAGACGGTGACGTCGGAGCCGTTGGTGAGCTCGGCGTCGATACGTGCCTGGGCATTGTAGGTGGTGTTGAAGATGGCCGTCGAGGTTGCGAAGGAGATGGCCAGCGCGGTCATCGCAATGCCGATCGTCAGGCGGCCCGATTGCCGCGACAGGGCGGCCGATACGATTGGCGCCAGTGCTCCCGATACCGGGGCGACAATCAATCTCAGGAGCGTGCCGTTGCGTGCGATGACCGTGGCCGACAGCCTGATGGTCAGCAGCGCCATGCCGAGCCAGAACAGGGCGGGGGCGACGAACGCCTTGTAGTCCACGGCTGTCGCGGCCACGCCTTCGGGCGCAAGCACGATCTGGTATCCGGTGCTCGCCGATTGCCAGAAGACTAATCCCGCCGCGGCGAGCAGCAGGCCGTCCAGCCACAGGCGCTGCCACAGCGGTGGATGTGGCCGGCTCACGGTGCGCCGCGCCGCCATCACGGTCGCCCAGCGCGCGTCCCGCCAGGCCGGGTAGAGAAAGGCGACGAACCCGACCAGCAGTCCGAAGAAGGCGACAAGAAGCAGCTTCGGCTGGTCCACGCCAAGCGCAGCGTCAAGGCCTGGTGCGGCCATGCCAAGGAGGAATACCACGGCCATGCCGAAGGCGGTTCCGCCAATGGCGGCGACGGCGGCCTCCGTCGCGGACAGAAGCAATATGTCCCTGGCCGTCGCGCCGCGGACGCGAAGCAGCGCCTGCTCGGTGCGCCGGCGTTCCGCGCCGGACGAGGTAACGGCAAAGGTAAGCGCAATCGCCAATGCGATGCCTGGCAGTCCGAGGAACAGAAACAGCACGGAGGCGTACAACGCATCCTCTCGAACCGCTCCGAGGCGCGAGCCGAGATTATCGGCCACCAGGGCCTGGCCGGCGACTCTTGCCTCGAGATTGCGCTGCGCGGCAGTGACAAAGGTATAGGCCGCGACCGGATCCGGCGGCAGCGCCCCGTGCGCGAGCCGCACATGCAATTGCAGCCGGGCGGTGTCGGGGCGCGCCTTGGCCTGCGGGTCGAACGTTTGCCGCCAGGTCTCCTGCGGCAGGATAAGGACGTTGTCGGGCGGGGCCTGTGGCGCTGCCTGAGGCGGCAGACCGACAGCCTGGAACAGGGCGTCGGCGTCGGGCAGGTCGACCACGCCGGCAATCCTGACCTCCGCCGGCGGCAAACCCGTCCGCTGGATCGAGACCGTGTCGCCGGGGGCGACATGGAGGTTGGCAGCGGTCTGCTGGGCAATCAGCGCTCCGTCGGGGCTACCGGAAAGCAACCGGGTCTCCGCCGGGAAATCGCTGGAATACCCGCTATCGAAAGCAACCACCTGGCCAGGCCCCGTCGTCTGGGTCGTGCCGCCGGTTCGAGCCTCGAAACCGGCGACATCGGCATAGCGGACCTGATGCACGGCCTTGACCGGAGCGGCTTCGGTCAGGGCCTTGCCGACGAGACCCGGATCGGCGCCGGAAATCACTTGCACCTGCCAATCGATCGGGACCGCCGACACGGCGCGAGCGGTCATCGATGCACTGGCATTGGCGAGGAAGAGCGCCATCGCCGCAAGCAGGGCGACCGTCAGTGCGATGCCGGCTGCCGCGCCCGCCACGCGCATGAAACGGCGAGCGAGCACACCACGAATCCACAGCAGGAACATCATGCCGCCGCGGTCCCCGGCCGAAGCCCGGTGGTGAGCCGGCCATGGTCCATCGTCCAGCGCGTCGCCATGCGGTTGGCCATGGCTTCGTCATGCGTGGCGACAACCAGGGCGATGTCGGTTCCTTCCAGGCGGTCGAGCACGGCGTCGAAGAAACGCAGCGCGGTTCGGCTGTCCAGCTGCCCGGTTGGTTCATCGGCCAGCACAAGCTTCGGACCCATGACCAGGGCGCGCGCCATGGCGATACGCTGAGCCTGGCCGCCGGACAGTTCCTCCGGCAGTTTGTCGCCGAGTTCGCCGAGGCCGAACGATTGCAGAAGCGATGCCCCGATCTCCTCGGCGCCGGCATTCTCGCCGGCCAGCAGCAAGGGCAGGCCGACGTTCTGGACGGCGGTTAGGGCGGGAAACAGGCTGGGCGACTGGAACACGAAGCCGATCTGGCGCGGCCTCAAGGCCTGGAATGCGCCGAGGCCGGGCCATTCGACGATGCCGGCGGTCGGCCTGTCGAGGCCGCCAAGAATATGCAGCAGCGTCGTCTTGCCGCTGCCCGAAGGTCCGACGAGCGCGATGCGTGCGCCCGACACGATCTCGCAGTCGACATTGCGCAGCACCTCGATCCGACCGGCGTTGCCGTCCCGGAAGTCCCGCCCGAGGTCTTTTGCGACGACAAGCGTTTCACCCACGATCGATCCTCCCATCCTTCAGTCTGATGATGCGATCCGCCCGCTGCGCCAGCGCCTTGCTATGGGTGGCCAGCAGCGTCGCCCGTCCGGCGTCGCGCCTCGCCTCGAAATGAGCGATCAGCCGGGATTCGGTATCGCTATCGACTTCCGCGGTCGGCTCGTCCGCAACCAGGATCAGCGGGTCGGCGGCCAGCGCCACCGCAAGGCCCGCCCGCGCCGTCTCGCCGCCGGACAGCTCGGTCGGAAAGGCACGTGCGCGATGCGAAAGGCCGACGCTTTCCAGCAGGCTGGCCATTCGCCGGTCATCCGGCTTCTTCGCCAGGAGCATCTGCAATCGAAGATTCTGCTCGACATTCAGGTGGCCGAACAGGTTTCCCGATTGCGGCAGAATGCCGAAGCTGGCGGCGCGAACACGCGTGCGATGGGCCTCCGGTCGCCGGGTCAGCCGGACACCGGACACCTCGACATAGCCGCCATCCGGTTCATCGAGGCCGGTTACGCAGGCCAGCAAGGTGGATTTGCCGCTGCCGGAAGGCCCGACCAGGGCAACGATCTCGCCGGCGGCGACGTGGAAACTGACGCCCCGCAACGCGGTCGTCTCGTCATCGCCGATGTGGAAGAACCGATAGATCTCATGCGCGTCCAACGCGTGCATCTCATTTCCACCGGAACGAGTTGGACATCAGTTGCCACTGATCGACATTGTCGGCGCCCTTGGGCGCGTAGAGTTCGAGCACGACGAGCTTGCCGTCCTTGAAATAGAGATAGCGCTCGTTCTCGAGGCGAACCTGCCGGTTGGTTACCGCGTTCGGTTCGGAGTTCGAGGTATAGACGATGCGGATCGCGGCGCCGGCCGGCAGTTTGACCTGCTTGACGGCGCTCACCCGCACGGCGCGCCCGGCGGCCTCGAGCTTGACGACATCGTTCGCCTTGACGCTGTCGACGGTCGGCGCGGTATCCGCCTTGGAAACCGAGACGACGACGCCGTCTAGCTTATCGACGAAGCTGGCGCCGTCGGCACGATCCGACCGTGCCCAACCCTCCGGCACCTTCAGGGTGAACCCTTCCGGTGAAGTATAGTCGATGAAGACCTGCGTATCGGGGATGTCGCCCGGAGGGTTTTTCTCCGGTTGCACGGGTTTCTCGGCGGCCGAGGCCGGCAGGCAGCCAAGCACCGGAGCCAGGACAGCTGTCGTTCCCAGGCATGCTGTGAAGGCGAGAACCGGCAGGACGCCGATGGTTTTCCGAGAATGGGTTTTCATTTTCCGCGGCCTTTCGATGGAAGGTGAAGTCCATCCAGTATGGCGCTGCAAGCTTACGGGCGGGTCGCCAGCCTCATACGCTTTTGTAAGCTATCGGCGCGTTGGCAAGCTTTCGGCTTTGGCTTCCGGCTCTATGGCGCCGGCGATCTTACCAGCGGAAAGCTCACCACCACGGCGAGCCCGGGCCGGCAGTCCTCCAACGTAATGGATGCGCCGTGCAGATCGGCAATGGCCCTGACAAGGCTCAGCCCAAGGCCGCTGCCCGGCGTCGAGCGGCTGTGGTCCAGCCGGTACAGCCGCTGAAACACCCTTTCGCGTTCGTCCGTGGGAATGCCGGGTCCGTTGTCGGCGACGCTGGCAAGAACACGATCGCCCTGACGCGTCACCGACAGTTTGATGGTCGTGCCGGACGGGCAATGGCGAAGCGCGTTCTCCACCAGATTGGCGAACATCTGGGTCAACAGTTCGCGGTCCCCATGGATTCGGTCCGCGGCCTCCTTCAGTTGCCTGGATGACAGCACCTTGCCGTCGTCCTCGGCAACGTCGGTATAGATCTCCGCTATGATTTGCAGGATCTCGTCGAGGTCGACATCGGTGAAGCGCGCCTTGCGCGCGCCGGCCTCGATCTGTGCGATCCGCAACAGCGCATCGAAGGTCTCGTTGATCTGATAGCCCTCGGCCCGCGCATCGGCGAGATCGTCCGAGACGTCCTGATCCTGCGCTGCCTTGTCGGCGGCGCCTTCCAGGATCATCTGCAGGCGATTGAGCGGTGTCTTCAAATCGTGCGCGATGTTGGTGCTGACCTGTTTCATGCCGTCAACCAGGCTCGACAGCCGGTCGAGCGCCGCATTGACCTGGCTGGAGACGATGTCGATGTCGTCGCCATTGCCGGTCAGCGGAATGCGTGTATCCAGCCGGCCATGCGAGACATCGACCATGGTGGCGGCAATGCCGTCGAGACGGCGCTGGACGCGCGAGGCGAGCAGGGCGCCGCCGGCGACCGCCAACCCGGTGATGATCAGGGTTGCCCAGCCGAAGCTCATCAGCATGATCGTTTCCAGTTCGTCCGTCTCGGACAGGCTGAATGCGATCGTCAGGGTGTTGCCGCCGACCGAGCCGGAATAGGCGCGGTATTCGGTATCCGGAGGAATGCCGGGCATTTCGGCGCCGAACAACGAAAAGCCGTCGGGAAGACCCGCCGCGGTGAAATTGCCGGCCAGACGGTTGCCGGCCGCGTCGGTCAGCGAAAAAAGCTGTTCCTTCTTCGGGTTGCGCATGGAGTGGCTCTGGACGGTCTCCACCAGTTCCTTGAGATCGCTGTCGGAATAGGTCGCGGCGACGACGGAATAGGTTTCCTTGATGCTCTCGTCGAGCTGTTCGGCAAGATCGGCGCTCATCATCTGGTAGACGATGGCGCCCGACAGCACGAAAGCCAGCATGAACAGGAAGGCGAATGTCAGGGCGAGCCGGAACGGCGTACTGCGCGGCAGGCGGGCCCATGCTTCCATCATGGCGCGAGCGGTGCGTGCAGGCTGTAGCCGGTGTTACGGACCGTGTGGATCAGCTGGGTTTCGAACGGCTTGTCGATCTTGGCCCGCAGCCGGCTGATATGGGTTTCGACGACGCTGGTCTTGGGGTCGAAATGAAAATCCCAGACGCGTTCCAGAAGCATTGTGCGGGTGATCACGCGGCCCTCGCCGCGCATCAGCACTTCCAGCAGGCTGAACTCGCGCGGCTGCAGGTCGATCGGCTGGCCCTGCCGCGTGACGCGGCGCATGATGAGGTCCATTTCGAGGTCGCCAACCCGCAGAACCGTCTTCTGTTCCTGCGCCGCCGGCCGCCGGCCGAGCGCATTGATGCGGGCAAGCAGCTCGGAAAAGGCGAAGGGCTTGACCAGATAGTCGTCGCCACCCGCCTCCAGGCCCTCGACGCGGTCGTCGACGCCGCCGACGGAGGTGAGAAAGATAGCCGGCGTGCGAACGCCGGCGGCACGGATCGCCTTGACCATCGACAGGCCGTCGAGACCCGGGATCATGCGATCGGCTATGATCACGTCATAGGCGCCGCTGGTCGCGGCGAAAAGCGCGTCATGTCCGTTGCGCAGGAGGTCGCAGACATGGCCGGCCTCTGTCAGCCCCCTGACGATGTAGTCGGCGGTCCTTTGGTCGTCCTCGACGAGAAGAAGTCGCATCGCTGTCCCGGTTGGTTGCCGCTACCGCGAACAGGCTATCACCGGCGCGGGTCCGTTCCTAGGATGGCCGTGACGCCTGCCAGGCGCAGCGCGCGCCCGCCGCGGGTTTATTCCGACTCCAGCAGGATCTCATCCAGCTCATCGGCCTTCTTCCTGAGCGTCATGTAAAGGACAAGGGCGACGATGCAGCCGAGGAATGCCAGGCTGGTGAAGGTGGTGCCGAAGCCGAGGCCGCCATATTCGACCGGCTGCGACAGCAGATCGCCGAAGGAGGCGCCAAGCGGCCGCGTCAGGATATAGGCCAGCCAGAACGCAAGGATGCCGTCCAGATGTTTGAGATAATAGGCGAGTGCGATGAGCGCGATCACGCCGCCGAACAGCAGGCCCGTGGTCAGGTAGCCCATGTCGAAGGTTTCGGCGACAAGATCGCCGGCAGCGGTGCCGAGCGAAAAGGTGAAGAGGATCGCCAGCCAGTAGAAGACCTCGCGCCTTGTGGTGAAGATGGTGTGGATCGAAAGCGTCCGTTCGCTCGCGTACCAGACCGCGAACGTCGCCACGAGCACCACGCTGAAGGCGATCGTCGTGGTCTGCAGCCGCACGCCGAAATTGTCGACGAGGTTGTCGGTGATCAGCGTACCGACGACGCTGATCAGCACCACCGCCAGCCAGTAGGCCCAGGGCACGTAGCGTTTCTGGGCAAACTGGAGGACAAGGGCAACGATCAGGACTCCGGTCATGATCAATGACGTGACGGTCAGCCCGAGCCCGAGGTTGACGGCGAGATAGTCGGCCGCCGTTTCGCCCATGGTCACCGCCATAAGCTTGATCAACCAGAAATCGACAGTGACCTCGGGGACCCTGTTCTGGCTCGGTGCGGCGATGTTTTGCGTGTTGGGAGAAAGCATGGCGACCGTCCTGATGATTCGCGAAAATTACTTGCCCATGACTTTCATGGCCTGGGCGAAGAAGTCGTCGGCGCGCTTGTCGTCATCCGCGTTGCAGCGTTCGATGCCCTTGGTCTCCAGTTCCGAGACCTTGTTCTTGTCGGCATCGCCGAGCTTTGCCGTCGCTTCCGCCGCGCGCAGCGTCTTCAGCGTCTCCTCGCAAGGCGCTGTGGCCGCGAAAACGGAGGAGACCGGACCGGAGACGGCGACGATGCCCAGTGCAATGGCGAGCGCGTATCTTCTCATGAGATGTTTTCCTGTCTGGTTCCGGTTGCCCGGCTGTGGGTTGATTCTGGCTCGCAGGAGGAGCAAGCCGGCATCTCGACAGTAGGGACGCGAATTCACACTCGCCTGTCCGCCGCCATACAATTTCGTAAGAATGGGCGCCGATCGGCCAAAAGGCCTTTACGAAAGCCTCGTGGTGCGCTGATAGAAGGCCACTGCCTTGCATCCGCCATCAATGGCGTGCCCCAGTGCTCCCGGGCCTGTCAGCGCCCAAGGAAAACACCAATGACCTACGCGCCCCTCAAGCCGGTTTCCGATGCCTTTGTCCAGCGCAAGCGACTGATCTTCGTGCGGGTCGCGGCGGTATTCGCCGTGCTGCTTCTGTTTTTCGCCAAGCCAGCCTTGAGCGAGGGCTCGAGCGGCCATGAGACGCTCGAGCAACTTGGCCTCAGCCTGGTGCTCGTCTGTATCGTCGGGCGGCTGTGGAGCATCCTCTATGTCGGCGGCAAGAAGAACCAGGAACTGGTCTCGACCGGACCGTTTTCGATGACCCAGAACCCGCTCTATTTCTTCTCGACAGTGGGCGCGGTCGGCATCGGATTGATCTATGGCTCCCTGATGGCGGCCCTGCTGCTGGGCGCCGCCTCCTTCTTCATCTTTCGCGTCACCGCGCGCAAGGAAGCCGGATTCCTGCTGGGCAAGTTCGGGCCGGCTTACGTCGCCTATATCGAGGCCACCCCCCGCTTCTGGCCGAACCCGCTGCTTTACCGCGACCATGACGAGCTGCAGTTCTCGACGCGCGCGCTCAAGCGCACCTTCCTCGACGGGCTTTATTTCCTCGCCATCTTCCCGGCCATCGAGCTGATCGAATATTTCCGGGAGACGGGCCTGCTGTTCCCGGCCTTCGTCACGCTCTACTGATCATCCGCGCCCGCCCGGCAATCATCAGGAAAATCGTTTCAGGTCGTGCGGCACTTCGACCAGTGCGGTTCAGCGCCAGGATCGTCGGCCGCTCCAAGCCTCGGTACAATTCCGGACGAAACCGCAACGCGCGGTCCGGGAATACGCTATGCTCCCAGCGGATAAGGCATGTAGCCGACGAAGCCCGCGATCTTCCAGCTCCCGCCGACCTTCCTGCAGAAATACAGCGTCTGCCATTTCAGCCTGTCTACGCCGCCGTCGGCCTTGGCGACGGAGCCGTCGAACTTCTTGTGCAGCACGGCGCGGTCGCCATCGACATCGATGTCGCGCAGATTGGTGACGCGAAACAGCGCCTCGCGCAGCGGTTCCGCGAATTCCGTCGCCGCCGTCTCCTTGGCCTGGCGCAGCCACTCGTCGCGATAGACTTCCAGCCTCGGGAACTGCAACCGCCATGCGTCGGCATTGGCGAGGAAATGCGCATGCATGCCGAAAAAGCTTTCGGCGACGAAATCATTCTCGACCATCGACCAGTCCTGGCCGATGAAGGCGTCGATATCGCGCCGCACCAGCATTTCCCACAGCGCGTGGCGGTCGGCGTCGCCCGATGGAAACGGGTTCTTGTCGAAGGTCATTGTCGGGTTCTCCGGTCTCGCAAGGCATCTGTCCGCCGCGGCTTCTAGACCGTCCGGCAAGCGCGCACGATGCAGGCGCTTATGTAATAAAGCAACATGGTTTTCGAAGAATGTTGCTTTCCAACAAGACCTCTATCGGGATCGCCCCGATCGCGGTAAATCTGCGCCAAGCGGGCGCCGTCCTGGCGCCGCGTCGCGTCATCGGAGGAGGTCATCCCTTGCCCAAGCAGACTTTTGGAACATCCCATGTGCCGCTGTCGCCCGCCGTGCGGGCCGGCGATTTCGTCTATGTCTCGGGCCAGGTCCCGGTCGGCGGCGATGGCATCGTGGTGAAAGGCAGCATTACCGAACAGACCGAGCAGGTGCTCGCCAATGTGAAGGCCGCGCTCGCACTGGCCGGCTGCACCCTGGACGATGTGGTGAAAACCACCGTCTGGCTCGAGGACGCGCGCGATTTCGGCGCCTTCAATGCCGTCTACGCCAGGCACTTTCCCAAGAACCCGCCGGCCCGCACCACGGTCGAATCGCGGCTGATGATCGATATCAAGATCGAGGTCGAGGCGGTCGCCTACCGGCCGGTCTGACAAAGGCAAAGGAAGCGGAGGTTCCCCCATGCAATTCGACCTCCTGCTGAAGGGCGGACGGCTGATCGATCCGGCGTCGGGGCTCGACGCGCCTCGCGATGTCGCCATCGCCAATGGCCGTGTCGCGGCGGTCGACGCCGACATCCCCGTGACCAGAGCCGCGCAGGTCGTCGACGCGACCGGCTGCATCGTCGCGCCCGGCCTGATCGACCTGCACAGTCACGTCTATTGGGGCGGCACCTCGCTCGGCGTCGACGCCGACCGGCTCGCCGCCAAGAGCGGCACCACCACTTTCATCGACGCGGGAAGTGCCGGCGCCGGCAATTTCCTCGGCTTCCGCCGCCACGTCATGGAGCGCTCGAAGACGCGCATCCTGGCCTATGTCAACATTTCCTTCGCCGGCATCTTCGGCTTCTCGCAGACAGTGTCGGTCGGCGAGTGCAGCGATCTCAGGCTGTGCGAACCGCGCGAGGTGGTCGCGGCGGCGCGTGAGCACGCCGACGTCGTCGTCGGCGTCAAGGTCCGTTCCGGCAAGCATGCCGGCGGCACCAGCGGCATCGCGCCGGTCGATCTCGCGCTGGAGGCCGCCGACAAGGCTGGCTTGCCGCTGATGGCGCATATCGACGAGCCGCCGCCCGGCCGCTCGGAAGTGCTGCCGCGCCTGCGCCGGGGCGATATCCTCACCCACTGCTTCCGGCCGTTCCCCAATGCGCCGGTCTTCGCTTCCGGCGCGGTGCGGCCCGACATGCGGCTGGCGCGTGAGCGCGGCGTCATTTTCGATCTCGGCCATGGCATGGGCTCGTTCGACTTCGACGTCGCCCGCGCCATGCTCGCCGAGGGTCTGGCGCCCGACGTCATCTCGAGCGACGTGCATCTCTACTGCGTCGATGGTCCGGCCTTCGACATACTGGTCTGCATGTCGAAGCTGATCGCGCTCGGCATGCCGCTGGTCGAGGTGCTGCGCGCCGCGACGCAGGCTCCGGCGCGGGCGATCGCGCGGCCAGATCTCGGCACGCTGGCTGTCGGCGCTGTCGGCGACGTCGCCGTGCTTCGCCAGCGGTCGGGCCGCTTCACTTTCGTCGACGCGGTCGGCGCCTCGCTGGTCGCCGACCAGCGGCTGGTGTCGGAAGGCATCGTCATCGGCGGCACCTGGTGGCCGAACGAGGCGGCGAACGACCTCGGCGAGACCGAGCGTTTCGAGGCACATGCCAACCATACCCATGTCGAGGTCGCTGCCCGGCACTTCGGGCATCGGCACGAGTGAGGCCTTACCGGCGAGGTCGGGGGTCGGCGGTCAGGCGACCGCCGGGGCAGTCATGCCAGGCCGAGCGTGTTCAGGAAACTCACGACATCCATCGTCGTCAAAAGCTCGATACGCGCGCGGATCAGGTCATCGCTCCAGTCCCACCATTTCAACGATTGCAGGCGCTCGATGACATCGGGCGCGAACCGGTAGCGCATGACACGAGCCGGATTGCCGACCGCGATGGCATAGGGCGGAATCTCCCTCGTGACGATGCTGCCGGCACCGATCACCGCTCCATTACCGATCGTGACGCCGCTGAGGATGACACAGCGGGCACCGATCCAGACGTCATGGCCGACCGTGATCGGACCCTTGCCGACGGTTCCATTTCCGTTGCGGATCTTCCCGTCCACGGATTGGATCGGATAGGTGGTCGCGCTGTCGAGGCGGTGTTCCGCCGCGCAGATAAAGAGAACGTCGGGGCCGACCGAACAGAATGATCCTATCCGCACCGGCACGGTTTCACGCGGAACGAAGAACGATTTCTTGCTGAGGCCGTAAGTATGACGCCCGATCTCGACACCTGGCAGTGGCGGCAACGGGTCCTTTTTCAGTCCAAGCTTGATGCGAAGCCCTCTTAGAAATCCCATCGGCGTCCTCCCCCGAGTCGCCGGGCACTATAGCGGGAATCCTTACTGCATCTGAAACCTTCGAGGACGATTTTTCGTCCGGGCTGGTCCGGTGGCCCCAGCTCCTTCAATTCCGGCGTGAGAAATTGCTCGGCGGCCCATAAACCGGCGTCGCGATGCCTTCCATGCGCGCCTTGATCTGCAGCGCCACATATTTCGAATAGAAGCGCGACAGCGCCAGGTTGCCGCCATGGAACCACAGCGCTTCCTGCGCCGTCGGCTTCCACATGTTGCGCAGCTCGCCTTGCCACGGGCCAGGGTCGCCGTTGACGCCGGAGCCAAGGCCCCAGCAGGGACCGACCTTGTCGGCGACTTCGCGCGAGACGAGCGCGGCCACATTCTCGTTCATCGACTGGTAGCCGGTGCAGGCAATGATGGCGTCGGCCTCGATCTCGGTGCCGTCATCGAACAGGATGCCGTTCGGCGTCAGCGACTTGATCGCCACGCCACTGCGGATGCCGATCTTGCCGTCGATGATCAGGTCCGAGGCTCCGACGTCGATGTAGTAGCCGGAGCCGGTGCGGTAGGCCTTCATCAGCAGGCCCGTCTCGTCGTCGCCGAAATCGATGGCGAAGCCCGAGGCACGCAGGCGATCGTAGAAGCCCGCGTCGCGCGCCCGGATGACGTCGTAGAGCGCCCGCTGGCCCCTGGGCACCAGAGCGAACGGCGTCGAGGCGACAATCATGTCGGCCTTCTCGGTGGTGATGCCGCGCGCCAGCGCGCTTTCCGAGAAGATTTCAAAGCCTACTTCCATAAGCGTGTCCGACTTGACCACGGTGGTCGGCGAGCGCTGGATCATGGTGACGTCGGCGCCGCTCTCCCAAAGGTCGACGCAGACGTCATGCCCGGAGCTTGCCGCGCCGATGACCGCGACCTTCCTGCCACGGAATTTCTCGCCGCTCGAATACTGGCTGGAATGCAGCAACTCGCCCTTGAACTGGTCCGCGCCGGCCAGGTCGATCTTTCGCGGCGGCCCGTAGGCGCCGGTGGCGAAGACGATGTGCTTCGGCTTCAGCGTGACCTGCCTGCCGACGCGATCGACCACCACGGTCCAGACCTTCTCCGCCTCGTCATAGCTCGCGCTGAGGCACTTGGTGGCGGCCCAGTAATTGAGCTCCATGACGCGCGTGTACATTTCCAGCCAGTCGCCCATCTTGTCCTTGGGCGTGAAGACCGGCCAGTTATCGGGAAACGGAATGTAGGGCAGATGGTCGTACCAGACCGGATCGTGCAGCACGAGCGTGCGGTAGCGGTTGCGCCAGGAATCGCCTGGCCGCGCGTTCTTCTCGATGACGACGGTCGGCACGCCGAGCTGCCTGAGACGCGCGCCGAGCATGATGCCGCCCTGACCGCCACCGATGACCAGGCAATAGGGCTGCTCGGAGGCGCCAAGTTCGCGCGTCTCGCGCGCCCGCGCCTCCGACCAGGTCTCGCGCTCGGGATCGGCCTTATGGCGCACGCCGAGCGGCCGCGCCGCGCCCTTGCGCTCCTCGAAGCCTTTCAGGTCCGTCATGGCGGTGAACAATGTCCGGCAACGTCCGTCGCGCAGGCGCATGACGCCTTGTCCCGAGGCGACCGCGGTCTCGAATGTGAACCAGGCTTCAATCGTGCCTTCGTCCGAGGTCGCCTCGCCGCTGAGCTGCCATGCGGCGGGTTTCGTCGTCGCCAGCGTCGCCTTGAGCATGTCGGTGATGGCCTCGCGGCCTTCCATGGTCTTCACGTTCCAGGTGAAGGTCAGAAGATCGCGCCAGTAGCAATCGTCGACGAACAGATTGCCGGCCGCCGCCACGTCGCCGGCTTCAAGCGCCTGCGCAAAGGAGCCGAGCCATGCGGCCGCCTGTTTCGTTGGTGCCATTTCGAGCATGTCTGTCCCTCTTCCTGCAATGCGCCCCATCCGTTGGGACGGTAACTGTCCAACCCTGCGCTGCCCCTCATCCGCCTGCCGGCACCTTCTCCCCGTGAACGGGGAGAAGAGACTAGTCCCCCAGCGGCTCCATCTCCTTGCCGGTGCGGTGGATCTGGGCGTTGTACTTGATGCGGCGCACCGTCTCGCGCGCCGGGCCATCGAGCTTGTAGGCCGAGGCCACCGCCAAGAGGTCGATCATCGCCAGGAAGGCGAAGCGCGATGCGGTCGGCTTCAGCGTGTCGGGATATTCGGGCACGGCAACCGTCAGCCTGACGTCGCAGGCGCGCGCGAGCTCGGTGTCGGGCGCGGTCACGGCGATGGCGTTGGCGCGGTAGTGCTTGGCGAGTTCGACCGCCTCTATCACCTCGCGCGTGCGCCCGGTCGCCGAAATGGCGATCACCAGATCGCCGGGCTTCAGCGTCGAGGCGGTCATGCGCATCAGGTAGGGATCGCACTGGGCGCTGATCGATATGCCGTAGCGAAACAACCGGTATTGGGTTTCCTGTGCCAGCGCCGAGGAACTGCCGCCCAGCCCGAACACGGTAACCTGGCGCGCCTTGGCAATGAGTTCGGCGGCCTTCTGCAGCTGCGCCGGGTCGAGTTGGCGCTCGGCCTCCTGCAGGGCCCGGCGTGCTTCGCCGAACACCGCGTTCCAGAACGGCATGCCGTTGTCGCCGCTGGTCGCCGGCGGCTTGGCCAGATAAAGCGCGCCGACGACAAGACTCTGCGCCAGCTTCAGCTTGAAATCGCGCACGCCCTCGCAGCCGATGGCGCGGCAGAACCGGGTGACCGTCGGTTCGCTGACCCCGGCGCGCTGGGCAAGGGCCGCATTGGAGGCGTCGACGGCGTATTTGACGTCGTCCAACACGACATCGGCGACGCGGCGCTCGGCCGGGCGCAGCTCGGCATAGGAATCCTTGACCAGTGAGATGATGTCGGGGATGCGCCGGAGGTCGCGCCCTTCCAGATCACTGCTCACTTCCTGGCTGTCAGCTTCGGTCATCAAGTCGGTCTTCCCTGTCTTTTCGACCTGACCTCTTACCATGTTTGCACGCTGTCGTTCCATGCGCCTGGCCATGGATGCAACCGGTGCGTGCCGCCAGGGCATGCCGGAGCCCTTGCGCTGAGTATGTAGGAAAGCAACACGAATTTCAAGACGGAGAAAAACGCACAATAACAATGGATTAATGGAAGCTCGGAATTTTCATTATACGTTTGCCATCACGACCGCTTGACAGCAAAGTAGGATAGTTACAGACTGATTTTTGGCAGTCTGATGACCATTGGATCATCACGCAATCTCCGAGGGGCGGATGAACGCGGGCGAAGCAACAACGCCGAAGCTCGGCGTGCAGGCAGCGACCAAGATCTATCACACGGCGTCCGGCGACCTCTTGGCGCTGGACCGCTGCAGTCTCGACATCCGCGCCAATGAAATCGTCTCGATCGTCGGCCCGTCCGGTTGCGGCAAGACCACGCTTTTGTGGTCGATGTCGGGCCTGCACGGCCTGACCAGCGGCGAGATCCGGCTCGACGGCAAGGCGATCACCGGTCCGCATCCCGATATCGGCATCGTCTTCCAGGAAGCCAACCTCCTGCCCTGGCGCAATCTCGACGCCAATATCCGCTTCCCCTTCGAGATCAAGGGCGAGAAGCCGGACCGCGCCTGGATCGCACATCTCCTCAACCGCGTCGGGCTCGACGGTTTCGGCGGCAAGTTCCCGCGCGAGCTTTCGGGCGGCATGCAGCAGCGCGCGGCGATCGTGCGGGCGCTGGCGCTGAAGCCCTCGGTGCTGTTGATGGACGAGCCGTTCGGCGCGCTCGACAGCTTCACCCGCGAGGAGATGAACCGGCTGGTCGAGGAAATCTGGCTCGACACCAAGACCACCATCGTCTTCATCACCCACAGCATCGAGGAAGCGATTTTTCTCTCGGACCGCGTGGTGGTGCTGAGCGCCCGGCCGGGCAAGGTCGCCCGTGAGTACCGCGTGCCGTTTCCGCGGCCGCGCTCGCTGGAGATCATGGCGACGAAAGAAGTCTTCGACCTCACCAACCGGATCAAGATGGACATCGTCGGCGAGCGCGCCAGGCCGAAGCCGCCGGAACAGGCGCGCACAAGTGCCGAGATCGTGAGGATCAGGCCATGAGCGACGCCATTCCGGAATTTTCCAAATCCAAGGCAAGTGACGGACAGGACGTCAGCCTGACCAATCTGTCGGCCTTCGCCAGCGGTCCCGGCATCTCGTCGGGCAAGGAAGTGGCGGCCATCATCGCGGTTGCGGTGATCATCATCGGCGGCATCGAACTGGCGCTGCGGCTGTTCCACGTGCCGCTCTACATCATGCCGCCGCCGAGCTCGATCGCCTACGCGCTGTTCGACGAGTTCCCGCTGATCGCGCCGCATCTCGGCTATACCTTAGTCGAACTGGTGTCCGGCTTCGCCATCGGCGCCGTGGTCGGCCTGGTGCTGGCGGCCGTCATCACCCAGTTCCCTTTCGCCGAAAAGATCGTCGCGCCCTACATATTGCTGCTCGTCACCACGCCGATGCTGGCGCTGGTGCCGCTGCTGATCCTGCGTTTCGGCTTCGGCTACACCCCGCGCATCATCGCGGTGGCGCTGGCCGCCGGGCCGATGGTGATGATCAACGCCGCCACCGGCTTTCGCCGCGTCGACAGCGCCAAGATCGCGCTGGCGCGATCCTACGGCGCCAGCACCTTGCAGATATTCTGGAAGATCCGCGCGCCGATGGCGCTGCCGATGATCCTGGTCGGGCTGATGATCGGCGCCATCTTCGGCCTGCTCACCGCCGTCGGCGCCGAGATGGTCGGCGGCGGTTTCGGCCTCGGCAACCGGCTGACAACCTATTCGTCGATGATCCAGATGCCGCAGTTCTTCGCCGTGGTGCTGATCCTGTCGACGCTCGGCATTCTGATCTACGTGCTGTTCTTCCTGATCGGGAAGAAATGGGCGAGTTGGGAGGCATAAGGCAGAAGACGCCCGGGAGACGGTCGGCAAGAGACTGACAATCAACAAAAAGGGGAATGTTATGAAGATGGAGAATCCAATCAACAACGCGGCGGGCATCAGCCGCCGCACTTTCCTGCAAGTGACCGGCGCCGGCCTGGTGACGGCCACCGCGCTCGGCGCCACGGGCTTGAAGGCCAGGGCCGAGGCCTATGGCAAATTCACCTGGATCTCGCCGCGCGGCACGCTCGAAGTGCTCGACGACTATCCCTACTGGGCGGCCAAGAAGGCCGGCTATTTCGACGGGCTCGACACCGACATGCAGCCCGGCCCGTCGGACGGCACCGCGACGGTGAAGTTCGTCGATGTCGGCCAGGCCGACATGGGCTTCCCCTCGCCCGGCGTGTTCTCCTTCGCCATCCAGAACGGCATGAAGCTGAAGTCGGTGTTCCACATGGGCGCGCGCGACACGTTCAGCATCGCTTTCCGCAAGGGCGAGGGATCGAACGACTTGAAGAAGCTGGAAGGCAAGACCATCCTGCTCGGCTCCGCCGCCTGGCAGTCGATCACCGATCCGCTGCTGGCGGCACAAGGCGTCGACATCAAGAAGGTCAAATATGTCGAAGCCGGCTGGCCGACCTGGGGCACAGCCCTTGCCGGCGGCCAGGGCGACGCCGCCCTGTCGTGGGAAGGCCTGCGCGCCGAATGGATCGCCAAGGGACTCGATTTCGAGTATTGGCTCGGCGTCCAGCATTCGAAACTGCCGGCCAACACCTTCGTCGTTCGCACCGCCGACCTGGCGGATCCCGACAAGAAGGCGTTCCTGGAAAAGTATCTGCGCGGCTGGGCGATGGGCCTCGAATTCGGCTACCAGAATCCGCGCGCGGCGGTCGAAGCGGTGTTCGAGCAGTTCCCGACACTGGCCAAGAATCTCGGCCCGGAGCTCGGCACCACCTCGATCCTGCAGCAGATCAACGTCTTCCGCGGCGACATGGACAAGCGCGGCGGCTGGGGCTCGCACGACATGGCGAGCTGGCAGGGTTTCTTCGACGAGATCCACAAGATCGGCCAGATCACCAATCCGGTGAAGGCCGAGGATGTCTGCACCAACGAGCTGATCCCGGCGGCCAACAATTTCGACAAGGCCAAGGTCAAGGCCGATGCCGACGGCATCAAGCTGTCGGAAGGCTTTGCCGCGCTCGATGTCGAGAAGATCAAGGCGCATCTGTTCGATTCGGCGGTGAAGTAGGGACTGGCGGATTAGCAGGGCAGTCTGGTGATTTGGCGGTGTCGGCGCTGCCCCTCATCCGCCTGCCGGCACCTTCTCCCCGTATAGTGACGGGGAGAAGGGAGATGGCCGTGCCCTCCGCGCTCTTTCTGCAACGCGGGCGATTGGCGAAATCCTCGGCGAAGACTTCTTTCTCCCCGTCACTATACGGGGAGAAATGCCCGGCAGGGCAATGAGGGGCGGCGCCGACGTAGCTCGATTGCCAGGGCAATACATTGGTGGCGACACGTCGCTGCCCACAATTCGATCAATAAATGGGAGGCTGACATGGCCGACAAGGTGAAAGTGCTGGTGGTGGGTCTGGGCAATATGGGCGCGTCGCACGCCAGCGCCTATCATCGCTCCGAAGGCTTCGAGATCGTCGGCATCATGAGCCGCTCGATCAAGAGCAGCAAGAAGATCCCGGCGGAGCTTTCCGGCTACCCGCTCTATGAGGATTTCGACCTGGCGCTGAAGGAGACGAAGCCCGGCGCCGTCTCGATCAACAGCTGGCCGAACACCCATGCCGAATATGCGCTGAAGGCGATCGCGGCCAATTGCCATGTGTTCATGGAAAAGCCACTCGCCACCAACATCGAGGACGCCGAAAGGGTGGTCGCCGCCGCGCGGGCGAAAAACCGCAAGCTGGTGCTGGGTTACATCCTGCGCGTCCATCCTTCCTGGATCAAGTTCATCGAGGTCGGCAAGACGCTCGGCAAACCGCTGGTGATGCGTCTCAACCTCAACCAGCAGAGCAGCGGCACCGCCTGGCATTGGCACAAGAACCTGATCGATTCGCTGATCCCGATCGTTGATTGCGGCGTGCACTATGTCGACGTCATGTGCCAGCTGACCGGCGCCAAGCCGGTGCGCGTGCATGGCATCGGCGCCAAACTCTGGGCGGAGGCCGACAAGCAGAATTATGGGCATCTGCATGTCACCTTCGAGGACGGCTCGGTCGGCTGGTACGAGGCCGGCTGGGGCCCGATGATGAGCGAGACGGCCTATTTCGTGAAGGACGTGGTCGGCCCGAAAGGGGCGGTGTCGATCGTCGCCGGCCAGCAGGCGAGCAACGGCAAGGAAGCCGAGGAGGTTTCGGATTCCGCTGACATTGACCGCCATACCAAGACCGACGCGCTGAAGATCCACTATGCTGCCGTCGACGGCGACAAGAATTTCTCCAAGCCGGACGAGATCGTCAGCATGGAGGACGAGCCCGGCCATCAGGAACTGTGTGACCGTGAACAGGCCTTCTTCCTGCGAGCGATCCGCGAGGATCTCGACCTGACCGAGCAGATGGACGCGGCGGTCAACAGCCTGCGCATCGTGCTGGCGGCCGAGCAGAGCATCGCGCTCGGCCGGACCGTCGACCTGGCCTGATGCAACCCGGTTGCTGGCGGCGGCGGAGGCGCCGGCGGTGAGGGCAGCGCCAACGTCGCAAACTGGGAGAGAGACATGGTCACCGACGGTCTGTTGAAAACCTATGCGGACTCCGACGCGCTGGATCTCGCCGGTCTGGTGCATCGGGGCGAGGTTTCGCCGGCCGAGCTGGTCGAGGCGGCGATCATGCTGGTCGAACGGCTTAATCCGGCGCTCAACGCGGTCATCCATCGCCTCTATGACATGGCACGCGCACAGGCAGGCGCGGTCGACAAATCGGCGCCTTTCGCCGGTGTGCCGTTCCTGCTCAAGGAACTGGCTTCGTCCTGGACAGGCGCGCCCAACACCAACTCCTCTTTCTACCTGAAAGATGTCGTCGCCGATTTCGACACCGAAGTGGTCCGCCGCATGAAGGCGGCCGGGCTGGTGCTGGTCGGCAAATCGAACGCGCCCGAAAACGGCTGGTCGATCACGACCGAACCAAAACTCTACGGAACGACGAAGAACCCGTGGAAGGAGGGCATCACGCCAGGTGGTTCCAGCGGCGGTGCGGCTTCCGCCGTCGCCGCGCGCATCGTGCCGATCGCGGAAGCCAGCGATGGCGCCGGCTCGATCCGCATTCCGGCCTCCTGTTGCGGCATTGTCGGGCTCAAACCGTCGCGCGGCCGCGTCAGCCTCGCCCCGTTCGGCGACTACTGGTATGGCGGCGCCTATTTTCTCTGCTGCTCGCGCAGCGTGCGCGACACGGCGGCCTATCTCGATGCGGTGGCCGGCGCGCTGCCGGGCGACCCCTACACGCCGCCGGTGCCGGATGCCTCCTGGCTAAGCCTGTCGGCGCGGGCGCCCAAGACGTTGCGCATCGGCTTCACCGTCACGCCGCCCAATGGCACGGCCATCGATCCGGAGGTGAAGGCGGCGGTGCTGGCAACGGTGGCGACGCTCCAGCGGCTCGGCCATCATGTCGAGGAGCACGACATGCCGCTCGATGCCAACGGTGTGTGGGCGACCTACACCAACATGACCTGCGTTCAGACGGCGGCGACCTTCGACTATCTGGAAACCGTGATCGGCCGGCCGGTGACGCCACAAGATGTCGAGGCGGTGACCTGGGCGATTATCGAGCGCGGCCGCGCCACCAGCGGTGTCAGGCACATTTCCGACGTCGAGCAGCTCAGGCAGGTCGGCCGCGACATTGTCGGCGATCTCACCGCCTACGATCTCTTCATCACGCCCACGCTCACCCAGCTGCCGCGCCCGTTCGGCTATTACGACATGTCGGAAACCGACATCGACCGCTACAACGCAAAATGGACGGATGCCGTCTTCGCCTTCCCCTTCAACATCTCCGGCCAGCCGGCGATCTCGCTGCCGCTCGGCTGGTCGAAAGGCGGTGTCCCGATCGGCGTGCAGCTGGTCGGACGCTACGGCGACGAAGCGATGGTGCTCGCCGCGTCGGCGCAGCTCGAGCAGGAAATGCCCTGGAAGTATCGGCGGCCGCCGGTGAGCGCGTAGGACGCGTTGATGTCGGTGATGCCGGCATCACCCAATATCAACATGACGCAACAATCTCTGCCGTCGGTGCTGTCCCTCACTGTCCTGCCGGACATCTCTCCCCGTGAACGGGGCGAGAGCAGCTGGCCGCGACGCCGGCGCCTTTCTGACGGCGCGCAAGATTGGCGAGATCGGCACTGAGAGCGTCCCTCTCCCCGTCACTATAAGGGGAGGGAATGCCGGCAGGCAGGTGAGGGGCAGCGCCAGCGGCGGTGTCATTGTGAACAGCGGCCATGGCGCAGCAGGCCGCCCAAAGTGCGCGGCCAGCCAGACGACAGCGTCCTCGCTAACCGATCGTCTCCAGCCGCCTCGGCAGCCTGTTCATCGCGACAGGACCATCCGGCGTGACCAGGAACTGGTCCTCGAGGTTGAAGCTGGCGAGGCCATCGATGTAGAGCGGGATC
The DNA here is from genome assembly GCF_006658505.1 of Mesorhizobium sp. B2-4-15. GTDB lineage: Bacteria > Pseudomonadota > Alphaproteobacteria > Rhizobiales > Rhizobiaceae > Mesorhizobium. The sequence goes on from NZ_VFUZ01000010.1 coordinate 145,270, forward strand.
TCGAAGGCCAGCACCATGCCGGCTTCGATCACGATATCGCTGTCGGCTGAGATGAACGGCCATTGCTCGGAGAAGACCGACTGGCCGACGCTGTGGCCGAAATGGCCGCGGCGGTAGGAGCGCAACCCCTGCCGCTCCAGGCTGTCGGTGGTCACGCGGTGGACATGGGCGAGGGAATTGCCCGGCACAAGGGCCGCCAGCCCGTCCTCGAAGGCGCGCTCGGCGATCGCGTGCAGCTGTGCCTGATCTGGGGAAGGCGGCCCGAAGATGAAGTTGCGCGACATGTCGGAGGCATAGAAGCCGACCGTGCAGACCATGTCGCACTTCAGCGGATCGCCGGGCATCGCCTTGGTATCGGCGCCTTTGGCGCGGGCGCCAAGCGTCACATATTCCGCCGTCACGACCGGATGCGACAGGCCTGCGGCCGCTTCGGCGACGCCTTTCCGGTAGAGCGCGACGAGGTCGGCCTGGCGCATGCCAGCCATCGCATCCACCTGCAGACGCTCCAGCCCCGCTTCCGACAGGATGATGCCCTGCTGCAGGAGGTCGATCTCGCGCTGTGACTTGACGGCCCGCAGCCGGTCCAGGACCTCCGAGCCGTCGACCACCCGGTGGTGCGGCAGCAGCGCCTGGATGGCCGCAAGATCGGCGGCCGGAACGAAGTCGAGGTCGATGCCCAGCGTCGTGCGCGCCAGCCCGAATTCTTCCAGCATCGCCTGCAACTGGCGCACCGAAGCGGCGAGATCGAAGGTGGCGGGGCGCGAGAAATCCGGCGCGCGGCCAAGCGAGGCCAGGCCGGCCTCGATGCGCTCGACCAAGGGACGTCCCTGGGTTCCAATTTCGACCGGTGCGGATTCGATCCAGATCGGGTGCGAGCGCACGGCCGCTTCGGGCGCGGCGGTCCTCACCTGCGCCGCGTTGAAGTCCGCGACCACGACGCCGATCGGCAGGTCCTGCCGGGCCGGGATGACAACGAAGCCCGCGCCGGCGCGCCGGAACAGCCCCGCCGGGCCGATCCAAGCCCCAGTCGCATAATGGAATGCCTCGGGCGCGCAGAGCACCAGCGCCTCGATGCCGGCCCGTTCCATCAACAGCGCGGCACGCTGGCGGTCGACAAAGCCCGTCATGTCTTTCTCCTGACATCAGAAGCGCCAACGGAGCATTGCGGGTGCGGACAATCAAGCCGGTTCCTCGATGCAGAAGGTCCGCCGTCGCCTCACATTGGCGACATTCGGGATTGGGCGAAGTGACGGGTGTTGCCGCCAATCGCCGAGGCATCGATCCGTGGACACAGGCGTCCACTCAGACGAACGGCGAGATCGGCTACTTGGTCGATTCCAGCTTGGCGATCGCGGCAGTGAAGCCGGCCAGCGACACCGGAATGGTGACCGGCTTGCGGGTGACCGATTCCATGCCGATGTTCAGATTGGTCCCGGACTTCATCGCCTTGACGAGTTCGGGCGACAGGGGGGTGGCTGCATAGGCGCCGTTCTGGTCGCTGGTCTGGATGGCGATGGTCGTCTTCTGCCCCTGGTCGATCTGGTAGCTGGCCCCGGATGGCAGGAACAGGCCGTGCGGCAGGGCGAGCAGCATGGCCAGGCTGCCGTTGCCATTGTCGCGGCGCACGGTCACGGTCAGCACGCGCTGTCCTGTCTTGGCCTCGGTCAGGTTCTGCGACACCTGGCACTGGAGCTCGGTGGTCGCCAAGCCGCTGGAGCAGTTCACGGCCCACGGATTGGCGTCGGCCTGCTGTGGCTGGGCTGGCTTGCCTTCCTCGGCCAGCACGGGTCCAACCCAAGCCATCGCCAGCCAAAAGGCAGCCGATGCCGCGGCCACTCTTCTTAGATTAGCAATAGCTAAAACAAGTATCATAATCTCCGTGCCCCCCAATTTCCTTGCCCAAGCAGGTATTTTGCCCGAAAAGGCTTGATACAACACCCGCGACTGCTCCGAAAGCCGGCGCCTCGCCAAGCAAGCCGGCAAAAATACTGTGGCCCTCTTGCCACAGAACTGAATTTTGAGTCTCGACAACAGCACTCGCAATAGTCTGGACTCGCTATACAATAGAATTCGCGTATGGATGACACGCGGGACGTGTAGTCCTGGAAGGGCACGCCGGGGATGGGAACTACCGAGGAATCTCGGCAGGTTGGTGGTATGGCGCTGCGTCGGGAGGGGCTCCGCGCGCGCGCCGTCCGTGGCCGTTCGCGTTTCGCCGCAAACCTCCTGAAGACGACGGCGCTTTCGACGCTGGCGCTGGCGCTTTCGGGGGCAGCCGCCTATTCCGACGACACCGGGCTTTGGCAGCCGCAGGTCAGGGCCATCATCGGCGCCGACAACAATGGCGGCAATGCCGCGCTTGAAGGCTTCATCCCGATCAAGCAGACCGCCGAATCGGTGCTGTTCCTGGACGTCCGGGCCAAGCACGATTTCAAGGATGCCTCCGGCCAGGACATCGGCCTCGGCATTCGCCGGATCGTCAACCCCGACCTGATGGTCGGCGGCTACGCCTATATCAATCTCGAAAACTACAACGGCACCCAGTTCACATCGGCCACGCTGGGCGCCGAGGCGATCACGCCGAACTTCGACGCGCATGTGAACGTCTTCGTGCCGATCAAGGGCGACAGCACCGACCATTCGGCGAGCTCGACGCTTTCGATGGTCTCCAATCAGCTGATCGAGCAGATATCGGTGCTCGACCATCGCAATTACGCGGCATGGGGCATCGAGGGCGAGATCGGCGCCCAGGTACCGGTCAACTTGCCCGACAAGCATTCGCTGCGGCTCGATATCGGCGGCTACCATTTCGAGGATCCGCACGGCGACGACGGCAGCATCACCGGCGCCAAGGCCGGGTTGGAATACACGATCGGCGATGTCTTCGGCAGCGGCACCTCGCTGGTCTTCGCCGGCGAGGTCCGCAACGACAACCGCGACGACACACAGTTCGCCGGCAGCGTGCGGCTGAACATCCCGTTCAATTCCGGCCATGGCTCGGGTGATGGAGCAGACAGCGGGCCGGAGCCGGTCTATCCGGTCAGCGAAGGCCTTCGCAAGCGGCTCAACGAGCGTGTGCGCGGCGATATCGGTGTCCGCATCCAGTCGCAGGACAAGACCGGCGGTTCGACGACACGCGTCGCCATCAACGCCGCCACCAATGCCGCCTTCGGCAAGTTCTACTTCGCCGATGGCGGGCTTGCCGGCGCCGGCACGCTGGGCGATCCGACGACGCTCGACGACGCGGTCACCAAGGCCGGCAGCGGCGGCTTTGTGGTGGCCCTTGGCGGCAATGGCAATCTCACGACCGCCGGCGTGACGCTGGCCAATGGCCAGACCGTCATCGGCGGCGGCGAGAGCGTTACCGCCAGGCTTTTCAACGGCGGGACCACGACCTTCAACCTGGGCGGCAGCGACGGCACCATCCAGGGCACCAACGTCGCCAACAACGTCATCACGCTCGGCAACGGCAACACACTGAATGGCATCACCATCACCGGTGGCGCCGACGGCATTTTCGGCAACAACATCACCGGCGCCAAGCTGACCAACGTCACGGTGACCAATGCCGGCGGCAACGGCGCCGACTTCAAGGGCACTTCGACCGGGATCACCGGATCCAATTTCACCGCCTCGGGCAACGGTCTCGACGGCCTGCACATCGAAGGCAACGGCACCTACAACTTCACCGGCACGACGCTGCTGCAGGGCAATGGCGATGATGGCCTGGATATTACGGGCCAGGGCACCTACACCTTCGCCACGATCAACGCGCTGAACAATACCGACCGCGGCATCACCGTGCAGGGCACGTCGAGCGGCGGCACGTTCACCACCACCGGCGGCACCATCGCCGGCAATGGCGGCATCGGCGTCTATATCGACCCGATCACCGCCCATGTCGTGCTCGATTCGATCATCCAGACCGGCGGTCAGGCCGGTGTCGTGCTCGACCATGTCTCGGGCAGCTTCACCGTCACCGGCAACACCACGATCTCGAACACGACCGGACCGGCGATCGCCATTTCCGATTCGCCCGCAACGATCCGCTTCGGCGACATCAACGTCACCAACCCCGGCGCCGGCGGCATGTCGTTTACGGGCGTCAACGCCGCCGTGGTGGCCGGCAACATCGTCATCTCCGGCCTCGGCGTCGGCACGGGCCTTGATTTCTCCGGCAGCCAGACGAATTTCACCGCGCGGTCGCTCAACATCACCGGCGCCGGCGGCAGCATCGGCATCGACCTCGCCGACACGACCGGCGACGCCACGATCACCATCACCGATGGCGGCACCATTTCGGGCGTCGACACGGGCGTGCGCTTTGGCATTGCTGGGTCGCTGACCCATTCGGCCAATGCCGAATTCAGCTTCGGCGGCGGTTCCATTTCGGGCAGCACCGCTTCGCTCGACGCGCGCGGCCTCAACCAGACGCTTGGCCATTACGGGTTCGGGTCGACCATTTTCAGCGGTCCGCAGCTGTTCGACCAGCAGAATGTCATCTTCGTCGGCGCCATCGGATCGTCCGGGGACGGCTCCTCGACCTCGAGCCTGCTGGCGATCGATCAGGCCGACCTCGACACCCAGAGCAACGCGATCTTCGTGCTGGTCAACGAGGGCTCGCCCATCGCCACCACGGGCGGCTTCTCGCTCAGCACCGGCCAGACGCTGGCATCGTTCGGCAACGGCCGCGGCTTCTCGCTCGGCGGTATTCCGGTCAACGTCACCGGTGACAACATCCAGCACGACACAATGATTTCGGACCCCGGCGGCGGCGCGGCGACGCTGACCAATTCCGGTGCCGGCGCCGTCGTGACCGCCGCGGCCGGCGGCTCGTTGCTCGATTTCAACATTTCCAGCGGCTCCGGAGCCGCGATCAGTGCCTCCGGCTCCGGCAGCCTAACGGTCCAGGGCGTGACGGTGAGCGGCGTCGCCACCGGCCTTGCGCTCGACAATTTCAGCGGCACCGGCTCCTTCAACAATTTCGACGTTACCAGCGCCGGCACCGGCGTCAGCATCACCGGCGGCACCACCGGCACCTTGACCTTCGACGCGGCAAGCTCGATCGCCGGCACGACAGGCGTGGCGTTCAACATCGATTCCTCGACGCCAAACCTCACCTATAACGGCACGATCAACCAGACCGCCGCCGCGAGCGCCGTCAAGATCAACGCCATGACCGGCGGCAGCACCACATTCGGCGGCAAGATCACCGCCAGCACCGGCGCGGCCAACGCGATCGACCTGAGCGGCGATACGGGCGGCGCGATCAACTTCACCGGCGGCCTCGACCTGACCACCGACGGCGGCTTTGGCTTCAGCGCCGTCAATGGCGGCACGCTGACGGTGACCGGCTCCGGCAACACGATCAACACCGGCGCCGGCGCAACCGAAAAGGGCCTCCAGCTTCTCGGCGGCGCCAGCGGCCTGACCATCGGCGCTGCCGGCGTGACCTTCGCCAGCGTGACCGTCGACGGCTCCGGCGGCGCCGTTCCGACCGGCATCGTCATCGACAACACCAGCGGCGGCAATGTCACCTTCGGCGCCGTAAGCATCAGCCGCGCCAATGGCGACGCCATTCGCCTCAGCAATATCGCAAGCGGCACCTACACGTTCAACGGCACGACAACCCTGGCCACGGTCGGCGGCAGCGGACCCGGATTTACGGTACAAAACAGTGGCGCAACCGTCAGCGTCAACAATCTCGTCACGTCGGGCGTCAACGGCGCCGACGTCAGCCTGAACGGCAACACCGGTACGATCGGCATCGGCGGCACCATCACCAATTCCGGCACCGGCGATGGCGTCGTCGTTTCCGGCAGCAGTGCGGCCATCACCATCGGCGCGACCATCACCAGTTCGGCGACCGCGCTCGGCACGGCCGTGAAGGTCGATGGCATCACCGGCGGCTCGGTTGCCTTCACCGGCGCGATAACCTCGACCGGCACCGGCAACCTATTCGCCATCGGCTCCAATGGTGCCCCGACCGGCGGCACGATCAGCTTCTCGGGCTCGGCGCTGACCGCGACCGGCGGCGGTGGTGCGGTTGTCTCCGGCCTTGGCGCCGGCGCGACCCTCAGCGTGACCGCGCCCTTGTCGGTCACCAATGCAACCGGAAACGGCCTGTCGATTTCGAACGTCGCCGGCAGCGCCACTTTCGGCGCGGTTACCGTTTCGGGCGCCGGCGGCAACGGCATCGATATCGGCGGCAGTGCGGGTTCGGTGACGTTCACGGGCACGACCAGCGTGACGATGGGCTCGGCCGCCAGCACGGCCGGCATCAATTTCAGCGGCACCAATGCCGACGTGACGTTCGGCACGACGAATGTGACGCTGGGTGCCGGCGCCAACCAGACCGGCATCGACTTCAGCGGCTCGTCCACCACGGCCGGTTTCGGCCTGACGACGATCACCGGCACCGGCGACCTGACCTCGCGCGGCATCGACCTGTCGTCGACGTCAGGCAACAAGACCATCACCTTCCTGCGCGGCTCCAGCATCACCAATGCAGGCGTCGGCGTCGAGCTGTCCTCGGGCGGCACCACGGCGACCTCGGCCAACGCCAACTTCACCTTCGGCGACGGCAATGCGGGCGACGGGCGGCAATCCTCCATCACCGCGGCGGCCGGCGGCTACACCGTCAACACCATCGGGCTCGATCCGAGCCTCGGCAATTACGATTTCGACGACGTGACCTTCACCGGCCCCGCCCATCTGGTCAGCGCGGTCGGCGGCGTCATCATGGTCTCCCAGAGCGGTGGTGTGATCGCCGCCGGCACCGACGGGCTCAGCGGCGCGGTGACGACGGTCACGGTTGCCCAGGCCGATGCCATGACCGGCAACCTGACCTTCGCCTTCGTCGGCACGGTCGACCTCAGCGCGACGCCGTTCACGCTCGATTCAGGCCAGTCGATCACCGGCTTCGGCAACGGCACCTCCATCCTTACCTCCGGCACCGTCCAGCCGATCAATGTCCAGGGCAATCTCGGCGCCACCGGCGGCAGCGTCACCGGCAATGAAGGCGTGGTCACCGGCAGCGGCGATTTCATGCACCTGCTCGGCGGCAACCAGGTGCGCAACACGGCTTTCGACTTCACCGGCGCCACCGGTTCCGTTTTCACGATCGACCAGAACGCGATCGGCTTCGACAACACCGGCGGCGTCATCATCGAAGGCGTGACGGTCAGCAATGTCGCCGCCGGCCAGACGGCGTTCAAGGTCGTCGACGTCGACACCAATTTGTCGATCATCAACAACAACATCAACGTCGCCGGCACGCTGCTCGAAGCCAATGGCGGCGCCGGCGACATCACGGTGACGCGCGGCACCTTGCCGAACAGCGCAACGGCCGGAACGCTGACCGGCGGCGGCGTCAACATCGCCAACCGCACAGGCGGCTTGGTGAATTTCGCCGACAAGGCGACGATCGGCGGCAATGGCATCTCGCTCACCGGCAACACCGGCTCCACGGTCACCTTCGCCGACCTGGACGTTTCCACCAATGGAGCGACAGCTTTCACCGCCACCGGCGGCGGCACGATCAACGTCACGACCGGGACCCTGACAAACGCCAACGGGCAAGCGATGGCGCTCGACGGCATCGCCGCCGGCATCAATTTCGCCTCGACCAGCGCGACATTCACCTCCGGCAACGGCATCGACCTGCGGAATCTGGCCGGCACCGCCAATTTCGGCACCGGCACGCTGACCAACACCGGCACGGGCACGTCATTCAATGTCGGCTCGGCCACCAATGCCAGCGGCGGCAACGCCGTCATCTCCTATGCGGGCACCATTGCCACCAACGGTCTGGGTGCCGCGGTCTCCGTCCAGGAACTCACCGGCGGTTCGGTGACCCTGTCGGGCAACCTCACCGACAACAACGCGGCTGGCGGCGGCAATATTCTCATTGGCGGGATCGACAACGGCATGGCGGCAACCGTCACCTTCTCGGGCGCCACCAAGCAGATCAGCTCGGGCGCGACCGACGGCGTCAGCCTGGGTCTCGCGGGCAATTATCCGGCGGGCGCGCCGGCACCCAACACGAACGGCACGATCAATTTCGCCAATGGCGGCCTTGATATAACGACGGCAGCCGGGGCAGGCTTCGTCGCGGGCTATGGCGGCACTGTCAGCGTATCCGGCAGCGGCAACAGGATCACCTCCGGCGCGAATGGGTTGATCATAGCTTCCGCGGATGTGGGCAGTGCCGGTGTTACCTTCAACAGCATCTCGGCCGTATCGAATTCGGACGGTGCTGGCGTGCTCCTATCGGGCGCCAATCTCGCGGGCGATGTCAACATTGGCGGGCTCAGGGATACTGGATACATCGGCGGCTCGCTGGCCAATTTGAGCGGCGCTGGCGCGGTCAATTTCACCGGCACGATCGATCTCGACGTGAGCGAGACCGGGTTTGATATTGGCGGCCAGCTTGGCACCATAAACATCGCCAATGTCGCCGGATCCACCCTGACCATCGACGGTGGGAAATGGGGCGTCGCGCTGAACACGCAGGGTGGGACCATCCATGTCGGCGGCAATGGCGGCAGCGCCAGCATCGGCGCGACGACAAGCACCCTCAATTCGGCCCTCGCCCTCTCGGGCGGTAATAATCTTGCCTTTGGTACGCTGGACTACAACGGGTCGATCAAGGTCGGCACCGGCGCCGCCGTGGCAACTGGCGCGGGCGACTGGACCCACCTGACCCTGACCGGCTCGGTCAGCTCGACCACGTCCTCGAACGCCTTTGATTTCTGGACGGCCGACGGCTCGTATACGATTTCGAGCACCATCGACCACCATGGTTCGGGCCAAGGCGTCTATGTCAATGGCTTCTCGGATGGAGCGATTACCTTCGACGGCACGTCGAAGGTCTTCGACACCAGTAGCGGTGGCAACAACGCCGTCACCAAGGACCCAAGTGGAGATACGGTCAATCACCAGGGTGTGGGTACGCTCGACTTCACCAATGGCGGTCTCAAGATCACCACCGCCAGCGGCACCGGCTTCAGCGCCAGCACCTTCGAGGGCGGCACGGTCAGCGTCATCGGCAGCGGCAACACCATCACGACCGGGACCGGCACCGCGCTCAACCTCGACGGCGCGACCGTGGGAGCCGGCGGGTTCAACTTCGCCTCCGTCACAACCGACGGCGCGGCGACCGGCGTTTCGCTCAACAATGTCAGCGGCGGCGGCATCAGCCTGGGCGCGGTCGACCTGAAAGACATCACCTCGCGCGGCGTCGATATTTCCGGCACGCTCGGTTCGGCGCTCGGCTTCGACAGCCTGAAGATCGGGCTCAATACCACCAACGCGGTCGGCCTCGACCTCAATGGTGCCTCGCTTGGCACGAGCACCATCACCGCCGGTGATTTCGACGTTGGCGGCGGCGGCTTCGCCGGCACGATCGGCATCGACATGGCGGGCACCACCGGCACCGGCACGATCCAGCTCGGCGATCTCGTCAACAACAACCCGACCGGCCAGACCTCGACCATCAGCAATGTCGGCTATGGCGTCCAGCTCTCCAGCGCGACCAACGCCAGACTGGTGTTCGGCGACGGCCAGGGGCCGGCCGAATCGTCGATCGCGACCACGGGCGGCCAGGTCATCCACGCCACCGACAGCCTGCCGACCGCGGGCGACTACAATTTCAACGACGTCAATTTCTCTGGCGACACCGCCAACCTGTCATCGATCAGTGTCTACTATGTCGTCGAAGGCGGCACCGGCGACGGCAGCCTTGCCAACCCAGGCAGCTATACGAGCGCCCAGGCCTCCACCGCCAATGTCATCGTGCTGATCGACAAGACCACCGGCGGCAGCCAGTCGACGATCGACATGGCCGGAAGCACGTTCCAGCTCGATGACGGGCAAGTGCTGCTCGCCTTCAAGAGCGGCGACGCGGCCGTCGATGTGTCGCAGCTCGGTGTCGATGCCGGCGGCGGCGCCTCGGCGGCGTTCCATTTCACCACGGTGCAGAACACACCTGTTATCGCGGCGCCGATCGGCATCGATTCGCTGCGCCCGATCCTGCAGAGCAACAGCGCCACCTCGGTCATCAATTTGGCGACCACCGGCAGTGGCGCCTTCACCGGCGGCATCGAGAACCTGATCATCCGCAACACCGGCGCCGGCGCCGGCGTCGCCGTCGATGCGACGTCCGCCTCCAGCTTCTTCCTCCGGAACAACGACATCGCGGCCGGCGGTCGTGCGCTCGACTTCTCGACCACCAGTGCGCCGGCCAGCACGCTTCTGCTCTCGCTCGACGGCAACACGCTGCAATCGACCGGATCCGCACTGGCCGCATCCTTTGTCGGCCAGAACATCAATGCGACGCAGAATTCGATCGCCATCCGGTCGTTTGCCGGCAACACGGTTGGCGGCGGCACCGGCGGCGGCATCGCCTTCAGCGGAGTCACTTTCGACTCCACCGGCAGCGGTGGCACCGTCAGTGTGGGCACGCTCGACATTGGGACATTGGCCGCGCGGGTCAGCGGCGACGGCATCAGTCTCGTCAACACCAGCGGTACGCTCGATCTCGGCACGTTCACCGTCTTCAACGATGGCGGCACCGGCCTGCTGGTCGACGCCAAAGGGCCGCCCGCCACCACCTTCTCTCTCAACAGCAGCGGCGGATCGGTCGACACCACCAACGGCGCCGCATTCAACCTCGACCCGCTGACGGTCAACATGACGGTCGACAGCGTCTCCGCCAGCGGCGGCGCCAACGGCATCATCTTCGACGGTGTCGCCGGCACATTCACCGTCACCGGAGCCACGACCATCACCGGCACGACGGGCGATGGCATCAGCGCCATCAACACCAACACAGGCACCTTCAATTTCAACACCGTGACGGTCAACAACACGACCGGCGGCGGCATCGGCTGGGCGACCGGCACGCTCAACGTCACCGGGCTCGCCAATATCGACACGACGAGCGGCGCCGGATTTACGCAGAGCGGCGGCACGACCGGCTTCGACGGCGGCCTGACCATAGACACAACGACCGGCACCGGCATTGTCGGAACAGGCGGTATGATGACCGTCGCCGCCACCGGCGGCAGCGAGACGGTGAATTCCATCAGCGGCCAGGCGATCAGCCTCGCGAACATGACTGCCGCCATCGCGCTCGACTCGACGTCATCGGGCGGTGGCGCCAACAATGTCGGCCTGACCAATCTCGGCGGCACGCTCGGCCTCGGCAGCGGCGCGCTGAGCGGCGCGACGGGTGCCTCGTTCCTGGTTTCCGGCGGCACGGCGAATGTCACTTATTCCGGCAACATCACGCAGGCCAGCAACGCCGCCATGGTCAGCGTCTCGGGCGGCCATACCGGCACGCTGACCTTCAGCACCGGCACGCTGTCGGCGACCAACGGCACCGGCCTGCAGTTCAGCAACGCCGACGGCACCTACAATTTCAACGGCACGACGACGCTGAACGGCGGCGATGCCGGCGTCGACATCACCACCGGCTCGAACGGCACCTTCAGCTTCGGCGCCAACACCTCGATCACCAACCCGAGCGGCGTGGGCTTCAACGTCGATGGCGGCGCGGGCAACATCACCTATGCCGGCACCATCGCCAAGAACAATGCGAACAACATTGTCTCGGTGCAGAACCGCACCGGCGGCACGGCAAGCTTCGGCGGAACCATTGCAGCCAGCGGCACCAGCGGCGGCATTGCTCTTGCCACCAACACCGGCGCGATCATCAATTTCACCAACACGCTGACCCTCAACACCAGCGGCAGCGGCGCCGCCGGCTTCAGCGCCACGGGCGGTGGCACAATCAGCGCCACGGGGTCCGGCAACACCATTTCGACCGGCACCGGCACCGCGCTCAGCCTGAACGGTGTCACCGTCGGCGCTGGCGGCGTGAACTTCTCCAGCGTCTCGGCCAATGGCGCGGCGACCGGCATCTCGCTGACCAACGTCGCGTCGTCCGGCGCCGGCGCCGTCGCGCTCGGCACGGTCACCCTGCAAGGCATCACCGGCACCGGCGTCTCCGTTTCCGGCACGTTGGGTCCCCCGCTGTCCTTCAACTCGCTCGCCATCGGCCTCAACAGCTCCACGGCGACAGCCTTCAGTCTCAACGGCGCGACGATCAACGCGGCGATCACGGCCGCCGATTTCGACGTTACCAACGCGGCTGCCGCCGGCACCTCGATCGGCGTCGACCTGCGCGGCGCCACCGGCGGCCAGACCATGCGCCTCGGCGACGCTGCTGCCGGCGGCGTGAGCTCCAGCATCGCCGGCGTCAACACCGGCATATTCCTGAACAGCACGACGAACCTTGCCTTCACCTTTGGCGACGGCGAATCGGGGACCGACCAGGGCTCGACCATCAGCGCCAATGTCGGCATCGACGCCTCCAGCGCGCCGGCCTCCGGCACCTACAATTTCAAGGACGTGAACTTCCAGGCGAGCCCCGGCCTCGGCTTCGGCATCGGCAAGATCTATTTCGTCGGCGCCAGCGCGACCGGCGACGGCAGCGGCAAGGACCAGAACAACCTCGCGACGCTCTCGACAGCGGAAGCGGCGGCGGTTTCGACCGACATCATCGTTCTCGTCAACAATGGCGTCATCACCGCGGCAAGCAGCAACGGCAACAACACGCTGGTTCTGCAGGCCAATGAACAGGTGCGCGGCTTCGGCAACGGCAACATCAATCTGGCGCTGAATGTGCCGTTGCCGGTCCAGCTGGCCAGCAACAGCCTTTCGATCGCCGATCAGACGTCCGGCGGCGCGGCGACGCTGACAAGCGCGGATGGCAGCAGCGTCATCACGCTGGGCAGCAGCGGCAACATCATCGACGGCTTTACCATCAATGGTGACGACGGCACGGGCGTGAATGCCGCTATCGGCATCAGCGGCAACGGCACTGCGAACGCCACGATCAGCAACATGACGATCAGGAACGTCACCGGTGCCGATATCGACTTCGGCACCGGCGCCACCGGCACGACGACGCTGGCCAATCTCTTCCTCGTCTCCACGGGGGCGCCCGGGACCGCCATCAAGTTCGGCGCTGCCTCCGGTACGGTCACCGCCACCAATGTCGATACGACGGGCGGCGGTGGCCTGTCCGTCGTCGGTGGCGATGCTGCGTTCAGCTTCGACAGCACGAGCTCGGTCGCCAGCGTCGCCGGCACGGCTGTCAGCATCACCAACCGCTCCGGCGGCAGCTTCGGCTTTGCCGGCACGGTTACATCGAGCATTGGGGCCAGCGGCATCGTCATCTCCGGCGCGACGGGAGCAAACACGGTCAGCTTCACCGGCGCCGTCAGCCACAACAACGCCACCGGCGCCGCTGTCTCGATCAACAATGGCGGCCAGACCTCGACCGTCAGCTTCGCCAATCTCACCATCACAACGGGCGGCTCCAACACGGCCTTCACCGCCACCAATGGCGGCACGGTCAATGTCGCCACCGGCTCGGTGAGCACGACTGCCAGCCAGGCGATCAACCTTAACGGCATCGCCACGACGACAGGCATCAACTTCACCTCGACCACCTCGGGCGGCGGCGTCAACAATGTCGTGGTCAGCGGTGTCACCGGCGCCGGCGTCGTCAGCCTGGGAACCGGTTCGCTGACAGGCGCCACGGGCGTCGCCTTCCTTGGCTCTGGCGGCACCACCTCCATCACCTACGGCGGCTCGATCACCAAGAGCAGCAACGGCCGGACGATCGACATCCAGAACCGTACCGGCGGCTCGGTCACGTTCAACGGCGCCATCACTTCGACTGGCGCGAGCGACGGCATCTTCCTGAACAGCAACACCGGCTCGACCATCAACTTCGCCAACACGCTGACGATCGACACCTCGAGCAGCGGCACCAACGGCTTCAGCGCCACCGGCGGTGGCACAATCAGCGCCACCGGCACCGGCAGCAGCATCAACTCGGGCACCGCGACCGCACTCAACGTCGCCAATACGACGATCGGCGCGGGCAACCTGACGTTCCAGAGCATTTCGTCCAACGGCGCGGTCAACGGCATCGTGCTCAACACCACCGGGTCCAGCGGCGGGTTGACGGTGACAGGCACGGGTGCCGCAAATAGCGGTGGTACAATCCAGAACACGTCGGGCGACGGCATATCGCTGACGAACACGGCCAAGGTGTCACTGACAAATATCCATGTCACCAACACATCCGGTAACGGCATCGGCGGCACGACTGTCAATGGTTTCTCACTTGCCAACTCGACGATCGACGGTGCCAATGGGGGCAGCGCGATCAATCAGGGCAGCATCTATTTCACCGATCTGACCGGCACGGCGGCCATTACCAACAGCGTCGTCAAGGGAGGTCATCAGGACAATATCAGCATCCTGACCTCAAGCGGTACGCTCGCCCTGACGATCTCGGGCAGCACCATCCGCGACACCGATACCGGCACCAATGGCAACGACAATCTCTTCATCGAGGCGAATGGCACCGCCACCGTCACCGCGCATGTGACCGGCAACACGTTTGCCGCCACCAATGGCGACCATCTGCAAACCGTCGGCGACAACAGTGCGACGATGACCATCGTCGCCACGGGCAATACTTTCTCGGGTGGCGGTGGCGTCAACGCGCTCGGCCAAGGCATAACAATTTCCGGTGGCTCCGCCGGCAGCACCGAGCATGTGAATTTCAACATCTCGAACAATACGATGACGGGAACGATTCAGGGCGGTGCAATCAACGTCAATGAGGGCGCGGGCAGCGGCATTTGGCAGGGTCAGGTAGCGGGCAACACCATCGGCACCGTGGGCAACGCCACTTCGGGCACGACGCAGTCTTCCGGCATTCGCGCGGAGAACCATTCTACCGGCGGCATCATGACGGTCATCATCGATAGCAATCACGTTTCGGGTTGGGGTGGTGGCCCCGCAATAAACCTTCAGGATGGCGAGCCGGACAACGGAACGGCTGTGCTCAATGCGACGGTAAGCAACAACATCATCGACACCCCCGGCGCCGGTTCGCAGCACGGTATTGTCTTCAATATTGGCGCTGCCGCGGTTTCGACCAACAGCGTCGCATTCCTCAATATCTTCGGAAACACGGTGGATCTCGGCGCCACGCCGCCCAACTCGGGAAGCACAATCCGGATTCGTCAGCGCAACGACTCTACCGTCCATCTACAAGGCTATGCCGGCGCCGCCGGCGATACGGCGGCTGTCATCTCGTATCTCAGCGGCCTGAATCCAGGCCTGACGCCGGCAAGCGACATCACGACGACGTCGCAATTCACGACGAGTGGACATGGATTCCTGAGCGGCACGACACCACTGCCGACGGTGCCGAATTGACGGTTCGTTCTCGTGTCGGCCCATCAAGTTGACTAAGTTTTCGCTAGAATAGAACCGCGTCGGAACTGTTAATGGCTACTTGAATTCAACTACATCAGCGGCTATGCTGAGTGCTAATTTGGCGGTGTCAAAGTTCCGTGACGATCAGAGGGCGTTTTGCTGAACCATATGCTTTATGGTTCGACACGATGAGACTTTGCCCGCCAGATGTTGTTATGAGCCGTGTCGGAGGGGATTTCGATGGCAGAGCCTTTTCTTTCCGAAATCAGGATCATGTCATTCGATTTTCCACCCAAAGGGTGGGCGTTGTGTAACGGCCAGCTTCTTCCCATCAACCAGAACCAGGGGCTGTTTTCGCTGCTCGGAACCACTTTTGGCGGCGATGGCCGGGTGAATTTCGGCTTGCCTAACCTGCAGGCACGCGCGCCCATGCACAGGGGCGGCGGCCACACGCTTGGCGAGCGCGGCGGTGAACAGAGCCACACGCTGTCGATCTCCGAAATGCCCACGCATGTGCACACAGCCATGGCATCGACAGCCACTGCCGGAAACGTCAGCTTTCCCGCCAACAATGTCCTGGCGTCCACGCTCAATGCCTATGGGGCGCCAACCAGCCTCACCTCATTGAATCCGACAACCATTGCCAATGCTGGCGGCAGTCAGGCGCACCTCAACATGCAACCGTTCCTGACGCTTAGCTTCTGCATTGCGCTGCAGGGCATCTTCCCCTCGCAGAATTAACGGAGACGCATCGTGGCACAGCCTTACGTTGGCGAAATCCGCATGTTTGCCGGCAATTTCGCGCCGGCCGGTTGGATGTTCTGCGAAGGACAACTCTTGCCGATCTCCGAGAACGAGACGCTGTTCAATCTGATCGGCACCACTTATGGCGGCGACGGCCAATCGACTTTCGCGTTGCCTGACCTGCGCGGCCGGCTGCCGATTCACCAGGGCAACGGCTTTGTCCTGGCCGAGACTGGCGGTGCGGAAGAGATCACGCTGACGATGCAGCAGCTTCCAAATCATGGTCATGCGATGCTCGCTTCGACAGCGGCCGGCACCCGGAACTCGCCGGCTGCCTCCGTGACCGCCGCATCGCCCTCAGTCACGCTGTACACGGCGGATGTCACCGACGCCAACATGGCGGCTGCAGCTGTCAGTTTCGTAGGCGGTAACCAGCCACATAACAATTTCCAACCTTATCTTTGCGTCGACTTCATCATCTCGCTGTTCGGCATCTTTCCGTCACAGACCTAAGAGGACGTCATGGCCGATCCATTCGTCGCCGAAATCCGGATCTTTCCCTTCAATTTCCCACCCAAGGGCTGGGCCTTCTGCGATGGCCAACTGCTGCCGCTTTCTCAGAACACGGCGCTATTTTCGTTGCTGGGGACCACCTATGGCGGCGACGGCAAGTCCAATTTCGCCCTGCCGGATATGCAGGGCAATGCCCCCATGCATCCGGGCCAGGGCATCGGCCTTTCGCTGCACTATCTGGGCGAGACCGGCGGTTCGGACACGGTATCTTTGCTTCAATCCGAGATCCCGTCGCACAGCCACTTCATGAGGGCGCACAATGGCGACCCTGCCGACATTCAGACGCCGACGCCAGCGACTTCATTTGCGCAATCGGCCCAGGGAAATGCCTATCAGGCCACGACAAACGCCAACATGGTCGCGATGGCCGATCAGGCTTTGACGTCTGCCGGCGCCGACCAGCCGCACAACAACCTGATGCCGTATCTCACACTCAATTTCTGCATCGCGCTGCAAGGCGTCTACCCGCCGAGAACCTGACACCGAGCCAACAGGCAGGACCGATCAAATGGCCAAGACAACAGCTCCAAAGTCGAAAGCGGCCAGTGGCAAGAAGGCGGAAGCCGCGCCTGCGTCCAGCGAAAGACGGGCGCCGGCCCGCTCGCGGGCATCAGGCACAGCGCCCGTCTATCAGAACATGCCGGCTGGCACGCCCTTTTTCGAATTGTCGCGGCTGATGGTGGTGGGGATCGATTCGGCTGCCGGACGCCTGATCCAGAAGGCGCAGACCGCCCCGAACGGCCCGTGGCCGGCCAACTGGTCGGCCATCGCTCCCGGCGCCTATGTGATCATGACCGCCGGCCTGACCAAGGACGGGCGGGTGGCGGTGGTGGCGCAGAAGTCAGGGAGCACCAAACTCTCCTTCATCACCGAGGACGCCAACCAGATCGGCCCGATCGAGAAATGGAATCCGCCGATGGACATCGGTGCGCCCCCCGGCGCCACCAGCTACCAGAAACTGTCGATGGCCAACGATGCCGACGGCCGCATCGAGGTTTTCGTCACCGATCATCAGGGCCGCATCTGGTGGATCTACCAGAATCCGGACCAGGTCGTTCAGGTGAAGAAAACCATTACGCCGCCCGGCACGACGACGCCGATCGTCGTCACCGTCGACGTGCGCGTTCCACCGGCCAAGATGTGGGGTGAGTGGATCCAGATTCCCGGTGGGCTGGTGGCAGTCACCGCCATACGGCAGGCCGATGGCCGCATCGGGCTGTTCGGCATCAATTCGGGCCTCCACCTCTACCGCTGCCAGCAGGCGAAGGCGGAAGCGCTGAAAGCCACCGACTGGACGCCGTGGGTGCAGATCGACAACGGCCAGACCGGCGGGTTCACCGAGATGGCGCCGGTGGTCGGCCCGCTGGGCGCCACCAACCTGTTCGCCCTGACCCAGAACGGGCAGGTACTGCACACGCGCCAGCAGCCCGCCGGCTCGGATACATGGACGCAATGGGCGACGCCGGGCTACTCCAGGGTGCCCAAATACACGCTCGCCGCCGGCATCCAGGGTGATGGCGACATCGTGCTGGTCTCGTCCGACCAGCAGCGTGTCCACGAATTCAACGCGCAGTGGGACGCCCGCACCCAGAACTGGTCGGGATGGCGCGATTTCGGCGCGTCCCTCTACTCGACACGCCTGACGCTCAACTACAATGCCGACGGCCGGCTCGCCTTGTTCAGCCTGATGACCATGCCGGACGGCACCCACGGACTCTGGACGGTCAACCAGATGGCCATCGACAGTTCCGAGTGGGAGCATGCCTGGACGTCGCTGACCAACGACAACCTCAAGCAGATTGTCGTGGTGCGCGACCTGACGCCGCCGGTCTGACGGCGTTGCGGGCAGCGTGACAAACGGTAAGCCGGCACGCCCCCTTCCGGCCTGGCCTCGCTCCGGGCAGGCCGGGCTGAATTTTCGCCCGGCCGAGGAGGCCGACATACCGTTTCTGTCGCGGCTCTACGCCTCGACCCGCGCCGAGGAACTCGCCGTGACGGATTGGAGCGACGCGCAGAAGGCTGCCTTTCTCGACATGCAGTTCCAGGCGCAGCGCGCCCACTATGTCAGGCATTATCCCAAGGCCGAGTGGCTGGTGGTGAACGGCGCCGGGCAGGATATAGGGCGTCTCTATATCGAACGCTGGCCGAGCCAGCATCGCATCATCGACATCGCTTTCCTGCCGGCATACCGCCGCAACGGCTATGGTTCGGCCCTGTTGCGCGACCTGGTCGAGGAGGCATGGTTAGCCGGCAAATCAGCTTCCATCCATGTCGAGAAAGACAATCCGGCGCGGCAGCTCTATGTCAGGCTCGGCTTCACAATCGTCGAGGACAAGGGCGTCTACGACCTGATGGCTTGCGCGCCTCCGGTGGCGCCGAACCGGCCAGTAGCACGCCGCTAAATGCCGGTGATCCGATCCAGCAAAATCCGCCTCGACCTCATCCCTGTGCATGTCGCCTAAAAGTGACCTCGGTTTTGGGAGAACGACATGCGTAAAGACAAAGACCTAAAGCCCGACGCATGAATCCGTTTCGACGCGACGCGCTTTAGCCCTTGCCGTCAGGCCATCCCCCAAGGGGTGGAGAGGACGAGGAGGCACCCCCGCCAAATCTCGAGCTACCACCACTAGCTCCAGTCATGCTAACCACCCTTCATGGCACAGAAGAAAGCTTTCGAGGTCGATTCCTGGCTGTCGCGGCCCGATCCGCGCACCTCGATCGTCCTGCTCTATGGTCCTGATCGGGGGCTCGTTTCCGAGCGGGCGAAGGCCTTTGCCGAGAAGACCGGGCTGCCGCTGGATGATCCGTTCTCCGTGGTCCGGCTTGAGGGCTCCGAGGTCGACCGCGACGAGGGCCGGCTGCTCGACGAAGCCCGCACCGTACCGATGTTTTCCGACCGGCGGCTGCTGTGGGTGCGCAATGCCACCGGGCAGAAGGCGCTGGCCGACGACGTCAAGGCGTTGACGGCGGAGCCGGCGCGAGACGCCATCATCCTGATCGAGGCCGGCGATCTCAAGAAGGGCGTTGGCCTGCGCGCCGTGGTCGAAGGCGCCGACAACGCCATGGCGCTGCCCTGCTACGCCGACGAGGCCCGCGATATCGACACGGTCATCGACGACGAGCTGCGCAAGGCCGGCATGTCGATGACGCTGGAGGCAAGGCAGGCGCTGCGCCGCAATCTCGGCGGCGACCGGCTGGCCTCGCGTGGCGAGATCGAGAAGCTCGTCCTCTATGCTCACGGGCAGAAGGAGATCGGTCTGGAGGAGGTCAAGGCGATGTCCGGCGACGTATCCGGCGCCTCGTTCGACGACGCCGTCGATGCGCTTCTCGAAGGCAAGATCGGCGACTTCGACACCGCTTTCACCCGCCACTGCCAGTCCGGCGGCCCGCCTTTTCTCGTTCTGTCCTCCGCCATGCGGCAATTGCAGCAGATCCAGCTCATGCGCGGCCAGATGGAATCGAGCGGCCGCAACGCGGCTTCGGTCGTTGCCGGCGCGCGCCCGCCGGTTTTCTTCTCGCGACGCAAGCTGGTGGAGAAGGCGCTGGAACGCTGGAGCAGCGAAGCGCTTGGCCGCGCGCTGACCCGGCTGCAGACGGCCGTGCTGCAGACACGGCGCAGACCAGACCTCTCCGTCGCACTGGCAAGACAGGCGCTGCTGGGGATAGCGGTTGAGAGCGCGAGGCTGGCACAGCGGTAGCGGCACGGAGATCGTCGCAAAAAGCGCGGTCGGAATCTCCCCCCTCGAGGGGGAGATGTCGCCGAAGGCGACAGAGGGGGTCGCCGCGCGCGGAGCGCTAACCTCAATCGCCTCAGGACGTTAGCGTCCGGTCGAACCGACCCCCTCTGGCCTGCCGGCCATCTCCCCCTCAAGGGGGGAGATTTTCGCCAATCGCCAACGCTGAAATGAGAAAGGCCGGCAGCTGCCGGCCCTCATCATCTTCAATCAAAGATTTAGCCGGCTAATCCTCAGCGCTTCAACACGCCTACCGCTCGGCCTTCAACCTGCGGCAAACCTCGTCCAGTTGCTCAAGGCTGCGATAGGCGACACGAAGCAGGCCGCCGCCTTTGCCCTTGTGATCGACGGTCACGATCATGCCGAGCGTGTCGGTCAGCAGCTTTTCGAGCGCCAGCGTATCCGCGTCTTTCTGTTCCGGCGTGGCCGCGGGCCGAGCTTCTTTCGCGGCGCTGCCGGCCGGCATCTGCGCCAGCGCCTCGGCCTGGCGCACGGAAAGCCCCTCCTCGACGATGCGCTTGGCGAGGCCAGCCGGATCCTCCGCGGTGACCAGCGTGCGGGCATGCCCCGCCGACAGCACGCCGTCGACCAGCATGTCGCGGATCACGTCGGGCAATTTCAGCAGCCGCAGCGTGTTGGCGACATGGCTGCGGCTCTTGCCGATCACCTGGCCGAGATCGGCCTGGGTGTAGCCATGGTCGTCGATCAGCTGTTGGTAACCCATCGCCTCTTCGACCGCGTTGAGGTCGGCACGCTGAACGTTCTCTATGATCGCCAGTTCGAGCGCGGTGCGGTCATTGACATCGCGGATGATGACCGGAATTTCGGTCAGCCCGGCGCGCTGTGCCGCCCGCCAGCGGCGCTCGCCGGCGATGATCTCGTAGCGGCCGGCCTGTGTCGGCGATGGCCGCGCGACGACCGGCTGCACGACGCCATGTTCGCGGATCGACTGGGCGAGATCGGTAAGTTCGGCGTCACCAAAATGCCGGCGTGGATTCTTCGGGTTGGGGCTGAGAAACTCGATCGGCACCTTGCCATCGGCGCTCATGCCGGGCTTTTCCGGCGCCGCCGGGCGATCGATCTCGCCGATCAGCGCTGCCAGTCCCCGCCCCAGTCTTTTTCTCGAAAGGTCTTCGCTCATCTTTATTCCAGGCTTCAGATCGTTGTCGTCAGATCGTTTCGGTATCGAATCGCTGTTGATTATGCGCAGGAACTCATCAAGCGGCGCGCAATTTGCGCTCGCGGCGGATGACCTCGGAGGCCAATTGCAGGTAGGCCTGGCTGCCCGAGCACTTCAGATCGTACAGAATCGCCGGCTTGCCATAGGACGGCGCCTCGGACACCCGCACATTGCGCGGGATGATGGTCTCATAGACCTTGTCGCCCATGTGCTCCCGGACGTCCTGCACCACCTGGTTGGCCAGATTGTTGCGGCCATCATACATGGTCAGCACGATGCCCTGGATGGTGAGATCCGGATTGATCGAACGGCGCACCTGCTCGACCGTTTCCAGCAGCTGGCTGAGGCCTTCAAGCGCGAAGAACTCGCATTGCAGCGGCACCAACACCGAATCGGCGGCCGCCATCGAATTGAGCGTGAGCAGATTGAGCGAGGGCGGGCAGTCGATCAGCACATAGCCGAAATTGGCCGAGCGCCCGGCCGCGGCGCGCAAGGCGTTGCGCAGCCGCAGCACCCGATCCGGCGCCGAGGCGATTTCCATTTCGATGCCGAGCAGATCGAGCGTCGACGGCACGATCGACAGGCCTGGCACGGCGGTCGGAACCGCCGCGGCTTCAAGATCCAGCTCGCCCGTCAGCACGTCATAGGACGAGACCGTGCGGTCCTTGCGGTCGATGCCGAGACCGGTGCTGGCGTTGCCTTGCGGATCGAGATCGACGATCAGCACTTTTTCGCCGATGGCGGCCAGCGCCGTGGCCAGGTTGATGGCGGTGGTCGTCTTGCCGACGCCGCCTTTCTGGTTGGCTACGGTGATGATTCGAGGGCCATTCTTCATCATGGGTTTATGCCAGAAATTCATTTTTGGGTCGCCAAAATAGCCCGACAAGGCGAAAATCAGACAGGTCGCAGGTCAGACAGTTCAAGGATGACGCCATGAGGGTCGGTCACACTGGGATGTTCTACCAGATCGAAGGACCATCGGTTAACGCTTTCTTGCACTTCCGCGCGATAATCCCGGCCTTTGTGGAATAGCCCGCGCGCGCCTGACCTCAGCCAGGGCGCCGACAGGTCCAGCAACAGCGAGAGCGAGGCCAGAGCCCGCGCCGTGACGATTTGCGGCATCGAAACAAGCGCATGGCTGTCTTCGATGCGTCGCGCCACGACCCGTGCCGGCAGGTTGAACTGGCCGATGACGGTCTGCAGGAACGACGCCTTCTTGCGGTTGCTTTCCACCAGATCGATGCTGGCCCCATCGCGCTCGGCGAGCAGGAAGGCCATGACCAGGCCCGGAAATCCGCCGCCCGAACCGATGTCGACCCAGCGCGTGGCATTGGGCTCTATGCGTCCAAGCTGCGCGCTGTCGAGGATGTGGCGTTGCCAGACATCGCCCGAGGTCGACTGCGCCACCAGATTGATGCTGCGGTTCCATTTCTGGAACATCTGCTCGAACGCCACCAGGCGATCGAATGTTTCACGTGAAACGGGGCCGGCCGCGTCCTGCAGGCTCTTCCAGGAGACAGAGCTCACGCAACGTCCCTCTGGGCGCTCTCATGGTGGCGGACATGCGCGACAATGATCGCCAATGCAGCTGGCGTCATGCCCTCCATGCGCTGGGCGTCAGCGATGGAGCGCGGCCGCCGCGCCTGCATCTTCTGCTTCAACTCATTGGACAGACCAGGCACGCCGGCGAAATCGACGCTGTCCGGGATCAGCCGGCTCTCCTCACGTCGGATCTGTGCGACGTCGGTCTTCTGACGGTCGAGGTAGACAGAATATTTCGCCTCCGTTTCAAGGCGCTCCGCCGTCTTGGCATCAATTGCCGCGAAGCGCGGTTCAATCGTCGCCAGCCAGGCGACATCGACGCCGGGATAGGCCAGCAGCTCATAGCCCGATCGGCGGACGCCATCGCGATTGATCTCCAGTCCGTGCCGCGCCGCCTCATTGGGCGTCATCGTCAGCGCGGTAGCCAGTTCCCGCGCTTCGTCGAGCCGCCGCATGACGTTGCCATAACGCTGCATGCGTCGCGCGGAAGTGATCCCCAGCTTCTCCGCCAGCGGCGTCAACCGCTCATCCGCATTGTCCGCGCGCAGCGACAGCCGGAATTCGGCGCGCGAGGTGAACATCCGGTACGGTTCGCTGATGCCGCGGCTGGTCAGGTCGTCGACCATCACGCCGATATAGGCCTCGGTGCGGCTGAGCACGACCTGCTCGCCGCCCGACGCCCGGCGCGCCGCGTTGATGCCGGCCAGCAAGCCCTGCCCGGCTGCCTCCTCATAACCGGTCGTGCCGTTGATCTGCCCGGCGAGGAAGAGCCCGGCGACGCGCTTGGTCTCGAGTGTCTGATCAAGCTCGCGCGGATCGACATGGTCATATTCGATCGCATAGCCGGGCTGCAGCATCACAGCCCGCTCCAGGCCCGGAATGGTCTTCAGAATATCGAGCTGGACATCTTCGGGCAGCGAGGTCGAAATCCCGTTCGGATAGACAGTGTGGTCGTCCAAGCCTTCCGGCTCGAGAAAGATCTGATGTCCATCCCGATCGCCGAACTTGACGATCTTGTCCTCGATCGACGGGCAGTAACGCGGCCCAACGCCTTCGATCGAGCCGGAATACATGGCGGAGCGGCCGAGATTGGCACGGATCAGCTCGTGGGTGGCGGCGGTCGTGCGCGTGATGCCGCAATCGATCTGCGGCGTCTCGATACGATCGGTCATCAGCGAGAACGGCACCGGATCCTCGTCGGCCGCCTGGCTTTCGAGCGACGCCCAGTCGATGGTCCGCCCGTCCAGCCGTGGCGGCGTGCCAGTCTTCAGCCGGCCGAGCTGGAAGCCGGCGCGGGACATCGTCGCCGACAGGCCAAGGCTCGCCTGCTCGTTCATGCGGCCGGCGACGATCTTCTTCTCGCCGATATGAATGAGGCCGCGCAGGAAAGTTCCGGTCGTGAGCACCACCGCGCCGCAAGCAAGCCTGCGGCCATCGGCCAGCAGGACGGCCGCGATCCGCCCGTCCACGATTTCGAAGTCCAGCACCTCGGCCTCGACCACGTCGAGATCGTTCTGCCGCCGAATCGCTTCCTGCATCGCCAGGCGATAGAGCTTCCTGTCGGCTTGCGCGCGCGGGCCGCGCACCGCTGGCCCCTTGCGGCGGTTGAGCAGGCGGAACTGGATGCCCGCGGCATCCGCCACGCGGCCCATCAAGCCGTCCATGGCGTCGATCTCGCGCACCAGATGCCCTTTGCCGAGCCCGCCGATCGCCGGGTTGCATGACATCACGCCGATCGTCTCGAAGCGCAACGTCACCAGCGCGGTCCAGGCGCCGGCGCGCGCGGCGGCACTGGCTGCCTCGCAACCCGCATGGCCGCCGCCCACCACAACCACATCATAGTGATCGGTCATTTCCAAATCCTGGACTCGAAAGAGATTGAGGACACATGTCCCCGCGGGGCGAAGCTGTCAAGAAAACTTCGCGGCAAGTTTCACGTGAAACAGAGCGGCAAGGTCCGGCAACGCCGTTTCACGTGAATCAATGGAACGATTGGGGCAATCCAGCGCTGCCGGTGTTTCACGTGAATCCTTAAGCGGTTTCGCGCCGGGGCGTGTTTCACGTGAGTCATTTCCCAATGCAGAACTGCGCGAAGATCACATCCAGCATGTCTTCGACATCGATGGCTCCGACAATTCGGCCCAGCCGATCCGCGGCCAGCCGCAACTCCTCGGCACGGAGCTCCTGGCCTGTGGCGCCGGCCTCGGTCGCCCGAAGCAGATGGCGGTTCGCCTCGCCAAGCAATTCGACATGGCGCAGACGTGACGGCAGAACATCGCCAAGGTCGCCGGCCGCATCCGCCGCGCGCTGGCCGATCTCTGCAACGAGCGCGTCCACGCCCGTCCCATTCAGGATCGAAATAACGAGATCATAATGTCGGCGCGCTGCCACTGCCGCCTGCTCGTCGAGCAGATCGAGCTTGGTCCCGACCCGCAGCACCGGCACCGAGCCGGGCAGAGAAGCGACATCGCCGGGATTCGCCACGTCCTCCAACAGCAACACGAGATCGGCGCGATCGGCCTTGGCTCTCGCTTTCTCGATGCCGATCGCTTCGACCTTGCCTGCCGCCTCACGCAATCCCGCTGTGTCCGTCAACCGGATGCGTAACCCCTCGAGATCCAGCGCCACCTCAAGCAGATCCCGCGTCGTGCCAGGCTCATCTGTTACAATAGCTGCATCCCTTCGCGCCAAGGCGTTGAACAGACTCGACTTGCCGGCGTTCGGTGCGCCGAGGATCACAACCTCGAAGCCGTCGCGGATGATCTCGGCGGTGCGGAAACCGGCGATGTGGCGGGCAATCTCGCCGATCATCATCCCGACATCGGACCAGACCGTATCCGAAACGGCGCCGGGCACGTCGTCCTCATCGGCAAAGTCGATCTCGGCCTCGATCATGGCGCGCGCATGGACAAGCCTGCGACGCCAGGCGAGATAGAGCTCACTCTGGACACCCTCGGCGTTCCGGAGGGCAAAGCGACGCTGCGCTTCGGTCTCGGCGTTGACAAGATCCGCCAGCGCCTCGGTCTCGACCAGGTCGACCTTGCCATTGAGAAAGGCGCGGCGCGTGAATTCGCCAGCTTCGGCATGCCTGACGTTCGCAAAACCGGTGATCGTCTCCAGCATCCTGGCCACCACCGCGCGTCCGCCATGGACATGAAATTCGGCGACATCCTCACCGGTGAAGCTGGCCGGGCCTGGGAAGAAGATGACCAACCCACTGTCCAGCACGGTTCCATCCGGCGCCCTGAACTTGCGCAAGACCGCCACGCGGTCCTTAACCATGCCGCCGGCGATCGTTTCGACAACGCATCGAGTCTGCGGACCGGAAATGCGAATGACGGCGACGCCGGCCGGAAGCCGCCCGCTCGACAGCGCAACGATCGAATCGGCTGAAATCATTTGCCCACCCTGTCGAACCGCCCTAGCTTCCGCCACACACTGAACCGAGTTTGCCGCCCAACTGTGACCGAGTTGCCCGTTGTGACATTGCCCGCGCAAAACCTGCTTGCCGACGAAGCCAGCCCCTATTTGCAGCAACATAGCGGCAATCCGGTGCATTGGCGGCCCTGGTCGCCGGCTTCGCTGGAAGAGGCGAAGGCCCTGGACAGGCCGATTCTGCTCTCCGTCGGCTATGCCGCCTGCCACTGGTGCCATGTCATGGCCCATGAGAGCTTCGAGAACGACGACGTCGCCGCCGTCATGAACCGTCTGTTCGTCAATATCAAGGTGGACCGCGAGGAGCGCCCCGACATCGATCAGATCTATATGGCCGCGCTCTCCTCCATGGGCGAGCAGGGCGGCTGGCCGCTGACCATGTTCCTGACACCGGACGGCAAGCCGTTCTGGGGCGGCACCTATTTTCCCAGGGAGCCGCGCTTTGGCCGCCCGGGCTTCATCCAGGTGATGGAGGCGGTGGACAAGGCCTGGCGCGAGAAGAGGGCCAGCCTGAACCAGAGCGCCGACGGCCTGACCACCCATGTCGAGGCGCGGCTCTCGGCGGCACATGCCAAGGCGCTTCTCGATCGTGATACATTGTCCGACCTTGCCGGCCGCATCTCCGGCATGATCGACCGTGACCTTGGCGGTCTGCGCGGCGCGCCCAAATTCCCGAATGCGCCGTTCATGCTCACACTGTGGCTGTCCTGGCTGCGCGACGGCAATACCGCGCATCGCGACGACGTGCTCATCAGCCTGGAACAGATGCTGGCCGGCGGCATCTATGATCACATCGGCGGCGGGCTCAGCCGTTACTCGACCGACGCGGAATGGCTGGTGCCGCATTTCGAAAAGATGCTCTACGACAACGCCCAACTCATCCGCTTCTGCAATTGGGCATACGCTGCAAGCGGCAATGATTTGTTCCGCATACGAATCGAAGAGACCGTCGAGTGGCTGCTGCGCGAAATGCGCGTCGACGGCGGTGCCTTTGCCGCCAGCCTGGACGCCGACAGCGATGGCGAGGAAGGCCTTTTCTACACCTGGACCAGAGAGGAGATCGAAGCCGTCCTCGGCGACGATTCTGGCTTGTTTTTCAAGCACTTCACGCTCTCCAGCCCGCACGGTTGGGAAGGCAAGCCGATTGTCCATCAAACCCGCGCCCAGCAAACCCAAAGCGTGGCCGACCGCGAACGGCTGATCCCGCTCAAGACAAAACTTCTCGCCGCTCGCGAAGGTCGGGTCCGGCCAGGCCTCGACGCGAAAGCCCTGACCGACTGGAACGGCCTGATGATCGCGGCGCTCGCTGAGGCCGGCCGATCGCTGGCGCGACCCGACTGGATCGATGCGGCGGCCAAGGCCTTTGCCCATATCAGCGCCGCCAGCCGCGACGGGCGCTTGCCGCATTCCATGCTCGGCACCAGAAAGCTGTTTCCTGCTCTGTCCAGCGACTATGCCGGCATGACCAATGCGGCGATCTCGCTGTTCGAGGCGTCAGGCGATTGGCGCTACATCGATCAGGCCAGCCGGTTCATCGAGCAGCTCGACCGCTGGCACGTCGATGCCGAGGGCACGGGCTACTACCTGACCGCTTCCGACAGTAGGGATGTGCCGATCCGCATCAGGGGCGATGTCGACGAAGCCATTCCGTCAGCCACCAGCCAGATCATCGAAGCGCTGGTCCGGCTGGCTTCCGTTACCGCCGATATCGAGCTGCAGGAGAGAGCGTGGAAGATCGCCGAGCACGCCGCCGGCCGCGCGGCGCACCAGGCCTATGGCCAGGCGGGCATCGTCAATGCCTGTGCACTCGCGATCGAGCCATTGAAGTTGGTTGTCGTGGACAGGCCGGAGGATTCAGCGCTCGTTACGGTCGCGAATCGACGTCCTGACCCGCGTCGCGTCGACATCATTGCGGCGATTGGTTCGGAAGCGAATCGACCCTTGCTGCCTGGCGGCATTTTCCCACCGACCAACAGGGCGGGCGCTTGGCTTTGTACGGGCCAGCTTTGCCTTCCCGCTGTAAGCGACCCGCAGGAGCTCGAGCATCTCCTGCACCGCCAATAGGGCAACTCGGGAAAAGTGTGAGGCGATTTTCCGTCAGGCGGTGTCCGCTTCCGCCGGCACAGCCGAAGGCAATGTCCTGACCGATTTCGCATCCGGCCATGGCTTGAACAGCAGATCCCTGGCCGCGATCACCGCGCCGACCGTGATGAGCACGCAGGCAAGCGCCACGGACCAGTGGAACACGCCAAACCCGGCCAACAACAGCACGATCACCGAAAACAGTGGCGCGGCATAGGACAAGGCACCCAGGATCATGATGTCCCCGTGCTTGCAGCCATAGTCCCAGGTATAGAAGCCGGCGCCGAGCGGGATTGTGCCAAGAACGAGGATCGCGGCCCACTGCATCGTCGTTTCGGGCCAGACCGTGATTTCCAGTATCAGGTGCAGCACCAGCGCGACCACGGCGGTGATGAAGCAGTAACCGGCCACGACATCGGTCGGCACCTGGCCGAAGCGCCGCGACAGGACGGAATAGCCGGCCCAGATAAAAGCGCAGAACAAGGCAATGACATGACCCTTCATCACGCCATTCGCGAGACCGATAGTGCCGCACTTGGTGATCACCACGATCGCCCCGGCAAGGCCAAGGACGACGCCGACAAGGTGGTGAGCCTTGAGCCTTTCGCCCGGCAGGAAGGCGGCGAAGACAACGATCAGCAAAGGCCAGAGATAGGCGATCAGGCTGACCTCGACAGGCCGTGCGGACTGAATCGCGAAGAAATAGGCGCAGTGATAGATGCACAATCCCGCCACCCCTGTCGCCCAGACCTTCCATGGCTGCCGCAGCGAACGGACCGCGCCTGGACGGAAGGTCCAGCTGCCCACTCCGACAAGCGCACCGAGAAAGAACGTCATCGCCGCCAGCTGAAAGGGCGGTATCGGCCCCGCGGCCGTGGAAAGCAGCGCCAGAAACGACCAGGTCAGGATGGCTGAAAAGCCGACAAGCGTCGGGATGGTCTTCTTCACGTCACTTCCAACCGCGCATGTGATCAAAACAGCAAACCGGCTCGGGCAGGATCATGCTTCAACAAGATGCGGACCATCGCACAAGGCTGGTACCGTCCGCCGCCGCATACGGCCACGCGGTATCCGGAATGCGACCCATCTGGAGGCAACAAAAAGCCCCATCCCGGTTGACCGGAATGGGGCCTGATGCGCGGTCCGGGAAATTCCCGATAGCCCGTTACGTGTTCATCGAATCGAAGAAGTCGGCATTGGTCTTGGTCTGCTTCAGCTTGTCGATCAGGAACTCGATCGCATCGGTGGTGCCCATCGGCGCCAGGATACGGCGCAGCACGAAGATCTTCTGCAGGTCCGAACGCGCGACCAAAAGGTCTTCCTTGCGGGTACCGGACTTGAGGATGTCTATCGCAGGATAGATGCGCTTGTCGGCCACCTTGCGATCCAGCTGGATTTCGCAGTTGCCGGTGCCCTTGAACTCCTCGAAGATGACTTCGTCCATACGGCTGCCGGTGTCGATCAGCGCCGTGGCGATGATGGTCAGCGAACCGCCTTCCTCGATGTTGCGCGCCGCGCCGAAGAAGCGCTTCGGCCGCTGCAGCGCGTTGGCGTCGACGCCGCCGGTCAGCACCTTGCCGGAGGATGGCACAACGGTGTTGTAGGCGCGGCCGAGGCGGGTGATGGAATCGAGCAGGATGACGACGTCGCGGCCATGTTCGACCAGGCGCTTGGCCTTCTCGATGACCATTTCGGCGACCTGCACGTGGCGCACCGCCGGCTCGTCGAAGGTCGAGGAGATGACTTCGCCTTTGACCGAGCGCTGCATGTCGGTCACCTCTTCCGGGCGCTCATCGATCAGAAGCACGATCAGATAACACTCCGGATGGTTGGCGGTGATGGAGTGCGCGATGTTCTGCAAGAGCACCGTCTTGCCGGTGCGCGGCTGCGCGTTGATCAAGGCGCGCTGCCCTTTGCCGATCGGCGCCACCAGATCGATCACCCGAGACGATATGTCCTTGGTGGCCGGGATCTCGACCTCCATCTTCAGCCGCGAGGTCGGATAGAGCGGCGTCAGATTGTCGAAATGGATCTTGTGGCGGATCTTTTCCGGATCGTCGAAATTGATCGTGTTGACCTTGAGCAGCGCGAAATAGCGCTCGCCCTCTTTCGGACTGCGGATCGGCCCTTCGACCGTATCGCCGGTCTTCAGCGAAAAGCGGCGGATCTGCGACGGCGAGATGTAGATATCGTCGGGACCTGGAAGGTAGTTGGCATTGGCGGAGCGCAGGAAACCGAACCCATCCTGCAGCACCTCGACCACACCTTCGCCGATGATCTCGACGTCCTGCGCGGCCAGCTTCTTCAGGATCGCGAACATCAGCTCCTGCTTGCGCATGACGCTGGCGTTCTCGACCTCGAGCGATTCGGCATAGGCGATCAGCTCTGGCGGCTTCTTGTTCTTGAACTCGGTAAGTTTCATTTCTTGCATAGGCGGACTCTGGGTGAGCTTTGGGAAAATATCGGCGGGATGCGACAAATGCCGGGCGCGGCCGAAAACAATGAGGGGCGGCGCATGACGGGAAGGAAGACCCGTCTTTTATCGTCGGTCTGGTGAAAGAGCAAGCCGCGTTTTACGGACCTGACAGGCCTCAGAAAGGCTTGACGACAACCAGGATCACAATTGCCACCATCAGCAATGTGGGGATCTCGTTGACGATCCGCCAGTGCCGCGCCGGCTTTTCATTGCGATCCTCGGCGAATTTGCGCACCGCGCCGGCGAGATAGCCGTGAACCGCGGACAACAGGAGCACCGCGGCGATCTTGGCGTGCAGCCAGCCACCCTGGAAACCGAAACCTTTCCAGGCGAGCCAGAGGCCGAACATCCAGGTGACGATCATTGCCGGATTGATGATGCCGCGCAGCAGGCGCCGCTCCATCACCTTGAAGGTCTCCGATTGCAGCGAACCCTTCTCGGCATCGGCATGATAGACCAGCAAGCGCGGCAGATAGAGCATGCCGGCCATCCACGAAATGACGGCAAGGATATGGATCGCCTTTGCCCAGGGATAGAAACTTTCAGGCGCGACGAAAAACAACAATGCGGTGAGCACAACAAGCGCCGCGATGCCGACGACCATGCGCATCATTGCCTGACCGGTGCTGTTCGTGTTTCCAGTGCTGTCCGACCGAGCCATCAGCGTGTCGCGCTCCTCACCTGTTTCACCATCGCCTCGACATGCGCGACCGGCGTCTCCGGCGTGATGCCATGGCCGAGATTGAAGATCAGCAGGCCTTCGCCCAAAGCCTTCAGGATCGCCTCGACGCCATCGGCGAGCGCCTGGCCGCCGGCCACCAGCCGCAACGGATCGAGATTGCCCTGGACGGCACCCAAGCGCTGCAAGTCCTTCGCCGTCTCCAGCGGCACCGTCCAGTCGATCCCCAGGCCGGTTACGCCGGTCTTCTCCCGATAGGTCTGGTAGCGCGCACCGGCGCCCTTGGGAAAGCCGATGATCGGAACATCGGGATGGGCAGCCCTGACCTGCCGGACGATCTCGGCCACCGGCTGAACGCAGAACCGTTCAAAAGAGGCATCGTCGAGCACGCCGGACCAGGAATCGAATATCTGCACCACGTCGGCGCCGGCCTCGATCTGACGGATCAGGTAGGCCGCCGAATGATCGGCGAGCACCTTCAGCAGTTGTTGAAAGGCGACCGGTTCACGATAGGCGAACAGCCGCGCCGGCGCCTGGTCCGACGTACCGTGGCCGGCAATCATATAGGTCGCCACCGTCCATGGCGCGCCGCAGAAGCCGATCAGGGTCGTCTCGTCGGGCAGTTTCGCCCGCAGCCGACGAACCGTTTCGTAGACCGGTTCGAGATTCACGTGAAACATGCTGCTCTCCAGAGCCGCGATCTCGGCGGCCGAGATCGGCGTCAGCAGCGGACCCCGCCCCTCTTCGAAGCGAACGTCGCGGCCAAGCGCGTGCGGAACGACAAGGATGTCGGAGAACAGGATCGAGGCGTCGAAGCCGAAGCGCTCGATCGGCTGCAGCGTCACTTCGACGGCAAGGTCGGGATCGTAACAGAGGTCAAGGAACGAGCCGGCACGTCGGCGCGTTTCACGATACTCCGGCAGATAGCGCCCGGCCTGGCGCATCATCCAGAGCGGAGGAGGAAAATGAGCCTTGCCCTTCAGGACATCCAGCATGATCCGGTTCTGGGGCATCGAGCGCTCGCTTCTCCAAGCCTCTTTCTAATCAAATATTCTTATATCTAAGATTCTTCTGATTCTAAGAGTCTGTTGGTTGTGGTGGTTGTCACCTGTCCCGCTTCATCAAGCAAAAAGCCAGCAAGCATATTGTCGCGCGCTTCTTTCTCCCGAATGCAGGGTTCTGGGGACGATCAGGAATCCATCATCGGAGTCAAAGCGTTACGCCGCCGCCGGAAAAGCCGGCCCTGTGGACGGACGAAAGGCAAACGACATCCTCCCCGGATTTGTCCCCAGCCGCCCGACGAAGCCGACAGCACATCGAATTGTGGACAAACTGGCATCTGATACAGTCGCCTCCGACGAGCCCGGCTCGTTGTCCGACCTTATCCACATCCGCCCACAGACCCAGGTGATCCCTGTGAACAAA
The DNA here is from genome assembly GCF_006658505.1 of Mesorhizobium sp. B2-4-15. Taxonomy (GTDB): domain Bacteria; phylum Pseudomonadota; class Alphaproteobacteria; order Rhizobiales; family Rhizobiaceae; genus Mesorhizobium. The sequence goes on from NZ_VFUZ01000010.1 coordinate 178,449, forward strand.
CCCCAGAGCTTCTTTCACCTGCACCTGATTTCCGACGCGACCGGCGAAACGCTGCTCGCAGCCGGCCGCGCGGCTTCCGCGCAATACAAGGATGCGCGCGCCATCGAGCACATCTACCCGCTCATCCGCACCGAAAAGCAGGTGGCCAAGGTGTTCGAGGACATCGAGGAGGAGCCGGGCATCATTCTCTATACCGTCGTCGACCAGAAGCTGGCGCGCGGCATCGATGAGCGCTGCGCCACCATGGGCCTGCCCTGTGTCTCGGTGCTGGAGCCGGTGCTTACCGTTTTCCAGTCCTATCTCGGCACGCCGGCCGGCCGGCGCGTCGGCGCCCAGCACGTCCTCGACGCCGAATATTTCCGCCGCATCGATGCGCTCAATTTCACCATGGAACATGATGACGGCCAGCTGCCGGCCAATATGGACGATGCCGACATCGTGCTGATCGGTATTTCGCGCACCTCCAAGACACCGACCAGCATCTACCTCGCCAACCGCGGCATCAAGACCGCCAACATCCCGATCGTGCTCGGCGTGCCGGTGCCCGAGAGCCTGGTCAACGCCAAGGCCCCGCTGGTGGTCGGGCTGATCGCCACCGCCGAGCGCATCTCGCATGTCCGCCAGAACCGCATCCTCGGCAACAGCAGTTCCTATGTGCCGACAGACTATGTCGACCGCGCCGCCATCAATGAGGAGCTCGCCTATGCCCGCCAGATCTGCACCAGGCACGGCTGGCCGATGATCGACGTCAGCCGCCGTTCGATCGAGGAAACGGCGGCGGCGATCGTTGCCCTGCGGGGGAAGAACAGATAATGGGGGCCAAGCAGCCGGGGGAGCTTCGCCCCGCCGTTCAACGTCGCGAAGATCGAAGGTCACGGCATGGATCCTAGGGTCTGCACTGCGTCGCTTTGCTCCTTGCTCCGCCCTAGGATGACGAAGGGACGATTGTCTCGGCCAATCTCGAAGGTTTGCGATTTGCCATTATTGGTATCCGGTGAGCAACGAGATGACTGCCAATCCAACATGGTGATTGGCCGCGAATCACTATGCCTTCGTCATCCTAGGGCGCAGCAGGAGCGAAGCGACGTTGCGGAGACCCTAGGATCCATGCCGTTTCAGTTGCCGTGGAGTGCACCGGTTCTCTGCTCGGGCCAGAATCTCAACGACGGGTAATCAGGCGCGCAAAAATGACCGAAAAAATCATCCTTGCCTCAGGCAGCCCGTTCCGCAAGGCGATGCTTCTCAATGCCGGCATCGACGTCGAAGCGGTTCCCGCCGATGTCGACGAGCGGGCGCTGGAGGCGCCCTTGCAGGACAGCGGCGTTTCGCCGGAAGATGTCGCTCTCATCCTCGCCGAGGCCAAGGCCACCGAGGTCAGCGAGCGCAAACCCGGTGCGCTGGTGCTCGGCTGCGACCAGACATTGTCGCTCGGCGATGAGGTGTTCCACAAGCCGGCCGACATGGAAGGCGCGCGCCGCCATCTCCTGGCGCTGTCGGGCAAGACCCACCAGCTCAACAGCGCCGCCGTGCTGGTGCGTGACGGCAAGGTGCTGTGGCGGCATGTCGGCATCGCCTCGATGACCATGCGCAAGCTCGCCCCTGCCTTCATCGGCCGCCATCTCGCCCGTGTCGGCGCCAAGGCGCTGGCCAGCGTCGGCGCCTACCAGGTCGAGGGTGAAGGCATCCAGCTTTTCGAGAAGATCGAGGGCGACCATTTCACCATTGTCGGCGTGCCGCTTTTGCCACTGCTGGCGGAACTGCGCACGCTGGGAGCCATTGATGGCTGAGGCTATCAAGAAGGCCTTCGTCACTGGCCATCCGGTCAAACATTCGCGCTCGCCGAAGATCCATGGTTACTGGCTGGCCGCATATGGCATCGACGGCAGTTACGAGGCCATCGACGTCGCGCCGCAGGACTTCGCCGAATTCATCGCGACCTTGCAGCCTGCCGGCTATCGCGGTGGCAATGTCACCATCCCGCACAAGGAGGCAGCCTTCGCGCTGGTCGAACGCCGCGATCAGGCGGCTGAAGAGATCGGTGCGGTCAACACGCTTTGGTTCGAGGACGGCGTCCTGTGGGGCGGCAACACCGACGGCCATGGCTTTGCCGCCAATCTTGACGATTACGCGCCGGACTGGGTGAATGCGGGGCCCGCGGTCGTGCTTGGCGCCGGCGGCGCGGCCCGCGCCGTGGTCCAGGCGCTGAAGCGGCGCGGCGTCCGCGACATCCGCATCGTCAACCGCACGCTTGCCCGGGCTATAGAGTTGCGCGATCGTTTCGGCAACGGCATTTCGGCGCATGACATGGCGGCGACCAACGAACTGCTTGCCGACGCCGGCCTGCTGGTCAATACCACGGCACTCGGCATGCATGGCAATGAAGGCCTCTCCGCCGATCCGGCTCTGTTGCCGGCCCACGCCATCGTCACCGACATCGTCTATGTGCCGCTTGAAACGCCGCTGCTGGCTGCCGCCCGCGCCAGGGGGCTGAAGACGGTCGACGGCCTCGGCATGCTGCTCAACCAGGCCGTGCCCGGTTTCGAACGCTGGTTCGGTTTCATGCCGCAAGTCACCACGGAGCTGCGCGCGCTCATCGTGGCCGACCTGGTGCCGAAAGCATGATCGTACTCGGTCTCACCGGCTCGATCGGCATGGGCAAGTCGACAACGGCCAGGATGTTCGCCGAGGCTGGCGTGCCCGTCCACGATTCCGACGAGACCGTGCATCGCCTCTACGCCGGCAAGGCGGCGCCTTTGGTCGAAGCCGCCTTTCCCGGAACCACATCTGTCGGAGGCGTAGACCGCGCAAAACTGGGTGCCCGTGTGCTCGGCGACGCCACCGCGCTGAAGCGGCTGGAGGCCATCATCCATCCGCTGGTTCGTGCCGACGCCGACGCCTTCCTGGCCAAGCATCGTAACGCCAGCGAATCGATCGCCGTGCTCGACATTCCGCTGCTGTTCGAAACCGGTGGCCGCAACCGCGTCGACAAGGTCGTCGTCGTCACCGCGCCCGCCGAAATCCAGCGCCAGCGCGTGCTGGCGCGGCCGGGCATGACCGAGGAAAAACTGGCGTCGATCCTGGCCAAGCAGGTGCCGGACGCGGAGAAACGCGAAATGGCCGATTTCATTATCGACACCGGCCAAGGGCTGGATGCCGCCCGCGCCGCCGTCGCCGCCATCATCGCAGAACTCTCCGGGGATAAGTCCGGCAACACCCCCTCCTGACGGCATGCTGTCGGCATTGCCCATTGCCATTTTGTTCCGGTCTCGCGATTCTGCCCCTTGGAGCGACTGATTCGATGCGTGAGATCATCTTCGACACCGAAACCACCGGCCTTGATTCGCGCGATGACCGCGTGATCGAGCTTGGCGGCGTCGAGCTGGTCAATCGCTTCCCGACCGGCAAGACCTTCCACCACTACATCAATCCGCAGGGCCGCGCGATCCACGCCGAGGCGCAGGCGGTGCACGGCATCAGCGCGGCGGACCTTGCAGGCAAGCCGACCTTCGCCGAAATCGCCGAGGAGTGGCTGAAGTTCACGGAAGGCGCCAAGCTGATCGCTCACAACGCCACCTTCGATATCGGCTTCCTCAATGTCGAGTTCGCCCGGCTTGGTCACCCGCCGGTCGACAATGGGCTTGTCGTCGACACGCTGGCTCTGGCGCGCCGCAAGCACCCGATGGGACCCAATTCGCTCGACGCGCTCTGCCGGCGCTACGGCATCGACAACACGAAGCGCACCAAGCACGGCGCCCTGCTCGATTCCGAACTGCTGGCCGAAGTCTATATCGAGCTGATCGGCGGTAAGCAGGCCGCCCTCATCCTCGACAGCATGGCCGGGCCTTCCCAGGGCGGCGACAATGTCCGCCAGATCGAGATCGTCGTCGCCGAACGACCGGCACCGCTGCTGCCGCGCCTGACCGAAGCCGAGCGCGCCGCCCATGCCGCCATGGTCGCCACGCTCGGCGAAAAGGCGCTGTGGCTGAAAGCCGCTTCATCCGAAGCAAGTGCCGCGGCGGCGTCGTAAAGCAATTCCAGGAAAAGTGTGAGACGGTTCGCCGTCCGGAATTTCGTCAAGAAACAAGGACGAACCTCAATACGGCCATTCGCCCCGGCCCAGCGCCGCAATTGCATCGATGATGCGGACGAAAGCCTCCGCCGCGGCTGGCACCGTGGTGCGGGCGCGCAGGAAACTGTGCACCAGGCGCTTCTCCTCATGCCACCACGCCTTGCCGCCGGCGGCCAGGATACGGTCGCGATAGGTCTCGCCGTCCGAGGACAGCGGATCGCATTCGGCCGTGATGACCACGGTGGGCGGTAGACCGGAGAAATCGGTGTCGCGCAAGGGCGAGAAGGTCGGATCGTCGGGCGATTGCCGCCTGACGGAGCGGACATCACGGTAGAAGGCGACGTCGCCGACCGACAGCAGCGGTGCCTCCGCATGCTCGACATAGGAGCCGGCGCTTTCGTCGCCGCCGAGGCCGGGATAGATCAGCACCTGGCCGATCGCTGCGCGGGCATGCCGGCGCGTCGCCTGCGCAACAGCCGCCGCCAGATTGCCGCCGGCACTCTCGCCGCACAGCACGATCGGCAGGCTGCTCGTCTTGGCCGCCCATTCGAAGGCGGCCAGCGCATCGTTGAAGGCTGCGGGGTGGACATGCTCCGGCGCCAACCGGTAGTCGACCGACAGCACGTCGAAGCCGGTGCCGGCGCAGATCTCGGCGCAGATGTCGTCATGGCTGTCGAGCCCGCCAAGGATGAAGCCACCGCCATGATAATAGACGACCAGGGCTTGCGCGGCCTCGCCGGCGCGCTGGTAGCGTCGCACTGGAATGCCACGATCGGCGGCGGCGATCGGGCCGTCACGGGTCTTGACCCCTAATGGGCGCCCCTGACGGAAGGCCCGGCACATCCGGTTATAGACCGCGCGCTGCTTGTCGACAGGCAGGCCGACGATCTCTTGCGGGTACCAGGCGTTGACGCTGTCAATATAGGCCCACAGGGCCGGGTCTAGCCGGGTCTCGTACTTGCCGCGGCTGGTCACGTCAGTCTGCACGGCCGGGCGCATCAGAGCTCGGCATAAAGCTCGGCCGCGTTGTCAAAACTGAAGCGCAACGGCACCGAGCCTTCGACCTGCCAGGCGGTGACCGTCTCGCCGGCCAGCAGCCGGCCGGCGCCGTCGGTGTCGGTAACCGCGCCGCCATAGAGCCGGTTGGCAAGGTTGAGGATACCGGTCTGGTGCATGGCCGCGCTGCCGCTGCCGCAGGCATCCTTGACCAGCAGCACGCGAAAGCCCTTGGCCACGGCGTCCTTGACGGTGGCGTCGATGCAGGCCTCGGTCCAGACGCCGGCAACAACCAGCCATTCGATGCCCGAAGCCTTGAGCTGATCGGCCGCCGGCCCGGACCGGAAGGCGCTGGCCTCGGCCTTGATCAGCAACGCCTCGCCATTGGCCGGCGCCACCTCGTGACAGATCTCGGTCAGCGGATCGCTCTTGTCGGAGAAGGCCGATTTGCCGTCGGCATCGAGCGGATGAAACGGCCGATCCTGTTTGTCGAGATCGACGATATAGGCCCAGTGATGGAGCGGCACATGGTTCTCGCGCGCCGCCGCCTGCAGTCGCCGGACGTTGGCGAGGATTTCTTCAAAGCCGTCGACCAGGTAGCGCGGATCCTGCCGGTGCTCTTCCTGCAGGTCGATGAAGACGGCGGCCACAGTGCCGCGCTTGATGGTGATGGGGCTTTTCATGCGGAGGGTTTTCCGGCTAACGCTGTTTCTCTCGGCATGTTGGCCGGCATGTTGGCGCAGACCTCTGATGTTGGCCGAAGAGCGTCCGCGACTTCGTCATTCCAGGGCGCAGCAGCCGCGAAGCGGCGTCGCGGAGACCCTGGAATCCATGCCGTGATGTTTGTCGAAGGGTGCAGCGGAGCAGAATTCTGCTCCGTGGTGACACGTTGGGGTCGCGGCATGGATCCTAGGGTCTGCGCCGCGTCGCTTCGCTCCTTGCTCCGCCCTAGGATGACGAAGCGAGAGGCGTTGCGGCTGATCTCGAAGGTTGGCGGTACCGCGTGTAGGCCTGCGGCGGAGACGACCATCAAACCTGTTTCTCCAGGAACTCATCCTCATAGGGGAAGCGCGACAGAAGTTCGGTGCCGGTGTCGGTGATCAGGATTTCGTCCTCCAGCTTGACGCCCTCGCGGCCGCCCTTCTCGCCAATATAGCTTTCCACGCTCACCACCATGCCTGGCACGATATGACCGTCGCGGCCATAGGTCTCGTAGTCCATGGCATGGGCGATGAACGGCGTCTCGCCATGCATGCCGACCCCGTGCATGACCGAGGTGTAGCGCTGGTCGACGAAGCGGTCCGGGATCTTCCAGGCCTTCTCGGCGATCTCGCGGAAGGCCATGCCTGGCTTGACGATCGAGATGTTGTGCTGAACCTGGTCGTGCGCCATGCGGTAGAGCGACTTCTGGTAGGGGCTCGGCTTGCCCGGCCCGCAGCGGAACGTGCGGGAAAAATCCGAGTAATAGCCGTAGCAGCCGATCGTGTCGGTATCGAGCGCCAGCAATTCGCCCGGCCGGATCTTGCGGCCACTGGCCTCGTTGAACCAGGGATTGGTGCGCTGGCCCGAGGTCAGGAGCCGCGTCTCGATGAACTCGCCGCCCTGGCGAATCACCTCGCCATACATGATGGCGAACAGGTCATTTTCGGAAACGCCGGGCTTGATCGCCTCGCGCACCGCCGCCACCGCGGCCTCCGCGCCGGCCATGGACACTTGCAGGCATTTCACCTCCTCCGGCGTCTTCACGGCGCGCACCGCCAGGATCTCGCCCTGGCAATCACGGACCTCGCAGCCACGCTTTTCCAGCGCCAGCGCCTGCAGATGGCTGCAGCGGTCGAGCCCGAGCTTCATCGAGCCGCCGCCATGCTTTTTCAGCAACTCGGCGATCTCGTCGGCGAACGGACCGGCGGTCTCGTCGTCGCGGCCCGAAACCGACGACCAGACGAGCTTGGAAGGACGCGCCTCGTCGATCGTGTCGAGCACCATGGAGACATGGTAGCTCTGCGGATATTCGAACAGCACGATCGGCCCTTCGGTCGGAATGAAGAAATAACGGGTCGAGTTGCGCAGGAAATAGCCGAACATGTTGCGCGAGCCGGTGGCATAGCGCTGGTTGTAGGGGTCGAACAGCACGACGCCGCCATAGCCGGCCTCGCGCATCCAGCCGCGCAGCTTGGCCAGTCGGCCCTTGCGCAGTGCGTCGGCATCGATGAAGGAGGGCTCGGTGTCGGACAGCCACATGCCGCCGGCCGGATCGGCCGCCGCCGGATGGCGCATACGGTCCTTGAAGTCCACGTCCTCGGTGCTGTCCGGTTCGAAAACGACGATGCTCATGTGCCTGGCCTTGGGTGGGTTGCTGGATTCGACCATGGCGCAGGAGGGCCGGATGCATTGTGCGGAAAACCGCGTGGGTTGTGCGGGATGCCGCTCTGGAACGCGTGGCGCTGCCCCTCACCCAGCCTCCGCTTCACTCGGCTGACCTCTCCCCGAGGGGGAGAGGAGACCACCAGCGCCGGCGCCAACCTCTTCTCCCCACCGGGGAGAAGGTGGCCGCGTAGCGGCCGGATGAGGGGCCCTCGTAGAGTGCGGCCCCTAGTGCCTTCTCGCCAGCTTCGGCGGATGTCCATGCTCCTCGCGAAATGCCCGCGCAAAGCTCGACATCGAAGCAAAGCCGCAGGCCAGCGCCACGTCGCGCACGGCGAGCGTCGAATGCGCCAGAAGATCGGCGGCGCGCTTCAGCCGCAGCCGCCGGTAGTAACCGTTGGGCGAGATGGCGAGTTCGGAGCGGAAGGAGCGTTCGAGCTTGTCGGAGGAAACGCCGAGTTTTTGGGTCAGTTCGGCCATGCCGAGCCGCTCCTCCACGGCGTCTTCCATGATCGCGATGGCCGACAGCACCAGCTCGTTGCGGACGCCGGTACGCAGGCGCAGCGGCATCAGCTTGCGGTCGACGCTGGAGCGCAGCTGGCTGTGCACGAACCATTCGGCGACGCCGGCGGCAAGCTCGGCGCCGTAGTCCCGGGTGATGATCTCCAGCATCATGTCGAGGCTGCCGACGCCGCCGGCCGAGGTGAAACGCTTGCGGTCGATGACATAGAGATCGCGCCTGAGCTCGATGTTGGAAAAAGCCTCGGTGAAGGCGGCCTGGCTGGTCCAGTGCAAGGTGCAGGCATGGCCGTCGAGCAGGCCGGCGCGGGCGAGAAAGAACGCCGCATCGGCAACCGCGCCGATATGGGCGCCGCCGCGCAGGCTGCGGCGGATCCAGCTTGCCGCGTCCTCGGCCACGAGATGATCGGCGTCGCCCCCCGAGCAGACGACGATACGGTCGACCTTCGGCGCATCCTCGGCATAAAAGCCCGGCTGGATGACGACGCCGTTCGAGGCCTCGACCGAACCCTTCGTGCCGCCGACGATGATCCAGCGGTAGCATTCCCTCTTCGCCAGGATGTTGGCGGCGCGCAGCGGCTCGATGACGGAGCTGAACGCCATCATCGGGAAGCCGGGAAACACCAGCACCGCGAAGGTGATGGTCTCGGTGGATTTTGAAGGGTCGCGCGTGGCCATGGCGTCCGGAGCCGGAGGTCGGGGCGCTACAATTCCGACAGAAGGGGCCTTGGGTCAATCGGACTGGCGTTTGATCATCAGGCGTTAGCGCTGCCCCTCATTGCCCTGCCGGGCATTTCTCCCCGTATAAGGATGGGGAGAAAGGGCTGGCCGCAACGCCGGCGATTTGGCGAAACCATCGGCGACAGCGCCCCTCTCCCCGTCCCTATACGGGGAGAGGATGCCGGCAGGCAGGTGAGAGGCGGCGCCGACACTTCCCATATGATCTCGATTGCGAGCGAGCCGATCGCCGATGACGGCTCAACCCCCCAGCGCCTGTTCCAGATCGGCGATCAGATCGTCCCCGTCCTCGATCCCCGCCGACAGCCGCACCAGCGAATCCGATATGCCGATCTCGTCGCGTTTCTCGGCCGGGATCGAGCCATGCGTCATCAGCGCCGGGTGTTCGATCAGGCTCTCCACGCCGCCGAGGCTTTCGGCGAGCGTGAACAGCTGTGTGCGTTCGAGGAAGCGTTTTGTGCCGGCGAGGTCGCGGTCGAGCACGGCGGTGATCATGCCGCCGAAAGCATGCATCTGCTGGACGGCGATGGCGTGCTGCGGATGACTGCCGAGGCCGGGATAGACGACGCGCCGCACATCTTTTCGCGCTTCCAGCCATTGTGCGATCTTCAGGCCGTTCAACGAGTGGCGCTCCATCCTGAGTGCCAGCGTTTTCAAGCCACGCAGCGCCAAAAAGCTGTCGAACGGGCCCGATATGGCGCCGATGGCGTTCTGCAGGAATTTCAGCCGGTCGGCGAGATCCTTGTTGTCGCCGACGACAGCCACGCCGCCGACCATGTCGGAATGACCGTTGAGATATTTGGTCGTCGAATGGACCACGATGTCGATGCCGAGCTCGAGCGGCCGCTGGATGTAGGGGCTGCAAAAGGTGTTGTCGGCGACCGACAGGATGCCCTTGCGCGTGGCGAGCGCCGCGACGCCCTCGAGGTCGACGATGCGCAGCAGCGGGTTGGTCGGCGTCTCCACCCAGAGCATTTTGGTTTCGGGGCGGATCGCGGCCTCCACCGCAGCAAGGTCGGTGAAATCGACGAAGCTGACCTGCAGATTGGCCGAGCGCTTGCGCACCCGCTCCATCAGCCGGAACGAGCCGCCATAGATGTCGTCGGTGGCGACGATATGGGCGCCGGAATCGAGCAGCTCCAGCACGGTCGAGATCGCCGCCAGGCCGGAGGCGAAGGCGAAGGCGGCCGAGCCGCTTTCGAGGTCGGCCATCGCGCGCTCGAAGGCAAAGCGCGTCGGGTTCTGGCTGCGGGCGTACTCGAACCCCTTGTGCACGCCGGGCGACTGCTGGCCATAGGTGGAAGTGGCGTAGATCGGCACCATCACCGCACCGGTCAGCGGATCGTGGCTCTGGCCGCCATGGATGGTGCGGGTGGAGAAGGCCAGGCGGTTTTTGCCCAATGGTGGTCTTGTCGATGTCATTTCGCGCGGCGCCTCAGATGGTTGATCAGGTCGATGCGGGTTATCAGGCCGACGAACTCGTCGCCGTCGAAGATGATGGCGACCTCGTTGCGGTCGAACACCGGCAGCAGCGCATCCAGCGTCTGGCTCGCCTGCAGCGTGTGCAGATTGGAGGTCATGGCCGTGCGCACCGGGCCGTTGAAGCGCTCCCAGCGCCCGTCATAGGGGCCGTCGACATGAGCCAGTATATCGCTCTCGTCGACGATGCCGATCAGCTTGCCCTCATCGAGCACCGGCAGCTGCGACACATCGGAACGGCGCATGCGGCCATAGGCGTTGAGCAGACTCTCGTCGGGGCCGACATAGACGATGTCGCCGGTGCGGGGCGAGCGCATGACGAGGTCGCGCAGGTCGCCATGCTGCTCATGGTCGGCGAGACCTTGCTCGGCCAGCCAGATGTCGTCGAACACCTTCGACAGATATTTGTTGCCGCTGTCGCAGACGAATGTGACCACCCGCTTGGGCGATGTCTGCTCGCGGCAATAGCGCAGGGCGGCGGACAGGAGCGTGCCGGACGACGAGCCGGCCAGAATGCCTTCCCGGGACAGGAGATCGCGCACCGCCAGCATGCTCTGCTTGTCGCTGACGGAATAGGCCTTCTTCACCAGCGACAGGTCGGCATTGGGCGGCACGAAATCCTCGCCGATGCCTTCGACGGTCCAACTGCCGGCCTCTTCCATCTTGCCGGTCTTGATCAGCGGCGCCAGCACGGAACCGACGGGATCGGCGAGCACCATTTCGGTCTTCGGCGAGACCTCGGCGAAGTAGCGGCCGAGCCCCGTCAGCGTGCCGCCGGAGCCGACGCCGACCACCACCGCGTCGACATTGCCCTCGAGCTGCGAAAAAATTTCCGGGCCGGTCGTTGTCTCATGTGCCAGCGGGTTGGCCGGATTGGCGAACTGGTTGGCGTAGAAGGCGCCCGGCAGCTCTCCCGCGATCTTCTCGGCCATGTCCTGATAATATTCGGGATGGCCCTTGCCGACATCGGAACGCGTCATGCGCACTTCCGCGCCGAGCGCGCGCAGATGCTGGATCTTTTCGCGCGACATCTTGTCGGGCACCACCAGGATGATGCGGTAGCCCTTGGGAATGCCGACCTGGGCGAGGCCAAGGCCGGTATTGCCGGCGGTCGCCTCGACGATCGTGCCGCCTGGCTTCAGCCTGCCCTCTTTCTCGGCCGCCGCGATCATCGACAGCGCGATGCGGTCCTTGATCGAGCCGCCGGGGTTCTGGCTTTCGAGCTTGATGAACAGCCGGCACTTGCCGGTATCGAATCTGGTCAGCTCGACCACCGGCGTCTGGCCGATCAGGTCGAGAACCGATCTGTAGGGCGGCAGCAGGCGGGACGGTCCGCTTTCCGGGGAAACCCTGCCAGGCGCGGCGATCTTGTGCTCGCTCATATCGATGCTCCATGATCAAGCGGCCGCCCCAGGGGCGGAGCGGCAGCGTAGCCTCTTTTCCAGCCGTTTGTCGCGGGAAAGAAGATAGATCATGCCAATCACCCGGCCAGACGGGGAATGATGTTCCAGCTGGAAGATGTTGCAGAACGCGCGCTGTCGCGTTGCCGTGCTGTCCCTCCAGCTGCCAAAGGAAATCAGCTCACCCAAGCAAGCGCTTGCTCAGCCGCGCGGGCGGTTCGCCCACACCAGCCCGGCCAGGCCGACCAGCATGGCGGCGAGGCCGATATAGAGCCATCGCGACTGGCCGGTCATGAAACTGCCGCCGACCACGCCGATGCCTTGCAGCGACCACAGCGCGCCGATGGCGAGCACAATCAAGGCCAGCAGATTTTTGGTCAGTCTCATTGACGAATCTCGCTTTCCCAGTCGATCCATTGCGGCGCCGTGGCGCGGATGAATGAGCCAAAGGAAGTGGGCAAATCTTGCCGGTTTCTACTTGGAGACTAATCGCGGATCTTGTCAAACGGATCTCAGATGTCAGTTGGAAGATCATCGGAAAGGATACCGGGCCGCCGGGAATTCCCTGACAGACTGTTACCTGGTGACTCCAAACGTGTGCTCCCGCCATGGAACCGCCAGATCGCTGCCGTATTTCCCGCCTTATTCGGCACCTAACGGCTGAGGCCTGTCAAAACGGAGCCATCCCCCAAATATGAAGACCAACAAACAAACCGCGCTTGTCGCGGTAACGCTCGCTGCTGGCCTGATGGTCGGCGCCTCCGCCACTTCGGCAACCGCGTCGGCCGGCCAGTGTGGCCGCGCTTCCTGGTACGCGCTGCATTCGCGGACCGCATCGGGCGAACGCATGAATCCCTCTGCCCTGACCGCCGCCCACCGCACTTTGCCTTTCGGCACCAAGCTGCGGGTCACCAACAAGAACAACGGCCGTAGCGTCGTGGTCCGCGTCAACGATCGTGGTCCGTTCATCAGGGGCCGCGTGCTCGATCTATCGAAGGGCGCCGCCAGCCAGCTCGGCTTCATCGGCTCCGGCCAGACCGCGATCTGCATGGCGCGCGTTTGATGCTTCCGGTGTCCGGCATGAGGGGCCGGACACATTTCCTACACACTTCGCAACACACATTGAGCCGGCTCCGCCGTTCCAGCCGGGTTTTCAACACCTTGGACGAAAGAACAGTTGGTCACGCCAAGTGACGTATTGCATCGCAGCAATTAGTTGTTAACCTCGCCGCGAGACATTTGAGGCTCGGCGCTGCTCGTCGTCCCTTTCGGTCGAGGCAGCAGCGGGGGTGTTGATGTTCTACCAGCTCTATGAATTGAATCACGCGGCTCTGCAGCCGGCACGGCTTTATGCCGATGCGGTGCGGATGTTCTACTCCAACCCGCTCAACCCGTTTTCGCACACGCCCTGGGGCCGTTCGGTCGCGGCGGGCGCCGAGCTGTTCGAACGCATCACCCGCCGCTACGGCAAGCCGGCCTTCGGCCTGGGCAAGACCGTCGTCGATTGGAAAAGCGTCGAGGTCACCGAAAAGACCATCTGGTCGAAGCCGTTCTGCAATCTCGTCCGTTTCGAGCGCGCCGTCCCCGCCGGCCGCCGGCCGGACCCGAAGCTTCTCATCGTGGCGCCGATGTCGGGCCACTATGCCACGCTGCTGCGCGGCACGGTGGAGGCGATGCTGCCTTATGCCGATGTCCACATCACGGACTGGGTCGACGCCCGCATGGTGCCGCTGGCCGACGGCAGCTTCGATCTCGATGATTATATCGACTATGTCATCGACATGCTGCACACGCTGGGCCCCGATACACATGTGATGGCGGTGTGCCAGCCTTCCGTGCCGGTGCTGGCCGCCGTGGCGCTGATGGAGACCAAGGGCGACCCCTTCGTCCCTTCGACCATGACCCTGATGGGCGGGCCGATCGACACGCGCCGCAACCCGACGGCGGTCAATCTGCTTGCCGAGGAAAAAGGCATCGACTGGTTCCGCGACAACGTGATCATGTGCGCGCCCTGGCCGGTGCCGGGCTTCGGCCGCGAGGTCTATCCCGGCTTCCTGCAGCTCTCCGGCTTCATGAGCATGAACCTCGATCGTCACATCATCGCCCACAAGGACTTCTTCATGCACCTTGTGAAGTATGATGGCGACAGTGCCGAGAAGCACCGCGATTTCTATGACGAATATCTGGCGGTGATGGACCTGACCGCGGAGTTCTACCTGCAGACCGTCGACACCGTCTTCGTGCGCCATGCCTTGCCCAAGGGCGAGATGACGCATCGCGGCACCAGGATCGATCCGTCCGCGATCCGCAACGTCGCCCTGTTCACGGTCGAGGGCGAGAACGACGACATATCGGGCCTTGGTCAGACCAAGGCGGCGCAGGATTTGTGCGTCAACATTCCGGCCGACAAGAAGGCCCATTATATGCAGCCGGCGGTCGGCCATTACGGCGTCTTCAACGGCTCGCGTTTCCGCTCCGAGATCGTGCCGCGCATCGTCGACTTCATCACCAGCTATGGGCGTCAGGACCGGATTACGATGAAGCCCAAGCTGGTCCGCACGGCCAAGCGATAGATATTTCCAGGCCAACTCCGAAGAGATCGGCGCTCCACCCTGTTCTGTTGCATAATAGGCGCTGTCCCTGGCCGCGGGTAACCATGCTTGCAGATCAGGCCCGCGTCTTGATTGACACGGACTGTAAATCGCCCTTAACTTTTTGTTAACAACAGGGCGAGCGGGGACAATGAATTCCTCCATCATGGCGCGAAGGCTGCGCGTGTGCGTGGCAGCCGGGCTGGCAATAACGGGCAGCTGGCCGGCATTGGCGGCCGGAGCGATGGCGACCGGGGGCCTGACCTCGCAGCCGATCGGCCACTACGATTTCTGCAAGCTCTATCCCGGCGAATGCTCGATCCGTCCGGCCGATCTCGCGCCGGCAATCCTGACCGACGGGTTGATGCGCAAGCTGGTCAACGTCACCGCCAAGGTCAATGCCGCCGTCAAGCCGATGAGCGACATGGATATCTACGGCAAGGACGAGGTCTGGGCCTATCCCGACAAGGGCGTCGGCGACTGCGAGGACTATGTGCTGGAAAAGCGGCGCCAGCTCGCCCGCATGGGCATGTCGCTTGCCGATCTGCTGATAACCGTCGTGCGCAAGCCCGATGGCGAAGGCCACGCCGTGCTGACGGTGCGCACCGACAGGGGCGACTATGTGCTCGACAATCTGAACGACAACGTCAAGCCCTGGGACCAGACCGGCTACCGCTTCCTCAAGCGGCAGGCGATCGACAACACCGGCCGCTGGGTCTCCATCCGCGGCGGTCAGCAGGTTTTGGTCGGGTCGGTGGAGTAAGGGCCGACAGCGGAGGCACCGCTTGAGGCGGCGCCACCCCAGCGCTTCGTCATCCTAGGGCGCAGCAGTCGCGAAGCGACGTCGCGGAGACCCTAGGATCCATGCCGTGACACCAACATAAAACACGGCGCCCTAGGACTAGGCGCGGCTATATCACTACATTCTGCACCGCTGCGGAGCTCGCAGGTCGCGGCATGGATCCTCGGGTCTGCGCGTCCGCTTCGCTCCCGCTCCGCCCGTGGATGACGAAACCGTGGAGGCTTCCGCCAATCTCTTGGGCCTCTGCCATAGCCGCACTGCCTTCGACTCACCGCCCCCTTTGGGGGCCTCCCGAAAATTGTCTCCATCTCTCCGTGAACCAATTCGTCCCGCCCGGCGACACACAGCCGTGGACGACAGAAACAACCATGGAGATTTCAAATGACTGCTTTCCTGCGCAACACCCTCCTCGCCGCCGTCGCGGTATCGGCCCTGACCGGATCCGCTCTGGCTGGTCAGACCGACACGAGCTGCGTCAAGACCACGCTCAATGACCTTTGGGCCGGCCGTTGTTGCGGCACTGCGGGCGCCTCGGACTGCCTCGGCGGCGGCAACGGCCGCGACCATCATGACAATGGCCACCCGGGTACCAATGGCGGCAACCCCAACGGCCCCACGGCCGGCAAGTATTGATCTCGCCACAGCTGCCTGCTGGCTGCCGCCGGCGGGCACTGTCTTGCGATGGGCGGGACGCCCGGCCGTCGCGAAATCCGGATATCAGTTACTTCAGCTGGCCCAGCGCCTTGCGGATCGACGCGGTGATGCGGCGCAGTTCCGCCTCGTCGAGCTTCTCGATGTTCTCGGCCAGCAGATTGGCGAGTTCAGTGGCGGCGGGACTTAGGCCCGACGTGTCGAGTTTTACGCGCGGGTGCGAGGCTTCGGCCAGCCGCGCCAGTTCCTCGGCGTCGTCCCAGATGATGTTGAAATAACCGATGATCTTCTGGATCAGCGTCCAGGTCGGCGCGCCGCGCCTGCCATGCTCGAGCGCCGACAGATAGGCGGCGCTGACGCCGATCGCCGCCGCCATGTCCTTCTGGCTGACGCCGCGCTCTTTCCGCAACGCCCGCAACCGCTCGCCCAACGGCGTCACGAACCCGTCCTCACGGGCGCACCCGCCGCAGCCGCACATAAAGCGCGCCGGACCCGCCATGGTTGCGGGCGGCATGGTCGTGGCTGGAGACCAGCGGCCGGAAAGCCGGCGTCGACAGCCAGGCGGGTACGGCGCGCCGCAAGACGCCGTCGCCGCCCGAGGAGGACCCCTTGCCGGTGATGACCAGCACATAGCGGACGCCGCCGGCATGCGCCCGGTGCAGGAACGAGAACAGCAGCGAATAGGCCTCGTCCTGGGTCATGCCGTGCAGGTCGACGCGGCCCTCGATCGGCAGCCGGCCTTTTGACAATTTTTCGAGCGTCGGCTCATCGAGCCGGTGCGTGACATGCTGGGCCTTCGGCTTTGCGGCGCCTGCCGGACTGGCGGCGGGCTGGGCCGCTTGTGGCGTCGCCGGCCTGGCATCAGCCGTCATGTCGGGAATGTCGACCGAAGCCCTGCCTTTCAGCGGCTTGGCCGTGCGCGCCACCAGGTTCCACAGCACCCGGTCGTCCTCGCTGAGCTTGTCGGGGCGCCTGCTCATGATGCGCCCCCGGCCAGCGCGCGCGGCACCAGCGCGTAGAAATCGGCCGGATTGCGCACCACGCCTGCGATCTCGCCGGCGGCATCGCCCGAACCGGCGAACAGGTCGCCGCGCGCCGGTCCGGTGATGGCCGAGCCGGTATCCTGCGCGATCATCAGCCGCCGGAACGGTTTCCCCTCGAAAGCGGTGAGCGTCGGCGCGTCGATGTAGAAAGGCGTGCCGAATGTGTGCAGCAGCCGGTCGACCGCGACCGAGCGGCCCGGCGTCAGCGGCACCTTGGCGGCGGCGATCGGGCCGAGAGCGGCGTCCTCCACATCCGCCTCGCGGAAGAAGATGTAGGAGCGGTTCCGCCACAGGATCTCGTCGACGCGCTCCGGATGCGCCTTGAACCAGGCGCGGATCGACTGCATCGTCACTTCAGCGAGCGGGATTTCGCCCGCCTCGCTCAACACCTTGCCCGGTCCGGTGAAGCGCTGGCCGGATTTGGCGGCGTAGGTGACGCGGCAAAGCCGTCCGTCGGTCATGGCAAGCCGCGCCGCCCCTTGCACATGGATGAAGAAGGCATCGACCTTGTCGGCGAGCCAGGCGATCTCCAGCCCCCGGCCGGCAAGCGCGCCGCGCTCGATCGCGCCACGGTCGAAATATTCCGACAGCCCGCCTGGCGTCCGGCGCGCGAAGGCGAGATAGGGATCCATTCCCGACGGCCGGTCGGCGTCGTCGACATCGGCGAGATCGGCCGGCCGCGACATGAGCGGCACGGAGAAACGCTCCGTCCGCACCGGCGAAGCCTCGACTTGCGGTTCGTAGAAACCGGTGACGAGCCCGGCGCCGGTCTCGGCCCGGACCAGCATGGGAACAAAATGGCGTTCGAAGAAGGCGCGGGCTTCCGATCGGCTGGCGCAAGAGACACCGCGCGCTTCGGCATAGGCCTCGGCGAAGGCGCCGAAATCGATGCCGAGCGCACCGCTGCGATAGGGTTTTACCGGCGCATGGAAGGCGGACCGGCGGAACGCCTCGAAGGCCGGCAGATGGTCGTCGTCGCCCCAGCCGGGAAGATCGTCAAAGGACTTTGCCGCGAAGGAAGGCGATAGCGACACCGGAGCCCCGCCGCCTGTCTAAAGCGCGTCGGGCTCGAAGAGCGTCATGCGACGCACTTCAAGCCCTGGTTCTGATGCATGTCGTTGCCCCAAAACCGCTTCGCACTTTTGGGCGACATGCATCGGGGCTCAGTCTTCTTCTTCGGTGGCGACGAGCTTCCAGTTCGGATCGCGCGAGCGCGTGTCGCGGGCGAAGGTCCAGACATCCTTGACCTCGGCCACGGTTTCAGGATCGCCGTCGATGACGGTGCCTGCCTTGTCGCGCGTCGCCGAGATCAGCTCGCTGATGATGCGCAGCGTGACATGCGCCTCGCCGCCCTTCATCTCGGCCGAGACGATGTCGGCCTTGTCGATGCCGACGAAGGAGGACTGGATCTTCTCCGACTTGGCCTCGCGTTCGCCGATCGCGGCGACGAAGCCGTCATAGACCTCGCGCGACAGAAGGTTCTTCAGCGTTTTGCGGTCGCCATCGGCATAGGCCATGACGATCATCTCATAGGCCATCTTGGCGCCGTCGACGAAACCCTTCGGATCGAACGACGCATCATTGTCCTTGATCGTGCGCAGGCCCTTGTTGAGATCGGTGTCGGGCTTGGCGAAGGCATCGATGGCCGTGTAGGCGTCGGCCGGCGCCGGCTCGCCCGGCAGCCGCTTGCGTGGCAGCGAAACGACATTTTCGGGCTTCTGCGTGGCATCCTTGTCGGTGCGCGCCGCCGTGTAGGGGTCGAAGGGCGGCCGCTCGCTACCGGTCCGACGGCCCAGCACATTGCGCAGCTGGAAGAAGATCACCACCGCCGCGATCAGGAAGAAAATCGTGCCGAAGTCGAAGAAGCCCATATCTTCCGCCAATCAATCCCTGTCTCTTGGCCGGACCGCCCGGCCCGGAGCCCACGGTCGCATAGCGTTCAATATCCAAAGCATATAGAACGCAAGGCGCAATCATTCAAATTAAAGGCAGGCATACCTATCTAACAGCCCCAGGGCCAGCGGCGATTGGTCGCCGACGGCCAAAACAATCGAACGGCCAAACGATAGAAAAGGTTGGCAAGATTTGCGCATCTCCTTGCTACCCCTCTTCCTCCTCGCGCTTCCGCTGCTGGAAATCGCCGGTTTCGTCATCGTCGGCCGCGAGGTCGGCGCCCTGGCGACGGTCGGCCTGGTGATCGCCTCCAGCCTTGCCGGTGTCCTGCTGCTGAGGCACCAGGGTTTCGGCGTCATGGCCCGTATCCGCGCCGAGATGGATGCCGGCCGCGACCCCAGCCGCCAGCTTGCCCATGGCGCCATGATCGTGGTCGCCGCGATCCTTTTGATCATCCCCGGCTTCATCACAGACATTATCGGCCTGCTCCTGTTCCTGCCTCCGGTGCGCGACCTTGCCTGGAGCAGGTTCAAGGGCCGCATCGTCGTGGCCACCAACTTCTCGCCAGGCGGCTTCCGCGGCCGGCCGCGCGACAGGGTCATCGACCTCGACGACGCCGACTATTCGCGCGAGGACGATCCGAAGCGCGGCCCGGACCACAACTCGCCCTGGCGGCGGCTGAAGGACGACTAGGTCGCTGGTGAGAGGCCAGCGCCGCCCCTCATCCGCCTGCCGGCATCCTCTCCCCGTATAGGGACGGGGAGAGGGGTGCTGTCATCCGCGATTTTCGCCAATCACCAGCGTTGCGGGAAGAGCGCTGAGGGCGCGACAAGCCCCTTCTCCCCGTCCCTATACGGGGAGAAGGTGCCGGCAGGCGGATGAGGGGCGGCGCTGGCCTCTCACCAGCGACCTAGTCGTCCTTCAGCCGCCGCCAGGGCGAGT
>NZ_VFUZ01000011.1 GCF_006658505.1 Mesorhizobium sp. B2-4-15
CCGCCACCCCCACCGCCACCGCCCGAACTGTCGCCGCCCGCGGCGAACGCCGGAACGGCAAGGAACTGCAGAGCGATTAGCGCGCTCGCCGCCTGGATCAGCACTCTTTTATGCATCGAAGCCTCCTGGAGGGGTGAGAATAGAACACTAACGCCAAGTGGTTCGCGTTTCATCCCGGAAAAAGCAGGCCTGGAGAACATGAGGTGACGGATGGCGCAAATTCGGTATCATCGCGGATCGAATGAAGACTGAGCCCACGGAGACGGCCCGTGCAGCAACGGCTTGAGAAGAACTGGGAACTCTCGATCGGCCCCGACACCGTGCGCCTGTTCATCCTCAAGGCCAAGGCGCTGAGTGCGGCCGTCAACGAGGATTATGCCGACGGTGCCGAACACGAGATCGAATTCGACGGCGATACGCACGACAATCACCATCATGACGGCCTTGCCGAGGAAAGCTCGGAAAACCTGACCGAAGAGGAACTGCGCGAACTGATCAACGACCTCAATGTCGATGAAGCCGCCGAACTGATCGCGCTCGCCTGGGTCGGGCGTGGCGACTACGACCCCTTGGAATGGGCTGATGCCGTGACAGCGGCGCGCGAGCGCCCCAACAGGCGCACGGCAAAATACCTGCTCGGCATGCCGCTGCTTGCCGACTGGCTGGAAGAGGGGCTGGAAGCGATCGGCGCGTAACGCTGAAGTAACCGATTGTGATCGCCCGAAGCGGCCGCGCACGCAACTTCGGCATGCCGGTGCCGTTTCGGAGCGATGGCAACGCTGCACTCTTCCCGACCGTACCGGATCGCCTTGGTCATGGCGACGACAGTTCTGCTGGCGAGCCCGGCCGACGCCAAACATCGTCACAGGCGTTACCAGCCGCTTTCACCGCGAGTGGAGCAGCCGCTGACGCCGCGGGTCGACCAGCCCCTGAAGCCGCGGGGGAAATCGCGGCGCAAGCAGCCGAAACCGGGGGGCGAGCAACGGATCACGCGCGGCCCCGCACAGCAGACGCCGCTGCCTCCGCTGCCATCGTCCACCGATGTTCCCGTGCCGGAGCAACGTCCCGCAGGCACGCCAAACACGGAAGAAAATCCGAAGACGGAAGAACAGAAGGCCGAGGCTCCAAAGAGCGGCGGCAGCTCCGATCGGTTCAATGAAGAAACGTCCCATTACAAGAAACAGGCGCGCCCCGAACCGCCAGCCAATATGGAAAGCGAGCCGGAGCCGCCCGCCGTGGCGCCAACACCGACACCAAAGCCCGATGTCCAGGAGCCCGAGGCCCAGCCGCTCGACGTCGCCCCGCGGCCGCCGCAAAAGCCGGCCGATGCCGGCGACCAGAAGGTGCTTCCCGATCCGCGCTCGGCCGACCTGCCGGCGGACAAGATGCCCGCCGAAGAAGTTGCCTGCCGGGAGCGGCTGAAGGCGCTCGGCGTCGAATTCGAGGAACACAAGGCGGAAAGCAATCCCGAAATCGGCTGTTCGATCCCCTATCCCCTGGTGCTGAAGTCACTCGGCAAGTCGATCGCGATTGCCCCCGACACCGAGCTCAATTGCCCGATGGCGGAGGCGACGGCGCGTTTTGCCGCTGAGGTCGTCCAGCCAGCGGCGAAAGCCGAATTCGGCGCCGATCTGAAATCGATCGGCCAGGCATCGGCCTTCGTCTGCCGGCCGCGACACGGCGCCGGGAAACTGTCGGAGCACGCTTTCGGCAACGCGCTCGACATCGCCAGCTTCACCCTATCGGACGGCAGGACAATCGAGGTCGGCCTGACGCCGCCAGAGAAGGAGGGCAAGTTCCTCGACGCCGTGCGCAAGGCCGCCTGCGGTCCGTTCAAGACCGTGCTTGGACCCGGCGCCGACGCGGACCACGCCTTGCATTTCCATTTCGACCTCGAACCGCGCCGCCATGGCGGCACGTTTTGCCAGTGAGCATTGGCTGTCAGCCGCACGTGCCGCAATTCAGCCGCAGGCATGAACGTGGCCGCTGAGTTTTCCTTTACCCTTGATCGTTAAAATACCTGATATCCGGGCCATGATCCCGAAAAGTGGAACCGGTTTTCGGAAAAAGATCATGGTCAGGCAAAGGTAGAACCTGGTCAGGATCAGGTTCGGGGACAGGATTCCGCCAATGGCCGGCAAATTTCGCGCCGTGTTTCTCTCCATAGCGCGCCAACCCAGACCTGCGGCGCTGCTGGCCACCGGCCTTGCGCTGGCTACGGTTTCGGCCTGCAACACCGGCAATGTGCTGTCGCTCGAACCGGCGGTCGATGTCGGCTCGCAGACCGCGGCCGTGCCGCAATATTCAGGGATGCAGAGGCTTGTCCCGTCCAATCCCTACATGACCCAGGCCGCCTATCCGCGCATGGATACCCCGATGTCACCGACCGAACAGATGCCGGCCAGCGAGACAGACTGCCGCCAGCAGCTGAAACGCCTCGATGTTGCCTATACCGATCTGGCGCCGATCCATGAAGGCCAGTGCGGCATCGACTATCCGGTCAAGGTCTCGGCCATCGGCAGCGTCGAGATGAAGCCCGCCGCGACGCTGACCTGCGACATGGCCGCCACCTTCGCCGCCTGGACGAAGAACGAACTGGTTCCCTCCGCCCGCTGGCGCTACTTCTCCGGCGTCAAGACCATCCACCAGGGCTCGAGCTATTCCTGCCGCAACATCGCCGGCGAAGGCGTGCTGTCGGAGCACGGCAAAGGCAACGCGCTCGACGTCATGAGCATCGAGCTCAACAATGGCGATGACATCGACGTGCGCAAGCCCGGCCTGTTCGCCTTCCGCACGCGCGGCTTCCTCAACAATGTGCGTGCCGACGGCTGCCAGTATTTCACCACCGTGCTCGGCCCCGGCTACAACTACGACCACCGCAACCATTTCCATTTCGACATCAAGAACCGCAAGAACGGCTATCGCGCCTGCCGCTGATGCATGTCGCCCAAAAGTGACCTCGGTTTGGGAAAACGACATGCATAAGACCAAGAATCCAAATCGCGTCGCAGGAATCCCTTTCCAGCCGACGCGCTTTGGCATTGGCGACCATACCCTCTGCCGGCGGAACACGACTCCGCATAAAGTGAAGCCGAAACGTTCAGGCGGCGGCACATGGACCAGCAAAGCCTTCCGCGACGCATTGCAATCTGGGTGGTCGCCTTTCTGGCCGCCTGGCTGGCGCTCGCCTATGTCGCCGCGCCGGGATTCTGGACATTCCGGAACCGCGGCTTTCGCAACAACCCCTTCGAGATGGTCACGCACACGCCGCAAGGCATTCCCGGCGACCCGATCAATGTCGGTCTTGTCGGTACCGAGAAGGAGGTGGTCCATGCCTTCGCCGTCGCCGGCTGGGATACGGCCGACGCCGTCACCTTGAGAACCGCCATCGATATCGGCGAAAGTGTCCTGTTTTCCCGCCCCTATCCCGATGCGCCGATGAGCCGCCTGCTGTTCGAAGGCCACGCCCAGGAGCTCGCTTTCGAAAAGCCGGCCGGCGACAGTGCCGACCGGCGCCATCACGTCCGTCTCTGGCAGACGGACACGGTCGGCGATGACGGCCGTCCGTTCTGGTTGGGTGCCGCAAGCTTCGATCGCGGCGTCGGTCTCAGCCACGACACGGGCGCGATCACGCATCACATCAGCCCCGACATCGACGCTGAACGCCAGTTTCTCATCGGCGATCTGAGTGCCGCCGGCCAGTTGATCTCGACCAGCGAACTGGCTGGCATCGGCGCCACCACGACCGGCCGCAATGGCGGTCGCGATCCCTACTTCACCGACGGTAAGGCAATCATCGGCGTGTTGAAGCAGCTGCGGTGACACGTGTCACGCCGCGGTGATCACGATCTTGGCGAATCGACGGCCCCGCGCATTGTCGTGCACGCCGTCTGGCCGGTAACGCGCGCTCACGCCAAAGGTGCGGGTTGCAGTCGATGCCCTTGTCGAACACTTTTCGGCGCCGCCGCGAGACAACGCCCGAAAGATATGCGTCATAGTCTAAAAATGACAGCGGACTATTTTCGAGCGGCCCAACGCAATGCTATTGAGCCCTCATGCTATACGTTGAAATCGCTATCGTGGTCGTCCTCATTTGCGTGAACGGCCTTCTGGCAATGTCCGAGCTCGCCATTGTCTCGTCACGGCCAGCCCGGCTCAAGGCAATGATCGACCGCAATGTCAACGGCGCCGGCCGTGCGCTGGCGCTCGGCTCCAATCCCGGCAAGTTCCTGTCCTCGGTGCAGATCGGCATCACCCTGGTCGGTGTCCTCTCCGGCGCCTTCTCCGGCGCCACGCTGGGTGATCGACTGGCGGTGTTCCTTGCCTCGACCGGCATCCGCGAAGGCATCGCCGACCCGCTCGGCGTCGGCATCGTGGTTGCCATCATTACCTATTTCTCACTGATTGTTGGCGAACTGGTGCCCAAGCAGATCGCCTTGCGCGATCCCGAGCGGGTTGCCGTCCGCGCGGCGCCCGCGATGACCATCCTTGCCACCGTTTCGGCGCCATTGGTGTTCCTGCTCGACGTTTCCGGCCGGGCTGTTCTGTGGCTGCTCGGCCAGCGCGGCGAAAGCGAGGAGAAGGTCACCGACGAGGAGATCAAGATGCTGGTCGCCGAGGCCGAGCATCACGGCACCATCGAATCCGACGAGCGCCGCATGATCGCCGGCGTCATGCGGCTTGGTGACCGCGCCGTGCGCGCCGTGATGTCGCCGCGCACCGACGTCGACTGGATCAATCTGCAGTCCGACGATGCCACGATCCGCAAGCTTTTGATGGAGACGCAGCATTCACGTCTGCCGGCCGGCGACGGCAGCGTCGACGCCATGATCGGCGTCGTGCAGACCCGCGACGTGCTGGCGGCACTGCTTGGCGGTCGCGCGCTCGATCCGCGCAAACATGTGCGCGCGGCACCCATCGTCCACGACCAGGCCGACGCACTGGACGTGCTGCAGAAGCTGAAAGAATCCGACGTGCCGATGGCGCTGGTGCATGACGAATACGGCCACTTCGAAGGCATCGTCACCCCTGCGGACATTCTCGAGGCCATCACCGGCGTCTTCCGCTCGGATCTCGAAGCCGGCGAGGAAGAAAACGCCGTCCAGCGCGACGACGGCTCCTGGCTGCTCGCCGGCTACATGCAGGCCGACGAGATGGCCGAGGTCCTCGGCATCGACCTGCCGGAAAACCGCGACTATGAGACCGTCGCCGGCTATGTGCTGTCACACATGCATCATTTGCCAACGACCGGCGAATGCGTCGACGCTCAAGGCTGGCGCTTCGAAGTGGTCGATCTCGACGGCCGCCGCATCGACAAGCTGATCGCCACCCGCCTGCAGAGCGGCCACCGTGAGGTGGTGCGCTGACAACAGAGGTCAAGCTGATCGAGATGGCCGCGAGGGTCAGACCAGGGACCCTGCGGCATGCCAAATTGCGCTAGCCGTCCGACTCGAGGGAACTCGCTCTCTCAAACCGTGGCTTCGATTGGTTCGGCAAGTCTGGGGTTTGAGCGCGTGGCGATCAGGCAACTGGCCACGATGAGGCCCGCTCCACCCAGCGTGGTCCAGGTCACCGCCTCGTCGAAGAAGAGGAAGCCGAGCGCGATCGCCCAGATGAAGGCCGAGTATTCCGTCGGGATCAGATATTGCGCTTCGGCGCGGGCATAGGCCCAGCTCATCAGGAATTGGCCGGCGAGTGACAGTGCCGTCACTCCGGCAAGCGGAAGCCAGAGATTGCCCGGCAGGGCGATGGCGAGCCAGGGCGCGGCAAGGCCAAGGATCACCGCAACGCAGAGGTTCTGGAACAGCATGATCTCGATGGGCTTGGCCACCAGCGCCTGTTGCCGCGCAAGGATCAGATTGTAGGCGTAGAACACGGTCGATACGAGCACCGCGGCAGTCCCAAGCAGGGCATCCCCGGCATAGCTTTTCTGCCCGAACTGTCCGGCCACGATGATTGCGACGCCCGCTATCCCGGCCAATGAGGCCCAGATCGCCTGCCGCTGTATCCGCTCGCCCAGCAAAAGCGCGGCCAGGAGAAGCGCAAACAGGGGCGCTACGAAACTAAGCCCGATCGCCTCCGCCAGCGGCAGCCTGGCAAGCCCCCAGAAGAAGGACAAAAGGACGATGCCGACAACAGCGGCCCGCAGCGCATGCAGCCTCAGCACCGAGGGAGCAGGAAGCGAGCGCGGCCCCGCCAACCAGCCGGTGCCCGCGACCACGGTCGCCAGCATGCTGCGCCACAGCACCGTATTGTAAACGCCGACCGCGATGACCAGCACCTTCATCGCGGCATCCATGCCGGACAGGAGGAAGATGCCAAGCGCGCATACGAGCACCGGGATCATCGGGGAAACGGCGCCGGCCAGGCTGGATGACTTCACGCGGGCGTACTCAGGTGACGGATGCAAGCTGACATATCAGGGCAAGGCGGCGGGGCCAGATGGCAGCTCCGACCATATGGCGGTCCAACGATGCCGGCGCGCCTCACGCTTCGCGGCCCGCACGACAAAGCGGGCGATCCGATCCTGCTACTCGACCAGGACCGTAGCCGATGGAACTGGTCGCTGATCCGCCGCGGTCTCGACGGCCTGAACCGCGCGATGACCCTGACACCGACACCCGGCCCCTATCTGCTGCAGGCGATGATCGCCGCCTGCCATGCCCGCGCGGTGACCGCCGCCGACACCGACTGGATCGCGATATCGGCCTGTTACCAGGCCCTTGCCGTGGCCGGCTCGGCGCCGCCCCTCATCGCCCTGCCGGGCACTTCTCCCCGTATGGTGACGGGGAGAAGGCCGCTGTCATCGATGGTTTCGCCAAACAGAAACGTTGCAGAATATCAAGCCGAGGTCGCGGTCAGCCCCTTCTCCCCGTCACCATACGGGGAGAAGGTGGCGGCAGCCGGATGAGGGGCAGCGCGACGTTTGCTCGAGCAGCACTTATGGGGCCCCAACGAAAAAGGGCGGCGCAAGCGCCGCCCCACATCCCTTGGGAGGATAATCTCAAAGAGCGATCATGCCGCCTTGATTTCATCGTCGACCACTTCGGCGTCGCGCGCCTTCTTCAGCGCCTTGGCCCACCAGGCGACATCGTTGACCAGCGCGGCGGCGGCCTGGTTCAGGTGCTCGAGATCTTCAAGCTTCTTCTCGCCCTGGCGCACGGCGAGGAAGTCGCCCCAGGCGATATGGACGGCGGACTTGACCGGCGCCATCTGCAGTTCGACGGCATGGAGGCGGAGCTGCTCGACGGCGCGGGCGCCGCCGACGCTGCCATAGCCGACGAAGCCGGCCGGCTTCTTGTTCCATTCGTTGGCGGCGTAGTCGATGGCGTTCTTCAGCACCGCCGTCGGGCCATGATTGTATTCGGCGGCGGTGAAGATGAAGCCGTCATACTCGGCGACCTTCTTCTGCCAGCGCTGCGCCACCTCGTTGGTCGAGGGCACCCAGGCGGAGGAGGCGACTTCGTCGAAGAAAGGCAGCGGGAAGTCACGCAGGTCGACGACTTCCACGTCGATGTCGGCATGCGACTTGGCGATCTTGGCGATCCATTGGGTGGGCACATCGGCGAAGCGCGCGGCGCGCGTCGAACCGACGACGATGGCGATCTTGGGTTTTGACATGGGAGGCTCTCCATTCCGGTAAAAGCTGGTATCGTTTAGATACCGGCGCTATATGAGATACCGTCAACTCCCGACGCAAGGAGGCACCTTTTTGTTACTGAGGCACCCGCACCGCACCGAAGACTGCCGCGCCATTTCGGAAATCCTGCAGCGCGTCGGCGACAAATGGACCGTGCTCGTGGTCGGCAAGCTTGGCGATGGGCCGCTGCGTTTCAATGAGTTGCGCGCCGCTGTCGGCGGCATCTCGCAGAAGATGCTGACCACCACCTTGCGCGGCCTGGAACGCGACGGTTTCGTCACCCGCACCGTGTTCCCGACCATCCCGCCGCGCGTCGATTACGAACTGACCGAACTCGGCCACGAACTCTTGATTCCGGTCAGCGCGCTTGGCGAATGGGCGCGTAGGAACACCCAGCGCGTCAGGGCGGCACGCGAGAAATTCGACGGCATGCATGGCTGAAACCCTTGCGCGGCAAGGAATCCGGAGTTTCACGGTCAGCGACGCTGCTGGACAGCAAGCGAACCCGTAATTCTCTAAACGAGGTCCCGCAGCTCTGTCTTATGGCGCTTGAGATTGATCAATGCACGCGCCAGCCCGACGACGCCAGTCATAAACCAAGGGCTATCATGAGGCTCGTGGCGCCATGTTCCCGCAAGGCGCCGGACTGCAGATCGCGCATGTCGCGGCAGGCACCCCGACGCCCTTGCCGCCGTGCAAGCAGGCGGTGCGTGGAAGGTCGTCTTTGGCTTCGGCATAGGTGGTTACGCCGAGCAGGCAGACCAGAGCGACAAGGGCTGCCAACGGGCCAGCCGTTCAGCATGTGTTGACGCATTGTCTCTCCTCCAACACCGGCAGAATCAGGCGTGAAGGCAACCGTCGAATGTCGCGAAGCGCGACGCCCGCACGGGCGATGTTGCAATCGGCCTGTATGGGGAGAACTGGCTGTCGTCAATTCTCGGCGGGCACCGCCTTCGGCTTGCCCTCGCCATCCAGCGCCACCATGACGAAATCGGCGTGCGTCACCTTTTCCATCAGGTCGGAGAGATAGCGCTGCGCCCAGGCCTCGACCTTGAGTGTCATCGAGGTGCGGCCGACGCGTTCGACATGGGTGTAGATGCACAGCGTGTCGCCGATCTTCATCGGCTTGGCGAAGGACATCTCCTTGACCGCCGCCGTCACCACGCGCCCCCTGGCGCGCTCGGCGGCGCGGATGCCACAGGCAAGGTCCATCTGCGCCATCACCCAGCCGCCGAAAATGTCGCCGGCCGCATTGGCGTCCGAAGGCATGGCGAGCGTGCGCAGCGTCAGGTCTCCGATCGGCCGTCCATCCGCGTAGTGCACCATGCGAGAAATCCCTTGAGATCGATTGCCCTCGATCCCGTAGCGTCACGGCGCAGGCACGTCAACGCGCGGCGGGATCGTGCCACGGCCTGCATCGCGCTTGTCCATGCGACCGCCTCTCGCACTCCCGGCAAAACCTCGCCTGGCGGCTAAAAGTAGCGCGCGAGGTTCGAGCGGATGCGATCGAGAACGGTATTTCCCGACACGTCGGGAACGAATGCCTTGCCCGTGATCGCCTCGTAGGCCTGCGCGTATATCCTGGAGGCCTGTTCGACGATCTCGTCGGGAATCTTCGGGATCGGATCCTTGTAGGGATCGCAGCGCGCCGTCACCCACGAGCGGATGAAATCCTTGTCGAAGCTCTCCGGCCGCGTGCCGCTTGCGAGCGCCTGTTCGTAACTCGCCGCGATCCAGTAGCGGCTGCTGTCGGGCGTGTGGATTTCGTCGGCCAGGATGATGGTGCCGTTCCTGTCGGTGCCGAATTCGTATTTCGTGTCGGCCAGGATCAGGCCGCGCTCGGCGGCGCGCGCCTGGCCGCGGGCGAACAGCTTCAACGCGTAGCTCGAAACGGTATCCCACTGCGCCTGCGTGAGCAGGCCCTGCTCGATGATCTCGGCCCTGGACAACGGCTCGTCATGGCCGCCATCCGCCGCCTTGCTGGTCGGCGTGATCACAGGCTCGGCCAGCTTTTCATTGTCGCGCAGGCCGTCGGGCAGGCGCATTCCATACATGTCCCGATCGCCGCGCTTGTAGCGGGTCAGGATCGAGGTGCTGGTGGTTCCGGCCAGGTAGCCACGCACGACGATCTCGACCGGCAGGATATCGAGTCGCGTGCCGACGACGACATTGGGATCGGGATATTCGAGCACATGGTTCGGGCAGATATCGGCGGTTTCCTCGAACCAGTACCGCGCCGTCTGGGTGAGTATCTCTCCCTTGAACGGGATCGAGGTCAGGATGAGGTCGAAGGCACTGAGGCGGTCCGTGGCGATGATGATGCGCCGCCCGTCGGCCAGGTCGTAATTCTCGCGGACCTTGCCCTTGTAGTGGCCCGGCAGTTCGGGAATGAAAGCATCCGACAGGGTCCGCATCTGATTTCCTGCCTTCCGCAGAGTGGCCAGGGCATGGTTCCGAAAAGTTGCAGACTTTTCGGAAAAAATCATGCGCCAAAATAATTCCATCGCATAAGCTGTCGGCCCCATGCATATCAAGCGCGATTGTCGGTATTCCCCGCAACTCGCCCCGGCATCGCGGTCGCTTTTTTCACAACGCATGCCGGAAGGCACGGCGACGTGGCGGACCAGTCGCGTCTAGGCTGCGGCCAGATTTTCGGAGCCGCTTATTTCCATCATGCAGACTTATGATTTCATTATCGTCGGCTCCGGCTCGGCCGGTTCGGTGCTCGCGGATAAATTGTCGGCCTCCGGCCGGTTCTCGGTGCTGGTGCTCGAAGCGGGCGGCACCGACCGGCGCTTCTACGTGCAGATGCCGCTGGGCTACGGCAAGACCTTCTTCGACCCCAAGGTCAACTGGAACTACAAGCCCGAGCCCGACCCCGGCCTTGGCGGCAATGTCGACCATTGGCCGCGCGGCAAGCTGCTCGGCGGCTCGAGCTCGATCAACGCCATGGTCTGGATCAGGGGCGCGCGCGAGGATTTCGATGACTGGCGCGCCGCCGGCAATCCCGGCTGGGGCTACGACGATTTGCTGCCGGTCTTCAAGGCGATCGAGGACAATGAGGCCGGCGCCGACAAATGGCGCGGCACCGGCGGCCCGCTGCACATCACCGACACCACGAAGGCCGTCCACCCGCTGACCAAGCGTTATCTCGCCGCCGGCCAGCAGGCCGGTCTGCCGCTCAATCCTGATTTCAATGGCGCGGCCCAGGAAGGCGTCGGCGTCTACCAGATCTCGACCAGGAACGGCCGCCGCATGTCGGCGGCCCGCGCCTTCCTGCGCCCGGCGATGAAGCGCGGCAATGTCCGCGTCGAGACCAACGCGCTGGCAAGCCGCATCCTGTTCGAGGGCAAGCGCGCCGTCGGCATCGAATATTTTCAGTACGGCCAGACGAAGACGGCCCGCGCCGGCCGCGAGGTGATTCTTTCCACCGGCTCGATCAACTCGCCGCAGCTTTTGCAACTCTCCGGCATCGGACCCTTGGCGCTGCTCAAGCAGTTGGGCATCCCGGTCGTTCAGGCCAACGAGAATGTCGGCGCCAATCTGCAGGACCATGTCGGCATCAACTACACGTTCAAGGGCAAACTGCCGACGCTCAACCAGATCCTACGTCCCTGGTGGGGCAAGCTGCTGGTTGGCATGCAATACATCCTCACCCGTTCCGGCCCGTTGTCGCTGTCGATGAACCATGGCGGTGGTTTCTTCCGCACCGACCCGGCGGCCATGCGGCCCAATATGCAGCTCTATTTCCAGGCCTTCTCGACCATTATTCCAAAGAGCGGCGAGCGTCCGATCCTGACCCCGGATCCCTGGCCGGGCTTCTCCATCGGCCTGTCCAACTGCCGCCCGTCGAGCCGTGGCGAGATCATGATCCGCTCCAGCAACCCGCTGGATCATCCAAAAATCGTCGCCAACGCCTATTCGACCAATGCGGACGTCGAGGAAATGCTGGCGGCGGTGAAGTTCGTGCGCAAGATCGCATCGATGCCGGCCATGGCCGAGATCATCGCCGAAGAGGTTCTGCCCGGCCCGTCGATCCAGTCCGACGCCGACCTGATCACGGATTTCAGAAAGCGCTCCGGCACCGTCTATCACCCGGTTTCGACCTGCCGCATGGGCCCCGACCCATCGCGCGCCGTCGTCGATCCGCGGCTTAAGGTGCACGGGCTCGAAGGCCTGCGCGTCATCGACGCCTCGATTTTCCCGGACAACATCACCGGCAACACCAACGCCGCCTCCGTCATGACCGGATGGAAGGGCGCCGAACTGGTTCTGGAGGACCACAAATGAAGATCACCGACGTCAAGACCTGGGTTGTCGGCAACCCACCGCCCGGCATCGGCGGCAAGTATTTCATCTTCGTCAAGCTGACCACCGATGGCGGCGTGGTCGGTTACGGCGAGGCCTACAACGCCACCTTCTCGGCCCATGTCACCGCCAGGATGGTCGAGGACATGGCCGAGCGCTATCTGGTCGGCCGCGACCCGCACGACGTCGAGAACTTCTTCCGCCGCGCCTATTCCTCGGGCTTCACCCAGCGCCCCGACGTGTCCGGCATGGGCTGTTTCTCCGCGCTCGAAATGGCCTGCTGGGACATTATCGGCAAGGAGGCGAATAAGCCGGTCTACAAATTGCTTGGGGGCCAGGTGCATGAGACGCTGCGCTCCTACACCTATCTCTATCCGCACACCGGCAGCGTTCATTCCGAGGATGCGCCGGACGGCAAGAATGTCTACAACGATCCCGATCTGGCGGCGGCCTGCGCGCTCGAATATGTCGAGCAGGGCTTCAATGCCGTCAAGCTCGACCCGGCCGGCCCCTATACCGCCTTCGACGGCCACCAGCCGCGCCTGCTCGACATCGATGTCTCCACCCGCATGATCAAGGCGATCCGCGAGGCGGTCGGCACCCGCGCCGACATATTGTTCGGCACGCATGGCCAGTTCACCGCTTCGGGCGCGCTGCGCATCGCGCGCGCCATCGAGCCCTATGATCCGCTGTGGTTCGAGGAGCCGGTGCCGCCCGATATGCCCGAAGTGATGGCGCAGGTCGCTCGCGGCACCTCCATCCCGATCGCCACCGGCGAGCGGCTGACGACAAAGTCCGAATTCGCCCGCGTCATAGAGAACCGCGCGGCGACCATCCTGCAGCCGGATCTCGGCCGCTCCGGCGGCATTCTCGAAACCAAGAAGATCGCTGCCATGGCCGAGGCCTATCACATCCAGATCGCGCCGCACTGCTATTGCGGACCGATCGTCGGTGCCGCCAACATCCAGCTGGCGGTGACGCTGCCCAACTTCCTCATTCTCGAATCCCTGAAGCAGTGGGATGGTTTCCACGCCACCCTGCTGAAGAAGAAGATCGAGTGGCAGGACGGCAACGTCATCCCGTCGAAGGAGCCCGGCCTCGGCGTCGAGCTCAACGAGGACGTCTGCGACGCGCATCCCTACACCGGCAAGGACCTGCATCTGCAGATGATGCAGACGCCATTGATGCCGTGAGCGAAAGCTACGCCTTCGTCGGCCTTGGCCATCTCGGCGGCAACCTTGCCGCCAGCCTCATCCGCAACGGCTTCGCGGTCACCGTCTTCGACCGCGACCCCGCGGCGATCGAGCGCCTGGTAGCGCTCGGCGCCACATCGGCGAACAGCCCAGCCGAGGCCTCGGCGCAGGCCGGCAATGCCATCTCTTGCCTGCCGTCGCCCAAGGTCAGTGAAGCGGTGCTGGCCGGCCCCGGCGGATTGCTGGAAGGCTTGCCCAAGGGCGGCACCTGGATCGAGATGTCGACCAATGGCCGTGACGAGATCGTGCGCCTCGCCGCGCTCGCCTCGGCCAAGGGTGTCGAGACCTTGGAATGCCCAGTCACCGGCGGCGTGCATCTGGCGGCGGCTGGAAAAATCACCGCGCTGGTCGGCGGCGATGCCGGGCTTTACGAACGCCATCGCTCTGCAATCGAAGCCATGTGCGCGCGGTCTTTCCTGATGGGCCCGGTTGGCTCGGCGGCGGTGATCAAGGTGATCACCAACATGCTGGCCTTCATCCATCTCGTCGCCGCCGGAGAGGCGCTGATGCTGGCCAAGCAAGGCGGGCTCGACCTTGCCCAGTCCTATCACGCCATCGTCGCCTCCTCCGGCAACAGCTTCGTGCATGAGACCGAAAGCCAGCTCGTTCTCAACGGTTCCTACGATATCGGCTTCACCATGGATCTGGCGCTGAAGGACCTTGGCTTCGCGCTCGGCATGGGCAGGGATTTCGGCGTGCCGCTCGAGCTGGCCTCGCGCGTCAACGCGATTTTTGAGCAAGGCAAGGAAGCCTATGGCGGCGGTGCCTGGTCGACCCAGATCGTCAAGCTGCTCGAGGACGCTGTTGGTACGGACCTGCGCGCGGCCGGTTTCCCGGCCAAGCTGGAGATATGATCCCGGCAAACCAGCGAGTGAAATCAAGGCGTTGAGCAAGCATCTGGAATCACGGCCGCAACAACTTGAATCAGAGCTAGAACATCCCGACTGGTTTATCGGGAGAGTTTCGATCAGACTGCATGTCTCGGCGATTGGCGGGAAACACCCTTCCCTTCGTCATCCTATGGCGAAGCAAGGAGCGAAGCGACGCGGCGCAGACCATAGGATCCATGCCGTGAGTTCAAAGCGTTGCGACGGCCCGAAATTCTGCTCCGCCGCACTCTTCGGCCAAGGTCGCGGCATGGATCCCAGGGTCTCCGCGACGGAGCTTCGCTCCTGCTTCGCCCTGGGATGACGAGGTTGTGGGACGCTCTGCCCTCGGGCAACGCCTTGATTCAATATCTGAGCGTCAGGGCGCCGGGCAGGATCTCGAAGGTCGCCGGTATGCGTCCGGGCGACTCGCCATCTATGTCGACCAGCGCGCCGTTCTCTGCCCCATCGCCGAGCGGTTCGACAACCACTTTCCTGCCGCGCAGGATGGTGATCGCCGGATGGTCGCGGTGCCGACCGCCATAGAGCAGGCGGATATCCCAGATCAGCTTCAGCTTGCCCGCCGCGCGCAGGATGACGATGTCGAACTGCCCGTCGGTCAGTTCGGCGTCGGGCGCGATCATCATGCCGCCGCCGAAGAACTTGCCGTTGGCCACCGCCACCAGCGCCATGCGTGCCTCGACCGGAGCGCCGTCATCGATGGTGATCCTGACATTCTGGAAGCGATAACGGACGAACTCGACCACGGTGCGCCAGAGGAACAGCGTCTTGGCCGACATCCTGCCCTTGCGCTTGTCGGCATTGACGGCGCGGTCGGTGGCGCCGGACAGGCCGAGGCTGGCGATATTGATGAAATGGCGGCTCGCCAGCGCGCCATGGTCGTCGATGTAGCAGATGCGGCCGGCGTCGACCGCCCTCGCCTTCGCCTCGGCCATCCGCTCGAGGCTCGCATCGACCTCCTTCGGCAGGCCGAGCCCGCGCGCGAAATCGATGCCGGTGCCACAGGGCAGCAAGCCGAGTTCGGTCTTCCGCCCGCCCTCCTCGCCGGCCTGCAGCAGCCCGTCTGCCACTTCGCTCGCCGTGCCGTCGCCGCCGGCCGCGATCACCAGGTCGAAACCGTTTGCCGCCAGATCGATCGCCAGCCGCTCGGCGTCCCCCTCGGCCTGCGTCTCGCGCATCTCGAAATCGCCAAAGTGCTTCTTCAGCGAAGCGGTGACCTCAGGCCAATACCGTTTCAGCCGGCCGCCGCCGGCAATCGGATTGAGAACCACCCCAACTTTCAATGCGCATCCTCCCCGCGCGCCGAGCTGTGCTCGATCCTTTGCCGGCATTGAAGCCCGCGCCCATTGGCGGAGCAAGAGGGACCTTCGATCGGAGCATTAAAAAGTAGGGGCAGGCTGTCTAAAGCAGTCAGGGCCGAAATTCCGGGCCCAGTGGCAAACGCTCCCCGATAATCCCACTATCCACAGGCCCGGGACCATTCCCCAGAACCCTTACCCGGCGTAAGTTCAACCCATCTCAGGCGGCTACCGATCATCGAGCCGAAAGGCGAAAGTGAAAGGCGGATTTCCTGAGGCCCGTACGGCCCGGATCGAGAACAGGCTTGCCTGTACGAGGGACGGAAGCCGAGATCTACGGGGCCGCGGAAAGCGTGCCAACGCCGACGGCGGACCGATGCTGCCATGAAGGACGGCAAAAACCTTCGATGGCACGCAGGGTAAAGCCCGCAAGGGCCAAGGCCAGCGTGGTCTGGAACGGATGCTGCCCCTGGGCGGCTTCTGGCAGGACCGTCAAAATCAAGGCCGGCATGGCGCGACGACTGTACGGAAGTTGCTGCCGCGACCGTGTCCTGATCTGACAGGGAGGCGCTGGGAGAAATCCCGGCGCCGACTGTCTTTTGCCTATCTCCACAATTTTAACAGTGTTTCCGGTTGGGGCTGCAACCGACGCCAAAAATCGGCTAACCTTCCGTGTCGGTTGAAGGGGGATACTTCATGACGCTGATCCAGAAGCTTGCCGTTGCCTACGCCTTTCTGTTCTTCGGCGTCGTCGCCATTGGCTACATACCCGCATTCAATGATGCCAACGGCAATCTGTTCGGCCTGTTCTCACTGCAATGGTACGACGACGTGCTGCACGCCTTCTCCGGCGCCTGGGCGCTGGCCGCTGCCTTCATCTCGCACCGCCAGGCGGTGTTCTATTTCAAGCTGTTCGGCTCGGTCTACCTGTTCGACGGTGTGCTCGGCTTGATCACCGGTTCCGGCTGTCTCGATGCTGGCATCTTCATCAACGGCTTCCGTTCCCTCAACGACATCGAATTCCCCGTCCGCTTCTTCGCCAACCTGCCGCACATCGTCATCGGCGGCTTCGCCGTCTATGTCGGCTTCCGGCTGTCGAAGCGCATACACGACCACTTCGCCACGGCCTGACCGGCCATGGTCCTGTTCCGCTGGCTGAAGCGCCTCGTCAAGACGATCCTCTGGCTGATCGTCATCGTCATCCTGATCCCGATCGCCGGGCTGGCCTATGGCTTCCTGACCACCCCGGCGCTCGACAAGTCGCCTTTGCCCGGCATCGCCGATGGCGCGCCGCCCAAGGCGCTGGCCGAAAAGGTGCGCGCCGAAATCCCCGGCTACCAGCGGCCGGAGGAATCGACTTTCCTCACCTATCCGGAATGGGCGATCGTCTACGCAGCGCGCGAATATGCCGGCTTCGTCGCCAAGGATCAGCCGAGCGGCTTTCCCTATTGGTCCTATGTCGGCCGCTTCTGGCAGGACTACGCCACGGTGATCCGCGCGAGTTCCGCCTACAAGTTCAACTATGCCAACCACCAGATGCTGGTCATCATCGGCACCAGCCACTCGATCGAGCATATCCTCCAGTGGGCCTATGAGAACACCGTCGGCCGCGTCACCGAGGCGACGTCGGCCAAGCGCACCGCCGCCGACATCTACCAGGCCAAGGTGGCGGCGGACTACGCAGCCTTCCTCGACCAGGTGCCGTGGTACCAGTTCCCCTATGCCGAAAAGCGCGCCGGCCTGTTTGCCGTGCAGCCGGCGCCTGGCGACAGCTCCATCCGCACCAGCGAACGCAAGCTTGCCTTCGGTCTCGCCGATACCATCAAGCAGGGCTATGCCGACCTGATCAAGCAGGCGCTTGCCGCCACCGCCGATCCGGCCTTCCTCGACGTCCACGTCTGGGCCAGGGGTCCGGTCGGCGAAGCCACCCGCAACGAGCCCGACACTTTGCTCGAACGCGACATGGGCGCTGACGGCACCATCTTCGTCACCAAGCGCTACCAGGTGTTCACCGACATGATTCCGCGCCTGATCGACAAGGGTGTCTCCTTCGTCGAGATCGGCGGCAATGACGAGATCATGGTGACAGTGCTTTCCACGGACTCGATCGCCGTTCCCGAAGGCATGCGCATCCTGTTCAGCTATCCGCTCCCGGCGGATCCCTCGACACGCCGCACCGGCATGGTCGTGGCCGTGCGCAAGCTGCATCTGGTGCTGCCGGCGCTGATGAAGGCCGGCGCCAGGCTCGAACACGTCTACGACTACTGAGCGGTGATATTTTCAGAACATTTCTGCAAGGTTGCTTCCGTGAGAGTTTCGATGGTGCAGTCTGGATCGATTGAATTGATGGAGATGATAGCAAAATTTAGCTGCTCAGCGGCGGTGTTGTCATTGTGATTGACAATGATAACCTTGGATGGCGGGTGGAGAGCTACATCGCATTTGTAAGTACCCGTGGTGCTGATCTGAACATCGGTCGGCGGACCTTTATGGAATTCGATAAATCGCCGTTTGTAGCTGACAATCGTGGACTTTGCAGCCTCGACGATTGTTGGACTAATGGCATCGAAAGCCAACAGACGTTGTGAATCGCTAACGTTTTTGCAAATCAGATTTGGTCGGAGCGACGTGGTTACCTCTCCAGTATTCGTCGCCGAGATCTGCAAGGTATAATCGCCAAAATAAGCGCCTCCTTTTTTCACCTGTCCGGTTATGTACGATCCAGCAACCGAAAGATTAGATGATCCAGGGAAAAACAGCAGCTTTATCTCAGGTCCGACAGCGCCCACAACAGACACGAACGCAATTATCAGCGAGAAGGTGAGCGTCGATATGTTAAAATACTTTCTCCAACCTTGCCAATTTTTACATTCATTGCAAAATATTTGTCCATCGGCAAGATCGCTTTGGCAAGCCCAACACTTCGAAGGCATTGAAAATCCTCTTGATGACAAACTATACTATCATGAATTATTTCCGCCTCAAATCAGATAGGCTGGGGATTTTGAACCGGTGCGCCCTGGGATTTTGCCGAGACGAATGCTGCCTCCGGCCTGACAAATCAGCCAAGGCGAGGCCTGTCACATTTGGCATCGGCGGAGCATTTTCAACCCGGTCAAACTCATTCCGCGATCGAGGCCAAAATCCCGCCTTGATCGCGCGCGATGGAGGATCGCATGCCGCCTGGAACGCGGCATGCACCTGACTGGGCTGCCGGGGGGCATCTCGAAGGGACAAGACCTTGATCAAGACCGCCCTTGTCGCCATGACCATTGTGGGCTGCGACTGCGACGCCAAGCTTTGCGAATATATTGGCGAGACGCCGGCCAAATGGTCGACCATCGCCGAGTGCGAAGCCGCGATGAAGAGCCAGATCCTGCGCCAGCATAATTTCAATTATCCCCTGGTGTCCGGCATCTGCCGCACTAAGGGCTCGGCGTCCTCCTCGCAACTGGCCGCTACGGCGTCCCGCCCGGAACTGAAGCCCGCCAACCGGACCGTTGCGCCCGAACGGCCGCTGCCGCCGGAGCTGAGCCACCGGCCAAGCGTCCCGGTCGGCTCGCCGACGACGGCCATGGACGCGGCCGCCGCCCGGCCCGTCGCCTATGAACAGGTGGTCGATGGTGGAACCGGCACGCTCTATCGCACCAAGAATGGCTACGCCGTGGTCAAGACAGATCTTGGCCGCGCCGCTTCGGCGACCGCCGACGCGGCAAAGCGCTCGGTGAACTGGTTGGCCGGCCTGGTGCCGACGGGGCTGTAGCCAACAAGGATCCAAAGCACGTTTCAGCGCGACGTGCGTCAGCACCTACATCTTCACCTTCAGACTCTCCCAGAACTTGTCGATCAGCGGCTTTTCGGTGGCCGCGTCCTCGCCGGCGACGCGTGTGATGAACAGCAGGCCCTGATCGGCAAGGCCGAAGCCGACGATCTCGAAATAGGCGGTATCCGTGCGCGTCTTCACCTCGGCGCGGATGCCGGTCAATTCCTTGCCGTCGGCGAGCTTGCGCGTCGTCGGCTGCTGTGTCAGTTCGGCACCCGCCTGCACCGATTCCTTGGTCATCTCCTGCAGCATGAGCTGGTTGAGCGACACCGGATTCATCTTGCCGTATTCCTGCACCACGACGATCGTGCCCAGCGCCGAGGCCATCAGATACTGTGTGATGTTTTCGCCGAGATCGGTCTTGGTCACCGAAATGTCGCTCGGATGGACGAAGGAGAAACTGCCGCCCGAAAAGGTGGCGAAGTCGTTGCGCTCGAGCGTCACCTTGCTCTTTTTGCCGCCAGGCAGCGTCATATCGGCGGTTTCGCCGGGATCGATGTCGACCGTCACGCCATCGATGGTCAACCTGAAGGCCTTGAGGTCCTCGGCTCCGGCCGGTTCAGCGCACAGCGCGATGAGAATGAGGGCTGCCGCTGATACCATCCGCATGGTTGTTCTCCTGCCTACGACACCACCCTGCTCAGCGCCTTGATGGCACGGTAGAAGGTCGAGGAAAACAGTTCCGTCGGGTCATATTGCCGTTTTGCCGCCAGGAAGGCCGGCAGTTCGGGATAGGATGCCAGCAATTCCCTGGCCGTATAATGCAGCTGGTAGGGCAGGAAGAAGCGCCCGCCATGCTTGATCGTCACGTCGATCAGCGCCCGCGTCAGCGCCCGCATCTTGGCGTTGCCGTCGGCGTCGGTCGGCTGATTGATGTAGAGCACCAGCGAATAGGCCGGCTCGGACGCGTAGGTCAGCGCCACATCCTCCTTGTGGACGACGCGGACCGAGGCGTTGAGCACCGGCAGCGGCTGGTCGCGCAGGATTTCGCGGGCTTCGGCGATGAACTCGACATAGGCAGCGCGCGGAATAAAATATTCGTGCAGGATGTCGGTCTCATCAGCCAGATCGTTGAACAGATACGGCACCGAATCATGCATCGGATTGTTACGGGTGACGAGGCAGGCCTCGCCTTCCGCCATGGCCGAGGTGCGCGCTACGGTGCAGCTCTCGAATCTAGGCTCCAGCGTCTTCTCGGTGAACCATTTCAGCTCCTGGAATGCGCTGCCCCATTTTGCCAGATTCATGATCACCCGCTTCAGGCCTACCCCTTCCGGTTCGCCAAGCGCCGGCTGATCGGTCGGTGGCTGCTCTGCCACCTTGTCGTAGCGATAGACGATCATGTCCTCGAGGAAATTGCCCGGTGCCGTGGACAGATGGCCGTAGAACAGGCCGATGTCTCTGTTCGGCTCCAGCACCTCGGCAAAGAACTTCGGAAAATCGTCGGATTTGATGATTTGCCGGGAGGTCCGGTAGACGGCATTGTCGACGATATCGAGCGTCGCCTCCAGCACCACGCCGAACAATCCGTAGCCGCCGACGACATGACGGAACAGGTCAATGTTCTCCGTTGGCGAACATATGGTCACCGAACCGTCGGCCAGCATCACG
Organism: Mesorhizobium sp. B2-4-15; assembly: GCF_006658505.1. Taxonomy (GTDB): domain Bacteria; phylum Pseudomonadota; class Alphaproteobacteria; order Rhizobiales; family Rhizobiaceae; genus Mesorhizobium. The sequence continues at coordinate 20,820 of NZ_VFUZ01000011.1, forward strand.
CGCATCGACCGGATAGAGCGCGCCACCGAGCCCGCCTGATGGTCCATGCCATGCGCGTTGACCGACAGCGAGCCGCCGACGGAGAAGATGTCGGTCGACTGCATCGCCTTCACCGCGAAGCGCGGATGCAGCATGTTCTGGATATCGTGCCAGCGCGCGCCCGGCTGGACCGTCATGGTCCTGGCCGCCGCATCGATGCTGACCTTGTCGAACTTTCGCAGGTCGAGCACCAGTGCGTTGTCGTCGAAGGCATGTCCGCCCATGGAGTGGCGAATTGCGGCCAGAGAGACCTTCAATCCATTAGCGCGCGCGAAGGCCAGCGCCTTGGCGACATGGCCTTCCTCACTCACCTCGACGACGCCATAGACCGGCGTCCTCGACAGGCCGCTGGCGTCGTTGATGTCGCCGCCCTTGGCCGACCAGGGCAGCGAAGGATCGAAGACGGGGGTATTCTCCAGCGGCTTCAGCGGCAGGGCGATGCCGTCGATATCGGCGATGCGCCCGGCGTTCTTCAGCCCCGAGGGCCCGCGCGCCAGCCGCGCCATCGTGGTGCCGCCCCAAAGCACCGCGCCGCCGACCACCGCGGCACCGAGCAGCAAGCGCCGCGACAAGCGAAACCCCTTCTGTTCCTCGGCCATGCAGATCCCCCGTTGGCCAAGGGATAGCGCGGCTCTTTGGTAAAAACCATAGCGGCGCTGCCGAAACGGCGTTTCGCCGTCCTGATCGCCTGATGGTGAGTGACCAAGAATATGAAATGGCCGATCCCCTGGGGAATCGGCCAGCATTGGAGCAGGGTCTGAAAGATAAGGTCAGCAGGTCTGCCGACGCATGACGTTCACGTCTAAGAAGCCTTCTTGATCGACGTCACCATGCCGGTCTTGTCGTCGACGGTCACCGCCACCTTGGCGCCGACCTTCAATTTGCCGACGGCCGCTTCCGGCGACAACTGGTAGATCTTGCCGTCGTCGAGGGTGATCGACTTGGTCGTCGGATCGACGGCCTGGATGGTGCCCTGAACGGTCGCGGCATAGGCCGTGCCGAGGAAGGCGAGCAGAGCGGCGGTGGTTGCGAGGGTCTTCTTCATCGATAGCACTCCGTGCTGTTTCGGTTTCGTCCGGCTGTTTGAGGGCCGCCGCCTTGGGGAACGACGGCACCGAACGAGCCGAGACTGGAACGGAAGACCTGCTTCTCGCAAATCACATTGAGTGAATTTTAGCAAAGGAAATCATAGGCTTAATTCTGACACATTGCTTCCGGCCGACGTGGTTTCCCGATATTTCGGCCTTCCCAATGAGCCCACTTCTTTCCACGAAAAGAGTCGGTTAGCCGATTGTGGCTGGCGGGTTGCAGGCATCACGCAGCCGCCGCAATCCGTCTGGTGCAGGATCACGAAACAGTCTGGCGGCGTCCCACAAGGTCAAATTTTGTTTCATGGGATCAGCTCGAATGTCCCTTGAGCGGATGAGACTCGCGTGCCGGTTGCAAACCCGAAATGGATGCGGGATGGTGGCGGTTACTATGGTGAGGGGCCCTCCATGAAACGCGTAGTCCGGACCATGATATCCCTGGTGCTGGCGTTTGCTCCGGGATTGGCCGGCGCACAAGGCGCGGACCCGGGCGACGACAAAACGGTCATCTTTGCTCCGGGCGATCCGGACATGAGTGCGGCCACCGCGCGGGCGCTCGCCAGGCTCGATGAATTCCTGGCCTTGGCGGAAGCGCCTCCCTCCGGCACGGATAGGTTCAAATTGAAGGTCCAGGTGCGCGACGGCAACGTCACCGAGCACTTCTGGGTCATACCGTTTCGCCGCACCGAGGCGGGTTTTGTCGGCATATTGGCGAACCAGCCGGAGCACGTGCATAATGTGGTGCTCGGCCAGAACATCGAGTTCACGCGGGACGATATTTCCGACTGGGGATACACCAGGGATGGCCGCCAGGTCGGCAGCTTCACCGTCTGCGTGATGTTCAAGAAGATGTCCAAGGAAGAGGTCGACTATATGCGCGGCAAATACGGATTCGACTGCTGAGCCGCCCAGCTTCCGTCTTGACGCGCATCATAGTGCCGAACTGGGTAACCGCATTCATCAAGGCTGCGGAGGATGCAGTCTCGACGCGTGACGAAGAGATTCAAGGATGCCTCGCACCTACCATGCGCCGCGAGGCCGCGCCTTTCGGGCAAACGCTGGCGCCCACCCACCTGGGCGATAGGCAAATAGCCCGGTCTTCAGTTGCAGCACTATGGAAAGACCGCCCTCAACCGCCCCTCAACCTTTCCCCTCATCGCACCTGCCAACGCCTCGACCGGCACCAGCCGTTCATGATCTCCGTCCCGCAGCCGCACAAAGGGATGCAGCCGGTAGGATGCAATGGCACCACGCGTCCCTTCATCCGCGCTGACGTCGACGGCGAAAATCCCGCCAACGCGACCCGGCCAGGGTTGGCGGGCGAAAGCGGTGCCGAGGAAATCACCGAGCCCATAGGCGACGACCGTCCCGCCGATCCGCTGCACCGGCTGAACCACATGGGCGTGATGGCCGGCGATCACCCCGACGCCCTGCCCGGCCAGGCATCTGGCCAATGCCCGCGTCGCGGAGCGCGGAAAATGCCGGAACTCCCAGTCCCAATGCGGGATCGCGCAGAGAAGGTCGAGACGATCGCGTGACCAGCCCGTCGGGTCGCTGTCCATCGACACGCGCCCGGCAAACAGGCGCTCGTCGGCATTGCGCCACAGCGTGAAGGCGGCGAAGCCGACACTCAACGGTCCGGCTTTGACAGCCTGCACCAGGCCGTCGGCGGCCAGGCCGATGGTGCGGATGCCGAGCCGCTTCAGCGCCGCCACTGTCTCCTCGAAACCGGCGACGCCCTGGTCGAGGACATGATTGTTGGCCAGCGACAGCACGAGCTTTTCACGCTCGATACCGGCCGCCGCCAGCGCCGCGGCCAGAAACCGTTCGCTCATGGCATGATGCGTGCCGAGCTTTGTCCCCAGCACGGCACTCGGCCTGTCCACGACCGGGCTTTCGCAATTGCCGATCACCAGATCGGCGGCGCCAAGCAGCGCCTTGATCGCCGGATCGTAGTCGGGTGTGCTGCCGTTGGCCACCGCCGAGATGTCGCCGATGAAGGCAAGCCGCACCGTCCGCTCCGGCGGCGGCTCCATCAACGTCCCTGCCATCGGCGCAAACCCGCTGGCGTCGCCGCCGAGCGACGGTTTCAGGAATCGCGGCAGCCAGGACAGCTTGTAGGAGAGCGGATAGTTCGACACGCAATGCCCAATCGTTTGCCTTGTTTAGACTTTCCAGCGAGCGGTTTGAAGCCGTCGACGCTCAACGATGTGGACAGCGCGGCGGCCCTGACAGGCGCGGCATCGCAAATTTGTGTATGGTCGCGCCGGACGAAACGTGTGGGAGGGCAATATGATACGAATAGCGAGCCTGCTGGCATCCGCCTTCATTGTCCTTGTGCCCCTGTCTTCCGCCGGCGCCGCCATGCCCGAAGCGGCAACCGCGCTTTTCCAGGCCAAGACCGTGGCCGCGCGCGACAGCGCCCTGTCGATGCTGGAGGCGGCCGCGCCGAAGGATCCCGCATCGGCCTATGCCGCCGGCGCCGGCGAGTTCTTCACCGCGCTGGAGTTGCTGGCCAGCGGCCTGCACCGCCATGGCTTCGAGAGCCCGCGATCCTTCATGCTGCCGCTGATGCAATTGCCAGTACCAGAAAATCCCAACCCCGAGCCGCTCACCTATGAGCAGTTCCGCGCCATCCTGGTCGCCTTCCGCGATCGGCTGGAAAAATCCGCCACCACGCTTGGTTCGGTGCCGGCCGATGCCGATATCGGCATGGTCATCGACCTCACCCATGTCGGCATCGACCTCAATGAGGACGGCACGATCGCGCCCGACGAAAGCATGGCGGCCATCATGGCCGCGCTGTCGCGCGGCAGCATCTCGCAGAGCGACGCCGCGCCCGCGCTCACCTTCCGCTTCGATCGTGCCGACGGTTACTGGCTGCAAGGCTATGCCGAGTTCCTGATGGCGCAGGCCGATTTCTGGCTGGCGCATGATTTCAGGAGCATGTTCGACGGCTCCTTCCACATGCTGTTCCCACGCGCCAAACTGCCGTTGCAGGATATTCTCGTGCCGCCGCCACGCGACGTGGGCAGCAACATCTTCTCCTCGGAATGGCGCATCGCCGATTTCATTTCGATGGTGCATCTCATCAACTGGCCAGTGGTCGAGCCGGAGCGCCGCAAGGCGGCGCGCCGCGAACTGCTCGAAATGATCCGGCTGTCGCGCGAGGACTGGAAGGCGATCCGCGCCGAGACGGACAATGACCGCGAATGGCTGCCCGGCCCGCAGCAGAAGGGTGAGAACCCGCTCACCGGTCTCGAAGTCGGCGAGGAACAGGTGCAGGCCTGGCTCGCCACCTTGACCATGGCCGAGGATCTGCTCGAAGGGCGTGTGCTGCTGCCGCATTTCCGCATCACCGGCAAGGGCATCAACATGAAGCGCTTCTTCGACGAGCCCAAGCCTTTCGACCTCGTTTTGTCGATCACCGGCCCCGGCATCGCGCCCTACCTCGAAAGCGGCAAGATCCTGACCAGCGAGGATTTCGATCAGATCCAGCGCGAGTTCGGCGGCGGCGGCTTTTTGACCTTCGCCCTCTGGTTCAACTGAGGCTTGGCTTCCTGCGCAGTTGGCGCGCCATTGCCCCGCCGCACCTGCGGGCACGCAGCACAAGGAAGGCAGAAGCCTTGAGCCTGCCGGCCCGAAAATCGTGGCAACATGGCAACAGTTTTGCGGGGGTGCCGAGGCGTTTTCAGCGAGCAGGCGGACGGCGGATGGCGTGCCCGATTGCCGCAGGCACAGCCGAACCGCCTTTCCACAAACATTAGCAAAGCCTGTTTTGCTTGACTTGGCCGGCAAAAACAGGCAGCAAAACACCCTTGGAAGGGCTGCAATACCGCGTGCATGATCGTGGACGAGCCTTTTTCGGCACAAAGTCCACGTCTCTCTGTTGGTTTTGAGAGGGATTGGTTAACCAACTTTGTCCATATTTTGAAGCAATCGGCAACTAACGACAGGCGCGGCAAACGCGTCGGGGACCACCTGGGATCACTCACAGAATGGTCGTCGCGGCTATCACAGCCGCGGACGTGGGAGCCGGTTGGAGCAAGATTGGTTGCATGGCGTTCTTGAGTAAGAAAATCGTCGGGGACAAGCGTTGGGACGGTGAGACCGCCGGCGACGCGCCACGTGCCTCATCCTTCAACCCTGAACGGATCGTCCGCTGGGTGGCGGTGCCCGGCGTCGGTGCTGCCGTAGGCCTGTGGCTGGTCGGCACGATGGCGGGCCTCAGCTCAATCGGCGCCTCGCTGTCCTCGGCATCGAGCGGCCTGCCGCAGACGCTGTCCATGTCGCGCACGCTCGCCCTCGCCGATCCGCTGAAACAACATTTCCTCAGTTCTTCGGCCTTCGTGCTGGCCAACGCCCATGGCGGCGCGCAGGCCCTGCATGACCATGCCGTGCAATGCGGCGCCGGCTGCTTCAAGCTCGCCGCGGTGGGCCCCCGGGCGGAGAAATCCACGCGCCTCGTGGCGCAGGCAAAGCCGGTTCCTGCTGTCGCCCCGCCGACCGTCAAGTCGAAGTCGCAGGAGCGTTTCGAACGCATGGAAGCGTCGCTGTCGCCGTCCAGGCTCGCTGCGGCCTTCGCCGGCGCCGGGAAGCCGGCTGCCGCCCCCAACGCCCGTCCCGTGATTTCCAGCGCCACGCCGCAAATCACCGAGGCATCGCTGGTGCCGTCCGTCCAGGTGGCCAGCCTGTCGGATGACATGCCGGCACCGGCGGCGGAGCGCTTCGCCCGTGTCGATACGGGTTCCGTTGTCGTCCAGACCGCGCCGGCGCCGATGGGTTTCGCCCGGTCGGATACACCTGATAACGCGCAGCTGGCGCTTGCCCTCGTCCAGTCGATGCCGGTCGAGGACGAGGCCTTCGCCTCGCCGCTGCCGATGACCGAATCCTCTGCCGACGTCGCGGTTGCGCCTGTCGAGACCCAGCAGGAACAGCCCGGCGATGCCGCTTCGCTGCCGGACGCGCTCACCGACGACGTGCCGCTTCCGACCCGTCGCCCGCAATACGACGCGCCGCAGCCCAAGGCCGTGGAGCAGGATAAGCCGGCTCCACAGCCCAGGATCGTGGAGCAGAAGCCGGCCCCACAGCCCAGGATCGTAGAGCAAAAGCCGCTCCTGCAGGCCAAACCGGTCCAGCAGGCCAGGCAGCCGGCCCGGCAAGGGCGGGCTGGTGACGGCGGCGACGCGTTGGCCTATGCCAAGCCCGACACACCTTCGGGCGGCCTTGGCCAGGCGTTCAGGAACCTGTTCAGCGGGCCGAGCGCCGGAAGCGGAGCCGGCCACGGCGTAGCCGTCTATGACATCTCGGCCAAGACCGTCTACATGCCGGATGGCCAGCGGCTCGAGGCGCATTCAGGCCTCGGCGCCATGGTCGACCAGCCGCGCTATGTTCACGTGAAGGATCGTGGTCCGACGCCGCCCAATACCTATAATCTGTCGCTGCGCGAATCCCGCTTCCATGGCGTCGAGGCCCTCCGCCTGACACCAGTGGGCGGCGGCAACAAATACAACCGTAACGGCCTGCTCGCCCACACCTACATGCTGCGCGGCGGCCGCGCCGAGTCCAACGGCTGCGTCGTCTTCAGGGACTATGCGCGCTTCCTCGCCGCCTTCAAGAAGGGCAAGGTCACACGACTCGTCGTAGTGCCGCGCTTAAGCGGATCGCCGACCCAGGTGGCGTCGGACAACGCACGCGGTGCCTGAAGACTGAAAGGCGCCGCCAGGGAGTTGCCTCCTCCTGACAGCCTGCTGTCAGGAGCCGGAGCAGGCGCAGCGCCTCGCTGCATCCCGCTCTTTCCATTTTCGCCAGGAAATCCCATATTCGGGACATGGCCAAATCCCCCGACAAAAGAACGCCGCCGACGGCGAATGACGACCGCGCCGCGCCGAAGCGGCGCAGCCCGCTGACCGATTTCCTCGACGCTTCGGAGCCACTGCACAAGGGCGGCTTCGCCGAGATGCCGCAACCCGAACTGTCCGGCACGCCGCTGACCGGTTCGATCTCCGATTGGGCCGAGCAGATCGAGCGGGAGGCCGAGCGCGAAGGGCGCCACCTGATCTCCCCCCTTGAGGGGGAGATGTCGCCGAAGGCGACAGAGGGGGTCGCCGGAGGAAGCGCTCGACATAAAGAGACGCCGAACCCGGTCGAACCGACCCCACCCGGCGGCTCCGCCGCCACCCTCCCCTCGAGGGGGAGGGATAGCGCCAAGTCGAAGAAGATTCCCGAGCGCTCCGCCGCGCCGGGCCGAACCGCACGCGGCACCTCGATGGGTGGCGCGGCCACCGCCCGTGAACGCGCGGCAGTCGGCCTCAATCCGGTAGCCGGCCTCGATATCTCGCTGGAAGAGGCCGAGACGATGACCTCCAGTGGCGTCACCGCCACGGTGGCCGCGCTGTCGGCGCTGATCGAATCTGGTAATCCGCTGCACAAGGACGGCGTGCTGTGGACGCCGCATCGCCCTGCCCGCCCGGAAAAATCGGAAGGCGGCATCGCCATTAAAATGGTGTCGGACTTCGAACCGGCCGGCGACCAGCCGACGGCCATCAAGGACCTGGTCGAAGGCGTTGACAACAATGATCGTACGCAGGTGCTGCTCGGCGTCACCGGCTCCGGCAAGACCTTCACCATGGCCAAGGTGATCGAGGAGACGCAGCGCCCTGCCCTGATCCTGGCGCCCAACAAGACGCTGGCCGCACAGCTCTATTCCGAGTTCAAGAAGTTCTTCCCCGACAATGCGGTCGAGTATTTCGTCTCCTACTACGACTATTACCAGCCGGAAGCCTACGTCCCGCGCACCGACACCTTCATAGAGAAGGAATCCTCGATCAACGAGCAGATCGACCGCATGCGCCACTCGGCGACGCGTTCGCTGCTCGAGCGCGACGACGTCATCATCGTCGCCTCGGTGTCCTGCATCTACGGTATCGGCTCGGTCGAGACCTATACGGCGATGACCTTCCAGATGCAGATCGGCGACCGGCTCGACCAGCGCGCCCTGCTCGCCGATCTCGTCGCCCAGCAATACAAGCGGCAGGACATCAATTTCGTGCGCGGCTCGTTCCGCGTGCGCGGCGACACGATCGAGATCTTCCCCGCCCACCTTGAGGACCGCGCCTGGCGCATCTCGATGTTCGGCGACGAGATCGAGGCAATCACCGAGTTCGATCCGCTGACCGGCCAGAAGACCGGCGAGCTGAAAAGCGTCAAAATCTACGCCAACTCGCACTATGTGACGCCGCGCCCGACGCTGAACCAGGCGATCAAGTCGATCAAGGAAGAGCTCAAGCTGCGGCTGGTCGAACTCGAACGCGCCGGCCGCCTGCTGGAGGCGCAGCGGCTGGAACAGCGCACGCGCTTCGACCTGGAGATGCTGGAAGCCACCGGCTCCTGCGCCGGCATCGAAAACTATTCGCGCTATCTGACCGGCCGCCAGCCAGGCGATCCGCCGCCGACCTTGTTCGAGTACATTCCAGACAATGCGCTGGTCTTCATCGACGAAAGCCACGTCACCGTGCCGCAGATCGGCGGCATGTATCGCGGCGACTTCCGCCGCAAGGCGACGCTAGCCGAATATGGCTTCCGCCTGCCGTCCTGCATGGACAACCGGCCGCTGCGTTTCGAGGAATGGGACGCCATGCGCCCGCTCTCCGTCGCCGTGTCGGCGACGCCCGGCGGCTGGGAAATGGAGCAGGCCGGCGGCGTCTTCGCCGAACAGGTCATCCGCCCGACCGGGCTGATCGATCCGCCGGTCGAGGTGCGTCCGGCCAAGAGCCAGGTCGACGATGTCGTCGGTGAGATCCGTGAGACCACCAAGGCCGGCTACCGCACGCTGGTGACGGTGCTGACCAAGCGCATGGCCGAGGACCTGACTGAATATCTGCACGAGCAAGGTGTGCGCGTGCGCTACATGCACTCCGACATCGACACGCTGGAGCGCATCGAGATCCTGCGCGACCTGCGCCTCGGCGCCTTCGACGTGCTGGTCGGCATCAACCTTCTGCGCGAGGGCCTCGACATTCCCGAATGCGGCTTCGTCGCCATTCTCGACGCCGACAAGGAAGGTTTTCTGCGCTCGGAGACCTCGCTGATCCAGACCATCGGCCGCGCCGCCCGCAATGTCGACGGCAAGGTCATCCTCTACGCCGACCAGGTCACCGGCTCGATGGAACGGGCGATGGCCGAGACCAACCGCCGCCGTGAAAAGCAGATGGAGTGGAACGCCGCCAACGGCATCACGCCGGAATCGGTGAAGTCGCGGATCTCGGACATCCTGGACTCGGTCTACGAAAAGGATCACGTCCGCGCCGACATCTCGCAGTTCACCGACAGTGCCGGCGCCATGATGGGCAACAATTTCAAGGCCCATCTCGACGCGCTGGACAAGCAGATGCGCGACGCCGCCGCCAATCTCGACTTCGAGAAGGCGGCCCGCATTCGCGACGAGATCAAGCGGCTGCGCGAGATGGAACTGTCGATCTCCGACGATCCGCTGGCACGCGAGGTGGAAGGCCAAAGTCCCGCCTCGGGCCGCGAAAAGGGCAAGCACAACAAAGGCGTGGCCAAACATCGTACGGCTGAGGAACAGGAGCGTTTCCGCAAGCTCGACGAAGCACGTGCAGCCGAAGAGGCGGCCAAGGCTGCCCGGCCCAACCTCTTCCGCAAGCCCGCGCTCGACGAGATGGGCGCCGACGGCGCGGTGCCGGTGAAGAAGCCGCTATTCGCCAAGCCGTCGATCGACGACATGGGGCCTGGCACCGACATGCCGACGCTGGCGGGCGCTGTCTCGCGCTCGCTGTTCAAGAAGCAGTCGGCGGAGGAAGCACACGGCTCCGACTTCGGCATTCCCGGCGACACCACCAAGCCGCTGTTCAAGAAGAATTCCCTGGACGAGATGACGGTTCGGCGGACCGAGACGCCGATCGAGGGCGAGAAGCCGGCCAAGCGCGAACGTGCCGGCATTGGTTCCTATGAGGATCCGGGCGATGCCCGCCGCGAAAAGCGCCGGCCAGGCAAGACAGGTCGGCCGGGACGATAGCGAGAGGGAGTTCAGGCGCGTGGCTTCTGAAAACGAGCGTCGCGCTACCCCTCATCCGCCTGCCGGCACCTTCTCGCCGTAAACGGGGAGAAGTCGGCTGGCCGCGACCTCGCCGCCCGTCCTGCAACGCTGGCGATTGACGAAATATAAGTTGGCAGCGTCCTTCTCCCCGCCACTATACGGGGAGTTGAGAAGTGGTCCGCGCATCTGACGAAAAGCCAATTGCTTGGCTTTTCGAACGACGAACGCCCGGCAGGGCGATGAGGGGCAAACGCCGGCAGCCCGGCTCGTCGTCCCGTCGGCTGGCCCATGAGCTCGCGCTTGCCACCTTCCGGCGGAAACGATAGGCCGCAGCAATCCGCAACAACCTTCCCCACCGCCCATGAAACCCAGAGACATCGCCGCCTACGTCTTCCTGGCCATCACCTGGGGACTTTCGTTCCTGGTGCTGCTCAATGTGGTGCATGCCTTTGGCTGGGTCGGCGCGGTCACCTTGCGTTCGCTGGTCGCCGGCATCACGCTTTTTCTGCTTGCCGCCGCGACGAGGCGCAAGCTCGATTTCAGCGCCGGCTGGCGACCCTTCGCCGTGATCGGCGCGACGACGGTGGCGGCTCAACTGATCGGCCTGTCCTACGCCACGCCGCGCATCGGTACGGCGATGGCGGCAATCCTGGTCGCTGCGATTCCATTGTTTTCGATGATCATTGCCCAGCTGTGGGGGCTTGAGCGCATCACGCTTCGCGGACTGGCGGGACTGTTGCTCGGGGCCGCCGGCATCATCGTTCTGGTCGGCTTCCCCGCCGTCCCGATCACGGCGCCATTTGCCTTTGGTTGCGCTGCCTCCCTGTTCAGTTCGTTCTCGGCCGCCTTCGGCAGCAATTACGCCAACCGGCATCTGCGCTCTGCAGGCTCGTGGGAAGTCACCAGTGCCGCCTTCCTGTTCGGCGGCCTGACGACGCTGCCGCTGCTCCTCGCCGTGCCGGTGCCGGCGATGCCGCGCGCGGTCGACTTCCTCTACCTCGCTATCCTCGCCTGCGTGATGAGCGCGACGACCTACGTCGTCTATTTCCGGCTGGTGGCCAGCATCGGCGCGACCAGGGCGATCAGCGTCGAATTCGTCGTGACCACGATCGCGGTGCTGGTCGGCACCGTCATGCTTGGCGAGGCGCTGACCGTCATCCAGGCCTTTGGCGCCGTGGCCATCATCGGCGGCTGCGTGCTGGTGCTGGACCCATTCCCGCGCAGTGCCAAGGTGGTGCCACAGGCGGAGGTCTTGCCATCCGCCCCGCCTTTGGTGTAGCCAATCCCGACACTCAAACGTCTTTGAAAGGAGGGCTCACGTGTTTACGTTCTATCGTCACCATCGTCAGCGTGGCCCGATTTCCGCCCTGCGAGCTTGCTTGCAGGGCTGACCGGGACGATCCGGGTTTTTCCCGATTCGATTTTTTTGGTCTGCCCTTCGTGGTGCGCAATGCCTGACCTGACGGCCGGCACACGCACCGTCAAAGTGCATCGAACCGGAGTTTGCCTCCGGACAGACCAGAGAAATCGCAATGGCCCTCATCAGCCTCAAATCCCTCGGCGTCACCATGAGCGCGCCGCTCTTCTCCAACCTCGACCTCACCATCGGCAGCGGCGACAGGCTTGGCATCGTCGCCGCGAACGGCCGCGGCAAGTCCACCCTGCTGAAATGCCTGACTAGCGAGATGGAACCGACATCAGGCGACATCACCCGCACGCGCGGCCTGCGCGTCGGCCATGTCGAACAGTCGGTTCCCCCTGCCCTGTTTGGCCGCACCTTCCAGCAGGTGGTGGCCGACGCCTTGCCGTCCGGGCAGGCCGACAGCGAGATGTGGCGTGTCGACGTCGTTCTTGACTCGTTCGACGTACCCGAGGACATGCGCGGGCGACCCATGCAGGCCCTGAGCGGCGGCTGGCAAAGGCTGGCGCTGATCGCCCGCGTCTGGGTTACTGACCCGGATGTGCTGCTGCTCGACGAGCCTACCAATCACCTCGACCTCGCACGCATCAGCCAGTTGGAAACCTGGCTCAACGCGCTGCCGCGTGAGGTGCCTGTGGTGATCGCCAGCCACGACCGGGCCTTCCTCGACGCGACCACCAACCGGACGCTGTTCCTGCGCCCGGAACAGTCGCCGGTGTTTTCTCTCCCCTATTCGCGGGCCAGGAATGCGCTGGACGAAGTCGACGCCTCGACGGAACGCAAATTCCAGCGTGACATGAAGGTGGCGCAGCAGCTGCGCAAGCAGGCCGCCAAGCTCAACAACATCGGCATCAATTCCGGCAGCGACCTGCTGACCATCAAGACCAAGCAGCTCAAGGAGCGCGCGGAAAAGCTGGAGGACGCGGCTGTCGCGGCGCATCGCGAGCGCTCGGCCGGTACCATAAGGCTGGCCAATCGCGGCACGCACGCCAAGGTGCTGATCACGCTCGACGACGCGGCGGTCGAGACGCCCGACGGCACGCTGCTGTTCAGGACCGGCAAACGCCATATCTGCCAGGGCGACCGCATCGTGCTGCTCGGCCGCAACGGCGTCGGCAAGTCGCGTTTCGTCACCCTGATCCGCAACGCCATCCTCGAGCCGGAAACCGCCGAGAACGTGAAGGTGACGCCGTCAACGGTGCTCGGCTACAGCGATCAGGCCCTATCAGGCATCAGCGGCGACGACACGCCGCTGATGATGCTCTCGCGCCGCCATGATGTCGGGGAGCAGCGCACGCGGTCGCTGCTCGCCGGCGCCGGCGTTAGCATCGACATGCAGGAGCGCAAGATCGGCGTGCTGTCCGGCGGCCAGAAGGCGCGGCTGGTGATGCTGGCGCTCAGGCTCGACAATCCCAATTTCTATCTGCTCGACGAGCCGACCAATCATCTCGACATAGACGGCCAGGAAGCGTTGGAAGAGGAATTGCTGAAGCACCAGGCAAGCTGCGTGCTCGCCTCCCACGACCGCTCCTTCATCCGCGCCATCGGTAACCGCTTCTGGCTGATCGAGAAGCGGCGGCTGACCGAGGTCGAGGACCCCGAGGATTTCTTCCGCCAGGTGGCACAGGCCGCGGCCTGAGAAAAACGAGCCGGCCCGTCGAAAACAACGGGCCGGCGCACACCCGTACAGAAAATTCTGCCCGATCTGTCGGATCGCCGCCCGATGCCACGTCCTTGGAAGGCCGACACGATGATGCCGGCGCCAACCAGGGAGAACTTACCATGTCGGTCCTTTCATCCATCGGTCGCATCGCAACCCAATACGCTGCGGCGCGCGCCCGCTACCGCAGCGAGCGCATCCTGCTTGCGCTCCCGGCCGAATTGCGCAAGGACGTCGGCTTTCCGGAACTCTTCGACGCCAAGAACAGCCGTCGCGCGGCCACCTTCTCTGCCAAGGTCATATGACCACGGCCAGTCAATCATGCGTCAAGCCCGCTGGCGGCCCGCCTCTCAAGGCTCGGTCTGCGAGAAAAATTTAACGGCCATGTAGGATTGCCGTCACCTCATCCGTCCTATGATTGGCGAGGCCAAACGAACGCAAAGAGGAGCAAGACATGACTGACCAGACCCCAGTTCAGCCCAGGGCGGAAGTGCTCGGCGGATTGACGCCCTATCTCCAGGTGGACGGCGCCTTCAAGGCCGCGGAATTCTACAAGAAGGCTTTCGGCGCCGAGCAGGTCTTTTCCTATCCGGCGGACGAGAAGGGCCGCACCATGCACATCCATCTCCACATCAACGGCTCGACGCTGATGCTCGGCGATGCCTATCCCGAACACGGCCATCCACATCAAGCGGCGCAAGGCTACACGCTGCAGCTTCATCTCGGCAGCGACGATATCGATGCCTGGTGGAAGCGTGCCGTCGACGCCGGCTGTGAGGTCGTGACGCCGCTGCAGGTCATGTTCTGGGGCGATCGCTGGGGCCAGGTGAAGGATCCCTTCGGCGTTGCCTGGGCGATGAACGCACCGGTCAAGTAAACTGGCGAGCCGGCGCCCTTTCCCCAAGGGCGTGATGCGCTCACCTGCGCCGGGTTGCATCCTGCCGGCCCGGCGCCCGACTTCAACAAAGGAGCCCACAATGTCGTATGTCGATGGTTTCGTGCTGGCCGTGCCCAAGGCAAAGCTCGACGACTACAAGAAACTGGCCAATCTCGCCGGCACCGTCTGGAAGGAGCACGGGGCGCTCGCCTATGTCGAATGCGTCGGCGATGACGTGCCTTATGGCGAGATCACCTCCTTTCCGCGCGCCGTGCAGGCCAAGGAGGACGAGATCGTCGTCTTCGCCTGGGTGCTCTATGAATCCAGGCAGAACCGCGACGCGGTCGTGGCCAAGGTGATGGCCGACCCGCGCCTGCAGCCGAACATGGAAACAATGCCGTTCGACGGCAAGCGCATGATCTTCGGCGGCTTCCAGCCCTTCATGGAGCTTTGAGAAACTGGCGCAACGCTATCGCTTCGTCATCCTATGGCGGAGCAAGGAGCGCAGCGACGCGGCGCAGACCATAGGATCCATGCCGTGACGTTAAAGCGTTGAAAACGGTGCAGAATTCTGCGCCGTTGCATCCTTCGATCGACGTCTCGGCATGGATCCTCGGGTCTTCGCGACGCCGCTTCGCGGCTGCTCCGCCCGTGGATGACGAAGCTGGGTGGGCTTCGGCTAATCCATAAGGGGGGCGCTAATCCAGCCTGTCGAGCAACGGTTTCAGCCTGTCGCCATAGCGCTTCCACAGGTCGACAGAGCCTTGATACATCGGCTGGCGCACTTGCGCGGCGGAAGCCGTGCGCACCGGCCGGTCGGTCTCGTGGAACGACAGCACGGCATCGTCCCAGGGCAGCCCGAGATAGTCGATGAGCGCACGGCTCTGCCCTTCCTGGTCGGCGACGAAATCCTCGTAGCGCACATCATGCACGACACCGGGCAGCACCTTGTGCCAATGCGCCATGATGTCTGTGTAGAGATTGTGGAAATCGGCGAGTTCGGCCAAGTCATAGCCATAGCGATGGCTGTCGCCGCGGAAATGCACTTTATAGATCGAGAGGCAGGTTGCCGCCGCATCGCGGGCACAGTGGATGATCCTGGCCTTTGGCATCATCATGTGGATGAAGCCGACGAGCAGGAAGTTGCCCGGCATCTTGTCGGTGACGTGGCGCATATGCGGATAGTGGGCATGCAGCATGTCGAGATAGGCCTGCCCCGCCTCGGCGAAATCCGCATCATCCGCGTCGGATACGCCCCAGGGGAAACCACCCGGCATGTTCGACGGAAACTGCTTGCCCACCGCCTTCTTCAGGATGCTGAGCTCACCCGCGCCATAGACCCGCGGATGGCTGGCGATGATCTGTTCGACCAGCGTCGTGCCCGAGCGCGGCATGCCGACGACGAAGATCGGCGCGTCATCGGCGATCGCGCTCGGCCTGTGCCTTTCGAAGAAGCCGGCATCGAACACCGTCTTCATCGCCTCGAACTCGGCGCGTGTCTTCAAGGGATCGTAGTCGATGCCCTTGCGGCGGATGGCATTGCCTTCGGCGAAATAGTCGAAGGCCCTGCTATAGTCCTTCAGATCGTCGTTGGCCTTGCCGAGGCCGAAGGACAGCTGCATGCGGGCCAGGCTGTCCTGCGGCGCCTTGGCATGCTGGGCCTCCATGCCGGCCAATTCGGCGTCGCGCTCCTTCTGCCGCTTGACCTGCGTCAGCATCAGCCAGGCACGGGCCATGGCGGGCTGGACCTCCACTGCTTGCCGGAACAGATCCGCCGCCTCGTCGAGCTGGCCCTTTTCCATCAGCCCGACGCCGAGCCCATGCAACAGGTCGGCATCCTTCGGGCGTATCGCCAGCGCTTCGCGGAAGGCAGACAGCGCCTCGTCCAGCCGCCCGGCTTCCTGCAGGGTTTCGGCAAGCCCGATGCGGGCGCGTACATGAAATGGATTGCGCGTGACCGTGCCGCGGTAGATCTCTTCGGCCTCCTCGAACTGGCCGAGCTGCTTCAGCGACGAACCGAGGTTGTCGCGCGCCGCCAGCTGTTCCGGCCGCAGGTCCACCGCGCCTCGGAAGAAATCGATCGCCGCCGCGACGCGGCCGAGGTCGCGCATCACCGTGCCGAAATTGTTTAGGAAATCGGGATTCGTCGGCTGCAGGCTCACCGACTGTTCGAGGAGTTCCAGCCCCTCTTCGCTACGCCCGGTCTGATGCAGCAGCAATCCCAGGAAATGCGCGGCCGCCGCGTGTTTGGGCTGATGCGCCAGCACCTGCCGGTAGATTGACTCAGCCTCTTGCCGGCGCCCGGCCTGGTGCAGTTGCAGCGCCTGCTGCACATACTGGTCGAGGCCCAGCGGCGGCTGGCCTCCCGCGCCAGACTTGGCCGCGCCAGGCCTGGCTCCCGCACCCGCCGCTCTTCTCTGATCTCTGTTAATGGGAAACCTGCCGTGTTTGTGCGCCTGCCGCGATCTAGGCCATTGGCGCCAAAGGTTCAAGGCTTTGCTTGTCTGCCTCGGCCATTGCGTTGCCGGCAAATCGGCTCGCTCGCAAGCAGCGCTTGCCTTCTTCCCTGCTGGAAGGAAGAGGGCAACAGTCCCTCAGCACGGCCCATCGCCAACGATGCGGTAGTCCGACGCGCGGGCCTCGCAAGCGTTGGGGAAGGTGCGCATCTCGCCATGCCGACGGGCGCAGACGGGCGCGTATTCACGGGTACAGAAGGTCTGCTCTTCGCCACCTCCACCGCCGTCGCGACAGGGGCCGTCGCGCACGATGCGGTAGCCGGCGCGGTCGGCAAGGCAGGCATTGGCGAAGGTCTGGCGGTCGCCGCCGCGCCGGGCGCAGACAGGCTCATATTGCTTGGTGCAGAATTGCGGTTCGGGGCGCGACGGACGCGGACGTGGCCCCGGCCCATCATCGACGACGACGGTGCAGGCGGCCAGAAGCGCCGACAGAAGCAGGACGGCGAACCCCTGCCGCGAAAAGATTGACGCCAGAAACTTCATGCTGATCTCTCCCTCGGTCCCGATCCTGGCCATTCCCTTGTCAAATGCAACCCCGTCGCGCTCGCCACACGGGAAAAGGGTATGGGGCGTGGCGGGCGCCAGTTAGGATCGAAGACGTCCCTGGCCCATGCGTGACTGCGGCTGTGGGCCGATGACCCGCCAGGCAACGAAGCCTATTTGCGGCCGATCGCCGCTCAAATCGGTCGATTCTTGCGTCGGGATGCGCTCATAATGGCGGCCCGCGGCGCTATCTTGCAACCTTCACGTTTCCATGCGATAAATTCCGTGTTCGGGCATTTGCGACCCGGAGAGCGGAACGTTTTGGACGACCTTTCCCCGATACTGTGAATCTCTGACGGCCCCGTTTTTCGGCGGGGGGTTTTGACCATGCGCCAATGCATGACTGCCGAAGCAACCACCGGGAACTGCCCTCGACGCCAGGTGGCGGGCAGGACCACCAAAGACTGAACGGGTGAAGGAGTTTCCCCAATGGCCCAGACCGGCACCGTTAAATTCTTCAATGCGACCAAAGGCTTCGGTTTCATCACGCCCGACGGCGGCGCCAAGGACGTGTTCGTCCACATTTCCGCGATCGAGGCATCGGGCCTGCGCACGCTCGTCGACGGCCAGAAGGTTACCTTCGACGTCGAGCCGGACCGCATGGGCAAGGGCCCGAAGGCGGTCAATCTCCGCGCGGCCTGAACCATCGGGACGCCACCCGCTCTTGATGGCGGGCGAATGAGGGTCGGAGCTTGCCCAGCCTCTGGGCACGCAGACAGATTTTTGAAGGCGCGGCGTTTTTTGTCGCGCCTTTTTCATATCCGCGCGGAACAGCATAAAAGCATGTCGCCCCAAAATGGTTCCGGTTTTGGGTCAACGACATGCGTCATAACAAGGACTTAAAGCGCAACGCGCTTTAAGTCCCCGCAAAACTTTCTCTTGCCGATGACGCTAAAATAAAGGACAAATTTCCTCTCGGGCATTTGCCGGCCCGAGACTGGAGTTTATGGGATCAAAGGAGCTTCCCATGCCGCAGACCGGCACCGTCAAATTCTTCAACCATGCCAAAGGCTTCGGCTTCATCACGCCGGACGATGGCGCGAAGGATGTCTTCGTCCATATTTCGGCCGTGCAGGCGTCGGGTCTTCCCGGTCTCGAAGATGGGCAGAAAGTGACATTCGACACCGAGCCGGATAAACGCGGCAAGGGTCCGAAGGCCGTCAACCTGTCGATCGGCTGAGCCGGCTTCAGGCCGAACGCTCCGGCAGGCCAGGTCCGCTTTCTGGAGCGTGCGTTTTTTGACGCTTGTGGCGGCGCGGCACATTAATCCGTTCAGCCCCCGTTCAGCCACGGTCTCATATTAATCTTTCGTAAAGCCGGACCGCATCCCCGAAAAATCATACGGGCCGGCACGAAGGAGATCGACATGAACCGAATTTTCAAGACAGCCGTGCTGTCCGCCGCCGTGGCCGCCACGATGCTTGTGGCCCTGCCCGCGGCCAACGCCGATGACTGGCATCGTTGGCATCATCACGGTCACGGCCATGGCGACGCCGTCGCAGCCGGCGTCCTCGGCCTCGCCGCCGGTGCGCTGATCGGCGGTGCATTGGCCAACCAGCAACCCCCGCCGTCTGACTATTACGATGACGGTTACTACTATGATCGTGACGTGAGCGTGCGCCCGGCCCCTGTCCGCCGCTACTACGCGGAGCCTCGGGTGGTGTATGCCGACCGGTATGCCGAGCCGTGGACGCGGGGCTGGTACGAGTATTGCTCGGACCGTTACCGCACCTTCAATTCCCGCACCGGCACCTTCACCGGCAATGACGGCGAACAGCATTTCTGCACGGCCAACTGAGGTTCCCCTGCCCCAAACAAAAAGCGCTGACCGCAAGGCCGGCGTTTTTTGTTTGGATTCTAGGGTTTTGAGGCGGCAATCTGCGTTTGCAAAAGTCAGCGCCGCCCCTCATCCGCCTGCCGGCACCTTCTCCCCGTAGAGGGACGAGGAGAAGAGAACTGACCGCAATGCTGGCGCTGGTACTGCGAAGCTGGAGATTGGCGAAATCCTCGGTGCGGGCTGTCTTTCTCCCCGTCCTATACGGGGAGTTGAGAAGTGGTCCGCACAGCGGACGAAAAAGCCAATTGCTTGGCTTTTCGAACGACGAACGTCCGGCAGGACAATGAGGGGCAGCGCCAGCTTTCGGAAACGGCTTGGTTAAGTTGGTTCGGGATCGTCTGAATCCCTATTGAATTAGACCAAAAACGGATTGGTCCGCCGCTCCTCGCCGAAGCGGCCGCCCGGCCCATGGCCGCAGATGAAGCCGATATCGTCGCCGAGCGGCAGAAGCTTGTCCTTTATCGAAGCGATCAGCGCCGCATGGTCGCCACCCGGCAGGTCGGTGCGGCCGACCGAGCCGCGAAACAGCACGTCGCCGACATGGGCGAATTTGGCCGCCCGGTTGTAATAGACGACGTGGCCCGGCGCGTGGCCGGGGCAATGCAGCACCTCGAAATGATGCGAGCCGAACGACACGGTTTCCCCCTCGGTCAGGAACCGGTCGGGCACGCAATTGCGCGAACCGGCGATGCCGTAGCGCCTGCCCTGGTTTTCCAGATTGTCGAGCAAGGGTTTGTCGGCCTCGTGCGGGCCGACAATCTCGATGCCCAGCGCCGCCTTGAGCTCCATCGCACCGCCGGCGTGATCGATGTGGCCATGCGTGATCCAGATGGCCCCGGCCGTGATCGCATTGTCCTTCAACACGCCCAGCACCTTGTCGATGTCGCCGCCTGGATCGACGACGACGCCGTGCTTGTCGTCCATGTCGAACAGGATGGTGCAGTTCTGCTGGAACGGTGTGACCGGTACGATGCCGGCATTGAGCTGACCCATGATCGTCCTTTCGATGTCCAAGCGGTGATGTAGAGGCGCCGGTGAAAGGCGTCCACCCCTCGAAAGACGAACAGTCAGTCGTCTTAAAACGGAATGGGCGGCCGAAGCCGCCCATTCGAAAATCTTAGACAGAAATCGCCTACTTCTTCATGGCGCCCATGACCGCGCCGACGATGGCGGTCAGGATCGCCCCGCCGCCGGCGCCGCCGACGATGTTCTTCAGGTTGAGCGCGCTGCCGAGACCGCTCGTCGCCGCCGCGGCCGCTTCCGGAGTGATCGTGCCGCCGCCGAGCAGGCTGCCGAGGATCGCCGCGCCGCCGACGCCGCCAACGGCTCCGGCCAGGATTTTGGGAAGCTGTCCCATCGCCGCCGTCTTGATCGCCGCGCCGACCGCCTGGCCACCGATGATGCCTGTAATGATCTGAATGATGATCGGAAGAAGCGTGTTCATGTCCATATTGCCAGTCCCTCCATAGCTGCCAGCCTCCCGGGCCGACGCCATCATGAGACGCCGAATTGGATGAAAGTCAAATGCACAAACGCTGAAATAAAAGGGGCGGTTCGAAAACCGCCCCTACTTGCGCGAAAAGCTGTGACTTTCGTTATTCTGCGGCGATCGCATGCTTGGGCTGAACGGCCACAGAATAGTCGTTCATCAGGTTCTTGGCGATCTCGCCGACCTCGAATCGGTAGGGGCCGATCTCAGAAACCGGCGTGACTTCCGCCGCGGTTCCCGTCAGGAAGCATTGCTCGAAGCCTTCGAGTTCCTCCGGCATGATGACGCGTTCGATGACCTCCAGGCCGCGATCCCTGGCCAGGCCAATGACCGTGCGGCGGGTGATGCCGTCGAGGAAACAGTCGGGCTTCGGCGTATGGACCTTGCCGTCCTTGACGAAGAAGATGTTGGCGCCGGTCGCTTCGGCGACCTGGCCGCGCCAGTCGAGCATCATGGCGTCGGCATATCCCTTGGCCTCGGCGGCGTGCTTGGACATGGTGCAGATCATGTAGAGGCCAGCGGCCTTCGACTTGGACGGCGCGGTGCGCGGGTCGGGCCGGCGCCATTCCGCCACGTCGAGCCGAATGCCCTTCAGCTTCTGCGCCGGATCGAAATAGCTCGGCCACTGCCAGATGGCGATGGCAACATTGATGCGGTTGTTCTGCGCCGAAACACCCATCTGCTCGCTGCCGCGCCAGGCGATCGGCCGGACATAGGCGTCCTGGAAACCCTGCTTCTTCAAAAGTTTGGTCGAAGCATCATTGAGCTCGGCCACCGAATAGGGGATCTTGAAGCCGAGCAGGCGCGCCGATTCATGCAGACGCTCGGTATGCTCGTTGAGCTTGAAGATCACGCCGCCATAGGCGCGTTCGCCTTCAAACACCGCGCTGGCGTAATGCAGGCCATGGGTCAGCACATGAATCTTGGCGTCGCCCCATGGAACGAACTCGCCGTTCATCCAGATGAAGCCGTCCAGTTGATCGAAGGGAACGGATGCCATGGTAACCTCCCGCGGGCGCCGGCCCGCATATCTTCAGCGTCGTTGCGTGTTCTTTTTGGCCGCGCCGTGAGATTGGAGACGCCAGCCGGTGTCTCGAAGCGTAAGCGGATAATCGCGCTCTGGCAAACTCAGGAAATTCCGGAAAAACCCGCCCGTCTTGCCTTTTTGTTCGCAATCCGCCCAAAAGCTTGTCAAAAATTATCATTGCAGGGAAATTACGTCAATAGTACTGACATAATCTCCTGTTCCCATGGAGAAATGATGACGGATCGAAGCCACGCAGCCGGGAAACCGATCAGGACCGCAATGTCAGTCGAGGACGGCATCGACTTCGCCATCATCGAGCTGTTCTTCTTCGCCTATCGCGACTTCACTTCCGATCCCGATCAGATCCTGGCCGATTATGGCTTCGGCCGCGCTCATCACCGTGTACTGCATTTCGTCAACCGGCGGCCAGGCCTGACGGTCGCCGAACTGCTCGACGTGCTGAAGATCACCAAGCAGAGCCTGGCGCGCGTGCTCAAGCAACTGATCGACACCGACCATGTCGTGCAGTTGCAAGGTCCGCGCGACCGCCGCCAGCGTGAGCTCTATCCGACGGCCAAGGGCCGTGCGCTGGCACTGGCGCTGGCGCGGCCACAGTCGCGCCGTATCCGTGCTGCATTGGAAGATTCCGGCGCCACCGAACGGGCCTTGGTGGAACGCTTCCTCGAAGCGATGGTCAATCCGGAACTGAGAGCTCAGATCGACGTTGGATCCGCAAAAATGTCAGGAAAAAGCCATGGAGAGCACTGAGAGGGTCGACCAGGCGACCGCACCGGATGACGACGCGCCGCATTTGCTCGTGGTCGACGACGACACCCGCATCCGCAATCTTCTCAAGCAATATCTGACCGAAAACGGTTTTCGCGTCACCGTCGCCGGCAATGCCGGTGAGGCCCGCCGCAAGCTCGCCGGCCTCGACTTCGACCTGCTTGTGCTCGATGTCATGATGCCGGGCGAGAGCGGCGTCGATCTGACCAAGGCGCTGCGTGCCGAAAAGAACGTGCCGATCCTGATGCTGACGGCGTTGTCGGAAACCGACAGCCGCATCTCGGGGCTCGAGGCCGGCGCCGACGATTATCTGCCAAAACCCTTCGATCCGCGCGAGCTGATCCTGCGCATCAACAACATCCTGCGCCGCGGCGGCCCGACGGCGACGCCAAAGGTCGAACAGCTGGTCTTCGGCCCCTACACCTTCCAGATCGCCAGGCGCGAACTGAAGCGCGGCGGCGAGGCGCTGAAGCTGACCGACCGCGAGCAGGAGATCCTGGCGATCTTTGCCGCGCGTGCCGGCGAAACCATCCCGCGCCACGAACTCGTCGGCGACGATTCGGAGGTCGGCGAGCGCACCATCGACGTTCAGATCAACCGGCTGCGCCGCAAGATCGAGCGTGATCCGTCCAATCCGGTCTGGCTGCAGACCGTGCGCGGTATTGGGTATCGGCTCAGCGTGGAATAGAATACCGGCCGCGGCCCGAATGGCCGCCGACGGATGAAACGGGCCAATGGCGACCACGGGACTGGAACAGCCGGGAAATGACGGCTTGAGCGCACGCGCCACGCGAACGCTCAAGGCGGTGCCGCGCATCTGGAACCGGTTCTGGCGCCTCGTCTCGCTCTATATGCCCAAGCGCCTTTATGCGCGCTCGCTGATCATCGTCATCGCGCCGATGATCCTTTTGCAATCGGTGGTCGCCTTCGTCTTCATGGAGCGCCATTGGGCAACCGTGACGCAGCGCCTGTCGCAGGCCACCGTACGCGACATCGCCGCCATCATCGACATGATCGAGACCTATCCGCACGACGCCGACTACGCCAACATCATCCGCATCGCGCAGGACCGCATGCAGCTGAAGGTCGACCTCCTGCCGCCCGATCCGTTGCCGCCGCCCGGCCCAAAACCGTTCTTCTCGATCCTCGATGACGTTCTTTCCGCCGAGATCACCCGCCAGATCAATCGACCGTTCTGGATCGACACGGTGGGCAATTCCAACATCGTCGAGGTGCGCGTCCAGCTCGAGAACAAGGTGCTGCGCGTCTTCGTGCGCCGCAGTCAGGCCTATGCCTCCAATACCCATATCTTCCTGATCTGGATGGTCGGCACCTCGCTGGTGCTGTTGATGATCGCCATCCCCTTCCTGCGCAACCAGATCCGGCCGATCCTGACGCTCGCCGAGGCCGCCGAAAGCTTCGGCAAGGGCCGGCCGATGCCGCGCGATTTTCGCCCGCGCGGCGCCGAGGAGGTGCGCCGCGCCGGCTTTGCCTTCATCCAGATGCGCGAGCGCATCGAGCGCCAGATCGAGCAGCGCACCGCGATGCTCACCGGCGTCAGCCACGATCTCAGGACCATCCTCACCCGCTTCAAGCTGCAGCTGGCGCTGGCCGGCGGCAAGGCCGAGACCAAGGCGGCGCTGAACCAGGACATCGACGACATGCAGTCGATGCTCGAAGGCTATCTCTCCTTCGCCCGCGGCGAGGCCTCGGAGGATCCCGGGCGCTTTGATCTCGAAGCCTACTTCCAGAAGCTCAGCGAAGAAGCGAGCCTGCGCAAATGCAAGCTGTCGACGACGCTTTCCGGCGACCCGACCGTGCATGTGCGCCCCAAGGCCTTCGCCCGGCTATTGTCCAATGTCATCGGCAACGCCTTCCGCTATGCCAAGACGGTGGAGGTCAGCGCCAATCATGGCCGTGGCTCGCTTGTGGTCACCATCGACGATGATGGTCCCGGCATTCCGGCCGACAGGCGCGAGGACGTGTTCAAGCCCTTCGTGCGGCTCGACGAGGCACGCAACCTCGATGCCAGCGGCACCGGCCTCGGCCTGTCGATCGCCCGTGACATCGCCCGCAGCCATGGCGGCGACATCACCCTTGACGTCAGTCCGCTTGGCGGCCTGCGCGCGGTGATCAAGGTTCCGGCCTAAGAGCAATTCCAGGAAAAGTGTGAAACGGTTTTCCGTCCGGAATTGCGTCAAAGACAAAAGTTAGATGAGTTCGCCGTTTCCGTGAACGGTGAGCTGCTTTAGGCACGTCAAGCATCAGGCTTCATCCGCCCGTCATGAAATCGTGGTGAAGAGCGCGCATGAAACGTGCGATCATACTCGATTCGTCCTTGCCGGCCCACTTCGACCCCGTGCCCGCCCGGGTGCGCTGGAGCGAAGCTGCTGCAGCCGGCTGGTCGCCGTTCCGGCATCGTTTCAAGGCAACCGTCGACCTTTCCAGCAAAGGGCCGCCATGCGCATATTGATGGTAACCGACGCCTGGCGCCCACAGGTCAATGGCGTCGTCCACACGCTGGAACGGCTCACCGAAACCCTGAAATCCTTTGACGTCGGGGTGGATTTCCTGACGCCCAACATCTTTCGCACGCTGCCCTTGCCGACCTATCCCGATATAAGGCTGGCGCTGACCACGCCCGGCCACGTGGCGCGGCTGATCGATGGCTACAAGACCGATCACATCCACATCGTCACCGAAGGGCCGCTCGGCATCATGGCGCGGCGCTATTGCCGCAATGCCGGCCGGCCATTCACCACCAGCTACCACACGCGCTTTCCCGAATATCTGAGCGCCCGCCTGCCAGTACCGGAAAGCTGGGCCTATCGCTGGCTGCGCGACTTCCACAATTCCGGCCAAGGCACGCTGGTCGCAACCCAGTCGCTCGCCGACGACCTTTCGGCACGCGGTTTCAACAAGCTGAGGCCGTGGACGCGCGGCGTCGACACCGACCATTTCCGTCCGGACAAACGGAAGGACCTCGGCTTCCCCGGCCCGGTCTTCCTCTGCGTCGGCCGCGTCGCCATCGAAAAGAACCTCTCGGCCTTCCTCGACCTCGACCTGCCCGGCAGCAAGGTGGTCGTCGGCGAAGGTCCGGAGCTTGCAAAGCTCAAGGCGAAATATCCGCAGGCGCATTTCCTGGGCCATCGTCCTAACGACGAGCTGGCCGAGATCTACGCCTCGGCCGACGTCTTCGTCTTCCCCAGCCGCACCGACACATTCGGCAATGTCATCATCGAGGCGCTGGCCAGCGGCACGCCCGTCGCCGCCTATCCGGTCACCGGCCCGATCGACATCGTCGGCGACGGCATTGGCGGCGCGGTTTCCAACGATTTGCGCGAAGCATCGCTCGCCGCCCTCAAGGTCGACCGCGCCCAGGCCCGCGAACGCGCCATGCGTTACAGTTGGAAAGCCTGCGCGGAGATGTTCCTCGACACGGTCGGGGAAGCTCTGGGGACGCCGCGCAAACTGGCGGCCTGAGAGTTGTGCCGGCCCAGGATGTGTTGAGATTCAGGTCAGGCCGAGCCGAGAATGGTGGGCTCCGAGAACCGGAGCGGAGCGTACTTTTCAGTACGTGAGCACCGGAAGCGCAGGGGACCGCCGTTCGCAGGCCGGCATCACCTGAATATCAACGCATTCTAGAACAGCCGCCCGCCGTCCGGCACCCTGCGCTCGATGGCGCCGAGCACGACAGCACCCTCCTCGTCAGGAAAGCCCAGCGTCAGCACTTCCGACATGAACGGCCCGATCTGGCGCGGCGGGAAATTGATCACCGCGAACACCTGCCGTCCGACCAGCGTTTCCGGCGCATAGTATTTGGTGATCTGCGCCGACGATTTCTTGATGCCGATGTCGGGCCCGAAATCGATCTTCAGCTTGAATGCCGGCTTGCGCGCCTCGGGAAACGGTTCGGCCTCGATGATTGTGCCGGCGCGGATGTCGACACGATCGAAATCGGCGAAACTGATCTCGGGCTTGCGCTCGCTGCTCGAACTCATGACTCTGTCTTACCGATGCTCAGGCGTTGCCGTAGGTCTCGAACAGCACACCGGCCAGCGCGTCCTTGGCCGAGGTTCCCGACCAGACGACGAACTGAAAAGCCTGGAAATAGCATTCGCAGGCTTCCAGCGCCGAGGACAGAAGCACCTCGACCTGCTGGCTCGACGGCTCGACTCCGCCCGCCAGCAGCAGCGACTGGCGGAACATGATCGCGCCTTCCTGCTCCCAGAGGTCGAAATGGCCGAACAGCATTTGCTCGTTGATCAGCGACAACAGCCGCATCACTTCCAAGGCGCGGGTCTCCGGCACCTTGATGTCGAAGGCGCAGGCCAGATGCAGCGCCTCGAAATCCTCCATCCAGGAGAAGGAGACATGGTAGTCGGTCCAGCTGCCGGCAACCGAGATCGAGATTTCGTCATCGCCGGCCCGTTCGAAGGACCAGTCATTGTTGTGGGCCACCTGCTCGATAACATCCACCGGATGGATTTCGCGGGAGAATTCGAGTTCGAGAAGTTCCATGGAATGCTTCCTGTCGTTCTAAGGAGCGCCGCCACACGCTCCGCGGGAGGGCACACACAACGAACAATCTGATCTAGAACTCGGACGGCCAGGACTTCTCGACGCAAAGACCCCGGACCGGACCCCACCGCCCGGCCGCATGACCCTGCTCCGAATCATGCAACAAATTCAGTCTATTGATCGGGAGTCGCGTGAACAGCCCAATTTTTCGCACTGCGTCATTCGCATGTGGAAAGGCGCTGTCACAAAGATTCATGCAATGCCGTTAAGCGATTCACGGCAAAGCGCTTTTCAGAATTGGACTATGTGGAAAAGTTTAATGATTATTTTTTTGCACGTGGCTTTGCCGCCGCCGCTGGCGCGGCATCACCGGCCAGTTCGGCGAGCCTGGCTTCGAGCGCTTCGATGCGGGCGACAAGGCGGGTATTCTCGTCCCGAGCCTTGGCTGCCATCTCGCGCGCGGCCTCGAATTCCTCGCGCTGCACCACGTCCATCGAATTGAGGATACGCTCCGCCTGCCCCTTGAAGGCGGTTTCCACCTCGCGCCGCACGCCCTGGGCGGCACCGGCTGCATCGGTCATGAGCTTGGCGAATTCGTCGAGAATGCGGTTCGGTCCGGTCGACATGGCAAATCCTCGCTTGCTCGAATTGACGTAGTGGCGCCGCGCGGAGAATGCAAGAACGTAGAGGCTTGGTGCGGCATCTGCGTTGCTATGGCGCATGGCGCTGCCGTACCTATAGGCAGTTGTCAAACAGCTCCAACCTGTACTCGAGGACGCCAAATCGCCTATTGTGTTGTCGTCTCATATTGCGTCAGCACACTCCAATCAGGGTCAACCAATGGCAACGCCTCCACGCCGACCAACAAATCCGATGGCAGCCGCCGAAGCGGCCTTCAAGCCGGTCAAGAAGCCGGCGGCACCGCCCCGGGAACCCTCGGCCGCCCCGAATGTCCGTGAGCTCGTTTCGATCAGGATCGACCGAGCCGTGCTGGACTATTTCCAGGAGGATGGCCCCGGCTGGCAGGACAGGATCAACGACGCATTACGAAAGTTGGTGGCTGCCAAGCCTCAGGTATGAGCATCCGCACGGCGATGGCCCGTCCGGGTGATCCGGTCGCGACATTTGACGGCAACCACCTTGCCTTGACCCTGCCCAAACCCTGCCGCATGGTCCACGCGCAAACGCGTTTCGCAACCGAGAGCTCCCGTTGAACGACTATTTCCTGCTACCGCTGGCCTCGCTGCCTTTTCCCAACATCAACCCGATCCTGATCCAGATCGGACCGCTGGCGGTGCACTGGTATGGCGTCGGCTACATCGTCGGCATCCTGTTTGCCTGGTGGTACGCCAAGCGGCTGGCCGCCAACCCCAAGCTCTGGGCGGACGGTGTCGTGCCGATGAAGCCGGAGGATCTCGACGATTTCATCGTCTGGGCGGCAATCGGCGTCGTGCTGGGCGGCCGAACCGGCTATGTGCTGTTCTACGACCTGCCGCGCTACATCGCGCATCCGCTCGACATCTTCGCCGTCTGGCAAGGCGGCATGTCCTTCCACGGCGGCCTGCTCGGCGTCATTCTCGCCATGACGCTGTTTTCCATCAGGCGCGGCATCCGCACCTGGTCGCTGTTCGATATCGTCGCCGCCGGCGTGCCCGTCGGCCTCGGCCTGGTGCGCGTCGCCAACTTCATCAATTCCGAGCTCTGGGGCCGACCGAGCGATGTGCCATGGGCGATCGAATTCCCCAATGGCGGCCCGTTTACCCGCCACCCCAGCCAACTCTACGAGGCGCTGCTCGAGGGCCTGGTGCTATTTGTCGTGCTGCGCATCCTCACCCATTCGCGCCTCAAGCTGAAGACGCCGCGCTTCGTCGGCGGCGCCTTCATCTGCGGTTACGGCCTGTCGCGCATCTTCGTCGAGTTCTTCCGCGAGCCGGACCAGCAACTCGGCTATCTCCTTGGCACCAACTGGCTGACCATGGGCATGATCCTGTCGACGCCGATGGTGCTGGCCGGCATCTGGGCGATGGCCACCGCCAAGCCGGTGACGCAGTCGCAGCCGCAGGCGACATGACGCGGCTGAAGGCCCGGATCGTCGACCTGATCGAGGCGCTTGGTCCCCTTCCCGTCAACGAATACATCGCGCTGTGCCTGTTCGACCCCTCGGACGGCTACTACACGACGCGCGAGCCCTTCGGTGCCGCCGGCGATTTCGTCACCGCGCCGGAGATCAGCCAGATGTTCGGCGAACTGATCGCCGTCTGGCTCTACCAGGCGTGGCTGGCGATCGGCCGCCCGATGCCGGTGACCATCGCCGAGATCGGCCCAGGCCGTGGCACGCTGATGAAGGACATGCTGCGCACCCTGTCGCGGCTCGACCCGGCGCTGGCCAATGGTGCTGACTTCGCCATGATCGAGACCAGCCCGCGCCTGGCCGAGGTGCAGAAGCAGACGCTTGGCGCGACACCGTTCGCGGTTCGGTGGCACGAAGCCATCGACACGCTGCCTCGTCAGCCGCTGCTGATCGTTGGCAACGAACTGTTCGACGCCGTCCCCATCCGCCAGTTCGTGCGCGCCGGCGCCGGCTGGCGCGAGCGGATGATCGGCCTCGATGATGAGAACAATCTTTGCTTCTTCGCCGGTGCCGGCTCCGTCGACCCGGCGCTGCTGCCGGCCGATGCCGCAAATGCACCGCAAGGCGTGGTCGCCGAAGTGGCACCGGCCCGCACGGCCCTGATGGCGGCCATCGTCGGGCGCATGGCCCGAGACGGTGGCGCCGGGCTGTTCCTCGACTATGGCCATCTGCAGCCGGGTGTCGGCGACACGCTGCAGGCCTTGCGCCGGCACAATCACGAAGATGTGCTGGCCAATCCGGGCGAAGCCGATCTCACCACCCATGTCGATTTCGCCGCCCTTGCCGCGACCGTGCGCGCGCACGGTTTTGACGCCCACCTGTCGACGCAGGGCGATTTCCTGCTCGGCATGGGCATTCTCGAGCGTGCCGGCAGGCTTGGCGCCGATGCCAGCCAGGCGGCGCGCGACAAGATCACCGGCGATGTCGAACGCCTCGCCGGGCCGCAGGCCATGGGCGAGCTGTTCAAGGTGCTTGCCGTCCTGCCGCGCGGCGTCGCCGTCCGGCCTTTTGCCACGACGGATTGACTTTTCACCGCTCCCCCTCCCAATCTCCCGTCCGGTAAAAGAGCGGCCGGACCGCCGGCCGCTTTTTCTTGACGAAACCGCTCACACGGACAACAACGCCCGCATGCTGAATCAGACCAAACCGGATCCCGTTCGGTCGCCGCTGCTGGACAAGGCGCAGGCTCACGGCATCCGCCACGGCTATTTCACCCGCGTCGGCGGCGTCTCGGCCGGCATCTACCAGGGCCTCAACATCGGCACCGGATCGTATGACGACCAGGCGCTGGTCGCCGAGAACCGCCGTCGTGTCGCCGCCTGGATGGGCGTGCCGGCGACCCATCTGTTGACCGCCTGGCAGATCCATTCGCCCGACGTCATCATTGCCCGGGAGCCCTTTGCCGGCGAGCGGCCCAAGGCCGATGCCATCGTCACCGACCGGCCCGGCATCGCCATCGGCGCCTCGACCGCCGACTGCGGCCCGGTGCTCTTTGCCGATGCCCAAGCACGCATCATCGGCGCGGCGCATGCCGGCTGGAAGGGCGCCTTCACCGGCGTGCTCGAAAACACCGTTCTCGCCATGGAAAGCCTCGGCGCCCGGCGTGAGAACATCGTCGCCGTGCTCGGTCCTTCGATCGGACCTGACAATTACGAGGTCGGGCCTGAATTCGTCGCCCGCTTCGTCGAGGCCGATGATGAAAACGCCGCCTATTTCACGCCCTCCGCCAATGCCGGCCACGCCATGTTCGACCTCAACCGCTACACGGTCGACCGGCTGGCCAAGGCTGGCGTTATCGCCGAGGGCCTCGGCCGCTGCACCTATGCCGAGGAAGATCTGTTTTACTCCTACCGGCGCACCACGCACCGCAAGGAGCCTGATTACGGCCGGCAGGTTTCGGCGATCGTCTTGGAGAGGGTATAATGGCGCTGCATTTTGAACGATCCGAATTCGACGCGCGGCGCGACCGCCTGATGATCGAGATGGCCGAAAAGAAGCTCGACGCCATCCTGCTGTTCGCGCAGGAGAGCATGTACTGGCTGACCGGCTATGACACGTTCGGCTTCTGCTTCTTCCAGTGCCTGGTGGTGAAGGCAGACGGCTCGATGGTGTTGCTCACCCGCTCGGCCGATCTGCGCCAGGCGCGCCAGACCTCGATCATCGACAACATCGTGCTGTGGACCGACCGCAATGGCGCCAACCCGGCGGTCGACCTGCGCAACCTGCTCAACGAACTCGACCTGCTTGGCGCCCGTATCGGCGTCGAATACGACACCCATGGGCTGACCGCCTACAATGGCCGCCGGCTGGACGAGCAGCTGCAGACCTTCGGCCAGATCGCCGACGCATCCGGCATCGTCGGACGGCTGCGCCTGTTCAAGAGCCCAGCCGAGATCGCCAAGGCTGAGAAGGCCGCCAACCTCTCCGACGACGCGCTGGACGCGGCACTGCCGCTGATCAAGCAAGGCGGCGACGAAGCCCTGATTCTCGCCGCCATGCAGGGCGCCGTCTTTGCCGGCGGCGGCGACTATCCGGCCAACGAATTCATCATCGGCTCCGGTGTCGACGCGCTGCTGTGCCGCTACAAGGCCGGCCGCCGCAAGCTCACCAAGAACGATCAGCTGACGCTCGAATGGGCCGGCGTATTCCATCATTACCATGCGCCGATGATGCGCACGGTGCTGACCGGAAAGGTCTCCAAGCGCCATCAGGAACTGTTCGACGCGGCGCGCGCCGCGCTTCTCGCCGTCGAAAAGGCGATGACGCCCGGAAACACATTCGGCGACGTCTTCGACGCCCATGCCCGCACCATGGAGGCGCATGGCCTGACCAAGCATCGGCTGAACGCCTGCGGCTACTCGGTCGGCGCGCGCTTCACACCGTCCTGGATGGACATGCCGATGTTCATCCAGGGCAATCCCGAGCCGATCGCGCCGAACATGACCCTGTTCGCCCACATGATCATCATGGATTCCGACACCGAGACGGCGATGACGCTTGGCCGCACCTACCTGATAACCGAATCCCAGCCGAAGCCGCTCTCCCGCCATGATCTCGACTTGATCGTGCAGTGAAACCACAATGGGAGGCGTTCTTCGCCAAGGAGTTAGAAGGCAAATGAGACGATCGCGTGTGACGACCGTGTCATTGCTTGTGGCACTGGCTCTGGCGGCCTGCACCAACGCAAAGGACGTTCTCGAACCTTCCGCAATCACCCCGCCGGCCACCTCGGCGCCGGCAGCGCAGGGCGGCGCGGCGGCGGCTGTTCCGGCCCCGGCGTCATCAGCCGCGCCCGCCACCACCACGGCGGGTGCGCCTGCCGCCACCACTCCGGTCACGCCCGCACAGGCCGCCGCCATCCTTGCCAAAACCCGGCTGCAGATCGCGCCGATCGTTGGCGCTTCGGTGGAAGCCGCCACCCCGCTGACGGCGGAACTGCAGGCGCGCGCCAAGCAGCGCGGCATCACGCTTGCCGGCAGTCAGGATCAGACCGCGACCCATGTGCTCAAGGGCTACTTCTCGGCGATCTCGGAGGGCAAGGACACCACCGTCATCTATGTCTGGGACGTCTACGACCCCTCCGGCAACCGCCTGCACCGTATCAACGGCCAGATGAAGGCGCCTGCGGTCAATTCCGGCAACAGCGGGGGCGCCGACAGCTGGAAGGCGGTCTCGCCCGCCACCATGCAGGCGATCGCCGACCAGACCATCGACCAGTTCGCGGCGTTTCTTGGCGGCAAGGCGAGTTGAGGTGTTGCCAGCCGGCGTTGCCCAACAGCTTTCTTGAGCTTAGCCGGCGGATTCCCGATCTCGGCGCTTGCAATACCGGCGCGGGCCGCTAAAAGCCCGGTTAAAAGGTACAGGAGAGTCCGTCAGGCCTCTCCACCCTCCACCAGGAACGGTGCATGAAACTCTTCGCGGGCAATTCCAACAGGGTGCTGGCCGAAGCGGTCGCCCGCTATCTCAACATCCCGCTGGGCAAGGCCAGTGTCAGGCGCTTCGCCGACCAGGAAATCTTCGTCGAAATCCAGGAAAACGTGCGCGGCGAGGATGTCTTCATCCTGCAGTCGACCTCGTTCCCGACCAACGATCACCTGATGGAACTGCTCATCATGATCGACGCCTTCATGCGCTCGTCGGCAAGGCGCATCACGGCGGTCATCCCTTATTTCGGCTATGCAAGGCAAGATCGCCGCGCCTCCGGCCGCACGCCGATCTCGGCCAAGCTGGTGGCCAACATGATCACCCGCGCTGGCGTCAACCGGGTTTTGACGCTGGACCTTCATGCCGGCCAGATCCAGGGCTTCTTCGACATTCCGACCGACAATCTGTTCTCGGTGCCTGTGATGGCCCGCGACGTGAAGGCGAAATACAAGCAGCTCGGCAATGTCGTGGTGGTGTCGCCCGATATTGGCGGCGTGGTGCGGGCACGCGCGCTGGCCAAGCGCTTCGACGCGCAGCTCGCCATCGTCGACAAGCGCCGTGAGCGCCCGGGTGAATCGGAAGTCATGAACATCATCGGCGCGGTCGCCGGAAAGGACTGCCTGCTGATCGACGACATCGTCGATTCCGGCGGCACGCTGTGCAATGCCGCCGATGCGCTGCTGGCCAACGGCGCCACCAGTGTCACCGCCTATATCACCCATGGCGTGCTCTCGGGCGGCGCGGTCGCCCGCATCAGCGGCTCGAAGCTGCAGGAGCTGGTGATCACCGATTCCATCCAGCCGACCCAGGCCGTGCTCGACGCCGCCAACATCCGCGTCATCTCGATCGCCGACCTGATCGGCGAGGCCATCTCGCGTACTGCGACCGAGGAATCGGTATCGAGCCTGTTCGACTAACCTTCTGGCGGCGGCAATCTGGCTCCGGCATGGGGCATCATCCGCCGCGGGCTTTCCCCGCTGTCGCGCGCGCCGCGCATGTAGCCGCGCGGCGAGGCACCAAGCATGCGCTTGAACATGGTGATGAAGGCCGGCACGCTGTCATAGCCGAGATCGAGCGCCACCCTGGTGATCGGCTCGCCATCGGCCAGCCGCGGCAGCGCCGCGAACAGGCAGGCCTGCTGGCGCCATGTCGACAGCGACAATCCGGTCTGGCGCTGGAAGGCGCGCGTGAAGGAGCGCCGGCTCATGCCGACGGCATCGGCCCATTCGTCGATCGTTGCGTGCGGCGAGGGTGCCGCGACAAAGCGCCGGCAGAGCGCCGCCAGTTTGGGATCGGCCGGGAACGGCAGGCCCAGTGGCCGTTCCGGCAGCTGCGGAATCTCATGCAGCAGAAGGTTCATGATCAGGCCGCCGCGCCCTTCCAGTTCGCCACCTTGCGGCAGCTTCTCGGATTCCACGATCAGGCTGTGCATGAGGTCGGTGATGCCGACCACGCGCATGCCTTCCGGCAGGCCAGGAATCGCCTGCGGCATGACATAGACGGACCGCATCGAGACATCGCCCAACATCTCGACGGAATGTTCGATGCCGGCCGGAATCCACATTGCATGGTCGGGCGGCACCATCCAGCGCCCGTGCCGCGTCGTCACCAGCACGACGCCCACCAGCGCATGCAGCAACTGACTGCGGCTGTGGTGGTGATGCGGCACGTGGTAGCCATCCGGATATTCGGTCGGCAAGACCACCGCCGGTCCAACCGCCTGCTCCAGCCACTGCCAACGCAGCCCGTGCAATCGCTCGAGATCCGTACGACCGGCGCCGAAAAGCTCCTTACCGTGCGGTATCATCATGCTCAGCTGGCCCACTTGCGAAACTATTGGACCAAACCACGAAAGAAGTAGCCTGGCAACCGGCTTATAAGGCTGCCTGCGGGAGCGTCCCGCTACGTTACCGCTGCGGGGCGAGAAAGCCCCGCAGCCTCAGTCCCGCGGCTCTGCCGCCAAAAAGACTACGGAGCCTATCTTGACCGATACGACAGCGAGCAGCGTCGCGACACCCGCGAGCGCCAGTCACGTTTCAGCCCAGGCGACGGCGTTCACCGTCATTCTGGCGGTGAGCCTCTGCCATTGCATCAACGACATCATGCAGTCGCTGCTATCGGCGATCTATCCGCTTCTGAAAGACAATTACGGCCTCGACTTCTGGCAGATCGGCCTGTTGACCTTCACCTTCCAGGTGACGGCCTCGCTGCTGCAGCCGATCATCGGCGCAATCACCGACAAGCGACCGATGCCTTACTCCCTGCCTTACGGCATGGCGGCGTCGCTGATCGGCCTTGTCGTGCTGGCCTATGCCGGGCACTATTACCTGCTCCTGATCGGCGCCTCGCTGATCGGCATCGGCTCGGCGATCTTCCATCCCGAATCCTCGCGCATCGCCCGCTTCGCTTCGGGCGGCCGGTTTGGCCTGGCCCAGTCGCTGTTCCAGGTCGGCGGCAATTTCGGCCAGTCCATGGGGCCCCTGCTGGCCGCCTTCATCGTCGTGCCCTTCGGCCAGACCAGCATCGCCTGGTTCGCCATCGGCTCGCTGATCGGCATCTTCATCCTGTGGCAGGTCGGCGGCTGGTACAGCCGTCTGCGCGCCGCGCAGGGCATCCGCAAGGCGGCAAGTTTCGTCTCGCCCTTCCCGCGCCGCAAGGTGATGTGGGCGCTGGCGGTGCTGACGCTGCTGGTGCTGACCAAGAACGCCTATATCGCCAGTCTCGCCAGCTACTACACCTTCTATTCCATCCATAAGTTCGGCGTGTCGGTGCAGATGAGCCAAGTGATGCTGTTCCTGTTCCTCGGCGCCTCGGCGCTGGGAATCCTGCTCGGTGGCCCGTTCGGCGACCGCTACGGGCAGAAGGCGATGATCTGGTTCTCGATCGTCGGCGTGCTGCCCTTCACGCTGGCGCTCCCCTACGCCAACATGGAATGGACGATGGTGCTGACGGTGCTGATCGGGCTGATCCTGTCGTCGGCCTTCTCCAACATCGTCGTCTTCGCGCAGGAGTTGGTGCCGGGCCGCGTCGGCATGATCGCCGGCATCTTCTTCGGCTTCGCCTTTGGCGTGGGCGGCATCGCGGCCGCCGTGCTCGGCGTCGTCGCCGACATGAAGGGCATCGATTTCGTCTTCCAGATCTGCTCGTACCTGCCGTTCCTCGGCCTGCTGACAGTGTTCCTGCCCAACATGAAGGAAGCCCGGAATCTGAGCGCGACCTGATCCCTCACAAGTTGAATATTGGCCCCCGCTGCGCATCCATCGGCTTGGAGACTTCAAAGCATTGCTGGAAAGGTGCGCAGTGGCTCCGCCGGACCTTCGTAAAAACAAAGGCTTAGAGCGGGTCCACTGCTCCACAACGTTAAACGCTCCAGGATATTGCCTTAATCAGGCTCGGGCCTCAGCCGCAGGCCATCGACGAAAACATCCACCAGCCGAATGACCGTTTCTTGCCAACCCGGTTGCTCGCGCGTGTAGCACATGCCGATCAGCGCGCGCATCACGTCCTCGGACGCGATGTCGTCGCGTATCTCGCCGGCGGCAATCGCCGCCTTCATCAGATCGCCGACGGAGCGCCCCAGCTGTGCGGCCGAATAGGCAAACAATTCCGTCGAGCTGCCGGCGGCCGGCGCCAACGCCGCAAGCATGCCTTTCTTGGTGGCAACCATGCCGATATTGGCGTGAAGCCATAGGCGAAGCGCTTCGAGGGGCGGCCTCTCCGCCGCCAGCGACTTGGCGAGTTCGACTAGCTGGTCGACTTCACGGCGATAGACTGCCTGGAACAGCGACTCGCGGGTCGGGAAATGCCTGTAGAGCGTGCCGATGCCGACGCCGGCCGAACGAGCAACGGCCTCGAGGCTGGCATCCGGCCCACCGACACTGAACACGTCGCGCGCGGCAACCAGCAGCTGTTCCCGATTCCGAAGCGAATCCGAGCGCGGTTTGCGGCTTGTCTTTTCGGACGCATGGTCCATCTTCCTGTCATCCCTCCTTTTTGCTTGCAAAGCGGAGGCATCCTCCGTATAGTGCTTTGGACATCGGAACGCAACCTTTGCATAGGTGACGCACGTCCACCTTCGTTGCGGTTTGCTGCCTCACTCGCACAGCCGCCCAGCCACGTCGATACATTCTGACACATCACCGATTGGAGAGAAAATGTCTCTGTCCATAAGCCTTACCGTCAATGGCGCCAGCAAGGTGGTGCCAATTGAAGACCCAAGGGTGACGCTGCTTGATCTGTTGCGCGAGCGGCTTGTTCTGACCGGAACCAAGAAGGGCTGCGATCGTGGCCAATGCGGCGCCTGCACGGTGCTGGTGGACGGCCGGCGCATCAACGCCTGCCTGGCGCTTGCCGTCAGTGTTGATGGCGCCGACATACTTACCATCGAGGGCCTCGCCAAGGGCGACCGGCTGGATCCGGTGCAGGCCGCCTTCATCGAACATGACGGCTTCCAGTGCGGCTTCTGCACGCCGGGCCAGATCATGAGCGCGACTGGACTGATCCGCGAAGGCGAGGCGGACGGTGACCCGGAGCGGGTCCGCGAAGGCATGAGCGGAAATCTCTGCCGTTGTGGTGCACATGCCGGCATCATTGAAGCCGTGCTGGACGCGCAGCGGCGCGTTGCCGAGCAGGAACGGAGGATCGCATGAACCTGTTTGAATATATTCGGCCCGCTTCGACAGCCGAGGCGGTCACGGCTGCTTCCGAACCTGGCGCCGCCTATCTTGCCGGCGGGACCAACCTGCTCGATCTGATGAAGGTCGGCGCGATTCATCCCGGTCGGTTGGTTGATGTCACCCGCCTGCCCGGACTCGACCGCATCGAGCAGCTTGCCGATGGCGGGATGCGCATTGGCGCCATGGTGCGCAATGCCGACATCGCGCGCGATCCCATCTTCGCCAAAGCCTACCCCTCAGTGGCCGAGGCACTGCTTTCGGGCGCCTCGCCACAGTTGCGCAACGCGGCCACGGTTGGCGGCAATCTCTTGCAGCGCACGCGGTGCGCATATTTCCAGGACGCCGCCAGCGCTTGCAACCGTCGTGATCCGGGCGCCGGCTGTGACGCGCGCGAGGGTGAGAACCGCGCCCACGCCGTGCTTGGCTGGTCGCAGTCCTGTATCGCCACGCATCCATCCGATTTCTGCGTGCCGCTGGTCGCGCTTGATGCGGTGGTCGAGATCGAGGGTCCGAACGGAGGCCGCGAAGTGCCGCTGGAAGAATTTCACCTGCTCCCCGGCACGACGCCCGAGCGTGAAAATGTCTTGGGCGCAGGCGAGTTGATCACCGGCCTTCGCCTCCCAGCCGATGCCTCCGGCTTCCGGTCTCACGCCCGCTATCTCAAATTGCGGGAGCGCACTTCCTTCGCTTTCGCTCTCGTCTCGGCGGCCGCCGCGTTGCGGATCGAGGGAGAGACCATCCGCGCAGCCCGGCTCGCGCTTGGCGGCGTCGCCGCCAAACCGTGGCGCGCCCGCGCTGCCGAAGCGCTGCTGACAGGCGCAAAGCCAGATGCCGAAATCTTCGCCGGGGCAGCCGAAGTCGCACTCGCCGAAGCAAGGCCCTCGGGTGACAACGCTTACAAGATTGAACTCGCGAAGCGGCTGGTGAAGCGCGCTTTCCTTCTGGCGGCGGCCGGCACGCCGGAACGCGTACCCGCACTGCCTGCCTCCGTCTTCGTGTCCGATACCGGAGTTCCCACTCATGCCTGACACCATCCCCTTCCGCGCCCAAAATGTCCGCATGGGCTCTTCGAGCGGCCAGCCGCTGACCCGTCGCGACGGCTTTCTCAAGGTCACCGGTGCGGCGACCTACGCCGCCGACAATCATCCTGAAAACCTGCTGCACGCGGTGGTCGCGGTGAGCACCATCGCGCGCGGCCGCGTCGCCTCGCTCGACGTCGATGCGGCGAAGGCACACCCCGGCGTGGTCGAAGTCATAACGCCTGCAAACCGCATCCCGCTGGCGCTCGACCCGGACGTCAAGGTCGGCCTGTTCGGCTTCCGCATCGAAGCGCTGCAGGACGACCGGGTTCGCTACGCCAACCAGCCAATCGCGCTGGTCGTCGCCGAGACGCTGGAGGCGGCCACCGAAGGTGTTCGCTTGCTGGCGCCGCGCTACGACGTCGAGCAGACGCGGATCAGCTTCGGTGATGGTGAAGCGTTCGAGCCTGTGGCGGTCGCTTTCGGCTCTCCGCCAGTGGCTGCGGTCGGCGATCTCGGTGCAGGCCTGGCGGCTGCATCGCATCGTGTCGAGGCAAGCTATGTCACGCCGGCCCAATACCACAACGCCATGGAGCCGCATGCCATGGTCGCTTCATGGGACGGCGACAGGCTGACGCTTGATACGCCGAACCAGGCGATCGTCTTGTCTCGCGCCGCGTTTGCCGCCTACTTCGGCATACCGGCTGAAAATGTACTGCTGCGCAGCCCGTTCCTGGGTGGTGGCTTCGGCTCGAAAGCCATCATGAACGGGCCTTACATCCTCTGCATCCTGGCGGCGCGCATGCTTGGCCGCCCGGTGAAGATGGTGTTGCCGCGGGCCCAGATGTTCGGCCCTGTTGGCCATCGCGGCGCGACCCGGCAGACCTTGCGCCTCGGCACCGACGCGGACGGTCGACTGACGGCATTGGAGCATGATGCGGTGGCTACCACCTCCAGCTTCGACGACTTTCTGGAACCGGCAGCCAACGCGTCGCTGAACCTCTATGCCAGCCCGACGATAGTTGCCCGGCATCACGGTCTGCGTCTCGACATCGGCACACCGGGACCGATGCGGGCGCCGGGCGAAGCGTCCGGTTCGGCGGCACTAGAATCCGCCATGGACGAGGCGGCGTTGGCCTGCGGGCTCGATCCATTGGAATTCCGCCTGCGCAACTACGCCGAAAACGACCCGGCTTCAGGCAAGCCGTTCTCCGCCAAGTCTCTGCGCGAATGCTATGCTCAGGGCGCCGAAGCGTTCGGCTGGGCCGGCCGCGCGCTGGAACCGTGCCGGATGCGCGACGAAGCCGGACAGCTTGTCGGCTGGGGCATGGGCAGTGCCATATTCCATGCGCCGATGTTCCAGGCCGAGGCTCGCGCTACGCTCCGCGCCGACGGCACCGCCCTGGTCGAGACGGCCGGAGCCGACATGGGTCAGGGCGCGTGGACGGCACTTGCCCAGATTGCCGCCGATGGGCTGGGGCTCGATATCGACAAGATAGAATTCCGTTCCGGGTCCTCGGACCTCCCCGACGGCGGCGTGGCCGGCGGCTCCGGCCATACCGCAACGGCCGGCAGCGCGCTCCACAACGCCGGTACCGACGTCATCTCCAAGCTGACCGAACTGGCCGTCAACGATCGCGACTCGCCCTTGTTCGGTGCCGGCAATGCCGGGGTCGATGCGCGGCACGGACGACTTTACCACCGCGATGACGAAGCCCGGAGTGAGAGCTATCAGAGCATCCTTGCGCGAGCGGGCTTGACGAACCTTGAAGGAAACGGCCGTGGCGGCCGTGATCCGGCCAGCGCGGAGCAGCGAGCGATGTTTT
The DNA here is from genome assembly GCF_006658505.1 of Mesorhizobium sp. B2-4-15. GTDB lineage: Bacteria > Pseudomonadota > Alphaproteobacteria > Rhizobiales > Rhizobiaceae > Mesorhizobium. Next base: position 61,257 of record NZ_VFUZ01000011.1, read on the forward strand.
CGCATGGCGCCGTCTTCGCCGAGGTCAAGGTCGACCCGGACCTGGGTCAGGTGAAGGCCACACGTCTCGTCGGTGCCTTTGCCGCCGGACGCATCATCAACCCGAAGCTGGCGAGGAGCCAGCTTTATGGCGGCATGATCTGGGGCATTTCCTTCGCGTTGCACGAAGAGGCGCTCCACGACCGCCGCACAGGCCGGCCGATGAACGCCGATCTCGCCGGTTATCACATTCCGGTCCATGCCGACATTCCCGACATGGAGGTGCTGCTGATCGATGAAGTCGATCCCTACGTTAACGGGCTGGGTATCAAGGGGGTTGGGGAGATAGGCATCACCGGCACCGTCGGTGCCATCGCCAACGCGATCTGGCACGCCACCGGGGTCAGGGCGCGTCGCTTTCCGATCCGGATCGAGGACATCATTGTCGGCTGAGAAGCTCGAGGTCCGCGCGTAAGCGGAGACCAACCACAAAGGCACCCGCATGATGGCGGGTGCCTTTCTCTGCTCCGTTCCGAGAGCTTACGACTTGAAGAAGGCCAGCAGGTCGGCGTTGATCACGTCGGCATGCGTCGTGGCCATGCCGTGCGGATAACCCTTGTAGACCTTGAGCTCGCCCTTCCTGAGCAGCTTGATGGTCAGCAGCGCCGAGTCGGCGATCGGGACGATCTGGTCGTCGTCGCCATGCATGACCAGCACCGGCACGTCGATCTTCTTGAGGTCCTCGGTGAAGTCGGTCTCCGAGAAGGCCTTGATGCAATCATAATGCGCCTTGGTGCCGCCCATCATGCCCTGGCGCCACCAATTGTCGATGACCCCTTGCGAAACCTCGGCGCCTGGACGGTTGAAGCCATAGAACGGACCGGCCGGGACGTCGCGGAAAAACTGGGCGCGGTTGGCTGCCTGGGCGGAGCGGAAACCGTCGAACACCTCGATCGGCAAGCCGCCGGGATTGGCCGGCGTCTTGACCATGATCGGCGGCACCGCGCCGATCAGCACCGCCTTGGCGACACGGCCGCCCGAGCCATACTTCGCGACGTAGCGCGCCACCTCGCCGCCGCCGGTCGAGTGGCCGACATGGATGGCGTCCTTGAGGTCGAGATGCGCGACAAGTTCAGCCACATCGGCCGCATAGGTATCCATCTCGTTGCCGATATCCGTCTGGGTCGAGCGGCCATGGCCGCGCCGGTCATGGGCGATGACGCGGTAGCCCTTCGACAGAAAGAAAAGCATCTGAGCGTCCCAGTCGTCGCTGCTCAATGGCCAGCCATGGTGGAAGACGATCGGCTGACCGGTTCCCCAGTCCTTGTAATAGATCTGCGTGCCGTCCTTGGTGGTGATCGTGCCGCTGCCCGAGCCGGACTTGGTCTGCGCTATCATCTCAATCTCCCTTCGACAGTTGTCGCGATAAACAATATCGCGATATTAATATCGCTAACGCGGCTCACGCCCTCTGTCCACAAAAATACGTATCGCGATATCATTTTCGTGGTACTGAGCCCATAAGTTGCAAAACAAGGAATGCGTCGTGCCTCTCCCGTTGGACAGTCAGCTCTGCTTCACGCTTTATGCCACGAGCATGGCCATCAACCGCACATATAAACCCATGCTGAACGAGATGGGGATCACCTATCCGCAATATCTCGTGCTCAACGCACTGGGTGAAGCCGACGGCATCTCGGTCGGCACGATCGCCCACCGGCTCGCCCTGGAATCGAGCACCATCACGCCGCTGGTGAAGCGGATGGAGCAGGCCGGATTGGTGACCCGCCAGCGCAGCCGGACCGACGAGCGCCAGGTTCAGGTCGACCTGACGGCCGCCGGGCGCGCGCTGCTTGTCCGGTGCAATTGCCTGAACGAAACCCTGATCGAGCGCTCAGGCATGACGCTGGCCGACCTCAACGCCCTCAATCGGCAAGTCCAGGCGCTGCGCGATGCCCTGACCGGCGACCAGTAGCCAGTGCCGTTTCCGGCCATGGCTTGCACCCCCGGCCGCCTTCCGCTATAGAGCCGCCACCCGCGTAGACACCCTTGGAGGCAACGCGGCGGAAGGCTGCCTTCCCCTTGTGATCCCGAACAAAGATCCGCTCGCCGCGGTTCCGGCATTCGGGCATCGAGGACAGGCGGCTTTCGACGTTTACGGCTTGGGCACACTGCTCTCCGCAAACGCTCCATAACACGCGAAAGGAAAAGCCATGAGCCACGATGCTTACGAGCTCAAGGCCGAAGCGCGCGAACAGGTCGGTAAGGGGTCCGCCCGTGCAGTTCGCCGCAACGGTAAAGTGCCTGCAGTAATCTACGGTGACAAGCAGCCTCCCCTGGCGATCGCTCTCACCTACAAGGACATCTACTACAAGATCCATGGCGGCGGGTTTCTGACCACGGTCGCCACGATCGATGTCGACGGCAAGAAGATCCAGGTCCTGCCGAAGGACTTCCAGCTCGACCCGGTGAAGGACTTCCCGATGCACGTCGATTTCCTGCGCATCGGCAAGGACACCGAAGTCAATGTCGATGTGCCCGTGCACTTCGTCAATGAAGACAAGTCGCCCGGCATCAAGCGCGGCGGCGTGCTCAACATCGTGCGTCACGAGGTCGAGTTCCACTGCCCGGCCAATGCGATCCCGGAATTCATCACCGTCGATCTCACCGGCGCCGATATCGGCGATTCGATCCACATCTCGGCGGTCAAGCTGCCGGCCGGCGTCAAGCCGGTCATCTCCGATCGCGACTTCACCATCGCCACCATTGCCGGTTCGGCGGCGATGAAGCCGGAGACGGAAGAGACGGCTGAAGCGGCTGCTCCCGAAGCGGCTCCCGCCGCCGAAGAGAAGTAAGTCTTTCCCGCCCGGAGTTGACGATGCTGCTGTTTGCAGGACTCGGCAATCCGGGCGCGAAGTACGCCAGCAACCGGCACAATGTCGGCTTCATGGCGGCGGACGCCATCGCCCGCCGCCATTCCTTTTCGCCTTGGTCGAAGAAATTCCAGGGCCTGATCGCCGAGGGCATGCTCGGCGGCGAAAAGGTCATCCTGATCAAGCCGCAGACCTTCATGAACCTGTCTGGCCAGTCGGTCGGCGAGGCGCTGCGCTTCTACAAGCTCGAACCGTCCGCGCTCACCGTCTTCTACGACGAGATCGACCTTGCCGAAGGCAAGCTGCGCATCAAGACCGGCGGCGGCGCCGGCGGCCACAACGGCATCCGCTCGATCGACGGCCATGTCGGCAACACCTATCGCCGCGTGCGCATCGGCGTCGGCCATCCCGGCGTCAAGGAAATGGTCCAGCACCATGTGCTCGGCGATTTCGCCAAGGCCGACCGCGAATGGCTGGAACCGCTGCTGGACGCGATCGCCGACAATGCCGCGATGATCGTCAAGGGCGATGAATCCGGATTCATGAACAAGGCCGCGCTCGCCGTCCAGGGCAAGGCAGCAGCCGAGTCGGACAAGCCGGCGCAGAAGCAGGCGCCAAAACAACAGAGCCATATCCGCCAGGCGCGGCAGCAACAGGCGCCTGCCAAGCTGCCCGAAACCGGACCGATGGCCGCCATGCTGAAGAAACTGTTCGGAAAAGACTAGAAACCAGGGCGGCCGGCGTCGGCATGGGCGATGCCGACCTCTACACCAACTACATCGCCCCCGATCTTCGAAGGGCCCGATCCTCGAAGGGCTTGACGTTCCTCACCCCTAACCCCATAGCCCTGATCAAATTTCGATTTCCCGATAGGACTAGACGAAAATGGGTTTCAAATGCGGCATCGTTGGCTTGCCCAACGTCGGCAAGTCGACGCTTTTCAACGCGTTGACCAGGACGGCGGCGGCGCAGGCCGCCAACTATCCGTTCTGCACGATCGAACCGAATACCGGCGAGGTGGCGGTGCCCGATCCGCGCCTGCAAAAGATCGCCGAGATCGCCAAGTCGAAGGAGATCATCCCGACCCGCATCTCCTTCGTCGACATTGCCGGCCTGGTGCGCGGCGCCTCCAAGGGCGAAGGGCTGGGCAACCAATTCCTCGCCAACATCCGCGAGGTCGACGCCATCGTGCACGTGCTGCGCTGCTTCGAGGATGACGACATCACCCATGTCGAAGGCCGCATCGATCCCGTCGCCGACGCCGAGACGGTCGAGACCGAGCTGATGCTCGCCGATCTCGACAGCCTGGAGCGCCGCATCGTGCAGATCCGCAAGCGCGCCTCGACCAAGGACAAGGAAGCGACATCGGTGCTGCCGATGATGGAGGCCGCGCTCGAGCTGCTGCAGGCCGGCAAGCCGACCCGCATCCTGCTCAAGGGCATTTCGGCCGAGGACCTGCGCATCCTGCAGGGACTGAACCTCTTGACCTCGCACCCTGTGCTCTATGTCTGCAACGTCGCCGAGGCCGACGCCGCCACCGGCAACGAGCACACAAAGGCCGTCGAGAAAATGGCGACCGCGCAAGGCGCCCGCACCGTCGTCATCTCGGCGGCGATCGAGGCCGAGGTCGCCCAGCTCAGCGATGAGGAAGAGATGGAATTCCTGTCTTCGCTCGGTCTCGACGAGCCGGGCCTGAACAAGGTCATCCGCGCCGGCTACGAGCTGCTGCAGCTCATCACCTATTTCACCGCCGGTCCGAAGGAAACCCGCGCCTGGACCGTCCACAAGGGCGACAAGGCGCCGCAAGCCGCCGGCGTCATCCACACCGATTTCGAACGCGGCTTCATCCGCGCCCAGACCATCGCCTACAATGACTATGTCACGCTGGGCGGCGAAGTGGCCGCCAAGGAAGCCGGCAAGGCGCGCGACGAAGGCAAGGAATATGTCGTCCAGGATGGCGACGTCATGCTGTTCAAGTTCAACACCTGATCTGACGGAAGGCGCGCCACCGGTGGCGCGTGACGTTCGATCTTCGGCTGCGGGCCGCCGTTCAGCGGCGGTTTGAACGATACCGACCACCGGAAGCCGAGCCGGCGAAGCTGTCCTGGTACCGGCTCCTGGACGCGTTCTTCCGAGCGGGCAATGCCGTCCCGGCTCCAGTCCGGGCTCGTCTTGATTTTGTCATGTCACGGGTCTAAGCGGCGGACGCACGCTCGGCGCATGCGACGAAGAGCCGTGCATTCCGACACCAAGCATCAATCCAAAACGCCCTTTAATCCAGCAGGGGAGATCTGGCGATGATCAAGGCTTTTGTCGTGGACAATGATCGCCTGCGCGTCGTCGACGACCTGCTGGCAGATGGCGACAGGGTCGTCTGGGCCGATCTGATCAATCCGACCAAGGAAGAAGAAACCACCATCGAGAGCTGGCTCGGCATCGCCATCCCGACCCGCGAGGAGATGGAGGAGATCGAGATCTCCAGCCGCCTCTACATCGAGGACGGCGCCTACTTCATGACCGCCACCCTGCCCGCCCAGACCGAGGTCGACGATCCCCTGATGTCGCCGGTCACCTTCGCGCTCTCCGGCAACAGGCTGATCACGGTTCGCTATCATGAGCCGAAGGCGTTCAAGACCTTTCCGCTGCGCGCCGAGAAGGTGGCGATGGGCTGCACCAGCGGCGACACCATCCTGATCGGCCTGCTGGAAGCGATCGTGGACCGCTTGGCCGACATCCTCGAGCGCGCCGGCCGCGACGTGGAGGCGATCTCGCGCGACATTTTCGAAGCGCGCTCGACCAAGGTATCGAAGCGCAACAGAGACTTCCAGGAACTGCTGAAGGCCATCGGGCGCAAGGAAGACATCGCCTCTTCCGTGCGCGACAGCCTGATATCGCTGCAGCGGCTGGCCGGCTTCCTCGCCCATGTCGCCACACAGACCAAGATGAGCAAGGACGTCCGCGCCCGCATCAAGACGATGTCGCGCGACGTGCTGTCGCTCGCCGACCACGCCACCTTCCTGTCGCAGAAGATTTCCTTCTTGCTCGATGCCACGCTCGGCATGATCTCGATCGAGCAGAACGCCATCATCAAGATCTTCTCGGTCGCCGCCGTCATCTTCCTGCCGCCGACGCTGGTCGCCTCGATCTACGGCATGAATTTCGACGTCATTCCCGAGCTGAAATGGCAGCTCGGCTATCCCTTCGCCATCGGCCTGATGATCCTGTCGGCGATCCTGCCCTTCTGGTATTTCCGCCGCCGCGGCTGGCTCTGAGCGCTCTCGGCAGCCAAGCAGGTCGCGGATCAGGCCGTTACGAGCCGTCCCATTCCCCGCCTGCACGGAAAGAGGCGTGCTCGTGGAGTTTCCACTCTCACCGCCTCGCCCGGCAGGCCCTGCCGGGCCTGGCGCATTAGAAAATACTTGACCTGACAGCCTTCGGCCTGCATCCGAGGATTCCGATCCGTCGCAATCGCTCGTCTTTCAACCGGATTTTGCCTGATGACCGCAAAGATCTCTGCTTCCGAAAAGATCTCTGCTCCCGGAAAAACCTGGACCTATGATGATTTCGTCGAGGGGACGTCGCTCGACCTCGGCACCAAGCTGGTCAGCGCCGAAGAGATCATCGAATTCGCCACGGAGTTCGACGCCCAGCCGATGCATCTCGACGAGGAGGCCGGCAAGGCGTCCATCCTTGGCGGGCTGGCGGCGTCCGGCTGGCACACCTGCGCCATGTTCATGCGCATGTGGTGCGACGCATTCCTGCTGGACTCGACTTCACAGGGTTCGCCGGGCATCGACTATGTCAAATGGAAGAAGCCGGTGTTGGCCGGCGACACGCTGACCGGCCACAGCACCATCATGGCCAAGCGCCTGTCCAGGTCGAGGCCGCAGCTCGGCCTGGTCACCATGCGCGCCGAGCTCTTCAACCAGCGTGGCGAAAGCGTCTTCGAGCTCGAGAACACCGGCATGTTCCTCACCCGCGAGGCCGTCGCGTGACCCTCGACGAATTCTTCCGCATCGGCACCACCGTCCCCCTCGGCTCGCACAGATTCGAGCCCGAGGAGATCAAGGCATTCGCCCGCAAATACGACCCGCAGGTCTTCCACGTCGACGAGGAGGCGGCAAAGGACAGCGTGCTTGGCGGCCTCTGCGCCTCCGGCTGGCACACTGCCGCCACCTGGATGAAATACAATCTGGAAAAGCGTATGGACGCCGAAGGCTGGGATGGTCCAGGCCCGGTGCCGGAATTCGGTCCCTCGCCTGGTTTCAAGAACCTCAAATGGCTAAAGCCGGTCTATGCAGGCGAGACGGTGACTTTCACCCGCACCGCTGTTTCCCACCGCCCGATCACTTCACGCCCCGGTTGGCAGTTGCTGGCGCTGCGTTCGGATGCCTTCGATTCGACCGGCGACAAGGTGCTGGAATTCGAAAGCGCCGTGCTCGTGAAGGTGGGGTAGAGGCGCCTCTCCCTTCTCCCCCTGCGGGAGAAGGTGGCCTCGCGAAGCGAGGTCGGATGAGGGGTGCTCCAGCTTGGCACCGACAGCACTCCGTCCGACACCCCTCAACCGTCTCGGCGATCCACCTTCTCCCAACAAGGGGAGAAGGAAAAAGCCCGCTCAATGCCCCTCGAACCCGATCAGCGTCCGCACCGGCACGCCGAGTGCCTCGAGCTTGGCACGCCCCCCCAGATCCGGCAGGTCTATGACGAAGCAGGCGGCCAGGATGTCGGCGCCGATCTGGCGCAAGAGCTTGACCGCCGCTTCCGCCGTGCCGCCGGTGGCGATCAGGTCGTCGACCAGAATCACCTTCTCGCCAGGTGAAACGCCATCCCTATGCATCTCCATCTCGTCCAGCCCGTATTCCAGGCTGTAGGCCACGCGCACCGTCTCGAAGGGCAGCTTGCCCTTCTTGCGGATCGGCACGAAGCCGGCCGAAAGCTGATGGGCGATCGCGCCGCCCAGGATGAAGCCGCGCGCCTCGATGCCGGCGATCTTGTCGATCTTCTGGCCGGCATAGGGATGCACCAGCTCGTCGATGGCGCGGCGGAAGGCGCGCGCATTGCCGAGCAGCGTGGTGATGTCGCGAAACAGGATGCCGGGCCTGGGATAGTCCGGAATGGTGCGGATCGACGCCAGCAGCGTGTCTTCGAGCGAAGGTTTCATGAGGAGGCTCCGGATGATCCAGCTGACGGGTGAGAAACGGCGCAGGGCCGATCGTAACCCGGCGCGACCGGCAACGGCTAGCGCGATGTCGCGGCCGAGACAAGCGCATCCGGCAGAGGATTGGCCTCGCTCGCTCTGTCCCATGCCTGCGCCGCGATCTTCCACTGCCCTTCGCTCTTCACCAGCAGCAGCATTTCCACGGAGCGGCTGGTCTCGGCTCCGTTCTCGGTCATCTCGGCGGCGGCGGCCGCGATCGCGATATTGCCGAAGACCTGAACGGTGACGCCAAGCACAACCTCATCGAACGTCAGCAGCGACGTCTCCGACAGCGCGCGCATTCGCGCGACGAAATCAGCGACACCGACCGGTCTTGCCGGCCGTGCGGCAGGGTAAAGGCTGGCGCCGGGGAGGAAATCACCGGCAAAATCGTCCCAGCCCGGCGCGACATCGTGGCCCCAGCTCAGACTGGCGAACTGGCGCGCGATGACAACCCGAATCGCATTCTCGTCCGCGCTGCGTTGGCTGTCCTGCATGGTCGGCCCTTCCCGGTCCGCTCCGCCGACATGAACTATAGGACCATTTCGCCGTCTCGGAAACAATCGCGGGCCACGACACCAGAATCAAAAGGGCGCCCGGGGCGCCCTTTCTCAAGAGATGCGGTCGACAGAAGCCTACATGCCGAGCCCGGAACGCAGCTCGGCCTTGGCTACCTCGTATTCCGCCCTGAAGTCATCCCGGTTGAGCAGGACCGCCGCGATGACGCTGCCGGAAATCTTGCCCATCTCGACATCGGAGGGAAAGTGGATGCCGCCGACGATGCGGTTGTGGGCGAATTCCGCCGCACGTGCCATGATCTCGGCGCGCTTCTCCGGGACCATGTCGGACAAGATGATGCCCATCATGGTGCCCACGGTCGCGTGACCTGACGGCCACGAACCGGAGCTCGACAGCTTGACCGCCGGCTTGACCAGATCGCTCAACTGATGCGGACGAGGACGCTTCCAGACGTCCTTGGCCGGATCGACAACGGCGCCTTCGGTCTCGACCACGCGATCGAAGAAGGCGCTGAACTTTGGCAGCTTGTCCTTGGTGAAGTTTGGTCCCATGACGTCGGCGAAGCGCCAGACATTTTCCTCGGCGTCGGCGACCGCGCGGGCTTCCATTTCAGGCGTACGCGTCACCTGCAATGTCAGCACCTCGCCGAGCTCGGCTTTGGTCTGCGCCGAATCATTCGCTGGAGGCGGCGGCAGGATCATAGTCAGGTCGACATCCTTGTTGGTGATGAAGGGCTTTGCGTCCTCGGCGCGGGCGGTCGAGCCGACGACGAGCAACAGAAATGCTGCGGCGAGCGATGCATATTTCTTCATGGCGCGATCCTTTTTCGATGAGGGCAGCGCAGGATCGCCACATGCGGTGACGGCCATGTGACGCAGGCGGTCTTCACTGACGCAGAAAGGGCGCCTCGCGGCGCCCTTTCTGGTTTCCCTTCACCATGCGCGCGGTTCAGTGCGCCACGCCTTCCCACACCTTGCGCTTGGTCATGTAGACCAGGGCGCCGAACAGAAGCAGGAACACCAGCACACGGAAGCCCATCTTCTTGCGATCTTCCATGTGCGGCTCGGCCGCCCAGGACAGGAAGGCGGAGACGTCGCGGGCATACTGGTCGATGGTCTGCGGCGAGCCGTCATCATAGGTCACCTGGCCGTCGGAGAGCGGCTTGGGCATCTTCAGCGACACGCCCGACATGAAGTACGGGTTGTAGTGCGTGCCCTCAGGGATGACCATTCCGGCCGGCGGCGTCTGGTCGTAGCCGGTCAGCAGCGAATGGATGTAGTCGGGACCGCCGGCGTCATACTGGGTGAAGATGTCGAAGACGAACTGCGGGAAACCGCGCTCGACGCCGCGCGCCTTGGCCAGCAGCGACATGTCGGGCGGAGCAGCGCCGCCATTGGAGGCAGCGGCGGCCTCCTCATTGGCGAACGGCGCCGGGAAATGGTCTGATGGTTTGCCGGGACGGTCGAACATGTCGCCGGCATCGTTGGGGCCGTCATGGACGGTGTATCCGGCCGCCAGCGTCTTGATCTGCGCGTCGTTGTAGCCAAGGTCCGAAAGTGTGCGGAACGCCACCAAATTCATCGAATGGCAGGCCGAGCAGACTTCCTTGTAGACCTTCAGGCCGCGTTGCAGCTGCGCCTTGTCATAGGTGCCGAACGGGCCGGTGAAGCTCCAGCTCATTTCCTTCGGCTCGTTGATCGGGAAATGCGTTGGAGCCGCGGCGTTGTGCGCCTCTTCGGCCGCGAATGCCGCCGTACCGGCGGCCACAAGGCCGATCAGCGCAAGCGAGGTGAGAATCTTTTTCATGCCAAATCCCCTTAGATTCTCTACCGCTCAGCCCTTGGTCTGTGGTGCGGCCATGGCGCCCGCTGGATGCCCGCTGCCACCCTTGTTCTTCTCCAGCACCGCCTCGGTGATCGAGTTCGGCACCCTGCGCGGCGTCTCGATCAGGCCGAGCACCGGCATGATGATCAGGAAGAAGGCGAAGTAGAACAGCGTCGCCATCTGCGCCATGAACACATAGCTGCCTTCCGCCGGCTGCGAGCCCAGCCAGCCAAGCAGGATGGCATCGGCCACGAACAGCCAGAAGAACAGCTTGTACCAGGGCCGGTACACCGCCGAACGCACCTTGGAGGTGTCGAGCCAGGGCACCAGGAACAGCATGGCGATGGCGCCGAACATGCACAGCACGCCGCCGAGCTTGGAGTTGATCGGCCCGATGTTGAAGGTGATGGCGCGCAGGATTGCGTAGAACGGCAGGAAGTACCATTCCGGCACGATGTGGGCCGGCGTCTTCAGCGGGTTTGCCACGATGTAGTTGTCGGCATGGCCGAGATAGTTCGGCAGGTAGAAAACGAAATAGGCGAAGAAGAACAGGAACACGATCATGCCGAACGCGTCCTTGATGGTCGCGTACGGGGTGAAGGCGACGGTGTCGGTCTTCGACTTGACCTCTATGCCGGTCGGGTTCGACTGGCCCACGACATGCAGCGCCCAGACGTGCAGCACGACGACGCCGGCGATCATGAACGGCAGCAGGTAGTGCAGCGCAAAGAAGCGGTTCAGCGTCGGATTGTCGACGGCGAAGCCGCCGAGCAGCAGCTGCTGGATCCAGTCACCGACCAGTGGAATGGCGCTGAAGAAGCCGGTAATGACGGTGGCGCCCCAGAAGCTCATCTGCCCCCACGGCAGCACATAGCCCATGAAGCCGGTCGCCATCATCAAGAGGTAGATGATGCAGCCGAGAATCCAGAGCAGCTCGCGCGGCGCCTTGTACGAGCCGTAGAACAGGCCGCGGAAGATGTGGACATAGACGGCGATGAAGAAGAACGAGGCGCCGTTGGCATGCATGTAGCGCAAGAGCCAGCCGGAGTTGACGTCGCGCATGATCTTCTCGACCGAATCGAAGGCGAGAGTGCTGTCTGACGTATAGTGCATCGCCAGCACGATGCCGGTGATGATCTGCGAGACCAGCATGATCGACAGGATGCCGCCGAACGTCCACATGTAGTTGAGGTTGCGCGGCACCGGGTAGGCGACGAAGCTGTCATAAACCAGCCGCGGCAGCGGCATGCGGGCATCGAACCAGCGTCCGAGACCGGTTTTTGGCGTATAGGTCGAGTGTCCCTCGCTCATCGAAATATCCCCTGCCTCAACCGATAAGGATCTTGGTATCGGAAACGAACTTGAATACCGGAATCGCCATGTTCTCGGGCGCCGGGCCTTTGCGGATGCGGCCGGCGGTATCGTATTGGGAACCGTGGCACGGGCAGAACCAGCCACCGAAATCGCCTTCCTGGCCGAGCGGGATGCAGCCCAGATGCGTGCAGACCTGAACCATCACCATCCAGGCTTCCTTGCCGGGTGTGGTGCGGTTGGCATCGGTCGCCGGCGCGTCGGACGGGAGGTTGGCGTTGCGGGCGATCGGATCCTTGAGATCGGAAAGGCTGACGGCTTCGCCGTCCTTCATTTCCTTTTCGGTGCGGTTGCGCACCACGACCGGCTTGCCGCGCCACTTGACGATCAGCGAACTGCCTGGCGTCAGCGAGGAGACATCGACTTCGACCGAGGCGAGCGCCAGCGTCGAGGCATCGGGGCGCATCTGGTCGATGAACGGCCAGGCGACGGCACCGGCGCCGACCACGGCGGCCATGCCGGTGGCGACGTAAAGAAAATCTCGACGATTGGGATCGTGGATGTCGGTTGCGCTCACGGGTGCCTGATCCTTTCGCCTCTTCCGCGCCGGTGGCCGAGCCTTGTTCCCCGCTCAATCACGCCAACCCGACAGCGCATGGCGAACAGGCTAGCGAATTCCTCCGGCATTTGGACTTCGGTTTATGCGTGAAGCCCGTTTTTGTCCAGACGGGTCAAGGCACATGGGCAGATTGTCGCGGGGACAAAATCCCCTGTTGCGCGGCAAGACGGCGAATGGCCGCGAAAGGCGGCTAAACAGCCGGGAAACAACCGCAAATCCAGTGTCCTTGTGCACCTCGACACGGAATGTCGGTGTGATCTATCCTCCCCGGCATGGCGCACGTCGTAGACCGCGAGGAATGGGCTGTTCGTTCCGACCGCTGGAAGGGCGAACCGCAATGCGGCGCCTACGGCTCCAACTCCTGCCTGATCTTCAACTACCTGCCCGATGTAGGCGGCGGCCCGCGCCTGCACGTCCATCCCTATTCCGAGATCTTCATCATCCGCCAGGGCACCGGCCTGTTCACCGTCGGCGATCAGGAGATCGAGGCCTCGGCCGGCCTGATCGTTCCGCCGCACACGCCGCACAAATTCACCAATCTCGGTCCGGGGCCGCTGGAAACGACCGACATCCACGAGAACGGCACTTTCATCACCGGGTGGCTGGAGTGATGATGCCTTGCTTGTCGGTTTCCGGTTGCCGCCTAGATTCACTGGACGGGCGGTCGACACGGCCAGGACATGCAAACCTCGAACATCGAAATCGAAGGGCTGAGCATTGCCATGCGCGAAGCGGGCCCGGCCGGAGCGCCGGCTTTCCTCCTGCTGCACGGATGGCCACAAAGCTCCTACGCGTTCGAACGGGTGATCGGCCGGCTGGCAACCGATTACCGGGTCGTCGCGCCCGACCTGCCCTGCATCGGCGGTTCGCAGGGCTTGCCCGGGGCTGGCGACAAGAGGACCCTGGCAAGGCTGATGAGAGGCGTGGCCGAGGCTTGCGGCCTGCGGCAACTCGTGGCCGCCGGCCATGATGTCGGCGGCCAGATCGTGTTTGCCTTGCTGCGCGACCATCCCGAGATCCTCTGCGGCGCGGCGATCATGGATGTCGTCATTCCGGGCATCGCGCCGTGGGAGAAGGTCATTGGCAATCCGCGGATCTGGCATTTCGCATTCCATGCCGTCCCGGCGTTGCCCGAAACGCTGGTGAGCGGCCATCAGAGCGCCTATTTCGACTTCTTCTTCAATGCGCTTTCGAAGGACCGGGCCTCGATCCCGGATGATGCCCGGGAAATCTATGCAAAAGCCTATTCCCGGCCCGAAAGCCTTCAGGCCGGATTCGACTGGTATCGCGCCTTCCCCGAAGACGCCAAAGCCAATGCCGCACGGCCCGCGCAGCCGATCGCAATTCCGGTGCTGTATCTCAGGGGATCGGCGGAGCCCGGCGATATCGGCGACTATGTCGATGGCCTGCTCGCGGCCGGGCTTTCGAAAGTAGAGGGCGACATCATCCCCAACAGCGGACATTTCGTCGCCGATGAAAATCCCGAAGGCCTCGCCACCCGCCTGGCGCGTTTCCACAGGGAGATCAGCGCGGCCAGCGCCGACCCTACATGGCGCCGAGCCTGACCAGCACGGCTTTCGGAATATCGTATTCGCGGATCACGGCGTCATGCTTTCGAAGGCCGCACAGTTCGCGCTGGATGAAATAGGCGTGAACGGCCACCGCGGCCTCCCTAAGCAATCGGGCGCGCAACTGCTCGTCGGCATTGTCGCGCAACCTAACCAGTGTTTCTTCAACCCGCCGCCCGGCACGTCCGAGTGCCGCCGCCTTCTCGGCCAGGATTTCATGGCCAAGCGCGTCGAAGGCCGCTTCGGCGGCCGACGCGCCGGCAAGATGGGATGGCGGACGCAAGGACATTTCAGCTTCCCTTTCCGAACACCATGCGGTGGGTGACGAATTCTTCGGCCTCCACGCGCTCAAAGCCAAGCCGCTCATAGAAAGCGAAGGCTTCGCGCGGCGCCCTGGTGTTCAACACGGTGAAATACTGGCGGGCCCGGTCGATGACGGTCTCGACCAGCATGCGGCCAAGGCCGGCGCGGCGGTGACGTGCACTGACGAACAGATGCCGGACCCGGCCGTGGTCCCTGCCCTCGAAATAAGGATCGATGTTCAGCCCGCAGACACCGGCGAGCTCCGCGCCATGCCATGCTCCAAACAGCGCCTCGCCCCGTTTGAGGAACTTGTCGCGGCCGCTTGCCCAGCCATCCCCCAGGCGCACCAGCATCCAATAACCTTCCAACCGGCTCTCTTCTTTCAGCCTGTCGAAGGCCGGCGTTGTCGGCCGCAGCCGCCTGACCCCATAGTCGATCTTCGCCTGTCCACCCATGCGCCTACTCCGCCGGCCGCGTCTCTTCCAGCACGCTTTCCTCATGATAGAGGAAGCCACCGGACTGCCGCTTCCACAGCCGCGCGTAGAGCCCGTCCAGCGCCACCAGCTCATCATGCGTGCCTTGCTCGATGATGCGGCCGCCGTCGAGCACCACGAGGCGATCGAGTGCCGCTATCGTCGACAGCCGGTGGGCGATGGCGATGACGGTCTTGTCCTCCATGAGCCTCGCCAGATTCTCCTGGATCGCCGCCTCGATGTCGGAATCGAGCGCCGAGGTCGCCTCGTCGAGGATCAGGATCGGTGCATCCTTGAGAAAGAGGCGGGCGATCGCCACGCGCTGGCGCTGGCCGCCCGACAGTTTCACGCCGCGCTCGCCGACGAAGGCCTCGTAGCCGGCACGGTCCCTGTTGTCGCGCAGGCCCAGGATGAAGTCATGCGCCTCGGCCTTTTTTGCCGCCGCGATCACCTCGGCGTCGGTCGCGTCGGGCATGCCGAGCTTGATGTTGTCGCGCAGCGAACGATGGAACAGCGCGGTGTCCTGGCTGACGACGCCGATACTGGCGCGTAGCGAATTCTGGGTCACCGTGGAGATTTCCTGGCCATCGATTGTGATGGAGCCGTCCTCGAGATCGTAAAGACGCAGGATCAGATTGGCGAGCGTCGTCTTGCCCGCACCCGATGGCCCGACCAGCCCGACCTTCTCGCCCGGACGCACGACAAGGTCGATGCCGTCCAGCACGCCGAACCCCTTGCCGTAATGGAACTCGACACCCTTCACATCGATGCGCCCGCCGGTCACGACCAGTTCCTTGGCATTGGGCGCATCGACCAGCCCGAGCGGCTGCGAGATCAGCGCTTTGGAATTCTCCAGCACGCCGAGATTGCGCAGGATGCTGTTCATCTGCATCATCAGGCGGCCGAGAAGCATGTTGAGCCGCAGCACCAGCGACAGCGTGAAAGCGACGGCGCCGACAGTGATCGACCCTTCGACCCAGAGATAGACGGCAAAGCAGCCGATCGCCGTGATCATGATGCCCGACAGCGTCGTCAGCGCCATGCGCACGCCGGTCAGCCGGCGAGTGAAGGGACGCAGCGCGTCGAGATAGATGTCGAAGCCGTTCCTGATGTAGTGGTCATCGCCGTCGGCCGCGAACAGTTTCAGCGTCTGCACGTTCGAATAGGAATCGACGATGCGGCCATTGATCATCGAGCCCGCCTCGGCGGTAGCCTCGGCGTGCTTGCGGATCGCCGGCAAATAAAGCCTGGCCAGAAAGCCGAACGCCGTGATCCAGACCACCACCAGCGCCGCCAGCCTGAGATCGAGGCCGGCGACCAGCGCCAGCGTCGTCGCCGTGTAGACCACCATGAACCAGACGACCTCGATGAAGCTTTCCATCAGGTCGCCCGTCGCCTGTCCCGCCTGCCAGACCTTGGTGGCGATGCGGCCGGCGAAATCATTCTGGAAGAAGGCGTAGGACTGGCGCGAGACGTGCCGGTGCGCCTGCCAGCGCACCAGATTGTAGAAGCCGGGCGTGATCGTCTGCTCATCGACCAACGCCGACAGGCCGACGATCACGGTGCGGATGACCAGCACCACCGCGATCATGAACAGCAGCTCAGGGCCGGCGGCGGTCCACAGCGCATGCCAGCTGCGCTCGCCGGGGAGTTGGTCGAGAATATCGACCAACCGCCCGACGAAGTAGAACAGGCCAGCCTCGACCAGCGGCGCGATGCCGCCAATGACCAGCATGGCGAAGAAGGCGAACTTCGCCTGGCCGACATAATGCCAGAGAAAACCGCCGACGCTGGACGGTGGCCGAAGATTCGCCGGCTCCCTGAATGGATAGACCCAGTTCTCGAACCACCGATAGACGGCTGTCATCATGCGGCGGCCATCATTCTGCGGCTTGCCCCTTTGCGCCAATATCGTTGGCAACACTATCGTTGGCAGCGTCGCTCGGAATGTCCTCGAGCAGGAACCCGCCCGACTGGCGCTGCCAGAGCTGTGCGTAGAGCCCACCCCTGGCGACGAGTTCCTCGTGCGAACCTTCCTCGATGACACGGCCCTGGTCCATCACAACGAGCCTGTCCATGGCGGCGATGGTCGACAACCGGTGCGCGATGGCGATGACGGTCTTGCCTTGCATGAGCTTGTAGAGATTCTCCTGGATGGCTGCTTCAGCTTCGGAATCGAGCGCCGACGTCGCCTCGTCAAGGATAAGTATCGGGGCGTCCTTCAACATAACGCGAGCGATGGCGATGCGTTGCCGCTGGCCGCCCGACAATTTGACGCCACGGTCGCCGACATGGGCGTCGAATCCCTTGCGGCCATTGTGGTCCGAAAGCGCGCCGATGAAGTCCAGCGCCTCGGCCCGCCGCGATGCCTCCACAAGCATCTCGTCGGTGGCGTCGGGCCGGCCATAGAGGATGTTGTCGCGCACCGAGCGATGCAGCAGCGAGGTGTCCTGCGTGACCATGCCGATATGGGCACGCAGCGAATCCTGCTTCACACCGGCGATCTCCTGGCCGTCGATCAGGATGCGACCGGCTTCGAGGTCGTAGAAACGCAGCAGAAGATTGACCAGCGTCGACTTGCCGGCGCCCGAGCGGCCGACAATGCCGACCTTCTCGCCCGGCTTCACGGCCAGCGACAGATTTTCGATGACGCCTTTCTGCTTGCCATAGTGGAAGCGGATGTCCTCGAAACGGATCTCGCCTTTGGAAACCGTGATCTCCTTCGCATCCGGCCTGTCCTCGACCAGGCGCGGCAGCGAGATCGAGGCGATGCCGTCCTGCACCGTGCCGATGTTCTCGAACAGACCCGACATTTCCCACATGATCCATTGCGACATGCCCCACATTCTGAGCACCAGGCCAATGACCACGGCGACCGCGCCGATCGTTACCGCCTGGTCAAGCCACAGCCACAGCGAGATGGCGGTAACCGAGAACAGGAGAAGCGCGTTCAGGATGTAAAGCGAGCCGAAAAGCACCGTCACCAGCCGCATCGACCGATAGACCGTGTCGAGGAAGCCCATCATGCCTTCCCTGGCGAAGGCGGCCTCGCGGCGCGAATGGCTGAACAGCTTGACCGTCTGGATGTTGGTATAGCTGTCGACGACGCGGCCGGTCATGGTCGAGCGCGCATTGGCCTGTTCCTCGCCGACCTTGCCCAGCCGCGGGATGAAGAAGCGCAGCAACAGGATGTAGCCCACCAGCCAGACAGCCAGCGGGGCGGCCAGCCGCCAGTCGGCCGAACCGACGATGAACAGCATGCCGAGGAAATAGACGATAACGTAGTTCAGGACGTCGATCACCTTGATGACGCATTCGCGCACGGCGAGTGCCGTCTGCATCAACTTGGTGGCGATGCGGCCGGCGAATTCGTCCTGGTAGAAGCTCATCGATTGTTTGAGCAGGTAGCGATGCACCTGCCAGCGGATACGCATGGGATAGTTGCCCATCAGCGTCTGCTGGTTGAGCAGCGAATGCAGCCACACCGTGCCCGGAAGCGCGAACAGCACGATGAAGGCCATGCCGGCGAGCTTCCAGGCCTCTGTCTGCAGGAAGGTTTCGCGGTTCTGCCCCGACAGCCAGTCGACGATGCGGCCGAGGAAGCCGAACATCCACACTTCGGCGATGGCGATCGCCGTCACCAGCACCGCATCGGTCAGGATATAAGGCCATGCGCCGCGCGTATAATGCAGGCAGAAGGCGACCAGCGTCTTGGGCGGCTCGACCGGTTCCGCCGCGGGGAACGGATCGAGCCTTCTTTCAAACCAGCTAAACAACAACATAGGTCATGCCTGTGGATCTGTTTTCCGCTTAGGCGGCCTGGCGACGTACGAAGTCCCCGGACCGCATGGCGCCAGGGACCGACGGTCCGGAATCATCCGGACCGTCGGCCCTGCTTCGCGCAATATAGGGACTCGCGGGCTTTTCGCCGACAGCATCGTTCGATGATGCCGCCGGCGTGGTGTCGACAATCCGGATCTTCGCGCCGGGCCGGATCAGCCGGATGATGCGGCGCACCAGCGACGGCCGGCTCGGATCGGGAACCGCGCGCGAGAAATCGACATCCGGCAGCATGCCGCGATGCGGGCGGCGGCGGACTTCGGCATGAACCGCCGACGAATAGGTGTCGCCGATCAGCAGCGCCCAGGTCGGCAGCCGGTGGATATGCAGGCTCCTCGAGCCCGGTATTCTGTAGGGATCGAACATCGGTCCGTCCTCCGTGTGAAAATAGAGATGAAAAGGCGAAGCAACGTCGTCCGCCGGCATTCGGCCGGAGGCGCGGATTGCATCGGTCCGGACACGATGCCGAGCATCGGTCTGGACACGACTGGACAAGTCAGTCCGGACGTCTTCAGGTGGGGCGTTCAACCCTTTTGACTTTTTGAAAAACATCGCAGGATTCCTTCGAGAGCCGAAAAAACGTTTCGGCGGGAATCGGTGCGATCAAGTCTTAGAGAGTCAGGAGAATTGTCGTACCGAAACCGCCAGCAGGCAGGTAAGCCCACGGGAGGGGCGCTGGATGTGCATGGTCATCATGAAATACCCCTCCATCGGTTCGGGTTGACAATGGTGCTGACATACCCAACTTCGCAGAAAATGGCCACCCGCAGGTCCAGGAATTTCCAAAACCGCCAGCCCGCTGTGGCCGATCTGCCACTTATTAGAAGGATGCGGAAATGAACTGTCGTCTCCGCATCGCGCTCTACCAGCCTGACATTGCCGGCAATACCGGCACAATCCTGCGCTTCGCCGCTTGCCTTGGACTTGGCGTCGACATCATCGAACCGGCCGGCTTTCCGCTCTCCGACAAGGCGCTCAAGCGCGCCGGCATGGACTACCTCGAAATGGCTGCCCTGACCCGGCATGTCGACTGGCAGGCCTTCGAGGAATGGCGCAAGGCCGGCGCGCGCCGGCTGGTGCTTCTGTCGACCAAGGCCACCACCGCCTATACGCGCTTCGACTTCGCCAGTGGCGACATATTGCTGTTCGGCCGCGAATCCGCGGGCGTGCCGGATCAAGTCCACCAGGCGGCGGATGCGCGGCTGACCATCCCCATGCAAGGCACCGCGCGCAGCATCAACGTCGCGCTTTCCGTCGCCATGGTGGCTGGCGAAGCCGTCCGGCAGCTCGGATAGGATCCGCCGCCCATCGACGGCACCGCCCTTGCCGTCGCCGATGACAGCGGTTTCTCCAGTCATTCTCACCCAGGCGCACATCGCCTTCTCCTTATTTGCCCAATCGACATGTCTTCGCTACAAGCTCAACTTAACTTGAGGTCAAGCGGAAAGTGGGACATGGCACCTGTAACGGAATTGACGGTCGGCCAGGTGGCCAGGCGCAGCGGTGTCGCGGTGTCGGCGCTGCATTTCTATGAAGCGCGCGGGCTGATCCGCAGCCACCGCATGTCAGGCAACCAGCGCCGCTACGCCCGCGACGTGCTGCGGCGCGTGGCCATCATCAAGGTCGCGCAGGAGGTCGGCATCTCGCTGGCTGAAATCAGTGCCGCACTTGAATCTTTACCTGAAGGCCGCACGCCGACACGTGAAGATTGGAATCTGCTTTCAACGGCTTGGCGCGATACCCTCGACCTGAAAATCAGCCAGCTAAAGAAGCTGCGCGACGGGCTGACCGACTGCATCGGCTGCGGCTGCATGTCTATCGACAAATGCCCGCTCAGGAACAAGGGCGACCGGCTGGCAAGGGAAGGCACCGGCGCGAGGCGGCTGTTGGTGGGGTCCTAATCCGCCGCCGGCAGCCGCCTGATGGTGAACTCGATCAGATCGCCCGGGCGCTCGAACCAGCTTTCGATCTCGGTCCAGTAGGCCTGTTTGGGGAAGCGCTCGAACCATTCTTTCGCCTTGAGGCGGGCATCGGAGCGCGGCAGGACGAAGGTCTCGCGCAGGAAACCGTCACGCGGCATGCGCGCGCGTTCGGCCCGGCTTTGGTCGAGCCGTTTCTTCAGGCCATCCAGCGGCGGTCTTGCCGGGGTGCGCACGAAAGAACTCCTTGCACCGCAGCGCGTGCCCCCGAAACCGGAACCGCGTTTCGGAAGGGTCATGCGCGAAAACCAAGTCTTGCGGCATCCCTTGCGCGTCCAAAGGACGCGCGGTGCCGCAATGACACTTGACCGTGTTCCCTAAGAGATTAGGGATCGCGCCCGGAAAAGACGAGTCTTTTGTGGACTCACCGCCCGCAACCGGAGACGGCACTTGGAACGACCCGAAATACCGGCTGGCCTGCCCGCCGACATCGAAGAGAAGAAGATGAAGGCACGCCTGTGGTTCGAGGCGCTGCGCGAACGCATCTGCGCCGCCTTCGAGCAGATCGAGCAGGATCTTCAGGGCCCGCTGGCTTCGTGGGCGCCGGGCCGTTTCGAAAAGACGCCTTGGGAACGCGACGCGGGCAAGGGTGGCGGCGGCACCATGTCGATGATGCACGGCCGCGTCTTCGAGAAGGTCGGCGTCCACACTTCGACGGTCCATGGCGAGTTCTCGCCCGAACTCAGGAAGCAGATGCCCGGCGCCGAGGAAGACCCGCGCTTCTGGGCCTCCGGCATCTCACTCATCGCGCACCCCTGGAATCCCAACGTGCCAGCCGTGCACATGAACACGCGCATGGTGGTCACCT
Organism: Mesorhizobium sp. B2-4-15; assembly: GCF_006658505.1. Classification (GTDB taxonomy): domain Bacteria; phylum Pseudomonadota; class Alphaproteobacteria; order Rhizobiales; family Rhizobiaceae; genus Mesorhizobium. Next base: position 82,549 of record NZ_VFUZ01000011.1, read on the forward strand.
CGAGCCAATGGTTCGGCGGCGGCGCCGACCTGACGCCGGTGCTCGACCGCCGCCGCACCCAGGACGATCCCGACACGGCAGCCTTTCACCGCGCCATGCAGTTCGCTTGCGAGAAGAACGCCGGCGTTGCCGACTACCCGAAGTTCAAGACCTGGTGCGACGAGTATTTCTTCCTGCCGCACCGCAATGAGCCGCGCGGCACTGGCGGCATCTTCTTCGACTGGCTGCATTCAGCGCAGGACAAGGGCGGCTGGAATGCCGACTTCAACTTCGTCCAGGATATCGGACGCTCCTTCCTGGTCGTCTACAGCCACCTCGTGCGCGCCAACTTCAACGAGAACTGGACCGACGGCGACCGCGACGAACAACTCATTCGCCGTGGCCGCTATGTCGAATTCAACCTGCTTTACGATCGCGGCACCATTTTTGGCCTGAAGACCGGCGGCAATGTCGTATCGATCCTGTCCAGCCTGCCGCCGGAGGTCCGCTGGCCATAACAAAATGGTGAACGGCATGTAAGCCGCATTGCTGTCCCATTCCCGCGAAATGGGCGCGGAATGTGGCGCCTGGCGCTGCGGAAGATTTCTTTTTCGTCTAATAGGCGCTTGAAAAGACTGGCCTATCTGTCGGGCCGGGTCGGGAAGCGCCGGCGGCTCGCCTGAGCGCGATTCCAGGAAGAGCGGAAATGGTTTTCCGTTCGGAATTGCGTAAAACCGGGCCGCGACCCGACGCGACCGGAGCAGCGCTGCTCCGCCTTTTAGCCATTGACCGCAACCAACATCACCCCATCTGTGTTATGCTCACCCGCTCGATGATCCGAAGGTGCAACTCGGACGGGCCACGAGCCAAGAAAGGTACCGGAGCCTTGACCGGGTTCCATGGAGGAAAGGGAGAAATCCGATGAAGGAATTTCACTGCGGGTCGCTCGTTCCCGGCTGTGACTGGCACACCCGTGCCAACGAGGAAGCCGAAGTGATGCGCCGTGCCGTCGAACACATGCGCGAGACACATGGTGAGACGATCATCCGCGAGACGATGATCGAGGCGATCCGTTCGCGTATCCAGAAGGCTCGCGACGCGGCGTAGGTCTTGGCGCTTGGGTTCATGGCAAGAGATAAGCGTCGGCGCTCCAGATTGGCTGTAAAGCAGATAGAACAGCGTTGGGCCACGGCGTCCGCGATGGGCGTTCGACGCGATCACGAACGTTATGCCGCCAGACCTCGCAGGGCCAAAAAATTACATTCGCCTTAACTTAAGTAAACCCGGCGGTAACCGATCCGTGCCATTGTCGCACCGATAATCCGGCTACAGCGGGCTGCAAGAGGAGCCCGTCGCCATCAGGCACTGGCCCGGAATCGGTAGGCGAGGTGTTTCGCGCATGCGCGAAAAGTCCGGCAATCGAGAGAGTTTCCGCTCGGCGGCGCTCCTCCTGTGCGCGCTCCTTGAGGCGTCCCCGGCTATTGCCCAGGAAATGACGACATCGTTGGTCGACATCCATCAGGGCTCGCCACTCAGCGATCGCGCGAGGGGCCTGGGCAATGGCGGTTACGAACTGCAGAACGGAAACCGGGTATCGTTCAACCAATGGTACCGCGCAAGCTGGGTCGACATGCACGTGGACCTGCTGACCCAGGTCACCGAGGATACCGGCATCCTTTGGGGCTTTGGAACCGGAGAAGAGGGCGAGAAGTATCGGATCCAGCCCAGCCTGAAGCTTGGCTTCCTCACCCAGATGCATCCGAGTCCGAACAGTACGCTTTCCCTGTCGCTCACCACGACCTTCGGCGGCAAGCTCACCGAAAAGTCCTGCGAAGCCGATTATGGCGACTTCGGTACCTACAGCGTCAATTGCCGCCTCGCTGCCAGCCAGATGGCACCTGAGGAAACGCTGAAATATCTGGTTAACGCTAAACCGGAGAGCCAGCACCTCTGGCTGAACTACCGTGTTAGTTTCTGATCGCCGAGGCCTTGGATCGAGAAAACCATCTCGCCCCGAAGTTCGCGATCGCCCGTCCCAGTTTCTTGTTTGACCGGAGTTGGAACATGTCAGGTAATCACTTGAAATTCGGTATCGCCCTCGCTTTCGCCATGCTGTCGGCGCCGATCGCGTCGGCACAGGAGGCTCCCGATGCGGACGAAATGGCCGCGCTGTGCCATGGCGGCCTAACCATATGCGTGAGCGCAACAATCCCGGCCGCGCGTACGCAAGCTGCCACACCAGGATGGATGAGCCCCGACGTCGGCGCCGCATGGGCGGCAGGCTACAAGGGGCAGGGCGTCACCATCACCATCGTCGACGACTTCAGCAGTTCGTCGCGCTTCTCCGGTAACTTCGGCGTCGGGGTTCAAAACCAGCGGCACGGTGAATGGACCCGCGAGGAAGCCGGCATGATCGCGCCCTGGGCGAGCATCAGATCTAAAGACTTCTCCACAGGTTCGGCGGTCTCACTAGCGCCCGGCCGTAACGTGCTCAACCTCAGCTACGGGATGTACACGACCGCGGGCTACAGCGTGAACCAGATCGGGTGGGCACCGGAAGAGGCGTCGATCATCTCCTATGCCAGCAGTGGATCGGCCATCATCTCGAAGGCGGCCGGCAACGACTCCGTCGCGGTCGGGGGTGTCACGAACGGCCAGCAGGACTATCTCAATCTCGCCCTGATCGGCAAGCAAACAGCAATCTTCGTCGGCGCGCTGTCGACGAATGGCACGACAACCAACAAGGCGCAGCTTGCCTGGTACTCGGACTACGCCGGCTCCAATCCGCTCGTGCAAAGCCACTTCCTTGTGGTTGGTGTCGATGGGAGCAAGACAGGCCTTTATGGCACCTCCTTCGCCGCGCCGATCATTTCAGGATATGCTGCGATAATAGGCAGCAAGTTCACCAATGCCACGCCGACCCAGATCACCAACGATCTGCTCAATACGGCTCGGACCGACACCCTGGTCAACTATAGGGCTTCCCTCTATGGCAAAGGCGAAGCGAGCCTGTCACGCGCCCTGGCTCCCGTGGCAATCAGGTAGATGGGGGATGCAGGTCTCCCAAAGTGGCCTTGGGAGAACGGCATGCATCGAGACAAGACCTGATCCAAAGCGCGGCGCGTGATCCGTTTCCACGCGACGCGCTTCAGGTTTCGAGTGCCTTTGCGGCGCGGTCAAGCAGCTCGCCGCGATCAAGCGCAAACCCCGCCTCGATCCATTCCGCCTCAAGGTTCTTGAGGATTTCGCCGAGCTTCGGCCCCGGCGTTGCGCCGAGCGCGGTCAGATCGGCGCCCTTCAGCGGAAACAGTGGTTTTTCCCATTTGAGCGCGAAGGCAAGTAGGCGCGAAAAACCGCCAGCTTCGAGCAGCGCGTCATTGTCCTCGGCGGCGCGCATCCGCACCGATGCAAGCGCCAGCCGCAGGCGATCGACAAACCCCTGCCGGTCGCCACGGTAGAGCCTTTTCGCCAGTTCGCCCTCGGTCGTCCTCGACGCGACGGCGGTGGCCACCGCCCAGTGGCGCAAACGGTCTGCTTCGCCGGTCGACAACCTGAGGCGCTCGGCGAGCGTCTTCATTCGCGTGGCGTCCGGCGGCACGATCGCCTCCAGCCGCAGCATCGGATCTGTCGCCCAGCCCAGATCCTTTTCGGCCTTGGTCAGTCCGTGGATCGCATCGATGCCCCATTTCTCGCTTTCCGGCAGTGCGGCGGTCAAGACGCTCGCCTGGCGCATCCAGAGCAGCGCCCGCGAGGGATCAGGCGCCGACAACAGCTTCTTCAGTTCGGACCAGATGCGTTCGGCCGAAAGTTGCGCCAACCCGTCCTTCAGCCGGGCGCAGGCCTTCAGCCCCTCGGCGTCCGGCCGGCCTTCGCCATACCAGGCGAAGAAGCGGAAGAAGCGCAGGATGCGCAGATAGTCCTCGCGGATGCGCGCCTCCGGGTCGCCGATGAAGCGCAGCCGGCGCGCCTCGATGTCGGCGACGCCGCCGACAAGGTCGACAACCGTCCCGTCAGCCTCGGCGTAGAGCGCGTTGATGGTGAAATCGCGCCGCTCGGCATCGAGCCTCCAGTCGCGGCCGAACGATACCCTGGCGCGACGGCCATCGGTTTCGATATCGGCGCGCAAAGTGGTGATTTCATAGGGCTTGCCGCCGGCGATCACCGTGATCGTGCCATGCTCGATGCCGGTCGGGACCGTCTTGAAGCCTTCCGCCTCGGCGCGGCGGACGGTTTCCTGCGGCAGGCAGGTGGTGGCGATGTCGATATCGGCGACCGCCTGGCCCATCAGCGTGTTGCGCACGGCGCCGCCGGCGACACGCGCCTCCTCACCGCCCTCGGCGAGCACGCCAAGCAGGCGCTGCAGATGCTTGTCGCCGAGCCAGTCGGCCCTGCCTGCAATCGATACACTCACGCATAGAGCCTTTCATAGAGCGTACGGATGATGCCGGCGGTGACGCCCCAGATGCGCCTGTCGCCATAGGGCATGTCGTAGAAGAACCATTCGAGATCGTTCCACATGCGGCTGTCGCGTTTGTGGTTCACCGGGTCCATCAGGAAACGCAACGGCACTTCGAAAGCGGCATCGACCTCGTCGGCGTTCAAGGTCAGCTCGAAGCCGGGTCGCACGATGCCCAGCACCGGCGCGATGCGGTAGCCGCTGCCGGCGACATAATCGGGCATGCGGCCGAGGATCTCGATGCGATCGCAGCCGAGGCCGATCTCCTCGAAGGTCTCGCGCAGCGCCGTTGCTTCCGGGCTGGCGTCGGTCGGGTCGATGGTGCCGCCGGGAAAGGCCACCTGCCCTGAATGGCTGCGCAGCTTCTCGGCCCGTTTGGTCAACAGAACCGTCGCCTCGCCGACATGATCGACCACCGGGATCAGCACCGCGGCATCGCGCAGCGCCTTGTTCTGGCTGAGGCGCGGGTGGCCGGGATTGAAGCGGTGATCGCCATAGTCGTCGTCGGCATGCGCTTGCGGCTGCGCGGCGAAGCGCGTGCGAAAATCCGCCGATGAAAACGGCGCCGGTGCCATCTGGTCCATCACGCGCTCAGCTGTTTCAATTGGTCGGCCGGCATGATCGCGAATACCGCTCCCTTGGAGCGCACGGCGAACATCGTCCTGCCGTCGATCTCGATCTCCTCGCCATGGCTGACCAGCTCGTACATGACAGGCCGCGCGACCAGCGCCTCGAGCCTGCCGCGCACCAGCACATAGGGCTTCAGGCCTCCGGTCTCGTCCTCGTCGACGAAACGCAGCGGCCGCTCCGGTCCGGCCTCGACCACGTCGCCGACATTGGTCCGGAAGGTGATGATCTGTTCCTCGCCGCGGCCCGAAACATCCATCTCGACGGCGATGAAGGGCGCATCGGCAACGCGGATGCCGACCTTTTCCACCGGCGTGACCAGATAGGTCCTGCCGTCGGCATCCTTGCGCAGCACCGAGGAAAAAAGCTGGACCAGCGGCATGCGGCCGATCGGCGTTCCCAGATAGAACCAGGTACCGTCAGCCTTGATCTCCATATCGAGATCACCGCAAAAGTCGGGATTCCAGCGCTCGACCGGCGCCGCGCCCTTATCGGCGCGCGCCGCACGCGCGATCAGCGCCTCGAGGCCCCGCGCCTCGGTGGCACCGGTAAGGCTTTGTTCGCGATGTGGCGAGTGTTCCGTCATGGTCACGAAATAGTCACTGTTGTTCCGCTTGTCAGCCTAAGTCTGTGATTTAAATTCGAACATAGGCGCTACGCGAGGCCGAATCGCGGCACCTATGGTATGGTGCGGGCCGGTATTTCCAACCAAAGGGATCGATGCGGCATGAGCGTGATGGTCAAGGAAAGCCCGATCAGCGAAAAGGACATGGTCGCCGAGGCCGAGAAGGCGCTCGCCGACATTTCCAGGATTCGCGACGGGGTCGGCCGGGTGATCTTCGGTCAGGAGAACGTCGTCGAGCGTACGCTGGTGGCGCTGCTGGCCGGCGGCCATGCGCTTCTGGTCGGCGTGCCGGGCCTTGCCAAGACCAAGCTGGTCGAGACGCTGGGCGTCGTGCTCGGCCTCGATTCGCGCCGCATCCAGTTCACGCCCGACCTGATGCCGTCCGATATCCTCGGCTCCGAGGTCATGGAGCAGGACGAGACCGGCAAGCGATCCTTCCGCTTCATCTCCGGGCCGATCTTTGCCCAGCTTCTGATGGCCGATGAGATCAACCGCGCCTCGCCGCGCACCCAGTCGGCGCTGCTGCAGGCGATGCAGGAGTACCACGTCACCATTGCCGGCATCCGCCATGATCTGCCCTTGCCCTTCCATGTGCTGGCGACGCAGAACCCGCTGGAACAGGAAGGCACTTATCCGCTGCCCGAAGCCCAGCTCGACCGCTTCCTCATGCAAGTCGACATTCTCTATCCTGAAATCGAGGCCGAGCGCCGCATCCTGCTGGAAACCACCGGCGTCGAGGACGCCAAGGCGGCCAATGTATTGCAGCCCGCCCGGCTGAAGGAGATCCAGACGCTGATCCGCCGCATGCCGGTGCCCGAAAGCGTTGTCGAGGCGATCCTCACCCTTGTGCGCTCGGCACGTCCGGGCCAGGGCAATGCCGAGACCGACAAGCATGTCGCTTGGGGGCCGGGACCGCGCGCCAGCCAGGCGCTGATGCTGTGCACGCGCGCCCGCGCGCTCTACGACGGGCGGCTGGCGCCTTCGGTTGACGATGTGCGTTCGCTGGCGGAGCCGGTGCTGCAGCACCGCATGGCGCTGACCTTCGCCGCCCGCGCCGAGGGCACCAGCGTGCGCGACGTGGTGGCGAAGCTGGTCAAGGGTATCTAATGGCGCGCATCGGCGAGGTCCAGGCTCCGGCAGCGACGCGCGACGCGCTCGCCCGCGGCCGGTTGCGGGCTTCGCTTGTGCCGGACCTGCTGGTCGAGGCGCGCCGCATCGTCAACACCGTGATCGCCGGCTGGCATGGCCGCCGCAAACGCGGCATCGGCGAGAATTTCTGGCAGTTCCGGCCTTATGTCGAGGGTGACGCCTCGCGCATCGACTGGCGCCGCTCGGCCCGCGACGACCACACCTACGTGCGCGACCGCGAATGGGAAGCCGCCCATACGGTCTGGCTGTGGGCCGATCCCTCGCCCTCCATGCTCTACAAGTCGACGGGCGCCAGCGTCTCCAAGCAATCGCGCGCGCTGGTACTGGCGCTGGCCATGGCGGAACTGTTGTCGCGCAGCGGCGAACGCATCGCCTGGCCTGGCCTGACCGATCCGTTCACCGCGCGCAACGGCGCCGAGCGCATCGCCGCCCAGTTGATGCATGCCGGCGACTTGCCGGCAAAACCCGACCTGTCCGACATCAGGCGCTTCTGCGACATCATCATCGTCAGCGATTTCCTCGATCCCGTCGAGGAAACCATGGCCTGGCTCGACGTCCTCGCCCGCCACGGCGTGCGCGCGCATCTGATCGAGGTCGCTGATCCGGCCGAGGAAACCTTCCCCTATGCCGGCCGCACGGAGTTCACCGATCCCGAGACCGGCGACAAGCTGACCGCAGGACGCGCCGAGATGCTGGGCGATGAATACCGCCTGCTCTACACCGCCCGCCGCCAGGAGCTGGCCGGCTGGTGCAAGCGGCTCGGCTGGAGCTTCACCGTCAACCACACCGACCGGCTGGCTTCCGACGCCTTGGTGCGCCTGCACATGGCAATGACCGCCGACGGCTCTTATGCCGGGCTGACCGGCAGTCAGCCTGGGCCGACCTCTAGTCGTGCCGGGCTGACCGGCAGTCAGCCTGGGCTGACCTCTGGTCGTGCCGCGCCGACCTCCGGTCAGCCTGGAAAGGCCGTGGCATGAGCTGGCTGCCGCTCTCCTTTGGCTTTCCCATGGTGCTGTGGGGCCTGCTGGCGCTGCCGGTGATCTGGTGGCTGCTCAGGCTGACGCCGCCCAAGCCGCAGGCCGAAATCTTTCCGCCGCTGAATATCCTGGCGCGCGTGCTGAAGCGCGAGGAGACGCCGCAGCGGAGCCCCTGGTGGTTGACGCTGCTCAGGCTCCTTATGGCCGCCCTTGTCGTGGCGGCATTGGCCGAACCGGTCTTCAATCCGCGCGAGAAATTGCCGGCCGAGGGTGCCGCGCTTGCGCTGGTCGTCGACAATGACTGGGCCAGTGCCGCCGACTGGAGCAAGCGCGTCGCCACCGCCGAACGGCTGATCGCCGATGCCGGCTCAAACGGCGTGCCGGTCATCCTCGCCTTCACCGCCGAAAAGCCCAACGCGGAGATCGGCCCCTTCGATGCCGCCGCCGCGCTGAACCGGCTGCGTGCCGCCAAGCCTCGGCCGATCCCGACCGACCGGCCTGCTGTCTATGCCCGCGTCGCCGGCGTGCTGGAGACCTTGCCCGGCGCCAGCGTCGCCGTGCTCGCCGACGGCCTGGCGGCAAAGGGCGACGAGGCCGCCTTCAACACGCTCTTGTCGAAAAATGCCGCCCGCGTCGTCTGGGCCACCGCGGACCGGCTTTCCTTGACCGGCCTGACCGCGGCCGACAATCAGGTCGACGGCTTTGCCCTGACCGCCATCCGCGCGCCGGGCGATCCGGCGCCGGCGCAGGTCACCGCCGGCGCTTTCGACGACAAGGGGCGTCGCATCGCCGATGCGACGCTGACCTTCGCGCCCGGCGAAGCCACCGCCACGGGCACCATGACGGTACCGTTCGAGCTGCGCAACGACTTCGCCTCGATCGCGCTCGACGGCGAGCGCCACGCCGGTGCGGTGCGCGTGCTGGATGAAAGCTCCAAGCGCCGCCGCGTCGGGCTGCTGTCGCAAGCCGAAGCCGACCAAGCGCAGCCCCTCCTGTCGCCGCTCTACTACATCAGGCGCGCGCTGCAGCCTTTCGCCGATCTGGTCGAACCCTCCAGCGCCGATCTCGCCGACGCCATCCCGCAGATCCTCGACCAGAAGCCGGCGATGATCGTCATGGCCGATATCGGCACCATTCCGGCGCAGGTCCGCCAAAGGCTGGTCGACTGGGTCGACAATGGCGGCACGCTGGTGCGGTTCGCGGGCTCGCGGCTGGCCGCCGCCGGCAATGACGACGACCTGCTGCCGGTTCGCCTGCGCACCGGCGAGCGCTCGCTTGGCGGCGCACTGTCATGGACGTCGCCGCAGCCGGTCACCGAATTTCCCAAGGCCGGCCCCTTCGCCGACCTGGCGCCGCCCACCGAGGTCACGGTGAGCAGGCAGGTGCTGGCCGAGCCGACACCCGACATCGTCGAGCGCACCTGGGCGGCCCTTGCCGACGGCACGCCGCTGGTCACCGGCTTGAAGAAGGGCAAGGGCACGGTGGTGCTGTTCCACGTCACGCCCGAGGCGACCTGGTCGAACCTGCCGATCTCCGGCAGCTTCGTCGAGATGCTGCGCCGCATCGTGCAGCTGTCGCGCAACCAGGGTGCGGCGATCGCCAATGCCGAAGCCGCCGCCACGTCGCTGGCGCCCTACCGCATGATCGCGGCCGATGGCTCGCTGGTGCCGCCGACACCCGATGCACGTCCACTGGTGCCAGGCGCCGGCGCGCTGCCGGTGACTTTCGAGAATCCGCCTGGACTCTATGGCTCGGAGACCGGCGTCTTCGCTCACAACCTGCTTGATGCCGCGAGCACGTTCGAGCCGCTGGCGCGCCCGCAAATCACCGTGCCGGTCACCACGATCCAGTATGCCTTCGATGAATCGCGCAACCTGAAGGGGGGGCTGGTCGCGGCAGCCCTGGTGCTGATGCTGCTCGACACGCTGGCGGTGTTGTGGATGGGCGGCCTGTTTTCGCGCCGGCCGCGCCGTGCCGGCGCGGCCACAACCACCGCGGCGATCCTGATTGCGCTTGGCGCGCTGTTCGGCCATGCCGATCTCGTCCGCGCCGACGATGCCAAGCCGGGCGACGAGGCCGCGATCGCGGCGATCTCGAAGACCCGCATCGCCTATGTGCTGACCGGCGTGCCGGGCGACGATTCGATCAGCCGCGCTGGGCTCGAGGGCCTGACCCGCTTCCTGATCGAGAAGACCGCCCTGGAACCGGGCGCGCCAGCCGGCGTCGACATATCGAGGGACGAACTGTCCTTCTATCCCTTGATCTACTGGCCGATAAATCCGGCGGCGCCCATGCCGAGCCAGGCCGCGATCGCCCGCATCGATGCCTATATGCAGCAGGGCGGTACGGTGCTGTTCGACACCCGCGACCAGTTCGCCAACGGCATCGGCGCCGATTCCACCAGCCCGGCGACGGAACGGCTGCGCGACATCCTCGGCAACCTCAACGTGCCGCCGCTGGAGCCGGTGCCCTCGGATCACGTGCTGACCAAATCCTTCTTCATCCTGCCGGAATTTCCCGGCCGTTTCGCTGGCAGCCCGCTCTGGGTCGAGGCATCGCTTGACGCCAGCAATGCCGACAACCGGCCGGTGCGCACTGGCGACGGCGTTTCGCCGATCATGATCACCGCCAATGATTTCGCCGGCGCCTGGGCGGTCGACGAGAATGGCGACCCTCTGCTGCCGACCGTGCCGGCCGACCCGATGCAGCGCATGTATGCGTTGCGCGCCGGGGTCAATATCATGATGTACATGCTGACCGGAAACTATAAATCCGACCAGGTGCATGTGCCGATACTGCTCGAACGGCTGGGGCAGTAGGATGAGGTTCTTTGTTACGCTCCCCACGCGGATCGGCCCCTCCCCACAAAGGGAGGATAAGGCATGAACTGGTCGATCTCCTTCGAACCGCTGATCTCCTGGCCGCTTTGGGCCCTGGTGCTTGTGCCGCTGGCGCTGCTTGCGCTTGTCGGCCTGTGGTTTCGCCAGCGCGGCGCGGTCCTTCGCTTCGTCGCTCTGCTGGCGCTCGCCGCCGCCCTCTTCAATCCGGTATTCCTCAACGAGGAGCGTGACCCTCTGAAGAGCGTGGTTGCCCTCATCGTCGACCGCAGCCAGAGCCAGGATATTGGCGACCGCACCAAGCAGGCCGATGAGGCGCTCGCCGGGCTGCAACAGCGTCTTGGCCGCTTCAAGCAGTTCGACGTCCGCGTCGTCGAGGCCGGCAAGTCCGACGCCGCCGAGGAGCGCACCGAAACCCGGCTGTTCAGCGCGCTGGAAGGCGCCTTCCGCGACGTGCCGCCCTCGCGTGTCGGCGGCGCCATCATGATCACCGATGGTGAGGTGCACGACGCGCCTCCGGGCGCGCCCGACTTCAGCGCTCCGCTGCATGCGCTGATCACCGGCAACGAGCACGAGAAAGACCGCCGCATCCGCTTCGAGAACGCGCCGCGCTTCGGCCTCGTCGGCAAGCCGCTCGACATGACCTACCGCGTCATCTCGACGGAGAACGAGAGCGGCCCTGTCGATGTGCGTGTCTCGGTCAATGGCGAACAGGTTGCGGTCGAGCACGCCACCGTTGGCCAGGCGATGCCGCTGCAGGTGACCATTCCGGGCGCCGGCCGCAACATCATCGAACTCGCCATCGATCGCGAACCGGGCGAATTGACCGATACCAACAACCGCGCCATCGCGCTGGTCGACGGCATCCGCGAGAATTTGCGCGTGCTGCTCGTCTCCGGCGAGCCGCACGCGGGCGAGCGCACCTGGCGCAACCTGTTGAAATCCGACGCCTCGGTCGATCTCGTCCATTTCACCATTCTGCGGCCCCCCGAGAAGCAGGATGGCACGCCGATCAACGAATTGTCGCTGATCGCCTTCCCGACCCGCGAGCTGTTCGTCGAGAAGATCAAGGATTTCGACCTCATCATCTTCGACCGCTACCAGCACCGCGACGTGCTGCCGATCCTCTATTACGACTACATCTCGGAATATGTCGAAAAGGGCGGCGCGCTGCTGATCGCCGCCGGCCCCGAATATGCCGGAGAAAGTTCGATCGCGCGTACGCCGCTGATGTCGGCGCTGCCCGCCATGCCGACCGGCGAGGTGGTCGAAAAGGCCTTCTATCCACGCCTGACCGATCTCGGCCAGCGTCATCCGGTGACGCGCGGCCTCGACGGTTCGGCCACAGAACCGCCGCACTGGAGCCGCTGGTTCCGCACCATCGGGGTGCAGAACCCGCAAGGCGAAGTGGTGATGAAGGGGGCCGACAACCGGCCGCTGCTCCTGCTCGACCGCAAGGGTGAAGGCCGTGTCGGCATGCTCCTGTCCGATCAGGGCTGGCTGTGGGCGCGCGGCTTCGAGGGCGGCGGCCCGCATGTCCAGCTCTACCGGCGCATCGCCCACTGGCTGATGAAGGAACCCGAGCTCGAGGAGGAGCGGTTGACCGCCGAGGGACGCGGCATGGTGCTGGAGATCCGCCGCCAGACGATGGCCGACGAACCCGGCCCGGCACAGATCATCACCCCCTCCGGCAAGACCTTGGCCGTCAAGCTCGAGAAATCCGAGCCCGGCGTCTTCCTCGGCAGCGTCCAGACCAGCGAGATCGGCCTCATCCAGGTCGCCAATGGCGATCTCACCGCGCTGGCCCATGTCGGACCGGTCAACGCGCCGGAATTCGCCGATGTCGTCTCCACCGAGGACCGGCTGAAGGCGCCGGCGGAAGCCACCGGCGGCAGCGTGCGCCGGCTGACCCCGTCCGCGGCCACTGGCAGCGACGTGAGCCTGCCTTCCATCGTGCCTGTGCGCTCGGCCGGTGCTGCCTCCGGCAACGACTGGATCGGCCTGCGCACCACCGATGACAGCGTCCTGAAGGCCGTCTCGCGCGTGCCGCTGTTCGGCGGCTTCCTCGGCCTCGGCCTGTTGCTTCTGGCGATGGGCTCGATGTGGTACCGCGAGGGACGATGAGCTTCCCTTCTCCCTGAGGGGCAGCGCCGGCGCTGGTCGTCATGGTGTCCCACAAATTGTCGGCGCTGTTTTGCTCCCGGCCCTCTACGGCATGCGGCGTCTGCCGGGGGTCCCGTTGCCTCCGGCAACTCCCCAGCGTTCGCTCGCTTTTCATCGTGTCACTGGCACGATGAATTCGCCTGCGGCGAACCGGCGGCTCTACTCCTCCGGCTCAGTCGTGAACAGCAGCGGATAGCCCTTGGCCTTGCCGGCGTCGGTGGCTCGCGTCGCCTTGGTTTCGGCGACATCCTTGGTGAAGACCGCGACGACGCAGACGCCGCGCCGGTGCGCGGTGATCATGATCCGGTGCGCCTGGTCTTCGCTGAGCTTGAACTCGCCCTTCAGCACCGTCACCACGAATTCGCGCGGGGTGAAATCGTCATTGATAAGGATGACCTTGTAGAGCTTCGGCCGCTCGGTCTGCGGCTTGACCTTGGTTCGCGGTTTTGTGGTGATTTCTGGCATCGGAACCGGCAGTTTCCCGATCGGGCTTCGCCTCGCATTTTGCCACGCGCGGCAGCGATCGTCCATTTTGGATTGGCATGCAGACCGTCGGCGGGCCGGCCCGGTCATTCACCATCATGTGGGAAATTGTCGGTCGCGGTTCAACGGCCCTGACGGCCGAAGACGCGGCGATTTGCGTCGGCATCCGCCCGGTGTTCCATCCATGCCGCGATCGGCCACGCGACAACGCAGATCAGCGTTACGCTGGTGAGCAGGATCAGCAGCCAGGTCTGTGCCGGCGTGATGTAGTCCCACTTGCTGGAAATGGCTGGCGCAAACAGCGAAGGCTCGGTGCGCCCGCTCGCCGGATCCGGCACCGGGCTGGCGGTGAGCAGGATCAGCACCCTGGCAATGCCGGTGGCAACCAGGCCGCCGAACACTATCGAGCGCAAAATGGACGAAAGCCGCTTCTTCATGCGGGCTGTCCTACAGGGCCGGCGTTGCAAACGGGTTAAGGCAGGTCGAAGCGCGTGACCGGAAGCCACCGGTGTTCAGTTTCCGATCAAGCGCATGGCAGAAGGCCGCCCCAGCCGGTTTGCGGCTGGGGCGGCCTTGATGGAGAGGTGTCCTGGGGCGGATTAGGCCTTCTTCGGAGCAGCCTTCTTCGGAGCGGCCTTCTTGGCGGATTTCTTGACCGGGCACTTATGCTTCTTGGTCACCTTGCAGGCCTTCGCGGCCTTCTTCATCGGAGCAGCCTTCGCGGCCGGAGCGGTGGCGGCAGGCGCAGTGGTGGTCGTGGTGGCAGCCGGAGCAGTGGTCGTGGTCGTGGTGGCGGCGGCGTTGCCGAGAGCCGGCATCGAGAAGGCGAGAGCAACGGCGAGGCCGAGGGCGGACAGGAGGGACTTTTTCATGGCTTCGTTTCCTTTTTCTTGCGGGTCGAGTTTGAGCGTCACTGAACTGGGTCGTTCGGTGTCACTCCAAGCAGCTTCAAAGCGTTGGCGAGCATCCGGATGCCCTGCGCCTGTTTCTTGGCGGCGCAGTACCGGTTGCCCTTTCTCTGAAGTGCCTTTGCCGCGGTGACCTGCGTTGCCGTGGCATGGGTTTCGAGTGCTTCATCAAATTGGTGGCTGAGATTGGCGCACCGTTCAGTCCGGGTGAGCGGCGCCTTTGCATCGGATTGTCCAACAGCGGTGGTCACCAGGCCAAGACCCAGCAACGCACCCAACAGACTGATCGACAACCTTGGCATCGGTTTATCCGCGAACCCGGAGACTATCGTCGCAGCCAATGACCTGACCGCCACGGCACCGTTATGCCGCCCTACCTTTTCAGGAGTTTTTCCGGATTGTAGAATTTTGTTTCTGGATTGTTTCTGGCTCGCTGGCGGGAAGCCGCCAAATGCCCTCTATGCTGGAAAGCCGAATTCCTTCCACCTTGAAATGCAAGGCACTGGCCAACATATGGCCCGAATTCTATCGTGTGGCTCATCGACCAAGAATCGCTTTGCCGGCAACCGAGACGGGGCACCTGTGAAATCCGACGCACACATACTGATCGTCGACGACGACAAGGGCATCCGCGACCTGCTGCAGGAGTTCTTCCAGAAGCGGGGCTTGCACACTTCGGTTGCCGCCGATGGCACCGAAATGGAAACCATCCTGCGCCGTGCGCAGGTGGACCTCATCGTGCTCGACGTCATGTTGCCCGGCAAGAGCGGGCTGGAATTGTGCCGCGAACTGCGCGCCCAGTATTCGACGCCCATCATCATGCTGACCGCCGTCACCGAGACGACCGACCGGGTGGTCGGGCTGGAGATGGGCGCCGACGACTATGTGCCCAAACCCTTCGACCCGCGCGAGCTGCTGGCGCGCATCCGCGCCGTGCTGCGGCGCAACGGCGCCGCCGAGCCGAAGCGCGCCACCCCCAAGCAGATCTACCGCTTCGCCGGCTGGACGATGGACTGTTCGCGGCGCCGGCTGACCGCGCCCGACGATGTCAGGGTCGAGCTGACCATGGCCGAGTTCAACCTGCTGCAGACTTTCGTCAGGAGCGCGCAGCGCGTGCTGACCCGCGATCAGCTCATCGAGCTCTCCGGCGGCGATAGCGACTATTCCTTCGACCGCAGCGTCGACATCCTGGTCAGCCGGCTGCGGCGCAAGATGGAAGATGATCCCAAGACGCCCAAACTGATCCTCACCGTGCGCAGCGGCGGCTACCAGTTCCTGCCCGAGACGACCTCCGAATGAGACGTTTCCTGCCGCAGACCTTGCCTGTCTGGGTGCTGCTGATCGTCATTGCCGGCCTTTTGATCAGCCAGGTGGCAACGCTCTATATCGTGGCGCACGACCGCGCCGCCGCGAACGACGTGGTTGACCTCTACCGCCTCAACGACCGCGCCTATTCGCTGGTGCAGTTGATGAGCAGCGCCACGCCCGAGGAGCGCAAGGCGACCGCCGCGGGCCTGTTCAACTCGACCTATGCGCTCACCGTGTCGGACACCCCCGCCGTCACCTCCTCGATCGCCGGCGACGATGAACTGGCGGAACTGGAAGACATCCTCGTCGGCCGGCTGTCGAAGTTCGGCGTCACCGACGCGCGCGTGCGGCGCGATCCGGCGACGCGAGAGGCAGATGACGCCGGCGGCATGGTGTCCGGCCCCGATATCGGCCAGGTGGAACGCGACCTTTTGGTCCTGGCCGCCGACTTTGCCCAGAGCGACAAGCTGACCGCCTCGCTGCGCTTCGCCGACGGCCAGTGGCTGAACTTCACCGAGCCCATCACGCCCGTCGGCCCGATCCTGAGCGTCGACAGCCTGCCGCTCTATTCGCTGATCGCCGGCCTGGTGGTGATCATGTCGATCTGGTCGCTGCGCCGGCTGACGGCGCCCTACCGGATGATGGAAACCGCCGTGAACCGGATCGGCAAGGACCTGAAGAGCCCGCCGATCGCCGAGTCGGGCAGCCGCGAGGTCCAAGCCGCCGCCAGGGCAATCAACGCCATGCAGGCCAGGCTGCGCGAATATGTCGAGGACCGCGAACATCTTGCCGCCGCACTCGCGCATGACCTGCGCACGCCGATGACGCGCATGCGGCTGCGCCTGGAACTGTTGCGCAAATCGGCGGTTCGCGAGGCGCTGGCGCATGATCTCGCCGATGTCGAGAGCATCGCCAGTTCCGTGATCGACTTCGCCACCTTCGAGGTGACCGAGGAAAAGAGCGAACGCATCGACTTCTGGTCGCTGGTGGAATCGATCGCCGACGCCTACCCGGACGTCTCGTTCGACAATGACGGCACCCGTACGCGCGGATTGATCTGCGTGGCGCGGCCGGTCGCGCTCAGGCGCTGCGTCACAAATCTGGTGCAGAACGCCGTCACCTACGGCAAGAAGGCGCATCTGAGCCTCCACCGCTCGGAGAGCACGATCACGCTCGCCATTCGCGACGAAGGGCCTGGCATACCGCAGGCCCAGATCGATGCCGTGTTCGGCTCCTTCGTGCGGCTGGAACAATCCCGCAACCGCCAGACCGGCGGTCTTGGTCTCGGCCTCACCATCGCGCGCAACATCGCGCGTGCCGCCGGGGGCGAGATCCGCCTGTCCAATCATCCGGACGGTGGACTGCTGACGGAGCTACGCCTGCCGGTGGCGACCTGAATTAAACTATCTTCTGGCGACGCAATTCCGGACGGAGAACCGTTTCACACTTTTCCTGGAATTGCTCTATCGCCGCAGCACCGCGCTCAGCACGTCGCGGATGCCGATCGCGCCGACAAAACGCGACTGGTCGTCGAACAGCGCGACCGGCGCTGTCTGCGAGCGATGCATGGCCAGCATCACGGTCTTCAGCGATGTGCCGGGATTGGCCCAGAACACCTGGGCGCCCTCCTCCGGCTGTGCCTCGACGTCGGCGCAGGACACCCACACCGCCGGCTTGCCGTCGCGTTCGGCCGCCGCCACCAACCCGTGCTCGTCGATCTTGAAGCGCGTCGTCTTGCGCCGGTCGAGCCACACCCAGCCATCCGTGCCGTGTTCGAGGTCGCGGCGGTCGCGCATCACGTTCCAGGCGGTCAGCACCGACAGCGGGTTCACATTGGCGATGAAGTCCCGGACATAGTCGTTGGCGGGCCTGAGCACGATGTCTTCCGGCGCGCCGGTCTGGACGATGCGGCCGCCCTCCATGATGGTGATGTGGCTGCCGATCTTCAGCGCTTCCTCGAGATCGTGGCTGACGAAGATGATCGTCTTCTTCAATTCCGCCTGCAGCTGCAGCAATTCGTCCTGCAGCTTGGTGCGGATCAGTGGGTCGAGCGCCGAGAACGGCTCGTCCATCAACAGGATCGGCGCCTCGGTGGCAAAGGCGCGGGCCAGACCGACACGCTGCTGCATGCCGCCCGAAAGCTCGTGGGCGTATTTCTTCGACCACTGGTCGAGATTGACCAGCTTGAGCTGCCTGTGCACACGCTCCTTGCGTTCGGCGTCCGGCACGCCGGCGAGTTCGAGACCGAGGCCGACATTTTCCTCCACCGTGCGCCAGGGCAGCAGGCCGAACTGCTGGAACACCATCGCCACCTGTTTCTGCCGCAGCCGCCGCAAGGTCGTCTCGTCGCAGGTCACGACGTCGACCGTGCGGTCGCCGTCCTTGACCAGCACCTGGCCACGCGAGACGACGTTCAGGCGGTTGACCGCCCGCAGCAATGTCGATTTGCCCGAACCGGACAGACCCATGAGCACGGAAATCTCGCCCTCATGCACGGTGAGGCTGGCGCCGGCACAGCCCAGCACATTGCCGGTCTTCTCGAGGATCTCGGCGCGCGTCGCGCCCTTGTCGATCATCGCCAGCGAGCCCGCCTGGTCGGCGCCGAAGACGATGTCGACGTTCCTGAAATCAACGGCGACAGTCATTTCTTGCCTCCAACGCCAATGCGGGTCATTCGATCGAGCACGATGGCGAGCACAACGATGGCCAAGCCTGCTTCAAGCCCGAGATCGATGCGGCGTGAGCCGAGCGCGCGGTTGATCTCGGTGCCCAGCCCGCCGGCGCCGATCAGGGCGGCGAACACCACCATCGACAGCGACAGCATGATCGACTGGGTCAGCCCCGCCATGATGGTGGGCAGCGCCGAGGGCAATTCCACCTTCCACAAGAGCTGGCGCTTGGTGGCGCCGAACGCCTCGCCGGCCTCGATGATCGACTTCGGCACGGAAACGACGCCGAGATGAGTAAGCCGGACGGCGGTTGGGATGACGAAGATGATGGTCACGATGAGACCGGGCGCGTTGCCGAGGCCGAACAGGGTGAGCACCGGGATCAGGTAGACGAAGGTCGGCAGCGTCTGCATCAGGTCGAGCACCGGCAGCATCACGCGATAGACCTTCGGCTTGTGCGCCGCCCAGATGCCGAGCGGCACGCCGATCGCCATCGCCATCGCGGCGGCGGCGACGACCAGCACCAGCGTCTGCACCGTCTGCTTCCAGAGGTTCTGATTGATGATGAAGATCAGGCCGAGGAAGACAGCAATGGCGAGCGGCCGTGAGCGCTGCAGCAGCCAGGCGATGACGGCGATGGCGAGCGCCAGCAGCACCGGCGGGACCATCAGCAAAAGGTTGACCAGCCCGTCGAGGATGAAATTGAGCCCGTTGGAGAAAGCTCTGAAGATGGTGTCGAAATTGTCGGTGAGGAAACCGAAAAAGGACTTTCCCCAGGCGCCGATCGGGATCTTGTGATCGACCATGAATTTGGAAATCGGATCCATCTCACCCCTCTTCCGCCGGAGCTCTGTCTTTGGCTCCGTACTGTCGCAACGTCATCTTGTCACAGCATAAGAAAAAGGGCAGCCTTTTCCAGATGGCTGCCCTTTTCTTTCGGTCATGCCGAAATCAAAGCCGGCTCAGCCTCCAAGCGCGGTCTTGACCGCCGCCGCCGCATCGCCGCCGTCGAAGGTGGTGACGCCGGCAATCCATGGCTTGACCGCGTCCGGATGCTTCTTCAGCCAGTCGGTCGCGACCGTCTGGGGGTCGCCGCCCTTCAGGATGGCGTCCATCATCTGGCCTTCCATGTCGAGGTTGAACTTCAGGTTGGCAATGAACTTGCCGGCATTCGGGCACTCGGTTGTGTAGCCCTTGCGCACATTGGTGTAGACGGTGGCCGCACCGAAGCCGCTGTCGCCCATGCCGTCGAGATAGGTGATCTTCATGGCGCCCATCACCGGATGCGGCGTCCAGCCGAGGAAGGCGATCCACTCATTGTTCTTCATCGACTGCTCGGCCTGCGTCAGCATGCCGGCCTCCGAGGACTCGACCAGCTCGAACCCGGCGAGGTTGTCCTTCGGGTTCTTGATCATGTCGAGGATGATGCGGTTGCCGTCATTGCCGGCTTCGATGCCGTAGATCTTGCCGTCGAACTTGTCCTTGAACTTGCCAAGGTCGGTCAGCGACTTGACGCCGGCATCCGCGACATAGGTCGGTACGACGATGCCATAACCGGCGCCGGTCAGGTTCGTGCTGATGGTCTCGACCGAACCGTCGGCCGTGTAATCCTTGATGTCATTGGTCATCGACGGCATCCAGTTGCCGAGGAAGACGTCGAGGTCCTTGTTCTTGAGCGACGCCATCGTCACCGGCACCGACAGCTGGATAACCTTCGGCTCATAGCCGAGCGCGGTAAGCAGCACCGAGGCGAGGCCGGTGGTGGCCTGGATGTCGGTCCAGCCGACATCGGAGAGACGAACCGTCTTGCAACTCGCCGGATCGCCGGCAAAGGCGGCACTCGTGGACAGGAAAGCCGCCAGGCCGAGGCCGGCGACGAAAGAATTCATACGCGACATGTACTTTCTCCCATTGCGATTCTTTGGCGAGGCGAAGTTACGGTTTTTCTGCCCGCCTTGTTTCGTCAGCCAAACACCATTCTCGTGCGGTTTCAAGCATTAAGGCAATCACGATCAACGGCGCGGGCTGGCCAATCAGCGACACGGCCGACGCTTTGCCGACCCGGCCTCACCCTGTCGGTGCCGGCCGTGACGGCTTTTTCAGGGGAATGCGGCGGCAGGCCCTCCCCGCCCCGCGACAAGTCGGCTTAAAAGAGCGGCATGGCCAAGCTCTATTTCCACTACGCGACGATGAATGCCGGCAAGACGACCATGCTCTTGCAGGCATCGTACAATTATCGCGAGCGCGGCATGACCACGATGCTGTTCGTCGCCGGCCACTATAGCAAGGGCGACAGCGGCCTGATCTCGTCGCGCATCGGGCTGGAGACCGAGGCCGAGATGTTCCGCGACGGCGACGATCTGTTCGCCCGCGTCGCCGAACATAACGGGCGCAGCGCCGTGCATTGCGTCTTCGTCGACGAGGCGCAGTTTCTCGAGGAGGAGCAGGTCTGGCAGCTCGCCCGCATCGCCGACCGGCTGAACATCCCGGTCATGTGCTACGGCCTGCGCACCGATTTCCAGGGCAAGCTGTTTTCCGGGTCGCGCGCCTTGCTGGCGATCGCCGACGACCTGCGCGAGGTCCGCACCATCTGCCGCTGCGGCCGCAAGGCGACGATGGTCGTGCGCCTCGGCCCGGACGGCAAGGTTGCCCGCCAGGGCGAACAGGTGGCGATCGGCAAGGACGTCTATGTCTCGCTCTGCCGCCGCCACTGGGAAGAGGAAATGGGCCGCGCCGCGCCCGATGATTTTATCGGCTTCACCAGGGCCTGACCGGGCGCGGATCACGCATCGCCCCCGATCTGCCGATGCAGCGTTTGTTAAGGCCTCCGTCCTATAAGGCCATCAGCCAGAGCTCCCCGGGGTCAGCCATGCTTCGAGCCGTTTTGTCAGCCAGCACCCTTCTGCTTGTCACCTCGCTTGCCGCTCATGCTGGCGGTGACCCGATGCTGGGCAAGCACGTCTTCAACCGGTGCATTGCCTGCCATGAAGCGGCTAGCGACCGCGACAAGGTCGGCCCGCATCTGATGGGTGTCGTCGGCCGCACGGCGGGAACCGCCGAAAGCTTCCTCGGCCACTATTCGGAGGCCATGAAAAGCGCCGGCGCCGCCGGCCTTGTCTGGGACGAGGCGAACCTTGCCGAATACCTCAAGGCGCCCAGGCTGAAGGTGCCCGGCAACAGGATGGCTTTTGGTGGCCTCGGCAGTGACGACGACATCGCCAACGTCATTGCCTATCTGAAGGCCGACCCAAAACCCTGAGCCGGCTGCAACTGGTCAGTTATTTGTCGAATTCGGAGGGCATCCGCCTCGGCGGAGACTGATTGCTTTGCCGGCATGAAAGTTCAAAATCAGCTGAACTATGACTGGCTGGCCAGTTGATCACGCCATGACCACGGCTCCATTGGCTTTCAAGGGCGCGGCCGGATATTTTGTTTTCGCTCCGTCCTTGTCGTCGCGCCTTTCAATCCCCCGATGCCCCACTTATATTCGCCGCTGTTCGCAACCAGCGACCTGATGCCGAAGCGGGAGGCCCTTATGGCGACATTGCAGGATTTCGACGCCGAAATTGCCAAGACCAAGCAGGTCGTCCAGGACATGCGGGCCAGGATCGAACAATCCGGCACCGTGCTCGACACGCTCGCCACATCAGACAAGAAGATCGGCGACGCCAATTTCGACATCGAGAACGCCCGTATAGAGGACGTGCTGAAACAGCAGAAGGTGATGGAAGGCAACATCGCCGACCTGATCATCGGGCTCGAGGACGCGACCAATGTCTTCGGCGCCGAATTCGAGAGCATGAAGAACTATACCGGCTGGGAGAACTTCGTCGGCGTCTTTTCGGCGCAGCGCAAGCAGCGCATGCGCACCGACCGCGTCCGCAACATGTCGCTGGCCGGCAATCTGCAGGAATTGCTGGCCAAGTCCGACACCATCGTCGGCATCCTCAAGGCGCAGAAAGAAATCCTCGACCAACGCTACAAGACGTCGGAGGCCAGCCTGTCGCAGGTGATCGAGCGCCGCAAGGCCACCATGACGAACCTCGAAGCCGTGCAGAAACGCATCGAGGAGCTCAATCCGATGCTGCTCGACATCGAGAACAAGATCGCTGCCTCGACCAGCCAGATTGACCGGACGCAGCTCGAAGGCGAACGCTCGAAAATGGCCACGGAATACAATGAGAAGCAGGCCAAGGAGCAGGAACTGCTGGCCGAAAGCCAGACGCTGGAGCGCTACACCTCGATGTTCCAGACCTTCGTCGATTCGCTCAACAACCAGATCGCCGCGCAGTCGACGCTGATCAACAAGCTGACCATCGATACCGAGCAGCGCATCGTGCTCTACAAGGCGCTGGAGGATTCGCTGAAGACCGCCGCCCAGCAGGATGTCGCCCACAAGATCAACACTCTGGGCAGCCAGGTCGACAACACGGCCGAGGAAACCATGGCCGGTATCGGCGCCGCCTCGCAGAAGCACATCGGCGACCTCTTGGAGATGCACGAGAAGAACATGGTCGCCACCGCCGACATCCAGCGCCGCAAGAAGCTTGCCGACGACGCCTTTGCCCGCCGCTTCGACGAGGTGCTGAAGAAGCACAATTCGGCCAACTACGTGCAGTCATAATTGCCGCACGCACAGGTGCGACGTTCCCAGGGCCAGTAGCATGATCTCCGAAAACGACGCGGCGGCGCGGTATTTCTCGGCGATCACGGCCGCGCTCAGTGGACTTGAAGTGTTTATGCGCGACGACCGCTCGCCGCTCTACCGGCACGGCATCGTCGCCGGGATCGTCGCCGAATACATCGCCCGGCTCGACAAGTCCTTCTCCTGCTGGCGCAATCGGCTGGGCTTCATGGACACGTTCCGCATTTCGCGGGCCGAAAGCGGCTACCCCGTATTCCAAAACCTCCTCGAACTGGAAAACGACCGCCTGCAGGCCGACGCGCGGCTCGCCAACATCCCACTGGCCAGCGAACTGCGCGAGGAGATGGCGGACTTCATCCTGCGCCACAAGGAATTCCCCGAGGCGCTGCAGCGGTCGATGGCCGAACGGCTCTACCTCGAGGACGTCAAGAGCGAACAAACCTTCGGCCCGTTCACACTGGCGCAGACCGCCAAGGTCTCGGTCAATCCGAAGACGGCGCGGCCCTATTATCTCGTGCACTGGGCGAGTTTCGACGGCAGCGCCAACCTGCCATTGGTCTACATGGTGACGGTGGAGGACTCATCCGAGAACATGATCCACCAGCTCGTCGACAGGAACGGCAAGCTCAACGACAAGGTCGACATACCGCTGCCCGTCGACGGCCTGCTCAATCCCGAGCTTGCCCATCGTTTCGACGATTTCACCGAGAAGAACTCCGCCTACACGCTGTCGCCGGCCACCATCGCGGTCAACCTCGACAAGGATTTCCCCGACCTGCATCCCAAGCAGCTGCGCCGCGTGGTGCTCGGTCCCTTCTATTCGGCCGGCATCACCGAAAACAACTCCGTCGTCGCCCAAGTGCTGGCCAAGGTGCGCAAGCCCGACAATGCCTGGCTGCTGACCTGGACGATCCAGGAAGTCTATTCGAAGAGTGAGAAGCCGGGCCGCAGGGGTCTCTGGTCGAGCGAGCCGGCGTCCGAGGAATTCTTCATCGACACCGACGATCTGGAAGCGGCGCGCCAGGGCGTGTCGAGCTACGAGAACCATGCCTTGATCCCGCACGAGGCCTACCAGGCGCTCTACGCCGCCGGCGAAGCGCAGAAGATCTTTGGCGGCTACAAGGTCCACATCCTGTCCAACGGACAGGTCATCTCGGACGTCTGACCGTCACACCAGGGAGCATCCTTCATGGACACCGGCCTGACCACCATTCCGGAAGCGGCGATCGAGAAGCACCGCGCCACCGCGCAAAGCTTCATCACCCGCATCGTCGTGCTGGAGGATTCTTCGCGCGAATCCGGCACGGCATTGGCCGGCACCAACCGCCGCTTCGTCTCGACGGTATCGGTCGGCTCGGTGCGCCGCACGCGCGAGGTCGAACTGTCGAAGACCGTCGGCGCCGTCCACCCGGACGACCAGTTGCTCACCATCCCGCAGCATACGCTGTTGTTTCGCGCCCGGCGCGGCGCGGCGATCGCGCTCGCAATATCGGACGTCTTCGCCGAAGGCTCCGATCTCGAAAGCCTGCAGGCCAGGAACGCCCGCGCCCCGCTCGAGGGCGACGATGCGGCCACCTTCAAGAAGCTCCTGTCGGCATCGGCTTACATCGCGGCCTTCAGCCTGGCCTCCTACCTGTTCCAGCTGATCGACAGCGACGGCGAGGCGCCGAGTGACATTCCCGAGCCGGATTTTCTCTTCGATACACCCCAGGATGCGGTGAAGTCGATCATCGCCGGCCTCGACAAGGCGATAGCAGGTTCGTCCGACGATGCCGACCTGATGACTCGCGCCCGTGCCTTCGCCCGCGTCGCCATAGACGGGCTGCTGGCGCGCAAAGGCCGCTTCGACGGCATCGGCCCGCTCGAGAACGCCCATATCCGCATCGACGTCGACGATTTCACCCTCGACGGTTTCGATGTTGCGCCCGGCAAGCGCTCCAAGCCGCTGGTGATGACCTTCAAGAAGCCCGAAGAGGTCGTCGGCAACCACATCGCCAAATACCAGTCGGTCAAGCTCGCCAAGATGCTGATGGCCTATGACTTCGAGCGCGAACTGAACCCCTTCGTCGAACTCGGCGGCTTCCTCTTCACCTTCATCGGCGACGGTGCGCCCGGCACCGGCAAGACGACGCTGATCCAGATGATCGCCGGCCTCGTCCACGACTACTGCCAGGTCGCAGGCTACCCCTTCGCCTACGAGAATTTCGGCGTCGACCAGATCTCATCCTATCAGGGCAAGTCGGGCCAGAACTGCCGCCAGTTCATCAACAACGTCTTGAACCCGCGCATCATCGGCTTCGGCACCATCGACGACATCGACCAGGTGGCGGCGCGTCGTTCCGACGACCGCGCCTCGGCCGGCCAGCAGGAAATCACCGGCGTCCTGATGGACGCCTTCGGAGGAGCGTCCACGGTCGTGCGCGGCAACTGCTCGTTCGGCATGTTCTCCAACTATCCCGAAAATGTCGACGACGCGCTGCGCCAGCGCGCCGGCGCCCGCTGGCTGGTCGACGGACCGCAGACGCGCGACGATTACATCGACATCTTTGTCCTTCTCGCCGGCAAGAACCACAAGATTCCGCTGGGCGACCACAAACTCTACGCAGCACAGGAAATCCAGCGCGCCGTCGCGGAAGCCTATGAGGAACACGAGAAGCCCCGGGAGGACGGGCTGATGCGGGTCTATGAACGCTACATGAAGGAGAACGGCGCGCCCAGGACCATGGCCGATATCGGCACCTATCTGCACCTGATCAAGGACGCCGAGCCGCGCTTCACCGGCCGCGCCATCAAGAATGTCACCGACGCCATCAAGATGCGCGCCATGGACATCGAGCTTCCCGACGACTGGTTCGAGAAACCGGAAGCCTTCATGCACAAGAGCTACGACGACAAGAAGGCGATGATCGAGGACCTGCGCGGCCCGTTCTCGATGGATATGGTGATGCAGGAGATCAACCGCTACGCGGACAGCGAGTTCCGCTATTCCGACAAGTCCGACGACGCCGCGGTGGAAAAACTCCTGCGCGACGCCCGCCTGCGCGAACGCGCGGCAAGCGAGATGGAGGAGATGAAGAAGAAGGGGCTTTGGAATGCGTGAGGTGCGCCAGCCTTCCCTTCTCCCCTTGTGGGAGAAGGTGTCGTCGAAGGCGACGGATGAGGGGTGTTCCAGCTTGGCATCAACGGCGCTCCGGCCAACACCCCTCATCCGTCTCGGCGCTGCGCGCCGATCCACCTTCTCCCACAAGGGGAGAAGGAAAGGTCACGCCCCTCATCCGCCCTTCGGGCACCCTCTCCCCGTGAACGACGGGGAGAGGGAGGCGTCAGCGTTGGCGCTTCGCCTTATCAGGCAAAGCCCCTCGGACCCTTCAACATGATCAGCAAAAAACCCGACCTCCTGCGCGACAACGAGCTGATCTATGGCCGGCTGCTCACCGTCGACGAGCCGCATCTCATCCAGCGCTATAACAAGGCGCTTGCCGCCTTCGGGCTCAAGCCCACCAGGCTGGAGAGCTTCCAGATCGACCGCACCGGCTTCTCGCCGGAAGTGGCCGAGGAGTGCGGCGACTATGACTATCTCGACCCCAACGAGGTCAATCGCCGCTTCATCATCCTGACGCCCTCGCAGATCGACCTGCCGGTGGTGCACACCGCCTTCTCCAACACCTCGCAACTGATGTTCGAGTTCATGACCAGGAACCAGCGCGCCATCGACGCGCTGACCATCAAGGACGTCATCTACGGCGAGATCGAGGACTCCGTTCCCAAGGTCAACGACATCGAGGATCTGCTGTCGATCAACCAGGTCGAGTTCAAGGTGCTGTCGGCCGAGAACGTGCTGGGCAAGGCGGCCGAACTCGGCAAGCTCGTCGACCGGCTGAAACAGGAACCCGATGCCTGGCGCGACAATGCGATGCTGACCCGCATGGTGGACCTGGCCAAGGTCTGCGGCGACATCCGCGAGAACGCGCTGGTGCCCGACCAGGTGATCTTCCGCCACAGCGCCTACTGGACCAGCCATTTCGGCGGGCTCTACGTCTTCGTCGATCCCGAAATGACGACCGTGATCAGCGACCCGGCCGCCCCCGGCTTTCGCCGCTCGCGGCCATGGCAGGTGAGCTATCTCTCGATCAACGATGCCGACAAGGTGTTCAAGTTCCTGGCCGCCACCGGCCGCATCGAGTTGCCCCGCGCTTCCTGGATCGAGGCGTCCGGCTATCTCGAACACCGCGCCGAGATGGTGGTGCGCGCGCTGATCCGCGACGCCGAGCCGAACCGCAATTTGACCGATGTCGACAAGGTCTGGCTGCAGACCTGGATCCAGAGCCATGCCGACCTGATCACCAGGGACGGCAATTTCCCCTTCCTCAACGCCGCCAAGCGCGAGATCGCCCAGCTTGGCCATCTCAAGATCGAGGACGTCCTGCCGCAGCAGCGTTTTCTGGTGATCCGCGCCAAACCGGACCATCCCGACGCCTGGCTGACCAACAGGCTGATTTCGGATTTCGTGCCGGCGGATTTCATTTCGCGCTACATCTTCAACAAGGACGGGTTCTACAGGGACTATCACGGCTTCAGCGACGCTTGGCGATCGCATGTTGTCGACGTTCTGAAAACCACATATTTGAAGGACGAAGTGGCGTTCCGCACGCGCCTCTACGGCCTGACTGACTGAGGGGTGACACAGCCATGCTCGATCCGATCGTGAACTTTTTCACCCGGATTTTCCAATGGATCGGCCGCGGCATCGGCCTGGTCATCGGCGTCATCCTGTGGCCGTTCATGTGGGCCGGGCGCTGGTACGCGCAGCGCGGCTGGATCCTGAAGGCCGCGGTCGGCATCGCACTGCTGGTGCTTGTCGGCCTCTACGCCAACTTCTTCTACGCCACCCAATGGTGGCGCAATTTCAACCCGAACTATCCCGACACCTACAGCTTCGAGAAACGCAATGTTTCCGCCGGCGAACAGGTTGCCGCGGGCGCCGGCACCGATACGGCAAAGACCTGCGGCAACTCCGGCATCGCTCAGATTGCCGCCGACCTGATCGACTTCAACGTCAATCAGAACGCCTGGGTCTCCTCGATGGTCCTTTACAAGCTCGGCCTGTTCGGCATCGACTGGGACGACACGCCATGGATGGACAACAAGGCTTCGTTCCAGCGCGGCATCAATCAGGCGGTGCGGCGCACAGCCACCGAGCTTGCCGACAACCTCGGCCGTGTGCGCACCACCTCGCAGATCGACACCAATCTCCAGGATGCCCGCGGCCAGCTGCAGTATGACGAGTCCATCTGGTATATCAGCCGCAACGGCATGACCGCGACCACCCCCAGCATGTATCGGCGCGCAATGGGCAATCTGCGCTCTTTCAACGCCCGCCTCGCCACCTGCCAGGCGACTTTCGACGCCCGCGCGGATAATTTGAAGCAATATATCGATCGCATCGCCAGCGACATCGGCTCGACCTCGGCCATCCTCAAGGAGCGCGCCGAAAACCACAACAATGGCTGGTTCGACTTCCGTGCCGACGACCGTTACTGGTTCGCCTATGGCCAGCTCTATGCCTATTATGGCCTGATGAAGGGCGCCCAGGCCGATTTCGAGGGCGTCATCAAGGAAAAGCACCTGCAGAGCCTGTGGGACACGATGGACGCGCAGTTCGTCTCGGCGCTGCGCATCCAGCCTTTCATCATCGCCAACGGCCGGGAGGATGGCTGGCTGCTGCCGACACATCTTACGACCATGGGCTTCTACGTGCTTCGGGTGCGTTCCAACATGGTCGAAATCAGCAACGTGCTCACGCAGTAACGCTGTTCTGTTACAACCTCCGGTGATGGCGAATTTGCGCCGTCGCTTCTGTCGCATTCCGTGCATTGTGCGGCTGTTTTGAGACGGCGGAGACGCCCCTGCTCTGGCTTCTATACGGCGCGGCAAGCGGAGCCAGAAAGAACCGAGGAGAGGTCGGCCGGCCGCGGATGAATTTTCTTCATAGGAAACATAGTTGCATGAAAGTTGACGCCACGGCTGCGACAGGGTTAGATGCCCGCGCGTCCGGTTCCAGCCTTCTTGCGAGCGACATCAACCCCGTCCCCTCCACCGTCCAATCCAGAGGAAAGCCGTCATGGCCGAAGTGAAGTCCGACATCGAGATCGCGCGTGGCGCCAAGAAAAAGCAGATCCAGGAGATCGGCCAGAAGATCGGCATCCCGACCGAACACCTCCTGCCCTACGGCCATGACAAGGCCAAGATATCGGCCGAGTTCATCAAATCGGTGAAAGGCAACAAGGACGGCAAGCTGATCCTGGTCACCGCCATCAATCCGACCCCGGCCGGCGAAGGCAAGACCACGACCACCGTCGGCCTTGGCGACGGCCTGAACCGCATCGGCAAGAAAGCCATCATCTGCATCCGGGAGGCCTCGCTCGGCCCGAATTTCGGCGTCAAGGGCGGTGCCGCCGGCGGCGGCTACGCACAGGTTGTGCCGATGGAGGACATGAACCTCCACTTCACCGGCGACTTCCACGCCATCACCACCGCCCACAACCTTCTGTCGGCGCTGATCGACAACCACATCTACTGGGGCAACGAGCTCGGCATCGACACGCGCCGCGTCGTATGGCGCCGCGTCATGGACATGAACGACCGGGCGCTGCGCGAGATCATCTGCTCGCTCGGCGGCGTCGCCAACGGCTTCCCGCGCGAGGCCGGCTTCGACATCACCGTCGCCTCGGAAGTCATGGCCATCCTGTGCCTTGCCACCGACCTGAAGGATCTGGAAAAGCGCCTCGGCGACATCATAGTCGCCTACCGCCGCGACAAGTCGCCGGTCTATGCCCGCGACCTCAAGGCCGACGGCGCCATGGCCGTCCTGCTCAAGGACGCCATGCAGCCCAACCTGGTGCAGACGCTGGAAAACAATCCGGCCTTCGTCCATGGCGGCCCGTTCGCCAACATCGCGCATGGCTGCAACTCGGTTGTCGCCACCACGACGGCGCTGAAGCTCGCCGACTATGTCGTCACCGAAGCCGGCTTCGGCGCCGACCTTGGTGCTGAAAAATTCTTCGACATCAAGTGCCGCAAGGCGGGCCTCAAGCCGGCAGCTGCCGTCATCGTCGCCACCGTGCGCGCCATGAAGATGAATGGTGGTGTCAAGAAGGAAGACCTCGGCAAGGAAAACATCGAGGCGGTGAAGAAGGGCTGCGCCAACCTTGGCCGCCACATCGAGAATATCAGGCAGTTCGGCGTGCCGGCGGTGGTTGCCATCAACCACTTCTATTCCGACACCGACGCCGAAATCCAGGCGATGAAGGACTATGTCGCCTCGATGGGCGAAGAGGCGATCCTGTGCAAGCACTGGGCCAACGGCTCGGCCGGCATCGAGGACCTCGCCAACAAGGTCGTGGCGCTGGCCGAATCCGGCGCCTCGCAGTTCGCGCCGCTCTACCCCGACGCCATGCCGCTGTTCGAGAAAATCAACACCATCGTCCAGCGCATCTATCGCGGCTCCGAAGCGATCGCCGACAAGTCGGTGCGCGACCAGTTGCATGCCTGGGAGCAGGCCGGCTACGGCAACCTCCCGGTCTGCATGGCCAAGACCCAGTATTCGTTCTCGACCGACCCGAACCTGCGCGGCGCGCCGACCGGCCACACCGTGCCGGTGCGCGAGGTCAGGCTTTCGGCGGGTGCTGGCTTCGTCGTCATCATCTGCGGCGAGGTCATGACCATGCCAGGCCTTCCAAAGGCCCCGTCCTCGGAAAAAATCTTCCTCAACGAGGCCGGCCAGATCGAAGGCTTGTTCTAGGCGTCGTGGTATCGACGGACAAAAGGGCGCCGGGTGGCGCCCTTTTTCATTCGGGACGACCCGTCTACGCGGCGTCGCGCGCCAATGCCCGCTGGTTCGATGCGTGGATCGTGTCACGCTCCGGCAAAGCGCCCGTCTTCAGGCATTCGATCCATTCGGCGGTCTTCAGCACCGCCGCGAAGCGCGACTGCAGGATGATCGTGATCACGCGGTGGATTTCCTCGGCCGAGGCATAGCCGGCGCTGTTGGCGTAGGGCACCGAACCGGCCGCATCGGACAGGAACTCGACCGCAAAGCCCATATGCACGGCATGGATGATGGTCGACAGGTCTCAATTGTGCGTCATGTAGCCGACGACCGTGATCGTATCGATGGCATTGGCCCGTAGCCATTCCTCGAGGTCGGTGCCGGTGAAGGCCGATGGCAGCATCTTCTCGACATAGTGGTCGCGGCCGCGCCTTGCGATTTCGGGATGCAGTTCGCCGCCATGGCTGCCCTTGGCGAAGATCGGCGACGTCTCGGGCGCCATCTGCTTGACGACGACCACCTTGATACCGGCCGCTGCCGCCGCGTCCATCGCATGCGCCACATTGACGACGCTGTCAGGGAATGGCGGATGCTGGATGGCGAGATTGCCACCATCATAATCGTTCTGGACGTCGACGAGGACGAGCGCGCGGCGCGGCGTTGTGGTGGCTGGGTCAGACATGGTGTTTTCCCTTCCGGCTTGAATGCGATGGGCCGAAAATAGGCAGGTCGCCGAGCTGCCAAAAGTGACCCGATTGACATCATTCGAAAGAATTGGGACAATCCGCGTTCAACTGTCGGAAAAGCCCATGACCGCCCCGATCATTGCCGTGCTTGCCTTCGATGGCATCAGCCCGTTCCATCTCTCCGTGCCCTGCCTGGTGTTCGGCGCCGACCGCACCAGGCTCGGCCTGCCGCGCTTCGACTTCCGTGTCTGCGCAACCGAGCAAGGGTTGATCCAGACCGATGCCGGGCTGAGCATCGTTGTCCCGCATGGGCTGTCCGCGCTCGACGATGCCGATATCGTCATCATCCCAAGCTGGAAGGATCTGGAAGCCCCGCTGGCCAGGCCCCTCCACGAAGCGCTCGGCCGCGCGCACCGGCGTGGGGCGCTGATTGTCGGCCTCTGTCTCGGCACCTTTGCCATCGCCGCCGCCGGCCTGCTTTCGGGACGGAAAGCAACCACGCACTGGGCCTATACGGACCAGTTGCGGGCCCTGCACCCCGACATTTCAGTCGATGCGGATGTGCTCTATGTGGATGAAGGCGACATCGTCACCTCCGCTGGCGTCGCCGCCGGGCTGGACTGCTGTCTGCATATCGTGCGCGCCCGTTACGGCGCCGAGGCGGCGCTGCGGCTCGCCCGGCACGTCGTCCTCTCCCCGCACCGGCAGGGCGGGCAGGCGCAGTTCATCGAACGCCCCGTCGCAAACAGCGCGAACGCCGACCGCTTCACCGGGGCCCTCGACGCGGTGCGCGCCACGCTCGGCGAGGCGCACAGTCTCGACAGCGTCGCCGAAGCCGCCGGCCTGACCCGGCGCACCTTCACCCGCCGCTTCCAGAAATCGATCGGCACCAGCTTCGGCGACTGGCTGACAAGCCAGCGCATCGAACTGGCGCAGCGGTTGCTGGAAGCCACGGAAAAATCGATGGACATGGTGGCCTTCGAGGCCGGCTTCGGCAGCGCCACTTCGCTGCGCCAGCACTTTGCCGCAAGGCTCAGAACGTCGCCGGCGCAATACCGGCGGGAATTCTCAAGGCGGGCTGACGGACAGATAGCGCATGCCTGATTGGTTGAGGAGACTCAGCCACGCCTGACCGATCGCGCCGGGTTGCCAACGACGGTCGCATTGGCCGACACGTCGCGCGTCACCACAGCGCCCGCGCCGACGATGACGCCTTCGCCGATACTGACGCCGCCGAGGATGACGGCGCCGCCACCGATCCAGGCATCGGCGCCGATCTCGACCGGCCTGGCGATCTCCAGCCCGGCTCGCCGCCCGGTCGCTTGCCTGTGATGCTCGGCGCAATAGATCTGCACATTGGGGCCAAGTAGCGTTCCCTTGCCAATGCGCACGCTTGCCGTGTCGAGGATGGTACAGCCGGCATTGAGGAAGACGCCGGCGCCGAGGAAGAGATTGAACCCATAGGCGGCGCAGTGGAAAGGCGCCTCGATCCGGACGCCCTCGCCCGCCGCGCCGAGCAGCGATTTCAAGGCGAGCCCGAGATTGCCGCGCTGTCGCGGCGGCAGCGTGTTGTGCTCGAACAATGCGTCACGCGCCGTGACGCGCAACGCTTCCAGCTCATCATCCAGGCAGGTGTACCATTGGCCGGCCGCCATCTTTACGCGCTCGCTTCCGGCCATGGCGTGGTCTCCAATGACGTCATTGCAAATAAGTAAGCTGACAGAAAAGCGCCGATCTCAACACTGGTCAAATATTGGACCTATGGTAGCCTGCCGCCTCAAGGTCGTCCGGCCTGGGATCGAGGGGATCAATATGCTCTATCTTCTTGCACTTCTGATCGGCGTCATTGCCGGTCTTCGCGCCATGACCGCGCCGGCCGCCGTCGCCTGGGGTGCGTATCTCGGCTGGCTGCCGGTCGCCGGCACCTGGGCGAGTTTCATGAGCCATTGGGCCGCCGTCGGCATCTTCACCATCCTGGCCATTGTCGAGCTCATCACCGACCAGCTGCCGTCAACGCCGAGCCGCAAGGTGCCGCAGCAATTCGGCGCCCGCATCCTGCTTGGCGCCTTCAGCGGCGCGGTGATCGGCGCGACCGGCGGCGCCACCATCGTCTGCCTGATCGCCGGCGCCATCGGCGCGGTCATCGGTACGCTGGGCGGTGCCGAGGCGCGTGGCCGGCTGGCCGCCGCCTTCGGCAAGGATCCGCCCGCCGCCTTCATCGAGGACGCGGTGGCGATCATCGGCGGCCTGCTGATCGTGGCGGCCGTGGCGTGACGGCCCGGACCTTCGACGCCATCGTCATCGGCGCCGGGCAGGCCGGCCCTTCGCTGGCCGGCCGGCTGAACGCGGCGGGCATGAGCGTGGCGCTCGTCGAGCGCAAGCTGATCGGCGGCACCTGCGTCAACACCGGCTGCATGCCGACCAAGGCTATGGTGGCCAGCGCCTATGCCGCGCATCTCGCCCGCCGCGCCGCCGATTACGGCGTGACGCTCTCCGGCCCCGTCGGGGTCGATTATGCCAGGATCAAGGCGCGCAAGGATAAGGTGACGATCGACGCACGCACCAATCTCGAGACATGGATCGCCAGCATGAAGGGCTGTACGCTCTATCGCGGCCATGCGCGTTTCGAAGCCGCCAACATGGTGCGCGTCGGCGACGACCTTTTGACCGCCGAAAAGATCTTCCTCAACACCGGCGGCCGCGCCGCGGTGCCCGACCTGCCCGGTATCCATGACATCGATTATCTGACCAATTCCTCGATGATGGACCTCGATGTGCTGCCGCGCCATCTCATCGTCGTCGGCGGCAGCTACGTCTCGCTCGAATTCGCGCAGATGTTCCGCCGCTTTGGCTCCGAAGTCACCGTCATCGAGAAAGCCTCCCGGTTGACTGGCCGCGAGGACGAGGACGTCTCGGCCGCCATCCTGTCGATTCTTGAAAACGAAGGCATATCGGTCCATCTCGGCGCCGACGACATCGCCTTCGCCAGACAGGGCGGGGATGTCGCCGTGACCTTCTCGGCCGGCCAGCCGCCGGCTGTCGGCTCACATGTGCTGCTGGCAACCGGGCGGGTGCCCAACACCGACGATCTCGGCTTGGACAAAGCCGGCGTCGCTGTCGACACACGCGGCTTCGTCACCGTCGACGACCAGTTGCGCACCAGCGTGCCGGGCATCTGGGCGATGGGCGACTGCAACGGCAAGGGCGCCTTCACCCACACCTCCTACAACGACTATGAGATCGTCGCCGCCAACCTATTGGACAACGACCTACGTAAGGTCAGCGACCGCATCGAGGCCTATGCGCTCTACATCGACCCGCCGCTCGGCCGCTGCGGCATGACCGAAGCGGCCGTGAAGAAATCCGGACGCCGCGCACTGGTCGGCCAGCGGCCGATGACCCGCGTCGGCCGCGCCGTCGAAAAGGGCGAGACGCAAGGGTTCATGAAGATCCTTGTCGATGCCGACACCAGGGAAATCCTCGGCTGCTCGGTGCTTGGCCCCGGCGGCGACGAGGCGGTGCATTGCGTGCTCGACCTGATGTACGCCAGGGCACCCGTCGACACGCTGGCGCGCGCCGTGCACATCCATCCCAATGTCTCGGAACTGCTGCCCACGATTGCCCAGGAATTGAAGCCGCTGGGCTGAACTTGTTACCCTGTGATGCCGGGAAGCCTGTTTGCCGAATGCCCCGGACCAGGTGCTTCGGCGCCTCGTTCTCTTCTGCTCTCCGTTTTCTGCATTGCTGCATTGCGGCAATAACCATTGCGCCCTGTATGGATCCTCGCGCAGTCTGAAAATTGAACCGATTCAGTCTGGATACCCCATGCCGTTGCCGATCCTTGCGCTTGCCATTGCGTCCTTCTGCATCGGCACCACCGAATTCGTCATCATGGGCCTGCTGCCGGAGGTCGCCGCCGACCTTGGCGTGACGATCCCGGCCGCCGGACTGCTGGTCACCGGCTATGCGCTGGGCGTCGTCTTCGGCGCGCCCATCGTGGCGATGGCCACCGCGCATCTGCCGCGCAAGCCGGTGCTGGTCGGCCTGGCCGCACTGTTCGTCGTCGGCAATCTGTTCTGCGCCATCGCGCCCAATTACTGGCTGTTGATGGCGGCACGCGTCTTCACCGCCTTTGGCCATGGTGCCTTCTTCGGCATCGGCTCTGTCGTCGCCGCAAGCCTGGTGCCGCGCAACAGGCGCGCCAGCGCCATCGCGCTGATGTTCGCCGGGCTGACGCTCGCCAACATCCTCGGCGTTCCGGCCGGCACCGCGTTGGGCGAGGCCTTCGGCTGGCGCGCCACCTTCCTGGCCGTGGTCGGCATCGGCCTGATCTCGGTCGCGGCCATCGCCTGGCTGGTGCCGTCAGACGTCACTGAACCGAGCGGAGGCGGCCTGCGCGCCGAAGTCCGTGTGCTCGGCAAGCTGCAGGTGTGGCTGGCGATGCTGATCGCGGCGCTTACCTCAGCCAGTCTTTTCGCCGTTTTCACCTATATCAAACCCTACCTCACCGACGTGTCGGGCCTGTCGACCTCGGCAGTGACCTGGGTGCTTTTGCTGTTCGGCGCCGGCATGACCATCGGCAACATCATCGGCGGCAGGCTGGCCGACTGGAAGCTGATGCCGACGGTGATCGGCACGCTGCTGTTGATGGCCCTGCTGTTCGTCTGCTTCATGCAGTTCGGCGCGATCGCCACTGTTGCCATCGGCATCGTCTTCCTGTGGGGTCTGCTGATCTTCGTCGTCGTGCCGCCGCTGCAGATCCGCGTCGTAGAGGCCGCTTCCGAAGGACCGAACCTCGCCGCGACGCTGAACCAGGGCGCCTTCAATGTCGGCAATGCCGGCGGCGCCTGGATCGGCGGCTTGGCTCTTTCCGCCGGCGTGTCCTATGCCAATTTGCCGCTGGTCGGCGCGGTGCTCGCTCTGCTGGCGGTCACCGTGGCGGTGCTTTCGCAGGCACTGGACCGGCGCGCGCCCGTCACCGCCCTTCAGCCTGCCGCCGAGTAGCCACTTGCGCCCATAGCGCGGCGGACTGGACCAATCGACATCGGCACCTTCAATGGGCATGTCTTCTCGCTTCAGTGGAGGAAGTCATGCAGAAATCGATCGAACGCATCGCCGGCGACAGCGAGGGCGTTTCCTACGAATTCCCGGTGTTCCGCTTCGCCGGGGCTGACAAGGCCGCACCTTCGGCCTATCTGCAGGCGGCACTCCATGCCGGCGAACTGCCGGGCGTCGTCGCCATCGACGCCTTGATGCCGGCGCTGAACAAGGCTGAAGCCGAAGGCCGCATCAGGGGCAACATCACCATCGTGCCCTGGGCCAACCCGATCGGCCGCGCGCAATATCATTTCGGCGAGCACCAGGGTCGCTTTCACCTGGGCACCCGCACCAACTTCAACAGAGGCTTTCCGCTGCTCCCGGCACCGGATGCCGCCCTGTTGCCCAACACCACGCTTGGCGGCGCCGATCAGCGGCTGAAGTCACGTCTGGTGCAGCTGTCGCTCGGCCACGACATCGTGCTTGACCTGCACTGCGACGACGAGGGTCTCGCCTATCTCTACATCCATACCAGCCTGTGGCCGGCGATGGCCGATTGCGCCGCCGCCATGGGCGTCGATGCGGTGGTGCTGTGGAGCGAGGACACTGACGGCACCTTCGAGGGCGCGTCGATCATGCCCTACCAGAACGCGCCCGCCGATGTGGCGAAGTTCGACCGCCGCGTTGCCACCACGGTCGAATATCGCGGCATCCTCGATGTCGATGGCGCGCTGGCCGCGGCCGACGCCGAAGGGCTCTACCGGCTGCTGGTGGCGCGCGGCGTGATCGCCGACAGCGCCCTGCCCGCTCCAGGTTCCTTCAAGGGCGTCGTCGCACCGCTCGAAAACATCGACATGATGCCGGCGCCCCGCGCCGGTGCCGTCCTCTACGACGTCAAGCCCGGCGACCGCGTCGTCAGGGGCGCACGTCTCGCCACCATCCTCCATGCCCCGGGCGAAGCCGATGGCCGCACGGAGGTGTTCGCGCCGCAGGATGGCGTCATCCTGACCCGCCGCTCACGCCGCATCATCCGCGCCGGCGAGGATCTGTTGAAACTGACCGGCGACAGGAAGAGCGCCGACGCAAGATCGGGTACGCTCGAGGATTGAGGCCGGGCGCCTTCGCACCGAATCCAGTTGCGTGGCCACTCAATCGCCGCTATGGGAATCCCGATGAACATGCGTTCGACCAAGACCATTTGGTGGTGGGCCTGCTGACAGCGGCCTGTTCGAACGCGTGCGCGTGAAAAGAGAGGGTGGCCGCAACGGAATGTCCGGGCGGCCATTTGTTTTTTAAAGCCATTCCCGGGTCCGTTGCCCCAAGTAGCTGATGGAGACGGCAATGACGATGCAGGTTCTGGAAAACGGCGCTGAGCGCTTCATGACCGCGGGTGGCATCACCATCACCCGCGAACACCACGACCGGCCTTATGAGGGCGCGATCGACACCTATGTCGACGGGCTGAATTCCCGGCGCGGCGCGGTGTTTTCCTCCAACTACGAATATCCCGGCCGCTACACGCGCTGGGACACCGCCATCATCGATCCGCCTTTGGTGATCTCGGCCCGCGGCCGCGCCATGCGCGTCGAGGCGCTGAACAGCCGTGGCCAGGCGCTGCTGCCGGTCATCGGCAAGACGCTCGGCGCTCTCCCTGAGGTCACGATCGCCGAGACCTCCAAGAAGCTGATCCGTCTCGACGTTGCCAAACCCGGCCGTGTCTTCACCGAGGAGGAGCGCAGCCGCGTTCCCTCCGTCTTCACCGTGCTGCGCGCCATCACCGCCTTGTTCAAGACCGCCGAGGACGCCAATCTCGGCCTCTACGGTGCCTTCGGCTACGACCTCGCCTTCCAGTTCGACCCGATCGACCACACCCTCGTCCGCAAGGAGAGCCAGCGCGACCTGGTGCTGTTCCTGCCCGACGAGATTCTTGTCGTCGACCACTATTCGGCCAAGGCCTGGACCGACCGCTACGATTATTCGGGCGAAGGCTTTTCGACCGAAGGTCTGCCGCGCGATGTGGTGGCCGAGCCGTTCAAGACTGCCGACCGCATCCCACCGCGCGGCGACCACGAGCCCGGCGAATACGCCAATCTGGTGCGCCGCGCGATGGAGAGCTTCAAGCGCGGCGACCTGTTCGAGGTGGTGCCCGGCCAGATGTTCTACGAGCGCTGCGAGACACAGCCGTCCGAGATCTCGCGCAAGCTGAAGTCGATCAACCCCTCGCCCTATTCCTTCTTCATCAACCTGGGCGAAGGCGAATATCTGATCGGCGCCTCGCCGGAGATGTTCGTGCGCGTCAACGGCCGCCGCGTCGAGACCTGCCCGATCTCCGGCACTATCAAGCGCGGCGACGACGCCATCTCGGACTCCGAGCAGATCATCAAACTGCTCAATTCCAAGAAGGACGAATCCGAGCTGACAATGTGCTCGGATGTCGACCGCAACGACAAGTCGCGCGTCTGCGACCCAGGCTCGGTGCGCGTCATCGGCCGCCGCCAGATCGAGATGTATTCGCGCCTGATCCACACCGTGGATCACATCGAAGGGCGCCTGCGCGAAGGCATGGACGCCTTTGACGCGTTTCTCTCGCATGCCTGGGCGGTCACCGTCACCGGCGCGCCGAAACTGTGGGCCATGCGCTTCATCGAGCAGAACGAGAAGAGCCCGCGCGCCTGGTACGGCGGTGCGATCGGCATGGTCAACTTCAACGGCGACATGAATACGGGGCTCACGCTGCGCACCATCCGCATCAAGGACGGCATCGCCGAGGTGCGCGCCGGCGCCACATTGCTTTTCGACAGCATTCCCGAGGAAGAAGAAGCCGAAACCGAACTGAAGGCATCCGCCATGCTCTCCGCCATCCGCGACGCCAAATCGGGCAATTCGACCAGCACCGAGCGTACCACCGCGCGCGTCGGCGACGGCGTCAACATCCTGCTCGTCGACCACGAGGATAGCTTCGTCCACACGCTGGCCAACTACTTCCGCCAGACCGGCGCCAATGTCTCGACCGTGCGCTCGCCAGTGCCGGAGGAAGTCTTCGAGCGGCTGAAGCCCGACCTTGTCGTGCTGTCGCCCGGTCCCGGCACGCCGAAGGACTTCGATTGCGCCGCGACCATCAAGAAGGCGCGCGCCCGCGACCTGCCGATCTTCGGCGTCTGCCTTGGCCTGCAGGCGCTGGCCGAAGCCTATGGCGGCGAACTGCGGCAGCTGCATATTCCCATGCACGGCAAGCCGTCGCGCATCCGCGTTTCCAAGCCGGGCATCATCTTCTCCGGCCTGCCCAAGGAAGTCACCGTCGGCCGCTATCATTCGATCTTCGCCGATCCGGTGCGCCTGCCCGATGACTTCATCGTCACGGCCGAAACGGAGGACGGCGTCATCATGGCCTTCGAGCACCGCAAGGAGCCGATCGCCGCTGTGCAGTTCCATCCGGAATCGATCATGACGCTCGGCCACAATGCCGGCATGCGCATCATCGAGAACATCGTCGCCCACCTGCCGCGCAAGGCCAAGGAAAAGGCAGCCTGACGCTGATGGCCGAAGCCGAGAACTCGATGGCGATCGGGGCCAAGGCGGCCGCGAAGCAAAAGGTCGCCGGGCTCGCCTTCTGGTCGATCGTGGTCGCCTTTGTCGTGCTCGCGCTGAAAGCAGCCGCCTGGTACATCACCGGCTCCGTCGCGCTCTATTCCGACGCGCTGGAATCGATCGTCAACGTCATTGCCTCGGTCGCCGCCTTATGGGCGATCCAGGTCAGCTACAAGCCGGCCGACCAGGACCATCCGTTCGGCCATCACAAGGCCGAATATTTCTCGGCCGTGCTGGAAGGCGTGCTGATCGTGCTCGCCGCGCTTCTGATCCTCAACGAAGTCTGGCGTTCCTGGCAGGCACCCGCGCCGCTCGAACAGCCTTGGGAAGGTCTTGCCGTCAACGGCATCGCCACTGTCATCAATGCCTTCTGGGCCTGGACGCTGATCCGTGCCGGCAGGACCGAGAAGTCGCCGGCGCTGGTTGCCGACGGCAATCACATCATGACCGACGTGGTGACCTCGATCGGCGTCTTCGGCGGCTTGGTCGGGGCGATCCTGACCGGTTGGCGGATCCTCGATCCGGCGCTGGCCGTCATCGTGGCGCTCAACATCCTGTGGCAGGGCTGGCATGTCATCGGCTCGTCGATGAACGGATTGATGGACCGCGCCGTCGACACGACCGAAAACATGCGCATCCGCGACATCATCTCGTCCAATTGCAAGGGCGCGCTGGAGGTGCATGACCTCAAGACCCGCATCGCCGGCCGCGCCACCTTCATCGAGTTCCATCTGGTCGTCGACGCCGACATGTCGGTCGGGGCCAGCCATGTCATCTGCGACCGCATCGAGGACGCGCTGAAGGCAGAGATCCCCTCGGTGCGGGTGACGATCCATGTCGAACCGGACGACGAAGCCAAGCTGCCGAAGGGCACGACGGCGGTGCCGTTCGCCTGACGTCACCACGTTTCGAGTGAGAGATCCTTGATCCGCTCGAATTCCCGGATATTGCGGGTTATCAGGGTTAGCCCTCTGGCGCGCGCCTGGCCCGCGATCAAAACATCATAGGGTCCAATAGGGGTTCCGAAAGCCGCTAGCATCGCACGAATTTCACCGGCATGTCTTGCGTCTTCATGGTCAAACTCAAGTACCGGAAACCGAAGCGCTTCAATTCGCTCCAGATTGCCGGCTTGTTGCCAACTCTTGTAAGCGCCGTAGTACAGTTCGTGGGCGACAATCGTTGAAAGCGCGTAGTCCTGTGGCCCGTGCCGCTTGAGCCGCTTCAACAAATCCGCATCTCGTTTTACGACCGCAATAATAGCGTTGGTGTCGAGCAAATAGATCACTTGAATACATCGTCGAGAGCCGGCCGCACCTGTTCAGCGGGTTGCTCCGAAGCGGCCTCGATAAAATCGTCGTCCACCGGCCCGGTGAGTTGGTCGAGCCATGCCCAGTCTTGCGCCAGCGGTTCGAGAATAACAGTTTTCCCGTGGCGCCGAATCGAAACCTCGTCGGTTTCGAAACGGAATTCCTTCGGCAAGCGTACCGCTTGCGAACGACCCGACCAGAATACCTTTGCCTTTTCCATCACTCTATCCTCAGATGAGATATAGCAAAGATATATGCCATCTGGGCACCGCGGACAAGATAGGCGGTTACGGCGCGCAGGCCGATTGCGGCATCGGCTCCAGCCGGTAGACCTTGTCGTCCGATTTCGTCTTGCCGTCGGCGGCCTTCGAGCAAAAATCGACGACCGCCAGGCTGCTGTTGGGATTGGCCAGCATCATCGTGCCGTTGGCGCCGCGTTTGAGGAAGATTTCCTTTTGCGCGATGTCGCAGGAGAAATCGCTCATCTTCGAGCTCGCGGCACAGCGCCATTGATCGGCCTCGCCCTGGCAGGAATAGGTCTGCGTGACCTTTCCCGACTTCTGCCTAGCGGTGACCGAAACCGCGATGTCGGCGCCGTCAGGCCAGTTGGTGGCGTCGCCGCCAGAAGCGAAGGATGCCAGTTCCACCGGCCCGCGGAAAACCCGGATCGACTGCGCCAGTTGATTGGGGTGCGAGGCCAGATGCGCTGCATCATAGTCGCGGCCGTAGCAAAAGGCCTGGTCGGGCTTCAGCCGCTCGCGCAACGGGGGGCCGAGCGCCGGATCGATCGGATCTATGCGCGCGAACTCGGCCTTGCAGGTCGCGGCCGGCATCGGGTCGAGGCGGAAATTGTCGTCCTCCGAGCCGAGCGCCCGCCTGGTGTATTCCGCCGTGCCGAGTTCCTCCTCCGAATCGGCATCGAGATAGATGTCGGGCTGCAGGTCCGAGAGCATCAGCCGGCCTTTGTCGTCGACCTTCAGCGACGCCAGCGTGCGGTCGCAGTCCATGCCGCAATGGATGGGGCCCGATTTGCCGTCCTCGGACTGGCGGTTGCACCAGCCGCCCGCCCATTGAGGCGCCTTGGCGCCGCGCACGGTGGTGGTGACGAAGCCATTGTAGGAGGTGTCGGACGGCGCCGGTTCCTCGTTCGGACGGCTGACCGGATCGTGCCCGTAATAGAAGAAGATCCGCGCCACCTTCTGCTTCGGGTGCGCCTTCAGCTGTGCCGCGTCATAGACACGGCCGAAGCAAGCATCCGCCCCGTTCGGGCTGAGTTCGGTGAGTTTCGGTGCATCATCGGCGCAAGCCGGACCGGAAAGCGCGCCGAGCAGCGCTGCGCCCAATCCGGCGGTGAAGACGGCCCTCCAATCCAGCCCCTTGAACGCCATGTGATCCCCCTCGCCTCGACGAGACGCTGCGTCATTTTATGCTAGTATCGCCGCGGGAGCCACGGATTTTGCGGTGGGCCGCCAAGCGGAGGAGGATGCCATGCGCCGGCGCGACATGTTCCGCGCGGTTCTTGCCGGAACCGGAACGTTCCTTGGCCTGCGCGTGGTGCGGGCGGCGGCGACCGAGCCCACAAGGCTCAAGGTCGCCTATCACCTGAGCGACCTCGACAAGGTCAATTTCGTGCTCGGCAACATTAAGAACCACTATGAGGGCACGGGCGGCAAGGTCGACATCGTGCTGGTCGTGCATGGCCCAGCTCTTGCCGCCTTCAAGTCGAAAGGCATATCGGCCGCGGTCTCCGGCCGCTTCGCCGGCCTGGTGCAGCAGGGGCTGGAGCCGCAGGCCTGCGCCAACACCATGCATGGCATGGATATTTCTCTGGCCGACCTCCTCGAAGGCTTCCATGCCGCCGAAAAGGGCGGCGTCGTCAAGCTCGCGGAATTGCAAAGCCAGGGCTATGCCTATCTCAGGCCATAGTGCACAGTCTTGACCATGGGCCGGGAACGACTGGCCCCGTTGAACCTCCGGAGGACCGGCATTGCCCGCCACGACCGCGCTCACCATCCCCGATCTCGCCGACAAGGCGGTGCTGGTCACCGGCGCCTCGACCGGCATAGGCGCGGCTTTGGTGCTGGCCTACGCCGCTCAGAAGTGCCGGATAGGGCTGCATTACAATTCGAGCCGTGAGGCGGCCGAAAAGCTCGCCAAGACGATCACCGGGAATGGCGGCGAGGTCTTCCTCGTCCAGGGAGATTTCTCCGTTGCCGCCGATGTCGAGCGCGTCGTCGAGGACAGCGCGCGGCACTTCGGGCACCTTGACGGGCTGGTCAACAATGCCGGTGGCATGCTCGGCCGCGTGCCTTACGCCGAGCAGACCGAGGCGCATTACGACGCGGTGATGGACCTCAACGCGCGTTCGGTGCTGACCGCCTCGCGCAAGGCGATGCCGTGGCTGAAGAAGCAGGGCGGCTTCATCGTCAACACTTCGTCGATCGCCGCGCGCAATGGCGCCGGCGGCGGCGCCGGCCTCTACGGCTCGGCCAAGGCCTTCGTCTCCAACCTGACGCGCGGCATGGCCAAGGAGCTGATCGGCTTCGGCATCCGCGTCAACGCCGTGGCGCCGGGCACCATCCTCACACCCTTCCACGAGCGCTATTCGACCGACGAACAGATGAAGGGCATGGTCGCCACCATTCCGCAAGGGCGCGCCGGCACCGCCGAAGACTGCGTCGGCGCCTATCTGTTCCTCTCGTCCGATCTCCTGAGCGGCTACATCACCGGCCAGGTGATCGAGGTGAATGGCGGCCAGTTGATGCCGTGACCGGCGAACTGCATACTGGCGATCCGCCTACTCTTGTCGGAGACTTCAAAGGGAGACGAAGGGAATGTACGGACTGATCGGCAAGATGCGGGCGGCACGCGGCCAGCGCGACGAGGTCATGGATTTGCTTCGTGCAAGCACGGTCGCCCTGCCCGGCTGCCTGAGTTATATCATCGCC
Organism: Mesorhizobium sp. B2-4-15; assembly: GCF_006658505.1. Classification (GTDB taxonomy): domain Bacteria; phylum Pseudomonadota; class Alphaproteobacteria; order Rhizobiales; family Rhizobiaceae; genus Mesorhizobium. Next base: position 126,769 of record NZ_VFUZ01000011.1, read on the forward strand.
ACCGACCCGGCCGACGCCGATGCGATCTGGGTCACCGAAGTGTGGGCGGATCAGGCAAGCCACAAGGCCTCGCTGCAGCTTCCGGAAGTCCAGGCGACCATCGCCAAGGCCCGGCCCTTCATCGCCGGGTTCGAATTTCAGGTGGAGACCCATCCTGTCGGCGGCTTTGGGTTGGCCGACGGTAAGACGGGCTGATCCTGTCGGAAGGTTCAAGGCGAAGCGCGCAGAGCGCAGCTCCGCGCATTTGCTCTTCGTCCATTGTATTGATCTTCGACAGGGGCCCGGCATTGCTGCTGTCGGCTCGTCCCGATTATGTACTTGCAACATTGGTGGGAAAGACTAAGTTCTGTGGACTAAGTCCGCTGGGACAATCCCGATGCAAACTGTGAACATTCATAACGCGAAGACCAACTTGTCGCGTCTCGTTGACCAGGCCGCCAAAGGTGAGCCGTTTATTATCGCCAAGGCTGGCAAGCCACTGGTCAAAGTCGTGCCCATCGATCAGCAGGCTTCGGCGCAGATACGGCGGGTCGGCTTCATGGCCGGACGGTTTTCTGTCCCCGACGATTTCGACCGCATGGGCAGTGAGGAGATCGAGCAACTATTCGGCATCAAGACGTGAAGCTGCTGCTCGACACCCATTTGCTGTTGTGGGCGGCCAGCGAACCGGACCGGCTGCCCCTTGCTGCCCTCGCCGAGATTGAAGACCCGTCGAACGAATTGCTGTTCAGCGCTGCCAGCCTGTGGGAAGTGGCGATCAAACGAGGGCTTGGGCGAGACGACTTCACTGTGGACCCGCGCTTACTGAGGCGAGGCCTTTTCGACAACGGCTATCGTGAGTTGCCCGTCACCAGCGAGCACGCCGTTGCCGTCGATGGACTTCCGCCGATCCACAGAGACCCCTTCGATCGAATCCTTGTAGCTCAGGCTAATATAGAAGGCATTACCTTGTTGACTACGGACAATATTGTAGCCCGCTACCCAGGCCCTATTCGAAAGCTCTGACCCGGAGCCCCTAGGCAGCAAGGCTGAAGCGCGGAAACATACTCTTTTAGGTATACGGGGTTCGCATTTTTCGTGCCTCGGTCTAAGACCAGAAGATGGATTCCTCGCCCGAGCAGCCAATCCCGGATCCGCCCGTCACCGAGCGCATCGCGCGTTTGCGCAAGCCTTGGCAATGGCTGATCCTCCTCGTCATCTCGACCTTGTTCGCCGGAGCCTTCGAACTCGCCGCTATGCCGGCGGCGCTGCTGATCGGGCCGATGCTGGCGGCCATCATCGCAGGGACCAATGGCGCCACCGTGCGCGTGCCGCGCCTTTTGTTCGGTTCCGCCCAGGCAGTTGTCGGCTGCCTCGTCGCCGCCTCGATCTCGGCCGACATCTTTCCCGTCTTCTACGCCGAGTGGCCGCTGTTTCTCGGCGTGGTGATCGCCACGGTCGCGGCCTCCAGCCTGCTTGGCTGGCTGATCAGCCGTTGGCGCATCCTGCCCGGCACCACCGCCGTCTGGGGTTCCTCGCCTGGTGCCGCCACCGCCATGGTGCTGATGGCAGGCGCCTTTGGCGCCGATCAGCGGCTTGTCGCCTTCATGCAGTATCTGCGCGTCATCTTCGTGTCGATGACGGCGGCTCTCGTCGCCAAGATGTGGGTCGACACGTCGGGCGTCGAAATCCCGCCCGTCATCTGGTTTCCGCCGATCGATCACCAGGCTTTCGCCGCCACCATCGGCATCGCGCTGGTCGGCGGGCTGGCGGGGAAGCTCTGCCGGCTGCCCTCGCCCTTTTTCCTCGGCACCTTCATCTTCGGCACCGTCATCCATCTTGGCCTTGGCGTCGGGATGCAGTTGCCGCCCTGGCTGCTGGCAATCAGCTACGCCATGGTCGGCTGGTCGATCGGGCTGAACTTCACCAGACCGATCCTGCGCCACGCGACACGCGCGCTGCCACAGATCATCGCCTCGATCGTGGCGCTGATCGCCTTTTGCGGCGGGCTCGCCTTCGTCATCAGCCGCGTGCTTGGCATCGACCCGCTGACGGCCTATCTCGCGACGAGCCCCGGCGGCATGGACAGCGTGGCGATCATCGCCGCCGCCGCGCAGCATGTCGACATCTCCTTCGTCATGGCGCTGCAGTCGGCGCGCTTCCTGATCGTCCTGCTTGTCGGCCCGAGCGTCGCGCGGCTGGTGGCCAGAAGCATCCGGGAATAGGTACCTTCTCCATCGCTCTCCTGACCGAGCCGGCTTGGAGTTCAATCCAGCCTGTGCATCAGATCCTCATCCAGCCAGCGGCCGAAGAAATAGACCAGCTGCTTGTGCCACCACGGCCAGTCATGGCTGACGTCGCCGCCCCAATAGTCGACCCAGGCGGGAATGGATTTGTGGCGCAGGATCTGTTCGAGCTGGCGCGTCTCCATCAGCATGCGCTCTTCCCAAGCGCCCTGCCCGCAGCAGAAGATCAGCCTGAGCGCCTTCAGCCGGGCCAGCAGCTTCGGGTCGACGATCCCGGGCAGGTAATCGAGCGGCGAGTTGTAGAAGATGTCGCCCTCCAGCGCCTTGCCGAAGAAATCGCGGGCCGAATAGACGCCCGACAGCGCGATGACGCCGCTGGCCAGTTCCGGAAAGCGGAAGACGAAGTTCGAGGAATGATAGCCGCCCATCGAACAGCCTGAAAACAGCGGCTTCAGCTTGCGCCCGCCATTGGCCTGCGCCGCCGTGGCGAGGAACTCCGGCAGTGCCTCCTCGCGCACATAGCGGAAATAGGCCTCATGGCGGCCGATGCGATGCGCCTTATCGGCATGCTTGTCGAAGAAGGATTCCGAATCGATGCCGTCGACCGTGAACAGCTGGATACGGCCGGTGTCGATGAACTCGGCCAGCGCGCCCACCCCGCCGGAATCCTCGAACTGGTAGAACCGCCCCTGCGAGGTCGGAAACACCACCACCGGCCGGCCGGCATGGCCGTAGCGCTTGTATTCCATGTCGCGGCCGAGATTGCGAGCGAAGCCCTTGTGATAGGAAATATCCATCGGCTTCAAGCCTTTTCCGCGTGGATATAGGCGACCGCCTCGCGCAGCGCCACCTGATCCTTCGAGCGCATCTGGTAGGCGTAATTTCCCATGGCGCGGCTGAAAACCTCTTCTATCGGCTGATGATGGACGATCTTGTCCTTGTGGGCGGCTAGCACGTCCTCATGGCTGTGCAAATAGTGGAGGTGCCGCTTGCGGCTGGCATAGGCGGTGAAATACTTGCCCTCATAGGGCCCGCCAGCGGCGTCCTTGACCACCATGTCGGCCCATGCCGCATAGACATCGATATCGAACGTGTAGTTGATCGCGTCGGTCATCCAGGCGCCGGGCGGCCGCATGTTGACCTCCAGCGCGATGATCCGATCATCCCGGGTCTCGAACAGCTCTATATGGAAAAAGCGCTCGCGCACATCGAATGCCTTCAGGATCTTGCGGCCGGCTTCCTCGACCACGGGCCTGATGTGGGGAAAGCAGGTGTAGCTCATGTGTCGGTCCTTGTTGACCACCTCCATGACGCTCTGGTCGTAGCGGTGGCTGGCCGCCAGCACCACTTCGCCGTCGCGGTTGACCAGCCCGTCATAGGTCACCACCAGCCCCTCGATGAACTGCTCCATGACGAAGGTCACATCCTCGGGCTTGTCCCGGAAGAACTGGTCGAGCTCCCTGGCATTGGAGATCTTGAAGGTGTTCGAGGCGCCGGAGCCCGAATCCGGCTTTACCACCACGGGATAGCCGACGCGGCGGATGAAGGTCATGGCCCCCGCCCTGTCGGAGCATTTGCGCTGCGCGATGGTCTCGACGCCGCTTTTGCGGAAGAAGGCGCGCATGCGGCTCTTGCGCTTCAAATTCTTCACGAAATCGAGCTTGGTGCCATAGATGTTGAAATCGGTGCGGATGTTGGCTTCCAGCTCCAGCCAATGCTCGTTGAGCGATTCGAACCGGTCGATGCGGCCCCATTTGTGGATGAAATGCCCCATCGCCCGGAACACCGGATCGTAGTCCTCCATGTCGGGGAGGCGATAATATTCCGAAAGGGCCGCTTTGAGCTTGCGGTCAAGCGCGTCATAGGGCGCGTCGCCAATGCCGAGCACCGTGGCGCCGGCCTTCTTCAGCCGGTCGCAGAAATCGGCGCCGTTGGCGGGAAAATGCGGCGAGAAGAACACGAAATTCATGGACAACCCCTCTCCACGGCTGAGCACCGCAGCCCCGCCGGCGCTCAAGTCTGGCGCATTTGCGGCGCGCGGGGAAGAGCATCCGCAATAGGGATAATATGCGGCGTATGCCGGCCCCGCTTGCCTCCCACAGGCCGCTCCTGTATGAGAACCGCCATGAACACGCGCGCCACCACCGCTTCTCGTCAGACCGGCTTTGCCGGCGAGACCGTGCGCGCGCTGGCCTCGACGCTGCTTCTTCTCGGCCTTATCGGCGATCGCCGGGTTCGCTGAAGGAGCGCCCGGCGGTCGAACCGTCGCGCAAGCGCATGCTCCTTAGCCAGTCTCAAAATTGGCAGTCACATCAAGCGAACGAAAATCTGGTAAAGGCGCCACTCGCCATCAATCCGTCCGAGGCGGATCCGAGGGCCGCCGGGAGAACAAGACGATGAACGCACGAGAAGAAATCCGCCCTGATGCCGCGGCAGCCGGCAAGGATATGGGCATGACCGAGTCGGCCCGGGGCATGACGGGGTCAGCCCGGGGCATGCCGGACGCGGCCCGCAAGTATCAACCCTATCCCACCGTCGGCCTCACCGACCGGACCTGGCCTTCGAAGGTCATCGACAAGGCGCCGATCTGGTGTTCGGTCGACCTGCGAGACGGCAACCAGGCGCTGATCGACCCGATGGGTCATGAGCGCAAGGCGCGCATGTTCGCGCTGTTGCTCGACATGGGTTTCAAGGAGATCGAGATCGGCTTCCCCTCGGCCTCGCAGACGGATTTCGACTTCGCCCGCTGGTGCATCGAGGAAGGCAATGTGCCCGCCGACGTGTCGCTGCAGGTGCTGGTGCAGTGCCGGCCCGAGCTGATCACCCGTACCTTCGAGGCGCTCAAGGGCGCCACCAACCCGATCGTGCATTTCTACAATTCGACCAGCGAATTGCAGCGCCGCGTCGTCTTCGAGAAGGATGTCGGCGGCATCAAGCGCATCGCCACCGACGCGGCCAAGATGATTACCGACATGGCGGCCAGGGCCGGCGGCGGCTATCGCTTCGAATATTCGCCGGAAAGCTTTACCGGCACCGAACTCGAGGTGGCGCTGGAAATCTGCAATGCCGTCACCGAGATCGTCAGGCCGACACCAGACAACAAGCTGATCATCAACCTGCCGTCGACGGTCGAGATGTCGACGCCCAATGTCTATGCCGACCGCATCGAATGGATGTGCCGCAATCTCGACAACCGCGAAAACCTGATCATCTCGTTGCATCCGCACAATGATCGCGGCACCGGCATCGCCACAACCGAGCTCGGGCTGATGGCCGGCGCCGACCGCGTCGAGGGCACGCTGTTCGGCAATGGCGAGCGCACCGGCAATGTCGACATCGTCACGCTGGCGCTCAACATGTACACCCAAGGCGTCGATCCGGGCATCGACTGTTCCGACATCAACCGGATGAAGGACGTCTACGAATACTCGAACCAGCTGAAGATCCCCGAGCGCCACCCCTATGTCGGCGAACTCGTCTACACGGCGTTTTCCGGCTCGCACCAGGACGCCATCAACAAGGGCATGAAGGCCTTGAAGAAAGCCAACACCAGCCTGTGGGAAGTGCCTTACCTGCCGATCGACCCGGCCGATGTCGGCCGCAGCTACGAGGCCATCATTCGCATCAACTCGCAGTCGGGCAAGGGCGGCATCGCCTATGTGCTGCAGGCCGATTACGGCCTCAACCTGCCGCGCAACCTGCAGATCGAGTTCAGCCAGGCGATCCAGGCGATCACCGATGCCGAGGGCAAGGAGGTTCCGGCCAAGCGCATTTATGAGCGCTTCCTCGAGACCTATGTCGACCAGCCGGGCGCGCGCCTGAAATTCCTCGACCACCACACTTATCCCGACACCGAGGTGAAGGGCCGGCGGGTGGTCGAGGCGGTCATCCTCGACAATGGCAAGGAGGTGACCATCACCGGCACGGGCACCGGCCCGATCGATGGCTTCGTCGACGCGCTGTCGCGCCATGTCGGCGTCGAAATGTCGGTGCTCGACTATTCCGAACACTCGATGCAGCGCGGCTCCAATGCCTCGGCCATCTCCTATGTCGAGATGGAATATCCCGGGGGCAAATTGTTCGGCGCAGGCATCAACACCAACATCGTCGCAGCCTCGCTGGAAGCGGTGATGTCGGCCGCCAACCGTATCGTGAGCCGCAAGGCAGGATAGCGTCCGCCGATGATCGGCACGAGAGGCCGCACCGGCCTCTCGTGTCGGCATTTTTTCGAGCCCGAACAAGGCCTTGGCCGCGCCTCGCGACCGTTATTCCGTAGCCAGCGGCGGCCCCGGCCATTAACCACCGGAAAATTATCCCGTTAGGTACGCGATCGCATAATGGGTGCATACTTGTGTGGCGATGCGGGCACTATATGATCGTGGCTTAACCTGTGCCGACTTCGAAAGGATCGACACTTGCAGCATGCCACGCCTGCCGCCCCCGCAGTGCGCGAGACATTAGAGCGACTGCTTGCCAGCGAAACGTTCGGAAGGTCCGAGCGTGCGCGCAAATTGCTCCGTTATCTTGTCGAACGCGAACAGGCCGGCGAGGCCGACAGGCTCAAGGGCTTTTCCATTGCCATGGATGTCTTCGGCAAGGACGGCGATTTCGATCCGTCGACCGACGCCGTCGTGCGGGTGCAGGCTGGCAGGCTGCGCGAGTTGCTGCAGCAGTATTTCGCCAATGAAGGCATCGCCGAGCCCGTCCGCATCGCCATCCCGCGCGGCGGCTACGTCCCCGCTTATGAGCTCAACGCGATCCGTCTGCCGGAAACGGCGAAACCCGCCGGGCGGCCGGACGCGGCAACGGCACCGGCCGAGCACTCCGGCGCTGCCGGCGATGCCATTGCGGCCGCTGCATTGCTGGCACCGGCTGCCGCATCGGCGCCCTCGGTGGCGCGCCACCTCAGGTTCTTCTGGATGGCGATCGCCCTGGTCATCGCCATGCTCGGTGTTCTGATCCTGCGTCAGGGCGGCGGCGTCCTGCTGGCGGGCGGCGAGATCCCGGCTACGTTCGAGGCCGCCGGCCTGACCAGCAGCATCGCGCCGCCCTCCACGCGTGAGGCCTTGCCGCTCGTCTATATCGCCGTCAAGGCCGATGGCCCTGACGCCAGCCGTGTCGCCGCCTCGCTGCGCGCCGGCCTGAGCGGCTTCGACACGATCGACTTCATCGGTCGCGACACCATCGACGAGACTGATCCGGTCGCCAGCGCGACGAGCTTCATCTTCGACATCCTGCCTGGACCGGACGCGGGCGATATCACCATCGAACTGCAGAGCGTGGCGACCGGACGGGTGCTTATGTCGCGCAACCTGGAGGCCACCGACAGCGCGCCATCCGCCATCGAGGACCGTATCGCCGGCATCCTGAGTTCGGCGCTGCCCGCGTCTGGCACGATCTACAGCTATATCGAGCAGAGCGGCATTCAGACCGCGCTGACGCAGTGCCTGCTGCTCAACGACAAATATTATCTCGACCAGAACGCCCAGACTCACGAGGCCGCCTATCGCTGCCTCGAAACCCTTGCCGAGAATGGCGCCAAATCACCGCTGGTCTATTCGGAGCTCGCCTCGCTGCACCTGGAAGCAGTGAACGACCACTACGCCTATCCGCCGGATGCGACGGTCGAGAAGGCGATGACATTCGCCCATCGCGCCGTGCAGATGGGACCGACCAGCCCCTATGCGCATCGCTCCTACGGCTACATCAATTCGCGTCTTGGCAACGCCGACGAAGCGCTGCGCTGGATGCGCAAGGCCTATGACCTCAACCCCTACGATCTCGCCATGGCCGCCGCTTATGGCTACGGCCTGATTTTCGCCGGGCGATACACCGAGGGCACGCCGATCCTGGCCCATGCGGTCGACGCATCAAGCGGTCATCCGACATGGTGGGACTTCGGACTTTTCGCCGGCGAACTCATGCTTGGCGACACGAACAAGGCCGCGATCGCCAGCTCCTCGCTGAGAACAACCGCAACGAAATCACACTATCTCGCCGCCCGCCTGATCGGCGCCAGGATCGCCGGTCAGGACAAACTGGCGCACAAGCTGCTCGATGAGTTGACCGTCAAATTCCCGAAATTCGCCGCCAATCCACGCGCGACCTTCATCGACCGAAAATACCCGGCCGATCTGATCGAGCGGCTGGTTGGCGCTTTGCGCGCGGCCGGGCTCGGCAATGCGAGCTAGCATGTCGCGTCGAGGGGCCGACGGGTGGGATAGCGACATGTGGGGACAAGAACTCAAAAAGGCCGGCCTGCTGTCGACAGCTCCCGCCAATCGCGAAAATTTTACTGGCCATCGCGCTGGACAAGGAGCAATCCAGCCGCATTCCCAACGCCCGCAATAAAGCTTTCAGATTCATGGTCGCATCGCTTCATGCCGCCGAACAGGGTGTTGGCTCGAAGGCCATCGTCCTGCTGCATGGTTTCGGCGGCTGCCACGATGTCTGGCGCGAGGTGATCTCGTTGCTTGCGCCTCCCGCGCGCACGCTTGCCTATGATTTGCCGGGCCACGGGCTCTCGCTCGATTTCCCGGGTGCCGGCCCGGCCAAAGTGGCGGCAAGGGCCATTCTGGCCGATCTCTCCGCACGGGCACTGAAGCGCGTTCATCTGGTCGGCCACTCGATGGGCGGCGCGGTGGCGGCGCTGATGGCGCTGGCAGAGCCGGAAAAGGTGGCCTCGCTGACACTTCTGGCGCCCGGCGGCTTCGGCCCCGAGATCAACGGCCCGCTGTTGCGCCGCTTTGCCGCCGCAAAGGACCTGTCCGAGATCCGGGCGTGCCTCGCCGCCATGTCGGGTCCACTGACCCGGCCATTCGATCACACCATCGACGTCCTCCGCGACATGCGCGGGCGACCTGGCCAGTTGCGGAAACTCGTCGAGATCGCTGCCGCCATGACAAGGGACGACCGGCAGGGTGTCATCCCGCGTGACCAGCTGGACAGGCTGACCATGCCGGTCATGGTGGCGTGGGGAAGTGACGACGCGGTGCTGCCCATTGCCCAGTCGGATGACCTGCCGGCGCACTTTCATGTGCATCACGTGCTGGAGGCCGGCCATATGCTGATCGAGGAAGCGCCTGATCTGGTTGCAAGCATCATTCGGCGCAATACGAGCCGCCGCGCCAGGCCGCCGCGCCCGAAACTCATCGCCGCGACCGGTTGACTTTTTCGCATCCGGCATCCGCTGGGCGCCCCGATCCCTGTGATCTCGCCAGTGCATTTTGCCGGCGTCTGTGTTAACTCGCTGTTAACCAACCCGCGAGGCAGACGCCGATGAAGGACGCAGGCGAAAAGATCGATCCGTCAGGGAAACTCTCCGATGCCATCCGTGATGTGAAGAATGCCTTCGCCGATCGCGACGATGTCGTCGTCGACATGCGCGAGGCGCATCGCATGCGCCTCGATCTGCTGGCCGCCGAACTCGCGCCCGTCTTCGCCGATGTTCCGGCCGACATGGACAATTTCGACTTCGTCGTTTCCTCCGGACTGCAGTCGCGCCTGTGGATCGACGCCGTCAGCCATGTCGCCATGGGGCGCGACCGCCGAACCTACCGCTTCCTCAAGGACACCCGCATCGGCCGCGTGGTGCTGGCTGAATCGACCGAGATGAAGCCGGTTGCCGATTCCGTCACACGCTACGTCGCCGAGCGCATCGTCGAACGCCAGAGGATGATGGAAGGCGGGGTCGAACCGGCCGTGGCCGGCATCCGGCGGGCCGAGGTGGCGGAAGCCGAGCCGCCGCTGCGATCGCCGCAACACGGCAAGGGCTGGTCGGCCTTCCTTTCTGGCGTTGGCCTGATCGCCGCCGGCGCCCTGGTCGGCCTGGCTGTGTCGATCGCCCTGTTCTGGGACCGCCTCGTGGCGATGGGGCTCAGCCTGCGGCGGTAGCCGCCGCGGCCTCGACGCCGATCTCCAGCGTCTGCAGGTCGGCGGGCGGTATTGCGGGTCCGGTCAGCCCGCGCCGCGTCAGGCGGATGCGCCAATCGCCTTTTTCGCCATCGATATCGAACAGATTGTATTGTGCTGCCGGATGCTTGCCGCCCGGCGCCTGGCCGGCCGCGGCGACACCGACCACCGGAACCTTGGCACTGCGGGCCCCGATCTGGAACAGCGACGGCAGATGCGAATGGCCGTGCAGGACGAGTTCGGCGCCGTGCCGGCGGATGATCTTGTGGAAGCGCGCGATGCCGAACAGCCGCTTGTGCTGGGAGACGGCGCCGCGCACCGGCGGATGGTGGATCATGATGGCGCGAAACAGGCCTTGCCCGCCGGTGTCGCGAAGGATCTTGCCGAGCCGCTCCGCCTGCCGTTCCATGAAGAAGCCGTTGGCCATGAAGGGGGCCGTGGCGCGCGCCGTCGAGACCCCGATCAGCGCGATATTGTCCCGCACGCGCAGATAGGGGAATGCATTGCGATCGACCGGTGTGTTGACGCCGTCCCCGCTCATCCAGGCGGCCCACGACCGGCAGATCTTGTCGAAGGCGCCGGGCACGTAGGCATCGTGGTTTCCTGGAACCACCGAAACGTCGTGCGGCGGTCCCAGCGTCTCCAGCCAATGCTTGGCCATCTCGATCTCGCCATCGAGCGCCAGATTGACGAGGTCGCCGGTGACGGCGAGATGGTCCGGATTTTGCGCCTTGACGTCGGCGACGATGCTGTCGATGACGGCATCATGCATGTGGCGGCGGCGATTGCGTTGCCAGTTGACGTAGCCGAGCACGCGCTTGGAGGCGAGATCGCGATAGGATACATCGGGGAGCGGCCCCAGATGGACATCGGAAATATGCGCGAGCCTGAACATGGATCCTTCATAGGCGACCGGCGCCCCCCTTTCCACAACAGCTTGTCTTTCCACCCCCGGTTTCGCACCTGATGGCGGACCCGGAAGACGCCTTCCGCCAGACAGGTTGGGCGGGGTTCAGGGCAAGGCTGTTCCATCTCTATTTCGTGCTGCGGCGACCGATGACGCTCGGTGTGCGCGGTCTCGTTTTCGACACCGCCTCCAACTCCGTCTTTCTCATACGCCACACCTATGTGCCCGGCTGGCAGCTTCCCGGCGGCGGCGTCGAGGTCGGTGAGACGATGGCCGAGGCACTGGCCCGCGAACTGGCCGAGGAAGGCAACATCGCGATGACCACGCCGCCGGTTTTCAAATCGATGCATTTCAACCGCCGCGCCAGCCGCCGCGACCATGTCGGTTTCTATCTGATCGAGCAGTTCAGCCAAACGACGCCGAAGCTGCCTGATCACGAGATCGCCGAGGCCGGCTTTTTCCCGCTCGACCACCTGCCGCAAGGCACGACGCCGGCGACTTTGCGGCGAATCGCCGAGGTTTTTGGAGGTGAAGTCGTATCGTCCTACTGGTAAATCAGGCCGCTTCGTTGAACCGCGCCCGGTCATGCGGCGCACCATAGTCCAGTTCCGGCCCCACGGGCACGATCCGCGTCGGGTTTATCGTTTCGTGGCTGCCGTAATAATGCGCCTTGATGTGATGCAGGTTCACCGTGTCGGCGACACCGGGCACCTGATAGAGGTCGCGCAGATAGTTCGACAGGTTTGGATAGTCGGCGATGCGGCGCAAATTGCATTTGAAATGGCCGACATAGACCGGGTCGAAACGCACCAGCGTGGTGAACAGCCGCCAGTCGGCCTCGGTGATGCGGCCGCCGACGAGATAGCGTTGCGTCGATAACCGATCCTCCAGCGTGTCGAGCGCCGCGAACAGCTCGCCGAACGCTTCCTCATAGGCGTCTTGCGTGGTGGCGAAGCCGGCGCGGTAGACACCGTTGTTGACGGCGGGATAGACCAGCGCGTTGATCGCGTCGATCTCGCCGCGCAAGGCCTCCGGGTAGAAATCGAGGCTGGCATCGCCCCATTCGTCAAAGGCTGAATTGAGCATCCGGATGATTTCGGAAGATTCGTTAGAGACGATGGTCTCATCCTTTTTGTCCCACAGCACCGGCACCGTCACCCGCCCTGAATAGATGGGATCGGCCTTGGTGTAGATCTGGTGCAGGAAATCGAGGCCGTAGAGCGAGTCGCCGGTCGCGCCGTCCTCGGTCAAGAATGTCCAGCCATTGGCGCCCATGAAATGATGCACGACCGACACCGATATGATGCTGTCGAGTCTCTTCAGTGCGCGGAAGATCAGCGTCCGGTGCGCCCAAGGGCAAGCGAGCGAAACATAGAGGTGATAGCGGCCGGGCTCCGCCTTGAAACCGCGGCTGCGGCCTCCGGCGGGCTTACCGTCGCGGGTGATCCAGTCGCGCCATTGCGATTGCGTCCGCACGAACTTGCCGCCGCTGCTCTTGGTGTCGTACCAGCGGTCCTGCCATTTGCCTTCGACCAGCAATCCCATGGGGTGTCCTTTCGCCTTTCGCCTCATGTAGAGCGTGACAGGCCCAGGTGGAAATCATCCAGGCTGAACAGATCGTCAATCGATAGGCCACGCAATGGGTCGATTGCGGCGGCCGGAAATTGATGCTAGCGGACACTCCGCATGTTCAACTTTGCTTTGATCCGGTTCGACCGACGACGAAAGGGCGCCCGCGCTTGATGAAGCGCTGACTGGCGAATGCTGCCGTTTGCAGCAACCTTTCCTCCTGACCGGATCGCAAAGACCATGAGCCTTGCCGACGTTAAATACCTGCCGGAAACTCCGGCGCACGACCCTGAAATCGAAGCCATCAATGACGAGGCCTTCGGGCCTGGCCGTTTCGTGCTGGCCGCCTACAAGATCCGCGAGGCCGGCGGCCACGAGCGCGCGCTGTCCTTTGTCGCCGTCGATGGCGATCTTGTCGTCGCTTCGGTGCGCATGACCCGCATCGCCGCCGGTGCCGGCCGCGCCCTGATGCTCGGAGCGCTCGCGGTGCGGCCTGCCTTCAAGAATCTCGGCATTGGCCGCCGCCTCGTGGCGATCGCGCTGGAAGCGGCCGCCAAAGCCGGCGCCCCGGCCGTCATGCTGGTCGGCGACGAGCCCTATTACGGGCCGCTCGGCTTCAAGCGCATTCCGCGCGGCCAGATTTCGATGCCCCGCCCTGTCGATCTCGACCGCCTGCTGTCACATGAGATCACGCCGGGCGCGGTTGCCAGGCTTACGGGCGAGGTCTGTCATGCCAGTCAGGCCAGGGTCGCCGAGCATATGTCGGCGATGGCTTGACCTTGCCCGTCGATCTGGGCCTGATCCATCCCTGTTCTCTTGGAGCAATTCCAGGAAAAGTGTGAAACGGTTTTTCCGTCACGAATTGCGTCAAAACAAAGATGAGCGGTTCGGCGCTTCCATGAAACGATGAACCGCTCCAGGAAAGGATAACGCCATGAACCCGAACGGCCAGATCGCGATCGTGACCGGCGGCGGCTCCGGCCTTGGCGAGGCAACGGCGCGTGCGCTTGCCGCGAAGGGCGCCCGCGTCGCCATTTTCGATGTCGGCATCGACCGCGCCGCAAAAGTGGCGGCCGAGATCGGCGGTATTGCCGTCCAATGCGACGTCAGCAGCGCCGACAGTGGCGCCGCCGCCGTCGCCGAGGTGACGGGCAAGCTTGGCGAGCCGCGCATCCTGGTCAACTGCGCCGGCATCGCCATTGGCGTGAAGACGATCGGCAAGGATGGGCCTCATCCGCTCGACCAGTACCGCAAGGTGATCGAGGTCAATCTGATCGGCACCTTCAACATGATCCGCCTCGTCGCCGACCGCGCCGCCAGGCTCGAGCCGCTGCAAGGCGGCGAGCGCGGCGTCATCGTCAACACCGCCTCGGTCGCCGCCTATGACGGCCAGATCGGCCAAGCGGCCTATTCCGCCTCCAAGGGCGGCGTGGTCGGCATGACGCTGCCCGTCGCGCGCGACCTTGCTCGTTCGGGCATTCGGGTCTGCACCATCGCACCAGGCATCTTCAAGACACCGATGATGGCCGGCATGCCGCAGGACGTGCAGGATTCGCTCGGTGCCGCCGTACCCTTCCCGCCCCGCCTCGGCGAACCATCCGAATATGCCGCCCTCGCCCTGCACATCATCGAGAACCAGATGCTCAACGGCGAGACCATCCGCCTCGATGGCGCCATCCGCATGGCGCCGAAGTAATGCACCTCGGCCAAAAGCATGCGCACGGGCTTGACCCGAGGGTGCGAGCGGTTTTGGGATAACGACGTACCGGGAGCGCTTGCCAGGACCGGCATCATCGTCTGATAAGTGGAATGGGAAAATCAACTTAGCAGGGCGAGAACCTTGGACGATAAAAAGAAGGATGTGATCCGCGAAACCGACGCCAAAGCGATCCGGTTGGCGAAAACACTTCTGCGCAGTGCCCGCTTCGGCGCATTGGCCGTGCTGGAGCCGCAAACCGGATCGCCGCTGGCGAGCCGGGTCGGCGTGGCCACCGACATTGACGGCGCGCCACTGATCCTGGTGTCGATGCTGTCGGCGCATACGCCTGCCTTGCTTGCCGATCCGCGCTGTTCCCTGCTGCTCGGCGAGCCTGGCAAGGGCGACCCGCTGGCACATCCGCGCCTGACGCTGATCTGCCAGGCGTCATGGCTCGAGCGTGGGTCGGACGCGCACGTCCGCGCCGAGCGCCGCTATCTCAACCGCAATCCCAAGGCGGGGCTCTATGCCGGACTTGGCGACTTCTCCATCTTTCGCCTCGAGCCGCAACGCGCCAGCCTCAACGGCGGCTTCGGCAAGGCCTATCTGCTCGATCGGCCCGATCTCGTCACCGGCGGACCGGTCGTCGAAGAGCTTGCGGCGAGTGAACAATCCGCCGTCGAGCATATGAATGCCGATCATCTCGACGCGATCGCCGTTTATGCACATCATTTTGCCGGGGCAGCCGGTGACGGCTGGACCATCGCCGGTTTGGACGCCGATGGCATGGATCTGGTCTCCGGGGACAATGTTTGCCGGGTATTCTTCCCGCAACCTTTGGCGGCCGCACGGGAATTGCGGCCCGTTCTGGTCGATATGGCCAGGAGCGGCAGCGCGGCAGCGCGGACACAGAGCGAGATTTAATTGCATTTGATCAAAAGCAACGCTTGAGATTTGAAAGAAATGTTCTAGGCTTTAGCTATGGTGCTGACTCGTCAGCGGCCTTTCGCGAGTGAATTTATGGATTCAGGCACCATTGCCCCCATGGTGCCTCGATGAGCAAACAGCATGGGGCATTCATGGTCTCGACAAAGCTAATCGCCAACGCCGAATCGGCGGCCGAATTTCTTATGCTGATGGGCAACGAAAAACGGCTGTTGATCATGAGCTATCTGATCGACGGTGAGATGTCGGTCGGCGCTATCGCCGAAAAGGTGATGCTCAGCCAATCCGCGCTCTCGCAGCATCTGGCCAAGTTGCGGGCTCTCGACCTCGTGGACACCCGCCGCGACCGTCAGATGATTTACTACTCCTGCAAATCCGATGCGGTGCGCGAACTGCTTGTCATGCTGGACGGTATTTTCGGCAGCGGCAAGGAGGACCTGTCCCAGATGGCGCAGAGATTGCGCCGCGCCGGGACTTGACCGGACGCTCCCGCGGCCTTTTACCTCGCTGACGATTTCAGGAGCGCGGTTCGTGCGTCTTTCCCGACGCACCAACCGCGCTTTGGATCTTTGAGCAAAGGACATCTTTGGACCCGATCCGCATCGACGATCCACGGGATCCACGCGTCGCAGCCTATCTCGATATCCGCGAACGCGATCTCGCCGGTCGGCAAGGCCGCTTCGTCGCCGAAGGCAAGGTGGTGCTCGACCTGCTTTTGTCGTCCGGCCGCTTCGGCGCGGAATCCGTGCTGGTCCTGGAAAACCGGTTCGGCGGCCTGAAGGACATATTGCACAAGGCGCCCTCGGACCTGCCGGTCTACGTCGTCGCCAGCGCGGTTATGGACGCGATTGCCGGCTTTCACATGCATCGCGGCATCCTGGCCATCGGCCGCAAGGGGACGCCGCAGCCCGCCGGGCTATTGCTGGACGCCTTGCCCGCTCAAGCCCTGGTCGTGGTGCTCGTCGGCATTACCAATCACGACAATATGGGCTCGATCTTCCGCAACGCCGCCGCCTTCGGCGCCGATGCGGTATTGATGGATGCGACATGCTGCGATCCGCTTTATCGCAAGGCGATCCGCGTTTCGGTCGGCGCCGCGCTCAAGATCCCTTTCGCGTCCTTCACCGACACCGCGGGCTTCACGGCGATGCTCGCCGATCGGGGCTTTGAACAATTCGCGCTCTCGCCCCGTGGAAAGACCGACATACGCGATGCAAGGCCAGCCGCGCGCCTGGCGCTTTATCTCGGCACCGAGGGCGAAGGCCTGCCCGAGACCCTGCTTGAACGCCTGCAAACCGTACGGATCACCATGTCGAACGGCTTCGACAGCCTGAATGTCGCGGCGGCCTCAGCCATTGCGCTGCATCATTTCTCGCCTCGTTAGGCAGGCCGCCTTCGTGATGCATCAAGGCGACGTGTTTTCGCCAAGCCTGCGCTCCGCGTCGTGCCGGTGTCGCTCGGTGCAACTTCCACGACGAAGGCCTGCATGTCGTCGGCCATCGGTATAGGAGCACCCGAAGACTTCCAGCGCGCATCACGCGCTATTCTTGTCGCGTCGACCAACGATGTCGCGCCATCCAGCAGGGCGAAAAGCACAGGATGGAAGTACCATGCCGCCAGCCATCCAATCGCGAGCACCGTGTAAAGGATCATGGACTTCCAGATGGTGATGCCATGTCACGGGCGCACCGCCGATAGCCGCACAACCACGTCAGTTCGCGGCCGCCTTCTGCAAGGCCCGCACGCGGTCGGCGAGGCTGCGGTCGCCGCCATCGGATCGGCTGTCCGTGGGCGCCGCCAGCGCCTTGGCGATCGGCGAGTCAGGTCCTTCGAGCTTCGCTGTCAGGTGGACGACTTCGGCCGCCAGCTCGTTCATCTGCTCGCGCAACGCGGCGCTGCCATTCGTCGAACCTGACGATGCCATGGCGGCGAGATCCGTCTTCAGCCGCTTGTTCTCACGCGCCAGCGCCGTCAGCCTGGCCTCCAGCCGTTCGCGATCACTGTCGAGCTTGGCGATCGCCCGGTCCACGTCGTCGCGCCTGCTGGCCTCGTCATGCCGGTCCGCTTCATCCGGCTTGCCAACCAGCCGCAAGGCCGGGGCGCCGCCCTCGGCCTTCGCTTTTTCACGCAGCCGGGCCAATTCCTTTTCGCGGCGATCAAGCTTGTCTTCGCGATCGGCGAGTGTCGCGAGCAGCCGTTCAACTTTCTTGTCGAGTTCCGCCGCCCTCTTCTTCTCGGCCTTCAGGGCATCGCGCACGGCCTTGCTTTCGGCCGCGATCTCCTGATGGCGCCGGTCTGCTTCCTTGCGCTGGCCGCGCAGCAGCGCAATGTCGCTGGCGAGCTTCTGCAACTCGGATTCGCGCGCCACGAGTTCGATCTGGCGGCTGCTGGAGGAGAAGCTGGCGTCATCATACATGAGCTCCAGCTTTTCGAACTCGAGCGCCCGCTTCTCCAGCTTGCGTTCGGTCTCCTTGAGCCGCTCCGAAAGCTGATGCAATTCCTCTTCGCGCTGCCGCAGCGTCTCGTTCTTGGCGCCGAGTTCGGCGAGCGCCTGATTCTTGTCCGTGCGCTCGACCGCCAGCCCCTTCAACGCCTCGCGGCCGCGATTGATCTCGACGAGCTGTTCGGCCGCCTTCTCGCGCAGCGCCTTGACATTCATTTCGAGGCGGCGCGTGGTCATGGCATACTCGGCGCGGATCCGGTCCTTGTCGGCCTGGATCTCGGATTGCGTCAACGGGATCGAGGCTTCGATGCGCCTGCGGGTCAGCGTGACGGCGCGCCGCCAGACGGCAGGAGCCACGATCAGCGCCAGAAAGCCGGCACAGAGAAAGCCGAGGGCGAAGAACAGGACTGACTGAACCAAAGGACTACCCGCTATCGGCGGCAACCGCCTGAACTGGACCGCATCATACTGGCATGGCGGAAATCCGGCGCCGCGGCAAGGTCTTGCCACAGCGCATTGGGGGTCACGGGCCTACAAATCCCATCGAAAAGCCGGCTTTGCGATCATGACGGATTGGAATCAGAAGGGGTTCCAGGTCGCCCGCTCGGTCAGCTTCAGGTAGCCGAGATTAACGCCGAGTCTGGCGCCGACACCGGTGCGGATCGGCACCAGAAGCACATTGTTGTTCTTCAGCACGTTGAAGCCGATACCCGCCACCACATAGGCCGACCCGGCCACGCCGCCATAGCGGTTGTAGAGGTTGCCGACATCGTCGAGATTGTAGACCAGCATCATCACCCGGGATCCCTCGCCGCCGAAATCCCACCCCAGCGACGGGCCCTGCCAGAACACTTTGTGATCGCCGGCATTCTTGGTGTAGAGCGTGCCTTCGCCATAGGTCAGGCCGCCGATCAGAGCGCCCGACCCTTCCTCACCAAGCAGATAGCCATTGGGCAGTCCGTAAGAAGCGAAGATTTTCTCGATGACAGTGGCGAGCCCGCCCGATGTCGCGCCGAAGAACTTGTGGCCGGAATCGATAATCTCCTGAGCGGTGTATTCCTGGGCTCGCAGGGCTGAAGTCGAGAAGACGAGAACGCCCATGAGCGTGACCGCCATTGTAAGGACGCGGAGGAAACTCCGGTCATAGAATCGGGAAAACATGCTTCCAATCTCCGTCATGGAGCACTTTCGCCGACGCCTCGCACCCGGTCCGGCTCTTTAGGCGGCCGTTAAGGATGACTGTTAGGGGCAAACTATGCCGTAATTCTTTTTCAACCATTAACTCCCACAGGAAGATGGCGGTTCGAAGGCTGACTTGGGGGCGCGCGGCGCTGGCAGCCTGCGCGAACACGCCATTTGGCTCGACGACAATTTTGGATTTGTTGCTGTACATACGAGTGCTGTGTATTCAGAAAGCCTCGGGTTGGAGCGTGATTCGTGTGGGCAGGCGCGACAATCGATCGCTCGGCCACGAATTGTGGAATTTTGCAGGGATTTTCACCGATGGCCGATTTGTTCACCCTTTCCGCCCCTGACCTGGCGGCGCTTCTGTGCAGCCGCGTCTGCCACGACATCATCTCGCCGGTTGGCGCCATCAACAACGGGCTTGAACTGCTCGACGAAGGCGGCGCCGACGAAGACGCCATGCGGCTCATCCGCCAGAGCGCCAGGAATGCCTCGGCCCGCCTGCAGTTCGCCCGCATCGCCTTTGGCGCGGCCGGTTCTGCTGGAATGCTGATCGACACCGGCGACGCCGAAGCCGTTGCCATTGCTTTCCTCAAGAATGAAAAGCCGGAGCTGACCTGGAAAGGGGCCCGCGCGCTGCTGCCCAAGAACAAGGTCAAGCTTCTGCTCAACCTGATTCTGGTCGCCAATGCCGCCATTCCGCGCGGCGGCAAGCTGGTCGTGACCCTCGAGAATCTCGAAACCGAGCCGCGCTTTTCCCTCTCGGCAAGCGGGCCGATGCTGCGCGTGCCGCCAAAATTCCTCGAACTGCATTCCGGGAACAAGCCGGAAGAGCCGATCGATGCGCATTCGGTACAGCCCTATTACACGCTGCTTCTGGCCCGTGAGGCCGGCATGGCGATATCGATCCACGCGACGGCGGAAGAAATCGTGCTTTCGGTAGCCTGAGTACCCGGCCGGTTCGACGGGAGCGCAAAGTATTTCAGCCGCGAAATATTGCCGCGACAGCTCGACCGGAAGCGTTGAGCTTTTCCTAAGTGGCGGCATCGAAGCATCCGCAAAGAAAAGCCTGTCGGATGGCATCTTTGCAAAAATTTTACCCAAAGGCTTTTCGGCTTCTTTACCGGATCGGTCTAGGATGCACACCAGATGCCCGACACGACCGGATTGCCCCAGGGCAAAAGAGGACCCGGAAATGAAACGCTGCATGTTCGTCGACGATTCAAGCGTCATCAGAAAGGTTGCAAAACGCATCCTGGGCGGTTCCGACATGATGGTCATCGAGGCAGCCAGCGGGCTTGATGCGCTGGAGATGTGCGCCGCCGACATGCCCGACATCATCATCGTCGACGGCGCCCTGCCGGATGTGCAGGCGGTTGACCTCATCCGCCGCGTGCGCGCCATGGAAAGCCCGATAAAGCCGCAGATCCTGATCTCGCTGGTCGAGCTCGATATCGCGTCGATCATGCGCGCCAAGCGCGCTGGTGCCCAGGGCTATCTGCTGAAGCCCTTCAATCGCCCGCAGCTGCTCGAGCGCTTCCGCACGCTGAAGATCGCCGCCTGATTCGGCAGCAGCCCACCCTCATTGCCGACCCCACCTTATTGCCGGCTCACGACGCAAAAAACCCGGCCGGAGCCGGGTTTTTGTCGAATTGGATATTCGGGCCGCGCTCGCCGCTTAGGCGCTGACGCGGATGTCTTCGGGCTCGCGCAGCACATAGCCGCGACCCCAGACCGTCTCGATGTAGTTCTGGCCACCGGAGGCGGCATCGAGCTTCTTGCGCAGCTTGCAGATGAAAACGTCGATGATCTTCAGTTCCGGCTCGTCCATGCCGCCATAGAGGTGGTTGAGGAACATTTCCTTGGTGAGCGTGGTGCCCTTGCGCAGCGAAAGCAGCTCCAGCATCTGGTATTCCTTGCCGGTGAGGTGCACGCGCTGGCCGCCGACTTCGACGGTCTTGGCGTCGAGGTTGACCACCAGGTCGCCGGTGGTGATGACCGACTGGGCGTGCCCCTTGGAGCGCCGCACGATGGCGTGGATGCGCGCCACCAGTTCGTCCTTGTGGAACGGCTTGGTCATATAGTCGTCGGCGCCGAAACCGAGGCCGCGTACCTTGTCCTCGATGCCGGCCATGCCGGAAAGGATGAGGATGGGCGTCTTCACCTTGGAGAGGCGGAGCGTTCTCAAGACCTCGTAGCCAGACATGTCGGGCAGGTTGAGGTCGAGAAGGATGATGTCATAGTCGTAGAGCTTGCCTAGATCGACGCCCTCTTCACCGAGGTCGGTGGTATAGACATTGAAACTTTCCGATTTCAGCATCAGCTCGATGCTTTGTGCGGTTGCACTGTCATCTTCTATCAGCAGAACACGCATTTCATTCCCCTTTTCTGCTGCCGGACCATTTCACGACCCGTTGTGCCCCGGAGCAGTGGTTGCCTTGTGCAGAGGCTGCCATCGAATGGTTAACAAATCCTAATTTCCCGTCCATGACGGTATCAGATTTTTTAACCTCTTTCTACACCCTCTTGAATCTAATAATGAATCACGGACCCAAATTCCTAATGCAACACATTAACAACCTGGACTAAGCGACTCCAGGGACTCATCGACGCGCCTTCGCTTCGGCGGCCGGAATTTTTACCCGGCCTTAAGTCCTGACCCGTATGATTAACAATGCCCGTAAACGAATGGTTACCGTCGGCAAAAAACCTTAGGGTTTTGTTTCCCATAGTGCGGGGAAAGCCGGTGGACACGGGCAGCGCTTGGGCCTTTCCAAGTGGTTTGGACGATATTTGCGGGTGTGCGTTTCCGGGAGTACCGAATCATGAAGTCACGTGAAAACCTCGTTCGGCTGAAACAGTTTCAGGTGAATGAGAAGCGGCGGCAGCTGCTGCAGCTCGACATGATGATCGCCGAGTTCGAGCGCATGGCCGTCGAACTGGAGCTTCAGATCACCGCCGAGGAAAAGAAAGCCGGCATCACCGACATCAATCATTTCGCCTATCCGACCTTCGCCAAGGCGGCGCGCTTGCGCCGCGACAACCTCAGAAACTCGCAGAGCGACCTCGCCCAACAGCGAAGCGCCGCCGAATCATTACTCGGCGAAGCTGAAGCGGAGCTTTCCAAGGCTGAAATGCTGGAATCGCGCGACACCAAGATCCGCGACGCAGAAACCGGCGGCCGCAGCGCGATGATCGGCTGAAGCGGCCGGAATCCGCACCGTCGGGCCCGCCCGGCCGGTGCGCGGCTCCGCGCGGTTCTTGAGGGCGACCTCGAACCGGCTCCGGCCGAATTGCCGTGGAAGATCTCCGGTCTAAGCGGCCCATTCCCCCTCATTTGCGGCAATCGCCCTTGCACGGGCATCCTTGATGTCCGGCGCGTGCTGTTCGGCCCATGAAGGCCAAGGCCAGCGCTGAGGGCACTAGGGTCGAGCGCATGTCGGTCGTGCCCGACCGCGAAGGCCTCGCCGGTGCCGCCCACGCCTTCCTGGCCACCAAGCCGATTGGCAAGGTGGTGCTGGCGGTCTGACCGCCAGAAGGCGCGCTTCCAGTAATGAAGAATCGCGATGGAAAACAAAAGAGCGCGGAGTCCGCGCCCCTTTTTCCAAACTCTCTACAGTCAGTGCCGGTATTGCTGGATGCGGGTGGTGCGCAGCCCGGCGAGGCCGTATTCGTCGATCGACGCCTGCCAAGACAGGAATTCCTCGGTGGTCAGCTTGTAGCGCTGGCATGCCTCTTCAAGGCTCAAAAGCCCGCCGCGCACCGCCGCAACCACTTCCGCCTTGCGCCGGATAACCCAGCGACGCGTGTTCGTCGGCGGCAGATCGGCGATCGTAAGTGGGCTGCCGTCGGGCCCGATAACATATTTAACTCTAGGTCTAACCAGATCGGTCATCGTACTCTCTACAAAAACATCAAAGACCCAATCCCCGCCACGTTACCGCCACAGCTTTAAAAATTGCCTAAGCAGTCCCTAATGACTAGGTAAGGATCGTGAACGCGGCGTTAGTCTTTTCGCAAGCATTTGAAACATCCGGCTGCAAGCCTTGAATCGGCTGAGGAAACCTGTCCGCTCTCGGCATTGGCCACATCCAGTGAATCGCCCCGCAAGCTGGCGCCGTGGGAAAGCTTGACCTATATTCTCGACATTGGCATTGAGGCGCCGCGCAGAATGAAAGCATCATGAACAGTCTCGATCTTCCCGGACATCCCGAAAATACCCGCATCGTGGTCGCCATGTCGGGCGGCGTGGATTCGTCCGTGGTCGCCGGCCTGTTGAAGCGCGAGGGCTATGATGTCGTCGGCGTCACCTTGCAGCTTTACGATCATGGTGCTGCGACCCACCGGGCCGGCTCCTGCTGCGCCGGGCAGGACATCGACGATGCCCGCCGCGTCTCCGAAACACTGGGCATTCCCCACTATGTGCTCGATTACGAGGAGCGCTTCCGCAAGGCGGTCATCGATCCCTTTGCCGAAAGCTATGTCGCCGGCGAGACCCCGATTCCTTGCGTCTCCTGCAACCAGACAGTGAAGTTCGCCGATCTCCTGGCCACCGCCAAGGAGCTGGGCGCCGATGCGCTCGCCACTGGCCACTATATCCGCTCCGGCGCCAATGGCGCGCACCGTGCGCTGTTCCGGCCGGTCGATGCCGACCGTGACCAGAGTTATTTCCTGTTCGCCACCACGCAGGCGCAGATCGACTATCTGCGCTTTCCGCTCGGTGGCCTGTCGAAGCCGCAGGTCCGCGCCATTGCCGAGGAGATGGGGCTCACGGTGGCTGCCAAGCAGGACAGCCAGGACATCTGCTTCGTGCCGCAGGGCAAATATTCCGACATTATCGCCAAGCTGAAGCCGGCGGCCGCCAATCCGGGCGACATCGTCCACATCGACGGCCGCGTGCTTGGCCGTCATGAAGGCATCCTGCGCTACACGATCGGCCAGCGCCGCGGCATCGGCATCGCGTCCGGCGAGCCGCTCTATGTCGTCCATCTCGACGCCGAACGGGCTCGCGTCGTGGTCGGTCCGCGCGAGGCGCTGGAGACGCACAAGATCTACCTGCGCAACATGAACTGGCTTGGCGACGGACCTCTGGCCGATGTCCCCGCCGGCGGCCTCGAGCTGTTCGCCAAGGTCCGCTCGACCAGACCGCCACGTCCCGCGGTGCTGCGCCATGAGGCTGGCGTGACCTCGGTCGAACTGGCCGATGGCGAGTCCGGCATCGCGCCCGGACAGGCTTGCGTGCTCTATTCCGACGATGGCAACGAGGCCCGTGTCTTCGGCGGCGGCTTCATCGAGCGCTCCGAGCGCGGCGCCGAGGCCGAAGCCATGCTGAGCCGGCTCGCCGCGCAGCCAGCGCGGGTTCCCGCCGAATAGGACGCTATCCTCTCAGCGGCCGTGCGAAATCCGCTCTGGCCGCCAGGGCAGAATTTCCAAACGGTCTCAGGATTTGGACTTGGTGTGGGTGACCGTGCCCGCTGTCAGGATGCGCAACACCCTGATCGCTTCCTCGCCGCTGGTGCGCGGTTCGGCCCGCGTCTCGATGCACTGGATGAAATGCTCCAGTTCGCGCGTCAGCGGCATGCCTTGCGCCACCGCGACATAGGAGGGCTCGTTGGTGGTGAACGCCCATTGGCCGCTGTCCTGCCAGACCGCGTGGCGGTAGACGGCAAGCTTGCGCTCCCACGGCTCGACATCGTCGAACACCGCCATCGCCTTGGTGCCGACCACGGTCAGCCGCCGCTCGCGATAGGGGTTGAGCCGCGACGTGAAAAGATGGCTGCGCAGGCCGTTGGGAAAGCGCATGTGCAGATGCGCGAAATCGCTGAGGTTGTCGAGCAGCGCCGCGCCCTCGCCGCGCACCTCGATCGGCTCTGTGCCGGTGATCGCCAGGATCATCGACAGATCGTGCGGCGCCAGGTCCCACAGCGCGTCGTTCTCGGTATGGAACTTGCCGAGGCCGAGCCGATGCGAATGGATGTAGCGGACCTCGCCGAGTTCGCCATTGTCGATCAGCCCCTTCAACGTCTCGAAGGCGGGATGGAAACGCAGGACATGGCCAACCATGAAGACGCGGCCATTGTCCCTGGCCGCCTGCACGGAGCGCTCGGCGTCCGGCACCGTCAGCGCGATCGGCTTTTCCACCAGCACGTCCTTGCCGCTCTCGACGGCCCGCACGGAAAGAGCGGCATGGAACTGCGGCGGCAAGGCCATGACGATGGCGTCGATATCGTCGCGGACGAACAGTTGGTCGGGCTGGATCGCCAGGCAGTCCTGTTCGCTGGCAAAGCCTTCGGCGCGGGCTCGGTTGGCGTCGGAAACCGCATGCAGCGCGCCGAGCGCCTTGAGGGTGCGGATGTGGTTGCTGCCCCAGTATCCGCAACCGAGGACTGCAATGCGCGGCTTCATCTGTTTTTCAAACTCTAAAAACTCGTGGCCGAGACATAGCGACGTGCCCCTTCGAACTCAACCCCGGCGGTTGCAACCAAATGGCCACGCGGCAAAGCTTTTTCGGCAATGAGAATATGCGCCGATATAGAATGCTTCGAAGCTTGACAGGCTCGCCCTCCCAACCTTATATCCGCGCGACCTTGGCGAACGCCTCGAACTGCCTTTCGATTTAAGGTGGATTTCGGGCCTTTCGCCGCCCTGGCGGGGTAGCTCAGTTGGTTAGAGCACGGGAATCATAATCCTGGGGTCGGGGGTTCAAGTCCCTCTCCCGCTACCAAAATTTTCTAATATATTCAGAGGCTTACGCTGAGAGGGCGACCATAACCATGGCCGCCCCTTTCACGAGGCATATTGGCTTGTGCGGGTGGCGGCCTGCCCCTGAGAGGGGTCAGTTCAGCTGGTGTTTTTTCCTGATGTTGATGGCCTTCTCGAGACGGCGGGCCTGTTCCAACATGCGCGGCGGCACATCCTCATCCTTGAGCGTATCCAACGCCGTATCCATTTTCAGGGCGATGATCGCAGCCCTTGGGTTCTCGTGGTTCAATTTGGGGGCTTCACGGGTTTTTCGTGCCATTGCCGCCGCCTGACATTTGTTGGCCATCGACCCTAACCCATTGACGAACAAATAGTTCCAATCGCCAGAACAAGGCCATCTCGCAACTTCCGCGACAAGGCGTTTGTCCCGTCCAGACAAAGCAGGACGACAGGCTGGATGCGTGCCGGCAAGCTTCAGTCTTTATGGCCATGGTCATCCGCCTCAAATCGTTGTCGGAATTGGAACATTCGGCCCCCCCAGCCTGTTGGAAAGACGCGCTTCAGGGATGAGGCCGCACCGAGCGCGGATCGACAGCCGCCAATAAGGCTCCGGCAGCGTTGGAAGCCATCCAGGGCAGCGGGCCGAAAAATAGCGCCCGGTGAGCGTGTCACGTCTCGCCGCCATGGCCGGAATGCAAGGAGACGCCACCGATGTTGGAGAGTAACCTTTGGCTGGTCGTCGTAGCTGGTGGCCCCGTTTTGCTTGCAATCCTGCTGGTCTTTGTGTTGCTCACGCGGCGGCGGCGAGGACCCGCCGAGCGTCAGGCGAGCAAGCAGGCCACGGAACGCCTGTACGACGAAGACAAGAGGCCTTGAAGACAGGCGGCCTTGATGGTTCTGAGGCGTCCGGCGGAGTAACGGGCCCGGTGTCGATCCCAACTTTGTCCGGAACATCCCCGATAGATCAAGGTTGGGGGATGTCGCAATCGAGCGATCAACGTAGGAGATACTCCAATGATCAAACTTCTCTCAGCATCGGTATTTGCCATCGTCCTTGCGACTTCGGCCATGGCGCAATCCAACGGCACCGGGAGTGGCACCGGCACAAACACTGGGTCCGGCGGCACCACCGCGGGCAGCGGGACCGGGACTGGCACCGGCAGCGGAAATACGGATACCAATGCCACCAATTCGACGACGAATTCCAACGGAATGTCCGATCGTTGCAAGGACGCCGCAGGCAATGATATCGACAACAACACCGCCACTGGCAATACCACGTCGAACATGCAGAATTGCAACAAGTAGCGCCGTGCAGGCGCCGCTATGCATGGAACTGATACGCACGAGCAAGGCCCGCCGGGACTAGGCGGGCCTCCTAATTTTTAATCCTGTTCCAATCTTGATGGACATCCTGTTCCAATCTCTTGATGGACGTCGAGGCGAGCCCGAAGCCGAGGACCGGGTCGACTTCGCGTCAGTCCTTCACATAGGCTCCAGCTTGCCGGCCACCCTTCGCCGCCTTGGCGTCCTTGGAATGTTCGGCGATCGAAGGACCTGCTCCGGAAGTCTTCTCCGTCGCCGGACTGGGCGTCGGCTGCCGCCGGGGGTTCTGGCCGTCCGACTGGTGAGTCTCGTCCTCCACTTGCCCGCTCGGACGGGTAAGTCCCATTCCGCTGGCGGGCTTTTTATTCCCAGCGGCATCCTGGGAGAACTGATCGGAGGGATCCGCGTCGGTGTTGGCGGGATACTTCGTGGCCCTTGTTTCACGGCGGTTTTTCTCTTCATTCATGACCAGTCTCCAATTGAGTGATGAGTGACCCGATGAAGAATAATCCCGCTGTCGGAAGAGGGTTCCCGTTCGATGTAGGGGGGACAGGCCGCCGATTGAACAGGCAGCCGTGGACCGGATCAGCTGGCGGCCAGGCCAGGAGACAAGGACGCATCAAATGATGCGCTCATCAATCCGGGAGCGGCAAGGTCGTACCGAAGGACGGGAGCAAGGACGTTTGACCGTCAGGAATTCCCATCCATTTGGCCAGCCTCCTCCTTCCCCGCGGACTGCTGGTCGAAGAGTGTCATGATCGCTGCGATCAGCACTGCCGGCACGACAGGTTTTTGCAGCACCTGAACCCCGGCAAATCGGGCCGGCATCTCGGAGGGGGAGTAACCGGTCACAAATGCGAACGGTACGACTTTCTCACGCAGTGTGTCTGCCAGCCCATAGCTTACCTCGCCGCTCAGTTGAACATCCAAAAGCGCGGCATCGAGTTCTTCTCCTTCCATGCAATCGATCGCAGCCTTGACCGAAGCGGCCGGTCCCACGACCAGGTGTCCGGCGGCTCTAAGCATCGCCGCATGGTCCTCGGCGATCAGCCACTCGTCCTCGACAATAAGAATGCGCAACTGCGTCATCGCGTTCAGGCCTTTTTGTCGAGCGGAAACGAGATCCTTACCTCCAAACCCTGCGGATGGAAGATTGTTTCAGCCGTGCCGCGCAATCGGTACCCTATCTCGCCTCTAACCAGCGAGAGGCCGAAGCCCCCGTGCTTCGGCTCCGTGACGGGCGGCCCTCCGATCTCGCGCCAGATGAGCTGAAGTGTCTGCTCATGCACCGACCACTCGACCTCAACCCCGCCGCCTTCCTTGTTCAGCGCGCCGTATTTCGCCGCATTGGTGGCGAGTTCGTGCATTACCATGCCGATCGATAAAGCCTGCTGGGGCCTCAATTTAAGCGCCGGGCCATGGAGCGAGAAGCGTTCCGGATCGAAGGCCGCGGCTTCCTGAGCGAGCAGTTCGCCGAGCGAAACCTCCGTCCAGTTCTCGCGCGAGAGCACGCCATAGGCGCGTGCCATCGCGTTGAGTCGGCCGAGCAGGGCTGTGGCGAAATCTTCCTTGGTGGTGGAACTCTCGACCGTGCGGTTTGTGATGCTGGTAATGACCGCGAGCATATTCTTCACGCGGTGGTTGAGTTCGGAGATCAGCACCTTCTGATGCTCCTCCGCCTCGGCCAGGGTCGTGACGTCTACCAGGGTCACCACGACGCCGTGGATGCGGCCGCCTTTGTCACGATAGGGAACAAGCCTGACCATATGAAAGCGGCCCTGCGTATCGCGCGCAAGGTGATGCACGATCGGCTCGCCCGTCTGGAACACGCGCCGGATCTGGTTGTGCATTTCCGGATAGTCCAACTGGCTGGACAGATCGGTTAGCGGACGCCCGACGTCGGAGGCGCGCAGGTTGAAATAGGCGGAGGCCGCGGGCGTGAAGGTACGGATCACCAGATCGCGGTCGAGGAACACCGTTGCGATCTCCGTGCTTTCGAACAGGTTCCTGAGGTCGCTGTTTGCGCGGTCGAGCTCTTCGATCTTATTCGTGAGCTCGGCATTTATGGTGTTCAGCTCCTCGTTGAGGGACTGCATCTCCTCCTTCGAGGCCTCCAGCTCCTCGTTGGTCGACTGGGCTTCCTCGTTGACCGAGACCAGTTCCTCGTTGGAGGACTTCACCTCCTCCAAGGCGGTTTCGTACTCTTCAATCGTCGATTGCAGCCGTTCGCGGGTGTCGCGCAGGTCGCGCTCGATATGTGCGATTTCGTCTGGGCTTTGGCTCGCGTGCTGGGCTTCCGCCTTGTCGCGAGACGGACCGACCGGCTGGAACAGGACAAGGTAAAACGTCTCGCCGGAGCTCTGTTCAGACAGCGGCTCGACGATTATGTTCACCAGTTGCACCCGCTCGTCCTCGCCATCCATGGCGATGTGTTCGCGCATGACGATTTGACGGCCGGCGGCGGCCTCGCGCAAGGCCGCCCGCAGATCGAGCCGGAGCCCCCGCCGCGCCATGCTCAGCAATTGGCGGCTGGGTATGCCTTGAGCGGCTTCGAGATATTTTCCGGTCCGCGCGGAATAGTAGACCACGTCACCCTCGGCATTGACGACCACATGCGGCGGCGCATAGCGGTCCAGAACCTGCGCTTCAACGGACTGGCGGAACGCGCCATTGCCGATCTCGCTGCCCTTCCCCGTCCTTCCATCCGAGAAGAGGTGAGCGCCTTTGACGTTCTCGCCCACCAGCAACGGAAGGCGCGATTTCGGCGCGACGTCCTTACGGGCCCTGAAGATGCGCTGTTTCTTGTCCACGGTGGAGAAGAGGTCGGAGTGTTGGCCTACGCTCTCCGACGTACCAAGAAAAAGATAGCCGCCAGGTTTCAAGGCGTAATGGAAAATAGGGAGAACCCGATTCTGAACGTCGGGCCCGAAATAGATCAGAAGATTGCGGCATGAAACCAGATCCATGCGCGAAAACGGCGGATCCTTGATGACGCTGTGCGGCGAAAAGATGCAGAGTTCACGCACTTCGCTGGTCAGGGCGAAGCTGCCACCTTCATTGACGAAGAAGCGCTCTCTTCTTTGTTCCGAGACGCCTTCGAGCAGGTTGGCCGGATAGCGTGCCGCGCGCGCGACGGTGAGCGCCGGCTCATCGATGTCGGTCGCGAACAATTGTATTTTGGGCACCGTCGAGAGTTTGTCCATATGCTCGCGCAGCAGGATGCCGAGCGAATAGACTTCTTCGCCGGTGGCGCAACCCGGAACCCAGACCCTGACCGTATCGGATGCGGTTTTGCCCTCGAACAAATTCGGAATGACCTTCTGCTCAAGCAGTTCGAAGGCTTCCGCGTCGCGAAAGAAATTGGTGACGTTGATGAGCAGGTCGCGAAACAGCGACGTGACCTCGCGCGGATCTTTCCGCAGCAGGTCGATGTAGCCATTCATGGACTTCATCTGGTTGATCTGCATGCGCCGCTTGACCCGACGAATGAAGGTCTTGGTCTTGTATCCGGAGAAATCATGGCCGGAGCGGTCGCGCAGTATGCCGTAGATTTCCTCGCGGGCGCGATCGGTGTCCTCCGCCGGGCCCTTTCCGTTGCCTTCGCTCAAAAGGTCGAGCACGCCGAAGCCGCGTGCGAATTCGACGAGCTTCTCACCCATCTCTTCCGCCGGAAGAGCGATATCGACGACGCCGCTGACAATGGCGCTTTGCGGCATGTCGGGGTTGCGGGGACCGGAGCCGTCGCCAGCCTGCGCCAGCACGAAGCCGCCGTGTTCCTTGATCATTTTAGCGCCCAGGGTTCCATCACCGTCGCCACCAGACAGAATGATGCCGACGGCGTATTCGCCCTGGTCCTCGGCCAGGGCGCTGAAGAAGACGTCGATGGGCTTGCGCTCCCGGTTTCTCAAATTGGTTTGCTGAAGCTTCAGCGTGCCATCCTTGATCGACAGGACGGCGTTCTGCGGCATGACATAGACGTGATCCGGCTCCGCTCCCGCCCCGTCTTTCGCGACCGCCACCGGCATGCTGGTATATCGTCTCAGCACCTCGTGGAGCAGGCTTTCCCTTTCGGGGCTGAGATGGGTGATGATTATGAAAGCCATGCCGGAAGCCTCGGGCAGGCCTCGGAAGAAGCTTTCCATGGCGGGGACGCCGCCAGCGGACGCGCCAATGCCGACAATAGGGTGTCTCGGTTCTTGTGACACGAAGGCCGTCTTTCTCTGGGCAGCCTAAGATAGATAAGGCGGCAGCGACAGCAGGCTACCCTATGCGTTTTTTTTTTTTTTTTTTTTCGCGCCTGCCAGAATTTTAGGACGCAAGGCGTTTTTCGTAAGCCCCGGCTCATCTTAGCCATGTCGGGCGGCGGCATTGCGTGCGCCTGGTCGTGCTATGATCCATACGATTGAAGTGCGGCCACGGCTTTCCCCATGCGGGCCACGGGGTCCGGGGAAAACCGGGTTGAGCCGAAGCGTCGCAATAGGATTGGAACCTCGTATGTTGCGCGACGTTGAATCGACTGAGGAAATATCAACGTTTCAGGCTTCGTGCAGCTAGCAACCGTCCTTACAGCACAGTGCATCGATCCGGTGACACGTCTGCTGGACGCCCCGGCGAAGCCTGTTGGGAGCTAAACGGGAGGGCCGAGTGCAGTTTCTTACCGGCGCGAAGGTTCTCATCGTCGAGGACGAATTCGTCGTCGCCGAGGACCTCGCGCTTTATTTCTCAGGGCTCGGGGCTACCATCCTGGGGCCGGCCCAAAGCGTTGTGCAGGCCCGGCCTTATGCCGAGCAGGCGGACGCGGCCGTACTGGATATAGACTTGAACGGAACCCCCGTCTTTCCCATTGCCGACCGCCTGGTCGAACGTGGCGTTCCCTTCGTCTTCTACAGTGCCCATGACCGCAACGTCATCCCTTCCCGCCTCGAGCACGCCGCCAATCTTTTGAAGTCAGCCGATCGCAGGAAGATCATCGCGGCGCTTTTCCCCGCTGAGGCCCGACAGGATCAAATCGACGAACCTGCCGATGTCCTGTCGCTGCTGCCCAAACTTCGATTGGCGGCGCGCCTGATGCTTCGCGATGCCAGTGCCGCGGACCGGCTGGTGGAAACGACACTGGAACTCGCCATCCGCGAAGTCGGGGATCGTCCTGCTGATATCTCGACGGAACAATGGCTGAATTACCTGCTGCAAATATCCGCCGGTAAAGCTGCCGACCTGCTCAATTAGCCAATGCCTGTCACCTATACCGTTGCAGCCTCAATCTCGCGCGCATGAAAACGTCAATTCACCATCAGCCGTCTCAGCCAAGCGACAATCCTGTTCCCGCCAACAACCCTGCGGACCCGGCCTGCAACCCAGTTTGCCTGCATCATTGTACCTACATGGCAGCTGCAGACGATGTCGTGCAATTCCCAATCCGATAGTTCGAAGAAGCGCTTGGCTTCTCCATACGTGTCGGATTTCAAGCCGGATGCACGCAGCAGCGGGTCCTCGAAGGCAACGGTGAGCGGCGATCCAGCCGTCCGCGCCACTTCCCGCACCGCCGAGTGAAGATGTTCGGTCCCGGAGAGCGCGGCGAGGCAACGGGACGGATGCTGGTCGAGCAGTTCCGCCCAACGCTCCATTCGCTGTGCTCTGGTCGTCAACGAGACCGAGGCAAGCGGTGTGATGTCGGCTATTGATTGGAGGTGTTCGAGTGTTTGGTGTTTCATAACTGGCTCCTGTCATCGTTTGTCGGCGCACGCTCATGAAGAGTTGTCGCGGCGAAGGGCGGCTCCAAGCCGCCCCTGAAGCCGTGGCGAGAATATCGGCGGCACGTGCTGTCGGCTGTGGCCCACAGATTTCAACAGACATCGGGACGCGGTGTCTGAGGCGGGACAAAACTGCCAACATCCATCGATGTTCCACCGGCAGGAAGATTTTGTGCCGGGCTGCCGACAGGCCCGACGAGCCTGGTTTCCCTGCTGCCGGAACTTGGTGAGACGCAGTCAGGATCCGGTGTCGTCGTCCATGTTACTCCCAGGATTTCCAGCCTGACCGTTTCGCGTGCGCCGGGGGAACATTCGAGCCAGCTGCTTGTTCGGCCAAACACTTCAGGTTGGCCAGCACTTCAAGTCGAGAGGACAGAATGGGAAACGCTAAACTCGCCGTCGTCACCGGCGCCTCGAGCGGCATCGGCAAGGAACTTGCGAAACTGTGCGCGAAAGACGGCTATGATCTCGTCATTGTCGCCGATGAACCGGCGATCGAGGATGCCGGCGAGGCGCTTCGATCTCAAGGTGTTGCCGTCGACGCGGTGGAAGCGGACCTTGCCACCGAGGACGGCGTTGACCAGCTGATCTCGAGGATCGGCGACCGTGACATCGACCTGCTGTTCCTCAACGCGGGACGCGGGCTGGGCCGAGGCTTCGTGGATCAGGATTGGGCCAAGGTGCGCCGCGTCATCGACACCAACGTCACCGGCACGATCCACCTCGCGCACCGACTTACCCCCCGGATGGTGAGGCGGGGCCGCGGCCGGATCCTGTTCACCGGGTCGATCGCGGGCTTCATGCCCGGCACCTTCCAGGCCATCTACAACGGCACCAAGGCATTCATCGCTTCGTTCGCGATCGCGCTTCGTCACGAGCTGAAGCACAGCGGCGTCACGGTCACGCTGCTGATGCCGGGCGCCACACAAACCCGTTTTTTTGAACGCGCCGACATGATGGATACGAAGATCGCAACCGATGAGAAAGACAATCCCGCCGACGTGGCCAGGGACGGCTATGACGCCGTGATGGCCGGCGAAGAACAGGTCATTAGCGGCTGGACCAACAAGATGCAGGTCGCCGGCTCCCGCTTCACCCCGGCAGGGATATTGGCCGAGCGGTATCGCCGCATGGCCGAGCCCGGCTCAGCCAGCAGAAGCTGAGCGCGGCAACGCGCCAGTAACATTTCTGGAAGCCAACATTTCTGGAAAGCGCAGGTTCGGACGAGGGAGCATCCCATGAAAGCGCTGACATAGCACGGCAAGGGCGACATACATTGCAATCAGGTCGCCGATCCGGCCATCGAGGACGATCGCGACAGCGGCTGCTAAGGACCTCAGGGGCCGCCTCTCCCGCCGACAGCACCGTAGACCTGGCCTGTCGCCTGCCTGTGGATTAGCCCTTGGAGCCGCGCTCGACGAACTTGTTGAAGCGGCTGGTTCCGCCGCTGCCCGCTCTGTCCTGGTGAAGGAAGGCGAGGTCATTCTCGTCGAAGATCCGGAAGAACTCGTCCCATTCCACGGGCTCCAGCGTCTCCTCCGGCTCGCCGAAATCGATCCTCAGGATGCCGCCCTTGCCTCCTGTCCGCACCACGGCCGGATGGCCGTCGCGCTCCTCCACCCATTTGCGGATCTCATCGTGATTGGTGGTCGTCTTGGCCTCGGACATGCCGGTTCCCTTTCTCGGTGCAGGTTGATTAGCGGCCTAACAGCGCAAATGCGGCATTGTTCCCGGTGCCGGAACGGAAGACGGCGCCCATTTGTCCCTCAACGGGAAGGAACTTTGTTGAAGTCAGGGAACAAACCTTTTGCCCGGCAGTTCGGGGCCCCAACGCCTACTCTGCAAGGGAGCTATCGTGAAACGTGTACTGATTACGGGAGGCTGCGGCTTCATTGGCCGCCACGTCGCCCAGGAACTCGTCGAACATGGCTATACGGTGCGTGTTCTGGATGTCCTTCTGGAACAGGTGCATGGCGCCGAGGCGATCAGCCTGCCCGCCGGCAGCGAATTGATAAAGGGTGACGTCCGCGACCGGGGCGCGGTGACCGAGGCTGTTTCCGATGTCGATGCCGTGATCCACCTGGCGGCGGAGGTCGGCGTCGGGCAATCCATGTACGAGATCGCGCGCTATGTCGGCACCAATGATCTCGGCACCGCAACCCTGCTCGAGGCATTGATCAAGCGGCCGGTCGAACGCATCGTCGTGGCGTCTTCGATGAGCATCTATGGCGAGGGTCTTTACGAAACGCCGGACGGACGGCGCATCGACAATGCACGCCGCAGGCCAGACGACATCAAGAGCGGCCAGTGGGACCTTTTGTCGGCCGATGGCGAAAGGCTTTCACCGGTCCCGACCGACGAGGAAAAACAGGCCGATCTCGCGTCGATATACGCGCTCACCAAATACGCGCAGGAACGCGCCGTGCTTATCTTCGGCCAGGCCTATGGCATGGACGCGGTGGCGCTGCGCCTGTTCAACGTCTTCGGCGCCGGGCAGGCGCTGTCCAATCCCTATACCGGGGTGCTCGCCAATTTCGCCTCGCGGCTTGCCAACGGCAAGCGACCGATGATTTTCGAGGACGGCCGCCAGAAGCGCGACTTTGTCCATGTGCTCGATGTCGCCCGAGCCTTCCGGCTGGCATTGGAACAGCGCCAGGCGGCCGGGCACGCGATCAACATCGGCAGCGGCCACGCCTACCCGATCAGCGAGGTCGCGCGCCTGCTTGCCGAAGCGATGGGACAGTCGGGACGCTCGCCCGAGATTCTCGGCAAGGCGCGCTCCGGCGATATCCGCAATTGCTTCGCCGACATTTCTAAGGCGCGTGAGCTGCTCGGCTTCGAGCCCCGGCACCGGTTGGAGAATTCACTCGACGAATTCGTCACCTGGGTGCGCAACACCGGCGCGGTGGACCGCGGCGCCGACATGAAGCGGGAGCTGGAAGAGCGGGGGCTGGTGTCATGACGCAGCATCCGCGCATGGCGCCGGTGGCCATAGTCGGCGGCAGCGGCTTCATTGGTTCGAACCTTGCCGACAGCCTTTTGTCGGATGGCGAGCCGGTGCTGGTCGTCGACAATCTCAGCCGGTCGGGCGTCGAACAGAACCTCGAATGGCTTGCGGGCAAACATGGTAGCCGCCTCACGGTTAAGACGGTGGACGTGCGCGACGCCGGCGCCATGCTGGCGGCTCTGGCCCCGGCCAAGGCTATCTTCCATCTGGCCGCGCAGACCGCGGTCACCACGAGCCTTGTGCAGCCGGGAGAAGACCTCGACATCAATCTCCGGGGCACATTCCACGTGCTCGAGGCCGCGCGCCGGACCGGGGCGCCTGTCATCTTCGCCAGCACCAACAAGGTCTATGGCGGCCTGCCGCAGATTGCCGTGCGGGAAGTGGACGATCGCTACGAGCCTTGCGACGAGACGATCGCCGCCAGCGGTGTCGACGAAACGATCGGGCTCGATTTTTGCACGCCTTACGGCTGCTCCAAGGGTGCCGCGGACCAGTATGTGCTCGACTACGCCAAGTCCTACGGCCTGCCCACCGCCGTGCTGCGCATGAGCTGCATCTACGGTCCGCGCCAGTTCGGCACCGAGGACCAGGGCTGGGTTGCCCATTTCCTGCTGAGCGCGCTCCGCGGCCGGCCGATCACCATTTACGGCAATGGCAGGCAGGTGCGCGATATCCTGCACGTTTCCGATGCCGTGGCGGCCTATCGCGCCGTGCTGGCCAGGATCGGCGAATTCAAGGGGCAGGCCTTCAACCTGGGCGGCGGGCCACGAAACGCCGTCAGCCTGCGCACGCTTCTGGCGGAGATCGCCCGCATGACCGGCCACGAGGTCACACTCCGCTACGACCAGGAGCGCACCGGCGACCAACCCTTCTTCGTCGCCGACACCCGCAAGATAGAAGCAGCGCTGGGCTGGAAGGCCCATATGTCGTGGCGCGATGGCATTCGCGACCTTGCCGATTGGCTGCGTCAGCATCGTCTCACGCCGCAAGCGGAAGTCACGAGGTACGTCGCATGAAAGTCGCCTTGATCAATCCGCACTGGACATACGAGCACAGCATCTATTTCGGCTGCCGCCAGCCGCATCTGCCTTTGGAACTCGGCTACTCCAGAGCGCTGCTGGAGGCAGACGGTCACGAGGTCCTGATGCTCGACGGGCAGTTGCAGAACCTCGACAACGCGATGCTGGCGGATCGGGTCGCCGCCTTCGCTCCTGACATGTCGGTGGTGACCACGGCGCCCACCTATCTGTTCTGGCGATGCGCTCCGCCCGAGCTGCGCGTGCCGGGGGAATTCCTGGCCCAGCTCTCGGGACGCGGCGGCCGCACGGTGGCGGTCGGACCGCACGGCTCGGCCACGCCTGCTCCGACCTTGCGTAAGCTCGGCGTCGATGTGGTGGTTCGGGGGGAGTGCGAGGAAGTCGTGGCCGAACTTGCCCGGCAGCGCGACTGGAGCACGGTATCCCACACCGCCCGGCTTGAAGGCGGCGCGTTGGCCGCCAACGGCGACGTGCATGCCAGCCGTTTCATCGACCATCCGGCCCTGCGCTGGCCGACCGACTGGATCGCCGCCCACACGCACCACCATCATCGTTTCGACTCCCAGCAGCACGGTGCTGGAGCAGAGGTCGAAGCGTCGCGGGGCTGCCCCTACAATTGCAGCTTCTGTGCCAAGATCGATTTCCGCGACGCCTACCGCCGCAGGAACCATGAGGCCGTCATTGCCGAGATCGACGGCCTGATTGCACAAGGCGTCGGCTATATCTACTTCATCGACGAGATCTTCCTGCCGCAGAAGGCGCTCCTGGAGGCGTTGGTCGGCCGCGATGTCCAGTTCGGCGTTCAGACCCGCATCGACCTGTGGAAGCCGGAATTGCTGGAACTCCTGGGCGCCGCCGGCTGTGTGTCGATCGAAGCAGGCCTCGAAAGCCTCACCGTCGAAGGCCGAGAGATGCTGGCCAAGCGCTGCCGGCTGGGTACCGAGGAACTGGCCGCGCTGCTGGTCAATGCCCGCCGCCACGTCCCGTTCGTCCAGGCCAACCTGATCGGCGTGGTCGAGGACGATCCCGCGCTGGTGGATTACTGGCGCGGGCACCTCATCGACAACGGCGTATGGGCCAACGAGCCGGTGCCGCTCTATCCCTACCCCAGTTCGCCGAGCTACCGCGCGCTGTGGGGCGAGCCCGACGACCTCGCCTGGGAGCGGGCCCATGAACACTACCTCGCCTCGTTCGCCTCCTTCAGCGACATCCAGGACAAGCAGCCGCGCGCGCTGACCGAGTTGGAAGCGTCATGCTGCAGTCACTGATCCACCGTCCAAGGCGTATTCTGATGACCACCGATGCCGTCGGCGGCGTGTGGCAATATTCGCTCGATCTTTCACGCGAGCTCGCCGCCGCCGGCAACGGCGTCGTGCTTGCCGGCCTGGGGCCACCGCCTTCCGCCGAACAGGCGGACGAGGCGCGATCCTTCGCTGCCCTGGAATGGCTCAAGAGTCCGCCGGACTGGATGACGCACGACCAGCGCGACCTTGATCGGCTTCCCGAGGAATTGCGGGAGCTTGCCAAGGTTTACGCCATCGATCTGCTTCACCTGAACGCCCCGGCGCAGGCGGCCGGTCTCGACCTGCCCTGCCCGGTGGTCGCGGTATCGCATTCCTGTGTCGTCACATGGCTGCACGCGGTGCGCGGCCAGGCGGTCGCGAATGATTGGGCCTGGCAGAAGGATCGCAACAGGGCGGGCCTGGATCGGGCCGATGCCGTGGTGGCGCCGAGCCGGAGCCACGCCGATATGCTCGAGACCTGCTATGGCCCGATCCCCCGCCTGAGCGTCGTCTACAACAGTGCGGCGCCAGGCCAGGCGGCCGCGCATCGCGAAACATTCGTCTTCGCGGCAGCCCGTTGGTGGGACGAGGGAAAAAATGCCGCGGTGCTGGATGCCGCGGCCGCGATCGCGGAATGGCCCTTCTTTGCCGCTGGTCCTCTCGACGGGCCTGAAGGACAGCACGCGCGTCTCCAGCATTGCGTGTCGCTCGGGCCGATCCCTCACGAAGAGGTCAGGCGGCTGATGGCACGCGCCGGAATCTTCGTGTCGACGTCTCGCTATGAGCCTTTCGGACTTGCGGCCCTGGAAGCGGCGATGGCGGGCACGCCCCTGGTCCTGGCCGACATTGGCACCTATCGCGAGATCTGGAACGGCGCGGCGCTGTTCTTCGACGCGCGTGATCAGCATGCCCTTGCCGGCTGCATCGCCCGCCTTGTCCACGACCACGTCCTGCGAAGACAACTCGGCCAGCGCGCGGCCCGGCGGGCGCGCAAATTCTCGCCGCGCTCGCAAGCGACGGCCATGCGGGAAATCTACGAGCAGGCGGCGATGGCCGCCACGGAACGGTAGCCATGCACTTCTTGTTCTACACCCATTCCGCCGTCTCGGACTGGAACCACGGCAATGCGCATTTCCAGCGCGGCATCATGCGCGAACTCATCGCGCGCGGACATCATGTGATCGCACTAGAGCCGGCGGACGGCTGGAGCCGCTCCAACCTGCTGGCGGAGAAAGGGGCCTTCGCCGTCGAGCGCTTCAGGAAGGATTTCCCGGAGCTGATGCCGGTGACCTATGATGCGTCGTTCGATCATGAGGCCTGGATCGCCGACGCGGATGTCGTGATCGTCCATGAATGGACGGCGCCGGACCTCATCACGCGCGTTGGACGCGCGCGGGCCAAGGGAGGCGATTTCACACTCCTGTTCCACGATACGCACCACCGGGCCGTCTCCGCGACCGAGGCCATCTCGGCGCTCACCCTGGAGCATTATGACGGCGTGCTCGCCTTTGGCGAAGCCTTGCGGGACGGCTACCTTCGGGCCGGCTGGGGCAAGCGTGCCTTCACCTGGCACGAGGCGGCGGATGTGCGGTTGTTCAAACCATGTCGGCGCGTGAAGCCCATCGCGGATCTGGTTTGGGTCGGAAATTGGGGGGATGACGAGCGCAGCGCCGAAATCCGCGAATTCCTGATCGATCCGGCACGCGAGCTTCTCTTGTCGGGAACGGTGCACGGGGTGCGCTACCCGCCGGCCGCGCTCAACGCGCTCGCCGATGCGGGCCTGCACTACGAGGGCTGGGTCGCCAATGCCGATGTGCCGAAACTATTCGCGCACCATCGCGTCACCGTGCACATTCCACGCCGGCCCTATCGGCAGGGTCTGCCGGGTATCCCCACGATCCGCATGTTCGAGGCGCTGGCCTGCGGCATTCCCCTTGTGTCGGCGCCCTGGTCCGACGTCGAAGGCCTGTTCCGTCCCGGACAGGATTTCCTTTTCGCGCAGGACGGCGACGAGATGCGCCGTCACCTCAGCGACGTGCTGCATGATGGAGAGCTTGCGCTGACGCTTGCCGCATCGGGGCTCGAAACCATCCTGGCGCGACATACATGCCGGCACCGAGCCGACGAATTGTTCGACATACTGGCCGCATGCGGCAACCGTCATGTAGCCACTCGAATGCCCGCAAAGGAGGCCGCCGCATGAAAATCGCCTTTTACGGATCAAGCCTGTTGTCGTCGTACTGGAATGGGGCGGCGACCTACTATCGCGGGCTGCTCAAGGCGTTGTCGCGCCGCGGCTACGACATCACCTTCTACGAACCCGACGTCTACGACCGGCAGAAGAACCGCGACATCGAGGCTCCCGACTGGTGCACCGTCGTGGTGTACGAGCCGACGCCGCAAGCGCTGATGCAGGTTGCGGCTTGCGCCGCGCAGGCCGACATCGTCGTCAAGGCAAGTGGCGTTGGCTTCGAGGATGACGCATTGCTGAGCGCGGTGCTCGAGCATGCCCGCGCCGATGCAATCACCGTATTCTGGGATGTCGATGCCCCTGCAACGATCAGCCAGTTGCGGGCCGACGCCGACCATCCGCTGCACGATGCCTTGCGCAGGATCGACCTCGTGCTGACCTATGGCGGCGGTGACCCCGTGGTGTGGGAATATCGCGCCCTCGGCGCGGCCGAATGCGTGCCTGTCTACAACGCGCTCGATCCCGAGACACACCATCCGGTCGTCAGCGACCGGCGTTTTGCTTGCGATCTTGCCTTTCTCGGCAACCGCCTGCCCGACCGCGAGGCGCGCGTCGACGCCTTTTTCCTCGATCCGGCCCGCGCGCTGGACGGCAAGCGATTCCTGCTCGGCGGATCCGGGTGGGGAGACAAACCTCTGCCTGGCAACGTCTCCTGGCTCGGCCATGTCGGGACCAGGGATCATAATGCCTTCAACGTCACGCCGAAAGCGGTGTTGAACATCAGCCGCGACAGCATGGCCGCCAACGGTTTTTCGCCGGCGACCCGGGTGTTCGAGGCCGCAGGGGCAGGTGCCTGCATCGTCACCGATGCCTGGCTCGGTGTGGAGATGTTCCTAACGCCCGGTGAGGAAATACTGGTCGCGAGAGACGGCACCGACGTCGCGGAGATCGTGCGGACACTGACACCCGCCCGGGCAAAGGCGATCGGCGAGGCGGCACTGCGGCGTGTTCTTGGCGAGCACACCTACACGCTGAGGGCGGCCTTGGTCGATGCCGTCTTCAAGGAGCACGTCGGACGTCCTACCGTGGAGGCGGCGGAATGACGAAGCAACTCGACATCGTCTTCCTCGGCCTTTCGCTGTCCTCGTCCTGGGGCAACGGTCACGCAACGACTTTCCGCGGGCTGCTGAGAGGCCTTCATGAACTGGGCCATCGCATCACGTTCCTCGAATGCGACGTGCCCTGGTACGCGCGCCATCGTGATCTGCGGGAGCCAGATTTCTGCACCTTGCTCTACTACGAAACGCTCGATGAACTGCGTCGTGCCCACGAGCGGCGCCTGCGGCAAGCCGATATCGTGGTGGTCGGATCCTTCGTGCCCGAGGGGAAGGCGGTGATCGACACCGTGGCGTCGCTCTGCAGCGGGCAATTGTGTTTCTACGACATCGATACGCCCGTGACGCTGGCGCAGATCGCCGAAGACGAATGCGACTATCTGGCAAGGCGGCAGATCTCGTATTTCGACGTCTATTTCTCCTTTACCGGCGGGCCGACGCTCGACCGGTTGCAGTCCGAATTCGGCGCGCAGAGAGCCGAGCCGCTCTACTGTTCCGTCGATCCGGAGCGGCACCACCGGACGGACAATGCCATCCAATGGGATCTCGGCTATCTCGGCACCTACAGTTCGGACCGGCAGCCGGTTCTGGAAACGCTGCTGCTGGAGCCAGCGCGCCGGCTGCCGCGGCGGCGCTTCGTGGTCGCCGGCTCGCAATATCCATCTGACATCGCCTGGCCCGGCAATGTCGAGCGAATCGAACATTTGCCTCCGGCCGAACATGCCGCTTTCTATAGCCGCCAGCGCTACACGCTGAACGTCACCCGGGCATCCATGATCGCGGCCGGATGGTCGCCGAGCGTGCGGCTGTTCGAGGCCGCCGCCTGCGGCACCCCGATCATCAGCGACCGGTGGGCGGGCCTCGACAGTTTTTTTCCCGAACCGACGATTCGAACCGCTGACAAAGCCGACGACGTGATCGCAATTCTGAACGGGCAGACCGATCATGCAAGGCTCGACATGGCTGGCCGGGCCCGCAAGCTTGTCCTGACGAAACACACCGGCACCGCGCGAGCCCGTGAATTCATATCTCGGCTGGCACCACCGGCCCGGATGCGTTCAGGCCTCGGCCTGGACGTTGGCAGTGCGGCATGACTGGCAGACAGGAGAAGATACAGATGCGGCAATCAAGAAAGGCGCAACGGAAGCAGACGGTGCTTATCGCCGGCGGCGCGGGTTTCCTCGGTTCGCATCTTTGCGAAACATTGCTCCAGGACGGCCACCGGGTGATCTGTGTCGACAACTTCCTCACCGGGCGAATGGACAATATCAGGCCGCTTGTCGGCCGACCGCGCTTCCGGCTGATCGAACAGGACATCTGCACCCCGCTGGAACTCGGCGAACCAGTCGACCGCATCTTCAACATGGCTTGCGCGGCATCTCCGCCGCGCTATCAGGCAGACCCGGTTCACACGACGCGCACATGCGTCATCGGCACACTCAATCTGCTTGACCTCGCGGCGGATAACGGCGCCCGGTTCCTGCAAGCTTCAACCAGCGAAGTCTATGGCGATCCGGAACAGCATCCGCAGAAAGAGGACTATGTCGGCCACGTCAACTGCACGGGGCCGCGAGCCTGCTATGATGAAGGCAAGCGGACGGCCGAGACCCTTTGTTTCGATTACCTGCGCGCCGACAAAGCCGATATTCGCGTCGCGCGCATCTTCAACACCTACGGGCCGAGGATG
Organism: Mesorhizobium sp. B2-4-15; assembly: GCF_006658505.1. GTDB lineage: Bacteria > Pseudomonadota > Alphaproteobacteria > Rhizobiales > Rhizobiaceae > Mesorhizobium. The sequence continues at coordinate 169,748 of NZ_VFUZ01000011.1, forward strand.
GATCCGGCCGACGGCCGCATCGTCTCCAACCTGGTCATGCAGGCCCTCGAGAAACGGCCGCTGACGATATTCGGTGACGGACATCAAACCAGGTCGTTCTGCTATGTCACGGATCTCGTCGACGGGCTGCTGCGCCTGATGGACATCGATCCCAATCCACGCCAGCCGGTCAACCTGGGCAACCCTGGAGAATTCACCATCCTGCAATTGGCAAGCCTGGTACGCGAGATCACAGGCACGCGGTCGGCCGTGACGTTCCTGCCCTTGCCGCAAGACGATCCGCGCCGGCGCCGGCCCGATATAACGCGTGCGAAGACGCTGCTCGGCTGGATGCCCCATGTGCCCCTCAGGCAGGGCCTCATGCAGACGATCGGTTACTTCGCCGACCTCGATACGGATCGGATCGATGCCTCCCTGACCCCGATTGGCGCCACTGGCGGCTCAAGGACAGGCAAGGCGCAAAACCTGCCGGTTTGAAGACTGGCGGACACGCAATGGCATGGTTGGCGATGTTCAATTCTGCCGCGGCCGGGAACATCCAGGAGCTCTCGTGGTTGGGTTGGAGCGATTCCAGGAAAAGCGCGTAGCGGTTTCCCGTCCGGAATTGCGTCAGACAAAGAGCTGGACGGGTCAACGATTCCATCAGTCGTTGACCCCTCATGGCATCGCGGACGGAGAAGGACCAGTGCAACCGAAACGATCCGCCAGAGACATCGATCAGATCGCCGCCAGGGAAACGGCCGCCTATTTGCGGCGGGCCTCCATCACCTATCTCGAATGTTGCATCAGCTTGATGATGACGCATCTGCAGCGCGAGGAGGTTGCCTCGATTCTGGAACGAGAAGCCGACATGCTGCGCAATCTGGACTAAGCTCGCGGCTTCAGGCCCTTGCCAGTTCGACGAAGCGAAGCAGGCCCACTTGGTAACGCCGGATAGTATCGACCAGTCGGGTGCGGTCCAGTTCGTCACAGGATTGGGTCGCCATGGTCCACAAGCCGAGCTGAAAAGCCAGGTAGCAGGGCTCCATGTAGGCAACCAGGTCAAGGTCGATGCGAGACCGTGTTCCGGTTTCCATGCAACTGACGAGCTTCGAAAACTCCGAGCTGGTCAGGTCATGTTCGACGCAAGCTCCGGCGACGTCCCATTCTATCGCCTGGCAGCCTACGAGGTCATGCGAGCGGCAATGATCGACAGCATCGGTCTTGATGAGCCTGCCATCGGGGCGCGTCAGGAATTCCCAGCGATGCAGCCGCCCGTCGATCTCGACCTTGCGTTCGGTTTGTGGCGGCTGCCGGCTGGCGAACCAATCGTGCAATCGCGTCCCATGACTCTCTCCCAGCGCCCGAGCGCAATTGTAGACAGCCATGCCCGCGAGCTCTGCCAATGAAGCGCCGGCTTGCGTCGTTCGCAGATTGGCGTCGCGCCAGGCCAGGTATCGCCCCAGATGCTCGATGAGCCTGTCCCTGGAAATATGAGCCTGATCCGCAGTTCCCGCGTCGATCCAGCGTTCGACCAGGAAACCATGGCGGAGCCCCACGACCGGCGGACCAAAGCCGGCGTCCTGAAGCGACTTTGCGGAACGCAGCTTGCCTTGGCCGGTTTCGCCGATCCCGGCGAACTTGATCAGCCATCGCTCCGCGCCTGCCGAAGCCATGAACTTGCGCCGTTCGAAACCGCCGAAGACCGGTGGCCAGCACTCGGGCTGGGTTCGAAGACACTCGCGCCAGGCTCCGCCGGAGATTTCATTCAGCTGGATGTCCGACCGGCCCAGAAGCTCGGCGACCCAGTCTTGCAGCCGCGGCGCGGTCGCGCCATCGAAAGCGTGCTCGAAATCCGCGACGTGGCTGCGGCAGCGGAGCCAGATATCGCGTGTGTCGGCCGACGCCTGGGCGCCCGGCTCACCATGGTGACTGGGAAACAAATGGATGCGCTCGATGTCGATGCCAAGGTGAAGCAGCCACGCTATCACGGCGTGGAAGGAACTGCCGGAAAGGCCGGGGCCCTCGTCGACGATCGCAAATCGGGCGGCCGGATCGTGGCGCCAGCCCCCAATCAATTCAGGATCGGCAGCGATGCCGCGGCGGAAAGGATGCCCGACGGGCCGGACACTGACCGGCGGTGGGGCACCGATGGCGGCCGCGACCATCGCGGCGAGCCCGAGACCGATGCTGCGAATGCCGATGACGCAGGTGTTCGCGGCAAGCCCGGATCGACGGGCGGCGACAAGATAGGTTTCGGGGTAGAGCGCGTAAAAGGCATAGCCTTCGGCGGCCCCGGTGACGACTTCGCCCTGGCAATCCAGGTCTCGAAGCATGGCGAGGATATCATCGCGCAGCGCTCCGCTGGCGACGAAGCCGCGTTGCCAGGACCACGCAACTTCCTGCGCCAGCCCGAAAAGGATTTTTGCGCCTTGCCGTTGACGCGGTGAATTGCTGTCGAGCCCAGAGGCCCGGAACTCGATGTCGGCAAGGCCCTGGGCCAGCTCCGAAACGCTGATGAACAGGCCCACCACGGCGGCATGGCGCTCGATGCCGGCCGGCATTGAGCCGATGTGTTCGGCCGCCTCGCAGGCACTCTCTCCGAGCCGCGACGCATTGTACGCCTGCTTGTGGTCGCCGAAGACGATCATCTCGTTCCTGCCGGACTATCCAGCCGCCAACGCCAACCAGCCCCCTTTGATCCGTGCCGGGTGCTGCAATTTTTCATGTTTCGAAGGAACATTCGTGGCCGCTCCCGGTTCGGCGCCGAGGAACTTACCTCCAACCAACAGAGGCGTCGGTTTCGTGGCATCGAAGAAAGTTCGTATCGGCATCGTCGGTGTCGGCAATTGCGCATCCTCCCTGGTGCAAGGGCTGACCTATTATCGCGACGCAAAAAGCAACGAGCCGATACCCGGCCTGATGCATGCCGACCTCGGCGGCTATCATGTCGATGACGTCGAGGTCGTCTGCGCGTTCGACGTCGCAACGACCAAGGTGGGGCGCGATGTCGCCGAAGCGATCTACAGCGCGCCCAACAACACCTTCCGCTTCGCCGATGTGGCGCCGACCGGCGTTCGTGTCGAGCGTGGTCCCACGCTCGACGGCATCGGCAAATATCTGCGGGACGAAATCGAGGAATCGAAGGAGCCGGTCGCCGACGTCTGTGGGGCCCTTCGCGACAGCGGCTGCGACGTGCTGGTATCGTATCTGCCGGTCGGTTCCGAAGAGGCGACGCGTTTTTACGCCGAATGCGCGTTGGATGCCGGCTGTGCATTCGTCAACTGCATCCCCGTCTTCATTGCTTCGCGTCCGGAATGGCGGCGCCGGTTCGAGCAGCGCGGCCTTCCCCTGGTCGGGGACGACATCAAGAGCCAGGTCGGCGCGACCATCGTGCACCGCTTGCTGGCCAATCTTTTCCGTGAGCGCGGGGTGCGCATAGACCGCACCTACCAGCTCAATTTCGGCGGCAACACGGACTTCCTCAACATGCTGGAACGCGAGCGGCTGGAATCTAAGAAGATCTCCAAGACCCAGTCCGTCACCAGCCAGATCGACGTTCCGCTCGAAGCGGGCAACATCCATGTCGGCCCAAGCGATCACGTGCCTTGGCTGACCGACCGCAAATGGGCCTATATCCGCGTCGAAGGCACGACCTTCGGCGGCGTGCCGCTGAACGCTGAACTCAAGCTCGAAGTGTGGGACTCGCCCAACTCCGCCGGCGTGGTGATCGATGCCGTGCGTTGCGCCAAACTCGCGCTCGACCGCGGCATTGCAGGCGCCCTGACCGGGCCTTGCGCCTATTTCATGAAATCTCCGCCGGAGCAGTTCACCGACGCCGAGGCACGCCTGCGCACCCTCGCCTTCATCTCCGGCAAGGACGAGCCGATGCTCGACGCCGCCGAATGACAACGACGTTTTTTCTGATCCGGCATGCGGCGCACGACAATGTCGGCGGCTATCTGGCGGGCCGAATGGAAGGCGTCTACCTCGGCGAGGCCGGCAAGGCACAGGCTCAGCATCTCGCCGGCCGCATGGCGCGCGAACACCTTGCCATCATCTGCAGCAGTCCGCGCGAGCGCACGCTTGAAACCGCAAAACCGATTGCACTTGCCTGCGGCGTCAACGACATCGCGATCTGCCAGGAGTTGGACGAAATCGACTTCGGCGTCTGGTCGGGCAAGACCTTCGATGAGCTGAATACAGACGCCAACTGGCGTCTCTGGAATGATCAACGCCAACAGGCGCGCACGCCGAGCGGTGAAACGATGCTGGACGTCCAGCAGCGCATCGTCGGCCTTATGGACGCTCTGCGCCAAAACACCCAGGGCCAGTGCGTTGCGCTTGTCAGCCACGCCGACGTCATCAAGGCGGCGGTATGCAAGGTGCTCGGCCTCCAGCTCGGCGACTGCTTCCGCTTCGACGTCGAGCCGGCGTCGATCACCACGGTCGTGCATGGCGACTGGGGCTCGAAACTTATTCGCCTCAATGAAAGCGCCTGACAGGAGTGATGAAATGCGGATGGTCATTTTCGGCCTCACCGTTACCTCTTCGTGGGGAAACGGCCATGCCACGCTCTGGCGCGGGCTTATACGGGCGCTGGCGCGGTTGGGCTGGTCTGTCAGCTTCTTCGAACATGATACGCCTTACTATGCCGGAACCCGGGATCTCGATCATCTCGATGGCGGTCACCTCGTTCTATATCCCGACTGGGACAATATCCGCCGTGTCGCCGAGGCCACGATCCAGCAAGCCGATGTGGTCATCGTCACATCCTATTGCCCCGACGCCATCGAAGCCTCGCGGCTTGCGCAGCAAACCTGCCGTGGACTGAAGGTGTTTTATGATCTCGACACGCCCGTCACGCTGACAAGGATCGAGCAAGGCGAATGGCCGCCCTATTTCGGTCCGGAAGGCCTGCGCGATTTCGATCTGGTGCTGAGCTATACGGGCGGGCCGGCGCTCGATGCGCTGAAGACGGTGCTCGGCGCCGGTTTCGTCGCTCCGCTTTACGGCCATGTCGATCCAAAACGCCACCGGCCGGCTCAGCCAAGAGCCGATTTTGCCGGCGACCTGTCTTATCTCGGCACTTATGCCGCGGACCGTCAGGCCGGCGTCGAGAAGCTGCTGGTACAGCCCGCGGCCCGGCTCCCCGATCGCCGCTTCATCATCGGCGGCGCGCAGTATCCGCAGGAATTCCCGTGGAGCGACAACATCTTCTTTGTCAGACACCTGCCGCCAGCCGATCATCCGGCCTTCTTCTGCTCATCGCGGCTGACGCTGAATGTCACCCGCGAGGCGATGGCGAAAAAGGGCTGGTGCCCCTCGGGCCGGCTGTTCGAGGCGGCAGCCTGTGGCGCCGCGATCATCAGCGACAGATGGCCGGGCCTGGACAGTTTCTTTGAACCCGGCAGCGAGATCCTGCTCGCCGACAGCACTGACGACGTGGTCGCCGCCTTGAGCCTGTCGGACCGGGAGCTTGACACCCTGCGCATGCGCGCCCGCGAGCGTGTGCTTGACGAACACACATCCGCGCGGCGCGCCGCGGATCTGGACCAGATGCTGAACGACGCATTGCATGCGCCGGCGCGCGAACAGATGAAGGAAGCCGTCTGATGCTGGGCATAGTGCCCGCCGCCGGACGCGGCAGCCGTATTCAACCGCTCGGCTTCTCGAAAGAGTTGCTGCCGGTCGGCAGCAGGTTGGACGGACAGACCGAACGTCCTTGCGCGGTGAGCGAATATCTCGTGCGGCGCATGGTGCTCAATGGCGTCGACAGGATCTGCTTCGTCATCGGGTCGGGCAAATCGGACATCCTGGAATATTACGCGGCGGGCTACGACACCGCGACCGCCATTTTCGTGGCCCAGCCCTCCCCGGTCGGTCTTTGCGACGCGATCTTCCGCGCGGAGCCGCTGGTCTCGCCACAGGAGACGGTTCTCGTCGGTCTCCCCGACACCATCTGGTTTCCCGAGGATGGTTTCTGCCGGCTTGCCGATGATCGGCTGTCCTTCCTGCTGTTCCCCGTGGATCGTCCCGAACTCTTCGACGCCGTGGTTGTCGACGAGGGCGACCGGGTGAGGGAAATTCAGGTCAAGCAGCGCGACGCCGCGACCAATTGGATCTGGGGCGCGTTCAAGATGCCGGGCCGTATCTTCCACCAGCTTGCGGCGCTGTGGCGCGAGCGGGACCGTTACGACGAATATCTTGGCACACTGATCAATGCCTACCTGGCTTCTGGAGGTGAGGCTTATGGCGTGAAGGCAGGCACCGCCTATGTCGATGTCGGGACCTTCAACGGCTACCGCACGGCGCTGCGCCTGCTCGAAAATAACGATGTCCCCGAAGACGCAGGCTCGCACCTGTTAACGGCCCAGGGCCGCTCGCACGTACCGTCCTTTCCAGGCGAAGGAGGTTAGAATGCTGCATTCCAATGCCGATATACGTCGTCGCATCGATGCGCTCGGGCCGTGGTTCCACAATATGGAATTGGCCGGCGTCGAGACCGCGCCCGACCATTTCCTCGGCAATTACCCGCTGATCAAATGGCGCAAGTTCGCGGACGCGATCCCTGCCGATCTGACGGGCAAATCCGTGCTCGATATCGGCTGCAACGCCGGCTTCTATTCGATCGAAATGAAAAGGCGTGGCGCCGACCGTGTGCTCGGCATCGACTTCGACGAGGTCTATCTGGCACAGGCTCGTTTTGCCGCCGAGGTCGCGGATTGCGAGATCGAATTCCGGCAGTTGTCGGTCTATGACGTCGGCGCTCTGGGCGAAAGCTTCGACATCGTGCTGTTCATGGGGGTGCTCTACCATCTGCGCCATCCGCTGCTGGCGCTCGATCTGATCCGCGAGCACGTCGTGGCCGATCTTTTGATCTTCCAGTCGATGCAGCGCGGCAGCACCGATTTGCCCGAGCTCGAACAGAACTACCACTTCTGGAGCCATGAGCTGTTCGGCCAGCCGGAATTCCCGAAACTTCACTTCATCGAGCACCGCTATGCCGACGATCCGACAAATTGGTGGATACCGAACCGCGCCTGCGCCGAGGCGATGCTGCGTAGCGCCGGTTTTGAGATCGTGCTGCATCCAGAAACGGAGGTTTATTTGTGCCGCGTGGCCGGCGAGCCGGCCGGCGGCGGTGCCGTCTATCCGGTGAAAGGAAGACAAGATGATTGAAGCCGCCATGATCTGGAACGAGCCCAACAACAAGTCCCATTGGGATCCCGAGCTTGATCCTGACTGGAGCCGCTTCGCCACCATGGCGATCCTGGCCGCTGATGCGATAAAGCGGGAAAATCCGGCAGTGACCAAGGTCCTCGGCGGTATCTCGCCGATCGATGCGGGGTTCATGACCCGGATGAAGGAATTCGGCGTGCTCGATCACCTCGACGCCGTCGCCGTGCACGGCTTCCCGCTGGACTGGAACCTTTGGCAAATCCAGGAGTGGCCGCAAAAGCTCGGCGAAATTTCCGCGGTCATCGACCTCCCGGTCTGGGTCAGCGAAGTCGGTATTTCGACCTTTGGCGCGGAGGAGGTCCAGGTATGGGGCTTGCGCCGTACGGCGGAACTGCTGATCGGCAATGCGCCGCGCATCCAATGGTACAGTCTCTACGACCTCCCACGCGCCTGGGAAGCCACCACGCGCCACCGCGAAGCGGAAGGATCTTCCTATTACCGCCACTTCTACATGGGCCTGCTGCGCGAGGACGGCACGCCGAAGCCGGCACTCGAGGAATTCCTTCGCTACGCTCCGCAGATTGGATTGGTCCAGTGGTTCCACTACCAAGACCATCGGCTGGACGATGCCGTTACCTGGATGAAACGGCTCGGCGTCACCCATATGCGCACAGGCCTGTCCTGGGCCGACAGTTTCAGGCCTAACGCGCTCGACTGGTTCGACCGCCAGATGCAGGCACTTGAGGATTTCAATGTTACGGTCACGTTCTGCTTCACGCCCGAACATCGCGGCCTGCAACCCCACCACACCAGCCCGCCTTTGGTGCCGGAGGAATTCGCTGAATTCTGCGCCGATATGATCCGGCGCTATGCGCCCGGAATCCGCGCCGGCGCGGTTCCGGCGCGTCGGGCCTCGGCCGCATGAGGGCTTCGTGCTGTGACCCTCACGGTCCTCAATGTAGCCTATCCCCTGGCCCCGGTCGGGCCTGACGCCGTCGGCGGCGCGGAACAAGTGCTGTCCATGCTGGATCGGGCGCTGGTGCGGATGGGCAATCGTTCCCTTGTCGTCGCATGCCAGGGTTCCAATACGGCCGGTACCCTGATCGAGACGCCTGCCGAACCGGGCCTACTCGACGAAGCAGCCAAGAGGCGGGCGCAGGACGCGCATCGTACGGCAATCGCTGAAGCCCGCGCACGCTGGCCGATCGATGTGGTTCATCTGCACGGCATCGACTTCGATGCCTACCTGCCGGACACTGGCCCGACGCTGGTAACGCTGCACCTGCCGCTCGAATGGTACCCGCCGGCGGTGCTAAGACCGGTGCGTGAGGACCTGTGGCTTCACGCTGTATCGGCGGCCCAACAGGAAACAGCTCCGGCCGGCTCCATTCTGGTGCCGCCGATCCCGAACGGCGTTGACGTCGATGCTTTGAGCGAAACCCGATCGCGGCGCAATTTCGCGCTGGTACTCAGTCGAATATGCCCCGAGAAAGGCATTCATCTGGCACTAGATGCGGCCAAACAGGCGGGCGTGCCGCTGGCCGTCGGTGGCAGGCTCTATCCCTACCAGACGCATATCCAGTATTTCCACGATGAAATCGTGCCACGTCTCGACAGGCACCGGCGCTTCCTCGGACCGCTCGGCTTTTTCGCCAAACGGCGTTTTCTCAATGCCGCCCGCTGCCTGGTCATCCCCAGCCTCGCCGCCGAAACAAGCTCGCTTGTCGCGATGGAGGCGCTCGCTTGCGGCACGCCGGTCGTTGCCTTTCCAAATGGCGCGCTGCCCGACGTCATCCAGCACGGCAGGACCGGCTTTCTGGTCGACCACGTCGACGAGATGGCGCAAGCCATCATGGCCTCGGCCGGTCTCGACAACGAAACATGCCGGGCCGAGGCGCGCCGCCGCTTTTCCCTCGAGCGTATGATCTCGTCGTACATGGATGCATATGAAGGTCTGGCGCGGCTTGGCGCTCGCCAGCCAGCGCTGGAGACCGACCGGTGAGCGGTCTCCACGCCGAGATCATCCGCGACGAAGGAGCATTGGAGGCGCTTGGACCGCGCTGGCGGCGGCTCTGGCTGCAAAGTCCCGCCGCGACGCCCTTCCAGTCTCCCGCCTGGCTTCTGCCATGGTGGCGGACATTCGCGCCGGGTGAATTGACGGCGATCGCCATATGGAATGGACACGATCTCGTCGGCCTGGCGCCGCTCTATCTGGAAGCGCACGTTTCCGGTCCGCGCTTGTTGCCGATCGGGATTTCACTCAGCGACTATCTCGACATATTGTGCGCATCGGAACAACAGTCAGCGGTCAACGCGGCGATCGCCGAGGCTGTCCTCTCGCTTGAATGGTCGCAATGGATCCTGCCCGATCTCGCGACCGAGGCAGCCGCGCTGGCCCTGACACTGCCGGCCGTGCGGGAGAATTGCCATTCGTGCCATGCCGCATGCCCGGTGCTCTCGCTTGCTGGCGATCCGTCGCTGACGGATTGTGTCCCCGCCCGGCGCAGGCGCCAGTTGCGCCGTGCCCACCAAGCCGCACGCCGCAGAGACCGTGTCGACATCCGGCGGGCCGAGGCTGATCCCGAAACATTCCTCGGCCAGTTGTTCCGGTTGCATGTCGCGCGTTGGAATGGGCAAGGCGGCGGCGTGCTGGCCGACGCCGCCACACGGGAATTTCACCGCAATGCCCTCCCCCGCCTCGCGGCGGAGGGCTTGGCCCGATGCTGGCTGATCGAGGTCGGCGATTCGGTTGTCGGCGCCTATTACGGGTTCCATCACAGCCGCCGCGCCTATGCCTATCTCGGCGGCTTCGATCCAGCCTATGCCGGCGAGAGCCCGGGAGCGATCCTGATCGGTCACGCCATTGGCGAAGCCTTCCGTGAAGGCGCGCGGGAATTCGACTTCCTGCGGGGCCAGGAAAGCTACAAATACGGGTGGGGCGCGCTCGACCGCTGGACCAGGCAAAGGGTATGGACGCGGAGCACGCCGGCGTGACGGCGCCGCGTCACGGATTGGTCCATGAGGCGGCAGCGGCAATGCGCACGCTGGAGATTTGCCTGATGGACGGGGTTTCCCCCGAAGTCGCCCTCGCCAGACTGGCGGTTCATGTGGACACAGGAATTGACGCGGCGGATCTGGCGGACATCGCCTTGGCCATGCGGTCAAACGACAGTGCCGAACGATATTGGCTTAAGTCCGTTGCCGCGCTGCTTTTGCGTAAGCTGGATGATTTCGAAGACCTTCGCGCAGCGGCCGCGGCGGTTTGCCATGAAATCGGCAAGGGTGAAATGGCGGCGGCGACCGTGCAGCGGCTGGCGAGCGGCTTTGACCGCGCGGCCGCCATTTCGCCTGCCGCGAGTGTACAATTGTCCTCGCTCGGCGACGAGGAAATCCTGGCGGCAACGACGGCTGAGATTGTCGGCTGGCTGGAAGGTCACGGCTTTATCGGATCCGGCAAGGACATACTGGACATCGGGTGCGGCATTGGCCGGTTCGAAACGGCCCTTCACGCCAAGGTCGGCCGTTTGGTCGGCATCGACATCTCCTCGACCATGCTCGCGATCGCAGGCCGGCAATGCGCTTCGTTTGCCAACGTGGAACTGCGGCAGACATCGGGGTTGGACCTCACCGACTTCGCCGACAAGAGTTTCGACGGCATACTGGCTGTCGACAGTTTTCCCTATCTGGTGCTAGCCGGGCTTGCCGAGCGGCACTTGAGCGAGATGGCGCGGGTGCTCAGGCCAGGCGGCATGGCAGCGATTTTGAACTACTCCTACCGTGGGGCGGTCGCCCTCGACCGCTACGATATCCATCGCTTCGCAAACGAGTCCGGCATGCGGATCATCGTCGACGCGGAGATGCCATTCAGCCGTTGGGACGGGACCGCATTTCTTCTGCGAGCCGGAGGAACATAGTGCCTCAACCCGTGTTCGAGAGGAATCGCAGCGATGACCAGCCCAACCATGGATTTGGAACGACATGCCCTGCAACGCCCGATGGCAACCGATCGAGGGACCGTCGGTGGACGACCACGCTGAGCTGAACCGTCGCCCCATGGTGACGGCTCGAAGGGAAAATTTCGGATTGCCGAACAATGTTGTGCAGAGCCGGGGGCCGGCCGGATTGCGGGTCGGGATCGCCTTGCAAACACCGGCCGCCTGTGCACAGTGTTTTGCAGGAATATCATTTGTTAAGAGAATGCGATGTCTCGCATGAGCCAGCGCAACCTTGGCCCCCAGGCAAGTCTGGGCATGGATCAGGAGATTGCGTCACTGCTGACAGCCATCGAACAGGAGAAAGTTCCTGATCGCCTGACCACGCTTGCGATGGAGTTGCAGAATGCGCTGGTCGAAAAGCGCCGACGCGAGACGACGATCAAGTTGAGCTGATTATCGGTGGCGTTCGGCGCCAGTGTCGTAATGGTCTTCGGACAAATAACTGCGCCTTTCGACCAGTGATTGCGACGAGGTCTCGCCAAGCGCCTCCAGCACGCCCGCGCGTGCGCGGTTCAGGCGGCTTTTCACGGTTCCCACCGCGCACCCGCATATCTCCGCCGTTTC
>NZ_VFUZ01000012.1 GCF_006658505.1 Mesorhizobium sp. B2-4-15
AACGATCGAGGCCAACGAATGCAAGAACTATTTCGCAAACGCCGGCTACGCTTCCGTCAAAACGTGAAACGCTCTAGGGCGTAGCAAGGAGCGAAGCGACGCGGCGCAGACCCTAGGATGACGAAGTTGAGGAAGGTGCGACGGTCGCGGTCTCCTACTCCGCCATCCTCAACCCAAGCGCCTCGACCATCGCCGGGTCCAGCGCTCGCGTGGCGTCGTCCATCATGCCCATGCCGTCGAAGAGGTCCCAGAACGCCCAGGGGAAACCGAACGACTCGGCGCTCTGCCTGACATCGGAAATGTAACGGGCACGGTCGGGGTTGGGCGCGGCGGTGTAGCGGGCGTCAGTGCGCAGCGCGCCGAATTCGCCCATGATGACGCGCGCCGGCGCGATGCCGTGGCTATCGGCCCAGTCGCGCGCCTGGCCGAGATATTTGTCGATGAACCAGCGGTCGGGCCGGGCGTCGAAATAGACCTTCAGCACACGTTCGGTTTGCGCATAGGCGGCTTTCTTGGCCTCGTCCGTGGTTTCGGTATCCTTGGCCATGCGCGCCCTGACGGAAGCCAGCGTCCGCTCGAGCGAGCCGGCGGATGCCGGCCAGGGCACATTGTTGAGCGCGCGGTAGACGGGTTCGCGCATCCAGGGCGCGCCCTGGTGGCTGAACAGATAGGGTTCGTAGAAGTGGAAGGTGAACAGGATCGGCTCGAAGGCGGCCAGCGGCGCCGGATCGAGTGCCGCCAGCCCACCCACCATCGAGCCGCAGCCTCCGGTGACGACCAGCGGCAAGCTACGGGATGACGCCCTGGCCGCCGTCAGAAGGGCTGCCTGGACCTGCGACCAGACGTCGGAATCGCAGGATTGCGGCGGCTCGTTGACCGGCTCCAGCGCCACCATGCCCGGCTGAAACCGTTCCAGCCTGCCGGCCAGTTCGCCGACCAATCCGCGATAGGCTTCGAATTCGGGCGCGGCGGTGCTGGAGACCATGCGATCGGGATTCCAGTAATGGGTGGCGCCATTGGCCTGGACGTTGACGATGATGCCGAGACCGGCCTCGAGCGCGGCGGCGACCGCCGCGTCGATCATGTCCAGCAGCTTGCCGCGCGTGGCGGGCTCGGCCGCCAGGAACGGGCCGGGATCGACGGGCAGGCGGATGAAGTCGAGCCCCGTCCGGCGCAGTCGGTGAAGGTCGTCCGGTGTCGGCACTGGGCGCTGCGACTGGAAGGGCGGCCAGTCATAGTCGGTGCGCGGCGCCGGGAATTCGCGCGTCAGCGCGAACCACGGCCAGGCATTGACGCCGCGGCGAAAACGCCATTCTGCGCTGGCGGCAAGGGCGGGCGCCATGGGCGAAAGCGGCGCCAGCGCGGCGGGCATCAGCGCCGTCGACAGCGCGGTGCGCAGAAGCCGCCGCCGCGACCAGCCCGTCATACGGCGCCGGGCGAGGGGCGCTCGATCGCGGCCGGCCGCGATCGAGCGCCGAGAAGCCGGTAGGCTTCATTCTCATAGGCAAGCAGGACGTCGTCCCAGCGGAAGGCTTCGCGCGCACGCTTCCTGGCGGCTTCACCACCGGCCTTGACCAGCGCGTCATCTTCCATCGCCTGCCGCATCCGCTCGGCGCAGCTCTGCGTGTCCGTGAAGTGGATGGCGGCGGTGCCCGCGGTCCATCTGTTGTACGGATTGTCATGGGCGATCACCATGTTGCCGGCGGCCAGCGCCTCGACCAGTGACGGGTTGGTGCCGCCGACCGTGTGGCCATGCAGATAGGCGCGGGCGTGGAACCTGAGAGCCTTCACCGTTGCCTGGTCATAGATGGCGCCCGGCAGGACGACCGAGCCGTTCGCCGCCTTGCGGACGGCGACATGGTAGGGAATGTCATCGGAAAGCGTGCCCAGCACCACCAGCTTCATGTCGCGCTTCTGGCTGCAGAAGGCTTCGACGATCGGCAGTATGTTGTTATCGGGCTCGATGCGCGCGATCGAGATCAGGTATTTTCCAGGCTCGAGGCCGAGCGCGCGCACCGGCGCCTCCGGTGCCGCTGTCACCGGGTCGGCGCCATAGGCGATGGTGGCGATGGCGCTGCGCGGCCGGCGCGTTGCCAGATGATCCGCGATGACGGGATGGTCGGCGATCAGGCGGTGCGAGGCCCAGGCGCCAAGCCACTCGTTGAGCCAGAACCATGTGCGCGCCGCGGCACCCCATTTGGGCCGGCGCCACTCGATGCCGTCCATGTTGGTGATGATCTTGCGCCGCATCAGCCTGAGCCAGGTCAGGAAGACCGCGCCATTATAGCCAAGCACGAGGCAGACGCCGGGCCGCCGGGCGGCGTCGAGCACGCATTGCCAGTCGAATTCCAGCGTCGCGCGCGGGCCTTTCGAGGCGACCTGGATGTGGATGAGGTCGATGCCGTTCCAGCTTGCGACGCGCACCCTCTGGTCGACCCGCGCAACCTCGTCCTGGCAGTAGACCCCGACCTTCCAGCCGCGCCCGACAAGAAAAAGCGCCAGCTTCTCGGCGAAGGTTTCGAAGCCGCCATGGGCCGCGGGGATGCCGCGCGTTCCCAGGATCAGGATGGAGGGCTTTTCCGATTTCATGGCCATTGGCGCTTTCAAGTCCGCTCGATCCGCGGTGCGAGGCTGTCTGATCTCGAAAGCTGGCATGCAACATGTCTGCCAGCTCCGACGCGGCAATTATCGCACCCGGGTTGTAAAATATTTCTTCCGAACGCCGGAGTCGTTTCACTATCGGTCAACTTTCCGCACGTATGTGTATCGAAACGAGGCATTGCCGGCCCTGGCGACCACCAGACGGAGAAATCAGGCCCGGCATGATCCTTGCTCAGGGATTTCTGTGCGTCAGAATCGGCGGAGGACGTGCGGAATGGTGTGGCTGATCCGGATTCGACATCCGCTTCATGACCATACCGGCAACCAGTGAAAGTCCAAAGGGTGTTGGGCTTGAGATTTCCAGTCGCCTGTACCGTCAGGCGGCGGGGATCGTCAAACTTCCCCTGGCAGAAAGATGCTTGGGAATATGCGGATTGCATGCGTCCATCAGGGCTATGAGCTCTATGGCTCCGACCGCAGCTTCGCGGAGAGCGTCGCCGCGTTGCGCGCCGCGTTTCCGTCCGCCGACATCGAGGTGGTCCTGCCGCGTAGCGGGCCGATCGTGCAGATCCTGGAACCTCACGCCAGCCGCATCGTCTTCGAGCCGCTTTGGGTGCTGAGGCGCCAGGCCATGGCGCGCCTCGCCACCATCGAGATGGCGCGGCTGCCGGTCGCGGCTTGGCGGGCATGGCGCCGGCTAAGGGATTGCGATCTCACCTATGTCAACACCTCGATCGTGGCCGATTACGCGCTGGCGGCGCGTCTTCTCCCGCACAAGGCATTGCTGCACATCCACGAAATTCCCGAAGGCGTGCTGCGCCGGATCCTCGTCGGGTTGATGCATTGGAGCCATGCCGATCTCATCTTCAATTCGAAGGCGACGCGCGCCGCGTTCGGCGATCCCGGATCGGCGCGCTCCCATGTCGTCTATAATGGCGTTGCCGGTCCGGCGGCGGCCGAAGCGATGACCTATGACGGCAAGCGCCCACTGCGCGTGCTGCTGCTTGGCCGCGTCAACAGGATCAAGGGCCAGGAGGTGCTGCTGGAAGCGATCGCCTCGCTGCCGGCGGAGCTGAAGCCGAGGATCGAGGTGCGGCTTGTCGGCGGCGCCTTCGAAAGCGTCGAGCGCGAGCGTGCGCTCGCCGAACTGGTCGGCGGCATGGGGCTCACCGAGCGGGTCAGCGTGCTGCCGTTCATACGGGACCCGTCCGAGCATTATCGCTGGGCCGACATCGTCGCCGTGCCGTCGCGGCGCCCGGAATCGCTCGGCCGCGTCGCCATCGAGGCGATGGCCCATGGCCGCCCGCCGCTGGTTTCGGCGATCGGCGGGCTGGTCGAAGTGGTCGCCGACGGCGAGACCGGCTGGCACGTTCCGCCGGGCGACGCAGCCGCACTCGCCGCGAAATTGCAGGAGATCGTCCTGCGGCCCGAAACCTGGCGCGGTTTTGTCGCCGCCGGGCGCAAACGCTACGAGACGCTATTCAGCGAGCCGGTCGCCGCGGCCGCGATCACCGCCATCGCCGCCGACAAACTGAAAGCGGCCATGGCAAGGCCGGCCAGGGCGGCAACCGCCCGCCAGGCGGAGACACGGCCATGAAATTTCCTGGCCATCTGGTGCGGCGGCTCGTGCTGATGATCGGCGGCGAGGCGATGCAGAGCGGCTTTCACTTTGCCCTCAACATCACGCTGCTGCACATGCTGTCGGCGCAAGGCTACGGCCTTTTCGCCATCGCCATGGTGATGGGCGGGGTCGGCCTGTCCTATATCAGGTCGCTGACCGCCGTTCCGGCCTCGATATGGATGGGCAAGAGCACCAACAGCGCCGGCGTCGACGCCCATGACGTGGCCTTCGGAACGGCGGCGCTGGTCGTGGCACTGCTGATGGCGATAGGCACGGCTGTCCTGATGCATCTCCTGGGCGACCCGAGCGGCATAGCCGCCGGCTGCTTCGTCGGCGCCTGGTCGCTGCGCAGCCACATGCGCACGGCATTCTTCGCGCGCCGCCTGCAGGTGATCGTCTCCATCAGCGATGCCGCCTTCACAATCTCCGGCACCGTGCTGGCCGGGCTGGCAGTCTGGTTTGCAAAGGACGCGCTGCAGGCCACGTTCTACGCGCTTACCGCGGCAAATCTGGTTGGCATCCTCGTCCTGGTCCGGCTGGCGCGCCGCACGCTTCGCATCAGCTTCCGCATGCCGACGCGGCGGCGCTATGCCAGGCTCTGGCGCCAGCTGTGCTGGTCGGCCTTCAGCGCGACCACCACCAACATCCAGGGGCAATGCCTGGCGCTGCTGGTCGCGGGCATCGCCGGGCCTGCCGCCTACGCACCGCTGGCGGCGGTGCTGGTGTTCTTTGCGCCGTTGCGCATCATCAGTCTTGCCTTCGTGAACATGACGCAGCCGGAACTCGCGAAGCTCATGCAGCACAATGAAACAGGCCGCGTCTGGACGCAGGCGAAGATCTGGTCGCTCGTCATGGGGCTGGGCGGCCTGGTCTATGGATGCGCTGTCATGTTCGTCCTGCCGATGGTGAAATCCCAGGCTCTCCAGGATGCCTCGGTCGGGTTCATCGGGCTTTTCGTGATCGCGAATTTCGTCCCGATCATGCTTTACATCATGCCCCGCATCGTCCTCGAAATCCTCGGCGATTTCCGGATCGTCGCCTTCATCACGATGGGCGGCGCGATCGTCGGGTTGGCGCTGATCGCGATCCTGCTGGCGATCGCCTCCCCACCCTGGGCGCTGCTGGGTTCGGCGGTCTCCGAGACCTTCGTGCTCGCGGCATCATGGTATTTCACGCATCACCGCATGTGGAACATCGAGCATCCGGACCAGCAGCACGACAGTCTGCCGGGTTCGTGGCGGCGGCGGGCGGTCACGTTCGCCGCGGCAAAACGATAGGAGAGGGATGTGGCAGGCCAGGCAGTGCGAATTGCTGAGGTGACCGACGTGCCCGGCGGGCAGGTCTCTCCTCCCGTCGCCATAGCCGCGAACGACATCTACACGGCACGATTGCACACCAGCCTCGAAACGGTCAGGCCGCTCTGGCTGCGTTTCCAGGCAGACGGCGTGTGCACCGCCCACCAGCATTATGCGTGGGCCGAGGAGATCATCGCGCGGCTGATGCCGAAAGGTGCCGAAGCGATCATCGTCGAGGTGAGGGACGCCGCGACGGGCGCGCCCAGGATGCTGGTGCCACTGATGCGGCGGCGCTCTTTCCACCATTGGGTGATCGAATGGTTGAGCTGCGGCGTCTGCGACTATTCGGCGCCGCTGCTGGCGGATGCGAACCCGTGGACCAGGCAATCGGCCGAGGCCGCATGGGCGGCGGTGCGTTCCGTGCTGCCGCCGGCGGACCGCGTCCACATCACTGGAATTCCGCAACGGATCCACGGCGTTGCCAATCCGCTGGCTTTGCTGCCGGCCACGCGCGATTCCATCCAGACCACCTTCGGCCTCGCCATCGACGGCGACCCGGAAACCGTCCTCAAGCGCCTGTGCAGGCCCTCCTTCGTCAAGGAGTTCGGCAAGGACTGGCGCCGCCTCGAACGGCTCGGCGGCGTGGAACTGGTCGAGGCCGATACGTCGGCCAAGGTGGAGGATACTTTCGGCGAGCTGGTCCGGATGCGGCTCGACCGCTTTCGCGAGCTTGGCCGCTTCGACCTGCTGACGCAGAAGCCGATTGTCGATTTCTACCTGAACGCAGCCATTCGGGCCCTGTCGGACGGTTCGGTGCGGCTTTTCGGCCTGCGCGTCGGCGAGGCCCTGATCGCGGTTCAATATCTGCTGGTCCATCAAGGGACCGTTCACGCTCTCCTGATAGCGATGGACCAGAGTGTCGTGCCCAACGTCTCACCGGGACTTGCAATCATGGGCAGGTTAATGAGCTGGGCACGCGAACAGGGGCTCGGCTATTTCGACCTGTCGGTCGGAAACCAGAGCTACAAGCAACATATGGGCGCCACGGGTTCGGTCCTGGCCGAACTCCGCCACGGGTTCACGATGCGGGGCAGTGTGGCGAGCAACGCCATCGAGTTCCGCAACCGGGCCGAGGCTTTCGTGCGCGCCAACCCACGGCTGCTCAAGGCGGTCCAGGGAACGATGCGGGGTTTGCGGCGCTTGCGTGGAGGAAGCTGAGGGCGGGCCAGAACGACAGGAGAAGCATGTGGCAAGCCAGGCAATGCGAGCGGCTGCGATGACTGATAGACCCGACGGGCCGGTTTCGCTGGTTGCCGCGGGCACCGGCACCTCCGCGCGCTATACGGCGCGGCTGCACACCAGCCTCGACAGCGTAAAGCCGCTGTGGCTGCGCCTCGAGGCGAATGGTTTGTGCACCGGCCACCAGGCCTTTGCCTGGGTGGAAGGGATCGCCAGATGGCTGATGCCCAAAAGTGCCGACCTGCTCGTCGTCGAGGTCAACGACGCCGCCACGGGCGCACCGGCCATGCTGCTGCCGCTGATGCGGCGCCGGGCGCTGGGCCATCATGTGATCGAATGGCTGAGCTGCGGAGTCTGCGATTATTCGGCGCCGCTGCTGGCCGACGCGAGACCCTGGACCCAACAGAGCGCGGACGCCGCCTGGGCGGCGGTCCGTGCCGTGCTGCCGCCGGCGGACCGAATCCATATCGCGGGGATCCCGCAACGGATCCACGGCGTCGCCAATCCGCTGGCGCTGCTTTCGGCGTCGCGCGACTCCATCCAGATCGCCTCGGGCCTGGCCATGGATGGCGAGCCGGAGACGCTGATCAAGCGCATCTGCAAATCGTCCTTCGCCAAGAATTTCCACAAGCACTGCCGCCGTTTCGAACAGATGGGCAAGCTCGATCTGGTCGAAGCCCGAACGCCCGATATGGTGGAGAAGCAGTTCGCGACGCTGCTGGAGCTCAGGCTCAACCGCTTCCGCGAGCTCGGGCGTTTCGACCTGCTGACGCAGGCGCCGGTCGTCGCGTTCTACCGCGACGCCGCCCTGCAAGGTCTGTCCGACGGCTCGGTGCGGCTGTTCGGGCTGCGTGTCGGGGAAGCCTATCTCGCCGTGATCTACGTGCTGGTCATGAAGGGCACCTTGCACGCCCTTCTGCTGGGGATCGACCAGGACGCGGTGGCCAACACCCCGCCAGGCCTGACGACGATCGGCAAGCTGATGATGTGGGCGCGCGCCCGGGGGCTCGACTATTTCGACCTGTCGGTCGGCAGCCAGGGGTACAAGCAGCATATCGGCGCTTCGAGCGCGGTGCTGGCCGAGTTGTGCGAGGCGATGACGCTGCGAGGCGGGGGCGCGACCGCCTATATCAAGCTGCGCGGAAAGACCGAACTTTTCGTGCGCTCCAGGCCGGGACTGTTCAAGGCGGTGCAGGGCGTGATGCGCCGGCTGCGGCGATTGAAGAACTGAGGTTCCCGCCAACACGGATTGACGGGCTCCCCGCAAACCATCACGCTGCCGAAAGAGCAACGGCTTCGGGGAGGGAATGATGGCAAGCCTGGTGGTGATGTATGGCACGCCCGCGGATCCGGCGGCGTTCGACGCCTATTATCGCGAAAAACACATTCCGTTGGCCAAGACCATCCCGGGATTGCGACGCTACGAAATCAGCAGCGGTCCGGTGATGACCCCAGCGGGGCCGGCAAAGGTCCATCTGGTCGCCACCTTGCGGTTCGACGATCTGGCCGCCATCCAGAATGCATTCGCCAGCGCCGAAGGGCAGGCGACCGCCGCCGACCTCCGGGTCTTCGCGACCGGCGGCGCCGATATGCTGATCTTCGACAGCGAGGATGTGTAAGGCGGGCATTCCTGCCTCAGCTCTTGATTCAAGCCGAGGCGCGAAGCCCTTCGAAGGTCTGGAAAAATTCCTCCCATCGCAACTCGCCTGACACCAGCGGGTCGTCAATCGCCGAAGGGCGTGGCCCACCAAATTGACAGGACAGCGCGTCTCCGTCATCCTTGAGCCCAGTCGCCGGGCCGCGGAAGCGGCCATGTTGCGTGTCAGGGCGACCGAGGGCAGCGTCATGTTCAGTCCCGTCACCGGCCAGAATGCCAAGCGTGCCGCCGTGCGCAAGGCGCTCGACCGCCACAAGGTCTACATCACCGCGCAGAGCTTTTCGGACGGCGCCTACCGGGCGCGCGTGCTGGTCGACGGCGAGGCCTATTGGGTCGACGAGTTCCGGCTTGCCCAGTTGCAGCAGGGGTTGACGCCGGCCGAACTCGAACTGACACCGGCTGCTGACGATTGAAGGGCTGTCCCTAGGATGAAAACGGCAAGGCCGGCGGGACAGCGCCCCCCTCTGTCCTGCCGGACATCTCCCCCACTTGGGGGGAGATTAACAGTTCCAGCGCCGGCGCTCCCTTTACAACGTCGGCGGTTAGCGAAGGCGGCGATGACATCTGATCTCCCCCCTTGTGGGGGAGATGTCCGGCAGGACAGAGGGGGGCGCGAAGGAACGCGGCGCTCATTGCTTACGCCTGCCATCACGCCTACCTAACCCATGCCCTCCAACCTCAAATCCTACCGCGCCAAGCGCGAATTTTCCCGCACGCCGGAGCCAGCCGGCAGTCTCGCCGGGCCAACCGGCGGCAACCGCTTCGTCGTGCACAAGCACCACGCAACCGCCGATCACTACGATCTGCGCCTGCAGGTCGGCGATGTGCTGAAGAGCTGGGCGGTGCCGCGCGGGCCTTCGCTCAATCCAGCCGACAAGAGGCTGGCGGTCGAGACCGAGGACCATCCGCTCGAATATATCGACTTCGAGGGCGTCATTCCCGAGGGCGAATATGGCGGCGGGCCGATGATCGTCTGGGACACCGGCACATGGGCGCCGATGGACGATGTCGAGAAGAGCCTCAGGACCGGCGCCTTCAAGTTCCGGCTGGCCGGCGAAAAGCTCAATGGCGGCTGGATGCTGACCCGCCTGAAGCCCAAGGCCGGCGAGGATGAGAACAAGAAGAACTGGCTGCTGTTCAAGGAGCGCGACCTCGCTTCCGACACCAGGCTCGACATCCTCGAGGCGCGGCCGGAGAGCGTGAAATCCGGCCTGCGCATCGAGGAGCTGGTGGCGCCGCCGAAGCCGGCGGCGAAGTCCGCGCCGAAGCCGGGTTCGCTGAAGCCCGGCACGCTGCCGGGCGCGGTCAAGGCGCCGGCGCTCCGGCGCATCGAGCCGCAGCTGGCGACACAGGTGCCGAAGCCGCCGGGCGGCGAAAGCCTTGCCGAGAACACGAACGAGCTCTGGCTGCACGAAATCAAATTCGACGGCTACCGCACCATGGCGCATCTGTCCGACGGAGAGGTGCGGCTGATCACGCGTGGCGGCATCGACTGGACGAAGCGCTATGGTGATCTCCCGCATGCCTTTGCCAGACTGCCTTGCCGCGAGGCGATCATCGATGGCGAGATCGTCGTGCTCGACGCCAAGGGCATTTCCCGTTTCGCGCTGCTGCAGGACGCGCTGGCCGAGGGCGCCGGCAGCAAGCTGCATTTTTATGCCTTCGACCTGCTGCATCTCGACGGTTGGGATTTGACGAAGGTGCCGCTCATCCGGCGCAAGGCGTTGCTGGTCGAACTGCTCACCGGCCTCGGCGCCAATTCCGCCATCCAGTTCTCCGATCATGTCGAAGGCTCGGGGCAGGGGCTCTATGACCAGGCTTCCGATCTGGGCCTCGAAGGGATCGTCTCCAAGCGCGCCACGGCCATCTACCAGAGCGGCCGCACCAAGAGCTGGACCAAGACCAAGGCGCTGAAGAACGGCGATTTCGTCATTGCGGGTTACACGACCTCGGAAGCGGCGGAAGGGCTGGCCGCGCTTGGCATGGCCGAGTGGGAGGATGGCGAACTGCATTATCGCGGCAAGGTCGGCACCGGCTTCGACGCCGAGACGGCGGCCGACCTGCTGGCCCGGCTGGAGCCGATCACCTCGGGCGCGACGGCGCCCGAGGGCGTGCCGCGCGAGATCATGCGCGAGATGCACTGGGTCAAGCCGCTGTTTTCGGCGCGCATTCACTACGCCAACCGCACGGCGGACAATGCGTTGCGCCATGGCGTGTTTCGCGGCCTCAGGGATGTCGGCCTGTCGACGCCGGTCTCGGCCAAGCGCAAGCGGCTGATCTCGGAAGCCGACCTTGCCACCATCTGGGTGACCAATCCGGAGCGGCGGCTGTTCGGCAAGACCGGGCCAACCAAGCTTGATATCGCCGTCTACTACGCGCTGGTCGGCGACTTCATGCTGCCGCATATCCTTGGGCGGCCGGTGTCGCTGGTGCGCTGCCCGACCGGCCTGCCCAAGGACTGCTTCTTCCAGCGCCACGCCTTCACCGGCATGCCGCCCTCGGTGGTGACGTTCCAGGCGACCAATTCCGAGGGCGAGACCAAATCCTATCTCTCGGTCGAAGGGGTCAAGGGCTATCTGGCGCTGGCGCAGTTCGGCGTCGTCGAGTTCCACACTTGGGGCACCCACCGCGCCAGCCTCGACAAGCCCGACCAGATTGTCCTCGACCTCGATCCGGGCGAGGGCATTTCGTGGCGCGAGGTGGTCGAGGCCGCCGTGCACATCAAAAGCGAGCTGGAGGGGCTGGGGCTGGTGCCCTTTGCAAAAACCTCCGGCGGCAGCGGCATCCACATCACCGTGCCGGTGACGCAAAAGCAGAACTGGAAGAAGCTGCACCAGGCGACCAGCGCGATATCAACGCATCTGGCGGCGACCGCGCCGGACACTTTCACCACCACCATGGGCAAGGACAACCGCAAGAAGCGCATCTTCATCGACTATCACCGCAACGCGCGCGGCCACACCTCCGCCGCGCCCTATTCGCTGCGCGCCCGCACCAATCTGCCGGCCTCGACACCAGTGAGCTGGGCGGACCTCGAAGCGATCGACGCGCCGCAGGACCTGAACTATTCGTCGCTGCCGGGCTTGCTGGAGACGTCGGGGGATCCCTGGGCGGAGATCGACGGGTTCGCCAGGGATTTGCCGACCCACCTTTCGTCATCCTAGGACGAAGCAAGGAGCGAAGCGACGCGCGCAGACCCTAGGATCCATGCCGTGACGTTGGCCGCAGAATACCACCGGCCTGAATGTCCACCGGCAATAACATCAAGTAGGGTCGCCTCATGGCCGGCTACGTTTACATGACCGCGAGCCAGAAGCGTGGCACGATCTACATCGGTGTGACCAACGATCTTGGCCGTCGAATGCCTGAGCACAAGTCCGGCCAGGGTTCGCGCTTTACCAGCCAATACGGCGTGCAAAGACTGGTCTGGTACGAAGAGTATTTCGATATCACCGATGCCATCCAGCGCGAGAAGTCTCTGAAACGCTGGCCTCGCCAATGGAAGATCGAGCTGATCGAGAAGGGCAATCCGGATTGGTTCGAACTCTTTCGCGGAACTGGGTGGTGACGTGGGCATTCCCTTCGTCATCCTCGGGCTTGACCGAGGATCCATGCCGTGACCGTGCTCGTGGAACCGACGGCTGCAGATTCTGCGCTGTCGCGGTGGTTCTGATGTCCCGGCATGGATCCTAGGGTCTGCGCGCGTCGCTTCGCTCCTTGCTCCGCCCTAGGATGACGAAGGAATGGGGCGCTTTGCTTCTATCGTGCACGGTATCGACAACGGTGTGGGTAGCGCGCCTGAAGCCCCTCCGATCGTCATCCTCGGGCTTGACCCGAGGATCCATGCCGTGTCAGTCGGCGGGGAGCGCGGCGGTGCGGAATTCCCGCAGCACCAGCACGGCACCCGAACCGTGGCAACGCTTCCAGGTTACGGCATGGATCCTAAGGTCCGCGCGTGTCGCTTCGCTCCTTGCTCCGCGCCAGGATGACGAAGCCTTGAGGCATTCGGCTGATCGCAAGCCCCCCCGCCATCGACGCTTCTTACAATTTGAATTATTCTCTGCCTCCGACCCCTCCGGCGGGCTAAAACATTTCGTCAGGATTTGCCGGTAAAGTGCGGGGTCGGTGTAGGATTTGCGCAGCCTTGATCGTCCTTCGGACGAACAGCGCTGCTTAGAGCATGGTTCCAAAAAGTGGGAACCGGTTTTTGGGACAAGACCATGCTCCAACAGATTGTCAGTGCATGGCCGCGTAGGAGTGTATCATGGCGCCCAGGGCAAGTTGGAAAGGTTACCTCAAACTCAGTCTGGTCAGCTGTCCAGTGCGGCTCTATCCCGCCACCAGCGCCAGCGAACGCATCTCGTTCAACCAGCTGCACAAGAAGACCCACAACCGCATCAACATGAAGCCGGTCGACCCGGAACTGGGGCTTGTCGAGCGCTCGGACCTGGTCAAGGGCTATGAGTACGAGGACAAGCAGTACATCATCATCGATGATGCCGACCTCGACGCGGTGCGCATCGAATCCAACCACACGATGAACATTGAGGCCTTCGTCGACGAAAGCGAGGTCGACGTCATCTACCAGGACGCGCCCTATTACCTGGCCCCGGATGGCGCGATGGCGGAGGAGACCTTCGCGGTGCTGCGCGAGGCGATGCGTAAATCCGGCAAGCTGGCGATCGCCCGGCTGGTGCTGTCCAGCCGCGAGCGGGTGGTGACGATCGGTCCGCGCGAGAACGGCATGTTCGTGTGCACGTTGAGGAACCCGAACGAAGTTCGCGGCACGGCTGAGTATTTCGGCAATATTCCCGCCGGCAAGCCCGACCCGGAAATGCTTGAATTGGCCGAAGCGCTGATCAAGCAGAAGGAAACCACCTTCGACCCGAAGAACTACGAGGACCGCTACGAGATCGCGCTGATGTCGATGATCCGCGAGAAACTCAAGGGCCACAAGCCGATCATCGCGGCCGCGCCCGAGCGCGGCAACGTCATCAACCTGATGGATGCGCTGAAGGCGAGCCTGTCGCAGTCGAAGCCACCGGCCAAGTCGAAGAGCAAGGCCGAGGAGGCGCCCGCCAAGCCCGCCAAGAAGGCGGCAGCGGGCGGTGCGCCTGAAAATCCGCTGAAGGCCAATCTGCTGAAGGCGGTCGGCAAGAGCAAGAAATGACGGCACGAGCCGTCTTGGTCCCGGGCGCCGTCTTCGGCACGATCGGCGCGCTGGCGGCGTTTCCGCTGCGGCTCGCCGCGCGCGAGGTCGAGCGCCAGCACGGCCAGCTCCGGCGCGGCATCACCAGACGCACCACTCATATCGTGTTCGGCCGGACTTTGCTTGCCAAGGCAGGGCTGACCCGGAACGGCGATGCCGGGATCGAGCGCCGCATCGCCGCCGAGCAGGCGGCCGGGCGCACGCTGATCAGCGAGAACGGCTTTTTGCGCCTGCTCGGGCTGATGAAGGCGCCGGAAGCTTCGTCCCTGTCCAGGCAATCGCTGATCGAGCAATCGCGGCTATCCGGCGCCGACCTTGATCTTTTGTCACTGTTCGATGCCTTCGAACACGACGCGGAACCCTATTCCTTCCGCGACCTGATCCTGGCGCGCAAATATGCCGGGCTGGTCGCCGGCGGGGCGACGTGGGTCGCCATCGCGCGCTCCGTCCACCGCTCCGGCCCGGTCGCCTCGCTCACGGCGAAGTCGCTCAATGTCGGTTCGCAGCATGGCCGGCCGGACGCGATCTATCTCGAAGGCGGCCAGAGCGAGCTCGACGGCCAGTTGCTGTTCGATCTGGG
This sequence comes from Mesorhizobium sp. B2-4-15, assembly GCF_006658505.1. Taxonomy (GTDB): domain Bacteria; phylum Pseudomonadota; class Alphaproteobacteria; order Rhizobiales; family Rhizobiaceae; genus Mesorhizobium. The sequence goes on from NZ_VFUZ01000012.1 coordinate 14,203, forward strand.
TGCGGCCGCGCAAGGCGACGACACGCTGGAAGAGCTGTTCAGCGACGCCGAAGCGGCGGAGGAGGGCGGCGACCATGACGGGGCCGCCGCGCTCTACCAGCGCTGCCTCGCCATCGATCCCAGCGATGCGATCGCCGCCTTCAACCGCGCCAACTGCCTGCGCGCCGGCGGCCACGCGCGGGAAGCCGCGCACGACTATGCCCGCGCGATCAAACTCGACCCGGCCTTCGTCGAAGCCTGGTTTAACCTTGCCGGGCTGATGAGCAAGCAGGGCCGCGACGCCTCGGCGCGAAGGCACTTGCAGAAAGCGATCGCGCTGGACAGGAATTATGCCGATCCGGTGTTCAATCTGGCTCGGCTGGAGTTCGACGCCGGCAATCTGGTTGAGGCACGGCGGCTGTGGGGGCGGTATCTGGAACTAGACTCCGAGTCCGAATGGGCTGGCGTGGCCACCAGGGGCGTGCAGTTCGTGGACATGCAACTGGCGCAGAAGTCGGCGGGGTGAGGGCGCCGACGCTGGTCTTCCCTTCTCCCCTTGTGGGAGAAGGTGGATTGGCGCGCAGCGCCAAGACGGATGAGGGGTGTTGGAAGGAATGAGGCGTTGGTGCTTTCTAGAGCACCCCTCATCCGACCTCGCTTCGCGAGGCCACCTTCTCCCACAAGGGGAGAAGGGGTCACCAACGCCGAGCCATGGAGCTCCATGTCATGACCACCAGCTTTCTCTTCGACGGCGACGACACCGCGCCCGTCACCATCCTGCTCGCGCATGGTGCTGGGGCGTCGATGGATTCGCCCTCGATGACCGCCACCGCCAAGGCGCTGGCCGTCGCGGGGTTCCAGGTCGCGCGCTTCGAGTTCCACTATATGGCGGCGCGCCGCTACGGCCACCGCAAGCCGCCGCCGCGCGCCGAGACGGTGAACCCGGAATACATCAAGGCGATCGCCGATCTGAGGGCCAGGGGCGTGAGCGGGAAGCTGATCATCGGCGGCAAGTCGATGGGCGGGCGCGTCGCCTCCATGGTCGCCGACGAGATGTTTTCCAAGGGCGAGATCGCCGGGCTGGTGTGCCTGGGCTATCCCTTCCACCCGCCGGGAAAGCTGGAGCAGCTGCGGACAAAACATCTCGCCGGGCTGAGGACGCCGACGCTGATTTTTCAAGGCACGCGCGACGAGTTCGGCACCAAGGACGAGGTGGCGGGTTATGGGCTGTCCGATGCGATCGAGGTGATCTGGCTGGAAGACGGCGACCACGACCTCAAGCCGCGCAAGGCGATCTCCGGCTTTTCGACCGCCGATCATCTCAAGACGGTGGCGGAGACGGTGAAGGTATGGGTGGCACGACAATCAGTGTCGTCATCCTAGGGCGGAGCAAGGAGCGAAGCGACGCGCGCAGACCCTAGGATCCATGCCGTGACGATAAGGCGATGCAACGGTTCGGAATTCTGCCCCGCCGCGTTCCACCGTGAGGGTCACGGCATGGATCCTCGGGTCAAGCCCGAGGATGACGAAGCGAGGGTCGCCTTCGGTATTCAAAAATGAAACTCGCCACCTTCAACATCAACAACATCAACAGCCGGCTCGAAAACCTGCTGGCGTGGCTGGCGGCCGCAAGACCCGATGTCGTGTGCCTGCAGGAACTCAAGGCGCGCGACACGCAGTTTCCGCTGACCAGGCTCGCCGCCGCCGGCTATGGCGCGGTGTGGAAGGGGGAGCCGACCTGGAACGGCGTCGCCATACTCGCGCGAGGATCCGAACCCGTCCTGACCCGCGACGCGCTGCCCGGCGACGATGCCGACCGGCAGAGCCGCTACATCGAAGCGGCGGTGGACGGCATCGTCGTCGCCTGCCTTTATGCGCCGAACGGCAATCCGCAGCCGGGGCCGAAATTCACCTACAAGCTTGCCTGGCACGCGCGCCTGGAAGCCCATGCCGAACAGCTGCTCGACACCGGCCTGCCGGTGGTGCTGGCGGGCGATTTCAACATCGTGCCCGAGCCGCGCGATATCTACGCCACCCGCTCCTATGACGACAACGCGCTGGTGCAGCCGGAAAGCCGCGCCGCCTTCGCCGCCCTGCTCGAACAGGGCTGGACGGATGCGCTGCGCAAGAAGCATCCGAAGGAAACGCTCTACACCTTCTGGGATTACCGGCGGAACCGCTGGCCGCGCGATGCGGGCCTGCGGCTCGACCACATCCTTTTGTCGAAGACGCTCGCCCGCCGGCTGAAAGGGGCGGGCATCGACCGCGATGTGCGCGGCGAGGACGGCGCCAGTGACCATGCGCCGGTGTGGGTGGAGCTGAAGTAATCAGCCGACGTCGTCGGCCAGCGCCGTGATCCGCTCGCCCGGCGCCTACCGCTTCGCGGTTTCGACCCCGCAGGGCGGGCGCTCGCCGGCGCCAACGCGACGCAACCGCAGGATTTCCGGCTGGCGCCCGGCTCGCCCGCCGGGCTGGTGTCACAGGACCTGCCACGGCCGGTCGGCCTGGCGCCGGCGCCCGGCCTGGCCGGCGGGCTGGCCGACGCCACGCATGAGAAGCTGTATGGCGCCGGACGCCATGGCTGACGCGGGCGGGGGGGCGCACGTTGGGGTATGCTGGGCGCCCGCGTCAACCAGGGCGGCTCGTACCGCCGCAACGACACCATTGCACATTGCCTTATGTTTGAAACTTCCGCGAAAGCGGAATAGGCAGGAACGGCAGCGCGGCGTCGCCGGTGCGCAACCGATGGCAGGCAGGAAAAGTGGCCCGGCGGCCAGATGCCGCCTGCCGCGCTTTCATCAGTTTTTCGCCGCGCGATCGGCCGTCTGCACCGATCGGGCCGGCACGGAGGAGAGCGCATGCTGATTGGACGGCTGTTCGCCGAGATAGAGCGCGCCGCCCAGGACGAGGAAAACGATGCCGACCACCACCAGCCCGACCGTCAGCACGGCAACCGCCGTGCCCGGACCGTGACCTGTCTTGATGATGATGGATCGATGGGACATCACTTCCTCCCGGGGATGAGCCCGGTTTGCAGACCCTTGCAAACGGCGGCAGGGGCCGGATGTTCCCGGAGGAGGGGCCCTCATCGGCCCTTTGCGTTTTCTTCTAAGACTAAGGTCTTGGGTGACGCACGCAAAGGTCCGAGGGGGCCTGTTCGGTTCCGGCAATGTCCATTGGACGTTCCGCTATTTTAGCCAATTGCAATATAAAACCTTTACCTTGTTGAGAGGTGAACGCGGGCGTTGGGACGGGCAAAAAGGCGATGCGCGGCCTCCCATTTCATCGGGAGAAGGGCCTCTTTCAGGCAGGTTCGGTGGGCTCCCGCGCAAGGCGGACGGCGATGCGAAAAGGCCCCTGCCGATCTCCACGAATTCAAACTTGCAGGCCTCGCGCCGGTTGGCCGGCAGCGCCACGTCGCGGCTGCGCACCGGTATCGCGAAGCCGAATTCGCCGCCTTCCCGTCCGCCGCGGTCGATCCAGTACCGGTCCATGTCGGCGCGCTTGCCGGCGCGCTTCCTGGGGGTGCGGAAGTTGATGGTGTGCCTGGCGTCGGAGACGCCGAGCAGATGACGGGCGCCGCCGCCGGTCGCGATCCCTTCCATGACCAGGAGTGCCGCATCCTTGGGCCTGAGCCCGCACAGGTCGCGCGTGGCGTCGATGACGGCCCGCTTGGCGCCCGGCTCGCGGCTGCCCTGGAGTCCGCCGATCGCCACGGTGTAGCGGCCGTTGCCGAGAGAATAGAGAATGAAGCTCAGCCGCAGCAGGTCGAGTCGGTCGCTCTGCCGTGTCAGCCTTATCGAGAAGGCGCCTTCATGGCTGGTGCCGGAATGAACCGACAGAAGCATGGTGATCGCATAGGCATCGAGCCGTCCGGTCACATGGCCGATATCCACCGCCCGTCCGCGCCAGGCCGCTTCCAGGACGTCGCGTGGCAGGCCCGTCGCAGCCAGATTGAAATGGTCGACCAGCAGCTCGAAACCGCGACGGCCGGGCAAGCCAAGGGCAAGGAATTTGTAGGGCTTCTTGCGCAGCAGATCGTCGCTCGGGCAGCCCAGCCCATGCCGCCGCCGGAAACCCGCGAGGAAGCGGAACCATTTGAAGAAGCTCACTGGTTTGCTGGCAAAACGGGTGAGGAAAATCCTGGACTGTCCGATCCCCAGCCGCCTGCAAAGACCGAGGACCTGGCCGAAGACGCCGGCCGTTTCCCGCAGCAAGGCGCGCTCGCTCGTTTCGGTGATCAAGATACATCCCACATGGTTGTCGTGGGGCGGGTTAGCTCCAGGGCATTACGCGGACATTGCGGGGTGAGCGTCTCGTTCCCGATCGGACCGGCCAAAAGGTAAGCTGATGGTTTCCGGGTTCACTGGATTTCGGGGCGAAAAACTCGATGATGAAATTTCTTTCCGGAAACTGCCATCGAAGCTTGGCCTCGTGGATTTGCCTCGGCACCGTGCCGAGGGAGACAAGCTTGTCGGCCCCGCCCCAATTCGCCAAAGATCCTTCAATCGGCGAAGTTATACCGGATTCGGCGGCAGGGAATTTCCAACGATCGAATCACGTCTCGTCGAAGCGGCCCTCAAGGCCGGGACGGCGGGCGATTGCGGCTTCTTCCTCGTCGTCGGGCAGGGCCTCGTCACTCTCCTGGTAGGGATTGTCGTCATCCTCTTCCGGCAGGTCGCCCTCTTTCTCGGTGCCGTAGCGCATGTCGCCGTTTTCCGGCACGCTGTCGGGCAGGATCTGGCCACCCTTGACCGCGTCCCAATCCTGCTGCTCGATGGTCGGGCTATCCGCCTGCGGGCCGTCATCATCGTCGGTGCGGGGTTTGCCGCGCGGTGCCATCGTGGCCTCCAATAGTTGTGAAGACTGGAGGCAAAACTCGGGCTGCCGGCGTTTGTTCCCGCACTCGCGAGTACGGGCCTGGCCCATCACGGATTGCCGTCTGCCTTGGTGGCGGGCTACCGCAGCCACCACCACAATGCGGCGACCGCCGCCGCGACGGCCGCCACGCTCAGCCCCAGCATGATGTAGGAGCCCTTGATGATGTCGCGGATGATCTTCTTGATCGTTTCGCGGTCGTTGAGGTTGGGGAAGGGTTCGTTGGGCACGGCGACGCCCAGAAAATCGCACAGCGGGCCCCAGCCTTCTGTCACCTTATAGACCAGCAGCTTTTCGGGCGGCACCGCGGCCTTCACTTCGTCGATATAGGCGTTGTAGCGCGCCACCGCCCTAGCGCGGTCGTCCATCACGCCCTTGAGCGCGCGGCCCCACACCAGCTTCTTCGACATGTCGCCGAATTTCCAGCCGAACGGCGTCAGCCATTCCAGGATCTTGAACTGCCAGACATTCTCGGTGAAATAGATCGTGTCGATCGTGCTCTCGTACCAGGCTTCGGCGCCGCGCGGGTGCAGCGTCAGCAGCACCTTGGCGTCGGGATAGGCGACGAGCAGTTCCCGCCACACGCAGCAACCGGGATTGTCGACGGTGGCCGTATAGTTGGCGAACACCCGGTTCCAGTCGTGCTGGGTGCCGGGCGGACTGTTGGCCACCATGCGCCAGAAGTCGAGATGGCCCTTGTTGGCCTTGTTCATGATCACTTCCTGCATGTGGTAGGAAGGCAGGCCGAGCCTGTTCAGCGCGGCAAAGGTCGACCACGTGCCGGTGCGGCCGAAACCGGCCCCGATCAGCTTGAGCGCCATTTCCCCACTCCCATCGGACTTGTTTTCTTTGTTGCCCGGTCCGTGAGCATCAAATTGCTCCCGACAGGGCCACGGTGCAACAAATTTCGAGAGTCGGCGCCAAGCCGATCCTGTAAGGACCGATCACACACTTGCGCCGTTGCTAAAATAATGAAACGTTGGGCGCGGGTATCGGGAATTCGGGCAGGGGAATCGGCCGAATTGGGACGTTCGGCGATTTGCGCATCGATGTATGTTGGGCGGTTTCTCGTGGGGATGTCGGCGACGACCATCATTGTCGCGGTCTGGGCGTATATGGCCACCGGTTCGTTCTGGAAGGCGCTCACCTGGACGGTGGTGACCCTGGTTGTCCTGCAGGTCGGATATTTCGTGCTCGTCGTGGGGCTGATCCATAGGCGCGCACAAGATGCCGCAACGAGCCAGGATTCGATCGACGCAGTCCCGCCGTTACATCGGGATGGTGTCTCGTTCTGACGCTCGCGCCAGGCCTGGGCTATGGCCGAGATGGCCGACCCTGCGGTCGGCCGGTCGGCGCGGCGATCCTGCCGAACTGGCTGTAAGCGGCAGCCCTGCCTCAGCCACTATCCATTCGCCAGTGCGCCAGCAATTCCCTGCAAGGGCACCGCCAGCGCGATAACGACGGACATCAGCGGGAAAGATGCTTGATCACGCGGGTCGGGGGCCGCATCGCCTCCTTGGTGGAATTAGGACGACGTGGGTTGCATCACACCGGCAGGCCACGTCGCATACCGGTGGGAACCATAAGCCGAAGCGGGCGTTTTCCCGATGTGACCGGTGAGGTCGCCACCTCCGCCGGTTATTGAAGGCTCGTCCTGCCCCTGGCAGGGCGGGCCTTTTTTTGTGCACAGGGTTGTGGCACCTGGAACGACACCGCACGCTCCACGTTAGCTGTTGCTAAGGCAGAACAGTGGGTTCAGCATCGACGAGGCGCGCCTGTGCTGTCACGGGGGGCCTTGTGTGCATCTCCGATTATTCCGTAATCCAACGAAATTTACATGCGAATTTTCAAAGCATATTCGCTGATGTCATGCGTGGATGCTAGCAATTGAAGCGATCTTGCGATTTTGCGTTGCCACATTTATTCCAGAATCGCGGATGGAACCTTGGAGCGGCGATGGAGTTTCCTTGCAGGGTGGCTTTCAGATATCCCGACAAGGAGGTTGTTATGAAGTATTATCTTTCAAGTGCGGCTGCTGCGATCGTTCTGATGGGCGGCGTTGGTGCGGCCCTGGCCGAAACCGTTGTCCTGCAGCCGGAACAGGAGACAGTCGTACGCGAATACGTCAAGAGGGAGCCGCTGGCGTCGGTGAACCTTTTGGGCCTCGAACTCAAGCTTGGCTCCCCGGTACCGGACAAGGTTGAACTGCGCGAGGTGCCGAACGTCAAGTACCGCGTCGCGGTCATCAATCACGAGACCGTGCTGGTCGATCCCGACACGCGTCAGATCGTCGAAGTCCTGCACTGAGTCGTATCGTAGGCTCGCCTTGGAAAAGCCCGTCACGATCCCGTGACGGGCTTTCCTTTTCGAATCCCTTTTGAGACAGGCTTTTGAACCAGGCCTTGGGCAGGCACCAGCCGCGTGGCCGGGCTGGCAAAGCGGCGCGCCAAGGGGCATGGTCGCGCTCGTGCGAAACTTCCCGCGCGCCAGCTTGCGCCCGAGGCGGCAGACGTTGCATGGGAGCGCGGCCCGCCGCTCGGCTGAGACCTGAAAGCCTTCGATGACCATCCAGCCAGCCGAGATGAATGTTCGCGAGGGCGCCCGCGTCATCCTTCTGCTTGGCAGCGCCCCCGACGCGGTGCGTTGCGAGCCCTGGCCGAAGCAGGCCTTCAGCCGGATCGTCGCCATCAACAATGCCTGGCGCGTGCGCCCCGACTGGGATTTCCTCGTCCATGCCGGCGATTTCCCGCCGAACCGCCTGCCTCACGACGCGACCTTGCGGCAGGCCCAGATATTCAGCGCCACCCAGTATGTCCCGGCCCAGAACGCCTTCGGTGGCTTCGTCTATGCCGGCGCCACGATGGCGCTGACGGCAGCCTATTGGACCATTCACAGCCAGAAGCCGGATGTGCTGGCATTCCTGGGCTGCGACATGATCTACGACCAGCCGGGCAAGACGCATTTCTATGGCATCGGCCGTGCCGACCCTCTGCGCGATGACGTTACCCTGCGCAACCTCGAGGCCAAGTCGGCGCGCCTGCTTGTCCAGGCCCTGAAGCACGACTGCCTGTGCATCAACCTGTCCGACCTGCCGCGCAGCCGGCTGGTCTTTCCCAGCCTCGCCTTTGACCGGCTCGGCGGCCTGTCGCCAGCGCGGATCGCCGAAATGAAAGCGGAAATTCTGGGCACCATCCAATTCGACCAGGCCGAAAAGGCCGAACGGATCGAGAAGGATCTCGGCTATTTCTATGAGGATGGCATGTACTGGAACCATCTCGACGAGATCGACGAGACGGTTCTTGCCGACATCGACCGGCTATGGATATCGGCCGTCGAGCAGAGAGCGGTGGGTTGAAGCGGCTGACCTCCCCCCACAGGGAGGAAGGCCGACGCGTCGTCCGTTCAGCTCACTCCGCCGCCAGCCTGTCCTGCGTCCGGGTTTCGAAATCGCTGGCGTCGTGGCGCTCGTGCAGCTGCATGGCCGGCTCGCCGAAGGCACGGTTGACCATGCGGCCACGCTTGACAGCCGGGCGCTCGTCGATCGCCTTCGCCCAGCGCTGCACGTTCTCGTAATCCTGCACCGACAGGAAAGTGGCGGAATCATTATACTGCCGACCGAGCGCCAGTCCGCCATACCAGGGCCAGACCGCCATATCGGCGATGGTGTAATCCTTGCCGCCGAGATATTCCACCTCGGCCAGCCGCCGGTCGAGCACGTCGAGCTGACGTTTCACCTCCATCGAGAAGCGGTCGATGGCATATTCGATCTTCTCCGGCGCGTAGGCGTAGAAATGGCCGAAGCCGCCGCCCAGATAGGGGGCCGAGCCCATCTGCCAGAACAGCCAGGACAGCACTTCCGCGCGGGCCGGCTGCTCGGCGGGCAGGAACTCGCCGAATTTCTCGGCGAGATAAACCAGGATGGAACCGGATTCGAAGACCCGCACCGGAGTGGCGCCGCTGCGGTCCATCAAAGCGGGGATCTTGGAGTTGGGATTGACCTCGACGAAGCCGCTGCCAAACTGGTCGCCATCATTGATCCGGATAAGCCATGCATCGTATTCGGCGCCCTCGTGGCCGCGCGCCAGAAGCTCCTCCAGCATGACGGTCACCTTGACGCCATTCGGCGTCGCCAGCGAATAGAGCTGCAGCGGGTGCTTGCCGACGGGCAGTTCCTTGTCATGCGTCGGCCCGGCGATCGGCCTGTTGATGCTGGCAAAGGCGCCGCCATTTGCCTTGTTCCAGGTCCATACTTTCGGCGGGGTGTAGTCGGTCATGTCGAGCCTCGGGCGGTGGGAAAAATGGATAGGTCGCTGTACAACTAGGGTTGGCGAGGTGGAAGTTCAACTTGTGTTGAACTATTGTTGATATGGCGCTGGGGCTTCTTCCTTCTCCCCTTGCGGAAGAAGGTGGCCTCGCGAAGCGAGGTCGGATGAGGGGTGCCAAGCTTGGCACCCACCGCATTCCTTCCAACACCCCTCAACCGTCTCGGCGCTGCGCGCCGATCCACCTTCTCCCACAAGGGGAGAAGGCCAGCTCTCACCCCTTGCACCATGCCCCCCGAGGCATACCTATAAGAGAAGCCGCCAAGGCATTTTGCATCGCAGGACAAAAGCATGACCATCAATCCCAATCCGCGCTCCGTCGTCGCCGTGCGGGCCACCGTGCCGGAGGATGCCTTCACGGCCGGCGCGCTGGGCACGCTCAGGGAAGGCAGCGGCGTCGTCATTCGCGACGACGGGCTGGTGCTGACCATCGGCTATCTCATCACCGAGGCCGAGGAGGTCTGGCTGACTTCGCATGACGGCCGCGTCATCCCCGCGCACGCGCTGGCCTACGACCAGGAATCAGGCTTCGGCCTGGTCCAGGCGCTCGCGCCGGCCGGCCTGCCGGCGGTGGCGCTGGGCGATGCCGGCAAGGCCCGGATCGGCGATGCGGTCGTGCTTGCCGACGGCATCGGCCGGGCGGTCGAGGCCAGGATCGTCACCAAGCAGGAATTCGCCGGCTATTGGGAGTATCTGCTCGACGAGGCGATCTTCATCGCGCCCGCGCATCCGTCCTGGGGTGGCGCGCCGCTGTTCGGCGCCGATGGCGCGTTGCTCGGCATCGGTTCGCTGCGCCTCCAGATGAGCCGTGCCGGCGAGGTCGCCGATATAAATATGATCGTGCCGATCGACCTGTTGCCGCCCATCCTCGACGACCTGCTGACGCGCGGCCAGGTGGCCAAGCCGCCGCGTCCATGGCTCGGCGCGCTGTCGGCCGAAAGCGACGGCAAGGTGGTGGTGATGAGCGTGACCGAAGGCGGCCCGGCCGCCAAGGCCGGCCTGCGCGAGGGCGACGTGATTTCCGAAGTGCGCGACGGCGCGGTCGACGGGCTCGCCGATTTTTACCGCAAGCTGTGGGACAGCGGCTCGGCGGGTGCGGAGATCCCGATGCGCGTCGTGCGCGACGGACGCGAGACCTGGCTGCGCGTCAAGTCCGCCGACCGCGGCAGCTTCCTGAAAAAGCCGCAGCTGCAATAGGCCGGGCGGCGGGCAAGACTGACGCCGGCAGCGCCGCCACCGGCATAGTTACCTTGCCATTCGAGGCGGGAGGGATATGCCCAGGCGGGCATTCCAGCGTTTGATAGAATCGTTGACCCGCTCTAACTCGTTCTTTTTACGCAGTCCCGGACGGAAAACCGCTACGCACTTTTCCTGGAATTGCTCTAATCCCGCAGTGCACTCGCAAACACCACCAGGTTCCCGTCGGGATCGCGCATGCGCATGATCCAGAAATCGTCGGCCTCTTCGATCGGGCCGGGTTCGAGGCCCGCCTTCACCAGCCTCTGTCTTTCGGGCGCCAGCGGCAGCACGCCGAGCGTCAGCGTCGAGGTGCCGGCCTTGTCCTTGTCTTCGAAGAGTTGCACCTCGGCGCTTTCGGTGAATTGCCATTCGGCCAGCCCCGGCATCGGCCGGCGCAGCGGCGCCTTGCCGAAGAGCTTTTCATACCAGCCGATGCTGGCCTTCAGGTCGGAGCAACTGACATGGGCAAAAATGGTTTGTATTGCCATGGCGATCTCCCTGGGCGGTGGCACTCTTGCCGCAACGCGACGGCGGTTGGTGCGTTCCGTTGCCTTGCGGCAGCGTGCCCCACTGCTGACGAAAGCTGACAGTAAATCATGCAATAATGCCGGAAATCGTATGATGCCGGAGGCAAGATGACAGTGACGCCAACACCGAACAGGCAGGCCGCCTGATGGCCCCGGTCAAGGTCGATCCCGCCAAGGTCCGGGAATTTCCCGACGCGGCCAGTTTTTACACCTGGCTCAGCGAGCACCACGCCACGGAAACCGAAGTGTGGATCAAGGTGCACAAGGTCGGTTCGGGGCTGAAGTCGATAACGCCCAAGGAGGCCATCGACGTCGTGCTGTGCTTCGGCTGGATCGACGCGGTGCGCAAGGGGCTGGACGAGAACAGCTTCCTGCAGCGCTACACGCCGCGCGGCAGGAAGAGCATCTGGAGCAAGATCAACATCGACAATGTCGCGCGGCTGGTCGAGGAGGGCCGCATGACCGAGCATGGGCTCAAGCAGGTCGAGGCGGCCAAGGCCGACGGGCGCTGGGCGCGCGCCTATGGCAGCGGCAAGGAGATGAAAATCCCCGACGATCTGCAGGCGGCGATCGATGCGGAACCCGAGGCCAAGAAGATGCTGGAAAAGCTCAGCGCGCAGAACCGCTTCGCGCTCGCCTTCCGCACCCACAACATGAAGACAGAGGCCGGCCGCAGGAAGAAGATCGAGACCTTCGTCGCGATGCTGAAGCGCGGCGAGACGATCCATCCACAGGGCAAGAAGTAGAGCTCTCAGGCTCCAGAATGTGGGTCGATGCCATAGGGATGGACCGGGTAGCCTGGACCGATGGCTTCGCGCACGCGGCCGGCCCAGGCGAGCAATGCCGGGTAGTCCGGAAGAGAGAATCCGCAATCCCCGGCGCGGTGGCTGTAGGCATGGACGGCGATGTCGGCGACGGTGAGATCGTTTCCGGTGAGGAAGCGCGTCTCGCCAAGGCCGCGGTTCAGGGCGGCGAGTGTTCGTGCTCCGGCTTCGCGCTTGCCGGCCACCATGGCCTGGTTGCGCTCAAGTCGTCCGGTCAGGGTCCAGAAGCGCAGCGAGCCGATGACGGGCTCGACATTGTATTGTTCGAAGAACAGCCACTGCATGACCTTGGCCCGCCGGTAGCGGTCGGCCGGCAGCAGGGGCGTGCCTTCGGCGAGATAGGTGAGGATCGCATTGGATTCGGCGATGGCGCTGCCGTCTTCGAGCTGAAGCACCGGGACCGCGCCCGCCGGGTTGAGCGCCAGGAACGCGTCGGTATGGCTCTCGCCCTCGAAAATCGAGACGATGCGCGTGTCGTAAGGAATCTTCAGCAGTCCGAGCAGGACGCGGACTTTCCAGCCATTCTGCGATGGCAGATAATCATGAAGCGTGAGCATGGCCGATCCTCGTGATGGATCGATGCTCGCATGGTGCGCTGCGCGCCGACACCCGATTCATGCGTTCGGTCAGTCCACAGGGGCTATGTGCCGCTGCTCGGATATGTCGGCACTTGAACACCCCCCTCTGGCCTGCCGGCCATCTCCCCCGCAAGGGGGGAGATCGGCAGCTTCAACCTTGCCACCCGGCACTGGGGAATTTGGCGATTGGTGAGAGCCGCGGTGACGTCCAATCTCCCCCTTGCGGGGGAGATGTCCGGTAGGACAGAGGGGGGTGTGACGGAACGCAACGTCGCGAAAAAAGCGGGCCATTCACTGTTCCTCGAGGTGATGGTTGCTGTCACTGGTCGAGGTCGACCGGTGTCACGCCCAGAAGCTTCAAGGCGTTGGCGTAGGTCCGGATGCCTTGCGCCTGCTTGCGCTCGGCACAGAACCGGTTCGCTCTGTCCTGGAGTGCCGTTGCCTGGGCGATCTGGCTCGCATTGGCACCGGGTGCGGCTTTGGTCCGGATGGCCCCGTCAAGTTGAAGACCGAGCCGGCTGCAATATTCGCTCCGGGTAACCGCCGCTTCCGCGCTCGACTGTGCGACCGCAAGCATGGCGAGAGAAATGCCGGTTACGGCACCGATCCATCCGGTCGAACGTCGTTGCATTGTCAGGCCATCCCTTTGCGTCGGCGCGGCGGGCCGCTGTCCGGTTGCCGCGGGGCTGCTTATGCCTGCTGATGTTTTCCTTAGTTTTTCTGAGGTGTTGAATCTTGTTTCTGGAGTGTTTCCGGGAGGGATTTCCTTCTCCCCTTGTGGGAGAAGGTGGATCGGCGCGCAGCGCCGAGACGGTTGAGGGGTGTTGGACGGAGTGCCGTCGGTGCCAAGCTGGAGCACCCCTCATCCGACCTCGCTGCGCGAGGCCACCTTCTCCCACAGGGGGAGAAGGAAGAGTGTCGCGCTATCTGCGGCGCTTCTGCCTCTTCCCCCCGCACTGTCATTCGCGTAAGGGCGCGGGCAAATCCTCCAATCCGCTTGAGCTTCCCGGACCTCCCATGATCAGACTTGAAAGCATCGGCAAGCAGAACGGCCGACAGATCGTCTTCATTGAGGCCTCTGCCGCCTTGCAGAAGGGCGAGAAGGTCGGCCTTGTCGGTCCGAACGGCGCCGGCAAGACGACGCTGTTTCGCATGATCACCGGCCAGGAGCAGCCCGACGAGGGCCAGGTGCAGGTCGATCGCGGCGTCACCATCGGCTATTTCAGCCAGGATGTCGGCGACATGGCGGGCCACAGCGCGGTCACCGAGGTGATGAACGGCGCCGGGCCGGTGAGCGAGGTGGCGGCCGAGATGGCGGAACTCGAGGCCGCCATGGCCGATCCCGACCAGGCCGACCGGATGGACGAGATCATCGAGAAATACGGCGAGGCGCAGCACCGCTTCGAGGAGCTCGACGGCTATGCGCTCGACGGCCGGGCACGTGAGGTGCTGGACGGCCTGGGCTTCAGCCAGGAGATGATGGACGGCGATGTCGGCAAGCTCTCCGGCGGCTGGAAGATGCGCGTGGCACTGGCCCGCATCCTGTTGATGCGGCCCGACGTCATGCTGCTCGACGAGCCTTCCAACCATCTGGATCTCGAAAGCCTGATCTGGCTGGAGCAGTTCCTCAAGGGCTATGACGGCGCGCTCTTGATGACCTCGCATGACCGCGAGTTCATGAACCGCATCGTCAACAAGATCGTCGAGATCGATGCCGGTTCGCTCACCGCTTATTCGGGCAACTATGAATTCTACCAGCAGCAGCGGGCGATCGCCGACAAGCAGCAGCAGGCGCAGTTCGAGCGCCAGCAGGCGATGCTGGCCAAGGAGATCGCCTTCATCGAGCGCTTCAAGGCGCGCGCCTCGCACGCCGCGCAGGTGCAGAGCCGGGTGAAGAAGCTCGACAAGATCGACCGCGTCGAGCCGCCCAAGCGCCGCCAGGTGGTGAATTTCGAGTTCCAGCCGGCGCCGCGCTGCGGCGAGGATGTCGTGACCTTGAAGAACGTCCACAAGGCCTATGGCAGCCGCACCATCTATGAAGGGCTCGACTTCCAGGTCCGCCGCCGCGAGCGCTGGTGCATCATGGGCGTCAATGGCGCCGGCAAGTCGACGCTCTTGAAGCTGGTGGCGGGCGCATCCGACCCCGACACCGGCACGGTGGCGCGGGGGCCGAGTGTGAAAATGGGCTATTTCGCCCAGCACGCCATGGAACTGCTCGAAGGCGAGCGCACCGTGTTCCAGACGCTGGAGGACAATTTCCCGCAGGCCGGCCAGGCGCCGCTTCGCGCACTCGCCGGCTGCTTCGGCTTTTCCGGCGACGAGATCGAGAAGAAATGCCGGGTGCTGTCGGGCGGCGAGAAGGCGCGGCTAGTGATGGCGCTGATGCTGTTCGACCCGCCCAACCTGCTGGTGCTCGACGAGCCGACCAACCATCTGGACATCACCACCAAGCAGATGCTGATCGAGGCACTGTCACAGTATGAAGGCACGATGCTGTTCGTCTCGCACGACCGGCACTTTTTGGCCGCGCTCTCCAACCGCGTGCTGGAGCTGACCCCGGAAGGTATCCACACCTATGGCGGCGGCTACACGGAGTATGTGGAGAGGACAGGACAGGAAGCGCCGGGATTGCGGAGCTAGGGACGACCCATCGCGGCCACCCGGCTCGCGATTGTATACGCCGGCCTGGTGCAACCACGTCCCGGGCTGCCTTATCAGAGCGATCTCCTTGTGGGGCAAGAGTTCCATGTACTCTCTGCAAAGGCTGGGAAAGGCTTCGGGATGAGCATTGCGGTGAGACTTGCAATGTCGGTGGCATTGGCCGCGGCAGTGGCTGGGTGTGCGACCTCTCCGGTCGACTACGGAGCGTCGCTTTCGCCGCGGGACCAGAAATGGGCGTCGCCGGAATGCCAGCGGGCCCGGGCGGCGGCGGCTGATTACGAAGTTCGCGAAAAGCAGCACCCGGGTTGGGAATTCGCGGCGCTTGGCCCGTACGGGCTGGGGCTCATAGCAGCCGTCAAGGAGCACGAGCAGAAGCAGCGAAAGCTGTTCGCCCGCAACGTGCATCTGCAATGTTCAAGCCTCCCCCTGCCGAAGGAGTTGCAGGGGATTTGAGCCCCGCCGGCGAAAGTCAGGCGAAATATCCTTAGCCATGCTCGCCCTCGAAGCTGAGGTGCCTCCCGGCTTCATCCACCGTTCGATGCGTTGGTGAAAACCGCCAGCTGGGCGGCGAAGGCGCGCTGGAAGGCAGGCCGCGCTTCGCCGCGCGCGACATAGGCTGCGAGGTTTGGGTATTCCTCCAGCAAGCCCGACCGCTTCAACCGGCGCAGCACCATTATCATCAGAAGGTCGCCGGCGCTGAAGGCACCGTCGAGCCACTCGGCATCGCCGAGCCGGTCGGAGAGTTCGCCGAGGCGACCGCGGATCCGGTTCTCGACCATGGGCAGGCGCTGCTCGTGCCAGCTCTCCTTGCCTTCGACGAGCACGGCGACTTCCCGTTCGACGATCGCCGGCTCCATCGTGCTGACGGCGGCAAACATCCACATGACCGCGCGCGCTCGGGCATTCGAGTCATTGGGCAGCAGGCCCGCATGGCGCTCGGCGATATGGAACACGATCGCGCCGGAGTCGAACAGAACGAGATCGCCTTGCTCATAGGTCGGAATCTGCCCGAAAGGCTGCAGCGCACGGTGCGCGGGCTCCTTCATCGCGCGGAACGACACGAGGCGAACGTCGTAGGGCTGGCCCACTTCCTCCAGCGCCCAGCGAACGCGCATGTCGCGTGCCTGTCCGCTGCCGCGGTCGGGGGATCGTGCAAAGGCGGTGATGGTGGGGGTCATCGGAAAGGCTCCGGATGGGGTGATCGGTCGGGTGTCGGTCGTTGCGCTTGGCACCCATAGGACGAGCGACCGGTGTCGTTCCCGACAAGTTGTTCCGGGTTTGCGCCGTTCGGTCTCGCGGGCCGAACCCGCTGACTCCCCCCAGGTTAGCGGAGCAGTCCTTCCGCCTCGAACGTGTCCCAGCCTTCGAGCTTTGGCGCTGGAGCATCGTCCTTTGCCGAATTTCTGGTCTTGCGAGCCTTGTCCGTCCGCTTGCCTGCACGAGTGAGCGCCGCCTTGCCGGCCCCGCGCCGTCTGTTTTCGGACACTTCCCGCGCATCGTCCTCCCGCCAGGCGGTCGCCAGGTCACGATCGAGAATGTCCTCGATGTGCCGTGGGTCGAAGACATGGAAGGTTACCTTCCTGGATCGCCCGCGCATCTTCACGGTGCGCGTGCCGATGCTCTTCAGGCGGCCATCCCTCAGCCATTTGTGACGCTCGCGCGAAGAGATGGTGAGAATATCCTCCGCCTCTCGCGGAAGCACGGCCAGGGCTTCGATCCCCTCCAGCGTGGTGGAGATGGCCGCCGAAGCGGACTGGAACGCATCCGCGTCGGCTTGCGGCATGCGCAACACGATGCGGCCCGTCTCGGCCCTGGCGAATTTCCTCACCGTCCACGGCAGCCTGGCGCGGATTTCGCGTTCGATGCCCTTGAGGCGCAAGGAGGAGCCAAGCGTCGCCGATGGCGGCAGCGGCCATTCGGCGACCGTTGACGGGGTGGCGGTGCTCATGCCGCGCTTCGCTGGGCGGTCAGGGGCGGCGATCGCCGCAACAATGCCGCTCAGGATATCGCGAAAGGAACCGCGCTGTCTTTTCGCCGGGTTCATGTCTCATCTTCGCTCTTCAGGTGCCTCCGTGGAACGGCGGTTCGCACAGCAGACAACCGAAACCGGGCTCAAACAGTTCCTTTAGCACGGGGAACCGCTGGAAGGCTCGATTTCATCGGCGAAGGTCGCCGTGCCAAGCCAAGGCGTTACGTTGATCCGCAACGGGTAGGACGGACGCGCGAAAGGACAGGCAAAGACGAATTGCCGTCGTTGATTTTTTCAACGGTCGCTCGCGATAGTGCCCGGTCATCATTTGGAACACCGATCTCCAGCCGCTCGCACCTGACAGCCTCGACCGCCCTACGAAATCCGCCGCCCGCTTTCGTCCAGAAGCACGCAGCCTTCGGGGTCGAAGCCGAGGTCGATCACCTCGCCTTCGCGAAGCACGCGGCCACTGATCGATGCGTTGGCGCGGATGTTGGTCCTGCCGCCGATATCGACCTCGTAGATGGCGCTGCCGCCCAGGTAGGAGGCGGAGACGACACGGCCGGACAGCCGGTTGGCGCTCGCCGCCGCGCCGACCGACAGTTTCTGCGGCCGCACCACCACCGTGACATTGCTGGCTTGGGCAAGCGGCCTTGGGCAGGCCACGTTGATCGTCTGGCCGGTGGCAAGCACCATCGTCGCTGTGCCCTGGCCGGACACGCTCACCGTCCCGGCAAGCATGTTGGCCTTGCCGAGGAAATCGGCGACGAAGGCGGTGGCGGGCCGCTCATAGACTTCTTCCGGCGTGCCGATCTGCTCGGCCGAGCCGGCGTTCATCACCACGATGCGATCCGACATCGAAAGCGCTTCTTCCTGGTCGTGGGTGACGAAGATGGCGGTGATGCCGGTTTCCTTCTGGATCTTCTTGATCTCGACGCGCATCTCCTCGCGCATGTTGGCGTCGAGCGCCGACAGCGGCTCGTCGAGCAAAAGCACCTGCGGCTCGAAGACGATGGCGCGGGCGAGCGCGATGCGCTGCTGCTGGCCGCCCGACAGTTGCGACGGCAGTTTCTTCTCGCTGCCCGGCAGCCGCACCATCTCGAGCGCCTTGCCGACCCTGCGCTTGATCTCGGGCTTCGGCACGTTGCGGTACTTCAGGCCGAAGGCGACATTGTCGAACACGGTCTTGTGCGGGAACAGCGCGTAGCTCTGGAAGACCAGGCCGATGTTGCGCCTGTAGATCGGCACGTCGTCGACCCGCTGCCCGCCGATCATGATCTGGCCGCCCGAAATGTCGACCAGGCCGGCGATGGAGCGCAGGATCGTGGTCTTGCCGCAGCCCGATGGCCCGAGCAGGGTGACGAAGCTGCCCTTGCGGATCGACAGCGAGAAGTCGCGCACGGCGACGAACTTGCCATAGGCGATGTCGATGTTGCGGAATTCGACCGCCGGGCTGTTCGCCTCGGCGCCGACCGGGGCGGGTCTCGCCGCGCCGGCTTTGGCCACCCCGGCCGTTTCCGGCCGGGGTGCTTCGGTCAGGTTCTGGCTGTCAGGCACCTTTGGAGATCCTGTTCCACTGCTTGGTCCAGGCGTCCTCGTTGGTCGCCCAGTAGACCGGATCGGCGAAGGTCAGCGTCTTCATCGTCCCCGTCTTGTCGAAGGCCGGCAGCTTCTCGATCTTCTCGGTCAGCTTGACCTTGGTCGGGTCGAGCGACGGCGGATAGCTCTGGCCTTCCGCCACCGCGATCGAGGTCGCCGGGTCGAGCATGAAGTTGATCAGCTCCTCGCACTCGGCCATCGGCGAGCCCTTCAGGATCAGCATGTCCTCCATCCAGGCATAGGAGCCCGCAGGATCGAGATAGCCGATCGGATGGCCCTGGTCCTGCAATGCGGCGACCCGGCCCGACCAGGCGTCGGTCACCACGATCTCGCCTTTGGAAAGCAGGTCCATCAGTTCCGCGCCGGAACTCCAGAACTTCTTGGCAAGGTCGCGCGTCTCGCGCACCTTGGCCCAGATCGCGTCCATGTCCTTGATGTTGTTGGGGTCCTGTCCGGTGGCGAGTGCCGCGTACCAGACCCGCGTCGTCATGTCGTCATAGCCGCCGACCTTGCCGGCGTACTTCTTGTCGAGCAGAAGTGCCGCGCCCTTTTGCTTGGCCTCTTCCGGCGAAATCACCTTGGTGTTGTAGGCGATGCCTGTCGTGCCGTAGTCGTAGGGCACCGCCGACAGCTTCGGCGTCAGCTTGCGGAACGGCTCGATCATCGGCTGCAGCACATTCACCATGTTGGGAATGTTGGCCTCGTTGATCTCCGAGGTCAGGCCGCCGTTGACGTATTTGATGTAGTAGTTGACGCCGGAGGAATGGATGACCTGGTAGTCGCCGGGCTTGGCGGTCTTGATCTTGGTGATGATCTCGTCCTCGTCGCCGAACGTGCCCTGGACCACCTTGATCTTGGTCTTGGCCGTGTAGGGCTGGAAGGCATATTTGTCGATCGCGTCCTGCACCGTGCCGCCCCAGCCGTCGAAGCGGACCTGTTCGACGGCCGCGAGCGCCTGCCGCATCCATGGCATGTCGAGGCCCGCCGCGGCGGCCGCGGCAGCCGTCAGCGTCAGGAAGGTGCGGCGGCTGACACCGCCATTCATGTATCGGTCTTGCAGCCGTTCCAGCCGCTTGCTGTTGGTGAGTTTCATTTCATCTCCTCCTTTGGTTCGCCACGTCTTTTCAATCTTGTCAGGCTCTGCAGGATCAGACCGCCGAGCAGCGGGATGCCGACGGTCACCAGGATCATCACGGTGCCGAGCGCGTTGATCTCCGGGCTGATCGAGATCTTGAGCATCGACAGGATCTGGGTGGGCATGGTCTCGACGCCCGCCGGCCGCCAGAACAGGCTGGCCGACGTGTTGTCGAAGGAGATGGTGAAGGCGAGCAGGGCGCCGCCGACAACGGCCGGGATGAGCAGCGGCAGCGTGATTTCGCGGAAGGACGAAAGCCGTGAGGCGCCGAGCGAGAGTGCGGCCTCCTCATAGACGCGCCTTATGCCGACCATGCGCGCCTGGGTAATCAGCACCACATAGGGCACGGCAAGCAGGATATGGCCGAGCACCAGCAGAAGCATGGTCCTTGGCTGATCGATCGCCTTGATCAGCACCAGCAGGCCGACGCCGAGAATGGTTTCCGGCACCAGCGCCGGCAGGATCACCAGCGTGCTCAGCGCCTGCTTGCCGGGGAATTCGAAGCGCACCAGTGCGAACGCGGTGACGACGCCTATCGCGGTGGTGACGGCGGCGGTGACCAGCGCGATCCACAGCGAGGTGCGGAAGGCGGCCAGCACGGCCTCATTGGTCATCAGCTTGCTGTACCATTGCAGGGAAAACCCGGTCATCGGGAAGCCGCCGAACATCGAGGCGTTGAACGACAGGACCACCGTCGCCACGATCGGCGCGAACATGAAGATGTAGACGCAGACCGTGACGAAGCCGGTCAGCCGCCAGGCCCATCTACCTTCCTGCTTGCGCCGTGTCCCTCTCATCCTGCAAGCCCTTTGACGATCTGCGACATGCCCATGTAGCGCGTGTAGATGGCGGCGAAGAAGCCGAGCACGACGAACAGCACGATCGAAAGCGTGGCGCCCATCGGCCAGTTCAATTCGCCCATGATGGTGTCGTAGATCAGATTGCCGAACAGCGCGTCGCGGCCGGAGCCGAGCAGCTGCGGTGTCACATAGCTGCCGGCGGCCAGCACGAAGCAGAGCAGCAGGCCCGCCGCCAGGCCCGGCAGCGACAGCGGAAGGGTGACCTCGCGGAACGCCTGCGCGCTGGTGCAGCCCATCGAGCGAGCCGCCGAGATCAGCGTGCGGTCTATGCCCTCGAGGCTGACATAGACGTTGAGGATCATGTAGGGCAGCAGGAAGTGCAGCATGCCCAGGATGACCGCGCCCTCATTGTAGAGCATCGGCAGCGGCTCGTTGATGATGCCCAGTTTCGGCAGCGCGACGTTGATGACGCCCTGTTCGCCCAGGATGTTGATCCAGGAAAAAGTGCGGATGGTGAAACTGATCCAGAACGGAACGATGAGCAGAAGCAGAAGCAGCCATTTGTGCTTGAAGGTCGTCGCCCAGATGAAATAGGCGGGAAAATAGCCCAGCACCCCGCAGAGCAGCGCGGTGATCGCGCCGACCCGCAGCGTCTTCAGAAGGAAGCCCGAATAATAGCTGTCGGTGAAGAATTCGTGCCAGTTCGCGGTCGTCAACGCGCTGGTTTCCACGCCGGCGGTGACGAAGGTGAAGAAGGTGTAGGCCGCCATCACGGCGATCGGCAGCACCAGGAAGAAGATCAGCAGCAGGAGCACCGGCGCGACCAGCATCCACGCCAGCCGCGGATCATACAATGTCCATCGTCGTTCCATGAGCACCCGGACGTCCGCGCTTTCTTTGAAGCGCCTGTTTTGTTCCCGGGCCAAGATTGGGTGATTGGCGGCCCGATGTCTACAGTCGGCGATTGAGCCAGTGGATATCCGGGTGTCGGCCCGATGGACCAGAACAATTATCGGCGAACGCAATACGACGGCTGGGGATGGCCGTCCGATCAGATGCGTTTGCCGGCGGCAGCCGTCTTCTAAGCCGGCAGGCCGGCCATGCGCAGGGCGTCGGTGACGTCGTCGATTATGCCAGGCGCAAGCCCGACGGCGGCGGCCCAGCGGCCGATGGTGAAATGCGGGTCGAGCGCCAGGAGCCGCGCGGCCGACGCCCTTGCCTCCTCGATCCGCCCGAGCCTCGCCAGCGGCGCCGCCAGCCAGCCGTGCAGGATGCTGAAACCGGGGTTCAGCTCCACCGCCCGCCGGCCGGCCGCGACGGCCTGTTCGTGCCGGCCGGACAGAAAGTTGCCGAAGCCGACAATGCCTTGCGGCACGCAGCTCATGGCGTCGAGCGGGGAGAGCCGCATCGCCTGCTCGCACCAATCGATGGCGCGCGCCGCGTCGCCGCCATAGGCCACCGGGACGCAGCCAAAAGTATAAACGAAAGCGCAGGAGGCGCTGAGCGACAGGGCCTGCGCGAACGCCTCGTCGGCCAGCCTGCGGTCGTGCTCGACCAGGCCGATGGTGAAGCCGGCCAGGGCCAGTGCCATGGCGTCGCCCGAGCCGTGCTCGATCGCGGCGTGGGCGTGGCGAGACGCCTTCTCGCGGTGCTGTGCCAGCATGCCGCCGCGGATGAAAAGGGTTTGGTGCGCCCAGGCGGCAAAGCCATGGGCAAGCGCGTAATTGGGCTCGATGGCCAGCGCCTGGTCGAGCAGCGGCAGGCCCTTGGCGGCGCCCTGCGGCATGAAGGTGTAGACATCGGGCAGGGCGCGCAGCAAGAGATCGTAGGCGTCGAGACTGTCGGGGCGCCGGCGCTTGACGCGCTCGATCTCGGCCCGGCGCAGATTGGGTTCTATGGCGGCGACCACGCTGACGGTGATCTCGTCCTGCAGCGCGAACACGTCGGTCAACTCGCGGTCGTAGCGTTCGGCCCACAGATGGCTGCCATCCTCGGCGTCGATCAATTGGCCGGTGATGCGCACGCGGCTGCCGACCTTGCGCACCGAGCCTTCCAGCACATAGCGCACGCCGAGCTCGCGCCCGACCTGCTTCACGTCGACGGCGCGGCCTTTGTAGGTGAAGCTCGAATTCCGCGCGATGACGAACAGCCAGCGGATGCGCGACAGGCCGGTGACGATGTCCTCGACCATGCCATCGGCAAAATAGTCCTGATCCGCGTCGCCGCTCATGTTCACGAAAGGCAGAACGGCGATGGAGGGGCGGGCGGGAATGCCGAGGCCAGGCTTCGGTGTTCCCACCGGCGCCGCCGCCTCGGCGCCGGCTTCCTCACGCACGGTGCCGACGAAACGAAAGCCCCGGCGCAGGATGGTGCGGACGAGGCGCTGCTGCTCGCCATTGTCCTGAAGGGCGCCGCGGGCGGCATTGACGCGGCTGGCAAGCGTGGCGTCCGAGACGATGCGCCCCTGCCAGACCGCATCGACCAGATCGTCCTTGCTGACCACCCGCTCGCGGTTGCGGATCAGATATTGCAAGAGGTCGAACACCTGCGGCTCGACCGGAACCAGCTCGTTGCCCCTACGCAGTTCGCGCCGGTCGCCGTCCAGAGCGAAATCCTCGAAAAGATACGGCAAATTGCTGGCTCCAGATGGGGCGGAAACGCTGACCTGGACACTGTAGACGTGTCGTGGCCGCAAAATCAAAGCCATCTCAAGACAAAATCAAGAGGTCCTGAAGGTCACCTCAAAGCGAGCGCGGCGGCCCCGGCGCATAGTCCTCCTGCAACCAACGCAAACAACGATTTGAAAAGGAGAACTCAAATGTCCAACACCGCAGCAAATTCCGTCGTCCTCGTCCATG
Organism: Mesorhizobium sp. B2-4-15; assembly: GCF_006658505.1. Lineage (GTDB taxonomy): Bacteria > Pseudomonadota > Alphaproteobacteria > Rhizobiales > Rhizobiaceae > Mesorhizobium. Next base: position 37,572 of record NZ_VFUZ01000012.1, read on the forward strand.
GCGGCTTCGTCGATGGCTCCGGCTGGGAAGGGGTCTATCATCAGCTCAAGAAAGACGGTTACGACGTCACCATCGTCCAGAACCCGACCACCTCGCTCGCCGACGACGTCGCTTTCACCAAACGCGCCATCGCCGCCGCCCCAAGCAATGTCATCCTGGTCGGCCACTCCTATGGCGGCGTCGTGGTGTCGGAAGCCGGCACCGATCCCAAGGTTTCAGCCGTCGTCTACATCGCGGCCTTCGCGGCGGATGCCGGCGAATCGGTCGCGACCCTGATCGCCAACCCACCTCCCGGCGCCGCCGTGCCGCCGATCCTGCCGCCCATCAACGGCTTCCTGATGCTCGACAAGGCCCAGTTCGCCGCCTCGTTCGCCGCCGACGTGCGTCCCTCGCTCGCCTCCTTCATGGCGGACTCGCAAGTGCCGTGGGCCGTGGCCGCACTCGAAGGTAAGGTCACCACGCCGGCCTGGAGGGTGAAGCCGAGCTGGTATCTCGTCGCCACCGACGACCATATGATCCCGCCGCCAGCACAGCGCCAGATGGCAAATCGGGCTGGCGCGACAACGGTGGAAGTGCCCGGCAGCCACGCGGTCTACGTCTCCGATCCCGCATCTGTCGCCAAGCTCATCGAGCAGGCCGCCGCCGGCGTCGGCAAGAACTGAACCGGCATGATCGAGATGAAAAGCCCGGGCGCTTGGCGGCGCCCGGGCTTTGTCCTGTTCAAGCCATGAAGCGCCGCCTCAGCCCTTCGGCAGGCCGCGCTCGATCAGCCGGGCAAGGCGCTCCGAAAACGCCCTGGCGTCGGCCGGCTTGTCGCCGTCGAGCACGCGCGCCTCATCGTAGAGAAGATGGGCCGCATCGTCCTTGAAGGCCTGCTCGTCGTCGCCGAGGCTGGCCAGCGCCAGCACGCGTTCATGCCGCGGATTGATTTCGAGGATCGGCTTGGCGGCCTTGTCAAGGCGGCCGGCGGCGTTCATCAACCGCTCGAACTGCCGGTCGGGACCGTGCTCGGGGGCCACGAGGCAGACTGCACTTTCGGTCAGGCGGTCGGAGGCCTTGACGTCCGAGACGGCATCGCCAAGCGCCGTCTTGACGAAAGCCAGAAAGCCATCGACCTCAGGCGTCGCCGCCGTGTCGGGCTTCCTGGCCTCGTCGAGCAAGGGAATGTCCGAGAGCTCGGCCACGCCCTGCGTCACCGACTTGAACGGCTTGCCGTCGAATTCCGGCGTCATCGTCACCCAGAAACTGTCGACCGGGTCGGTGAGCAGCAGCACCTCGATGCCGCGCGCCTTGAAGCCTTCGAGCTGGGGCGAGGCTTCGAGCCGGGCACGGTCGTCGCCGGCCATGAAGAAGATCGCCTTCTGGCCTTCTTTCATCGCCGCGACATAGTCGGCAAGGCCGCGCCAGCCTTCGCCCGATGCGGTCGAGCGGAAGCGGGCAAGCTTCAGCAATTGCTCGCGCCGCTCGTAATCCTCGTAAAGCCCTTCCTTGAGGACGACGCCGAAATTGTCCCAGATCTTGGCGAAGGTTTCGGCCTCGTTTTCCGCCAGCTTGGCGAGGTCGCCGAGCACGCGGTTGGTCAGGCCCTTGCGGATCGCGGCGAGCAGCGGGCTTTCCTGGATCATCTCGCGCGAGACGTTGAGCGGCAGGTCGGCGGAATCGACCAGCCCGCGCACGAAGCGCAGGTAACGTGGCAACAGATCGGCGTCATCGGTGATGAAGACGCGGCGCACATAAAGCTTCATGCGGCCCTTGCGGTCCTGGTCGAAGAGATCGAATGGGCGCGAGCCGGGCACGAAGGCGAGCACCGAGTATTCCTGCCGGCCTTCGGCGCGGAAGTGGATGGTGGCGGCGGGCTCGTCATACTGGCCGGCGACGCCGCGGTAGAAGTCGGTGTATTCCTCGGGCTTGATCTCGCCTTTCGGTTTAACCCAGAGCGCGGTGCCGTCGGCGATGTCGCGCGCCTCGGCGCCGGGTTTTTCGACCAGCGTGATCGGCACCGGCACATGGCCCGACTGCGACTTGGCCAGTTGCTCGAGCCGGTAGGACCCGGTGTAGGACACGGCATCGTCCATGAGATGCAGCATGACGCGGGTGCCGCGCCTGGGTGCTGCTTCAAGAGGGGCCGGGGCGATCTCGTAGGAACCCTTGCCGTCGGACGACCAGCGCCAGGCCTCCTCGCTTCCCGCCAGCCGGCTGATGACGTCGACCCGGTCGGCCACCATGAAGGCGGAATAGAAGCCGACGCCGAACTGGCCGATGAGCTGCGTGTCCTCGGTGCCGGAGCCGACGCGCTCGATGAAGGCGCGCGTGCCCGAGCGGGCGATGGTGCCCAGCGCCTCGGCCATGTCGTCGCGGCTCATGCCGATGCCGTTATCCTCGACGGTGATCCGCTTGTTGTCCGCATCGGCCGAGATCGAGATGCGCGGCTTGGGATCGTCGGCCAGCAATTCGGGATGGCTGACGGCCTCGAAGCGCAGCTTCTCGCAGGCGTCGGCGGCGTTGGAAATCAACTCGCGCAGGAAGACGTCCTTATCGGAATAGACCGAGTGCACCATCATGTGCAGCAGCCGCGAGACATCCGCCTCGAACGCCCTGGTTTCCGTCGCTTTGGTATCCGTCGTCATTTCAAGATTCCCACATAGTCGTTCTGCCCGCCGCGCCATGCACGTTCCGGGATCATCCTTCAACCATTTTCAATTGCGCCGGCAACCGCGTTCAACAGGGGCCAGCGCGACCGACAATATCGTGACGTGGTTCGAAGGCGACAAGGGGTAAGGTGGGCGCGGCGTTGGAACTGCCGATCTCCCGCCTTGTGGGAGATTGGCAGCTTCGCCGCCGGCGCTCGTCCTGCGCCCTACTTGCCCGCCATGTGGTCGGCAAGCGACTGCGCCTGGCTGAGCAGCGCGGGGAAGGCCGGGTCGCCGGGCAGCTTGTCGCCCATGCATTTGCGATAGTCGCCGTCGCCTTTTTCCCAGGCGGCGTTGGCGGTGTCATAGAGCTTTTCGTCCTTGGTCTCGGAAGCCTGGGCGGCCAGTTTCTGGGCGGCTTCGTCCGCGGACGTCCACAAGGCCTCGCAGGCCGCGATCCTGGGAACAGGCGGCGTGGCGGGCGCCGAAGCGATCATGACGCTGTTGCCCTTGACGAGCGTGACGACGACCTGCTGCTCGTGGATCGGCCCGACATCCTGTGTCCAGCCGCCGAGCCGCGCCATGGCGATGTCGGCGCCTTCGGGCTTTTTCAGCGGAAAGTCGAGCGTTCCCATGAAGGCGGCGTCGCTGTTGATCGCCTGGGTGTAGAAGGCATCGAGCTTCAGCGCCTCATCGACGCTGGTGGGCAGTTTGAGACCCTCGTCGGTCTCGGCGGCCCGGGCCTGGAGCCAGCGATCCAGCAGCCCCCGCGTCGTGGCCACGAGGCTCGGGCCATCGCCGCTCTGGGTATATCTCAGCCCGTCGAGCATGCCGTATCCGACATCGGAGTCGCTCAGGCTTTCCAGATTGATGGTGCCATTTGCCGGGAAATCCTTGACCGCCAAGGGGCCGAGAAGGGCGGACAGGCGCCCTTCGAGGTCGGCCCGCGCCTTGGCATCGGCGGCATCGAGGGTTTCCACGGGTGCATTCGACTTGTTCAGCTCGGTGATGGCCGCGATCGCCTTGTCGCGCGCGGCGATATAGTCGTCCTCGGGCGACGCCGCGAAAGCGGCAGTGCTCGCGAGGGCAAACATGACCGTCCAGACCAAGCGCATGACAGAACCTTTCTTCCGATCAACAGGCCTGGCAGCCATCGGGCAGCTTTGCGGCGATTATCTGGCGGAGGGGCGCGAATGAGGCAGCAGCCAACGGACCAGCTAATCCGGTTGGCAAGGCGCGGCTAGCCGGGCCGAAAGGGCTGTCGGCAAAAGCATCGATTAGCCGGCTTACTGTTCGCCGGGTCGGCGGCGTGACGGTGGCGAAGCTTATGGCCGAGATGCTTTGAAGCTGTTTCGATAGCGCGCAGTATTGCGCCTACGCCGTATCAGCGCACGATCCAGAGGCCAGTTGGCTGAACAGGCAGGAATTATTTCGTTCGAACAAGGTTTGTGCTGTCGAGTGCTCATTCACCGTGTGAACGAGCGGAGCCTGTCCCGGCCAAGCCGGGGCGGGCTTTGTGTTTGGAACCTGCCGGCAGACGAGACGCCGCCGAGGATTGCGGTCGGCGCGGTGCTGGGAAATCCGCACGAAATCGCCCTGCTTGGGAAGGCGGTCTCGAATCTCAGTCCGCAGCGGCCGGGACGGATTGCGGAACGAGGCGCCAGAATCCGCGTTATTCAAGACCGAACTAATGGAGGTAACCGTGAGAAAACTGATACTCTCATCCGTGCTCGCGCTTGCTGCCACAGCCGTTGTGACGTCACCGACCAAGGCGCAATTTCTCTTCCCACCCTTCGGCGGCTATTTTGGTGGCTTCGGAGGGATGCCGTTCGCCTACCGCCCGTATTACAACCCGTATTACGGTCCGTATTACGGCGATCCGTACTACCAGCCTTACCGGCCGTACTTCGGCTACCGGCACAGGTATTACCACCGGTACTACTACCCGCACCGTTATTACCACCACAGGCGCCATCACAGGCACCACCAGCGGTAGCTATCGGTGTGCCAGCGTTGGCCCTCGGCGGAACGACCAATCGCTGGTGCTTATCGTGAGATAACGGCACTTATCGCCCAGGAGCCAAGCTTGCCTGCTCCGCGGCGGCCGGTGTTCGCCCCGGGATGCCGTCTTCCGCTCATCCGGCAGCTTTGATCAGCCGATCCAGTACGGGGAAATCCTCCAAGTCCCGGTAGGGCGTCAAATCGAGGTCGCGAGGGACGGCTCGCACCTTTTCCTCATCAATCGACTTTTCGTTGCGCTTCATCAAGGCTTGGTAGGCTCGCCATGAGACACCGGCCGCGCGAACGGCGTCCCGCTCGGTCCGCAGCGCTATCTGGTGGGCATGCAGATAGTGAAGGCGCAATTGGTCAAGGAGGGATTTCTCGACGATTTCATGTGTGACCAAAAAGGGTGCAAGCTCTACTGGCTGACCTTGCCAAGTCATGGTTCGCGGCAAGTGGCGGTCGATATAGACGGTTCGCCCGTCCTCGCTATAACCGGCGAGGTAAGGGATATCGAACCGGCGGTTCACCTCGATGCGTCGCTGCAAAGCCAGCACGACTTCCGCAAGGACGGCGTTGCTCACATCTTCGGATTTGTGACGGGCTTCATCCTCGAGCTTCATCGCGAGCATCCCAAAAGCAAACGTGCCGGTCCATCAACGAGGGCTTTCCCGCGTTGTTCCGTGCGATCGTGGCCTGAACCGGACCGGGAAGCAGGGAATGCCGGAGCAGGTGTCTCGTGCGAATCCGAAGCAACCTCAGCGAAGGCGAGAGAGAGCGGCTTCACCGTTGCGAGCGAACTGGCAGCGCCTCATACCCGATAGAATTCGCGATACCAGTCCACGAAACGCGGAACGCCGATCTCGATCGAGATATTCGGCTTGAAACCGGTCGCCTCCTCGAGCGAGCTGACATCGGCGAAAGTTGCCGGGACGTCGCCCGGCTGGATCGGCATCAGGTTGCGAATGGCTTTGCGCCCGAGTGCGTCTTCCAGCACATCGATCAACCGGCTCAACTGAACGGGCGTATTGCCGCCGATGTTGTGGATCCTGAACGGCGCGTTGCTGGTCGCCGGATCCGGCGCGGCACTTGTCCATTCCGGATTGGCCGTCGCGGGCTGCCGCATCACGCGGACAATGCCTTCGACAATGTCGTCGATATAGGTGAAGTCCCGCTGCATGTTGCCATGGTTGAAGACGTCGATCGGCTCACCGGCCAGGATGGCCTTGGCGAAGATGAACAGCGCCATGTCGGGCCGCCCCCACGGACCGTACACGGTGAAGAAGCGCAGGCCTGTCGTCGGCACCGCGAACAGGTGGCTGTAGGTGTGCGCCATCAGCTCGTTTGCCTTCTTGCTTGCCGCATAGAGGCTGAACGGATGATCGGCCGGATCGTGCACGGAGAACGGCATGCGCGTGCTGCCGCCGTAGATCGAGCTCGACGATGCATAGACCAGATGGCCGACCGAGGCGTGCCGGCATCCTTCCAGGATGTTGAGGAAACCGCTGAGATTGCTTTCCGCATAGGCGTGCGGATTGGTCAGCGAATAGCGCACGCCGGCCTGCGCCGCGAGATTGACGACGATCTCCGGCGCGGTTGACTGAAACAGCGCCGAAATACGGTCTCGTTCGGTGAGATCGACATGCTCGAAACGAAAATTCGGGAATGCTTTCAACCGGTCGAGCCGGGCCTGTTTCAGGGCGACGTCATAATATTCATTCATGGAATCGAGGCCGACAACCTGCCGGCCTTCGGCAAGCAGCCTCTGACTGAGATGGAAACCTATGAAACCGGCCGCGCCGGTGATCAGAACAGGCCTGCTTGATGTCACGGCGTATCCCCAGCTTTCGTTTCAGGCCGAGCCTCACAGACTCCAATATTCTATCTCGCCAGGAATTTCATCCGGCTTGATGGCAGGCTTGATGTCGAACAGCGTTCCACCCGGCCCGATCGTCTGAAAGATATGGACCTATCGCCCTCCAGATCATGCTTGTGGAGTCCCGCCAGAACAAGCCCCTGCAAATCGCACGAACGGCAGGATCGTTTGGCCATGATCGCACCGGTCGCTTTTAGTATCGCCTCCTGACCCGGGGAACCATCCCTTTTTGGAGAAGTTTTACCCATTGAAGGGCGAACCTTTCAAAGGAGATTACCTATGAAACATGTTCTCATCACCAGCATGCTCGCGATCGGACTCGGCTGTGGCACGGCAATGGCCCAGACGCAGCAGCCGGCCGACAACCAATCAGGGGCGGACACGAACTGCACCTCCGGAACGGCTAACTGTAAGCCCGGCTCGAAAATGAACGGCCAGGCCCAGGACAAGTCCACTACCAAAACGGACCAGCAGGCCCAGGGCAAGGCAAAGGCCCAGACCGATCAGCAGGCGCAGGGCAAGGCCGGCACCAATACGGACCAGCAGGCCCAGGGCAAGGCCAAGGTCCAGACCGACCAGCAGGCGCAGGGCAAGGCCGGCACCAGCACGGACCAGCAGGCCCAGGGCAAGACCAAGGTCCAGACCGATCAGCAGGCGCAGGGCAAAGCCTCCACCCAGGACAAGACTTCGACCGCCTCGATCAACAATGTGACGGTTGAACAGAAAACCGAGATCACGCAGGTGATCAAGGAGACGAAGGTCCAGCCCGTAGCCAATGTCGATTTCGACGTTTCCGTGGGCGTGGAAATTCCGCGGCACAAGATCAGATTGCACCGCTTGCCTGCTCGCATCGTCAAGATCGTGCCGGCCTACGAATCCTACGAATATTTCGTGCTCGCCGACGGGCGGATCGTGATCGTCGATCCGGATTCACTCAAGATCGTTCTCATTTTGACCTGATGCATGTCGCGCAAAAGTGACCTCGGTCGAGAACGACAGGCATAAAAACAAGACCCCAAAGCGCGTCGCCTGAACCGGTTTCGAGGCGACGCGCTTTAGAGCCATGAAAGGATATGGCCCGCCTTGCCATTTTGGCGGGGCGGGCCAAGCATATTCGGCCGGGAGGGACGATCGGCGCCATCGGCAAGCAAAAAGCAAGTCCTGCAGCGGCGGCAGTCAGTCACGCCGGCGGGGAGCCAAATGGCTGGCTCTCTATTGCAGAAGAGCCCGCGCTGAGCGTCGGCCATTCGTTTTAGCGCTTAAGTGGAACGCATGGAAAAGCCCCGCCGACCGGGAGTCAAGCGGGGCCCTTGGAGCAATCCGCAAGGGACTGGCTGCGGGATTACTCGGTGATCCGGTAGGATCATCTTCAATATGGTCTTTTGGACAAGGTGCCGCATCGGTCAAATAGATGAAGCGGACCACCTATTGTGCGGCGAGACCGGCGGAGAAGGCCTCTCACCGACATCTCTCAGTCAAACCGGAACAAAAGCGTTTGGCCGGTGTTTACCGGGTGAAGGGCATCTTGGTTTTTGGAGAATTCAAAATGAAAATCATGATCTTGGGAGCTCTGGCGCTGTGCTTGGCCGCGCCTGCGGTGGCTTCGGCGCAAGACGCCGTCGTCATCAACAGGTATCACCATCATCATCGCGCCAATGTGGTCATCAACGAGGACGGCCAGCGCCTGCATCACCGCCACCATGGCCAGATCGCATTCTACGATCACGGCCGCCGGCACTATCGGCACGACAATGTGGTCGTGACAGCGTCCGTATCGCACCGCCATCACCGTCATCATCACGTCGTGATCGAAAACGGCGGCTACTGATCTGGAGTCAAGTTGCCCCGGCTCCGCGATCTCGACGGAGCCGGGCAACGTGGTGGCGCAGCCGCGCCGGCTGGAACAAAAGCACTGGGGAGAGGTTAACGATCGAAGGGACCGCAACGGATGCGGAACAATGATAGAACTTATGAATCTGGAACTGGCGCGGGCAAGGCAGCGGGTCAAACGGGCTGAGCTGGCCCTGTCGCGGGCCAAGGAATTGATGGATGAAGACTGTGGTGTCGGCATCAATATCGCGCTGTGCAGCCGGATCAGGTCCGCGCAGCAATATGTGGCCCAAGCCAGGGCCCGCTTGACGAAGATCAAACCGCCTGCTGCCAATTCTGAGGGCGCCGACAGCCGGGTCTAGGCGCATCTCCCTGAGCCACGCTGCGCCTGAGCCATGTCGGGTTGGGTGACGGCGTTCGGCTTTTCGCGATTTCCTTGGATACAAGGGCTTGGTGTCTCCACCCCCCGATTGGGCGCCTCGTACGAGCCAGGGCGTCCATCGACGCGTCCGTCGACCCGGGGCGTCAATTCATCGACAGGGATGATCATCTCGGACTTTGCTGTCTGCGGGGCATTGTGGCACAGCCATTGGTGAAGAAAGTTGAGCCCGCGCGCTGGCGCCGCCCCTGAAAATGGCGGGCGGAGCGGGCGTTCATTCAGGGGGATTGCCTGTCTATGACGGCTCTGCCATCCATGGGCGAGCCCTTTGTGTCAGGTTTGAAATGAGTACTGCAGATGCCTAAGATGCCTCACCCCGGACAGCGCGTAGGCCTGCCGCCACTGACCGCTGCTCCTCGACCGATAATGGTTGACCGAGCCGGCGAGCACTGTCGGATCCGAACCCTCCAACAGGGTGAAGTGAATGAGCGGTTCACACGCTGGCTTGGCGACCCAGCCGTAGCCGCCGGGTTGAACATGCCCGGCGCGACCATGGGTCTTGATTCGTTTCGTTCCTACGTCGGCAGCTTCGACAACATATGGCGTAACCTGCTGGCGATCCGCATGCTCGACGACGAGCCGATCGGCTTGATCATGACCGAGATCGATCCACGCCATCGCATTGGGTCGCTGCATCTGATCGTCGGCGATGAGGCTCAACGGCGGCTCCAGACTTCGTTCGAAGCAACCCGCCTCGCCATCTGGCATATGTTCGTTGAGCGCAAATTGGAAAAGCTGACGTTCGAGCCGCTGGCCCGCAATCATGCGGCTGTGATGGCTTGCCGGCTTGGAATGCTGCGTCTGGAGGGGACACTGTTGTCCCACCGGCTCGACGCAAAAACGGGCGAACGCCTGGATCAGCTCATCTTTGCCTTGACCCTGGACGAGTTCAAAAAACGTGTCCGAGCTGTCCCGACCCTTCCAGTCTTTGAGGGGCCGGGATTGTCGCGCCACTTCGTGCGCGATACGGCAAGATCGTTTGGGCGCAGCTAGAAGTGGTATGAAATTCCGAAATTCAAAGTGCCAAACGATGGCTTGAACGTCACCTGGTCGGCGCCATTGCCTCCGACATGGACGTCGCTGAACAAATAGTGGACATATTCTGTCTTCAACGACCATTGCGGCGCGAACGCGTACTCGACACCTGCACCAAAGGCACCGCCGACTTTGGTCTTGTTAACGTCATCGGTCCCCCCGAAAACGCCGGTTGCTGACGAGGAAGCCGCTATGCGGGCAACGGCAACGCCGCCGGTGCCGTACAGCAAAAACTGATCCGACGCCAGGAAGCCTGCCCGTGCGCGTGCGGACGCCACCCAGGTCACATCGTAATTGTAGGAATGCGTCTTTCCCCCGAAAATCGGGTCGGTGACGATATGTGACGAATTCTGATCGTGAAAGCCGAGGAAATCCAGATTTGCGACGCCACCGTAAACGAACTGGCCAGCCTGCCAATCGTGGCCAGCATAGACGCCACCTATGAATGCCGTGTCGTCGAAATCAGAGCCACTCGCCGACGGGGAACCATCAAAGCCTGGGCGCGAAAACCCGGCCCCCAGTTCCGCGCCGACATAAGACCCCTGCCAGTGACCATCCTGAGCATTGGCGGGTAAAGCCAGAGCGGACAGAGCAACCGACGCGTAGAAAATCTTGATCATGAATCACCCCGACCCGTTGGTTCAACCATATCCCACATGGTATTGAAATGCTGTTGTAATGTCGTCACAGTCGCTTCCCGATTTGGCTGACCTATCGCGATCCTGAGGCATAAGACCCTGCCCAACGCATTCGCGATATTTGCGTGTCATCCCGTTGTAAGGGGGGACCGCCGCCACCATGACCGCAGTGGCAAGCCAGCCACAATCTCGACGTCTACGGCCCTATAGCCGCGCGCATGGGAGATGCATCGCCTGAAGCGGTCGCTCGGACGGGACCAAGCCAAGTCGGCCGCTTCGCTGGGCTGCCCCGGTTCACAACCAGCCGCGTCCTGTTCGTTCGGACAGCGCTTGAATTACGCCTTCTTCTGGCTGGTGAGCCGCTCGAGCGCATCGACGATCAGATCACAAAACTTCGCATGGTCGAGCTTCATCGCTACGGTGTGGCGGAAGTCGATCTGCTCGCTCGCCGTGCCGCCGAAATGGTGCATGCCACCCATCTTCTCGAAATTGCAGACCGTCATGCCCTTGGTCCACCGTCCGGCAATTTCGACGCGGATGTCGGCCTTCTCGGTGGTGAAGACGCTTCCGTCGATCATGGCCGCGACGCAGCATGCGTCGTGGACGGCGGGATACTCGATTTGCAGCAGGCCGCCATGCGTGGTCGCAACGAACTCCCAGATGTCGAGGATGAACCTGGCGATCGGGCCGCCGACGGCGCGCACCCTGTCCTGCAGCTCCGGGGTGGCCAGCGCCTGGTGCGTGAGGTCGAGCCCCACCATGGTGACGTCCCAACCGGCGCGGAACACCACGTCGGCGGCCTCCGGGTCGCCATAGACGTTGAACTCCGCCGCGGGCGTGATGTTGCCGCGCGTGTAGCTTCCGCCCATCGCGACCACCCGTTTCACCCGCTCGACGATGCGCGGGTCCTTGCGGACGGCTAAGGCGATGTTGGTGTAGGGGCCGACCGGGACAAGCGTGATCGTCTTCGGCTCATGCGCCATGACCGTGTCGATGATGAAGTCGACGGCATGCCGCTTGTCGAGCTCGAACGAGGCAGGCGGCAGCACTGGGCCATCGAGCCCGGTATCGCCGTGGATCTCGACCGCCAGCACCTGATCGATGATCAAAGGGCCGGGGGAGCCCTTCGCCACCGGCACCTTGATGCCATAGGCGGTGCACACGGAAAGCGCGTTGCGCGTGGTGTTCTCGACATTGTGGTTGCCCGAAACCGTCGTGATGCCGAGGAGATCGATCTTCGGATTGCCCGCCGCCAGCAGGATGGCGATGGCGTCATCATGCCCGGGGTCGCAGTCCAGGATGATCTTCTCCATGGTGGCACCTCTCTTGTCGGCGGATTCTGTTCGAACAAGAGACTGCCGCGTCCATGCAGTCAAGGTTGCGGTGCCCGAGCGACACAGGGCCACCCGCTCCCTGGGCAGGGCTGTCGCACGATCGCAATGATGGGACGGCGAAACGCTCTTCCTTCGTTCGAATGACAACAAGCAAGGGATTAGAAGGTAGCGTCCAGGCGGAGCGGCATAGAGTGCCCCTGATCGAACCAAGTGGAGAATAGAATCGCGGTGAGGGTCGCGATAGGTGGGATCAAGTGATGATTGATTTGCCGGGTACCAGATCAAAATCTCCAAGCAGTGACTTCACCTTTATCAAAAGACGACCTTTGATTTTAAGTCATGGGACATCTGGCAGGAGAAACGCCATGCTGTCCCTCGTTCCTTCAATCCTCATTCTGCTGTTGGCGTCCCCGGCCAACAGTCAACTGGCGCCCGAAGCGTCAGCGGTTGCCGCAACCAATGGCCACTCGCCGGTCGTGGTTTCCGACCACGCCGATATCGCGAAAGAACCGGACAAGGTGCCGCCCGGCCAGGATGAGGAGGCCTTGCGCCGCGAATTGGCCGCGGCGCGAGCCGAACTGGCCAGGCAAGCGCAGGTCCTGAAAGAGCAGCGGCAAACGGACGAAGCGCTCACGCTCAATCTCGAGACGGCGCAGCGTGTCATCGAAAACTTCAGGGCCGAAGCCAGTCTCTGGGACAGCGAGAAAGGCGCCATGGCTGAAGCGCACCCCGCGAGCGAAGCCTCTCAGGCCGCCGCGACGCGAGCGCTTGATGACGAGCGCCATAAGGCAGAGCTCCTGGAACAAGAACTCACCACGGCTCGCCAAACGATCGATGCCCTCAAGACAGGCGCAAATCTGGCCGCGCAGGAGCGGGCCAAGGCCGTGAAGGCCCGACAGCTGGCCGATGCCGCTTCGAACCAAGCGGGACAAGCACTCAAACTGGAACGTGAACGAGCCGATGCAGCCATGCGTGACCTTGAGAGTGCTCGCAAGGAAGGCGATGCCTTGAAGCAGAGCTCGATGGAATTGAATGCGGCGTTGGAGCAAGAGCGTGAAAGGGCCAACGGTTTAGCCCGCAGCCTCAGTGCCGCGCGTGAGGAAATCGATGTCGCGAGGGATAGGCGTCGGAGCGCGGCCGTTGAGCGCGCGCCCAAGGCACGTACCGCCACGAGTGCATTTGCAAGTTCATCGTCGCGTTCGGGCGCAGCCCGTAACCCGGGCTTGCCGAAAAAACAGAAAGTGAAGGGTCCAAAGCCGCCGCAAACGGTGGTGCTGGCAACCATTGCCCTTCCCGTTGCATTGCTCCCAACCCGACCACCCGCGCAGTGAAAGACAAGCGAACGACATGCATCCCGCAGGGGAGGATGATGATAAAAGAGTACTTCGCAGCCGCGTTGGCGATCGGTATCGCAATTGGGCCCGCCTCGGCTCTCGATGCAGGTACAGGCGGTAAGGTTGGCGGCCTGGGGGTCGGCGCTGGAGTGAGCGTCGGTTCGCAAGGCGGATCCGTGGGGGTCGGCACAAACGTGGACGGTGCAGGCGGAGCAAATGTCGGGGCGTCGGTCGGCGTCGGTAACGGGTCACCCGCCGCAGGCGTTGGTGCCAGCGGCAACGTTGGCAACACAAGCGGAAGCCCTTCGACGGGTATCGGCCTCGGCAACGCCCCGTCCGTCGAAAACGGTTCGGCGACCGCTCCCGGCAAGCCGGCCGCTGCCACGACAGCCACTGCCTCCGCCAAGGCCGCCAGGCAATCGAATTTCCTGCCGCCCATCCTCAGGCCTTCCAAAGCCGGCGAGGGCGACCCCAATCCGGGATATCCCCTTGGATCACCGGAACCCTTTACAGCGAAACCCGGCACGCCAACCGCGATCGCGCTAGCCTGCCGCGCGGCGATCATGTCCGCCGCGAAGCCGCTTGGCGCCGTGCGCGTCAATGCAGTCAGCGCGGGTGCCTTGCGCCACAGTGGGGGTGTACTCACGGCGCCGATCAAGGTGCGAATAGACTATGCAAGACAGGGCGGCATCGAAGTTCGGCAAGCGCGAGTCAGTTGTCGCCTCAATAAAGCGGGTAGGGTCACCGCGGTAACATAGCACCGAAGCTGAAAGAGGGCACGGCGCTTCGCCGACGTCGCTCGAGCTGGCCGGTATGAGCGGCCCGCTTCACCCTTTCCGCTTTTCGACCTCCGCCTTCCGCAGCAGGAACCGCTGGATCTTGCCGCTCGGGGTCTTCGGCAATTCGCTGACGAAATCGATCTCGCGCGGATAGGCGTGGGCGGAGAGCCGCTTGCGCACGTGCTGCGCCAGCTCCTCGGCGAGCTCGGGGCTGCCCTGATGGGCGGGCGCCAGGATGACGAAGGCCTTGACGATCTCGGTGCGCCGCGGGTCGGGCACGCCGACCACGGCCGCCTCGGTCACGGCGGGATGTTCGATCAGCGCGCTTTCGACATCGAAGGGGCCGATGCGGTAGCCGGACGAGGTGATGACGTCGTCGGCGCGGCCGATGAAGGAGACCGAGCCGTCCGGCTCGTATTCCACCGTGTCGCCGGTGCGGTAATAGCCGCCCGCGATGGCCGGCGTCTCGGCCTGGTGGTAGCCGCCGAACCAGCGCAGCGGCGAATTGGCGATGTCGACCGCGAGGATGCCGGGCTGGTTGGGGCCGAGTTCGCGGCCTTCGTCGTCCAGCACGACCATGCGGTAGCCCGGCATGGCAAAGCCGGCGGAGCCCGCGCGCACGGTGTGCGCGAGCCCATGATGGTTGTTGACCATCATGCCGTTCTCGGTCTGGCCGTAATGATCGTGGATGGGGGCGGCGAGATGGGCGTCGAACCAGCGGATCACTTCCGGGTTGAGCGGCTCGCCGGCGCTGCTCACCACGCGCAGCCGGCCCTTGACCCGGGCGGCCGCTTCCGGCCCTTCGGCGAGCAGCAGGCGGAAGGCGGTGGGTGAGCCGGCAAGGCTGGTGACGCCCAACCGCTCGATGATGTCGTAGGTGCTCCTGGCGTTGAAGGCGCCCTCGTAGAGGGTCGTCGCGATGCCAAGAAGCAGCGGGCCGGTGATGGCGTAATAAAGGCCATAGGCCCAGCCGGGATCGGCGATGTTCCAGAACACGTCGTCGGGGCGCAGCCCGATCGCGTCGCGCATATAGGCGCCGAAGGCGAGCAGGGCGCTGAGCGGCACCGGCACGCCCTTGGGCAAGCCTGTCGTTCCGGAAGTCGACATCATCATGAACAGGTCGCCGCCCTTGCGCATGACGGGTTCGCGGTCGGGAGAGGCGGTGGCGAGGGCGGCGCGGAAATCGATGTCGCCAGCGGGCAAGGCATCACCGGCACCGATGATGGTCGCGATGGGCGGGCAGGTCTCGATCTCGTCGAGCTTGCCGCGGTTGGCCGCATTGGTCACCACCAGTTTCGCCCCGCTGTAGCCGAGCCGGTGTTCGATCGCCTTCGGTCCGAAAGCGGTGAACAACGGCTGGTAGACGGCACCGATGCGCCAGGCGCCGAGGATGAGCGCCACCAGTTCGGGAATGCGCGGCAGCATGCCGGCGACGACATCGCCGGGGCCGACGCCCGATTGCCTGAGCAGGTTGCCGACACGGCCCGACATGTCGGCAAGGTCGTCGAAGCTGAATTCGCTCAGCTCGCCGCCTGCCGAGATCGCGCGCAGGGCCAGCCGGTTCTGGCCGATGTGGCGGCCGCAGCATTCGACATAGGCGTTGACGCCCATCGTCGGGTCACCATAGAGCGTGGCGATTTCGTCCTCGATGCGAAAGCGCTGAACGGCGTCCTCATAGCGCGGCAAGCCGGTTTCAGTCCTGGTCATGGCAATCCTCCCTGGCGGCGCCCCATCGCATGGCGCGCTGTCGCGGCGACAATGGCATCAGATGGCGCCGATGGGCAACGATCGACGCCTGTCCCTATCCTCTTTGTCGAGGGCGTCGGGCGGGAAGCGGCGGGGCTAAGACGGGTCCCTACTTCTTCAACGGAACGTCGAGCAGGGCGAGCGACATCCCTCCCAACAAATCGAACGCTCTTTGCATTTCGGCCGTCCCATCGTCCGTGGCTTTCACGCCGCCCGGATCGCGATTTGGCGACGGTGGCGCCACGGTCGTCATCAAGCCGATGCTTTTCGTGACTTCGATATAGCAGATGCCGTGCGAGACGCGGTCTCCGAAGTGCTGCACGCAACCGAAATCGACCACCCGTTTTTCTCCGTCCTTGGTCGTGAACGTCGCCTGCGACTTCCTGTCGAGATGGTCGGCGCCGCCTTCCTCGCGCGACCTCTTGTCGGCCATCGCCTCCATTTGCGCGAATACGTCCGATCCATCGACATGGTAGAGATCGACGACATCCGCTTCCGGACTGGCCGGATCGGTCACCGTCGCCGTGCACCTGATCTTGCTGTCGCCCGTCAGGCGGCCGCAGGTGAAAGTCCCCTGGAAACTGAAATTATTGCCCGTCTGGCCATTGATGTTGCCGACGCCTTCCGACAGGGCACCGTTCAGGGCCTCCTCGTTCACGCCGAATGCGTCGAGCGGGGAGGTCGGTATGTTCCGCGACGTCGATGACTGCACGGCCTCGGCGCGCGGCGCTGCCGTCTTTATGTGCCAGTCCGAAGTGTCGACATCGCGATTTCCCTCCAGGATGGCTGCCACGAGCGCGCCGGCGCCGCCGAGCTTGGCCGTCAGCTGGTCGAGCGTTTTCTCGTCGGGTTCGCCGGTAACCGGCAAGCCTGCTTGGCTTTGAAACGACTTCAACGCGCTCCTTGTATCCGATCCCGCGTGGGCATCGATCCGGCCCTTGTAGTAGCCCAGCCTGAGCAGCAGGACCTGCGCGAAAATCGTGCGGTCAAACAGCGCGTTGTCGTCCTGGCTGATGGACTGATTGCGCTCGGAGAAGGTGGTTTGCGTGTGGCACAAGCCTTTCACTGCGAAGGTGCATGCCAATTGGGCCTGAATGCGTGCATTGACCTCCATGGAGGCCTCACAGGCTATGCCATAGCCGCCATTGTCGCCCGTGGCGACCGCCCCCCATCCGCCCTGGCATTCCAAGGCCAACTGGCAATTTACGCCTTCTGCTCCCTTGCACTGCTCGAGCGCGCATTTGCGCGCGGCTTCCCTGCTTGTGTAGCCGGAGCACCAACCATAGGACTCATCATCGCCGAAGAACACCGCGCCGGCCGCCAGAGTGCTGCCGGCCGGCAAGAGACCAAGCAGAAGACAGCCAAGCATGAGGCAGAGGCGCTTCATCGCAGCCTCCGATTTGCGGCTCCGAACATCTTTCGCAGGCCGTGACGGCGGCAGCTGTATCCGGCGATGCCGCGGCCAAACGACCATCAATCTGCTCATGACGACCAGACCTGACCAGGTCCGCCTTTCGCGGCTTGGGTTTTCGGGCGAGCGTGTGTTTGCCTTGCCAGACATCATCTCACGGCCGCCGGCTCGCGTCCCCCTTCATAGTGATGAAGACCGCTGCATTTGCGGTGCCTCGCTGTCGGGTCGGTCGAAGCCGCGGCAGGGGAGGCACGCCGCGCAGCGCCTGGCCGGCCCGAGCGCGGCGGGCAGGGGCCGGATTGCGGGGCCTCTTACAAGTTCGCCTCGGCGAAGATACGCGCCGCCCAGTCGAGGAACACGCGCAAGCGCGGCGAGAGCTGCCGGTTCTGCGGGTAGAGCGCCGACAGCGGCGTCGGCGAGGGCGGGTAACCGGCCAGCACCTCGACCAGCGTGCCGTCGGCAAGGTCCTTTTCGAAGCGATAGCGCGGCGCCTGGATAAGGCCGAGCCCAAGCCGCGCCAGGTCGGCGGCGGTGTCGGAATTGTTGGCGGCGACACGGCCGGGCAGCCGAACCTCGACGGTCCTGCCGCCGACGGTGAACTCGAAGGGCAGCACCTCGCCGGTGCGCGACGACACGAAGCCCACCGCCTGGTGGCCGTCGAGCGCGTCGGGGGAGGTGGGCGTGCCGTGACGTTCGAGATAGGCGGGGCTGGCGCAGGTCATTTCGCGGATGACGGCGAGGCGCCGCATGATCATGCCGCTGTCGGGCGGCTCGCCGACGCGGATGACGCAATCGACACCCTCGCGCACGAGGTCGACCAGCCGGTCGCTCTGGCCGATCTGCAGGTCGATCCTGACATAGCGGGCAAGGAATTCCGGCAGGCGCGGCAACAGGAATGTGCGGGTGAGCAGCGTGCTGGCATCGATGCGCAGCAGGCCGAACGGCTCGGCATTGCGGAAGGCGGCCTCGGCATCCTCGATCTCGGCCAGGATCGACAGGCAGCGCCGGTAATAGGCTTCGCCGTCCTGCGTGGCGTTCACCTGCCGCGTGGTGCGCTCCAGAAGCCGCGCGCCGAGATGCTCCTCGAGCCGCCGGACCGCCTCCGTCGCGGTTGAACGGGGCAGGCCGAGGTCGGCGGCGGCGGCGGTGAAGCTGCGCCGCTCCAGAACGCGAACGAAGAGCCGCATCGTATCCAGGCGATCCATGGGCTTTGTTCGCAGTTTCCGAATAGTGATGTCAATAGATAGCTGATTATCCGGAGCATGGCTCGGCCTATGTCCGTGTCACCAACAACACGGAGAGACTTTCATGACCAATCAGCAGACCAGAGCGGCGATCGTGACCGGCGCCTCGAGAGGCATCGGCGCGGCCGTTGCGCGGCGGCTCGCCCGCGACGGCGTGGCCGTCGTCGTAAACTATGCGCGAGGCCGCGCGGAGGCCGAAGCGCTTGTCGACGCGATCGAAGCGGATGGCGGCAAGGCGGTCGCGGTGCAGGCCGATATCGCCGATCCCGCCGGCATCGCCAGCCTTTTCGATGCCGGCGAGAAGGCGTTCGGCGGCGTCGATATCCTCGTCAACAATGCGGGCATCATGAAGACGTCGCCGATTGCGCAGACAGAGGACGCCTCGTTCGACGCGCAGGTCGCGATCAATCTCGGCGGCGTGTTCCGTGGCATGCGCGAAGGCGCGCGCCGGCTTCGCGAGGGCGGCCGTATCATCAATTTCTCCAGCAGCGCCGTCGGCTTCCTGCAGCCGGGTTACGGCGTCTACGCCGCCACCAAGGCGGCCGTCGAGGCGATGACGCGCATCTTGGCCAAGGAGCTTGGCGCGCGCGGCGTCACCGTCAACGCGGTGGCGCCCGGACCGGTCGAGACGGCGCTGTTCCTCGATGGCAAGAGCGAGGCGCAGATCGAGGCGATCACCAGGATGATCCCGCTCGGCCGGCTCGGCCAGCCCGACGACATTGCAGGCCTGGTTTCGTTCCTGGCCGGGCCGGAAAGCGGCTGGGTCAACGGACAAGTGGTCCGCGCCAATGGCGGCGCGATCTGAGTCGACGGGCGCCGGCGCTCCTTCACCACGAAATCCAGCCTCGAACATAAGGGAAACGATCATGCCATTCGCCAATATCAAAATGCCGCAAGCGGCTCTCTCCCGGGCGCAGAAGGAAGACCTCATCCATCGCACGACAGCCATGTTCGTCGATCTTTTCGGGGAGGGGGTGCGCCCTTACACGATGGTGCTGGTGGAGGAGGTCGCCGATGGGGGCTATGGCCGGGCGGACGAAGTGTTCATCGTGCCGGATGCCCATCGCGCCGGTGAATAGGCGCGTGCAGCCATTAGCCACTCAGCTGCTTGTCGCACCGGCCCAGTCTGCCGCGATCTCGGCGAATAGCCAGTCGCGGAACGCCCGGACCTTCTTCTGACGCAGCGCGCCGTCGGGATAGACGACGTAGTAGCGGGCGGCGGATTTAAGCGCGAGGTTGAACGGCCGCACCAATCGTCCCGCCGCAAGGTCGGCCGAGACGAGCGCGCTGCGGCCGAGCAGCACGCCTTCGCCATGCACGGCGGCCTCCACCGCGAAGGTGGCGGAATCGAAGCGCACGCCGCGTTTGGGGTCGATGTCCTCGACTCCGGCCTGTTGCAGCCACGTCGTCCAGTCGATGCGAAAGGCGTCATGGATCAGCTTGTGATGCCGCAGATCCCCAGGCTGGCGCAACGGATGTTCCCCTTGCAGGAGTTCGGGGCTGCAGACGGGGAAGACCTCCTCGTCGGCGAGGAATTCAGCCGTCACGCCGGCATAGCCGCCCCGGCCATAGCGGATGGCGATGTCGATGCCGTCGCTGACGAAATCGGCGAGCACACCGGAGGTGGAGAGCCGCACGTCGATGTCGGCGTTGGCGCGGTGGAACCGGTGCAGCCTCGGTACCAGCCAGCGGCCGGCGAAGCCGTCCGACGTGCTGACGTTGAGGATGCGCGTCGAACGGTCGGGCGTGGCGGCAATGGTGGCGGCGGCGATCTGGTCGAGCGCCTTGCCGGTTTCGGCCGCATAGGCTGCACCCACGGCGGTCAGGCGCACGGATCTCGTCCCGCGATCGAAGAGCTGGATGCCCAGCCTGTCTTCGATATTGCGGATGGCGCGGCTGACCGCGCCATGGGTGACATTGAGCTCATCCGCCGCCTTGGAGAAACTCAAATGCCTGGCGGCGGCGTCGAAGGCGGGCAGGGCAGTGAGGGGCGGCAGTCGGCGCGGCATGATCTCGACCTGTGAGCGTTGCTCACAAATCCTGCACAAAGAGTCGTTTGTCGTCCAGCCCGAAAACACCCAATATCCGGGTGTGCCGCGCATCCAGATCGACCTTCGGAACACCGGATGCGCTGAAATGACCAATCACAGCGTGAGCAATCGTCATGCTCGCCCGTCAGGGCGGCACCGGCGCGCTTGCGCCGAGCGAAACAGGAGACGGACAATGACCTTGACCCTTGGACCCATCGGCGCCGCGATGAGCGGCCTTGCCCTGCGAAGCGCGGCAATGTTCGAGCGCCGCCGCACGCTGCGCCAGATTTCCCGGCTTTCCGACCGCCGCCTGCATGACATCGGCCTGGAGCGCGACTGGGACGGTTCCATCCTTGGCAATGGGAGGGGGATATGACCAGCACCCTTATCATCGGCGCCACCGGGCTGCTCGGCAGCGAGATGGCGAAGGCCAGCGCGCGCAACGGCGATAGCCTCCATGTTCTTCTGCGGCCGGCAACCGCCCGCAATGAAGAGCGGATGCGCCCGCTGAAGGAGCTCGGCGCCACCGTCCATGTCGGCGATCTCGGCGATTATGACAGCCTCGTGCGCGCTGTCGGCAAGGCCGATCGCGTCATCAGTTCGGTGCATGTGAGCTCGGCCAGCGAGATGACGCTGGTGCGCGCCGTCAAGGATGTGGGCGTTTCACGCTACGTGCCTTCCGCCGGCTTCGGCCTCGACTTTGCCGCCGCAGCACCGGGCTCGATCGAACCGCTAGACATCAAGAGAGCCGTCTTCGACGCCGTCAGGCAGGCCGATCTGCCCTATACGGTGATCTACACCAACGGCTTCTTCTCGACCTGGGTGGCGACGCTGGGCGACCTGACGCGCTACGGTTCGACGCCCCTGCCGCCGGACGAGGTGACGCTCTATGGCGACGGCAATGTGCCGGCGACATTCGTCAGCGAAAAGGATATCGCCGCCGTCACCATGCGCGCGCTGGAGGATCCCGGTGCTGTCCGCCGCGAAATCCGCATCGCGCAGAACAAGATCACGCAAGGCGCGATGATCGATCTCTGGCGCCAGGTGAGCGGCCGCTCGCCGCGCATCATGCGGCAGAGCGCCGAAGAGCTGGAGAGGATAATCGCGCAAGTCCCCGGCCTTGCATTGCTGCGGGCGTTCTGGATCCGCGGCGAGACGGCGCTGGAGACGGCCAATCCTGAAGCGGGCGCGCTTTATCCCGAGCTGATGTTCGAGACGATTGAAAGCGCCTTCGGGGCGTTGGTGGCGACGAGCGGAACAGGTGGCTAGGCTAGGCGCGGCGCCGCATGCCTTGAGTTCCTCGCCCCAGCCGAAAGCGGGGGAGAGGTGGCCGCGAAGCGGCCGGAGAGGGCCTTCGTAAAGCTCCGGCTTTGCAAATGGAACCTCTAGACATATGCGCGAGGCCGGCGCTGCCCCCCGCTCCGTCTCGGCTTCGCCGAGCCACCTCTCCCCCATTTCATGGGGGCGAGGAACCCAAGCTTTCTGGCCGTTTCGGCCAGCAAGAGCCTTCAGCCCTTGCCTCCAATGCTGTATTCAGCGGCCGGAGTGCAAGGAGCTTTGGATGACCGCAACCCTTACCGCCCCCGCCGACATCGCCTGGCAGGATGATATCCGCCAGGGCGTGCGCCATGTGCGCGACCTGGCCTCGCTGCCGCTGTCGCCCGCCGAGCGCGCCGCCGCGCAGGAGGCCGCCAGCCACCACAAGGTGCGCGCGCCGAAAGCCTATCTCGACCTGATCGACTGGAACGATCCCGCCGATCCGATCCGGGCACAGGTGATCCCGTCGCCCGGGGAGTTGGAAGAGGCGGAGGGCGAGCTTGGCGATCCGATCGCCGATCACGAATTCAGCCCGGTGCCCAGGCTGACGCATCGCCATGCCGACCGGGTATTGGTGTTCCCGACCTATCAATGCGCGGTCTATTGCCGGTTCTGTTTCCGCAAGGAATCGCTGACCTCGATCGGCCGGGGCTATACGCGCGAGGCGCTGGAGCCGGCGTTGGCCTATATCGCAGCTCATCCCGAGATCCGGGAGGTGATCCTGACCGGCGGCGACCCGCTGTCGCTGCCGGACAAGGCGCTGGCCGAGATCCGCGCCCGCATCGAAGCCATTGCCCATGTGCGGCTTCTGCGCGTCCACACGCGCGTGCCGGTGGCGCTGCCTTCGCGCATCACATCGGGGCTGGTCGAGGCGCTGCAGGGCCGGCTGATGGTTACAATCGTCACCCACTTCAACCACGCGCGCGAGATCACGGACGCTGCCGAGGCAGCCTGCCGGACGATGCGGCAGGCGGGCTTCGTGCTGCTCAACCAGAGCGTCCTGCTGAAAGGCGTCAACGACAATGTCGAGGTGCTGGAGGAGCTGTGCCGCGAGCTGATGTACCGGCTCGGCGTCAAGCCCTATTACCTCCACCATGGCGACCTCGCGCGCGGCATGGCGCACAGACGCACCACGATCGCGGAAGGGCAGGCGCTGGTGGAAGCGCTGAGGGGGCGGCTGTCGGGTATCTGCAACCCGGTCTATGTGCTCGACCTGCCCGAAGGCGGCGGCAAGGTGCCGCTCGGGCCGTGTCATCTCGAAGGACGGGTCGGGGACAGCTGGCGGATACGCGGGCTGGATGGCGCGATGAGAGATTATCGGGAGATCGTCGGCGGGCGGGAGGACCAGTCTCCGAAGAAACCTGCTGCCGGCTCGTAAGGACGGAAGGCCTTGAAGCCAGCATCGCGGCCAGCTCTTCACGCCCCGTTTACGGCACGGCTATCGCATATGGATTCTTACGCAGAAGGACCCCCACCCCTAACTTGCCGGGGCGAGCCACGGGTCTCGCCCCGGCAAGTTAGGGGTGGGGCCCCTCATAGGGCGAAAGCCTTGGCCCCATATGCGATAGCCCTGCCGTTTACGGGGAGAGATGTCCGGCAGGACAGCGAGGGGCAGCGCCAACGCAAATATTCTGGCTTCGGCCAGAAGCTCGTGAGGCACAGGGCAGGGATAATCGCGTCCGACCCTAAAGGTCATCCCCGTCGACAAACGCCAAAACCACCACGCGCGGGGCGACGCAGTAGGCGAGGCTGACCTTGCGGCCCGTCCTCGTCGTGGCGCGGCCCGCGCCGAGGTCCACGGCGATATCCTCATAGCCGAGGACCTGGCGGTCGAGCGGATAGGCCGCCTTGTAGACCGCCTCCTTGGCGCAGAACAGGATGCGGCCGGCAAGCCGCCGGTCGGCCGTGCCGATCCGGTCCGCGCTGGTCGAGACGATCGCGAAAATGTCATCGGGCAGGGGCAGCGCGGGTTCGACATCGATGCCGAGGGAGGCGATACGTCCGACGGGCGCGACCGCGGCCACGGCCATCTCGTCGTCATGGGCGAGCGAACCCGTTATGCCGTGCGGCCAGACCGGAGCGCCCGACGGCGCGCGCAAGATGGCGACGTCGCTCATTCCGATGTCGGCCAGCAGCCCGTGCGCGATCCAGCGCGCCGCGCCGCTGGCGCGCCGCATGGCCGGCTGGCGCGCCGGGATGGAACGCGTCTCCTCGGGGGTGAGATGGGTTTCGTCAGCCTCGCGTATCAACCGGCACCCGGTCCGGACACCTCCGGGCGCGATTGCCGCGATGGCCTTGATCAGCGCGCCTTCGGGGGAGGGCGGCCGCGTCAACGACCGTCCGCCGGCAGGACGAGGTCGGCGATCATTTCGCCATCCTCGTCGAG
Source organism: Mesorhizobium sp. B2-4-15 (assembly GCF_006658505.1). Classification (GTDB taxonomy): domain Bacteria; phylum Pseudomonadota; class Alphaproteobacteria; order Rhizobiales; family Rhizobiaceae; genus Mesorhizobium. The sequence continues at coordinate 61,602 of NZ_VFUZ01000012.1, forward strand.
ACCTTCCTCTAGGAAGCCGGCGGCGCGATAGAGACGGCGCGCCGCTTCGTTCTCCGGTTCGTAGCAGATCGAAACGTGCCCGACATGGCCGAGCCCCCCGATTTCGTCCAGCACAAGGCGCAACGCGGCCTTGCCATAACCTCTGCCCTGCCAGGCTCGGTCGATCATGAAGCGGTAGATGCGTGCCTCGTCGTCATCCTCGGGCGCCTCGTACATCAGGAAGCCGACGACATGGTCGCCGGCCATCACGACGCGGGGCCTTGCATCCCGGTCGGATCTGGCCTCGTCCAGCGACTCCGCGTTGGTCGCGACAAAATCCACCTGGTCCGGGGCGAGTTCCAGCGACGCGACCAGGGCCCGGTTGGCCTTGGTCACTGGAGCGAGACGGATATCCACGGTCCTGGCCGGACGATCCGTCAAGGCCCGGCCCTCGGCAGATCGAGATCAGCTCGCCGGATGGCCACGCCGAGCCTCAAACGGAGACCTTGGCGCCACTGTCCGTGACCGGTTCCACGAACCGGTGCAGCTTGGCCGGGTTGCCGCGCCAGATGGAATAGGGCTCCAGCTCCTCGCCCTTCATCACGAAAGCGTCGACATCGGCCACCGAGCCTTCGCCCATCACGACGCCGTAATGGACAAAGGCGGAGGGTCCGAGCGTGCAGCCCTTGCCGATGCGGATATAGTCGGACTTGAACGCACCTTCTTCCAGCGAGTGGGCCTGGATGACGCAGCCCTCGTTGAGGGTGACGTCGTCGCCGATCTCCACCAGGGAGCGTTCGGTCAGGTTGGCGCCGCCGTCATAGACGCGCTTGCCTACCTTGACACCCAGCAGGCGCAGGATCATCGGCCGGAAAGGCGTGCCGCTGAACAGGCGCACGATCGGCGAATCCGCGAGCTTCCAGTGGCGTTCATGGCGCCAGAACGTGACATCGTAGATCGTCGTCATCCGCGGCTTCAGCCTGCCGAAGCCGAGACTGGCTCGCTCGATCAGGATGTAGAACGGAATGGTGATCGCGGATGTCAAGAGCACGGCGACGAAGAGCGCGACCTCGGCCCATTCGGTATAGTAGTTCAGCGCGCGGTCCCAGATAGCCAGCGTGGCGAACAGCATGACCCATTGGACCGCCATGAACAGGGCCACCGTCACCAGATTGTGCAGGTTCTTGTGCGGGATGCGCTGACGCCGGTCTTCCTCGTCGATGCCGGCGATAAGCTCCTTGTCGCGGTTCACCATGCGGGGGATTTCGAAGGGAGGCGAGCCCAGGAGCCCGACATTCTCGCGCAACGGCCCGTCGACGGGGATCATCACCTTGGTGCCGAGCAGACAGTTGTCGCCCGTGCGTCCATCCGGCGGATAGTAGATGTTGTTGCCGAGATAGTTGCGTTCGCCGATCTTCGTCGGCTCCAGCCTGAAGGCGGTGGCGGATTTGTGCATGTTGATCATGAACAGCCCGTCCGACACCATGGTCTGGGTGCCGATCTCGCACAGAAGCGGGTTTTCGTGCTGCTGGTTGGAGCCGAAGTTGGAGCCGGTCTGCACCACCTTGTTCAGGTTCCAGCCGATGGCGCGCATGTAGTGCACGATTGCCGAGCTGTCGCCGAACAAGAGCCCGAGCACGCGGGAGTTGCTGGTGAATTCGGCGACGGTCTGCAGCCAGTAGCGGAAACCGTAGAGCGTGTAGGTGCGGCCTGGCTTCAGGATCAGGTTCGTCAGGCGCGGTATCAGCGTCGCGGCGAGGAAGGCCGCGGCGATGTAGCCGAACAGCGTGACCGTGGTGCCGATCGCGACCACGCCGATCGTCTCCTGATAGTCGTCGCCGACATTTTCCCAATAGCTGTGGAACAGCAGCGGCAGGGGGGTGACGATGGCAAACAGGCCCACCAGATGCGCCGCCTCGAAGAGGAAGCGGCGGATGTTGGACGGGTTGACATTGCGCATCTTGCAATAGTCCGCCGTGGTCGGAACGGCCGGCGAACCATGCCAGTGCTCGCCGTCGGGAATGCTTTGCCCGCGCTGCAGCGATGAGGAGTGGCCGAGCTGGCCGCCGTCGCCGATCGAGGTGTCGATGTCGATCGTGCAGCCGACGCCGACGAAGGCATCGTGGCCGATGGTCAGCGGCCCGGTGTGGATATAGCCGGACTGGGCGCGATAGCCGAGGATCATCGATTCCTTGCGCAGGATGGTCCGGGCGCCGATCGAGATCAGATCGGTGCAGACCGGCACGGAGCGGGATTCGATGACCGCGTTCTTGCCGATCCTGGTTCCCAGCAGCTGCAGATAGAGGCTGTAGAGCGGGCTGCCGCGGAACAGGACGACGGGCGCCGAGCGGATCAATGTCTTGACCACCCAGAAGCGATAGTAGCGCAGGCCCCAGATCGGGAACGCCTCGGCCTTCCAGCGGCCGACCAGCACCCATTTGGCGACAATGGCAAAGCCCGACATGCCGAAGAACACACCGGCCGAAAGCGCCACGCAGCGCAGATAGAGCTGGACCGGGTCGTCGAGCGCGTCATAGACCCAGTTGAGCCCGTGATTGACCGCCCAGAGCGCTAAATAGCTGTAGACCCCGTAGAACAGCAGCTGCGCCATTCCACAGGTCCAGTAGGCGAAATTCGATGCCTGGCGGATGAGGACGGGCTCGTTGGTGGCCGTCGTCATCTCTTCCGGCACGCTCAGGTGCTTGGCCAGGCGCGCCACCGTCGGGTAGAGATAGATGTCGCGCATGGAGGTCGTGGCCCATTCCTTCCTGGTGCGCACGCGCGCGCAGAAATGAGCCATGAGCAGCGAGTTGGCGCCGAGATCGTCGAAGAAATTGTCCTCGACGGACACGTCGTCGAATTTCAGCACGGCGCACAGCGCCTCGGCCAGGAAACGCTCGTCGTCATTGCCGGGCGGCACCATCGCGCGGCCGGCCGAAAGGCGCACGCTTGTCGGCTTCGGCAACTGGCGCAGGTCCACCTTGTTCGACACCGTCATCGGGATCGCCGGAAGTTCCTCCAGATAGGAGGGAACCATGTAGTCCGGCAGGCGCCGCTTCATCGTCTGCGCGATGTCGGCGCGCGACAGCGGCGGCAGGCCGGCCTTGGGCGCGTAATAGGCAACGAGCTCGACGCGGCCGGGCTCGATCTCCCAGGTGGTGACGGCGGCCTGCGCGATCTCCGGCTGGTCCAGCAGCACCGCCTCGATCTCACCCAGTTCAATGCGATAGCCCCGGATCTTCACTTGGGTGTCGATGCGCCCGTTATACTCGATCTCGCCATGGTCGTTGATCCGGCCAAGGTCGCCGGTGCGGTAGATGCGTTTCGACGGGTTGTTCGGCAGGCCGACGAAATCGGCGATGAACTTCTGTTCCGTCAGGTCCTGCCTGTTCAGATAGCCGACCGCGAGCCCGATGCCCGCAATGCCGATCTCGCCCAGTTCGCCAGGCTCGGCAAGTTGCGGCAGGGACGGGTCGAGGATGACGATCGAATAGGTGGGCAGCGGCGCGCCGATCGTTACCGGACTGTCCGGCGTCAGCTCGCTCATCGTCGCCGTGACGGTCGCCTCGGTCGGTCCATAAGTGTTGAGGATCTGCCGGCCCGGCTTCGACCAGCGCACCACCAGATTGTGGGGGCAGGCCTCGCCGCCGACCAGCAGCGTGCGCAGGCTCGGCACGTCGCTGGTCATGGACGACAGCAGCGTCGGGCTGCAGGCCATGCAGGTGATGTCATGATGGCGCAGGAAATCCGCCAGTTCCTCGCCTACCAGCGGCAGCTGGCCCGGCGCCGGCACGACGGTCGCGCCGGCGGCGAACGGCACCCAGATCTCCTCGGCCGAAAAGTCGAAGGCGATGGTCATGCCCTGGTAGACGCGGTCGCCCGGCCGGTATCCATAGGAGGCGGCGGCCACCCGGATGAAGTTGACGAAGCTCTGGTGTGTGATGACCACGCCCTTGGGCCTGCCGGTGGTGCCCGACGTGTAGAGGATGTAGCAGGTGTCGTCGGATGATGCCGCCGCATGCGGCGGCAGCGGTGCGTCGGACCGTGCGGCAATCTCGGCGGCGGCGCTGTCGATCAGCACATAGGGGACGGGCAGAAGTTCGGCCCGGGACGCGTAGGCGGCGATCGTGACGATCAGCCCCACGCTGGCGTCCTCGATGATGAGCGACATGCGCTCTTCGGGAAAGGCGGTGGCCAGCGGCACGAAGGCCGCGCCCGCCTTCATCACGCCGAGCAGGGCGATATAGGTTTCCGCCGACCGGTCGAGGATAAGCCCAACCCGGTGACCAGGCCGCACGCCGCGTTCGATCAGCAGGCGCGCGAACTGGTTGGCGCGCTTGTCCATTTCCTCATATGTCCAGACGCGTCCTCCGGAGATCACCGCCGGCAAGGCAGCGAAAGTCGCGGCGAGCTGCTCGAAGACCGCATCGAGCCGCTCACCGGGCAGACCCTGCCGGGCGAAATCAGCGCCCGTCAAAATCTGGGCGCGTATATCCGTGCCGGAACCGGAGGCAATCCTTACAAGCGCATCGACGCTGTCCAGGCGAGCCCCTTCGGGGTCTCTTCCCGATTGCTCCCTGTCCAGTTCGGCGATATCGACACCGTGATCCATTTCCAAAACTTTCTCGTCCTGACCGAACAGGCACATCTCGCTCATGCCGCCGCGCCGGCAGGCACTCGGCTGTGCCGCCGCTGCAATTTGACCGTTGTTGATGGAGGTGGAATGACTGGCGCCTTCATAGCAAAAGCGCCCGGAATTCCGACCGGCGATCGATGACCGCCGAGTCGCACCCCTCTTTGGCCGGCCCGATATCACATATTCGGCGCTCTGTCTTCACATGTTCGGGAGCATGGGCACGGAGCGTATCGCCTCGGCGCTGCCGGCGACGCGCGACATGCCGAGCAGCACCCCATCCTTCCGTTCGAACCTCGTTGCATTGCCCGTATCCGAGCGCCTTTGCGGCGGCCGATTTCCGGTCGCTGAGGGATGGTTATGCCATCCGATCTTTTCGCCAGTTTTTCCGAACTGTTGAATATTGTTTCTGGATTGTGTCTGGGCGCCCTCCCTGCATGGCCGCTGCCGCCAGATTCCAGCCTTCCAAAAAATCTCGCCGCACCCGGGAATAAAGCGGAGCCTTACCGGGTCTTCCCTACAGCGGGGCCGGTTCAGCGGCCCGCGCCGAGGAAACGGAACAAGGAACTTACCGAAATGACCAAGCTCGCTCTCAGCGTGGCTGCGATGCTGCTTGCCTCGAGTTCCGCCTTTGCCGGCAGCGTCCATCTTCCGGGGCGCCGCGCCAACCCGGCTGCCGCCACCATCGACGACACCTATATCGCCTCGATCCGAAAGCCCGACGGTTCCGGCCCCGGTCCGCAATCAGCGACGGAGGGCCAGGGGCCTGGCCCTCCGTCATTTCCATCCGTGCCTTTAGCCACCACGCAACAGAGGAGATCGCAATGTTCAGCATGACACGCCGCACAGTGCTTCAGTCCGCCGCCGCCGCTGCCGCCTTCGGCCTTGCCGGCAAGCTTGAATTCACCCGCCCCGCTTTCGCCGAAACGCCGGTGGAGCCGGCCGTCGGCTTCTACAGATACACGGTCGGCGACATCGAGGTCACCGCCGTCTATGACGGCATCTGGCGCAAGCCGCACGACCCGGCCTTCATAAGGGATGTCTCGGTCGACGACACCAAGGCGGCGCTTGCCAAGGCGGGGCTGACCACCGACTTCATGCCCATTCCGCTCACCGTCGTCGTGCTCAAGATGGGCGGCCGGCTGATCATGATGGATGCCGGCTCGGGCGTCGGGCAATGGCAGACCAACGCCACGCATCTGCCGGCCAACATGGCCGCCGCAGGCATCGACTACAAGGCGATCGACACCATCATGATCTCGCATTTCCACCCCGACCATGTCTGGGGCCTGATGGAGAAGGGCACCAACGCGCCGGTGTTCCCCAACGCCGAGCTGATCGTCAACGCCACCGAATACAACTGGTGGACCGACCCCAGCCGGCTGGCGAAGCTGCCCGAGGGCCGCAAGCCGGCGGGCAAGCGCATCGCCGAGAACTTCCCGAAATGGAAGAACTGGAAGTTGGTCGAGGATGGCGCCGAGGTCGCGCCCGGCATCCAGATCATCGCGGCACCCGGCCATACGCCAGGCCACTCGGTGTACCTCGCCAGTTCCGGCAAGGAGCAGTGCATGGTCTCGGCCGACACCATGTATGTGCCGGCGCTTCTCGCGCCGCATCCGGAGTGGCAGGGCAGCTACGACCAGGATGGGCCGACCGCCATCACCACGCGTCACAAGATCATCGACCGGGTGATTGCGGACAACATCCGCGTCTGCGGTTCGCACTTCCCGTTCCCGGGCACCGGCGTCTTCGTCAAGGACGGCGGTGCCTATGGCTTCACCCCGGTTCAAATTTGAGACCGTTTTGAAACCCTACTCTGGCGGCCATCCGAAGGCGTTTTCCGCGCTTCCGTTGCTCCCGGACCCAAACGTCCGCCGCGCTACGGTTCTCGAAACCACCAGCATATGACTCGCCAGGGCGAATTTCGAAACGGTCTCGCGATGCTGGCACTCAATCAAAGCGAGAAAGACAATGAAACAGTCTCTTTTGGGCAGAAACTCCCTGTTCGGCCTGCTCGGCGCGATTGCCGTGCTGACCGTCGTTCCCGTCGCCACGATCATGCCGGCCTATGCGGTGGATGACATAGAAGGCGCCGATGCGCCGGACCTCACCGCCGTCAAGGCCAAGATCGACGCCAAGGACTACAAGGGCGCGCTGGCCGACCTGCGCGATCTCGCGCAGGACAACCAGCAGGCCGATGTCTACAATCTGCTCGGCTTCACGCTTCGCAAGACCGGCGACACCAGGACGGCGCTGACCTACTACAGCAAGGCGCTGGAGCTGAAGCCCGACCACAAGGCCGCCCGCGAATATCTGGGCGAGCTCTATGTCGAGACCGGCGACATGGACAAGGCCAAGGAGCAACTGGCATTGCTGCAGAAGCTGTGCCCCGCCGGCTGCGACGAGCTTTCCGACCTGCAGAAGGCCATCGACACCAAGGTGACGAAATAGCAGCGGCTTTTTCTCCCCCCCCGCGGGAACCCTTGTGGGGTGGGGGTACTCGTAGGGCGAAAGCCTTGGCCCATATGCGATTGCCCTGCCCAAGGACGTAGGGAGAAGGTGGCCGCGAAGCGGCCGGATGAGGAGGCCTTGGCGCCGACGCCAGTCCCTACAAAAAAGTTTGGGCGCTCGTGGCTGGCGCCCATTGCCGGAGCCGGCATCCTCTCCCTCGCGCCGGCTCCGGCCCTTTAGCAAAAATGGAGGTTGACCATGATACCAACCGAAATCGCCGCGAGGCTGCACGGCCTCGTCACCAAGCTGTACCTGCGGGACGCGGCCCTGCTCGCCGGCCGGCTGCTGCTTTCCCTCATCTTCCTGCATGAGGGCGCCACGCTGGCCATCCATTTCGACGCCGCCGCCAAGGCGATGGCAGCGCTTGGCGTCGGCCTGCCGCTGCTCGTCGCCACCATCGCGCTGCAACTGGGGGCAGGGCTGTCCGTCGCATCAGGCCTGCTGACGCGGCTGGGCGCCATCGGGCTCGGCCTGTTCTGCTTGGCCACGGCCACGCTGTTCCACACCAACTTCGCCAGCCAGAACGAGTTGCTGCATTTCGAAAAGGACCTGGCGATATCAGGCGGCATGTTCGTGCTGGCCGCCGCCGGCGCCGGCAGGATCTCGCTGGACTGGCTGCTGGCCGGTTACCTCAGGCAGCGCCAGCGCGACAGGGACCTGGTGGCGGCATTGCTGGCGGTGGAGAACCACATGTCGGTGGAGGTCAGGCTGCCCGTTTGAGACGGGCCGGGCCTCGCTGCTGGCGCCCCGACTCCTCGAGAGGCAGGATAGTTGCTTCGGACTGCCAGTTGCCGAACTCACCGCCTGCTGGCGTCCCGGCAGGGCGATGAGGGGCAGTGCCAGCGCTTCGAACAGCCCGACGGCTTGCAGCACGCACTTTGCTGGAACCAGCCTTGATGCTCCGCATTTTATGAGCGAGGGCTTACGGAGGGTGACGTGAAAGCGATTTTTGGATTGGTCTGCGGCTTCGTCTTGACTCTTGCCGTTTTCGGCAGCGGGCTGGGCTTCGCCGCCTGGCTGCTTGCCGCCAAAGCCCCGCGTGAGGCAAGGCCGACCGTCAGCGTGTCGGAGCTGTGGACCAGAAACGCGCGGCCGGTGGACAAGGCGGCGCAAAATCTCGAACGCGTGCCGGCCGACCAGCCCGCGCCGACTGACCTGGCCCCCAAAGAGCCGGCGCCCGACCCGACCGTGACAAGCGCGGTTCCGCCGGTGGCGGCCGAAGGGCAGGCCGCGCTGCCGCCGTCGCATGTCCAATGGTGCGCCAGCCACTACCGCTCCTACAATCCGGGCGACAACAGCTACATGTCCTATAGCGGGCGGCAGCGCTCCTGCATCTCGCCCTATCTCGACGCCGGCGGCCAGTCCGCGCAGCCTTCGGCCGAAGTCAGCTATGCCGAGGCGGGCGGCGCCGGTTCGGCCGCCGCTACGGAGCCTTCCGCCGACCATGTCGATAGCTGTTTCAGCCGCTACCGCTCCTACCGGCCGGAGGACAACAGTTACCAGCCATATTCGGGCGGGCCGAGACGGCAATGCGAGTAGCGGGCCCGATGGCGATGAGAGGCGCCAGCGCCTTTCCCGTTCACGCAGATTTTTTGGATCGTTCGCCTCAGCGCGGCGTTCATTCCCCACACGGTGGAGGAACTGATATGAGCGACGACAGGAACGACAGGATCCGCGAGCGCGCCTACCAGATCTGGCAGCGCGAAGGCGGCGTGCATGGCGACCACGAGCGGCACTGGCATCAGGCCGAGATGGAGATCGACAGGGAGGCCGCCCTGCCGCTGACGGCCGGCGATGCACTGCCCCAGACACGCGAGATCGCCAGCTCGGACGTGCTGGCGGTGGAGGATCTCGCCATGCGCACCGGCATCTCGGGCGACGAGGCGCAGGAACTGCTCGACCGCCTGGGCAGCGACCGCGCCGCGATCGAACAGGCCGCGCGCAGCCTCGGGGCGAAGAAGCGCGCCAAATCCTGACGCCTTGTTTTCAGGCAGTTCGGGGCGGACAGGCGCCATGCACGGTTCCCCGAATTGCTGAAGCCGGCCATGAAAGCGCGGTGCCGGCGGGCAGCTAGGCCGGCGGCATGCGGCTGCCTGGCTGGCGTCGTCGACATAGGCGACAGCTCCTTCGCTTGCATCGGAACCCTTGGCCGCCTCGGAGGTTCACCCTGTCCCCCAACCAAGGAGATTGAAGTCATGGACCACACAAACCACGTCAGGCTGAGCCCGGCCGAACTGACTCCGGACACGCTCGAAGGCGCCACCATCTACGGGCCTCGGGACGAGAAGATCGGCTCGGTCGATCATCTGCACGGCAGCCAGGTCGTCATCGATGTCGGCGGCTTCCTCGGCATCGGCGCCAAGCCGGTCGCCGTCGCCGCCAGCGAACTCGATTTCATGCGCGACGAGGACGGCGACGTCCACGCCGTGACCAACTGGACCAAGGATCAGCTGAAAGCCATGCCCGAGCACCGCGACTGACAATCCGAAGGCCCGGCGGCGACCGGGCCCTTCGTCTTTTCGAAGAGGAGAGACCGATGATCAGGAAACTCAAGGACGGAAAATACCGGCTCTATTCACGCAAGAAGGACGAGAAGACGGGCAAGCGGCGGAACCTGGGCACGTTCGACACGCGCGAGGCGGCGGAGAAGCACGAGAAGGAGGTGCAGTATTTCAAAAGGCACTGAGGGGTAAATTCCCGGAGCGGCAGCAATGCGCCTCAACCATGACGTTGAACGTCCCGTATGGCGGTCCGATAAGCCGCCGTTTGCCTCGCACAATAGCCAGTGGTGAAGATTCAGGCCGACTTTCCGGAACGCGCGGAACGGCCAGCGGGCACGGCGGGACCACCGGCTCGAACCAACTCATCTCGAAAAACGAGGCGGCACGTTTTTCCATGGCACGCCATCCCGGCCCATTTCATAGCCTTTTTCGAACAGAGCCCGCATGAACTTGTTCTCGAACGGGGTTTTCGGCTCATCGGTGAAGTCGGCCGGAACGTCTATGAAGTTGTAGGCGATGCCGTCGCGCCTGGCGATGGCGTAAAGCCTGTAAAGATCGCCGATCCCTTGCGTCTTGATGAGGGACGAGACCGCCTTCTCCGCGATGTCGGGCAATGTGGCCTTCACGATCCCAGGCACCGGCGTCGTCCGGCCATTGCGGATGATATAGAGGCGCGCCTTGACCCGGGCGTGGAACGTCCGATCAAGCTCGCGCATGCTCAAGCCGGCGGGCATTAGAAAGACCTGGTTGCTGGTTCCGCCATCGACATGCATTTCGTGGTACGTTTTGCCGGAGGCGGTCACTTGCAGCTCGACGGGAGGGAATATCCCTGGAATGGCGGTCGAGGCCAGGATGACTTGCTTGAAGAGCTTCAGCCGGTCCGGCCGGCGGCTCGCCGCGATGGCGCCCATGTCCCAGATCACTGGCCGATCCGCATCGAGATTGGTCGTTCCGATGAAGAGCCTGCGTCCCTTGCCGGATTCTGCGGCGATCTGATCGAGCATGTCCTCGGTAACTTCTTCGTCGAGCATTTTGGCAAGGGGAGCGTTGCTGGTGATCGAGGCGCTCGACAGCACGCCGAGGAAGCTGTGCTCGGTGTAGATGTTGGCGTCCTTGATCGTCGTGAAGGCATGCTTCAGGCGATCGTCATAGGCCGGGCCAAGGAACGCGAAGGGCGCGATCAACGATCCGGTGCTGATGCCGGTGACGATGTCGAACCTGGGCCTGGTACCGGACTTGGTCCAGCCGGCGAGAATTCCCGCGCCGAAGGCGCCGCTGCTGCCGCCGCCCGAAATCGTAAGCGCGTCGAGCTCTCGCAGCTTGATCGAAGGGTCGGCCTTTGCCGCCTTGATTCTCTCGTCGCGGAACTTGATGAGACGATCGGGCGGGAAACTTTCGTCGGAATCGCCCCAGACGCGTATGTCCCGGGGATAGCCACTCACTTCGGCGGCAGTCATGCGTTCCGTCGGCACGCCATCGCGCGGATAGGCGGCGATGCAGCCTGTGAGCTGAGCTGCACACAGGCAAAGCAGGATGATCCTCAGCATAGCCGTCGGGGCCCCTGATGTGGTTTCTTTTCAAGCTAAGGCGAAGCTGCGAAAAAGCTGTTCGCCTCCGAGCACGGCGAAGGAGACGACGGTCATCAGCAGGGCGCGGTGGAAACGTGCCTGTTTGATCTCCCTCACGCGTGAGGTCTTCAGCAGTTCGGCAGCTATCACCGAGGTCCAATCGGATTGTACGGCCAGGTGGACCAGGTCGCGCACATCGGCGAAAAATCCTGGATCCACATGGTAGATGGGCGGGACCGCGCAGGCACCGGTCATTTTGCAGTTGAGTTCCTTGTCCGCCCGCTTGCGGCTCGGATAGAGCACTTGCCCGAACTGCACGATCGGCATGATGACGATCCCCCAGACGGCCATGTAAAACAGCGGCCCGAGCGGTGCATGCGAGGGCAGCAGGTCGCCGAAGCGCAGGATCAGGTTGAGGGCGAGAATGTAGCCCACGCCCACGATCTGCGCCTTAGTGTCATAGGAACGCGCCACCGATTGCGCCTCCTGCAGCGCTCCGGCCAGCATCTTGTCGACATATTCACGCGTCGTCCGGTCGGGTTCCGCGCACCTGGCGGCATCGGTCGTGAGAAAGCGGTCAAGGAGAGTGGGGCGTGTTTCCAGCATGGCTGCCTCCTTCATCGATCCGACAAGGCCAGGATCGGGATTGCGTCGGCGCTGGGCTCGGGCGCCGCCAACGGCTCGTCGCTTTCCCGGATTCCGTTCACCATCACATAAAGGGCTGGCAGGAAAACCAGCGTCAGCATGGTGGCGACGGCGAGCCCCCCGACGATGGCGTATGCCATCGGTCCCCAGAAGACGTCGTGCATGATCGGGATCATGCCGAGGATCGCCGCTGCCGCGGTGAGCATGATCGGCCGGAACCGATGGACGGTCGCATCGATCACCGCCTTCCACGGTTCTACCCCTTGAGCCCGCTCATGCTCGATCTGGTGCACCAGGATCACCGAGTTGCGGATGATCATGCCGGCGAGCGCGATGATGCCGAGCGTCGCGATGAAACCCATCGGGGTGCTGGTGGTCAGCAACGCGGTGGCAACTCCGATAAGCCCGAGAGGCGCCACGCTGATGACCATGGCGACCTGCCGGAAACTCCCGAGCTGGACCATCAACACCGTAAGCATCAGGGTGATCATCAGCGGGAACTGGGCCAGCAGGGCGGCGTTGCTGAGCGCGGTCTTTTCCACCGTGCCGCCGGTCTCGATCGACGTTTCAGCCGGCATCGACTTGGAAAGCGTGTCCAGCGCAGCGGCAATGTGCTGGTGAACGAAGGCCGGCTGCAGTCCCGGCAGCGGCTGTGCCTGGACTGTGATCGTGGGCAGGCGCCGACGCCTCCAGACATAGCCTTCATCGAGGTCGTATTTGAAATCGGCGAGCTCCCGCAACGGAACGGATGCGCCCGTCGGGGTGGTGATCTGAAGGTGGCGCAGGGCTTCGATGCTGGAACGCTCGTCGTTCTGGGCGCGTGCGACCACGTCGACCAGGTAGATGGAATCGCGCAGTTGCGTGACCGTCGAGCCGTTGAGCACCCGGTTGAGCGCTTGGGAAAGCTGTTCGGAGCTAAGCCCCGCCTGCCGGACGCGGTCCTGGTCGACGACGATGCGCAACGTCTTGTTCTTCTCGCCCCAGTCGAAGTTGACGGTTTGCACGAGGCCAGAAGCCCGCAGGATATCGGCCACCTGCTCGCCATATTTCCTGGCTTCGTCGGGAGTAGGCGCGCTCACCCGGTACTGCACGGGCCAGCCCACCGGGGGGCCCAGTTCCAGGCGCGAAATGCGCGCGGTCACGTCCGGAAAACTGTCGGCGAACAGCGCCTGCAGTTTGGCCTGCACGCGATCGCGCGCCTGAAGGTCCTTGGCCACGACAACGGTCTCGGCCATGAAGTCGTTGTCGAGCTGCACATCCAGGGGCAGATAGAACCGGATGGCGCCGCCGCCGACATAGGAGGAGAAGTGGTCGATATCGGCGTCGCCCGCAAGCGCCTCCTCCAGCCGTTTGGTTTGCGTCTCGGTAGCGGTGATCGAGGCATTCTTGGGCAGCGTCATCGTCACCAGCAGTTCAGGCCGGTTGGAGGCCGGGAAGAACTGCTGCTGGACGAAGCCCATGCCATAAAGCGAGAGGCCAAAGGCAGCGAGGGATGCGGCGATGGTGAGAAAACGGTGCCGCATGGTGAACGCAAGCAGGCGTCGGAACAGCCGCATGAGTGGTCCTGGCTCCGCCGCCCCATGCGCTTTCATGTGTTTAGGCAAGAGGGTCAGCCCGAGCACCGGCGCGAAGAGGACGGCGACGAACCATGACGCGATGAGCGCCACGCCTATGACTGCGAACAGCGAGAAGGTGTATTGTCCGGTATTGTTGTTCGCGAACCCGATCGGCAGGAAGCCGAGCAGCGTGATCAGTGTTCCCGTCAGCATCGGGAAGGCGGTGGACGTATAGGCAAAGGTCGCTGCCTTGATCTTCGGCATGCCTTCTTCGATCTTGGAGATCATCATCTCGATCGTGATCATGGCGTCGTCGACCAGAAGGCCGAGCGCGATGATCAGCGCACCGAGCGAAATGCGCTGCAGGCTGATTCCCGCCGCTTCCATGAATGCGAAGACGATGGCGAGGACGAGCGGAATGGACAGGGCGACCACCAGGCCGGCGCGCAGACCGAGGCTGAGGAAGCTCACCACGAGCACGATTGCGACCGCTTCGAGGAGAGCCTTGGTGAATTCGCCGATGGCCTCACGCACGACTTCGGGCTGGTCCGATACCAGATTGAGCTCGATGCCGACAGGAAAGCGCTGCTTCAGCCGCTCCGCCACCGCGTGCAGTCCCTTGCCGAAGTCGAGATTGTTGCCGCCGTCGCGCATGTTGATGCCGATGCCGATGGCCGGCTTGCCGTTGACGCGAAACATCTTGCTGGGCGGATCGCTATAGCCGCGCTGCACCTCGGCGATGTCCGAGAGCTTGTAGAAGCGCCCGTTCACGGAAAAATTGAGCTTGGCTATGTCGCCCGGCGCCAACGCGGAGCCGGTCATGTCGACCAGCACGTTCTCGCTGGGCGTGTTGATGATTCCGGAAGGCACGACGGCATTCTGGTGGGCGATCGCCGTCAGCACGTCATCGAGGCTGAGCTTCAGGTTGGCGAGCTTCTGCGGCGAGAAATTCAGGTAGAGCTTTTCGTCCTGGTCGCCATAGATGTCGACCTTGCCTACGTCGGGAGCACGCAGGAACTCGGCCCGCGCGGTCTCGGCGAAATCACGTGCCTGACGCGGGCTGAAACCGTCATAGCTTATGCCGTAGATGGAGCCGAAGACGTCGCCGAACTCGTCATTGAAGAACGGCCCGACCACGCCTTGCGGCAGGGTCTGACTTATGTCGCTGACCTTCTTGCGGACCTGGTACCAGATGCCGGCGAGGTCGCGCTTGCGAGTGGATTCCTTCAGGTAGACGAAAATCGTCGCCTGGCCCGGCTTGGTGTAGCTTTTGAGGTAGTCGAGGTTCGGAGTTTCCTCGAGCTTCTTCTCGATTCGGTCCGTCACCTGCTGCATCGTGTCGGCCGCGGTGGCCCCGGGCCAGTTTGCCTGGACCACCATGGTCTGCACCGTGAAATCCGGGTCTTCCTGACGGCCAAGACGCTCGTAGGAGGTGATTCCAGCCGCCACGCAGACGAGCATCAGGAAGACGACGATCGAGCGGTTGTGGACGGCCCATTCGGAAAGGTTGAAGCTGGCCATCACTCGACCTCCGCATTGGGCTTGACCGCTTCGCCGTCAGCGAGCGAGTTCACGCCGGCGACCACCACCTTGTCGCCCGCGACCAGTCCCTGGCTCACGGTGACGGAATTTGCATCGAACTGCAGCAGTTGGACCTTGCGACGCTCCACCTTGTCGTCTTTGCCAACCACCCAAACCTGCGGCTCGTTTCCCGACTGCAGCAGCGCGCTCGGGGGAAGCGTCGCAACCATGGGACCCCCGTCGCTTTCGACCCGGCCGACAACGATTGCTCCCAGCCGCATTTCCGGCGGCGGAGCAGGTATGGCAACCCTCACCTGATAGGTGCCGGTGGCGCTGTCAGCCTCGGGCGAAATCTCGCGGACCGTGCCGGTCACCGCGATTTCAGGGTGGGCCTGAAGCGCAACGTTCACCGGCATGCCAAGGCTTGCCCTGACGACGTCCTCGCTCGCGACGGCAAAGACGGCTTCGCGCTCGTCATTGCGCGAAATCTCGATCACCATCTGTCCGGCGACCACCACCTGGCCAGGGTCCGCCCCGGTCGCGGTCACGATGCCGTCGTCGGGCGCCTTGAGCTCCGTATAGGCAAGCTGGTTCTGGGCGATGCGCAGATTGGCCTCGGTCGCCTGAACTTGCGCTTGCGCGCTGCGCAGCGACTTCAGCGCGTCATCATACTGCGAATGCGTGGCGAAGCCCTTGGCGAGGAGGGCCCGAAACCTCTCCTCCTGGGCGGCGGCCTGGGCGAGCGCGGCCTTGGCTGCGTCGAGGTCCGCCGCGGTGGCGGTCACCTTGTTCTGGTAATCCACGGCGCTCAGTGCCGCGAGCTTCTGGCCCTTCTTGACCGTTGCGCCGGCGTCGACATCGCGTGAGACGAGCCTGCCGCCGACCTCGAAACCGACCTGGCTGACATAGCGTGATTGGATGCGGCCGGCGCCTTGCGTTACCAGCATGAACTTGTGGGGCGTTATCACCACCACGCGCGCCGTTCGCGGCGCTGCCGGCGCCTCGGCCTCCTTTTGTGAACAGCCGGCAAGACAAAGGCCGGCGATGCCGGCCAAAAGGGAAAGACGCCACGACAGGCGCATGGAAGCCTCCGCTCGAAAGATCGGGTTGCAGGGAACTGAAAAAGGCGAGCCACGGGCCGAACTGAGTGGCTGATTTCGGTTTAGACTACTAAGTCAAATCGACTATGTAGTCAATATGAGTTACACGCAATCGTGCCATGCAAAAAGGCCATGGCGAATGGAAGGCGACCTCGAAGGAGATGGGAAGCGAGACCAGGGCGCCGAGCCGACGTCCGCGGCGCTTCACGGGGGCCTATGTATCGTCGTCGGCTCGGTTTCGAAGTCTTGGCTACTGCATCGACCATCCGTGGCTGACCACCAGCGACTGGCCGGTCAGCGCGCTGGACGGGAAGGCCGCGAGAAACAACGCTGCTTCCGCCACGTCCTGAACAGTCGTGAACTCGCCGTCGACGGTTTCCTTCAGCATGATGTTTTTGACGACTTCCGCTTCAGATATCCCGAACGCGCGGGCCTGTTCCGGAATCTGCTTTTCCACCAGCGGCGTGCGAACGAAACCGGGGCAGATCACATTGGCACGAACTCCATGGGCGGCACCCTCCTTCGCTACGACCTTAGCCAGACCGATCAGGCCATGCTTGGCTGTCACATAAGCCGCTTTGAGCGGCGATGCTTCCTTGGAATGTACCGATCCCATGTAGATGATGCTGCCGCTGTTCTGCTTGTACATCTGCCGCAAGGCGGCGCGGGTGGTCAGGAAGGCGCCATCGAGGTGGATGGAAAGGAGTTTCTTCCATTTTGCGAATTCGAATTCGACGAGTGGGCCGACGATCTGGACACCGGCATTGCTGACCAGGACGTCCAACCGGCCGAAGGCTTGGATCGCTTGGCCCATGCCGATTTCGACTTGCTCCTCATCGCCGACGTCCATCGCGACTCCGAGCGCACGTTTGCCCTCGGGATCGATCTCGGCCGCGGTCCTTTGGGCCGCCTGCCGATCGAGATCCGCGATGACCACCTTTGCCCCCTCACTGGCAAAGGTGAGTGCAATTTCCCTGCCGATGCCGCTCGCGGCTCCAGTGATCATCACGACCTTGTCCATAAGACGGCCGTCGGGATCCGCAGCCTGCTTGACCGACAACGTTTCATTCAGCGAACGCATGGGTTTTTCCTTTGCTAAACATTGGCTTCGCGTCGGCAAGATAGTCATGGACAACCGTCCCGAGCGGCAGGGTCAGATCGGCAACGATGTGCATCGCCGATACCACTTCCAGAACCGGCAGCTCCGCCACGGGGGCCAGCGCGTGCGACCAAAGATCGAGCGATGCCGGGCCGTGCCAGGCTTCCTTGAGATCGATGTCTTCCAAACGGTATTCGACCAGTTCACAGATGCGCGGCCTGCCGTCGACATGGGGGATGATCTTAAGCAGGAAATTGGGTCCGCCGAGTGAGGTCCTTACGGATGCGAGTTCGGCAGCCCGATGCTTGTAGCCCATCGTTGCGGTGGCGACACGGACCGGGCCGTAGTCGAGCGTGCCCACAAGAGTATCGGTCTCCACGCGGAGCGTGGGACTGGCCAGCTTCTTTGGGAAACCCCACAGTTCGCGGCCACCTGCGATCGGCGGGTGATCGTCAAGAAACATGCAATGGGTGTAGCTGCCATGGCGGCCGCGAAAGGAGACAGGAATGACCTGTCCACTTTCCGTGTAGTCGCCAAAGCCCGAAGAGTCGGGCATGCGTATGAACTCGAACTTCACCAACGGGTCGGGCACATCAAGCGGTTCCGGCACAAGCTCGCGCAACTTCCTCGGATCCGTCCGATAGGTGATGATCAGATACTCGCGATTGCGGAAACGATAGGGGCCGACTGGATAGGCGGGGTTGGTCAGAGGCATGGCAAAGGCCGTTTCCCTGACAGTGTCTTGGTTCATGGCTGGGTGTTCCTTGGGTGGAGCGGTCTGCCGGGTTTCACGAGAAGCCCGTTTGAGCTTGGAGGATTGGAGCACGATCTCGATCGCGCGGCCGCGTCGCGGCCGCTACTCCTGCCCGTAGTCGGCGAGATCGTACGTGCTGACTCCCTCCAGATTGTCCGGTCTGCTTAGTGCCTCTGGCTGACGCAGCGTGCGCACCGCGTCGCTGTAACCGGCTTGCCAATGGTCCTCCATCGACAGCCTGGAAAATTCGTAATCCTTCGAGTGCGTCTCGTACTGTCTGGATCGATAGATCAGGTGAACCAATTTGTAGACCTTGTGGTCGGCAAGAGAGCTCAGCATGGTGGCTTCATCGCTGCCGAGCAGGTCGGCGGGAAGCTTTGCAAGTAAGCCCGCAAGCGCGTGCCGGGACCGCTGGTGCTGCTTGAACTGCTCGGTGTTGGCGCGCGTGCGGCTGGAATACTGGATTTCCTTCTGCCTGGTCGCCACGTCGGCAAGATTGCGAGGAAAATCACCCTGGGCGCTCCATAGGTCCACCTGGAAGGCGAGCGTGTCCTGCCGAGGCCCGTTCTCGGCCACCCATTGCAACGGAGTGTTCGAGATGAGGCCGCCGTCCCAGTAGAATTCCCCCTCGATCTCAATGGCCGGGAAGCCTGGCGGGAGCGAGCCGCTGGCCATCACGTGCTCTGGACGGATCGTATGGGTTTGATTGTCGAAGTAGACGAAATTACCCGTGCACACGTTGACCGCGCCTGCGCTGAAACGCATGCCGCCTGCGTTGATCCGGTCGAAGTCGACGAGCCGCTCAAGCGTGCTCTTCAGGTGGGTGGTTTCGTAAAAACTTGTGCCCTCGATTGCTCCACCCGGGCGGAGCCAGGGAGCGGGTTGCCGGAGGCTGAAAAAGCCCGGCGCGCCGGCAATTGCCGCGCAGGCCGCGCTGAACTGATTGAAGATCGCGCGGGACAGGTCGCCTTTGGGAGCCAGCGCATCCGCGGTGCTAGCCCAGTCGAGCAGAGGGTTCGCCGTAATCTCGCGCCAGAACGCACGTAGCTTTGAGACCCGTTCGGAAGGAGCGTTACCGGCAATGATTGCCGCGTTGATGGAGCCGATGGACACGCCGGCAACCCAGTCCGGATGAATGTCGGCTTCCGCAAGAGCTTCATAGACTCCCGCTTGGTAGGCCCCGAGCGCGCCTCCACCTTGCAGCACCAGGGCAATGCATTCGAACGGCAGCGGCCTTGATTTGAAGTGCTGGGACTGAACATTCATTGATGCCATTCCTTATTGTCAGATACGCTTGTGTTGCGAACACCGGAGCTCGAGCTGCTGCCCGAGCTCGCTGGGCAAGTTTCATATTGTACAAATGCGTCAAATCGACTATTTGGTCAATATGATATTTGCGTAATGGTGCAATGCAAAAAAGGCAGGACGGAATGGCAAAGGTTGATTTGGCGCGCAGGGCGGAGATCGGACGGGAGAAGCGGGAGAGAACGCGTACGCTGATCTTGGATGCCGGGATGATGCTGATGGGAGAACGCCCTCGCGAGGCCGTCACGATCGATGCCGTGGTCGAGGCCGCCGGGGTCGCGAAGGGGACCTTCTACTACCACTTCCAGAGCATCGACGAGCTGGCCGCGGCTGTGGGGGAGAAACTCGGCGAGAGCTTCGACGCGGTGCTGACGGATGCACGCCTCGCACTGGAGGATCCTGTCAAACGCCTGTCTTTCGCCTTCGCGAAGTTCCTGGAAAAGGCGATCTCGGACCCCAACTGGGCACGGCTGGTCGTGCAGAGTTCTCAGTCGCGCGCCGAGTATGCGCGAGGTGTTCGGGCGAATCTGAAGGCGGATATTAGTCAGGCAATAGCCCAGGATCGCGTGAGCATACGCGACGCGGAGCTCGCGGTGGACATCGTCACGGGTATATGGCTGCAGGTGACGCGAGGCATCCTCGATCGTGGCCCCAGGCCCGAACTGACACAGCGGACTATCGAGGCGGCACTACGGGCGCTCGGCGCATCGCGGTCGGACCAGCAGAACGCCTGGAACCAATGGGCATGACCGCACGGGTCGGCGCCACACTGGAAAGGCGACTTTCCAGCCAATCTCCCGAAAGCGGACGTTCCGCTTTTTTGACCCAGTGAAGACGTTCGCCGCGTCATGGGCAGGCGTGCGGCACCGGCCTTGAATTCTCTCCGTGGCTGCCAAGTTGATCACCTCCATTAACCATTTGTTAACCATTCGGCCGGCACCCTTTAACCATTGAGTAAGGATTCGCCAGCCGTGACCTTTGCCGCCCCCCTTGAGGCCAAATCCATTCGTTTCCGCGCACGCTCTTTCGTCGCGTTCACGCTGACGCCGGAGGCGCCGATTTCTGATTGGCTGGAGGGGCTGGATCACTGGATCGGCAATTCGCCGGGCTATTTTTCCGGGCGGCCGGTGGTGCTCGATCTCAATGTGCTGAAGCCCGCCGTCGAGGACATCGCGCTGCTGGTCGCCGCGCTCTGGGCGCGCGGCATCCGTGTCTATGCCATCGAGATGGAGGGGGCTTCGCTCGGGCCTGATCTGCCGCCGATACTGGCCGGCGCCAAGGAGGCGACGGCCGAGGGGCTGCTTGGCCGGGCCGCACGCAAGGCGCGGGCGGAAGAGCTGGAGGCCGCCGCCGCCGAGGCGCCGGCCCGGGCGGAACCGCCAGGGCAAGAGGCAGCGCACGCGCAGGCCTTGCAGGCCGAGATGGCGGATCCCGCGCTGGCAAGGCTCGAAGCGGTCAGGATCGAACCGGCCCGGACGGAAGCAGCCAAGACGGAAGCAGCCAGGATGGAGGCGGCCAGGACGGATGCGGCCGGGACCGAGGCTGCAAGGGCGGGGCAGGGTGCTGTCCAGATGCCCCCCGAGCCCGCCGCCGGCACGCTGATGATCAAGGCGCCGATCCGTTCCGGACAGTCGGTCTTCCATCCGCATGGCGACGTCATCGTGCTGGGCTCGGTGGCGTCGGGTTCCGAGATCGTCGCCGGCGGCTCGATCCATGTCTACGGCACGCTGCGTGGCCGGGCGATCGCGGGCTCGGAAGGCAATATTTCGGCGCGCATCTTCTGCCGCAAGAACGAGGCGGAGCTGCTCGCGGTCGACGGCTGGTACACCACGGCCGAGGAGATGGAAGGGGTGTCGCGCGGCAAGGCGGTGCAGGCCTTCCTCGAAAACGATGCGCTGTGCGTAATGCCGCTCGGCTGAAGCCGGTTCTCGGGGCGCAAGCTTCGGGCCGGCTTCGCGTGCGAGTGTCGGCGGTTCTGATCAGGCGCCGTGCTGGCCACGGCGAAACGAAAACATAAAAACGCCAACGGAGGCTGGATTTATATGGGCAAGGTAGTGGTGGTCACTTCGGGCAAGGGGGGCGTCGGCAAGACGACCTCGACGGCCGCACTCGGCGCTGCCGTGGCCAAGACCGGCAAGAGGGTGGCGCTGGTCGATTTCGACGTCGGCCTCAGGAACCTCGACCTCATCATGGGCGCCGAGCGGCGCGTGGTGTTCGACCTCGTCAACGTCATCCAGGGCACCGCCAAGCTGTCGCAGGCGCTGATCCGCGACAAGCGGCTGGAGACGCTCTATCTGCTGCCGGCCTCGCAGACGCGCGACAAGGACGCGCTGACCGAGGAGGGTGTGGCCGAAGTCATCGCCCGGCTGCGCCAGGTGTTCGACTATGTGTTCTGCGACAGCCCGGCCGGCATCGAGCGCGGCGCCCAGCTCGCCATGCGCTTCGCCGACGAGGCGGTCATCGTCACCAATCCGGAGGTGAGCTCGGTGCGCGATTCCGACCGCATCATCGGCCTGCTCGACGCCCGCACCATGCGCGCCGAACAGGGCGAGCACATCGCCAAGCACGTGTTGGTCACCCGCTATGACGCGGCGCGCGCGGCGCGCGGCGAGATGCTGTCGATCGACGACGTGCTCGAAATCCTCTCGGTGCCGCTGCTCGGCATCATTCCCGAAAGCCAGGATGTGCTGAGGGCCTCCAACCTCGGCGCGCCGGTGACGCTCTCCGAACCCACCAACGCCGCCGCCAAGGCCTATCTCGAAGCGGCACGGCGCCTGGAAGGTGAAGACCTGCCGGTGATCGTTCCCTTCGAGCGCAAGGGCTTCCTCGACCGGCTTCTCGGAAGGAGGGCCGCATGAGCATCCTCGACCTCTTCAAGCGGCGCACCAGCGCGCCGGTGGCGCGCGAGCGGCTGCAGGTGCTGCTCGCCTATGAGCGCCGCAGCCGTGGCCAGCCCGATCTCGTTTCCGTTCTGCGCGAAGAGATCCTGGCTGTCATCGCCAAGCATGTGCAGATCGACCAGGAC
Source organism: Mesorhizobium sp. B2-4-15 (assembly GCF_006658505.1). GTDB lineage: Bacteria > Pseudomonadota > Alphaproteobacteria > Rhizobiales > Rhizobiaceae > Mesorhizobium. The sequence continues at coordinate 83,799 of NZ_VFUZ01000012.1, forward strand.
TACATCCAGGTCTCGATGGACCGCGGCGAGACCATGTCGACGCTGGAAATCGACATCCAGATCCCCAACAAAAGCGCCGTGCCGCTGGCGATGGCGGGTTAGCTCAACTGATCTCCCCCTCGAGGGGGAGATGTCGACGAAGGCGACAGAGGGGGTCGTCTCGCACGGATCGCCGGCATGATTTGGTCCAACAAAGGGTGTCGCGCTTCACGCGAGGCGACCCCCTCTGGCCTGCCGGCCATCTCCCCCTCGAGGGGGGAGATTGCGCACCCTTACACCGCGTCAAACAACACCGTCTGCGCCAGTCCGCCGCCCGTGCGGTTCTCCAGCGTGACCGTGCCGCCGTAGCGCTCGATGATTTCCTTGGCGATGGCGAGGCCCAGTCCGGCACCGGGGACGGATTGCTGGCGGCCGGGGTCGACGCGGAAGAAGGGCTCGAACGCCTTGTTGATGAGGTCGGGCGGAATGCCCGGGCCGTTGTCGAAAATGGTCAGGACCGCGCGCCTGTCGGAGACGGCAAGGGTGATGGTGCAGGCCTTGCCGTGGGTGGCGGCATTGACGATCAGGTTGCGCAGCGCGCGGCGCAGGCCGAGCGCGCCGGCGCGGATCGAAACCTTGTCCAGATGCCCGATCGAGACAGCATGGCCGAGCGAGGCCATTTCGGCTGAAATGTCGCGCACCATCTTTTCCAGGTCGATCGGCTCGACGGCATCCTGGTTCACCTCCTCGCGCACCAGGCGGATGGCGCTGTCGGCGATGCGGTCGAGTTCGTCGAGGTCGTGGAGCCATTTGTCGCGCTCCTCGTCGAGGAACTCGGCGCGCAGCCGCATGCGCGTCATCGGCGTGCGCAAATCGTGGCCGGCGGCGGCGACCAGCCGCATGCGGCTTTCCATTGATGTCTTCAGCCGTGACGAGAGCTGGTTCAGCGCATGCGCCGTCGCCTTGACCTCGGCCGAACCGACTTCCGGCACCGCGGCCAGCATGCCGTCGCTGCCGATCTTGGAGACGGCTGCCTCCAGCATTTCCAGCGGCCGGATCAGCACGGCGGTGAAATAGACCGAGACGGCGGTGGCGCCGGCCACGATCAGCGAGATCCAGCCGGCCAGCACCAGCCATTCGCGCCCTGGCGGCTTGAGGTGCGGCACCTCCATGATCGCCCAGCGGCTGTCGGGCAGTTGCACCGACGCGACATGGCCGGGTTCGTCCGGCTTCGCGCTGACGATGGCCAGCAGGTCGAGGCCGCGGCGGTGCAGGATGTCGTTGAGCATCGCCGTTTCCGCACGATCGACCTTGCCGCCGGCCGGACGCTCGGCGAACTGCACCCTCAGCACGTCCGGAATGGGCCCCGGCAGCAGCCGCGCCACGAGTTCCATCTGCTGGGCGACCCACGGCACGGTCAGCTCCGGCGGCGGCCCGCCGCCGCGCACGCTGATGACGGCGGCGGTCGCCAGGCCGACGACGCCGACGATCGAAAGGACCAGCAGCAGGATGAGGCGGCGGCGCAGCGAGTTCACGCCTGCGCCTCCACCGCCTCGACGCGCGCGGTGAGCTGGTAGCCGCCATTGCGCACGGTCTTGAACAGCGGCCCGTCGCCTGTATCGGCGAATTTGCGGCGCAGCCGGCTCATCAGCACGTCGACCGAGCGTTCCAGCGGATCACGCTCACGGCCTTGCGTGAGATCAAGCAGCTGGTCGCGCGACAGCAAGCGGCCGGGGCGGTCGAGGAACACCTGCAAGAGGTCGAACTCGGCGCCGGTGAGGTCGATGCTCATGCCTTGCGCATCGATCACCTTGCGGGTGTCGGGCTCCAGCCGGTAGCTGGCGAAGCGGTAGATGCGGGGCCGAGAGGCCGGCGCCTCTTCCGGCACGGCACGCCGCAGCACGGCGCGGATGCGGGCGGTGAGTTCGCGCGGGTTGAAGGGCTTGCCGAGATAGTCGTCGGCGCCGAGTTCCAGGCCGATGATGCGGTCGACATCTTCCTTCAGCGCCGTCAGCAGGATCACCGGGATCCGCGGCTTGCGGTCGCGCAAGGCGCGGCAGATGTCGAGCCCCGAACCGTCCGGCAGCATGACGTCGAGCACGACGAGGTCGAACTGGCCCGAGGCCAGCTTCTGCTCGCATTCGCGCCGGTCCGCCGCCACGGAGACGCGAAAGCCCTGGCCGTCGAGGTAGCGGCCGAGAAGCGTCCTGATCTCGCGGTCGTCGTCAACGACGAGGATATGGGGTTGTGCGTGCATGATCGTGCCCTTGCTTGACCGTGATTATAGGAAGAGCGCGCGCCAGCGGCATGGAAAATTGCAACGCAATGTTGCCAGCGGGCCGCCGGAAACATTCGGAAACAAATTGCCCCTTTGCGGAAACCTTCGGCAACAACCCGACGCGAAGCGGACAAACAGCCTTCCTATTCTCATGGCCATCCGATGCATGAGAGAAAGGAACACGTCATGCGAAGCAGACTTCTTGCGCTCGGCCTGTTTTCCGTCGCCGCCGTCCATCCAGCTCTGGCCGCGCAGTCCGATCCCGGCGCGCCCGGTGGGCCACCAGCCATGGCCATGCAGGATGGGCCTGACCATGGGCCGATGGCCTCGTGCGGCCAGAACGGGCCTGGCCCTCAGGGCTTTGGCCCGCATGGGCCGATGCGGCACGGTCCACGGGCCTGGGGCCCGCAGGGTTGGGGTGGGCAGGGCTTTGGCCCGGAAGGCTTTGGCCCGCACCGCATGGGGCCGCCGCCGGAATTCATGCTGGCGGCAAGGCTGGCGGTGCTCGAGACGCGCCTCGGCATCCGCGGCGAACAGCTCGACGCGTGGCGCGACTATACCAGCGCGCTGCAGGCGGTGCTTGCGCGTCCCGATCATGGTCCTGGCGGCTCCGAAGGCCCCGGTGCGGGTCCCGGCGGCAAGGCCGATCCCTTCGCCTTCCAGGAAAAGTTGGCCGACGACGTCACGGCGCGCGCGGCTTCGGCCGCCAGGCTGAAGGATGCGATCACCGCGCTGCGCGCCAAGCTCACGCCCGAACAGCTCGAAATCCTCGCTTCGGCGGAACGCCCGCATGGATCACCCCCCGGTCCCCTGGGCGGCCCGCCGGATGACGCAGCCGGCCAAGGGGGCCTGCCCAATGATGGCCCACCGCCGCCCCAGCCCGGGAACGGCGGATAATCCTGACCGGCCGCGCCGGCCGGCCCGATGTCCAACCCGTTCTCGGGCCGGCCGGTTCTCCTGGAATGGCGGCTCCGTGCCGCCATCCCACCGTTCGATCCCCCATGAAAGCACGGCAATGTGGGAAGCGCTGATGATGCTGCGGCTGATCGCGTCGGTCAGCCCGAAACTCTCGTTCGGCACGGCCGCGCCCGCGCGCATCATGCCGCTGGCCCTGCCGGTCGACACGCTGAAGGGCGCGATCCGCCTGGACTTCGCCGCCTGGCACCTGTCGCTGCCGGTCTCGCGGCCCAACGGCCACGGAGCTCATGACCGCAAGATCGCTTAAGGCATCGGCAAAGGCGCTTGGCATGTCTTCGATCATCGGCATAATGGCGCGGATGGGCATCGCGGCCACCAACTCGAACGTGTCGGGTTTATTTGGCCGAGAAGAAGGAGCGCGGCATGAGCCGCTTCGAAGTCTTGTTCGACGCGGGCCGTGTACCGGCGCGGCTTTCGCCATGACATCGATCGCCATTACCGGCGCACTCGTCGATCCTTTCAATTCCACCTTCGCGGACAGCCAGACGGCGACCAAAACTCCAGGGAGAGATCCAGGCCATGCCGATCCAGTCTAGTCATCCACGCCGCGTCGCCCCCTGGACGGCGGCGCTCACCGCTGCCCTTCTGCTGGCGGCCTGTTCGCAGGAGCAGGGCAAACCGCCCGCCGGCATGGGCGGCGTCGGCAAGCCGGAGGTCGGCGTCGTCACGCTGCATCCGCAATCGGTCGCGATCACGGCCGAATTGCCGGGACGCACGGCGGCTTCGCTGATCGCCGAGGTGCGGCCGCAGGTCGACGGCATCATCCAGCAGCGCCTGTTCAAGGAAGGCGCCGAGGTGGTGGTGGGACAGCCGCTCTATCTCATCGACCCGGCCAGTTACCAGGCCGCCTATGACAGCGCCGTCGCGGCCCAGCAGAAGGCGGAAGCGGCGGTGCCGACCGCGCAGGCCAAGTTCGACCGCTACGCCGGGCTCTTGAAGCAGAACGTTGTTTCCAAACAGGATTATGACGATGCCGCTGCCACGCTGGCGCAGGCCCAGGCGGATGTGGCCTCGGCCAAGGCCAGCGTGGAGACCGCGCGCATCAGCCTCAATCGCACCTCGATCACGGCGCCGATCGCCGGCCGCATCGACAAGTCCACGCTGACGCCGGGCGCGCTGGTCACCACCAACCAGGCTACCGTGCTCACCACCATCCGTTCGCTCGACCCGATCAATGTCGACGTCACGCAGTCGAGCACCAATCTGCTCAATCTGCGCCAGGCGATCTCGGAAGGGCGGCTGAAATTCAGCGGTCCCAATGTCAGCGTCAAGCTGAAGCTCGAGAACGGCACCATCTATGCGCAGACCGGTAAGCTGGAATTCGCCGGCGCCAATGTCGACCAGACCACGGGTACCTTCGCGCTCAGGGCCGAGTTCCCCAATCCCGACCGCCTGCTTCTGCCGGGCATGTATGTGCGGGCATTGGTCGAGGAGGGCGTCGCCCAGAACAGCTTCCTGGTGCCGCAGCGCGCCGTGACCCGCAACACCAAGGGCGAGGCGACCGCCATGGTCATCAACGCGCAGGGCAAGGTCGAGACGCGTGTGCTCGCGGTGCGCAACAGCGTCGGCAACAACTGGCTGGTGGATTCGGGCGTCGGCGACAACGACCGTGTCATTGTCGAGGGCCTGCAACTGGTGCGGCCCGGCGGCGATGCGACGGGTGTCGAAGTGACGATCGACGAGGCGACCGGCGAGGTCAAGGATCGCGGGCAGACGTCGGCCGCATCCGCCCCATCCAAGGTGGCCAGCGCCGGCCAGCAACCGGCGCCCGCCGCCTCGACCGGGAACTGAGCGATGTCCACATTCTTCATCAACCGGCCGATCTTCGCCTGGGTGATCGCCATCGTGATCATGCTGGGCGGACTGCTCGCGCTCACCACGCTGCCGATCTCGCAATATCCGCAGATCGCACCGACCACGGTCAACATCAGCGCCACCTATCCGGGCGCGGACGCCCAGACGGTGGAAAATTCGGTGACCAAGGTCATCGAGCAAGGCATGACCGGCATCGACAATCTCGATTACATGACGGCAACGTCGACCTCGACCGGTTCGGCCTCGATCACGCTGACCTTCACCAGCGCCGCCAATCCCGACACCGCCCAGGTGCAGACGCAGAACAAGCTGCAACTCGTCCAGTCGCAGCTGCCGCAAGTGGTGCAGAGCAACGGCATCACCGTCTCCAAATCCTCGACCGGCTTCCTGATGGTCATCGGTTTCGTCTCCAGCGACGGCAAGATGAACTCGACCGATCTGGCCGACTATATCGACTCCACCATCAACGATACACTGAAGCGCGTCGAAGGCGTCGGCTCGACGCAGCTTTTCGGCTCGGGCTATGCCATGCGCATCTGGCTCGACCCCGACAAGCTCGCCAAATATGCCTTGATGCCGAACGACGTGGCGGCCGCCATCCAGGCGCAGAACACGCAGGTCTCGGCCGGCCAGCTCGGCGGCCTGCCGGCGCGCAAGGGCCAGGAACTCAACGCCACGGTGACCGCCAAGAGCCGGTTGCAGACCGCGGAGCAGTTCCGCAACATCATCCTGAAGAGCCAGACGGACGGTTCGCTGGTCCGCCTCAACGATGTCGCCACGGTCGAGCTCGGCGCCAAGAGCTATACGACGCAAGCCCACTATAACGGCAAGCCGGCGGCCGGTGTCGCCATCAACCTGGCGACCGGAGCCAACGCCATCAACACCGCGGAGGCGGTGCGCTCGACGATCAATCGTCTGAGCTCGACCTTCCCGCAAGGAGTCGAGGTCGTCTATCCCTACGACACCTCGCCCTTCGTGCGGTTGTCGATCGAGGAGGTGGTCAAGACGCTGGCCGAGGCGATCGTGCTGGTGTTCCTGGTGATGTTCATCTTCCTGCAGAATTTGCGCGCCACCATCATCCCGACCATCGCCGTGCCGGTGGTGCTGCTCGGTACGTTCGGCGTGCTGTCGCTGTTCGGCTATTCCGTCAACACGCTGACCATGTTCGCCATGGTGCTGGCCATCGGCCTGCTCGTCGACGACGCCATCGTGGTGGTCGAGAATGTCGAGCGCGTGATGCAGGAGGAAGATCTGTCGCCGAAGGAGGCGACGGAAAAATCGATGAACGAGATCACCGGCGCGCTGGTCGGCATCGCCACCGTGCTTTCGGCCGTGTTCGTGCCGATGGCGTTCTTCGGCGGTTCCACCGGCATCATCTACCGGCAGTTCTCGGTGACCATCGTCTCCGCCATGGTGCTGTCCGTGCTGGTGGCGCTGGTGCTGACACCGGCCCTTTGCGCCACGATCCTGCGGCGGCCGAAGAACCATGCGACGCAGACCGGTCCGTTCGGCTGGTTCAACCGCATGTTCGATCGCGGCACGACAGCCTATCGCGATGGCTCGCATGGCATCATCAACCGGTCGTGGCGCTTCCTCGCCGTGTTCCTGGCCATCGTCATCGGCGTCGGCTGGCTGTTTGCCAGGCTGCCGAGTTCGTTCCTGCCGGAAGAAGACCAGGGCATCCTGATCACCAGCGTGCAGCTGCCGGTCGGCGCCACCCAGGACCGCACCGAGCGCGTGCTGGCACAGGTGACCGACCACTATCTGAAGGACGAAAAGGACGCGGTCGCGGGTGTCTTCACCGCATCGGGCTTCGGCTTCGGCGGCGCCGGGCAGAATGTCGGCATCGCCTTTGTGCCGCTGAAGGCTTTCGACCAGCGCAAATCTCCGGCCATGGCCGCGCAGGCGATCGCCGGCCGCGCCATGGGCGTGTTCAGGAAGATCAGGGACGCGCAGGTCTTCGCGCTTGCACCTCCGGCCATCCAAGGCTTCGGCAACACCAACGGCTTCGACTTCTACCTGCAGGATGTCAATGGCGCCGGTCACGACGCACTGATCCAGACGCGCAACCAGCTTCTGGGCCTCGCCGCGCAGAGCAAGGTGCTCGCCAATACCAGGCCCAACGGCCAGGAGGACCAGCCGCAATTCTCGGTCGACATCGACCAGGAAAAGGCAAGCGCGCTGGGCGTCAGCCTCGCCGACATCAACAACACGCTCTCGACCGCCTGGGGCAGCAACTACGTCAACGATTTCATCGATCGTGGACGGGTGAAGCCGGTCTATTTGCAGTCGGACGCCAACTTCCGCATGCAGCCGGAAGACCTGGACAAATGGCAGGTGCGCAATCCGAGCGGCGCCATGGTGCCGTTCTCGGCCTTCGCCTCCAGCCACTGGACCTTCGGCTCGCCCCGGCTCGAACGCTACAATGGTTCGGCGGCGGTCGAGATCCAGGGCGCGGCGGCGGCCGGGGTAAGTTCGGGTGCGGCGATGGACGAGATCGACAGGCTGGTCGCCCAGCTGCCTCCCGGCCATTCGCATGAATGGACCGGGCTGTCGCATCAGGAACGGCTTTCGGGCAACCAGGCGACGTCGCTCTATGCGATTTCGGCGCTGGTCGTGTTCCTGTGCCTTGCGGCACTTTATGAAAGCTGGTCGATCCCGTTCGCGGTCATGCTGTCGGTGCCGATCGGCATCTTCGGCGCGCTGCTGGCGGCAAGCCTGTTCGGCCAGACCAACGACGTCTATTTCAAGGTCGGCTTGCTGACCACGATCGGCTTGGCCGCCAAGAACGCCATCCTGATTGTCGAGTTCGCCATCGAGCGGCAAGCGGCTGGCATGGGGCTCGTCGAGGCGACGCTGGAAGCGGCGCGACAACGATTGCGGCCGATCCTGATGACGTCGCTGGCCTTCATCCTCGGCGTCACGCCGCTCGCGATCGCCAGCGGCGCCGGTTCCGGCGCGCAGAACTCGGTCGGCATCGGCGTCATGGGCGGCATGATCGCGGCGACCGTGATCGGCGTGTTCCTGGTGCCGCTGCTGTTCGTGACGGTGCGCAGGATCTTCAAGGGCAGGGCGGCCAGACAAGATCCGGGGCAAGATACCGACGAAACGCCGGTGACGGCCACCCAGCCATAGGGAAAGGTCCCATGACAGGTTTGGAACGTGGTCCGGTGGCCGCGGGGCGGCTCATTGCGCCCATGATATCGGAACGGCGCTGTCGACAGCAACAAGCCCGAGATCATCGACATCAAGACCGCGTCAAGGCTGGCCGGCCAACTCGTCACGCAGTGACTAAAATGTGTAAGCCGAAGCATCAGATGTTCGTTTATAGTATCGTCGAGGCCATGAAATGTCGCGCATTTACGATCTTGCATCCGATGTGATCCGGCGTGTCTATGAAAAACGGATAGACGCGCCGGCTATCCTTGATGCCGCCACCGAATTTCCGAACGCGGCGAAATTCACCAGCGCCTGGCGTGACATTCGAGGCGAGGCGCTTGGCGTGCGGCTGGGCCAGGCGCCGCGCTTCCACGACATCATGCCGGAGCAGGCCGAAATCTCGGCCAATGACGGTCTCGACTGGCGCATGTTCGTGCTCAAGGCCTACGATATCGCGGTGCCGGAGAACCTCGCGCGGATGCCGGTTCTTGCCCGGCTGCTGGCCGAATGCCCGGAAGTCAAATCGGCGGCGGTTTCCTTCCTGGCACCGCGCAAGCACATCCCCAGCCATCGCGGGCCTTTTCGGGGCATCATGCGATTTCACCTTGGCCTGGCCATTCCGCGGCAAGCGGATGGCCGCCCGGCAACCATCATGATGATCAATCATCAGGAGAAACGGATCACTGATGGCGAAGGCATGCTGTGGGACGACACATACCCGCACGAGGTGATGAACAACGCCGACGAGGCCCGGGTCGCCCTGCTGCTCGACGTCTGGCGCCCAAGCATGCCGCTGGACATGGAGATCCTGTCGCGGCTGATCCTGCTTGGCGTGCAAGCCGGGATGCGCCGCCGGGGCGTGTCATTTGCGGGCTGAGGCGGCGGCGACAGGCCGTTCGCCTCGCGCACCGGTCCTGACCCCATCAAGCCGTCTCCACTGCCTCACGACAGGCGGGCCGGTTCGGCCTATCCCGAGGCCGCCAGGGGCTGACGCCCCGCGGCATGGAGGATAACATCAAGTGACATTGACCCCGGTTGCCCGTCGCGAAGCGGCGCCTTTGCCCGTCGCGGCGCTGATGGGCGCCATGGTATCGATCCAGATCGGCGCCACCTTCGCCAAGACCCTGTTTCCCGTCATCGGCGCGCAGGGCACGACGACGCTGAGGCTGGTCATCGGCGCGCTGATGCTGATCGCGGTGCTGCGGCCTTGGCAGGTGCGGCCGTCGCGCGCCACCTTGCCGTGGCTCATCGCCTATGGCGTGACGCTTTGCGCGCTCAACCTCCTGTTCTATGCGGCGCTCGCCAGGATTCCGCTCGGCGTCGCGGTGGCGCTGGAGTTTTCCGGGCCGCTTCTGGTGGCGGCGCTGACCTCGCGGCGCGCCAGCGACTTCGCCTGGATCGCGCTGGCCGTGGCCGGGATCATCCTGCTTTCGCCCTTTGTCCACTCGCTGCAGCCGCTTGATCCGACCGGGGTGATGCTGGCCCTGGCGGCCGGCGGCTTCTGGGCGCTCTACATCGTGCTCGCCCAGAAGGCGGGCGCGGAACTCGGCAGCCGCACCACCGCCTACGGCATGGCGATCGCTGCCGTGCTGGTGCTGCCTTTCGGCGTGGCGGAGGCCGGAACGGGGCTGCTCGCGCCGTCGATCCTGGTCAGTGCGCTGCTGGTCGGCCTGTTCTCCAGCGCGCTGCCGTTCTGGCTGGAAATGGTGGCGCTGACCCGGATGCCGGCCCGCATCTACGGCACGCTGACCTGCCTGGAGCCGGGGCTCGGCGCACTTGCCGGCTTCCTGTTCCTGCACGAGAGGCTGGCCATGCCGCAACTTGCCGGCATCGCCGCCGTCATCGTCGCGGCCACCGGCACCGCGCTGACCTCGAGGCCGCCGGTGCCGTCGCCGGAGTAGGGGGATCGACGCACGTGCCGACTCATGCTGCAAAGCCGGCCCTAATCAAAGAGATAGAGCATGATGTCACACTTTTCGCCATCATGCTCCAGAGCGGTTCAGCGTTTGAGAGAACGTTGACCCGCTCCAACTCTTTGCTTTTACGCAATCCCGGACGGAAAACCGCTACGCACTTTTCCTGGATTGCTCCGGTTCAGAACCGCAGGCCCAGATTGATCTTCGCGCCCTGGTCGACCGTGCCGCCGCCGAATTGCCCGGTATAGGACAGGCCGAGCGTGGCATTGGCCGATATACCGAGGTCGAGGCCGGCCTCGACCACCGCCGCGTCCCTGGCGACAGGCACGCCGGCGATGGTGAAGGCGTCTCCGCCCTCGAAGGCGAAGCTGGAAGTCGGCGCGACATCGCCGATAGCGTGGCGCCAGCCGAGCATGCCGCGCGCGGTGGCGTCGATGCCGCCGAGCATGAAGCCCGTCGAGCCCCGCAGGCCGAGCGTGGTGAAGGTGGCGTTGGTGCTTGTGCCGGTGCTGGTCAAAGCCGACGCGCCGCCCGTTTCGGTGAAGCCGTCGGTATGCAGACTGACATAGGCCAGGTTGGCGAAGGGTTCGACCTTGAAGCGCCCGGCATCGGCCTTGTAGGCGAGTTCGCCGAACGCTTGCGCCGTGCCGGCGTCGTAATCGGCCGAGAGCTGATCGGCAAAACCGGTGAAGGCGACGGAGCGCTTTGTCGAGAGGCTGCTCCAGCTGTAGGCCGCGCCGCCGCGGAAGGCGATGGCACCCCAATTGGTGCCGCCATAGAGGCCAAGATGATAGCTGTCGCTCTTGCCGGAGGCGTTTCGGGCGTCCGCATCGAAAGAGGAATGGCTGTAGCCGCCGATGAGGCCGACGCGCCAGCCGCCGACCAAGGTGTCGGCGCCGGCCAGCAGGCCGCCGGTCGAGCGGTCGAAGGCGGCGGCGTTACCATCGCTGTCCTTGTTGCCCCAAGAACCAAAGCCCTGGCCCCAGACGGCGAAGCGATCGGTGTCGGCGGCGACCATCTCCGGTCCACCCTCGCCATAAGCCATGACCGGCAGTGCCGCCGCACCACTATCGCCGAAGGCCGCGGCGATGCGATTGCTGGCGGCGTCGCGGATGAAGCGGCTGTCGTCGAGCAGCATGCCCTTGGCAGAGGCGTGGATCTCACCCGAGAGCTGGTCGAAGGCCGCCTGGGCAGCGGTTTCGCTGGGCAGGCCCATAATGGCATCAAAGAGCGGATTGCCGCCGCCAAGGCTCTCGGCACCGCCGCCGGTGGCGCTCTGGTTGGGCGTCAGGCCGACCTCGGCGAAGGACTTTGCCTGCACCACATCGAGATAGACATGCGTCGGGTCGTAATTGGCGATAAGGCCGATGAAGGGGCCGGCCCCGCTGAGCGTGTAGGTGCCGGTGACGCCGGTATCGGCCTGCAGCACGGTGTAGTGCGTGCCCAGCACGTAAGGCGCGGCATCCGTCTTGACCACGTCGAGGACCGCGCCGGCGGCGAGCGTCGCCGTGCCCGTCGCCTGGATGAGGTCGGACTGGCCGGTCGATGTCAGTTCGACCTGGTAGATCGAGCCCGCCGCCTGGCCGATGTCGCCCGCGACAGCGAGGGTGCCGATCGAATTGCCCGGTGCGATGATACCGCCCGACTGCGCGACGATGCCGCCAACCGTGCCGTTGCCGCCCAGCGTGCCGCCCGAGATCGTCACCAGAGAGTTGGCCAGCGACCCATTCACGGCCAGCCGCCCGCCGCTCACATTGGTTGCACCGGTGAAACCGCTCGAATCGGCGGTCAGGTTCGTCGTGCCGGCGATCTGGTTGACCATGCCCGCGCCGCTGATCGCCGACGCGAACGTGTAGTTCGTGTCTGTGTGATTGAAGTTGATCGCGCCGGTTCCCGCACCGAACTGGATGCTCGAAGCGTTCAGCGTGCCGGCGGCCGCCGCGGGCGATCCGCTCGCCGCGCCGATGTTCAGCGTGCCGACGGAGCCCGCCAGGGCGGCGATGTTGACCACGCCGCCGGCCGACACCACGCCGCCATTCGCGATCGTCAGTGTGCCAGTGCCACTGATGCCGACATTGAGATCTCCGCTATTGGTCCAGGTTGAGCCCGCGCCGCCGACGTCAGCGGTACCGGTGGACCCGGCATAAAAGCCCAGACAGCCATCGGTGTCGGCGACCTTGCCGCCATTCGAGACGATCAATGAGCTCGTGCCGCGCTGACCGACAATAAGGAGGCTGCCGCTGGTCCAGGTTGAGCCCGCGCCGCTGACCGTCGCCGAACCCGTCGACGCGACATCAAAGCCCAGATAGCCGGCATTGCTGGTGACTGTACCGCCGTTCGAGATCGCCAGCGTGCCGGTGCCGTAATCGCCGACAACCAGCAATCCGCTGTTGGTCCATGTCGAGCCCACGCCGTCGACGAATACCATGCCGGTCGAGCCTGCTTTTGCGCCAATGGTCCCCGCGCCATTGCTGACGGCGCCGCCATTCGAAATCGTCAACGTGCCCGTGCCGGCGTCCCCGACAAAGAGGCTCGACGCGACGCTCCAGATCGAACCTATGCCATCGACCGTCGCCGCGCCGGTCGAGCCCGCATTGGCACCGACAAAGCCGATGTTGCTGCTGACAAGACCGCCGTTCTGGATGCTCAGTATGCCAGTGCCGTCATTTCCAACGTAGAGGCCGTCCGTGTCGCTCCAGGTCGATCCGCTTCCGGTGACCGTAAGGGTGCCGCTCGAACCGGGATTGACGCCGATGTAGCCCGACGCAGCGCTCACTGCGCCGCCGTTCTGGATCGTCAGCGCGCCGTCACCGCGATAGCCGATGGAGAGAAAGCCGGAATTGGTCCAGTGCGAGCCCGCGCCGTCCACCGTCGCGGCGGCAGCCGGGCTGAAATTGGCGCCGATATAGCCGTTGGTGTTGCTCACCATGCCACCGCTCTGGACCGTCAGCGTGCCGGCGCCGTCCCAGCCGACATAGAGCTCGCCGGAATTGGTCCAGGACGAGCCGGCGCCGGCGACTGTCACAGCGCCGGTCGTGCCGGATTTGGCGCCGACGATGCCACTGTCGTTGCTCACCACGCCGCCGTTCTGGATCGTCAGCGTGCCGGCGCCGCCCCAGCCGACAAGGAGATTGCCGGAATTGGTCCAGGACGAGCCGGGGCCGGTCACCGTCGCTGCGCCATTGGAACCGGCCTGCTCACCAATCGAGCCGAAGGAATTGCTGACAGCGCCGCCATTGGAGATCGCCAGCGTGCCGGTGCCGGCATGGCCGATGAAGAGCGCCCCGCTATTGGTCCAGGTCGAGCCGGGCCCGTCGACCGTCACGGTGCCGGTGCCCAGACCGTAGCCGACATGACCCACGGTGTCGCTCACAGCGCCACCGTTCGAGATCGTCAAGGTGCCGGTGCTGTTCGTACCCGAGGCAAGGAAAAGGTCGGAACTGTTGCTCCAGATCGAGCCTGCTCCAATGACGCTCACCGTGCCGCTCGCGTTCGAAACGTAGCCGAGATAGCCGGCGGTGTCGGAGAGGGTGCCGCCGTTCGTAATCGTCAGCGAGCCTGTGTAACCGGCAATGGTGCCGACAAACAGATAGTGCGCGGCTGCATTCGGCGCATTGACCACCGCCGGATGCGGGAACGTGGCATCGAGAGTAACGTCGTCGCTCGATATCGGAACAGCGGCGGGGTTCCAGTTTCCGGGGGTAAACCAGTTCGTGGAGGCGGCGCCGGTCCAGCTATCGGCGGCCGATGCGGCGATCGACTGGCCAAGGCCGATCAGCGCCGTCGAAGCCAACGCCAGATATTTCAACGCCTTCATCTTGCGGCCTTCAAATCCATTCTGCGGCATTCAATCCCCTGACCTGGCAGTCGTTGCACCCTGAGGCTGACATGTCATCGGCGCCGGCTGTTGTCTTGGGCAGGGCAGCACTGGAATTGGACTGGAGTGAAATGCCGTGCCTTTTCCGCGCACTGTGGCCGTTTGGTTCCATCGATCGCCGCCGGCGCCATGGCTTTTCGGCCTTTCAAGGAGAGGGAATCAGACATGGCGCGCCGGTTTGCCGGTTGCCGGAGGGTGTCCAGGTCTATCTGGCCCCGGTCGGCGTGTGGCCGAAGCGGCGACGGAAGCAGCGGTTGAAATAGGACACGTCGCTGAATCCGCTTATCATGGCGATGTCGCTGACCCGCATGTCGTCATTGTGTCTGTGCGAAAGCATCTTGTGGGCTCGCTGCAAGCGCAGCTCGAGAACGCGCTCGGTGAAGCTGGTGCCCGTCTCCTGAAGGAGATCGTGGACGTAGCGCGCCGACAGGCCGAGTTCTTGCGCGACACCTTGGGCGGAGATGCCGGGGTCGGCAAAGTTGTCGGCGATCTTCGACAGGATCGCCTGCAGCCTGGCGGCGCGCAGGCCCCGAAGGCCGGCCAGTTCGGCAGCCTGACCTTTGGCGCCGGTCACCAGGCCAATCAAATCGACGATCGTCTCCGTCGCGTGGGCTATGAGATCGGGCGAGGCGAGCGGGCGGCCGGTTTCAAGAAGCAGGCAATACCGCTTGAGAAGATCGAGAGCTTCGTTGTCGGCGTCGATCTTCAACGCCAGCCTGTCGTCGATCTGCGGGAAGGCCTTGGAAAGGATGGCGCTCGGGACCACCACATTCGCCCATACATTCCTGTCCGCGCCGCCCATTTTCAGTGCTTCCGACGCGGTGACCAGCACGGCTTCTCCCTGACCGATGCCATATTCGCGGCCGACCTGAGCCCCGGACAACACGGTGTCGGCCTTGTTGATCAGCAGCAGATAGCCGTCATTGTCGTCTTCGGCGATGTTGCTCGCCTTCCTCGTCGCATGCTTGATGGTTCCAGACATCTGGCCAAGAACCAGCGGCCCGACAGCCGTGGCTTCGATCGCGGCTTCGAACGGCAGATTTTGCGATATGCCGTACTCGACCGACCATATTTCCGCGACATGAATGTCTTGCCAGAGGGAAAATCGTTCGCGTTCGTCAAGATGTGATGGCAATTGAGCCGATGAAAACACCGTCTTTCGCGACAATGTAGGACCCCAACAGAGCACCCAGTTTCAAAAAAATCGAACGCGATGCTTTCCATTGTGAGAATAACCGGCAACAGTGGCCGCCTGGCGTTCAATTGATCGAATTGAACCTTTAATCGAGAGCGACCGCGCCTGGCGTCATCCGAAAGTATGACGCCGCAAGATCCGCCAGCGGCGGGATCGGGGGCATGCTTGGAGGCGTGATGGAGAGACCAAGCAGCGAAGTCCTTTCTTCGATTATCGGCGATATCTATGATTGCGTTTTGAACCCCGACGGTTGGGCCGGGGTGATGACCCGGATCACAACGGCTGTCGATGCCGCCTATACCACCATCGCGCTTGCCAGCACCGACGGTAATCATGGCCGCTTCGCGGCCCAATCGCCCTGGGATCCGGAGCAAATGCGCGTGCTCCAGGATGATTATGACTTCGACACGATTCCGGGGCTGAAGGCCGCGGTCGTCGGAGACGTCGACACTCCTGTCGCCACGCTGTCTCAGATGAGCGAGGCCGAACTCCAGCAGACGCCGTTTTTTCAGAATTGGGCCAAACCGCAGGGGTTGCGTGAAGGCTGCATCACCAAGTTCGTTCATACATCGGACCGGATCGGGCTCGTGGGCTGCACCACGCGGGCCACGAGGGCGGCCATCTCAGCCGAAGATCAGCGTTTCCTGGCATTGCTCTCGCCGCATCTGCGCCGTGCGTCGCTGATTGGAGACCTGCTCGATCAGACACGCGTTACCGCCAATCTTTATCGCCAGGCGCTCGACCATCTGGCGGTGCCTGTCGTTCTGACCGGCGCCAATGGCGCCATCCTCCACGCGAACGGGGCCGCCGAACGGATGTTTTCGATGCAAGGCCCGATTCTTTCGAGGAAGGGCCTGCTTCAGGTGCAAAATCCGGCGGTGGCCCGTCCCCTGCTGGATGCGATCGCCAGTGCCGCGAGCGCGGATGCCTCGCTTGGCGCCCGAGGCATAGGCCTGCCCATTTCGGCCCCAGGTCAGCCGCCGGCCGTCGCCTATGTACTGCCGTTGACCGAAGGAACCGCCCGCGCGGTTTTCCGGCCCGCATGCGCCGCCGTCTTCGTGTCGACCACGACGTCCGCTTCGCCACTGCCGGAAGCCGTTCTCACCACACTGTTCGACCTTACCCCCGCGGAGGCGCGGGTGCTGCTGCGCATCGGCAGCGGATTGTCCGCGTCGCAGAGCGCATCGTCGCTCGGCATCGGCGAAAACACCCTGAAGACACACCTCAACCGCATCTTCGCCAAAACCAGCACGAGGCGCCAGGCCGATCTCGTCAAACTCGTTTCGGACATCGGCACGCCGCTGGCAGCTGATTGGCGCTGAAGCCGCCGATCTGCTCCGCAGGGGAGACCGGCGATTGGGCGCGTTCGCAGTCCCGAGCCCCGTGATTTGCGCTCGCTCCTGAGGGGCCGGAATTCTTGGCGCGTTCTCTCCGGCCTGCCGGCCACCTTGCCATCTCGGCCGTCGCTTCGGCCGCGACGATCGCCGATGTCCTCTATGGACTCGCCAAAATACAACCCCATATTGAATCGATGGAGCTTTGAGCGTGACCTTCGCGCGGGTGGCCCTTCTTGGCGCGGCCTTCGTCGTCGCGGCTGTCCTTTGTCCCTTCTCTTCGGCCGGGAGCGAGAGGGTTGCCTTGAGCGTCGCCATTGACGGCGCCATCGGGCCGGCAAGCAGCAGGCAGCTTGAGGAAGCGCTTGATGCCGCGGCCAAACGGGACGCGGCAGTGCTTATCCTGCAGCTCGATACGCCGGGCGGGCTGGTCACCTCGATGCGCGAGATGATCGCCGACATACTGGCGTCGCCGGTGCCCGTCATCGGCTATGTCGCGCCGGCCGGCGGCCATGCGGCGAGCGCCGGCACCTACATCCTTTACGCCACCCATCTCGCTGTCATGGCGCCCGGCACCAATCTGGGTGCCGCGACGCCGGTGGAGATTGGCGGGCTGCCGTCCCTTCCAGGCGGGGACAAGGGCGACCAGAAGGGCCAGGGCGACCAGAAGGACGCCAGTGGACGGCCGGCGGGCGACGCGATGATGGCAAAGGTGACCAATGACGCCGTCGCCTTGATCCGTTCGCTCGCCGAACTGCGCGGTCGCAATGGCGACTGGGGCGAGAAGGCCGTGCGCGAGGCGGCGAGCCTTTCGGCCAATGCGGCGCTGCAGGAACATGTGATCGACTTCGTCGCCCGCGACACCACCGAGCTCCTGCAACTGGCCGATGGGCGCACCGTCGATGTGGCCGGCAGGAAAGTTGTGCTGGCGACGAAAGGGTTGCCGGTCGAGACGCTGGAGCCCGGCTGGTTCATCCGGCTGCTTTCCATAATCACCGATCCCAACACCGCCGTCATCCTGATGCTGGTCGGCGTCTATGGCATCGTCTTCGAGTTCACCAGCCCGGGTGCCGTGGCGCCCGGCGTCATCGGCACCATCTGTCTCGTGCTCGGCCTCTACGCGCTCGATCTCCTGCCGATCAACTATACCGGCCTTGCGCTGATGTTGCTCGGCGTCGTCTTTCTCATCATCGAGGCCTTCAATCCCACCGTCGTGCTTGGGCTCAGCGGCGTGGCCGCCTTTCTGTTCGGCGCCACCATGCTGCTCAGGGTCGAAGGGCCGGGCTTTGCCATGTCATGGGCGGTCATTGGTCCCGCCGCCGCGCTGACGCTTGGATTGGCGCTGCTGAGCGGCACCTATCTCTGGGCGGCGCGCAAGAACCCGCCGCGCGTCGGCGGCGAGGCGATGCGCGGCCAGCCGGCCGAGATCCTCGACTGGCAGGGCGGCGAGGGCCATGTGTTGGCCCTGGGCGAGCGCTGGCGGGCGAAGGCCGACGAACCGATCGCGGCCGGCGACAGCGTCGAGGTGACCGGCATCGCCGACCTCGTGCTGACCGTGCGGCGGCGCGACACGGGAAGGAATGGAGCAAGACAATGATGATTGGTTACGTGGCCTATCTGATCGTCGCGCTGGTCGTGATCATCTTCCTGTCCGCGTCCATCCGCATCCTCCGGGAATATCAGCGCGGCGTTGTCTTCACGCTCGGCCGCTTCACCGGGGTCAAGGGGCCGGGTCTCATCATCCTCGTTCCCTTCGTCCAGCAGATGGTGAAGGTGGACCTGCGCGTGGTGGTGCAGGACGTGCCGCCGCAGGATGTGATTTCGCGCGACAACGTCTCGGTGAAGGTCAACGCGGTGCTCTATTTCCGCATCGTCGACGCCGAGCGGGCGGTCATCCAGGTCGAGGACTTCATGGCCGCCACCAACCAGCTGGCGCAGACCACGCTGCGCTCGGTACTCGGCAAGCACGAGCTCGACGAGATGCTGGCCGAGCGCGACAGGCTCAACAGCGACATCCAGGAAATCCTCGACCAGCGCACCGATGCGTGGGGCATCAAGGTGTCCAATGTCGAGATCAAGCATGTCGACCTCAACGAAAACATGATCCGCGCCATCGCCAAGCAGGCCGAGGCCGAGCGGCTGCGGCGCGCCAAGGTGATCAACGCCGATGGCGAGCAGCAGGCGGCGGCGAAACTGGTCGAGGCGGGCCGCATGCTGGCGGCCGAGCCGCAGGCCATGCAGCTGCGCTATTTCGAGGCCTTGCACGATATCGCCGGCGAGCGCTCCTCCACGGTGGTGTTCCCGTTGCCGGTGGATCTGCTCAGCCAGTTCCTGAAGCAGGGGACGTGATGGAGGAGTGCGTAATCTCCCCCCTCGAGGGGGAGATGGCCGGCAGGCCAGAGGGGGTCGGTTCGACCGGGCTGGCCTTGCCTGCGCCGCAAGGGGAGTCGGCGCTCCACGCGCGGCGACCCCCTCTGTCGCCTTCGGCGACATCTCCCCCTCGAGGGGGGAGATTATTCAGTTCTAAATCAACTTCTCCAGCGTGATCGGCAGATCGCGCACCCTCTTGCCCGTGGCGTGGAACACCGCGTTGGCGATTGCCGGGGCGACGCCGACGATGGCGAGTTCACCGACGCCCTTGCCGCCGAGCACCGAGGAATGCGGGTCGGGGATGCCGACCGAGATCACCTCGATGTCGGGAATGTCGGCATTGGTCGGCACCAGATAGTCGGCAAGGTTGTTGTTGACGATGCGGCCGTGGCGGCGGTCCATGATGCCTTCTTCGAGCAGCGCCTGGCCGATGCCCATGATGATGCCGCCCTTCCACTGGCTTTCGGCGAGCTTCGGGTTGTAGAGCCGGCCCGAATCCAGCGCCGACACCACGCGCGACACGCGCACCGTGCCGAAATCCTCGTCGACGCGCACCTCGACGAAATGCGCGCACCAGGAGTGGCGGGAATAGTCGCCCTCGGTATGCGGCAGCGCCATGGCGATGGTGGTGTAGTTCTTGTAGCGGTCCTCGGCGCTCGAATTGGCCGGCATGGTGTCGCCCATCGCTTCGATGTGGTCGCGCCCAACGTTTTTGAGCAGTTCGGCGATCGAGACATCGGGGCCGTCGCCGCGCGGCGCGGTGATACGGCCGTTGGCGACGACCAGCGTGTTGGCCTGCAGCGCGTGGAAGGGCGAGCGCGGATCGCTGATCGCCAGCCCCACCAGCTGGTCGAGCGCCGCGCTCGCCGCCTTGTGGACCGCACCCGTCATGACGCCTGCCAGCCGCGAGCCGCCGGCGACGCCGGCGCGGGGAAAGCGGGAATCGCCGAGCTTCACCACCACGTCGTCGGCGGCCACGCCGACCGTCTCTGCGGCGGTCTGCGCCAGGATGGTGTAGGTGCCCTGGCCCATGTCGATCGAGGAGCTTTCGACCTCGACCGAGCCGTTGGCCAGGATGCGCACGACCGCCTCGCCATAGGCGCGCCGCACCGGATAGGTGCCGGCGGCGACACCCCAGCCGATCAGCTGGTTGCCGTCGCGCATCGAGCGTGGCTCCGGCGTGCGCCTGGCCCAGCCGAAGCGCTCGGCGCCCACGGCAAAAGCCTCGCGCAACTGCCTGGTCGACCAGGCTTTTTTCGCTTCCGGATCCTGTTCGGCGTAGTTCCGCAGCCGGATCTCCAGCGGATCGATGCCGACCTCGTAGGCGAGTTCGTCGATGGCGCTTTCGATGCCGAAGGCGCTCGGGTTTTCGCCCGGCGCGCGCATGGCGCCCGGCACCACCGAATTCACCCGCACGACATTCTGCCTGGAGGAAAAATTCGGCGTCGCATACATGATCGAGGTGACCGATCCGAGAGGCTCGACCCACATGCCGTCGATCGATGTTTCATTCACGCCGCGATGCACGATCGACTGTATCAGGCCGTCATGGTCGGCGCCGATCGTCACCGTCTGCCGGGTCGCGGCGCGGCCGCCGTAACCGGTGAAGGTTTGCGGGCGCGTCATCACCAGCCGCACCGGACGGCCGAGCATCTTGGCGGCACATGCCGCTACCGCGCCATGGCTGAGCGCCAGCGCCTTGGAACCGAAGCCGCCGCCAATATAGGGCGAGACCAGCCGCACATTCTCGAACGGCACGCCGAACCATTCGGCATAGGTGCGGGCCATGCCGTCCAGCCACTGGCTCGGCTCCCACACGGTCAGCCTGTCGCCCTCCCAGCGCGCGATCAGGCCATGCGGCTCCATCGGCGCCTGGTATTCGCGCGGCGTGTTGTAGGCGGCGCAGATCCGCACCGGGGCCGAGGCGAAGGCGGCCTGGGCGTCGCCCCATTCCTTCGTCATGGCGTCGATCGAGATGCCGTCGCCGGCCTTGCCGTCGCTGAGGTCGACGATGGCCGGCGTTTCGTCATAGCTGACCTTGACCAGCGCCGCCGCGGCGGCCGCCTGCTCGAAGGTCTCGGCGATGACAGCGGCGACATGCTGACCCGAGAAGGCGATGTCGCGCGCCAGCGGGCAATAGGGCTTGTCCGGCGGCGGCGTGCCGAACCAGTCCGACGCGCTCCTGAGGCTGATGATGGTGTCAGGTGTGAGCACTCGCAGCACGCCCGGTGCCGCCTCGGCCGCCGTGGTGTCGATCGCGCGCACCTTGCCCGATGCAATCGTGCTTTCGACCAGCACGCCATAGGCGAGGCCTTCGAGCTGCTGCTCGACGGCGTATTTCGCCGCGCCGGTGATCTTGGCCGGGCCGTCGACGCGCGACAGCCGGCCGCCGACGGCTTCCGCCAGCGCGCCATCGGACGCATCGCCATGTCTTGTGTGAACGGTCATGCCGCTTCTCCCAATTTGAGGATGGCGCGCGCGACGACGCGCGGCGCGAGCTCGATCTTGTAATGGTTGGCGCCATGGTCGACGGCGCCCTCGACGGCGAGCCGGCTGGCGGCCCGCACCGCGTCCGGCTCAAGCACCTTGCCTTTCAAGGCGTCTTCGACCGCGCGCGCCCGCCAGGGCTTGGTCGCGACGCCGCCGAGCGCCACGCGCAGGTCGCGGATGGTGCGGCCATCGGCTTCCAGTTCGAGCCCGACGGCGGCACTGGCCGCGGCGAATTCGTAGGACTGCCGGTCGCGGATCTTTAGATAGGTCGAGCGGCGGGCTGCGGCGGAGGAGGGGATTTCGATGGCGGTGATCATCTCGCCCGGTTCGATCGCGTGTTCCCTGTCCGGGGTGGTGCCGGGCAGCAGGAAAAAGTCATCCACCAGGATACGCCGATCACCGAGATGGGCGGTCGCGTCGAAGGCGACCAGCGCGGTGGCGAGGTCACCGGGGTACATGGCGATGCAGGCTTCGCTGGTGCCGAGCACGGCGTGTCCCCTGGTGACGCCGCCGATCGCCGAACAACCGCTGCCGGGCTGCCGCTTGTTGCAGGCCGGAAAGTTGGCGGGGTCGCGGAAATAGGGGCAGCGCGTGCGCTGCATAAGATTGCCGCCGATGGTCGCCATGTTGCGGATCTGCGCGGAAGCCGCCTGCCACAGCGCCTCCGAGACGGCAGGGAAGCGGCTCTTGATGTCGGCATGGTCGGCGACACGACCCATGCGGGCGAGCGCGCCGATGGTGGCGCCGCGCTCGTCGACCGCGATCCGGTCCAGCCCCTTGAGATGGGTGATGTCGACCAGCGTGTCGGGTTCGGCGACGCCGCATTTGGCGAGGTCGATCAGCGTGGTGCCGCCGGCCAGCAGCATGGCGCCGGGCAGGGCGGCGGCCTCGCGCGCTGCGTCCGTCGAGGTGGCTCGAAGATAGGAAAAATCCCTCATGACGCGACCTCCAGGGCTGCCTGGCGGACGGCGGCGACGATGTGTGGATAGGCGCCGCAGCGGCAGAGATTGCCGGCCATGTATTCGCGGATCTCATCATCCGAGCCGGCATGGCCCTCGCGGATGCAGGCGACCGCCGACATGATCTGGCCGGGCGTGCAATAGCCGCACTGGAAGGCATCCTGTTCGAGGAAAGCAGCCTGCACGGGATGCAGTTCGCCCTCCCGTGCAAGCCCCTCTATGGTGGTGATGGCGCGGCCCTCGGCCTGCGCGGCCAGCGTGAGACAGGCCAGCACGCGCTCGCCGTCGACATGCACGGTGCAGGCACCGCACTGGCCGTGGTCGCAGCCCTTCTTGGTGCCGGTCAGGCCAAGGCGGTCTCGCAAGGCATCGAGCAGCGTGACACGCGGCTCGATCCGCAATTCGTGATGGTGGCCGTTGATGTCGAGATGGACGGGGATTGTGTTTGTCATGGGCGTCTGGCTCCAGTTGCTTGACGCGGATCGGAATGAATTGGGGTTGGGCTAGGTGAGGGCAAGGGCGCGAAGGGCGTAATCTCCCCCCTCCAGGGGGAGATGGCCGGCAGGCCAGAGGGGGTCGGTTCGCATGGAGCGCTAACCGGCAACCGTCGCAAGAAGCCGCGTCCGGTCGAACCGACCCCCTCTGTCGCCTTCGGCGACATCTCCCCCTCGAGGGGGGAGATTAAACGCTCGGCGGTTTGCGGACGTGACATACCGGTTCCCCTGCTTATATGATAAAGGCACTCCACTAAAGCGGAGGCGCCTCCGTTTATTACGTGGGGGCTGACCCGGCCGGGTTCAAGCCCCATATTTCGACAGTGGAGAAAAAGTTGGCCGTTGAGCCGTCGATCATTACTGAACAAACCGCCACGGCGGGCAAGCCGCTGCGCGCGGATGCCCGGCGCAACCGCGACCGGCTGGTCGAGGTGGCGGCGGAGGTGTTCGCCGAGCGCGGCATCGATGCCTCGCTGGAGGAGATCGCACGTCGCGCCGGCGTCGGCATTGGCACGCTCTACCGGCATTTCCCGACGCGCGAGCATCTGGTCGAGGTGGTCTATAGGCGTGAGGCGGAGGGGTTGTGCGCGGCGGCCGGCGAGCTTGCGGCCAAATATCCCTCCGATGTCGCGCTGGAAGAATGGATGCGCCGCTTCGTCGACTATATCGCCACCAAGCGCGGCCTGGCGACCAGCCTGCGCATCCTTCTCACCACCAATTCGACGCTCTTCTCCGACACGTCGGGACGGGTGTCGCAGGCGCTGCGGCATCTGGTCGAAGCGGCGGTGGCCGACGACACCATCCGCGGCGACGTCGACGCCTCGGACGTGCTGCACGCGCTCGGCGGGATCTACTCCGCGCCGGACACGCCGGAGTGGCGCGACCGCTCGCGCCGGCTGGTCAAGCTGTTGATGGACGGCTTGCGGTTCGGGGCGGGCACATCAATGAAGGCCGATCGCTGACCGAGGCCAACAGCGGCCAACGCTGCGATCCGCCCGCCGGGCCACAAGGCTCGCACAAGCGCCGGAGCCCAAAGTGCCACCGCACATCGTGCAGGCGGCGTGGAGGCTGAACCGGCCGTAACCACCGCGTGGCAGAAGGCTTGAGGGCTTGAAAAGCGCGGCAGTTCAAATCGAGACGTTCGACGATCGGAATCTGATCATGGGCAAGGCGCCCATCGTGCGGGCCGTCTTCGAGGGGCGGGATATCTCGCCATTGTGGAACGGGCTGTTCGGGCGCATTTCCGCCGATGTCACCGATGCCGTGGCATTCCTGGACGTGTCCATCCTGCTTCATGCGATCGGCGAGGAAGACAAGGCGGCGCTCAGCCAGAAGGCGGCGCTCGAGATCAGCCGCCAATACCGGGTCCGCAATGGACGCGGTACGGGCCTGAACGTCCTTGTCTTCATGACGGCCGGCGACTTCATGGCCAACACGCCGATCGAATTCCTGCTCGAGGATTCCGACACGAACCTGCTGCTCTATTATGTCGATGCCGACACGGCCGATCTGAAGGACGTGCCCGAGCATGACGTCGCGTTCGTGGCTGTCGGCGAGTCGGCGGCAAATCTGGCCGTGCTGGCGAACCTCGACCGGCTGCTGCGCGATTGGGCCGGGCCCATCGTCAACAACGCGCCGCGCCGCATCATGGCGCTGTCCAGGGACGGCGTCGCCGAGGCGCTGAAGGAAGAGCCTTCGATCCTGGCTCCGCCCGCCGCGCGCATTGACCGGGCCGTGATCGAGAGGCTGGCTCGCGGGGAAATCGAGGTCGGGGCAATCCTCGCGGCGAAGGCGTTTCCGGTGATCGTGCGCCCGGCCGGCACGCATGCCGGCAAGGGGATGGAGAAGATCTCCACGCGATCGGAGCTTTCGGCCTATTTGATTTCGCATGCCGAGGCCGAATTCTATGTCACGCCATTCATCGACTATAGCGGGACGGACCGCAAATTCCGCAAGCAGCGTGTCGCGTTCATCGACGGGCGCCCCTATGCCAGCCATCTCGCGGTTTCCGAACATTGGATGGTCCACTATCTGAATGCCCGCATGACCCAGCACGAAGGCAGGCGTGCCGAGGAAGCGGCGTGGATGGCCAGCTTCGACAGCGATTTCGCGGTGCGCCACGCGCATGCCTTCGAAGCCCTTCACCGGCGCCTCGGGCTGGACTATTTCGCCATCGATTGCGCTGAACTCGCCGACGGCCGGCTGCTGGTGTTCGAGGCGGATGTGGCGATGATCGTCCATTCGATGGATTGGGAGAGCATCTTTCCCTACAAGAAGAGCGCCATGCGCAAACTCTTCGCGGCATTCGAAAATGCGCTGGCACGGCGCACGGCGCGCGTGAACTCGACGCCGCTTTGATCGCAATCAACTCACCACCGCCCTGACTTCGGAGACCATCATGCCTGCAATTCAGCGCGGGATATTGCCGGTGCCGACGGGCCCGGACCTGGAAACGATCGGCCGCGACCACCGCGCGGATTCGTCGGCATCCGTTTCGTTCCTGCTGCAGACAGGCGGCGACAAACGCATCTGGCCGGATGCGATCACGCGGCGCAACCGCTATGGCACGCGCGCCACGCCGGCGGACGACGAGATCTCGTTCTCGTCGACGACGGCAAGCAACATCTCCCGCGAAGGGTTCCAGGCGGCCAGTGCCGGGCTCGCGCGTCTCATCGATATCGCGTCGCCTTCCCCTGTCGCCTCCGAGCAATGGTTCGCCGACATCCGGGACCGGATCGCCGGCAATCTCGGCTGCGCGGGCGCGCAGGTGGTGCTCGCGGCTTCCGGAACGGATGCGGAGCTTCTCGCGCTCTGCATGGTCGCGGGCGTCTCCAGGCGCCCCTTGACCAATGTGCTTGTCGCGCCCGATGAAACGGGAAACGGCGTTCCACGGGCGGCGGCAGGATTCCATTATTCGGATTTGACCGCCCTCGGCAGCACCGTCGAGGCTGGTGCGCCGCTTGAGGGGCTGCCGCCGGACCGCATCGAGGTGCGCACGATCGCCATCCGCAACGAGACGGGGGAGCCTCGCCACCAGCATGACATCGATGCCGACATCATCGCCACCGTCGAAATGGAGCTGAAGCGGGATCGCGATGTCCTCGTCCATGTGCTCGATGCGTCCAAGACCGGGTTGCCGGCCGTAACCCGGCAGGCGGCGCGCCACGTCGCGGCCCTTGCCCCGGACCGGGTGCGGGTCATCGTCGATGCCTGCCAGTTCCGCGGCTCGATCTCGCGATTGAGGCAGGACCTTGCGGATGGTTTTCTGGTGGCCTTGACCGGATCCAAGTTCGTCGCTGGCCCGCCTTTTTCCGGCGCTCTCCTTATCCCTACGGCATTTGCCGAGGAACTTGCCGCCAGATCCGACATTCCAGCGGGCCTTGCGGAATACAGCGCGGCGCAGGACTGGCCCGCGGCCCTTCGCCAACGGACGCGGTTCGGCTTCAAGTCGGAATTGAACCTGGGACTGGGGTTGCGCTGGGTCGCGGCGCTCGCCCATCTCGACCGCTACGCCGCGATCGACGAATCCCGGCAAAGCCTCGTCAAGGAGCAGTTTGTCCGGCTGGTGCGGTCTCGAATTGGTGCGGTGAAAGGCATCTCGCTGCATCAGGATGATGAAGGCGACCACCTCGGCTCCCGTGCCATGGTCCCGTTGACCGTCATGAATGGGGCCGGCGCTTTCGCGTCGTTCGAGGAGTGCCAGAGCATCCAGCTGTCGATGCGCGGTCTCGACGGGGGGCCGATCTGCCATGTCGGGCAAGCCGTGCGGCTCGGTTCGCGCACGGTCCTGCGCGTCGCCGCGTCCGCTCCCGACGTGATCGGCGTTGCGCAGGCGATGTCGGCCGGCCAGCCGCTGCACCAGGCGTTCGCTCCGATGGAAGCCAGGCTCGACGTCTTCTTCCACAAATTGTCGGCGGCCCTTCATCATCACCGAGGCGCCTGATGTCGCGGGCGATCGAGCAGGAGCGCGTGGCGGCAACAGAAGCGGCCGTCGGCAGCCTTGATCCATCTGACTGGGATCAGTTTCGCGAGCTCGCGCACGGCTTGCTGGACGACATGATCGCCCATGTCGAAACGATCAGGCAGAGACCGGTATGGCAGCGGCCCAGCGATGAGGCGCGCGCCAGGTTTGTCCGCCCGCTGCCGAAGCAGTCCCGCGAACTGGGCGATGTCCTGGACGACGTGCGCGCGCACATCGTGCCGTTCGCCACCGGCAACCTGCATCCGTCGTTCATGGGATGGGTCCATGGCGCGGGCACGCCGATCGGCATGGTCGCGGAAATCGTCGCCAGCGGCCTGAACATGAATTGCGGCGGCCGCGACCATGCCGGTCTCGTGGTCGAACAGCAGATCGTGCGCTGGATGAGCGAGGCGCTCGGCTATCCCGCTGGGGCAAACGGCCTGTTCCTCACCGGCTCGTCAATGGCAAACTTCGTCGCGGTGACGATCGCCAAGACCGAGGCGCTGGGTCAGTCCGTCCGCGAGGCCGGGCTGCGCGACTGTGACCGCCAGCTGGTCGCCTATACATCGGCCGAAGCCCATTCCTGCATCGCGCAGGCAATGCAGCTGTCCGGCATCGGATCGGCAAATCTGAGGACAGTCGCCGTCGACGATGCCGGGAGGATGCTGCCTGGCGCGCTGTGCGACACTATCGGGGAAGATCGGGCGGAAGGCTTCTTGCCGTTCCTGGTCGTGGGCACGGCGGGAACGGTAAACACCGGGGCGATCGATCCGCTGGCGGAAATCGCTGAAATCGCGTCCAGGGAGAAACTCTGGTTTCATGTCGATGGAGCGATCGGTGCACTCGCCGTGCTGTCCGATTCCCTGCGCGAACTGTTCAAGGGCATCGAGAATTCGGCATCGGTGGCGCTCGATTTTCACAAATGGGGCCAGGTTCCCTACGATGCCGGATTCCTGCTGGTGCGCGACGGCGATGCCCAGAAGCGCACGTTCGCACAGCCGGCCGCCTATCTGCAGCGCGGCGACCGCGGGCTCGCCGCCGGCGAAACCTGGCCCTGTGATCTCGGCCCGGACCTGTCGCACGGGTTCCGCGCCTTGAAAACATGGATGACGATCGAAGCGCTTGGAACCGATCGCATCGGCGGCTCGATAGCACACACATGCAGGCTCGCCCGCCATCTCGCCGAAACCCTGGGACGCCACCCTGCATTCCAGCTGAAAGCGCCCGTGGCGCTCAACATCGTCTGTTTCGGCATTCGCGGGGCGGGCTCTGAATTCATCCGCGACCTGGTGCTGGATCTTCAGGAATCCGGCCTGGCCGCGCCTTCGTGGACGACCCTCAATGGCGAGCTGGTGGTGCGCTGCGCCATCGTCAACCATCGCACGACAGAGGCCGACATCGACGGGTTCGTGGATACTCTCGACAGGTATTTGGCCGATAGCGCGTTTCGTCCCGCGCCCGACGCGCCGGTTCGTCCCTGCTGATCGTTGGTGGCACTGCGCGAGAGGGACAATTACCTTTCCCGGAGCTCCGCCGGAGCGCCAAGGCTTGCCCGCACACGTCTTTTCAGGCTGACACGGGTCGGCTCAGGGCTATGCCTTCGCTTCGACCAGGATCACCAGCGATTCCGGCACCACGCCGTCGAAGGCCATCGCATCGGCGGCCTGCTTGCTCTTCATCATCGCCGCCAGGGCGTCCATGTCGGGAACGTCCATCATCACGGCCACGCGTTTCGGGTTCTGCGGATCGACGAACGTACGGATGTTAGTGATCCCGATCGAGCCGAAAAGTTCCCTGCGCTTGGGTGAACCGAGCCAGTGCTTGGTGTCCTTCGTGATGTCGTGATGGCCAATGATTGTCGGCATGGCATCCTCCCCAAGGTGACGCCGGCGGCCGAAATCGCCCGCCTGATGCTGCGATCCACCTGTGCAAGCACTGAGCGCCGTTTCCCCGGACCTGTCAATTAGCTATTGCTCATACATAACGCGAGGCCACAAGGCCCCGCCAGGCGGTGACGCCCGTGCAGGTGAGCGTTGCCGCTTCGGCATGTGTGTAGCCGGCCGGCGCTTTGGTGGCGGGCGTCATGACGCCGTCCAACCACCAGGGGTAGAAGGTGCTGACGACGCTGTCGCCGGGCCTGAAGGCATCGACATCGTCGCCGACCGCGACGACTTCGCCGGCGCCGTCGGAGAGCGGCACCCGGCTGTCGGCGAGCGGCGTCTTGCCCCGAACCGCGAAATCGTCGCGCATGTTCAACGAACAGGC
This sequence comes from Mesorhizobium sp. B2-4-15, assembly GCF_006658505.1. Lineage (GTDB taxonomy): Bacteria > Pseudomonadota > Alphaproteobacteria > Rhizobiales > Rhizobiaceae > Mesorhizobium. Next base: position 112,869 of record NZ_VFUZ01000012.1, read on the forward strand.
GCGGATCCTCACCAGAACGTCGCCTGGCCCTGGCTGCGGCGGATCTTCCTCGACCAGTTCAAGCCTGTCCAAGCCATCGGGCGCTCTCAGCCTGCCCAGTTTCATCGTCTTCTCCGTTATGCGGGGATGTCTGGTGCTGGGCGCTCGTTCTATCGGACCTGCCGGCCGGAGATCACCCGCAGCCAGGGCGCCAGATGGAAAGCGCTCATCAGCAGATACATCGCCGGCATTCCGGTCAGGATCGGGCCGGTCAGCGGCGAAGCGCCCATGCACAGCATGGCCGCGTCGCTGCCCTGAATGCAGGAAAGCAGAGCCATCAGGGCGAAGGTGGGTGCCGCGGCGAGGCACAGCCAGTCGGCGATGCCGAGGCTGGCGGTATTTTCGGGGGTCGCACTGCCGATGCCGGAATGGATATCGCTCATGGTCTTTTCCCTAATGGTCGCGAGCCGTCGGATCTGGTTTCCTCGCTCCTGCCAAAGACGTGGGAGGTGGCCGCGCAGCGGCCCGAGAGGGGCCCTCGCGGGCCCCCGCTCCGTCCCGGCTTCGCCGAGCCATCTTTCCCCCATTCCGTGGGGGCGAGGAACCAAGCTGGACAGTCCTTGCTACTCGCCCTTGTCGCGGAAAGCGGCTTCGCCGGCGGCGGCCACTTCGGCCCATTTCTTGTCGGCTCCGGCTTCGTAATTGTCGTGCCAGTTCCACCAGCTGTAGAGCGGGGTCTGGGGGTAGCCTTCGGGCGAGTCCTCCCAGACCTCCTGGCGGCCGAGCGGCGTGGCGTCGAGATAGCTCCAGACCGTGCCCATCGCCTCGTCGCCGCGGTTGTTGATGAAATAGGTGCGGAAGATGCGCTCGCCGTCATGGATGAACACGTTGTGGCCGTGCCATTCGTCGACGCCGAAATCCTTGTCGAAGCTGTCGGTGATTGTGTACCAGGGCATGTCCCAGCCCATCCGCGTCTTCAGCCGTGCGATGTCGGGCTGCGGCGCGCGCGAAGCGTAGGCAAGCGTGGTATCGCGGGCATTGAGATGGGCGAGGTGGCCGACCTGGTCGGCGCCCAGCGAGCAACCGCGGCAGGCGTGATCGGGCCAGCCATAGACGCCCGGCTCGAAGAAGGCGCGGTAGACGATCAGCTGGCGGCGGCCTTCAAAGAGGTCGAGCAGGCTCGCGTTGCCATTGGGGCCTTCGAAGACATAGGCCTTGTCCACTTCCATCCATGGCATGCGGCGGCGTTCGGCGGCGAGCGCGTCCTTGGCGCGCAGCGTCGCCTTCTCCTTCACCAGCATCTTTTCGCGCGCGGCGTCCCATTCCTGCCGTGAGACGATCGGCGGGGTCTTCATCGTCATGTGCTTGGTCATTGGTCTTCTCCTTTGTCAGTCATGGTGTCGTTGCGGGCTGTCGTTGCCTGGGCATCCTGAGCCATGGTGGAGCCGGGCGGGGCGGGCGGTGCAAATGCGATGGCATCCGCATCCTCGGGGCCGGCACAGCAGGGGTGGCGCTGGGCACGCCCGGTGCTGCCGTTGGTTGCGTCGGTGGACATTCGGTGTTCTCCGTTGTTGCGCCGCTCGCTGCCGATGCGGCTTGCTGCTTGGCTGCGGTGACTTAAGTTAGGGCGGAGCTTTTCGGGGTGGGAGTTACAAGTGTGACAGGATTTGAATGGACTCGCTGATCACGGCGGCGGCGCTGGCACTGGCCGGAGGCGATCCGCTCGGCGCGCTTGACCGGGTCGCCTTGCGCGAGGACGCACCGGCACTGGCGTTGCGCGGCATCGCCATGGCGCAGCTCGGCGACTTCGAGCGCGCCAAGCTATTGTTGCGGCGGGCCACGCGCGCCTTCGGCCCGAAAGAGGCCGTCGCGCGCGCCAGATGCGTCGTCGCCGAAGCCGAGATCGCGCTGGTCTCGCGCGACCTCGGCTGGCCGGCGAAGGCGCTCGACGCGGCACGCGCGACGCTGGAAAAGCATGGCGACCGGCTGAACGCGGCGCATGCCGGCCACCTCAAGGTGCGGCGCCTGCTGCTGATCGGCCGTCTCGACGAGGCCGAGCATGTGCTGGCAGGGCTCGACCCGACGCCGCTTCCGCCGGCGCCGCGGGCCGCCCATGAGCTCGCGGTCGCCGGCATCGCCATGCGGCGCTTGAGGACCCGGCCGGCGCGCGCGGCGCTGGAATGGGCCCGTAACGCCGCGCGCCAGGCCGGCATTGCCGGCCTCATGGCGGAGGTCGACAGCGCATTCCAGGCGCTGGAGGCACCCGCGGCACGGCTGATCATGCAGGGCGCGGAGCGGCCGGTGCTCCTCGAAGAGGTCGAGGCATTGCAGGGATCGCCAGCGCTGATCGTCGATGCCTTCCGCTATGCGGTGCGCAGCGGCGAGACCACGGTTTCGCTGGCGAGCCGGCCGGTGCTGTTCGCGCTGGCGCGTGCGCTCGCTGAAGTATGGCCTGGGGATGTGTCGCGCGAGGAGCTCGTGGCGCGGGCCTTCGGCGGCAAGCATGCCGATGAATCGCACCGCGCCCGCCTACGCGTCGAGATCGGCCGGCTGCGCGCCGAGCTCGGCGTGCTGGCGGATATCAGCGCCACCAGGCGCGGCTTCACGCTGGCGCCGCTTCAGGCGCGCGCCGTGATGGTGCTGGCGCGGCCGATCGAGGAACGGCACGCGGCCGTGCTTGCCCTGCTTGCCGATGGCGAGGCCTGGTCGAGCTCGGCCCTGGCGCTGGCGCTCGGAACCGGCCAGCGCAGCGTGCAGCGGGCGCTCGAGCCGCTCGCCGAGGCCGGCAAGGTGCAGTCCTTCGGCCATGGCCGGGCGCGCCGCTGGATGACGCCGCCGGTGGCGGGATTCACGACCACCTTGTTACTCCCGGCGCCGCTGCCGAACGGCTAGGACATGATCCCGAAGTGGAGCCTCTTTCGGAACGGATCATGCTCCAAGCAAACGAACAGGCAGGATGACATCATTGTGAGGATCAAGACATGAAACATTCAGCGGCCGAAATCCTGCGCGAATACGGGCCTTTTTCAGGGGTGGACCAGGTCGCGGGCGTGAGCTTCGACGGCAAGAATGTCTGGTTCGCCTCAGGCGACAGGCTGAACGCGTTCGATCCGGAAAGCGGGCAGACGCTGCGTTCGATCGATGTCGCCGCCCATGCCGGCACCGCCTATGACGGCCGGCATTTCTTCCAGCTCGCCGGCGACCGCATCCAGAAGATCGATCCCGATACTGGCGGGGTGCTCTCCACCATCCCGGCGCCCGGCGGCGGCCGCGACTCCGGGCTGACCTGGGCCGAGGGCACGCTCTGGGTCGGGCAGTACCGGGAGCGCAAGATCCACCAGATCGATCCCGAGAGCGGAAAAATCCTGCGCACGATCGAGTCCAACCGCTTCGTCACCGGGGTGACCTGGGTGGACGGCGAACTGTGGCACGCCACCTGGGAAGGCGACCAGAGCGATATCAGGCGCATCGATCCGGAGACCGGAAAGGTGCTCGAAAGGCTCGACATGCCGGCCGGCAAGAACGTGTCGGGGCTGGAATCCGATGGCGGCGACTGCTTCTTCTGCGGCAGCGGCCCCGCCGGCGTGGTGCGCGCGGTGCGCCGGCCGAGGTGAGGGTGCAGAGGCGGGAAAGGCGGACTACGAACCAGCGCCGCGTTCCTTCACGCCCCCCTTCTGTCCTGCCGGACAGAGGGGGTGCTTCGCGCCCGCTGTCCACAATTTGGCATAGTTACATCTCTCGCGAATTTGTCCGCCGGCGACTGGCCGTCGTCCCAGGTCGTGCCTAGATAGGCTGCGTCGGGCGATCGCCCGGACGTTCCTACGCAAAGGATTCCCATCATGCCTGAACAGATCACGTTGAACGACGGCGCCGCCATTCCCCAGCTTGGGCTTGGCGTGTGGCAGGTCGATCATGACATCACCGCGCAGGTGGTGGGCTGGGCAATCAAGGCCGGCTACCGGCTGATCGATACCGCGCAGGGTTATCAGAACGAGGAGGGCGTCGGCGAGGCGATCCGTGGTGCCGCCGTGCCGAGAAGCGAGCTGTTCATCACCTCGAAGCTGCGCAACGGTGCCCACCAGCGCGATGCGGCGTTACGCGCTTTCGACGATACGATGAAGAAGCTCGGCATCCAGCAGATCGACCTGTTCCTGATCCACTGGCCTGTGCCCAGCCAGGACAAATATGTCGAGGCCTGGAAGACCCTCATCGAGCTGAAGCAGGCCGGTCGCGTCAAGTCGATCGGTGTTTCGAATTTCAACAGGGACCATCTGGAGCGCATCATCGGCGAAACCGGCGTGACGCCCGTCGTCAACCAGATCGAACTGCATCCGCGCTTTCAGCAGCGCGAACTCAGGGATTTCCATGCTGGGCATGACATCCATACCGAAAGCTGGAGCCCGCTGGGCAGCGGCCGGCTGCTCAGCGACCCGACCATTGCGGGCATTGCCAGGAAGCACGGCAAGTCCGCCGCCCAGACGATCATCCGCTGGCATCTCCAGCAAGGGTTGATCGTCATCCCGAAATCGATCCACCAGGACCGCATATCGGCCAATTTCGACGTCTTCGATTTCGAACTGGACGCCCAGGATTTGAAGGCGATCGCGGGGATGGATGCCGCTGACGGCCGGACGGGGCCGAACCCGGCGACGGCTGCATTTTTGTTCTGAGAGGTTGCTCCTCTTCAGTGGAGAGGAGCCGGCGGCGAAGCTGCTGATCTCCCCCCTTGAGGGGGAGATGTCGCCGAAGGCGACAGAGGGGGTCGGTCCGACCTGACGCGACACCTTCTTTGCTGCAAAAAAGAGGCTGGCGCCTCACGCGCGGCAACCCCCTCTGGCCTGCCGGCCATCTCCCCCTCAAGGGGGGAGATCAGCAGCTTCACCGATGGCCCCTAAATCCCCGAGCCGTCCAACTGCCCGGTGTCGTCGCCCTCCCAAGGGGCAGGCATTGAGGCGCGGGCGAGGTTGGCCGAGGGTAGGGGCATCCAGCATTTCAGCTCTGGCTCGGCATATTCGATGACGCGGCCTGGAGAAGAATCAGAGGCGCGCCAGCCCTCTTCGGCGAACTGGTCGGCGCGCGACCAGTAGGCGAGGTCGACTTCAGCCGGTCCCTGTTCGGAGGGGCGGACCGTGACCAGGATCCGGCTGCCGTCCTTCGGCGCCGTCGACATGTGGCGCCACCGTTCGGGCTCGTCCATCGCGTTTCCTCCTCGCACTTGCCTTGCGCAGTCCGGGCTGGCGGCGGGCGTTCCCGGAACTGCTCTTCGCATGAAGTGTCGCCTCGCGCTCCGGGCCGGTCAACCCCGGCTTTGCGCCAGACAACCGGTTTCGTGCGGCGGCAATGATGGGCGATGAAGGTGGCGACCGGCGTATACTTGTGGAGAGAACTTGAAAACGCCGGCCGCCATTTGGGGCGTTGGGGTGCATCACATTGGGGTCGCGATGCAGGGTCAGGCTACGCGGATGCCCGACGGCTTCAATCGGAACGCCGGCCCATGGTGAACAGGTGGTTACTATCCACAGGCTCGATGGCGATCGGTCGGCTGCACCAGTCGCGCCTTGCCTGCTGGTCCCTACCGAGGCAATTCACCGCTCCTCACGGCTGTGCGCAACGCGAAGCCTCGGCCCGGTGCGGCTCGACGCGCCGCGATGGGGTTGATAAGCCCGTCTGCGAAGGGAGAGCCTGAGTCGAGACATGACCGTTGCGATCGAGATGGGCCACACCACGGCGGGCGCACCGGCGAACCTTGATCTCGAGGAGCTGCTGGCGACCCGTCTTCTGGTGCAGGGCAATTCGGGATCGGGCAAGTCGCATCTCTTGCGCCGGCTGCTGGAGCAGAGCGCGCCCTGGGTGCAGCAGACCATCGTCGATCCCGAAGGCGACTTCGTGTCGCTGGGCGAGCGTTATGGCCATCTGGTGATCGATGCCGAGGAGCATACCGAGCGTGGCCTGCAGGCGGCCGGCGAGCGGGCGCGCATCCATCGTGTCTCCACGGTACTCAATCTCGAAGGGCTCGATGCCGAGAACCAGATGCGGCGCGCCGCCGCCTTCCTCGGCGGGCTGTTCGAGGTCGCGCGCGATCACTGGTATCCGATGCTGGTGGTGGTCGACGAGGCGCAGCTGTTCGCGCCGGCGGTGGCCGGCGAGGTTTCCGACGAGGCGCGCAAGTTGTCGCTCGGCGCCATGACCAATCTGATGTGCCGTGGCCGCAAGCGCGGGCTTGCCGGCATCATCGCCACACAGCGGCTGGCCAAGCTCGCCAAGAACGTCGCGGCCGAGGCGTCCAACTTCCTCATGGGCCGCACCTTCCTCGACATCGACATGGCGCGCGCGGCCGATCTCCTGGGCATGGAGCGGCGCCAGGCGGAAGCGTTTCGCGACCTGGAGCGCGGGCAGTTCATGGCGCTGGGGCCGGCGCTGTCGCGGCGGCCGCTCGGCCTGCGCATCGGCCCGACCGACACAAGCCCGCGCAACGGCACGCCGCGGCTGATGCCGCTGCCGGGGGCAGCGCTCGAGGACGCGCGCGCGATCATCCTGGCGGCGCCGCCGCCCGAGACGGTGCGCGCGCCGCGCCGGACGGCGTCGCCTGATCTGCTCGACCAACTGATGGCGGCGAAATCGGCGGCGCTGGAAATCCGGCCCGAGCCGGTGGAACCGCCGATCAGCGCCGAGGATCTGGCCGAACGGCGCGAGCGGGTCGACCGTGTGCTGCGCGCCGTGCTGGCGGAGCCCGATGCGGGTTTTCGCGTCATCGGCGTGCTCTACCAGGAATTCGTCGTGCGCTGCCGCATCGAGGGGCTCGCCTCGGTGGTGCCTGATCTGCCCGCGTTCCGCCGCATGCTGACGCGCGCCCGCGCCGGGCTGGGGTCCGAGACCACCGAGGACGATGCGTGGCGCGACGTTTCGGTCCGCGCCTCCCTGCTGCCCGACGACATGCAGGGCGTGTTCATGATGATCGCGCGTGCGGCGAAAGAGGGCTGGCCGTGCCCGAGCGACGCCGCGATCGCCCGCGCCTATGGTTCGCACTCGCTGCGCCGAGCCCGGCGTCTCCTGACCTATATCGAGGAGCAGGGGCTGATCGTCTGCCAGGTCGACGGCACGGGCAAGCGCACCGTGACGTTGGTCGAACTCGCCTGGGCGACGGCGCCCGGCGATCCCAATGCCGAGGAGGCGGAGCAGGGGAGCTTGGCGCTGTGAGGGGACTATGACGCGTTCAGCATCCGGCGGAGCTGGCGGAACGGCGCTGGCACGGCGGCGGTCCTGAGGTCGCTCATCGGCTTCTGGTGAGGGTGGCGCGGCCGCCAGTTGCATCCGACGAGGCCGGACTAGGCCTGTTACATTAGCGAATTCTGATGAAATGGTGTATGGATGCGACAGCGGTCCCCGGCGATCGCGGTCTCGGGCTCCGCTTCAAAAGATGGGAGGATGCCATGGCCGAAGCTGCAATGAACGTCACGAAACTGGAAGCCAAATCGCATGACAAACCGGACGAGGTGCGCTCGCCCGCCAAGACGCGCGTCGAAGTGGTGCGGCTGCCAGGCTACACGCTCGCGCGGATGAACATGGAGCCCGGCTGGCGATGGTCCGAATGCGTGAAGCCGGTGGTCAAGACCGACAGCTGCCAGGTCTCACATGTCGGCTATGTCGTGTCCGGGACAATCACCATCAAAATGAAGGACGGGACGCAAAAGACCTTCAGTGAAGGCATGTCCTACACGATCCCGCCCGGCCACGACGCCTGGGTGGAAGGCAAGGCACCGTTCCAGTGCATCGAAGTGCTGAGCGCCGAACAGTACGCCAGACCGGCCTAGGCCCGATCCGCGGATCAGCCTGCCTTGATATGTCGGCGCGTTCACAGAGTCGCACTGGAAGCGCTGTAGCGGCCGAAGCGACGAAGCGCCGGTCAGACCAATTCGGCCGGCACGGGAACTTGGTCGGCCAACGCCTGGGCTTGGGAAGGGGTCCCAAGGCCTGGATACACCGGCACGGGCGCAGTTTCAGTGCCGAGGGCAATGGCTCGCGCCTTGGTAAGCCACGCTTTTTATTAGCACTTATGAAACCAATGCGGTCGGCCTTCGTTGAGAGGCGCGAGGGCAGTCGTGACCGATCTCAGCGCCAAAGTCGCCGAAGACCAGAACAACGTCTCGGCAAAAGGACCATTTCAGCGTCTCCTCCGGACCATCGGCCCGGGCTTCATCACCGGCGCCTCCGACGACGATCCCTCAGGCATCGGCACCTACAGCCAAGCTGGAGCGCAACTCGGGTTCTCTATCAGCTGGACGCTTCTCTTCACTTTTCCTCTCATGGCGGCGATCCAGGAGATAGCGGCGCGGTTAGGCCGAACCACGGGGCGGGGTATATCCGGCAATCTCTGCCGGCACTACCCGGTTTCGCTATCGTGGTTTGTCGTTACGCTGGTGTTTGTCGCCAACGTCGTCAACATCGGGGCTGATCTCAGCGCCATGGGCGACGCTCTAAAGCTCCTGGTTGGTGGCCCGAGCTCGCTTTATGTCGTCCTTTTCGGTGCGATTTGCATCTCGGCGATCGTGTTCCTGAACTATTCGAGATACGTCACCGTCCTCAAATGGACGACACTCAGCCTGTTTGCTTATGTCGGTGCCCTTTTCCTCGCGCATGTATCATGGGGTGACGCGGTAAGCGGCATTCTGATTCCCCGCATAAGCTGGAACGAGACCTTTTTCACGACGCTGCTTGCAATCCTGGGCACGACCATTTCGCCTTACCTGTTCTTCTGGCAAGCCTCGGAAGAGGTCGAGGAACAGCAACTCGATCCCAAGGCCAAGCCACTCCGTTGGGCACCCTGGCAGGCCTCGCCGGCGTTTTCACGCATCCGCGCCGACACGCTGATGGGAATGGCCTTCTCGAATCTGATCGCGATCGCCATCGTCATCACCAGTGCCGCAACGCTGCATAAGGCCGGGGTGACGGATATCGGTTCTTCGACAGACGCCGCAAAGGCCTTGGAGCCGGTGGCCGGCCGTTTCGCATTCGTAATCTTTGCCGCTGGAATCATTGGCACCGGGCTACTCGCCGTGCCTGTCCTCGCAGGCTCGGCCGCCTACGCGGTGGGCGAAGCTTTTCGCTGGCCAGTCGGTCTTGAGCGCCGGCCCAAGGAAGCTGTCGCCTTCTACGCCACCCTGGCGAGCGCCGGGGCCTTGGGGATGGGGATCATGTTTACACCGATCGACCCCATCAAGGCGCTTTACTGGAGTGCGGTGATCAATGGCGTCTGTGCGGTGCCGGTGATGGCGGTCATGATGCAGATGACCCATCGCCGGGATATTATGGGAGAATTCCCCGTGCAAGGCTGGCTACGCGCGCTTGGATGGTTATCCACGCTGGTCATGTCGCTCTGTGTCCTGGGCTTGGTCTTGCAATGGGTGCTCTGAGCTTCTCGCCATGGTGAGGCGACTCGATCAGTTCCCGCCAATCGGATCGAGCAAGCCGAAGATCGAGACGAGCAAGATCGCGGCAAGGCCGAGGCCTATCTCGGCCAGTGTGCCTGTCCGGATTGCGGCGAGGGCGGAGGCGCGGTATCGGCCGAGGCGCGGCACGAACCAATAGCGGTTGAGGATAGCTGCCGCCGTCATAAGGAAGACGACGACGATCTTTGCCGTCAGCAGCGCCCGGTAGGTAGGGGAGATGCCGAGTGGCCAGCCGACGATGAACAGGCTATTGCCGATACCGGACAGGATCGCCAGCGCGACAGCCCAGTGGCCGGCGGTCGAGAAGCGGCGCAGTGCCACCGTCGCCTCGGCCTTGAAGGGCGGCTGGCCGAATTGCGCGAGCACAATGAGCAGCGGCGGCAGCGCGCCTATCCATGCGCCGGCGGCAAGTACGTGCAGGACGTCGTTGAGCGGATGAACAACGCCTTGCCAGCCGCCCTGCATGACCGCATGTCCGCTGAAGGCGAGAGCGGCCAGACCGAGCGCTGCCGCGCCGGCGGTCGCTGCCGTCTTGAAGCGGGCAGGAGACAATTGCGAAAAGACAAGGATGACGACAGCCGCGAGTTGCGCCAGCCATGCCGTCCCGACGCTGGTCGTCATCAGCACATCGGTCAGTACCCGCCCGTTCACCGCATCGGTCCAGCCGTCGCCGATCATGGCGGTCTGGATCGGCAGGGCGAGAAGCGTGGTGGCCAGCGCAAGCCCGACCGCAACGAGGCGGGAACCAGCCAGCCGGTCCGCGATCGGCCCGGCCAGGCGCCGAGGCACAAGCGCCGCCAGATAGCCGAAGCCGCCCCAGAGCATCATCAGCGCCGCATCGTGAACGAAGCGGCAGGCCATGAGGAAAGTGTCCGGCATCATCGGGCGGCCGGGGGAGGCAACATTGGGCGGTCCGTCATCACGAAAGCGAAAAGAGGGGCATGATCGTGGGCCCCCTTCTGATCGATCACGGCTTCACGGTGAACTTATAGTCGCCATGCGTCTTGTGGCCGTCCTGCGACAGCGCATGCCACTCGACCTTGTAGGTGCCGGCGGCGAGCCCGGCGGGAAGATTGACCATGAACGTCTTGTCGCCGTCCATCAGCATGTCGCCATCGGTCTTGACTTGCTTCTTGTCCGGTCCGATGACGTTTACGCCGGTGAACTTCAGGTTGAGCTCCTCGCTGAATTTGAGGTCGAGTTCCGTGGGGGCGTCTTTCACCGTGCCGTTGATCGGCGGCTGGGCAGCTTCCAGATGGGCATGGGCATAGGCGGAGCTCGAAAGCGTGGCGGAGGCGGCGATGAAAGCAACTGCGAGCAAGATGTTGCGCATGGATCTGTTCCTTGGTGTCCTAAGAACGGGATAACGCGACATTTCCAAGCGCGCTGCCCAAGAGCAAGGCATTTAAGGCCAAGGCGTCAAACAAACGCGTGATCCGGCCTGCACCACCCCTCGCGAATTGCAGCCATCGGGCGGGCAAGTGTCCGCTTCCGCCCAAATCAGCCGTTTATTCTCTATCGCTCCTCCACAATCCGCAGATACGCCGCCGTCACGAACAGCACGATCAGCCCGAACAGGATCCGTCTCGCACCTTCCGGCATCTGCAAGATCGTCAGCAGCGTCGTCAGCACGGTCAGGATGAGTGCGCCTATGATGGTGCCGGTGTAGCCGCCGCGGCCGCCGAAGATGGAGGTGCCGCCGATCACGGCCGCCGCCACCGAAGGCAGCACCAGTGGTTCGGCGAGCGACAGGGACGGGGCCTTGATCAGGCCGATATAGAGCAGGCCGGTGATGCCGGCGAGCACGCTCGAGGTGATGTAGAGCGCGGTGATCACCTGCCAGTATTGCACGCCGGAGAGGCGCGTGGCGCGCTCATTGTCGCCCACGGCGTAGAGCAGGCGGCCGAAGCCGGTGCGGGCCAGCGTGAAGACGATGAGCGCCGCCAGCGGCACGAACAGCAGCAGGGCGTTGGGGAAACCCCAGGTGACGCCGGTGCCCAGCCAGTTGAGGAAATCGGGTATCTTGGCGCCCGACGCAATCACCGTGCGCTGGTAGACCTGCAGGCAGCCGGTGCCGATCAGGCTGGTGCCCAGCGTCATGATCAGCGGGTGGACGCGGAAGACGCCGACGCCGACGCCGTTGACGAGCCCGATCAGCACCGCCGGCATCATCGCCAGCAGCAAGGCGATAGCCGGGTCCTGATTGACGATCTGCGTCGCCATGATGAAGGCGCTCATCGTCGCCACCGTGCCCACCGACAGGTCGATGCCGCCGGTCAGCATGGTCATGGTCTGGCAGCCGGCCAGGATCGCCAGCGGAATGGCGAATTTGATGGTGTTGGCGATCCAGCGCTCGTTGACGATGCCGGGGCGCAGGATCTGCAGGATCACCACCAGGATGACGAGCAGGATGATGAGCGGGACCAGCGGCCGGTCGGCCATGAAGCGCTTTATCCGGCGGCCGTAGGGGACGGGCTGGGGCTTGATCGCGGTGGTGCTCATGAAGTGGCTCCTGTTCGCGATGGGGTGGCGCAAGCGACGCGTCTACCCCTTCTCCCCTTGTGGGAGAAGGTGGATCGGCGCGTAGCGCCGAGACGGATGAGGGGTGCTGGAAGGAATGAGGCGTCGGTGCGTTCTGGAGCACCCCTCATCCGACCTCGCTTCGCGAGGCCACCTTCCCCCACAAGGGGGGAAGGAAGAAAGGCGCGCCGATGCCTTCCCATCATTGCCGCCCCCGCATCGTGATGAACGCGCCGAACATCACCACGGCGACCATGATCAGGCCTTCGATGATGGCGGTGACGTTGGGGTCGATGGCGAGCAGCGTCAGGTCGGTGCGCACCAGGCGCAGCACGAAGACGGCGACGATGGGGCCGAGCAGGCCGCCCTTGCCGCCGCCGAGCGCCACGCCGCCCAGCACCACGGCGGCGACGCTGGCCAGGAGATAGGGGCCGGGGATGGGCGCGCCGATGCCGGTGCTCATGGTCAGCGCCAGTCCGCCGAAGGCGGCGAACAGGCCCGACAGCGCATAGGCGATGATGCGGGTGCGCTTGACCGGAACGCCGCTGCGGAACGCCGCCAGTTCGCTGGAGCCGATGGCGTAGATGGAGAGGCCAAGGCGTGAGCGCCTGAGCGGTATCCAGATGATCGCGAGGCAGACGATCAGCACCAGCAGTGCCTTCGGGACCCAGGCGTCGATGGCGTCGGGCAGGCCGGGTATCGGCACCGTGCCCGAGATCAGCGCCTTCAGCCACTCGGCGGCCGCGCCGCCAGGCGCTTCGAGCACCAGAAGGGCGGCACCCTGCAGCACGAAAAGCATCGCGAGGGTGACGACGATGTCGGGCACGCGGGTGACGACGATGAGCAGGCCGTTGAGCGCGCCGAGCACGAAGCCCATGGCGAGCACGAAGGGCACGACGAACAGCGCGTATTCTTCCGACGCGCCCGCCATCATCGAGGCGGCGGTGACGCTGGTCAGTGCCATCATGGCGGCGACCGACAGATCGATACCGCCGGCGATGACGACCACGGTCTGCGCGGCGACGGCGAAAGCATAGGGCAAGACGGCGCGGGCGAGCGAGCCGAAATCGCCGCTGCCGTAGCCGGGCTGGATCAGCTTGGTGACGATGAACAGAACGATGAGCAGGGCGAACAGGCCCGATACCCAGCCCTGACGCCGCAGGAAATGGTTCATGGCGCGGCCTCCGGCGCATCGGAGGCATTGGCCGACGTCGAATCCGACGGATTCGCCGAGGGATCGGCGAGAATGCCGATATCGGCCTTGGCGCCGCGCGGCAGGCCGTAGGCGGCGCGCATCAGCGCCGGTTCGTCGGCTTCCTCGACCGGGAAGATATCGACGAGGCGGCCACCGAAGATGACGATGACGCGGTCGCAGACGCGCTGCACCTCTTCCAGTTCGGACGTATAGAACAGCACCGACTTGCCGTGGCCGGCGAGCTCGCGCAGCAATTTGTAAATCTCCTGCTTGGTGCCGACATCGATGCCGCGCGTCGGGTCGAAGCACAGGATGGTGCGGGCGTCCGCGGCGATCCAGCGGGCGATCGTCACCTTCTGCTGGTTGCCGCCGGACAGGCGCTGCACCTCGCCTTGCGCGCGGGTGTCGATCTGCAGCCGCTGGATGGCGCTGAGTACCGTGGCGCGCTCCCTGCGCATACGAATAGGCCCCCAGTTGCGAAGAGCCGCACTGAAGGGAAGGGCGATGTTCTCGCGCACCGAACGCTGCATGGCGAGCGCCTCGGAGCGGTCGCCCGGCACATAGGCGATGCCGGCACGGATGGCGTCGATGGGGTGAGAAAACTTCGCCGGCTGACCGTCGACCTCGATCGTGCCGCCCGACGGCTTGATCGAGCCGGCAAGGGCCGCGAACAATTCGTCCTGGCCCTGGCCTTCCAGCGCCACGACGCCAGCGACCTCGCCATCGGCGAGATCGAAGGAGACGTCGCTGAGCTTGGTGCCGACGCGCAGATTGCGTACGGCGAGCCGGGGGCGGGCAGGGGCGGGCGCTGCCTTCTGGGCGGCGGTGCGGGCGGCGACATGGGTTTTGACGATGCGGGTGCCGAGCATCAGCTCGACGATCTTTTCTTCCACGCCCGGCTCGATGTCGACGACGCCGACGGTTGCCCCGTCGCGCAGCACGGTGGCGCGGTCGCACAGCGCCGCGATCTCGACGAAGCGGTGCGAAATGAAGATCACGGCGCGGCCGCTGTCGCCCTGGCGCCGCACCACCTCAAGCACTTTTTCGGCGAGGTTGGCGGGGAGCGCCGCCGTCATCTCGTCGAGCAGCAGCACATCGGGCTCGACGGCCAGCGCGCGGGCGAGGTCGAGCACGCGCAGAATGGCCAGCGGAATGTCGCGCGCGGTGTCGCGGAGATCGAGGTCAGGAATGCCGAGTTCGCGCACCCAGGCGCGGAACGGCTCGACCGGCGTGCCGGTGAGCCGCAGATTGGACAGCACGTCAAGGTCGGGGATCAGCGACGGCTCCTGGTAGACGGGCAGCAGACCGGCGCGGCGCGCGGCAGCGGGCGAGCGTATGTCGCGGGCCTCGCCACGGATCAGGATGCGCCCGGCATTGGCCGAGATCGCTCCGGTCAGGATCTTCACCAGCGTCGACTTGCCGGCGCCGTTGGCGCCCATCAGCGCGTGCACCTCGCCCGGCAGGACGGAGAGCGACGCGTTGCGCAGCGCGGCGACCGCGCCGTAATTCTTGGCGACGCCCGAGGCGTCGAGGAGAGGATTTGCGGTCAAATCGTTCGGGTCTCGTTCCAGAAGCTAAAGTCGGTGCTCCACGGCGCCCCTGCCTTCTCCCCTTGTGGGAGAAGGTGGCCGAGCGAAGCTCGGTCGGATGAGGGGTGTTCCAGGGAACACCAACGTCTCACTCCGTCCAGCACCCCTCATCCGTCTCGGCGCTGCGCGCCGATCCACCTTCTCCCACAAGGGGAGAAGGCAGAAACGCGGCTCTTGCTTACTCGCCCGGGCCCTTGCAGGCGACGATCTGGTCCTTGGTGTAGGTGGTCCAGTCCGGGATCATGATCGAGACCGGCCATTCCGGGCTGAGCGACGGGTCGGCGGCGGCCTTCAGCTTGGCCTTGCCTTCTTCCGTGGCGTTTTCCCACAGCTGCGGCTGCACCAGCACGGTGTGCTCCGCCGGCTTCTTGCCGTCGAGGATCTGCAGCGCCAGCGTGACGCCCGCACCGCCGATCGAGCCGGGGTTGGTCACCGCCGCGCCGACGAGGCCCTTGACCGAGCTCAACTGGCCGACGAAGCCGGCATTGTCGGCACCGACGATCGGCACCAGCGGCGCCTGCGATTCGACAAGGGCGTCGACGATGACGTTGTCGATGCCCGAGGTCCACACGCCGTTGAACGGCGTGCCGGTGGCCAGGAACGACAGCATCTGCTGCTTGGCCTGGTCCTGCTGCCAGCCGGTGAAGACTTCCTGCGCGACCTTCACATTGGGGAACTCGGCCAGCGCCTTCTTGAAGCCCTTGTCGCGGTCGCTATCGGCCGAAGCGCCGGCGGCGCCGCGCATGTAGAACACCTCGCCCTTGCCGCCCATCTGCTGGAACAGCCACTTGGCGCCGAGATAGGCGTATTCCTCCTGGTTGTTGGAGATGATGTAGGCCGACGGTTCGGTGACCGCCTGGTCGACGGCGACGACGACGATGCCGGCCTTGGTGGCTTCCTCAAGCCCCGCCTTGATGCCGGCCGGATCGGCGGGGTTGACGACGATGGCGTCGACCTTGGCGCTGATCAGGTTGCGGATGTCTTCCAGCTGCCCGGCGGCATCGGTGTTGCGGTGGGCGATGTTGAGTTTTGCCACTTCGCCGGAGGCCAGCGCCTGCGCCTTCATGGCGCAGACCATCTCCTCGCGCCAGCCATTGCCCTGCACGGTGTTGGAGATGCCGATCGTGTACTTGCCGGCGGCCGACGACACGCTTACCGAGGCCAGCAAGGCAGCACCCGCAAGCAGCGGGACCATGGTCAGGATTTTCTTCATTTCAGTACTCCTCCACATTGTTTTTCGGTTTCAATTCAATCCGTTAAAGCGCGCCGCTGACAAACTGAGTCACGCAGCGCGCTTCAATTCATTTGACGAAGGGGCGCAGCACGTCGCGGGCAAGCAGGAAGCCACGCTTCACTTGATCGTCGCTGCCTTCAAATCGCCTGTCCTCGTGTTCGATGATGATGGATCCGTCATAACCGGCACGATAGAGACCGGAGAAGAAGCCGCTCCAGTCGACATCGCCCAGCCCCGGCATGCGCGGCACCTGCCAGCCTATGCCAGCCGAAAGGATTCCGCGCTCGTACAAACCATCATGATCAATCATCAGGTCCTTGGCGTGGACATGCAGCATGTAGGGACCGAACTCCCTGATGAAGCGGGCCTGGTCGATCATCTGCCAGACCAGATGGGAGGGGTCGAAATTCATGCCGATATCGCCGCCCCAGGTCTCCAGGATGCGGCGCCAGACCTGCGGCGAATAGGCGATGTTGTGCCCGCCCGGCCATTCGTCATAGCTGAAGATCATCGGGCAGTTCTCGAAGGCGAGCTTCACGCCATGCCCGCGCGCAAAGGCGACGATCTCGGGCCAGACCTTAAGAGCGTCCTGCCAGTTGACGTCGATGGGCTTGGCGGCATCGCCGCCGCAGAAAGTATTGACCACCGGCACGCCCATATTGGCGGCCAGCACGATCACCTTCTTCAGATGGGCAATAACCGCCTCGCGGTGCGCGGCATCGGGATGCAGCGGGTTGGGATAATAGCCGAGGCCGGAGACGGAAATGTTCTTCTCCGCCAGCGAGGCGACGATCTCCCTGGCCTGTGCGGGCGAGGTGGAGGAGGCGTCGATATGGCTGGTGCCGGCATAGCGTCGGCTGGCGCCGGAGGATTTCGGCCAGCAGGCGATTTCCAGCGCCTCGAAGCCGACCGAGCTGGCCCAGCCGGCGACATCGCCAAGCGGCGTCTCCGCGAACGGTGCGGTGAGCAGTCCAAGTTTCATCATGCCTCCCCTGGCCGTGACTTCACGACCGATGCCTATAATGCCGATTGTTTGGATCGCTTCAACCTCGCGACCTCATCTTGTTCAAGACTGTGCCGGACAGCCGCCATCGGATTGTCCGAAAGCAGCTCGCCAAGCGCCACGGTGATGGCCTCGCGGAATGTCTCGTTCGCGGCAAGGCCGGGGTCGAAAATCGTGTCGATGGCAAGGATGGCCGAAGCCAGCGCCGGCGCATCGCGGCCGGTGGCGTCGGCAATCGCGGCGACCTTGCCGGCGTAGGGATCCGACACCGGCCAGAGCTTGCCGAAGCGTTCCGAGGCCTGGATCAGATAGGCCATCCAGCCGGCGACCGGCACCGCGAGCAGTCCGATGCTGGCCCCTTGGCTTAGCCGGTCGCGGATCGGGTTGAGCAGGCGCTGGACGATCTTTTGCGAACCATCGGTGGCGATCTGGTGGTTGCGGTGCCGGATCGCGGTGTTCTTCAACCGGCCGAGGCTCTGCTCGATATAGGCCAACGGCTCCATGCCGGGGACCGGCATCAGCGTCGGCACTGTCTCCTCGACCAGCATGCGGCGTACGAAGACCGACAGCAGCGGGTCGGCGATGGCGTCTGACGTGTGTTCGAGCCCGGCCAGCACGCCGAGCGTGGCGAGCGTCGTCTGCGCACCGTTCAGCACCCGCATCTTGAGATGCTCGAACGGCGTGACATCGTCGACGAAGGTCGCGCCGACCAGATCCCAGCGCGGCATGCGACCAGCGAACTTTTTCTCGATCACCCACTGCCGGAACGGCTCGCCGACGGCGACGGCGCCGTCGTGATAGCCGAACCATTGCTCGACGCTGTCGAGATCGTCCTGCGTTACCGCCGGCGCGATGCGGTCGACCATGGCGGAGGGGAAGGCGGCTTTGGCTGCGATCCAGTCGGCCAGGCGGTTGCCGCGCCGTTCGGCAAAGGTCCGCACCACGGTCTCCAGGATGACGCCGTTGGTCGGGATGTTGTCGCAGGATAGCAGCGTCAGCTTCCGCCCATGCGTTGCCCGGCGCAACTCCAGCGCCTGCGTGAGGATGCCGGGCACGCTGCGCGGTGTCTCCGGGTTGGCAAGGTCATGGACGATGTCGGGATGACCGAGGTCGAGTTCCCCAGTCGAGGGGACGTGACAATAGCCTTTCTCGGTCACCGTCATCGTCACCAGTTCGATGTCGGGTGAGGCGAGCACGTCGAGCGCTGGTCCGGCGCTGTCCTGGCTGTCCACCACCTTTACGATGCTGCCGATGACGCGCGCCTCGACGTGATCGTTCTCTCGGATCAGCCTGGTGTAGAGCCCGCTTTGGCGGCCCAGCGTCTCGGCGAGGTGAGGCGGGCGGATGTTGATGCCGACAATGCCCCAGCGGTCGAACTGGCGCGACAAAAGATCATCCGTGTATTCGGCCTGATGGCAGCGGTGGAAGGCGCCGACGCCCAGATGCGCCATGCCGGGCGCCAGCGTCTCGCGGTCGTAGGCCGGCTTCTGGACGGTGGCGGGAAGCCTCTCCAGCAACTCGGGCCGGAGCGTTTCAAGCGAAGTGTTCACCGGTTCGCCCCGATCACCGACTGCTCCTGATCGATCACGGCGCCGGTCATCGGGCCGGCGGCGTCGGAGAGCAGGAACACGGCAAGATTCGCGATATCGTGTGGCGCCAGCAGCCGGCCGAAAGGTTGCGCGGCGTTGGCGGCGTCGAGCCAGCCCGGACCGTGGCCGAGCGTTTCAGATTGCATGACGCGCTCGGCCGGCGTGTCGGTCCAGCCGACATTGATGCCGTTGACGCGGATGCGGTCGAAGCGGTGGGCGTTGGCGGCGTTCTTGGTCAGCGTGGAGAGCGCGCCCTTGGTGGCGGAATAGACGGCGAGCTCCGGCGCGCCGCAATGCGCGTTGATCGACAGGATGTTGAGAATAGCGCCGCCCTGGCCGCGCTTCTTCATGTCGGCGATGACAGCCTGCATCAGGAAGAAGGGCGCGCGGGCGTTGACGGCGAACAGCGAGGCCCAGTCGTCGAGGCCGGCATCGAGGAAGGAGGCTCGGTCGGTGAGGCCGGCGGCGTTGACGAGACCGTCGATGCGGCCGAAGCGCTCGACGCAGGATTGAGCCAGGAGTGCAGGGGCTTGCGGATCCGCGAGGTCGGCGGCGACGAAGATCGCCGGCGTGCCCAATTGCGACAGCTCCGCCGCCACGGCGTCGCCGCGCGTCTTCTCGCGGCCGGTGACCAGAAGGCCCGCCGCGCCGGAGCGCGCCAGCGTCTCGGCAATGGCACGGCCGATACCTTGCGTCGACCCGGTGACCAAAATCACCTTGCCGTCGAGCCGGATCTCCATTCCTCCTCCCGGAACAAAGTTTCTATTTTTTGAAATATGGAACGATGGTTCCCGATAGTCAATCGGGCCAGCGTGGGTTCATAGGACAATCGCTGTTGGCTGGCGCCGCCCCACATCGCCCTGCCGGCACCCCCTCCCCGCAGAGCGGGGAGAGGGGCGCTCTCACCGCCGGTTCGCCAATCCCAGCGTCGCAAGAAGGGGCCGGCGCTGCGGCCAGCCCCTTCTCCCCGTCACTATACGGGGAGAAATGCCCGGCAGGGCGATGAGGGGCGGCGCCGACTTCGGCAATTGGCGACCTCCGCCACAAGGGCTACAATCCAGAACCAGCTTACTTGCCGCGCCGCGCCACCACGCCATGGACCAGCGCCATGCCGACCGCCAGCGAGGCGGCCAGCGAGCGGAAGCCGGCGAAGTCGGATTCCACCACCTCCAGCCAGCTGTCCGACAGCCGGGTCAGCGGGCTGAACGTGCTGTCGGTGATGGTGACGATGCGGGCCTTGCGCTCATGCGCCACGGCGACGAGGTCGGGCGTGATCGAATTGTAGGGGCTGAAGGAAACCGCCAGCACGGCGTCGCGGCTGCCGATGCAGCCGACCTGGTCGAGCGCGGTCGAGCCGACATTGTCGACCAGCACGTTGCGCACGCCTTGCTGCGAGAGCGTCAGCGACAGATAAGCGGTGACCGGGAAGGCGCGCTTGGAACCGATGACATAGATCAGGTCGGCGGCGGCCAAAAGCGCCACCATCTTCTCGAAACTCTCGACGTCGAAGCCGCTTTCGATGCGGCCAAGCGAAGCCTGCGAGGCGCCGACCATGCCGTGCAGGAAACGCAGCTGCGCATTGGGCTCGGCCTCGCTGCGCTGTTCGCCTCGCCCTTCCGGCCACGAGCCCTTGACGTGCTCCTTGAACAGGCCCTGGAAATCGGAAAATCCGGCATAGCCGAAGATCTGCGCGAAGCGCACCAGCGTCGAGGGCTGCACGCCGGCCTGCGCCGCCACCTGCGCGATGGTGCCGAGCGCGACGTCGCTCGGATGCTGCCACAGGAAGATCGCCACCTGGCGCAGCCGCTTTGGGAAATGCACGGTGCCCGATGACAGCACCGCGCGCAGTTCCTCATAGGTTTGCGGCTGGATATAGCCCAATGCCGCCAGCGAGCGCCCGCGCTTGCGCGTCGCGGCCTCGTCGGCACTGGATCGACCGGATGATTTGCGCGCCCCGCTCATGATTTCAGGCTAGCGCGATACGATCGTTTTACAATATGGAAATTGGAAATCCTGTTCGAAAGTGGTAGCCGCGTTTTAGGGTCTCCCGCGTCGGCGGGATGGTCGGCCGGGAGGAGTTTTCAAAGATGGTCTACGCAACATCGGACGGATCAACGCGCAAGCGCCTGAGGGTGGGCATGGTCGGCGGCGGCCGCAATGCTTTCATCGGCGCCGTGCATCGCCTCGCCATGCGGCTCGACGACCAGATCACACTGGTCGCCGGCGCGCTGTCGTCCGATCCGGAGAATGCCGCCGCCTCGGCCGCCGAGATCGGCATCGCGCCGGAGCGCAGCTATGCCGATTACCACGCCATGGCGAAGGCCGAGGCCGTGCGGCCGGACGGCATCGAGGCGGTCGTCATCGTCACGCCCAATCATCTGCACGCGCCGATCGCGACAGCCTTCCTCGAAGCCGGCATAGACATCATCTGCGACAAGCCGCTGTCGACCACGCTTGGCGACGCCGAGGCGCTGGTGGCGCTGACGCGGGCGCGAAAGCGCCGCTTCGTCGTCACCCTCAACAACACCGGCTACGCCATGGTGCGCCAGGCGCGCGAAATGGTGATGGCGGGCGAGCTCGGCCGCATCGTGTCCGTGCATGGCGCCTATATTCAGGACTGGCTGACCAGGCCGATCGACGCCGAGGGCCAGAAGCAGGCGGAATGGCGCACCGATCCGGCAAGGGCAGGGCAGTCGGCGGTGCTGGCCGATATCGGCGTCCATGCCTTCAACCTCGCGAGCTACATTTCGGGCTGCGAGGCCGAGACTGTGTCGGCTGACCTGTTCACCGCCGTGCCTGGACGGCGACTCGACGACAACGCGCATGTGCTGGTGCGCTGGACGGACGGGGCGCGCGGCACGATCCTGGCCAGCCAGACCTCGCCCGGCCACTACAACGACCTCTGCGTACGCATCTATGGCGACAAGGCCGGTCTCGAATGGTCGGGTGGCCGGCCGGAGGAATTGCGCTTCTCCCGATATGGCGAGGAAACCCGCACGCTGGTGCGCGGCGGCCATGGCTCGACCGAGGAAAGCCGGCGCGTCTCGCGCATGCCGGCGGCGCACCCCGAGGGCTATATCGAGGCCTTCGCCAATTTCTACCGCGACGCCGCCGACATCATCCGCGCGCATCGGTCGGGCGGCGTGGTCGATCCGGCGCGCGCGGCGCAGGTTCCCGATGTCGTCGATGGCGCGCGCGGCGTGAAGTTCGTCGCCGCGGCGGTGGAGTCGAACGCGGCGGGCGGGGCGTGGACGGCTGCGCGGTTTGGCTGAGGCGCACGAAGCTTTCCGCGATAGAACGCATGCCGGATTTCGAACAAGGTTGGAGCGGTTCAGCGTTTGGCGGAATCGTTGCCCCGCTCTAAGTCTTTGTTATTACGCAATTCCGGACGGAAAACCGCTACGCACTTTTCCTGGATTGCTCTAGCTTGCCACGGGCAACCGTCGAGATCGAGCGAAGCTTCTCAGCCGGTCGGAATCCATTGCGTGCCCGAATGCGTAGCCTTGCAATATGTCGCAGCCAAGCCCTTTGAGCACACGTGCGTGCTTCATCGTCTCGACGCCTTCGGCTATGATCTCGATACCCAGGGATTTGCCGATTTCGATGATCGACGAGACGACCTGCCGTTGCTGGGGTGAGTTCACGATAGGATCCACCAACTGACGATCTATCTTGAGGCGGCGAGGCTGCAATTTGAGCAGGCTGACAATAGAGGCATAACCGGTGCCGAAATCGTCGATTTCGATGTCGATGCCGAGTTGCTTGATCTGCTCGACGTTCCATGTGACCAGATCGTCGTTGTTGTCGAGGAAGATCGACTCGACGAGTTCAAAGGAAAAAGTCCCCTTTCTGATGTTGAGGTCACGCAAGCTCTTCAGGAGTTCCTCGTCTTGAAGGCGCCGTGCCGAAACGTTGACCGACACGCGCGGAATACCGATCTTGTCGGCGGACCACGCTTCGAAATCCAAAAGCGATTGCTGGAGGACTTTCCGGTCTATCACCGACACGACGTTCAGTTCTTCGGCGGTCTTCAGGAAAGCGTCAGGCGTCAGAATCCCCTTCTCTGGATGCCTCCACCGCGCCAGCGCTTCAACGCCGACGATCTCCAGCGTCTTTGCATCAAATTGAGGCTGGTAGAATACGATGAATTCGTCTCGCTCGAGACCGGCTAGAATCTCGTCGGCAACTCTCTTCGTGTTGATGATTTCGCTTTGCAGTTCTCCACTGAAGAATTCATAGCGGTTGCGGCCCCGCCTCTTTGCCCGGTAGAGGGCAATATCGGCATTCACCAGCGACTGCCTGGCATCGGTGTCTCTATCATTGTCGATCGCAATTCCGACGCTGACGCCAAACCGACATTGATGGCCATGGTAATAAACAGGTCTGCGCATCTGCTCAATGATGTTGTCAGCGAGCGCCGCGGCCTGGCTGACATTGCCGTACACCGTACAGAGCACGATGAATTCGTCTCCTCCAATCCGAGCGACAAAACCGCGGTCGCCGACATTGGACTTGAGGATGGATGACGCGTGCACCAGCATTGCGTCGCCGGCCGCATGACCAAGCGTATCGTTGATGTGCTTGAAGCGATCCAGATCGATGTGAAGCAGCGCCGCGCAGCCGCCGTTGAGTCTGGCCTTTGCCGCATAATCTTCCAGCACCTGGTCCAGATAACGCCGATTGGGCAAATCCGTCAGCGAATCGTGCAGGGCGATGTGTTCTATGCGCGCCTTGGCAGATTCGAGTTCCGTATTTTTCGACTCGGTCAGCTGTTTTGCGCGAACCAGATCGGTGTTCAGCAGGACGTCTGCAGTCACGTCCCACTCCGCGCCGACCATTCGAGGCGAATTGTTTGCGATCTGGTAGAAGATAGCCGTGGACCGGACGTGACGAATTTCACCGTTCGGCCGAACAATCCGGTATTCCGACGAATATGTGTTTCGCCCGGCCACTGCCTTGTCGAAATCCGCAAGCGCGCCAGGCAGATCGGCAGGATGAATGGCCCCGGCCCAGTCCGGATATCCGCGCGGCTCGCCATCGGACTCTCTGCCGTAGATCTCGTTGACGCGATCGTCCCACGTCAGATGGTTGGTTTCGAGGTCGTGCTCCCACACTCCGATGGCCGACGCCTCCAGAGCAAGCTCCAGCCGTCGCGACAGCCGATGCAACTCCCAGTAGTTTTGCTGCCTCTCGTCGATCAGGCGGCCTGCCGCCAGGAAGGGGATCAAGATCAGTGCGGCCGCTGCCGCCATGATCGCCCTCAGCAGCCATGCGTTGGCGGGAGTGGCGGGCCAACCGTTCTTGGGAATGGCGGCGATCTGCCAGGAGCCCGACGGGAGCAGAACGTCGGCCGTCACCGGATTGTTCTTGACGACTCGCTGGTCACCGAAGAACTGGACTCCCTTCGCGCCAAGGGCATCACTGCCGATCAGCGCCACGTCAATCCCGAGATTCTTGTCGAGGAGACCCGTCGCCTGGTAAAGGCGCTGCATGTCGACGACCGCGGAAACAATGCCCCAGAACCGGTCGGTGTTGCCCGCGCTTTTTACGAATACCGGGAATCGACCGATGAAGGCCTGTCCTCCCTGCGCCAGATCGACCGGGCCAGCGAGAACGAGCTTGCGCTCGTCGCGCGCTCGCAGGGCAGCCGCGCGCTGCTGGTCGTTCTTGCGGTAATCGAGACCGATGGCCTTCTCGTTGCCGGCCATCGGGTACATCAAGGAAATGACCAGGTCGGGCGCGCCGGCAATATTGCGAAGTTGGGACTCTTCGCTGAACAGGCGGCTGGCAAGTTCCGTGAAGCGTTGCTCTCCCATGTATGGTTCGGTCGTGACCGCGGCGACCAGACCTCGAACCAGCTGAAGATTGCCGTTGATGTTTCCTTCGAGCTTGGCGCGAATGACGTTGACCTTGGCCAGCACATCCGCGCGGGCGGCCTGGTCCGAAACGATCTTGTTCTGATGGTCCGCGAACGCCGCGCAAACGGCAATAACCACAATCGCAATCCCCACCGGGATCCTTGCCGGTGAGAAGACGGCCCCCCTTGCGCGGCCGAGGATTTTGGCGAAACGAGCCAATAGGGCGAGGTTCCCTTGTGCTTGTCAGGCTCTCTGGGTGAGCCTTATCAAGGGAATATTAGTTCGCAATAACTTAATTTTGGCCTTCACAGTCTTTAAAATTTTTTTTGCGCCTTCGGGTGCTGGCGCGGGCAATCGCACCAGCACTCGCCACATAACGTTAGTGGCTATCGACTTTTTTCTGGACGATCCGATACGTCCCGACGCCGCGCTTGGTTGCTCCAATTGAATAAGCCATTGGAATCTTTGGAGCTTTTTCGGGCAGGCGGTACATATCCCTGCCGGCCCTCACCGCGAATGAAAAATGCTTCCAGGAAACCGTGTCATGCTCGTTGAGAAAATCGAGCGTCAGCCCCGCTGCGATCAGCGCGTTCACCACGTCGCTGATCGGATGGATCCACTCATAGTATCGAGGGTGCTTCAGTGTTCGTTCGTCGCCGGTATAGGTCTGATTCTCGTTCCAGGCGAGCGGTCGCGCCACCGGCGTTCGCCAGTCGTCCTTCAATTCGAGGGCGGCAGCCTTGCGGTTGCACTGGAACATCAAGGGATGGCCCTCGGCCATGTACAGCCGGCCGCCAGGCCGCATAAGATCGGCGACCACCCGCGCCCAACGAAAGACATCGTCAAGCCAGTTCACCGACCCCCAGGTGACGTAGACCACGTCATAGGTCTGGTCGAGCGCTTCGACCGCCTCGTATAGCGGCGCCTCCACGAAGCGAACGTCACTGCCTGCCTTGGAGGCGAAATCCCTCGCCGCGGCGATCGCTCTCGGTGAAAAGTCCAGGCCGGTCACGCTGCCCGCGCCGAGATTCCTCAGGCTGATCGTGTCGAGCCCGATGTGACATTGCAGATGGACGATGTCCTTGCCGAAAATGTCTCCGACCTCGCGCGTTTCCAGCTCATAGAGATTGGATCCACCAGCCAGCACATTCTCAATGCGGTAGCTGCCCGTTCTGTCGGTCGCGTGCAGTTCGGCCCGATCGTCCCAATTCAGGAGGTTCGCGTCCAAAAACGGTTCCAAAGTGCCCCCGATCTCAGCCGTCGCAAGGTTAACAGCTGGTTAATAGACATTGCAGTGAGCAGACACGCGCGTCAATCCCGGAAGTCGCCGTGGCGGCGCCCATTCCCCGAAATCGAGACGATCACGCTGCTCGACCGCACCAGCTTCTCCGCCATGTGCTGCATGAGCGACATGCTGGCGATGGGGGCCACCGTCGCGCTGCGGGAGCGGGGCTTGAGCGTTCCCGACGACTGCGCGGTGATGGGCTTCGACAACATCTACATCGCGCCGCTGCTGGTGCGGCCGCTGTCGACCATCGAACGGCGCATTTCCGAGGCCGGCTCCCTGGCGATCGGCGCGCTGATCGATTTTCTGAATGATCCCAAGCAGCCGCGCCGGATGGTGCTGATGGAACCGACGGTGATCCTGCGCGAAACGACGTGACGAGCCAGGGAACTGGCTGGCGATCACGCGGCATCCAGCCGCGCTGACAAATCCGTCAGCATCGGCCGCTGCCCGGCAAGGATCTTGACCTCGGCCTCGGGCAGGCTGAACCACCCCGCTCTGTCGACCTCAGGAAATTCTTTCATCGACCCGGACCTCGGCGGCCATTCCATCGTGAAGATGTTGCTCTTGATCGTGGCAACGTCGATCCCGGTTCTGGCCTCGGCGGACCAGGCCACAACGATCTTGCCACCCGGCTGCCTGTAGTCGCCGAGACGCTCGAACGGGCCTTCCACTCTCAGGCCGAGCTCTTCCTCGGTTTCGCGTTGCGCTGCCGCGAGCTCATCCTCGTCTTCGCCGATGAGGCCCTTCGGGATCGACCAGGCGCCATCGTCCTTCTTCGCCCAGAACGGTCCGCCGGGATGAACCAGAAGCACCCTGATATCGCCATCGCTTCGATGATAGATCAGCAATCCCGCACTGCGTTTTGCCATTTTTGCATGTCCGTTTGTGGCGCCGGTGCGACTTCGGCCCTCATCTGATTCGTCCGGGATGATGGGTGCCGATCCTTGCACCAGGGAATTGCGACGCTATTTCAGATGCATGCATTGCACCTCATACGCGAGTTCGGCAATCTGATGGCATCGTTTTCTGGGGCGGCGTCGAAAGTCAGCGGGGCGTCCAAATGCAACTGGGTCTGATCGGCTATTACAGCGACTTCGTGGTCTATCCCCTGGTCATCGCGATATTGGGGGTGGCAGGGCTGATCGAGGCCGGAGAAGAGAGCGCGCCGGACTGGATCGGCGCGGTGCTGGTCTGCCTCGGCCTGTGGACGCTGATCGAATACGTCCTGCACCGCTTCGTCCTTCACCACATTCCCTGGATCAGGGATCTGCACGACCGCCATCATGTCGAGGAGCGCAGCTCGGTGGGTACGCCGACCTGGCTCAGCCTGGGCGTCCATGCGCTGGTCGCGTTCCTGCCTGTCTGGATGGTTTCCGGCTTCGCGGCCGCGAGCGCGGTGAGCTGCGGGCTGATGCTGGGCTATCTCTGGTACATCAGCGTCCACCACATGATCCATCACTGGCACCCCAGCCATCCGAGCTACCTTTACACGCTCAAGCGCCGCCACGCGGTGCACCACCATGTCGACGACACCGCCAATTTCGGCGTGACGTCGATATTCTGGGACCGGATTTTCGGCACGGCGCGGCTCTGAACTGTTTGGAATTCGGCTCTGGCCAGCCATGGCGGCGCGAACTTCGAACAGCTGCTGAAGCAGGGCCTCGGGTGATGGCGCACATGCCTACGATCGCGGAACTTGCATGGCGGCGCAGGCTTGGTGATCCGGGCCTACAGATCGACCGCCCCCTCGGTGCCGGCGCGAACCATTGCGCGGCAATCAGCAAGGCTGTCCGAATATCGCTTCCCCCACATCCCCTCCCGGTCAAAAAAGTATCATCCGCTGCCCTGAATCGTGGTGGCGCCTGCTCAAACGAGCCGGTACCGTGGTTTCGAAATGCAGAGCCGAAACCAATTCGGCCGGTTTAGGGAATTGGGGCCGAATGCGGCAATGATCCGTGCCGGCCCGGGAGGAAACGGACATGGAACCGGACCTGGAAGTTGTCCAGATCAGACGCGGTGAGTCTTTCAAAGCGTGGTCGCACGGCTATCCCTTCCACACTGTGCGCTGGCATTTCCATCCCGAATACGAGCTTCATCAGGTGATCTTCACCAGCGGCCGGTATTTCGTGGGAGACTTCATCGGCGAGTTCGAGCCGGGCAATCTGGTGCTGACCGGACCCAACCTGCCGCACAATTGGGTCAGCGACATTCCGCGCGACAGTTCCATTCCACTGCGCGGTCGCATCATCCAGTTCTCGGAGAGTTTCATCGGCGACGCCATGCATGTTCTGCCGGAGCTCGCGGGGCTGGGCCCGCTGCTCGAGGCATCGCGGCGCGGCGTGCTGTTTTCCGCCCGCACCAACAAGGAGCTGGCGCCGCTGATGGAAGAGATGATGCAGGCGCAGGGCGTGCGCCGCATCGAGCTGTTCATGATGATCGCGGGCCTGCTCAGCCGCGCCCAGGAAATCCGGCTGCTGGCCAGCGCCAGCTACCGGCCCGACCCCTCCGGCTACATGACAGCCGGCATGAACAAAGCACTCGCCTATATCAGGGAAAATCTGACGCAGCTGTTCGATGAGGCCGACCTTGCGGCCATCGCCGGGCAATCGACCGGAGCGTTTTCGCGTTCGTTTCGCCGCCACACCGGCATGTCGCTGGTGCAGTATGTCAAGCGGCTGCGCATCAATCTTGCCTGCCAGATACTCATGAGCGACGAGCAGGCTTCGATCACCGACATCTGCTACGAGGTGGGCTTCAACAACCTGTCCAATTTCAACCGGCAATTCCTGGCGGAGAAGGGCATGCCGCCCTCGCGTTTCAGACGCCTGCTGGCCGACAATATCAACGCGGGAAAAGCCGCTTAACGGGAGGAGCCAAGGGAGGAGATAGAAGTTTTCGACATGAGGACGTGGACCGCAAGGAAGCGGTCCGCGATGGAGAACGCTTGTCCGGGAAATCCTCCGCGCCAGGAGGATGTCGGCGCAGCCTGGAATGGCCGCCTCCCGGCCCTGGTCCCAATAGCAGTTGGGGCCAGGAGAGGTCGTGTCTCCACACAAAAGCAGTCAACGACCTTCTTACAACCATATCCAGAAACGGAGAAGACCGAATGACCAGAATTTCAATAAAGTCGACCGGCATGGCGGCGCTCGCGCTGTCGCTGCTGGCCGGCACCGCTGCCAGCGTCCGTGCCGCCGAGGTCACCGATGCCACGGTTGCCTTCCTGATGCCCGACCAGGCCTCGACCCGCTACGAGCAGCACGATTATCCCGGCTTCGCCGCCGAGATGAAGAAGCTGTGCCCGGGTTGCAAGGTGATCTACCAGAACGCCGATGCCGACGTCTCGCGCCAGCAGCAGCAGTTCAACTCGGTGATCTCGCAAGGCGCCAAGGCGATCGTGCTCGACCCTGTCGACTCGACCGCCGCTGCCTCGCTGGTCAAGCTGGCGCAAAGCCAGGGCATCAAGGTCATCGCCTATGACCGGCCGATCCCGACCGCTCCGGCCGACTTCTATGTCTCGTTCAACAATGAAGGCATCGGCAAGGCCATCGCGGATTCGCTGGTCGCCCATCTGAAGGCGCTCAAGGTCGATCCGGCCACCGGCGGTGTGCTGCAGATCAACGGTTCGCCCACCGACGCGGCTGCAGGCCTGATCAAGAAGGGTATCCATGAGGGCCTGGACAACAGCCGCTACCAGATCCTGGCCGAATTCGACACGCCGGAATGGGCGCCGCCGAAGGCGCAGCAATGGGCAGGCGGCCAGATCACCCGCTTCGGTCCGAAGATCCTCGGCGTGGTTGCCGCCAACGACGGTACCGGCGGCGGCGCCATCGCTGCCTTCAAGGCCGCCGGTGTCGACCCGGTTCCGCCGGTGACCGGCAATGACGCCACGATCGCCGCGCTGCAGCTGATCATTGCCGGCGATCAGTACAACACCATCTCCAAGCCGAGCGAGATCGTGGCGGCGGCGGCGGCGAACGTCGCTGTAAAGCTGCTCTCGGGCGAGACGCCGAAGGCCGAGATGACGCTGTATGATACGCCCTCGCAGCTGTTCACCCCTGCTGTCGTGACGCAGGAAAACCTGAAGGCCGAGATCATCGACAAGAAGATCAACACCGCGGCTGAACTGTGCGTCGACCGTTACGCGGAAGGCTGCAAGAAGCTGGGCATCAACTGACCGCGACCTTTGCCTGTTGCGCTGTCCGGTCGTGGCCGGACAGCGCCTATTCCGAACTGGTTTGAAGAGGTGTTCCAGGCATGATCGATACCCCGGCGGTTCCGACAGGCGAGCTGGTGCTCAGCCTGCGTGGCGTCTCGAAGAATTTCGGCGCCGTCTCGGCGCTCACCGACATCGACCTCGACGTACATGCCGGCGAAGTGGTGGCGCTGGTCGGCGACAATGGGGCCGGCAAGTCGACGCTGGTCAAGATCCTTGCCGGTGTGCATCAGCCAAGTTCGGGCGCGATCAGTTTTCAAGGCAAGCAGGTGGTGCTTGCCGACCCGAGTGCCGCACTCACGCTCGGCATCGCCACCGTGTTCCAGGACCTGGCGTTGTGCGAGAACCTCGACATCGTCGCCAATATCTTTCTTGGCCGCGAGCTCAATCCGCTGCGGCTCGACGAAGTGGCAATGGAAGTACGCGCCTGGACGCTGCTCAACGAACTGTCGGCGCGCATCCCAAGCGTGCGCGAGGTGGTGGCGTCGCTGTCGGGCGGCCAGCGCCAGACAGTGGCGATCGCGCGCTCGCTGCTGCTTGAGCCGAAACTCATCCTGCTCGACGAGCCGACGGCCGCACTCGGTGTGGCGCAGACGGCCGAGGTGCTCAACCTGATCGAACGCGTGCGCGATCGCGGCCTCGGCGTCGTCATCATCAGCCATAACATGGAAGACGTGCGCGCGGTGGCCGACCGTATCGTCGTGCTCCGGCTTGGCCGCAATAACGGCATCTTCACGCCCGACGCCTCGAACCAGGAACTGGTCAGCGCCATCACCGGCGCGTCGAACAATTCGGTTTCGCGGCGTGCGGAGCGCCGGCAGGCGAGACCAGATCACACGCAGGAGCCACACTCATGAGCCTTGAAGCCCAGAAGCCTGCTCCAGCGCCGCTCGACCGTGCCGATGTGCGTGTCAGACACGAGGCCGGGATCGGTGGCACTATCCGCGCCTTTTCCGATCGCGTGCGCTCCGGCGATCTCGGTTCGCTGCCGGTTGTCGTCGGGCTGGTTATCATCTGGACTGTGTTCGCCAGCATCAACCCGATCTTCCTGTCGAGCAGCAACCTGGTCAACCTACTGTTTGACTGCTCCACCGTCGGCGTCATCGCGCTCGGCATCGTCTGTGTGCTCATGGTCGGCGAGATCGACCTGTCGGTCGGCTCGATCAGCGGCTTTGCCTCAGCACTGGTCGGCTCGCTCTGGGTCAACCAGGGCTGGCCGGTGGCGCTCGCCATTCTTGCCGCCGTCGCCGTCGGCGGCTCCATCGGCGCGCTCTATGCGCTTTTGTTCAATCGGCTGGGCATGCCGAGTTTCGTCTCGACGCTGGCCGGCCTGCTCGCGGTACTCGGCCTGCAGCTTTACATCCTGGGATCGACCGGCTCGATAAACTTGCCTTACGGCTCGAACCTGGTGAATTTCGGCCAGCTGCTGGTGATGCCGAAATGGGTTTCCTTCGGGCTGGCGGCCGTGCCAGGCATCGTCATGCTGGTTACCGGCCTGCGCACCGTGGCGCGCCGCCGTGCCGCCAATTTGTCGGCGCCTTCGAGCGGTGGCCTGATCACGCGCGCCGTGGCGATAACGCTCGTGCTGGAAGTCATCGTCTTCTATCTCAACCAGGCACGCGGCATTCCCTGGATGTTCGGCCTTTTCGTCGGCCTGGCCATCGCCATGCACTACGCGCTGACGCGGACCAAATGGGGCCGCTCGATGTCGGCGGTCGGCGGCAACCGCGAGGCGGCGCGGCGTGCCGGCATCAACGTGGGGCTGATCTATTCCAGCGCCTTCGTGCTGTGCTCGATGCTGGCCGCATTCGGCGGCGTGCTGTCGGCGGCCCGCCTTGCGTCGGCCAGCCAGCAGGCCGGCACCGGCGACGTCAACCTCAACGCCATCGCGGCCGCGGTCATCGGCGGCACCAGCCTCTTCGGCGGTCGCGGCAGTGCCTATTCGGCGCTGCTCGGCATCATCGTCATCCAGTCGATCGCCAGCGGGCTGACGCTGCTCGATCTGTCCTCGTCGCTTAGGTACATGATCACCGGCGCCGTGCTTGCCATCGCAGTCATCGTCGACTCGCTGGCACGCCGCTCGCGTGTCTCTCATGGCCGAGCCTGAACCCATCAACAGGAAGTGAAGACATGAGTGAAGAACTGTCCGGAAAAGTTGCCGCCGTCACCGGTGCGGCTTCAGGCATCGGTCTGGAATGCGCCAGGCATATGCTGGCGGCAGGCGCCACCGTGGTGCTGGTCGACCGCGCCGAGGCGACGCTGAACGCACTCTGTGCCGAACTCGGTCCGAAGGCGATCCCGCTGTTGATCGAGCTGATGCAGCCGGCAAGCGTTGCAACGATGATGCCGCTGATCCTGGAAAAGGCCGGCCACCTCGACATCTTCCACGCCAATGCCGGCGCCTATGTCGGCGGCGAGGTGGCGAACGGCGATCCCGACCTCTGGGACCGCGTGCTGAACCTCAATATCAACGCCTGCTTCCGCTCGATCCAGGCCGTCCTGCCGCACATGGTCGAGCGCAAGACCGGCGACATCATCGTCACCAGTTCGATCGCCGGACTGGTTCCGGTGGTCTGGGAGCCGATCTACACCGCGTCCAAGCATGCCGTGCAGGCCTTTGTCCACACGGTGCGCCGGCAAGTCGCCAGGCATGGCTTGCGCGTTGGTGCGGTGGCGCCCGGCCCGGTGGTGACGGCGTTGGTCGACGATTGGCCGAAGGCAAAGCTCGAGGAAGAGCTTGCCGCCGGTGGCCTGATGCAGCCGCGCGAAGTGGCCGAAGCGGTGATGTTCATGCTGACCCGGCCAAGGAACGTCACCATCAGGGATCTCGTGATCCTGCCGCAGAGCAATGATCTCTGAGGAGTAGTCAATAGCCACGCACCACCTCACCACCGTCCACTCACTGCTTACGACCTGCTGCTCCCTGAAATCAGAGGTTTTCCTTGCCCCATTACATAGGCATCGACGTCGGCACCGGTAGCGCACGCGCCGGGGTGTTCGATCTGTCCGGCACCCTGCTGGCCTCGGCCAAGCGGGACATCGAGGTGTGGCGCGAGCCCGGTGACATCGTCGAGCAGTCGAGCCGCGACATCTGGCGTGCGGTGTGTGCCGCGGTGCGCGAGGCCGTCGCCCAATCCGGCGCCGAGCCGGAGACGATCGACGGGATCGGCTTCGACGCCACCTGTTCGCTCGTGGTGCTGGGCGAAGGCGGTGCGCCGCTGCCGGTTGGCCCATCTGGCGATCCGGAGCGCAACATCATCGTGTGGATGGATCACCGTGCGGCGGAACAGGCGCGCCGCATAAACCGCAGTGGCAAGGCGGTGCTGAACTATGTCGGCGGCGTCATCTCGCCGGAGATGGAGACGCCGAAACTTCTGTGGCTGACCGAAAACATGCCTGCTACCTTCGACGCGGCCTGGCAGTTTCTGGATCTCGCCGACTTCCTGACCTGGCGTGCCAGCGGCAGCCTTGCCCGCTCGGTCTGCACGGTGACCTGCAAATGGACCTACCTCGCGCATGAAAACCGATGGGACGAGGGATATTTCCGCGAGATAGGCCTTGGGGCACTCGCCGACGAGGCCTTCGCGCGCATCGGCACCGAGATCGTGCCAGCCGGTGCGGCACTCGGCAGCGGGCTGACGGCGCAAGCGGCCGCAGAGCTGGGCCTGGCCGAGGGAACAGCGGTAGCGGCGGGCCTGATCGACGCGCATGCCGGTGGTATCGGCACGGTCGGCGCGCGCGGCGCAGCCGGCAGTGTTCTGTCGCGCATGGCCTATGTCTTCGGCACCTCGGCCTGTACCATGTCGACGACGGCCGAGCCGGCTTTTGTCGACGGCGTCTGGGGTCCGTATTTCTCGGCCATGGTGCCGGGCCTGTGGCTGAACGAGGGCGGGCAATCGGCGGCAGGCGCGGCCATCGACCACCTGGTGCGTTTGCATCCGGCAGCCGGCGAAGCGACGGAGAAAGCACGAGCCGCAGGGCTCACTCTCAGCGTCTGGCTGTCGCTGCAGGCCGAAAGCCGGGGCGGGGCGGCGGCTGTGCCGGCGCTGGCCGGCGGCATCCATGTCGTGCCGGAATTTCTTGGCAATCGCGCGCCTTTCGCCGATCCGGACGCACATGCGCTGATCGCCGGGCTCGATCTCGACACCAGCCTCGACAGCCTGGTCGCGCTCTATGTCGCCGGGATCTGCGGTCTTGGCTATGGCGCGCGCCAGATCGTATGCGCCGAGCGCGAAAAGGGCATTGCCGTCGATACGATCGTCGTCAGCGGCGGCGCGGGCCAAAGCCCATTGGTCCGCCAACTGCTGGCCGACACAACCGGCCTGGTCGTGGTGGCATCGACCTCGCCGGAGCCGGTGCTGCTGGGCTCGGCGATGCTCGGAGCCGTCGCTGCTGGAGCCTATGAGGATCTGGTGACGGCCATGGCCGTCATGTCGGAACTCGGCGAAGTCTATCATCCCAACGCGCCGCTGGCCGGCTGGCACGCCAAGCGGTTCGCGGCGTTTGAGCTGCTGCAGCAGACGGGTAGGGCGATCAGAGGCTGAGACGGGTGCGCCATCCGTTCACAGTTCCTTTTCCGCCAGTTCCCTGAATTCGTCGGGCACCGAGCGGGCCGCTTCCAGCGCCACCGTGCCGTAGCCGACCGCCTGTTTGCCGAAGCGCTCGCGGATCTTGTCGATGGCGCGGTCGGCGCCGAAGCGCGCCAGGCCTTTCTGGGTGCCGGGCCGGCGCTTTTCGTCGGCAAGCCCGAGCGGCAGGTCGAGCTGCAGCTCGGCACTTTCCTCCAGATGCGACACCGAGATCGCCAGCAGCGAGATCGTCTTCTCGCGTGGATGGTCGGCAAGCACGCCGCGCACCAGATCGCCGGCGATTTCGGCCAGCATGGTGGTCGCCGAGATCGGCTGGTCGAGGGTGATCGAGCGCGTCACGGCGCGGAGATCGGCAAAGCGCACGCGCACCGTCACCGTGCGGCCGGGCCGCGCCTTGGCGCGCAACCGGCTGGCGACGCGGTCGGCCAGATGCAGCAGCGTGGGCACGATCACCCGCGCCACGGCCGGCTTCTGGCCAAGCGCCGATTGCGCGCCGGCCGAATGCGCGCGGCGCTTCGTCTCCAGCTTCCTCGGGTCGCGGTTCCAAGACAGGGCGGCGAGCTTTTCGCCGGCGGCGGGGCCGAGCAGCCGCATCAGCGCGCCGCTATGCGTCCTGGCCAGCTGGCCGATGGTCTCGACGCCGATTTCGGCCAGCCGCGCCCTGGTCGCCGGGCCGACGCCCCACATCAGCGAGACCGGCAAATCGTGCAGGAAGGCAAGCTCGGTGCCGGGATCGACCACCACCAGCCCGTCGGGCTTGGCGACCTGCGAGGCGATCTTGGCCAGATGCTTGGTGCGGGCCACGCCGATCGAGATCGGCAGGCCGAGTTCGGCCCGCACGCGGCGGCGGATGGTTTCGGCGATCTCTCGCGGCTGCCCGAACAGATGCGTGCAACCGGCGACATCGGCGAAGGCTTCGTCGATGGAGACTCGTTCCACCACTGGCGTGAAATCGTCGAGCACCTTGATCGCCGCGTCGCCCAGCCGCTGATAGTGGCTGAAATTGCCGCCGACGAAGATCAGCCGCGGGCAAAGCTCGCGCGCCTTGCGCCCCGGCATGCCGCCACGCACGCCGAAGGCGCGCGCCTCATAGGAGGCGGCCAGCACCACGCCGCCGCCGACCGCGATCGGCTTGCCGCGCAGCGACGGGTCTAGCAGCTGCTCGACCGAGGCATAGAAGGCATCGAGATCGGCATGCAGGATGGTGGCTGTCGTTTCCATCCCGACCGCTCATCCGCAGTTGCTGATAGATGCGAACGAATGAAGAACAAAAAGGGATCATTGTCAAGCAAGGAACGGGTTTGTTGAAAGCATCCCGCGGATTGGCGACATCGGCGATGAGCGTGGCCCTCTCCCCGTCACTCTACCGGAGAGGATGCCGGCAGGCAGGCGAGGGGCGGCTCTGACTTCGAAAGGAAAGCTGCTTAGCCTGAACCTGGAAGAGAGCCGCCGCCTAACCAATATGCCCAGCCCGCAACGCCGTCTTGATCGTTTCCAGAGACGGCTTGCCGCCGGCGGCAAGCTCTCTCGGCTCACTTGACGAGCGTGATTAGGCGGCCCGCATACATTTCGCGATTTCCGAGCGCCGCCGCGCAATCCGACTGCACGGCCGAATTTCCTGTCATCTGCACGGTATCGCCGACGAGCCGGATGCAATCGCCCTGGGAATTCATATCCGAGTTGCCCGCGTAGAATATCGGCGCGTCCGGCGCGTAGATGAAGCCGCTGATCACCGAGCCGGCCCCGCCATTCAGTGTCAGCGGCGATGTATTGCCGCGATCCTGGAATATGGTGATGCCGGCATAGGTGCCGCTGGTGGGAGGCGAGAGGGTCACCTGTTCGTTTGCGTTGATGTAGATCTGCGCGCCTTCCATCAGGAATATCGTCACGCCCTGGCCGGCGAGGCTGCCATTTCCGCCGGGCTTTATGGTGACCCCACGCAGTATGTAGACGCCGGGGTTGAGCGTGATGTTTCCCGACCATGTCTTGTCGCAATAGGTGCCGGGCGAAAGGGTGATGGATTTGCCGTTGGGTGCCGTCTGGCAAAGCGTGTAGGGGGGAGGGGTGACGTTAGCCAGCGGGTCAAACGACGCATACTGACGTTCGAGCGGATTGCCGCAACTCAAGCTGGCGTTGGGCGGCAAGAGGCCGGAAGTGCCGCCAACGGTCGAAACGCAGCTGGCGCTCACCAGCGCAGATCCGCCTCTGTTGACGGAAACGGCCGCGTCCGAGTTGGCGGCGATCACGCAATGGTTCATCGCGACGTTGGTCGAGCCTTGCAGGTTGACCGCGGCGGATGCGTGAGGATCGAGCGCAAGTACGCAGGCCTGCGCACCGGGCACGATCTTTACCGAGGTGGAGCGCGAGGCTTGCCAGTTAGGCAGGGCGCTGATGAAGCTCGGGCGGCTGATGCTGGATGAAAGCGAAATGTAGTAGGCGCTGGGGTTACCGCTGGCTGCTGCCGTGAGGGCAGCGACGCTTCCCGAATATTCCTGCTGGTCGGCGGCGCGCATATTGGCCGTGAAGAAGTTCTGGCCGAGTTGCTGTATGTCGCCAGCCGCCATGCCGGCATAATACTTTGTCCCGATGGCGAGCCCCGCCGCGTCCAGCGAGTTCTGCAAGTGGTCGGCGTCGTCGCTCGTGCCCACCAGATCGATCGCGCCGGCCACGCCAAGCATCAGCGGCAGCATCGCGATCACCGTGGTCAGCGCGAAATTGCCGCGCTCCGAAGCCCAGAAGTCTTTCAACACGACAGCGCCCCTCGTCAGATTAGTACCAGGTACTACAGCAGGGGTTTCTACGTATTGTTTTACGAAATGTTAAAATTAAACCGATCACCTGGACGGAAGGCCCGCCACGCGCCCCTATCCAGCATGCTCCGCCCGCAGCGCTGCCTTGATCCGTTCCAGCGCCGCATCGCCGCCGGCGGCCAGTTCGTCGGCGATGCGGGCGAGATCATCGTCGGCCTTGCGGTGCTTGCTGCCCCAGGCGCCGAGCGTGGCCAGCACCGGCAACAGGTCGATACCGGCCTCGGTCAGCCGGTAGATCGCCTTCAGCCCGTGGGTCGGGTCGTCGCTGCGGGTGAGGATGCCTTCGTCCTGCAGCGTCTGCAGCCGCTCGGCCAGCGTACGCGAGGAAATGCCTTCATCGGATTGCAGGAACTCGCGAAAATGCTTTTTCCCGGCGAAGACCAGGTCGCGGATGATGAGCAGCGTCCAGCGGTCGCCGAGCAGTTCGAGCGACAGGTTGATCGGGCAGCCGGATCTTTCGCGCGTCGACATGTCTATGGTTCCATTTCTAAATCAATTTACTATTGACATCATTTTGGTTTCGCGTCAATGGTTCCAGAAGTAAATCATTTTGGCGATTGAGACGAGGAGCACCTCCAGACATGAAAAAGCTGATCCTTCAGATGCAGATATCGGTCGACGGTTTCGTTGGCGCCAATGAGGACCATGACTGGCAGCTCTGGGAATGGGGCGACGACAATGGCTGGGACGCCCAGCTGAAGCGGGACTTCAACGCCGTGTTCGCCGGCATCGACACCATCCTGCTCAGCCGAAAGATGGCCGAGGAGGGCTATCTCACCCATTGGGGCAATGCGGCGCGGAAATATCCGGCCGATCCGTTCTACGCCTTCGCCCGGCGCATCGTCGAGGCGCACAAGGTGGTGCCGAGCGACAGGCTCAATGTCTCGCGATGGGAACGCACGACGGTGGTGAGCGGCGACCTGCCGCGTGAGGTCGCGGCGCTGAAGGCCGGCGAGGGAGGCGACATCGCCGTCTTCGGCGGCGCCGGTTTTGCTTCCTCGCTGATCGCGGCCGGGCTGGTCGACGAGTTCCAGCTGTTCGTCAACCCGGCCGTGCTGGGCGCGGGCCGCCGCATCTTCGACCAGGGCGGTTTCGGGAAGCTGCGGCTGCTCGGCTCGAAGGCCTATGCCTGCGGCATGGTGGTCAGCCGCTATGCGCCGGCTAAGTAACCGGAGGCAGCGCCAATCAGCCCCGTCTGGTCTGTCTTTTACAAGATCGGTTTCGGCAAAGCCCGGAATGGCCGCTCCGCGAGGTTGTTACCTGGCGAGGAAATCCGTGATCAGCTTGACGGTGGCGTCGGGGTTTTCCTCCATGATCCAATGGCCGGAGGCGGGTACGGTGGCTCCAGTCACATCGCTGGCGACGAAGCGCAGAATGTCGGCCTGGCTCGTGCCGGCCGATTTCTCGGCGCCGGCCGCCAGCACCGGCATGGCCAGCTTGCCGCCGCCGGCCAGCATCGCCTGGTTGTCGATGGCGTCCTGGTCGAATGCCTTGAACTGTTCGAACGCGTCATGCATGGCGTGCGGCCGGGCATAGAGCTTCGCGTAGTGGACGCGCGTCGCCTCGTCGATCTTCTTCGGGTCGGCCGACAGTTCGTTGTAGAAGCGGTCGAGATAGATGCGCTCGCGGCCCTTGACCAGCCGTTCCATGTCGGGGCCGCGGAAGTTGAAATGCCACAGAAGCGGGCTCTGCTTGATCTTGTCCCAGTCGCCAATGCCCGGCAGTGGTGCGTCGATGACGACCCATTTGGTGATGCGCTTCGGATATTGCGCGGCCAGCGCATAGCCGACCATGTTGCCGATGTCGTGCGTCACCAGATCGGCCTTGTCGATCTTCAGCGCATCCATCACGCCGGCGATGTCGACCGCCTGGTTTTTCTTGGTATAGCCGCCGTCGGGATGCGCCGAAAGGCCCATGCCGCGCAGGTCGGGCACGATCACCGTGTGGTCTTTCATCAACTTTATCGCTGCCGCTCCCCACATGTCTCCCGTATCGGCAAAGCCGTGCAGCAGCACGACCGCCGGGCCTTTTCCGCCAACCCGCACATGCAGGCTGGTGCCGTTGGTCTCGATCGTCTGCGTCTTGAAACCGGCCGGAAAGGGGACCACGCGGGCCGAAGCTGGAACGCTCATTGCCAACAGACCAAGGACGATGACCAAAGGACGAAACATACCATACTCCCGCCGAGATTTTGTTTGGGGCCGCCATATCGCGGCCTCGCCAACTATGACACCATGTCCTTGATTTCGTTAGGCGACGGTCGCCTGATTGTGAATTCGGGAAAGCCGAACAATGCTGAAGCTCGAATCCGCCGCCGCCTTTGTCGCCGTCGCGGAATCCGGTTCGATCACCGAAGCGGCCCGGCGCATGGCGCTGTCGAAATCGGTCATCAGCGAGCGGTTGTCGGAACTTGAGCGCAGCCTCGGCACGAAGCTGCTCGATCGCACGACGCGCAAATTGTCCATCACCGAGGCAGGGCGCAGTTTCTACGAACGCGCCAAGCGCATCATGCAGGAGGTGGCCGATGCCAGCGCCGAAATCGCGGAGCGCCGCGGCGAACTTGCCGGGCCGCTCAGGATAGCGGCGCCGACCAGTTTCGGCATCCTGCATCTCGGCCCGGCGCTGTATGGCTTCCTGGCCAAGCATCCGGGGATCGAACTGACGCTCGATCTCGATGACCGCTTCGTCAGCATAGTGGCCGATGGCTATGACGCCATTTTGCGTCACGGGCCGGTCGTCGAGGACGGACCTGTCATCGTCA
Organism: Mesorhizobium sp. B2-4-15; assembly: GCF_006658505.1. Classification (GTDB taxonomy): domain Bacteria; phylum Pseudomonadota; class Alphaproteobacteria; order Rhizobiales; family Rhizobiaceae; genus Mesorhizobium. Next base: position 152,943 of record NZ_VFUZ01000012.1, read on the forward strand.
AGAAACTGGCTTCCAGCCGCCGCTTCCTGGTGGCTTCGCCGGGCTATCTCGAGCGGTTCGGGCGGCCCGGGACGATCGAGGCCCTGAAACGCCACAAGGGCATCATCTATTCCATCCGGGGTGCCGCCGACTGGCGGTTCAAGATTTCGCGGCGGCTGGTGACGATCCGCCCGGAAACCGCGCTGCGCGTCAACAATGGGATTTTGATGCGCGATGCCGCGCTTGCCGGCCTCGGCCTGGCGCTGCTTCCCGCATACTTCATCCAGGCGGAGCTTGCCGACAACCGACTGGCTGTCGTCGATGTCGGTGCCGAGCCGGAAGGAGCCACCATCTACATCGCCTGTCCCGAGGACCGGCGCGGGTCCGCCAAACTGCGCGCGCTCATCGCCTGGCTGCGCGATATCTTTGGCGATCCGCCCTATTGGGAGGCGTGAGCCAGCACTCACTTGGCATCATGAAAAATGATGCCGACCGTGTGGCGCATGCCTGAGCGCAAGCGGCTGACGCCGTGGCGCAGATTGACGCGGTAATTGCCCTTGGTCCCCTGCACCGGCCGGTTGTGGACGGCGAAGGCGACGGCGTCGCCCTGCCGCAACGGCACCACCTCGACCCGGCTCTGCATGCGCGGCCGCTGCTCGGTCAGCGCGAACTCGCCGCCGGTGAAATCCTTGCCCGGCTCCGAAAGCAGGATCGCGACCTGCAGCGGAAAGGCAAGATCGCCGTAGAGGTCCTGGTGCAGGCAATTGAAGTCGCCAGGCACATATTGCAGCAGAAGCGGCGTCGGCCTGACCTGTCCGGCGGCATGGCACTGGTCGAGAAACTCGGCATGCGTCGCGGGATAGCGCATGGCGATCCCCATGCGCTCGTTCCACCGGTTGGCGACTTCGGCCAGCCTTGGATAGAGCGCGCTGCGGAGGCCGCCGAGCAAGTCGGGCAGGGGATAGCGGAAGTAGCGGTATTCGCCCTTGCCGAAACCGTGCCTGGCCATGTGGATGTGGCTGCGGAAATGTTCTTCCTGCGGATAGAGGCCGGCGATCTGCCGGCACTCCTGCGGAGACAGCAGCTTTTGCATCACCGCGCAGCCGAAGCCGTCGAGTTCGGCGGCCAAGGCCGACCAGTCGTAGCCGGCGATGCGTGTCTGCGCCGCTTCGACCGCGGCTGTGGCAACCTTGGCGTGGGCGTTCATGTCGCGGCCTCCCTGTCGAGCAAAGCGCGCTTGCGCTCGATGCCCCAGCGGTAGCCGGACAGCGTGCCGTCGGCGCGCAGGACGCGGTGGCAGGGAATGCCGAGCGCGATCGCGTTGGCGGCACAAGCCGTCGCCACGGCGCGGGCACCATCGGGCAGGCCGAGACGCCTGGCAAGGGCCGTATAGGTGATGGTGGCGCCGCACGGGATGGTGCGCAGCACCTCCCACACCCTTTGCTGGAAAGGCGTGCCGTGGCGCATGTCGAGCGGCAGGTCGAGGCCGGCGGCCGGCGTCTCGACGAAGCGCGCTATTGCCGCGAGATCGTCGCGCAGGGCGGCTCCGTCCTCGGCCAGCATCCTGCCGGGGAAGCGGTCGGCAAGGTCCTGCTCCAAGATTTCGGTGTCGGAGCCGATCAGGATGGCGCAGACGCCGACGGGGCTGCGCGCCGCCAGGATCCTGCCGATCGCGCATTGGCCGATGGCATAGATGACGGTGTCGAGGGTGGCGGCGTTAAAGCGTGCCGCCGGCACGTTGGTTTGCATGAGGTTCATTGCCTTCACTCCTTCTGTGTGGCTGACCCTAGACATCTGCTTTGCGTCCCTCACTCCGATGCTTGCTTTCAAATTCGAATCTCGGGGTCTGAGGACGAGTGGTGAGTGCATTCACGCGACACGCGTGACGGCGACTTCGCCGAGCACGAAAACCTCGCCTGACAGCAGCCGCAATTCGGTCTCGCCTTTCGGCCCGTGGCGGAACTCGGCCTTGCCGGCATCGACAAGCTCGCCGATGGCGGCCAACACCTGTGATTTCGCGTCCTCGCGGCCAACGGCAGCGCCGCCGGGAGGCTGGATGTTCGCACCGGCGGTGGAAGACCTTGCCATCGTGCGCATCGCCGGTCGTCAGCCCCGCGAAAGCCGGCGGGCGTTGTCGGCTGCCTTCGCCGAGCCGCCGGCCTCCCGCTCAAGCAGCGCGCGTTTGCGCTCGGCGCCCCAGGCATAGCCTGACAGGGCGCCGTCCTTGCGGATCACGCGATGGCAAGGAATGGCTATGGCATGCGCGTTGGCGGCGCAGGCGGCCGCGATGGCACGGGTCGCTTTCGGCGCACCGATGCGCTGTGCCATCTCGGCGTAGGAGACGGTGCCGCCGACCGGGATATCCCGCAAGGCCCGCCAGACGCGCTGCTGGAAGGCGGTGCCGCGCACGTCGAGCGGCAGATGGAGACCGAGCCTCGGTGCCTCGACGAAACCGACGACGCGGGCGACCAGCGCCTCGTAGTCACGGTCGCCGCCGATCAGCCGTGCCTTGGGGAAACGGTTCTGCAGGTCGCGCACCAGAGCGTCGGGGTCGTCGCCGAGCAGGATCGCGGCGACGCCCTTTTGGCTCGACGCGACCAGGATGGCGCCGAGCGAGGATTCGCCGACGGCGAAGCGTATGTCTTCGTTGGCGCCGCCGGCACGGTAGCGCGTCGGCGTCATGCCGAGCATGCCGGTCGATTTCTCGTAGAAACGCCCGCTCGAATTGAAACCGGCATCGTAGATCGCGGTTGTCACGCTGACGCCGTCCTCCAGGCTTTGGCGGACCCGGGCGGCACGGTGCGCGGCGGCATAGTCCTTCGGCGTCAGTCCGGTGATCGCCCTGAAGACGCGATGGAAGTAGCCGGGGCTGCGGCCGGCCGCTACCGCCAGCTGGTCAAGCGAGGGTTCTTCCTCGCTGTCCTCGATCATACGGCAGGCCTTGGCGATCATCGCGGCGTTGCCGGCATCGATCGACGGGCCATCCGGGTTGCAGCGGCGGCAGGGGCGAAAACCGGTCGCCTTGGCCTGAGCCAGCGTGTCGTGCAGCTGCACATTCCTGGGGTTGGCGCGCCGCGATGGACACGAGGGCCGGCAATAGACGCCGGTGGTCGCCACGGAATACCAGAAGTCTCCGTCGGCCGATTTGTCGCGCGCCACGACGCGCGCCCAGCGCGGATCTTCGGCCACCGGCAGCGGCGCGGATTTCAGCTCTCTTTGAAGCGTGATGAACATGGCGCCATTGAAGCCGCCAAAAGCAGGTCTCGCCACCCGTTTCCTGCCAAGTGTCGGGAGGACTCGCGCCTGTTTTTCCCGATTTGGAAAATCCCCTTATGACGAGATTGATGCCGAGAAGGTGTGGTGGAAAATATTCGACCCATTAAGACCCAAGCCGATTACGAGTGGGCAATCGCCGAAATAACCAGGTATTTCGAGAACGTGCCGGAGGTGAGCTCTCTCGATGGTGACCGCTTCGATGTTCTCGCAATCCTGATCGAGGCTTATGAGCATAAGCACTACCCGATCTGAGGTGCTGCACAGAAAGCGCGCCTAAGCCGTCCCAGATCGACAGGGCAACGGCAAATATTCTTTGGTTTTTCGCCGCCTATGCCGCCCGCTTGGGCTCCACCGCGAACGGGCTTAGCCCGAGCCAGGCCTGCATTTTCCTGCCGATCGCCTGGTCGCCGGTCAGGGCAACCTTCGCGCCGGCCTTCTCGACGGTGAGCAGCCCCATCCAGATCGCCGTCATCGTGTGCAGGTCCGTGGAGACATAGAGGTCGACCTCGAAACCCGGATCGTACCAGCACAGATCGACCTCCCCATGCTTCTCGACGATCAGCCACCACGAGCGTTTGGATGCCGGGAGTTCCTGATACAGGAATTGTATCACCGTGCGCCCCTCGGGCAGCGGCGAGGGGTTCAGGTTGCGCCGCATGTCCCACATCAGCAGCGACGGATCGAGGTTCTTGAGCGACAGCCGGGACTCCACCCATTTCTGTCCCCAGAAGCCCATTGCCTCGACGACGGGACGCAAATCCCGGCCGGCTTCGGTCAGCCGATAATCGAAAATTCCCTTCTCGCCCTGGACCTCCTTGCGCTCGACGATGCCGGCGAGTTCAAGCTCCTTCAGCCGTTGCGACAGAAGGGTTGGCGACATTTTGGGGACGCCGCGGCGCAGATCGTTGAAACGGGTGGAACCGGCCACGAGCTCGCGCATCAGCACCATCGTCCAGCGGGTGCACAGCACCTCGGCGGCCATCGATAAGGGGCAGAACTGCTTGTATCCGTGCTGAGCCATGGTTGACGTCCTCCCTCAAGCCTGGGCGGAACATTAGGCTTTCATAAACGAAGCAGCCAGTACGGAAACTGTACTGGCCGGTACAGATCGCGGACTGGTTGGCACGGGCCCCGTCATGCGAGCCCTTTGGCCGGTTGCACGGGATCCCCTGTGCGCCGCAACCAGGAGACTAATCATGACCGCATACGTCATTGCAGACATCAAGGTGAAGGACCCGAAGTGGGTGCCGGCCTACGCCGCCTCGGTGCACGACCTCGTCCACAAGCATGGCGGCAGATATCTGTCGCGCAGCGGCAATGTGAAGACGCTTGAAGGCAAGCCGCTCGACACCACGCTGATCGCGCTGATGGCCTTCCCGTCGGAAGCGGCGGCGCGTGCCTTCGCCAACGATCCTGCCTATGCGCCCTTCGTCTCGGCGCGTCAGGACGGCAGCGACAGCCGCTTCCAGCTGATCGACAACACCGATCTGGCCGGAACGATCCCGTATCTGCCGAAGGGATGATCCTTCCCGGTATTTCTTGCATCCTATCCGGGATCACCAAGCAACAACAGCCACAGCGCTTGCCTGTCGGACCTCCGTATTTCCGGAGGCCGGCCCGCTGTGCATTTTCAAGAAGAATGGAATGAGCATGACAATGAACTTTCGCAACAGGCTCTTCATGGCCGCGGCCGTGCTGTGCGCCTGCACCGGCATCGCGCAGGCGCATCAGGAGGCCGCTGAAGCCGCGTCCGGCCCCAATCCGCTGGCCGAGAAGGTGCGGGCCGCGAACAGCCGGTTTCTCGACGTCAGGGCGGCTACGGCCGAAGGCTACGCGCCCATTCCCTGCGCCAACGGCATCGCCGGCGGCGCCATGGGCATCCACTACGTCAACGGCCAATACCTGAAGGACGACAAGATCGACATCGCCCGTCCCGAAGCGGTGATGTACGAGCCGATGGCCGACGGCACGCTGAAGCTGGTGGCTGTCGAATACATCACCTCCAAGGGGCCGGCGTCGCTGGAGGGACAGCTGTTCAACTTCAACAGCGCGCCCAACCGCTATGGCCTGGGTGAATTCTACGAACTGCATGTCTGGGCCTGGAAAGGCAACCCGACCGGCACCTTTGCCGACATGAACCCGAAAGTGTCGTGCGAACACGCGATGGCGCCAAGCCAGTAAGCCGGCAGGGCCGGGCGGCGCCAATGCCGCCTGGCCGTTGTCCGAGCTTCCGGCGGTCGTCTCGGCATCATCGATGCTTGTGAAGCACGGCGTGCTTCGCTGCCCGGCGATGTCAGCGGCGCCCGGTCATTGTGGCGCAGGATCGGGAACCGGCAGTCCTATCTCCAGCCTGTCCTGGTTCACTTGCGGCAGAATGAAACGGCCGGTCAGGTACCAGAGCATGGACACGACCAGGATCGAGAGATAGCCATCCACGGCATAATGCCAGCCGGTGTAGACCGAGCCGAACAGGATGAGTGCCGCAAAGCACCAGCCGGCGACGGCCCAGCGGCGGCCGAAACCGCTGAGGAAGAAGGCGTTGAGCGTGGCAATGGCGACATGCATGCTCGGCATGGCGGAGATGCCGCCGCCCAGTTCCGGACGGCCGCTTTCGTAGGTTTGAAGCAGGTAATTGGCATAGGCATGGACCGATGCGGCGTGGGCATCCCCCGCCAGGGCGATTTGCAACCCGGCAAACCGATCACCACCATAGAACTCGTCATAGAATATGGGACCTGTCGACGACAAAACAGTCGCCAGCACCGTGCCGCACAGGGTGATGGTCAGCGCGAACGCCCAGAGATAACGCAGACGCCTGACCGGGCTGTTCCAGAAGGCGACGAACAGCAAGGTGCCGAACCACTGCACGAGCCAGCCATAGCCGTAGGCGGCGTAAATGATGGCCGAAACCGGTTCGGGAACGACGCTGTGCGCCCATGCCCAGGGATCCGTGCCGTGCAGCCGGAAATCCAGCTCCGCCAGCATGCGGTCCGCATAGAATGGAATGACCTGCGGGATCGTCACCTTCAAGGTGGTGAAGGCGGTGATGCCGAGAAAGAACAGGACGACCACGGGCGTGGCAGCCTGCCAACGCTGCCTGAGCGTGTCGAGCATGAACCGGGTCGGGTTGTGCCTGGAAAATGTCAAGGCCAGCAGCCCGAGGCCCGCCGCAAGAAGCATGGGCAGGAAGAAGACGAACGGTCTGGCGTAGGATTCCGACAGCCGCAGGTACTGATCCGGATGAAGGCAAAGCGCCGTCAGAACATAGGCCAGACACAAGGCCGTCAACAGCCAGCCGCTGCTGGTTGCCGCGATATCCAGGCCAAGGAGAAGGACACCGGAGCGACGATCCTCGCCCCTCCGCCCGGTCTGCACGCTCATCGAAAGACATCCCGCCAGCCGCTTAAACACCCGATCATTATTCTGCATACCATGTATTACCGGTTTCTTACACTTCGCTCGAAGTAAATCGTCAAAATATTATATTTTATAATGCCTTGTTTGTTTGCAAGGATTTGTTGACCAAGATGCGCCGCGTCCGCTTCACCCGGGAAGGCGGGCCACCGCCGCGAAGGCGATGGCCCCATCGATCAGGCGGGCTTGATGAGGCCGAGTTGGGTGAGGGCGGCGACGCCGTCGTCGAGGCCGATTTCCTCGACGATCCTGCCGTCGATCACCTTCAGCACGGTGGTGCCGGTGAAACGCATGGCGCGGCCGGTGGCGGCGGGCAGCGAGCCGGCGAGGAAATCGCCGAAGGCCGGGCCGGTATGCGTACCGCCGCCCTCCCACTGGCCGACGACATAATCGCCCTCGGCGATGAGATCGGCGGTCGCCCAGAAGTTCAGGTCCGGGAAGGCGGCGCGGAAATCGGTCATGAAGGCCTTGATGTCGTCGCGGCCCCGGCGCGGCTCATGCAAGGAATATTTGAGCAGCATGTCGGGTGCCGCGATGTCGTCGACGACGGAGAGATCGCAGGTTTCACCCCAGAAGTCGGTGAACCAGCGGACGACGACCGCCTTGTTGTCTTCCTGTTTGGTCATTGCGAGGGTCCTCTTTGTTGCTTGGCTGGGATCGGCGGGCTTGGCCGACGACCCGGGACAAGCGATAGGAGCATCCCGGATCCGCAAAACTCCGGTTCTTGCCCGCCAATCGAAAGCCGATGGCGGCGGCCGGCGGAGGGCAAGGCGCCCATTTCCATCTCCCGCGAGGCCGAGTAACGCTTTCTTCTCTGGTTCCGCGGCAGATTGTCCGATGGTGGGGGCGGACGAAGCAGGACATGGCGCGTCAGGGCAAGAAAAATCGCAACGGACTATTCTGGGCCAAGGCGCTGGAGCGCGCCGATCTTGGCGTCTGGGACTGGGATCTTCGCGCCGGCGACTGCTTCTATTCGGCGACCTGGGCGCGCATGCTCGGCTATGACGAGGGCGAACTGGCCAACACCAGCGACCTGTGGCTGCAACTCACCCATCCCGACGACCGCGAGCGGGCGCTGGCCAGCGGCGACCGCCATATTGCCGGGCTGACCGATGCCATCGAGACCGAACTCAGGCTGAAGCACAAGCAGGGCCATTGGGTGTGGGTGCTCGACCGCGGCGGCATCGTCGAGCGCGGCGCGGACGGGCAGCCGCTGCGGCTGATGGGCGTGCAGACCGACATCTCGAAGCAGAAAGCGGCCGAAGCCGCGCTCGAACAGGTCAATGTGCGCTTCCGCCTGGCGCTCGCCGCCAGCGGCACTGGCATCTGGCACTTCGACATCGCTACCAACAAGAGCTATTGGGACGCCCGCACCAGGGACATATTCGGCCTTGTCGCCGATACCGACGAGGTGCCGGGCGCCCTCTGGCACAGCTATCTGCACCCCGACGACAAGGAAGCCACCGAGCGCGCCCACCGGGCACCGGTCGAAACGGACGGCGTCATCGCCAATCAATACCGCATCATCAGGCGCGACGGTGAGATCCGTCATATCGAATCGCTGGTGCGGTTCATTGCCGTCGCGGGTGCCGCCGGCCAGATCCTCGGCACGGTGCGCGACATCACCGAGGACAAGCTGCGCGAACAGGAGCTTGCCTTCGCCGCCCGTCACGACGCGCTGACCGGCCTGTGGAACCGCGCCGCCTTCGACAGGCTGCTCGCCGACAACATCGCCTCGGGCGTGCCGCTGGCGGTGTTTTATGTCGATCTCGACTACTTCAAGGCGCTCAACGACTTCGCCGGCCACGCGGCTGGTGATCTGGCGCTGAAGAGCGTCGCGGCGGGTATTGGCCGCTGCTTGCCGCCCTCGGCGCATGCGGCGCGGCTCGGCGGCGACGAGTTTGCCTTGCTGGTGCCCAATTGCGACGCGGCGCAAGCCGAACCATTGGCCGTCGCCATCCTGGCGGCCGTGCGCGGCGCCGATCTCGGTCTTGCCGCGACCTCGCGGCGGCTCGCGGCAAGCATCGGCATTGCCATCGTCGACGATCGGGCCACCACGGTGGCCGACGCGCTGGCCTGCGCCGACGACGCTTGCTACGCGGCCAAGGCCGCGGGGCGCGATCGCTTCGCGGTGTTTTCGGCCGAGGCGGCCTCGGGCGGCCTCAACGCGGCGCGGCTCGCCGCCGACACGGTCGACGCCATGGATGACGGCCGGCTGAAACTGTTCGGCCAGGAGATCCACCGGCTGGGCCGGCCCTGGCAGGAAAGCCGCCACGTCGAGGTGCTGGCGCGGCTGGCCGGGCGCGGCGGCAAGCTCATCCCGCCCAGTGAGTTCATCCCGGCGGCCGAGCGCTTCGGCATTGCCGCAAGGCTCGATCGCTGGATCATCCGCACGGCGCTCTCGCTGCATGGCGCGGCGATGAAGTCCGGCGCGATCACGCTCGGCTTCAACCTGTCGGCGCAGACGCTGAGCGACCCCGGTCTGTGGGACTTCGTCGACAGCATCATCGAGGAAACAGGGGCGCCGCATTCCGGCATCGGCTTCGAGATCACCGAAACCGCGGCCGTCACCAATTTCGACGCCGCCGAGGCGTTCGTGCGCAAGGCGCGCGAGCGGCGATGCCGGGTCAGCCTCGACGATTTCGGCGCCGGCATGAGCTCGTTCGAGTATCTCAGGCGTTTTCCGGTCGATGCCATCAAGATCGACGGCTCCTTCATCGAGCATATCGCCGAGAGCCGCTTCGACCGCGAGATCGTCTCGGCCATAGCGGGCATTGCCCGCAGCGTCGGCTGCGGCGTCGTGGCCGAGAAGATCGAGCAACCGGAGACGCTCGACGTCCTGCAGGCCATGGGGGTCGATTTCGGCCAGGGGTTCCTGCTGCACCGGCCTGAACCGCTGGAGCAGATCGTTATCCGCGCGACCAGGCCGGCAAGCGGAGCGCCCGTCCGCAAGGCGTCATGATCGTAAGGGTTGCCGCACGGTCGTTTGCGGTAACTCCAGCACGCCAGCCTCGGGCCGCTTGTGCTGGGCTTCAGCCACCATCTCGATCAGCAGGTCGAGGGCCTCGCATGCCGAGCGGCTCGTCCCGTCATTGCCGCGCAGATAGTGGTAGGCGCGTTCGAGATGGATACGGGCGGCCGGAAAATCGCTGGTCAATGGTTCCTCCATTACCTCGCCCTAATATACCTTGCCCCAACTGGTGGAACGCGGGGTAAATATCCACAGACGGTTTTTATTCAAATGCGGGAGCGCTTTGGGAGGGCACGGCAGCTTCGGCGGTAAGCTGTCAGGAGTGACATTGCCCGACTCTTTGCGACCGCTTCATGCACGGCTAGACTGCGGCTCTTGCTGCCCGAGGTGGTGCCCATGATCGTCCAGGCCTGCATCAACGGCGCGCGTCCGCGTGACTTCCATCCGGCGCTGCCGCTGACGGCGCGGGCGATGGCCAGCGACGCCGCGGCCTGCGTTGCCGCCGGTGCGGCCGAACTGCACATCCATCCGCGCGGCGGCGACGGGCGCGAAAGCCTGGCCGCCGTCGACGCGACGGTTCTTGCGGTGCGCGGCGCCTGTCCCGGCACGCTTATAGGTGTGTCGACCGGCGCCTGGATCGAGAACGACGTCGCGCGCACCCGCGAAGCGATCGCCGGCTGGCGCGAACTGCCCGATTATGCCTCGGTCAATCTGTCGGAGGCCGACGCGCCGGCCGTGATGGAGCTGTTGCGCCAACGCGGTGTCGGTATCGAGGCGGGGCTTGCCACGACAATCGATGCGGAACGGTTTGTGGCGCTTGCGGGCCACAGCCGGGTGCTGCGCATCCTGATCGAGATCGACATGCAGGACCTGGCGGCGGCGCTCGCCGAAGCACACGCCATCGCGGCCGTGCTCGAGCGCGCCGAAGTGCGGCGGCCGATCCTGCTGCATGGCGCCGATGCCACGGTCTGGCCGTTCGTCGAGCTTGCGCGCCGGAAGCGCTGGTCGACGCGCGTCGGGCTGGAGGACGGCAAGACGCTCGCCGACGGCAGGACGGCTAAGGACAATGCGGAAATCGTGGCGGCTGCGGTGGCTGTATTTCGCGGCGCGCCCGTCGGCTGAACGGCGGTCCGCCTCAGGCCTGCCCGCCGGCTGGCGCCGTCCAGTTGCGCAAAATGTATTTCTGGATCTTGCCTGATGCGGTGCGCGGCAGCGCATCGGTGAGCAGGAATTCCTTCGGCACCTTGTAGCGGGCGATCCGGGCACGGCAATGGCTTGCCAGGTCGGCCGGATCGACAACGCAACCGGCTTTCACCACGACGAAGGCGCGCCCGACTTCGCCCCAGCGCGCGTCGGCGACACCGATCACGGCTGCTTCGGCGATGTCGGGATGGTCGAGCAGCGCCGTCTCGATTTCGACAGGATAGACGTTTTCGCCGCCGGAAATGAACATGTCCTTGCGACGGTCGACAAGGGTGATGAACCCTTCCTCATCCCGCCGCGCCACGTCGCCGGTGCGGAACCAGCCATCGGTGGTGAAGGCACGCGCCGTTTCTTCCGGCCGGTTCCAATAGCCTGATGTGATTGAGGGGCCGGACAGCCACATCTCGCCCGGTTCGCCAGCCGCGACGTCGCGGCCATGTTCGTCGACGATGCGCAAGCTGATCGTTGGCGCGGCAAGGCCTGCCGAGCCAGCCTTGTCGGCGATCCGGTCGGCCTCGACCGGCATGCCAAGCACGGTGCCTGCTTCCGTCATACCGAAGCCGTCGGCCATAAGGACGCCTCGGGCCAGCCACCCGTGGACATCGGCGGCCGGATTTGGCGCGCCGCCGGTGAAGATGGCGGTGAGGGAGGTCCAGCGCGACGGTGTGAAGTCGGGATGGTCACGCAGCATCCTGGCCATCTGGGGCACGCAGAAATAGTGGGTGACGCCAAGCGTGGGATCGGCGAGGCGGCGATTGGTGACGCCGGCGTCGAAGCCGGGCGAGATCAGCACCGTGCCGCCTTGAAGCAGCGGCGGACGCAGGCTGGTGATGAGGCCGATAATATGGAACATCGGCATGTCGCAAAGGAAGATGCTGGAATTGCCGACCCGGCCGAGCACACCGAAATTGACTGCGGAGGCAAAGGCGTTGCGTTCGGTAACGATGACGCCCTTCGGCTGTCCCGAAGTGCCCGAAGTGTAGAGAATGATCGACGGCGCGTCCTCGACCGGCATGGGGCGGCGCGGTACCGGCGCCCGTGCCCCGACCGCCGCCGCGAAGGCGGCGACATCGACAGGGATGCAGCGCCCGGGCAACGCCGTCTCCAGGGCGGCGTCATGCAGCAGCAGCGCCGGATCGCAATCCGCAAGGATCGCCCGCCGCTCCGCACCGGCGAGCCGCCAGTTGACCGGCACGAAGACGGCGCCAAGCCGCATCGCGGCCTGCTGCAGGATCAGGAGATCAGCGCTGTTGCGGGCAAGCGTGGCGATCCGTTGCCCGGGCTCGACGCCGTAGCGGGTTTCGAGAACGCCGACGGCGTTCTGGATAGCTTCGTCGAAGGCGCGATAGGTCCAGCGCCGGCCGGATGCCAGGTCGACGCAGGCAAGGCGATCCGGCCGCGCGCCGGCATGAAAGGCCACCGGATCGGGCATCGTCGAGGCCGGCATTCGCATCTCCTCCCGGATGGCGTCGATGGTCTATCGCGTCATCTTGCCTTGTCGTAGGCGCCTAGACCCGGCTTGTAGCTCTTTTCGTCGATGAACTGACGGATGCCTTCCTTACGACCCTCATTGTCGCGGGAGTTTGCCGCTTCCTGGGCCCGCACCAGATAGTCCTCGGCATTGTCATAGGTCATTTCGGCGACGCGTCGGATGGCGTCCTTGGTCGCCTTCAGCGCAATCGGGTTCTTCTTCAAAAGGATATTGGCGACCTCGGTGACCCGCGCCTTCAATTCCGCCAGCGGCAGGCTTTCATTGACCAGCTTCCAGGCAGCGGCCTTTTTGCCGTCGATGAGTTCGCCGGTCAGCGCATGATACGTAGCGTCGCGCATCGACAGGAGGTCGACCACCACCTTGGTGGCGCCGCCGCCGGGCAGGATGCCCCAGTTGATCTCCGACAGGGCAAACCGCGCCTCGTCGGCGGCAAAGGCAAGGTCGCAGGCGAAAAGCGGGCCATAGCCGCCGCCAAAACACCAGCCATTGACCATGGCTATGGTCGGCTTTTCGTACCAGCGCAGGCGCCGCCACCAGCCATAGGCTTCCGACTGCGCTCTGCGGATGGCGCCGAGACCCTTGGCTTCGGTCTCTCGGAAATACGCCTTCAGGTCCATGCCCGCCGACCAGGCGCTGCCTTCGCCCGACAGCACGAGCACGCCGACGTCATCGCGGAACTCGAGCTCGTCGAGAACCTCCATCATTCGCCGGTTGAGTGCCGGGTTCATGCAATTGCGCTTGTCCGGCCGGTTGAACCGCACCCAGGCGATGCCGTTCTCGATGTCGAAGGCAACTGTCTCTTCGGTCATGCGCAGGTCCTCGCGTTCGCCGCAGGCATTGGTCAAAATTGCTATGAAACATAGCTATCACATTCGCTATGTCGCATAGTCTTTTTCGCTTGACAAGGGCCGGGATCGCGGCGATCGGTGCGGCATGGACGAGATCCAGCTTCACAACGGCCGAGCCGGGCCAGACGTGCTGCCCGACGACGCGCTCGATGCGCAGATCGGCTACAATCTCAAGCGTGCCTCGGCTTTCGCGCTCAATGATTTCGTGATCGAACTGGCCGATGCCGGCCTGCGCCCGGTCACCTATGGCATGCTGGCGCTGATCGACGAGAGGCCGGGCATCCGCGCCGCCAAACTCTGCCGTCTGCTGGGAATGAAGAGCGCCAACATGGCGCCGCTGCTTGCCGAACTGGAGGAGCGCGGGCTGGTCGAGCGCGACGACCATGCCGAGGACAGGCGTGTGCGGATGCTGACCCTGACGCGGGCCGCCACGCAGGCCATGCCCGGATGGCGGCAACAGGTTCGCCGGCACGAGGACCGGTTTCTGCACCGGCTGACGAAGAAGGAGCGGGCGACGCTGCTGCGCCTGCTGCGTCTGATCTGGACGGACGAAGACTAGATTTAGCGTGGATCACCGTTTCACGGAGGCGGTGAGCCACGCGCCATCTCTCGTTTGACGCAATTCCGGACGGACAGGCGTGCCACACATTTCCGGGAATTGCTTCGAGGGCTTTGCCTATCCCGCTTGCTCCTCCGGCGCCGCAACCCGCAGCAGCAGCGCGATGAGCGCAATCACCGGCGGCACGACGAAGCACCAGACATTGGCAAAGGCATAGCCGAGAGCGGCGGCCGCGCAGCCGGCGGCGAATACGGCGACCGCCGCAGCCATGCGCTTGAGGCGCGCCACAATAGCCGGCCGGGCGTCCGGGACCACGCCGCCGATGAGGTCCCCGAGATCGATCATGATCTGAGTGGTGGTGCCGGTCATCAGCGTCGAGGGCGGCGCGGCGGCCAGATGGACCCGATGCACCGCGTTCTGGACCGCCATAGCGGCGACCAGCACCATGCCGGTGACGATCGCCACCGCGCTGTCGCCGCTGGCAAAGGGGCCAAAGCGGACCGCCAGGACGGCTCCGACGACGAGCAGCGCCAGCTTGGTTCCCAGCAGCACGCCGAGCGCCGTCCGTCCGCGCCTACGCAAGCGCTCGCCGGCAAGCCGGGTCAGGATGACCACGACGCAGAACACCGGCAGCGCCAGGAGCTTCGCCAGCACGCCTGAAATGCCAAGTGCCAACGAGGCACCCAGGGTGACGAAATTTCCCGTCACATGCGCTGTGAACAGGCCCTGCAGCGCCAGGAAGCCGGCCGTGTCGACATAACCGCCGTTGAGGCTCAACAGCAGCGGCAAAGTGGGTTTCATGGCGGCGGCCTCGCGTCCGGGATCAGACAAGGTCTCATATCCCGGCGCGGCGTTCATCTCAATGCGGCGCCTCGGTCTTGGCGGACGCCGGGCGCTTCCCGTCACGCGTCACGAGATCGTTAGAAGCCACTTGAGGAACAATTGAAATGAGGGCACGTTCAGGGTGGGGTGCGGGAGGAACGTGTCCAACTGTTTCGGAGCTCTCGCATGTCGCTGTCCGGCACGACAACCCGCTACGGAGGCCTCGCCCAGGCATTGCACTGGCTGACGGCATTACTGGTGCTCATTGCCTTCCTGGTCTCGGCTGGTGGCCCGCCGGAGCGCGTCTACTCAGCGGCCAGGGCGTCGACGCTGCAGCTGCACGAGTCGCTCGGCTTCGCCGTTTTCTGTCTGCTGGTCATTCGCCTGGTCTGGCGCGTGTTCGACCGTATTCCCGAAGCCCCGGCCATGCCCATCTGGATGGAGGTCACCTCGAAGGCAACGCACTGGGCGCTCTACGCGCTGTTGTTCGCGGTCCCGGCGACCGCCATGCTCGGTGCATGGTTCGACGGCCACCCGGTGACGGTCTACGGCCTGGGAGCGATCGGTCCGTTCTCCGGCACCTGGGGCGCTCCGCTGGCGGAGATCCATGGCACGCTTGGCGATATCATCATGTGGCTCGCCGGCCTGCACGCGGCCGCGGCCATCTTCCATCACGTCTTCCTGCGCGATCGCGTGCTGAGCCAGATGGTGCCGGGCCTGCCCGATCCATCGTCCGGGCAGAAGTGGCTGAACGCGGTCAATCGAGAATGATTCGAATCGCCTGATCGACCACGGGGTGCATGCCGCTCGCCTGGAAGCCGGCCGTGTCGACATGGCGGTGATTGAAGCTCAACAGCAGCGGCAAAGTTGGTTCGTGGCGGCGGTCTCGCGTCCGGGAGATTTCATATCCCGGCGCGGCCATCACCCCGCAGCGCCGAGTGAGAGGAGTTTCTGAAATAGCGCCAGTCGTTATTTCAGAAACATGCCATGAAAATGAAACAGCTGTTGGAAATCGATCGATTCTGACATATGGATTCTATTATTGCAGAAATTGAGGATATTTCTGAAATATGGAGTTGTCAGCCTATAGAGCGGGACGCTACGAGAAGCGGCTGGAATTTCGTAGTTTCGCGCCGACCTCGGTCAATCATCCCTGGATCATCTCCGACCCGGAAGTCATAGACGTACTTGGTCGTGCCGACCGCGCACTGGGCGAATTGAATGCATTCGCGCAACTCGTCCCCGACATCGACTTCTTCATCAGCATGTATGTCGCGAAGGAAGCGACTCAGTCGAGCCGTATCGAGGGCACACAGACCAATATCGAGGACGCCTTCAAACGGATCGAAGACCTGTCTCCTGAAGCGCGCGACGACTGGGGAGAGGTACAAAACTACATCCAGGCGATCAATAGTGCCATTGTCGGCCTGGAGCGCCTGCCTTTCTCCAACAGACTGCTGAAGGAAACACACGCCATCCTGATGCAGGGTGTGCGTGGCGAAACCAAGCAGCCCGGTGAATTTCGAACCAGTCAGAACTGGATTGGCGTGAGTCTAAGAAACGCGGTCTTCGGGCCCCCGCATCACGAGCATGTTCCCGAGCTCATGAGCGATATGGAAAAATTCATCCATGACGACAGCCTGCGCGTACCGCCGCTCATCCGCATTGCGATCGCCCACTATCAATTCGAAACCATCCATCCGTTCCTGGATGGCAACGGGCGGCTGGGCCGCCTGATGATTTCGCTTTACCTCGCCTCGCAGGGGCTTCTTGTCAAACCCGCGCTCTATCTGTCC
Organism: Mesorhizobium sp. B2-4-15; assembly: GCF_006658505.1. Taxonomy (GTDB): domain Bacteria; phylum Pseudomonadota; class Alphaproteobacteria; order Rhizobiales; family Rhizobiaceae; genus Mesorhizobium. The sequence continues at coordinate 169,303 of NZ_VFUZ01000012.1, forward strand.
GACTATTTCGAGCGCAACAAGACAGCCTACATCGATCACCTCATGGCCGTACGCGAGGGCAACCATATGCGCGACTGGCTGATCTTCTTTCTCCACGGAGTTGAAGAGACAGCGCGTGCGTCTGCTGACGTGTTCCGCAAAATTCTGGTGCTCAAAGAGCGAATAGAACGGGAAACGCTGCCGCGCTTCGGCCATCGCCGTCAAGGAAACGCGCAACAGCTTGTAAGACATCTCTACAGGCGACCATTGGTCGACGTTAAGGGCGTCGCCATTCTGTTGGACACGACGACCAACACGGCTACGTCATTGATTGCCGATCTCATAAGCCTCGGCGTTCTAATCGAAGTCACCGGCCAAAGACGCAATCGGCTTTTCGTATTCGAACGATACCTCCAGCTCTTCGAGAGGCGCAGAGATGGCTAACGTCCGCGCATAGATCGCGTGAGGCTGTCTGAAGGCAGCAGTTCGATTTCCTACCCCTCCCTAAGATCACAGTCGCAAGATTGTCGCGATCGCCTGATCGACCACGGGGTGCATGCCGCTCGCCTGGAAGGACAGGCGGTTGCCGGAGCCGACATTGCTGGTCATGGCGATGGTGAGGTCCGATGCGGGATCGTGCAGCATGACGGCGACATAGCCCGGAATGCTGCCCTGGTGGCCGTAGAAGGCGCGGTCGGCATAGGCGCTCTGGAACATGCCGGCGCCGGTCTCGCGCATGCGGGTGCCGGGGAAGCTTGCCGGAACGCGGTGTTCGAACATCTCCGCGAAGAAAGGCGGCGACAGCAGCCTGCCGGAGAACAGGCCGCGCATGAAACCCACCATGTCGGACGGCGTCGACACCATGTCGCCGCAGCCATAGGCAGCCCCGAACGGGAAGGAATCGGAAGAATCCTGCAGTTCGTCGGAATAGGGAAGCACGCCGTCCATGCGCCACATCTCGCCGCCCGAGGCGATGTCGGTGGGCGCGTCCGGCGCCGGCGGCGGGCGGTGGTAGTAGCCGCGCACCATCAAGTTTTCCGGAAAGGTTTCGGTCGCCGGTGACCAGGTGTTGTCCAGGCCGAGCGGCTGCAGGATCGCGCTCCTGACATAGGCGCCGAGCGACTGTCCGGAAACGGCCTCGATCACCATGCCGGCCAGGACATAACCGGTGTTGTTGTAGACCGCCGGACCGCCAGGCGCCTTCTGCTTGTCGGAGGCGAAGGCGATATCGACCAGTTGTCGGGGCGTCCACCGCCGGGTCGGATCCATCGGAATGTAGTATTCGAATTCCGGCAGGCCGCTGCGATGGTTGATCAGCTGGCGCGCGGAAATGTCTTTCGCCCCCGGCAGGTCCGGGAACCAGGCGAAGATCGGCGCGCCGAGATCGAGCTTGCCGTCTTGAGCAAGCTTGACCAAAGCGGCGGCGACGAAGGTCTTGGTGCAACTGCCGATCTTGAACAACTGGTCCGATGTGGCGGCGACATTGTGCTGCCGGTCGGCGAGGCCGGCGGTGAGGGCGGTCGGCACCGCCCTGTCGAGGGCGAAAGCCAGGGAGGCACCCACGGCGCCATCGGCGAGGTAGGTGTCGAGGAGGGCGGTCAGATTTTCACGCATGGTCCACCTTTCTTCCTTCTCCCCCTGTGGGAGAAGGTGGATCGGCGCGCAGCGCCGAGACGGTTGAGGGGTGCTGGACGGAGTGCGGGCGGTACCAAGCTGGAACACCCCTCATCCGTCGCCTTCGGCGACACCTTCTCCCTCAGGGGGAGAAGGGCGAGCCAGGTCCTACTCCGCCATGTCGACGGCGGCGAAATTCTGCCGGCCAAAGGGGTCGAGGACGTAGTTGAGCACGCTCTTGCGGATCGGGATCGCCACCACCGAATGAGCGATCGGCGCCACCGGCACCTCGTCCTTCAGGATCGCCTGCGCCTTCTCGTAGATCGCGGCGCGCTCCTTCGGGTCGGCGGCGACGCGGCCTTCATCCAGCAGTTTCTCGAAATCCTTGTCGCACCAGCGCGAGCGGTTGGAGCCGCCTTTAACGCCGTCGCAGGACAGGAGATAGCTCAGCATGTTGTCAGGATCGCCATTGTCGCTGCTGCCACCGAGCAGGAACGCGTCCTGGTCGCCCGCCGCCGTGCGCTTCAGATACTCGCCCCATTCGAAGCTGACGATCTCGGACTGGACGCCCACCTTCGCCCAGTCGGCCTGGATCATCTCGGCCATGCGCTTGGCGTTGGGATTGTAGGGGCGCGACACCGGCATCGCCCACAGGCTGACGTTGAGGCCGCTTTCCTGGCCGGCTTCCTTCAGCAGTTTTTTGGCGCCGTCGGGATCATAGTCGATGCCGGCATCGGTGACGGCGCCGAGCTGCGCCGGCGGCACGACGCTGCCGGCCACGGTGCCGGCGCCGGCATAGACGGCCTCGACGATCGCCTTGCGATCGATGGCCTTGGCCAGTGCGGTGCGCACCCGCTTGTCGCCCAGCGGCTGGTGTTCGACATTGAAGCCGAGGATGCCGATGTTCTGGCCCTTGAGGTCGAGCACCGTGATGTCGGGATCATTGCGCAGATCGGCGACAGCGCTTGGCGGCGGCGGGGCGGCGACCTGGCATTCATTGGCCTTGATGCGCTCGACACGGGTGGTCGGCTCGGGCGTGATGGCGAAGACCAGTGTGTCGATCTTCGGCGCGCCGCGCCAGTAGTCCTTGTTGGCGGCATAGCGGACCTGGCTGTCGGGCACATAGGCCTGAAGCACGAACGGCCCGGTGCCGACCGGCATGCTGTCGATCAGCTCCGGCGTGCCGGCCGCGACCATCTTCTCAGTCTGCTCCAGCGACAGAATGGAGAGATAGTCGAGCGCCAGCCCGGCCAGGAAGGTGACGTTGGGCGCGGTCAGCGTGAAGCGCACGGTATATTCGTCGACCTTGTCTATCTTGTCGATCAGCGTGCCCATGCCGAGTGCGTTGAAATACTCGTAAGCGCCGCCGCCGAGCTTGTGATAGGGATTGGCGGCATCGCGCTGGCGGTTGAACGTGTAGAGCACGTCGTCGGCGTTGAAGTCGCGCGTCGGCGTAAAGTGCTCGTTCGACTGGAACTTCACGCCGTGGCGAAGGTGGAAGGTGTAGGTCTTGCCGTCGGGCGAGACATCCCAGCTTTCGGCCAGCGCCGGCCCGACCTCGGTCGTGCCCGGCTTGAACTCGACCAGCCGATTGAAGATCGTCTTGGCGGCGGCGTCCATGGTGGAATCGGCGATGCCGATCGCCGGGTTGAAGGTCTCGGGATTTGCTTCGGAGCAATAGACGAGCGTCTTGGCATCGGCTTGCCCGGCAAGCATCGAGGCGGCCAGAACCGACGAGGCAAGAAGGACTGCGCGCAGAACGGTGGATTTCATCGCAAACGCTCCTGATGACACTTTACGGGTTGAGGGAAGGGCTTGAACTTCATGGGGTCGCCGCCGGAACAAGGAAGCGGTCGGGCGCCAGCGCGGCCGCGGTGACGCCAAGGGCCGTGACATCCCCCGGCAAGGGTTGGCCGCGCATCAGCGCCGAGCTCAGCCTCGCCAGCGTCAGCGATACCTGGAAGCCATAGCCGCCCTGGCCGCCGAGCCAGAAGAAGCCGGGCAGGCGCGGGTCGAAGCCGGCGACCGGCGTGCGGTCGGGCGCGAAGGTGCGCAGGCCCGCCCACGGCGTCGACGGGCGGCCGATGCGCATCGACGTCGCCTGCTCGATGCGGTCGACGGCGATGGCGACGTCGATGTCTTCAGGGTAGGCGTCGCAAGGCTCGCTATCGGTTTCATCGGCGAGCGAGCCGATCAGCCTGCCGGCGTCGGGCTTGAAGTAGAACTGCTCGTGCAGGTCGACCACCAGCGGCCAGCCGGATATGTCCATGCCGGCGGGCGGGTCGAACAGGAAGGCGGTGCGCCGTTTCGGCTGGAAACCGAGGCCGGAGAGCCCCGCCATGCCGGCGACGACATCGACCCAGGCGCCGGCGGCGTTGACGACGATCTCGGCAGTATAGACACCGGCATTCGTCTCCACCCGCAGGCCGCCGCCGTCGGGCGAGATGGCGCGGACCTCCTCGCCGGTGCGGATGATGCCGCCGCCGGCTTTCAGCGCCGAGGCGCTTGACCCCAGCATCTTGCCCGTGTCGACATCCACCGCGTCCGGCTCGTAGACGCCGCCGCAGGTGGCTTCGGCGGCAATGACCGGAACCAGCGCGTGGAGTTCGGCCGCCGACAGGCGGCGCACGCTTGGCACCAGCGCCTGTAATTCGCCGGCCAGCCTGTCGATGGCGTCGCCGTCGCCGCTCCAGCCGACATGCAGCGCGCCGCGCCGATGGGCGACGAAGCCGCCCTCGACTATTCGTTGCCGGCTGGCGAGCGTCAGCCCGCGCACGACCCGGTTGCCGTAGGTCTCGGTGAACAAAGCGGCGGAGCGGCCGCTGGCGTGGTAGCCGAGATGCGGCTCGCGCTCGAGGACGGTAACATCGGCCCAGTCCGCCACCGCGGCAGCCACTGACAGGCCGGCGATGCCGCCGCCGATAACGACGATCTTTCTGCGAGAATTCGACTGCATCCACCAGTCGTAAAAATAATTTCGTATCCAGTCAATATTTAGCGTATAAGAAAATTGTTGGCATTGTTGATGGTGGCGGGGAGTTGGACTACCTAGGGTGAACAGGCGGCCTCGTGGCCGCGCCATGGAGCTGACAATGTCGGAGCAACCGAACCTCGGTGATTGTCTGCGCGCCTTGAGGAAAACGCATGGCTGGACCTTGCAGGAAGTCAGCGCGCTTACCGGCGTCGCGGTGTCGACGCTGTCCAAGGTCGAGAACGACCAGATGTCGCTCAGCTATGACAAGCTCTTGCAGATCTGCGAGGGGCTCGGCATCCATGTGACGGAGCTGCTCAGCGGCGACCGCAAGCAGCCGGCGGCGCGCACGCGCCGCTCGGTGACGTCACAGTCCAACACGCTGCGCCAACTCACCCGCAACTATGACTACCGGTATCTCGCCACCGACCTGGTGCGCAAACGCATGGTGCCGATCCATGCCTATGCGCGCGCCCGCACGCCCGAAGAGTTCGGGCCGCTGACCCGGCATGCCGGCGAGGAGTTCCTGATCGTGCTCAAGGGCGAGATCGAACTGCACACCGACCAGTACGCGCCGGTGCGGCTCAAGCAAGGCGAGAGCGTCTACATCGATTCCACCATGGGGCATGCCTACCTGTCCGTGGGTGAGGGGGACGCCGAGATGCTCTGCGTCTGTTCCGGCGAGGAGCCGGACATGGAAGGCACGCTGCTCAGCGTGCTGGAGACGGTGGATGGGTAGGGGCTTCCTATTCCGGGGGCGGCATTTTGGAATTCATACAGATGATGCAGCGGACAACGAATCGGCGCTATTATTTCGTCGGCGAACCGAATGGGGGTGGCTGTGCGAGAATTGCCCAGGAATGTCGATGCCGACGCAGTCATCGAAATCGGTCGCTACCTGGACGATCAGGGCAAGGTGGCACCCGTCTCGCTCTCGTGTGCAATCGAGGCCATTCGCAAGCTGGTACAGACCGGACTGACCGACTTCGAACTTGAAGAATTGATCCTCGAGAGCGCGGCGGCGCGTCATCTGGCCTTGCTGCTGGACACCGACAGCGGCCGGCGCTGACATGTCAGCGGCGCTGACATGTCAGCCGAGGTGATCCGGCTATCGATGCCCGATACGTGCTTGCCGATGCTGGACTATTCCTTTTTCGTCGCAAGAAGGTTCGCATCGCGCGCGAGACGCCATTGGCCGTCCTTCTCCTTGCGCAGCAGCGTCAGCGTGTATCCCGACCGATGGGCGCTGCCATCCGGCGAGGTGATGCTCATTTCGATGCGGTTGCGGATAAAGGCCCAGTCCCCAAGCAATTGCAGTTCGAGGATCTCGCTCGTCCCGTCGATCTTCGCGTCGGCCATGCCTTGCGAGGCCTTGGCGAAAGCCGCCTTGCCGAACGGCTCCCGGCCGGGAACCATGAAGACCACGTCATCGGTCATGAGCGAGAGAACGGTCGTCGTGTCACCGTTCTTGCTGGCCGTCATCCAGGTGTCGACCACCTGCCTGATGGCTTTCTCGTCTTCATTCATCGGATAGTCCTCCGCAAGCTGGGACAACGATTGGTGCCTGGCCGGGTGAGTTCGGGGATCGGCGAGGGCAAAGATAGGGCGGCCTCGGACATCAGCAATAAAGGCTGTTGCCCAGCTCGCTCAGGGCTGGCCGGTGGCGCCGGATGTGTTGAGTTTTTCTGCAGCCTGAATTCAGTCTTTCCGGTTCGAACTGGCCGGCGAAACCGGCTATACCCGTGCCCTTGCCGCCGGCAATGCCGGTTGCAGTATCCAACCCGAGAGGAAACAGGATGAGCGTAGAAAAAGTGGCTGTTGTGGTGGCCGGCGGCAGCGGCATGGGGGCGGCGGCGGCGAAGCGGCTGGCGGCCGACGGGTTCAAGGTCGCCATCCTGTCGTCGTCGGGCAAGGGCGAGGCGCTGGCCAAGGAGTTGGGCGGGCTCGGCGTCACCGGTTCCAACCAGTCGAACGACGATCTGCGGCGCCTCGCCGACCTGACGCTGGAGCGCTATGGCCGCATCGACGTGCTGGTCAACAGCGGCGGCCACGGGCCGCGCGCACCGATCCTGGAAATCACCGACGAGCAATGGCACACCGGCATGGATGTCTATCTGCTCAACGTCATCAGGCCGGTGCGCATCGTGGCACCACATATGGTCAAGCAGAAGGGCGGCGCTATCATCAACATCTCGACGGCCTGGGTCGCCGAGCCGAACGCGATGTTCCCGACCTCCGCCGTGTTCCGCGCCGGCCTTGCCGCCTACACCAAGATCTTCGCCAACACCTATGCCGCCGACAATGTGCGCATGAACAATGTGCTGCCCGGCTGGATCGACAGTCTGCCGGCCACCGAGGAGCGCCGCGACAGCGTGCCGATGCAGCGCTACGGCACTTCGGAGGAGATTGCCGCGACCATCGCCTTCCTCGCCTCGGACGGCGCCGGCTACATCACCGGCCAGAACATCCGCGTGGATGGGGGCATTATTCGGGCGCTGTGAGGTAGGGCGGTAGGGCTCCCCCTTCTCCCCATGTGGGAGAAGGTGTCGCCGAAGGCGACGGATGAGGGGTGTTCCAGCTTGGCGACATCTCTGAAATCACCATGGCCTCATTTCTTCCAACACCCCTCATCCGTCTCGGCGCTGCGCGCCGATCCACCTTCTCCCTCAAGGGGAGAAGGCAAGGGCGTCACTGCTGGTCCGCGTCGGTCAGCGTGCCGAGAAAGGCGACGATGTCGTCGATCTCGGCATCCGTCAGCACCGGCTTATCGCCAGGCTTTTTGCCATCGAAGGGTGGATCCTGGTTGAGATTTCCCCAGTAAGCCCTGGGCAGGTCATCGTATTTGTTAACCGTGCCGTCGGCGTTGCTCGGATACCAGTGGCCCGGATCGGTGTCGCGGCTGGCGTAGAAGGCGACAGCATCGCGCAGCGTGTGGAAGCGGCCATTGTGGAAGAAACTCTGGCGCAGCGCGACATTGCGCAGCGTCGGCGTCTCGAACAGACCGCAATACTCCGTCCGGCCCTTGAAATCGGTGCGCAGCGGGCCGCACAGGCCAAGATCGGCATAGGCGGGGTCGGCATTGGCCGGAATGGCCGGATTGCGCGGCACGGCTATGGCGATCAGGCCGAAATCGGTGAATTGCGGCGGCTCGCCGTTATTGGCGGGCTCGCTGAGATGGCAGCTGGCGCAATTGCCCTTGGCCTCGTCCTCGAACAGTGCCCGGCCGCGCAGTTCCTGCGCCGTGAGCCGCGCCTTGCCGGCGAGGAAGGCGTCGTAGCGGCTGGAATAGGGATAGAAGTCGGCGGCACTCTGCTCGAAAGTGCCGAGCGCCTCGGCGGCGGCGGCGAAGGCATCGCCGGGATGATCGAACACGTCGTCGCCAAAGGCGGCCTCGAATTCGGCGGCATAGGCGGCCTTGCGCAAGGCGGCGGTGATGGCGGCTTCATCCTTGTTGGCCATCTCGAAAGGCGAGAGGAGGGGGATCTTCGCCTGATCCTCGCCGTGATCGGCGCGGCCGTCCCAGGTCAGGCCGCCGGTTGGACCATTGTCGACGCTCTCGTCGCCCTCATCCTCGGAATCGTGGAAATGCTCGGTGAAGGCGGGCGCCGCCTGCAGGTAGCGCAGCGAGGGAACGGCGCGGACGCCCGGCCGGTCCAAGTTCGGCCCGCCCATCTCGACCGGCGAGGCAGAGGCCGGGCCGAAGGCGTGGCGCGGGTCATGGCAGGACGAGCAGGCCTGCTTGCCCGAGGCCGACAGCGAGGGGTCGAAGAACATCTTCCGGCCGAGCGCGGTCAGCGCGTTGGCTCGTTGGAACGCCTCGGCGCGTGACAATGGACCGGGGTGGACGCTGCCGGCGCCGGCGCGGACGGTGTTTGCGGAGGAGATCGCGGCGATGGCCAATAGCGAAGCGGCGACGGCGCGGTTCTTCCATTGTGCAACTGGCATCTCGGCTGGTCCGTTTCTGGTCCGGCAATCTGGAATCGGCATTGCTACGGCTTGATGACCGTGCGCCCCGACCGCTTTATCCAGATCGGTAGCGTTCCTTCCCCTCTGTCCTGCCGGACATCTCCCCCGCAAGGGGGGAGATCGGCAGCTTCAGCGGCAGCACCCTTCAAACTTTTGTGATTGGCGAGGCCGCTGTCACCCCTTTGAGCGGGGCGGGGGAGGGAATACTGCCGCGCACCCTTTGATCCTATTTTAGTGCCGAGCTTCGGCAATCTGCCGAGATCAGCGCCCACAGAGTCTCCCTCCCCCTTGTGGCACGGCTATCGCGTATGGAGTCTTGCGAAGAGGGACCCCCACCCCTAACTTGCCGGGGCGAGCCACGGGTCTCGCCCGTCCTTCGGACCCCCAC
>NZ_VFUZ01000013.1 GCF_006658505.1 Mesorhizobium sp. B2-4-15
TGTGTCGAAGCCCTCAAAGGCTCCAACATCCTCGCTCAGGCCGACCTCCGAAAGGTGCCGCCGGAACAGCGCTTACGTTGATCTTGCCGGCGAGAGCCTCTTGGCTGAGCTTGGCCCGGCGGCGTGCCGCCGGCACTCGCACACCGATACTCTGCTTCAGCTGATCGCTCATACCCGAAGCCTGACTTCGAGATATCGAGTTGACAACGAAGTCAGCTTCGGCATGTGGATGGGAGGCAGGGTGCCGCTGGGCTACGACCTCAAAGATAGGAAGCTAGTGATCAATCCCGTGGAGGGCTGAAACAGTTGGCCGGATGTTTACCCTCTATCTCGAGCTAGGCTCGCTCAGTTCCCTCCGGACCCAAACCTAGAAGCTTGGACTGACGACGAAGCGCCATACCGCCAAGGAAAGCTCTAACATCTGCGTTGATCGAGAAAGTCGTCGTCAACGCTCAGTACGTCACCGTCGAACTGAGCATCGTCGGCGTGCTTAAGACGCTTAACCTGAATTCTGACGAGCTCGACGCAGTTTCCGCACCTCAAGCAATCTCCATCCCAATCGCGGTTCGTCGCCGAGGCATCGAAACCCCGCTGATGCTGAACAACGAAATCGCCTCTCAGCAACGCGCCCCCGACACAGGACTCATCAATCTGCTCCGGCGGGCTCAGCGCTTGTTGGGCCTTCTAACGGATGGTTCCAACTTAACGATGGCGGACTTGGCAGATCGCGAGCGGATGAACATCTCCGACCTCAGCCGCGTTCTTCGATTTGCCTTCCTAGCCCCAGATATTAGCCAAGCGATCATTGAAGGGCGCCAGCCTACAGAGTTGACGAGCAAGCGGTTGTTCCGACTATCGGAGCTACCAAATGCGTGGGACCAACAGCGTACCTTGCTTCTGACACATCATCTCACCGACCGCGTCAAAACAGTGAGACCCGCCAAAGGGACCGTAGAGACCAGCCGCGGAAATCCGTTGAATCTGTAGAGAAAAATCCGTCTCTGGCCCGCTGATGGCAACACAGGCGCGGTAACCGACGGAAATGTCAACGAGATTTTTCGCCCTGGCCTAAAACTAGGTCTATCCACCAAGTCTTTGAAGAATTTGGTGGGTGCGCACAGGATTGAACTGTGGACCCGCTGATTAAGAGTCAGCTGCTCTACCAACTGAGCTACGCACCCACTCGGCCGGCAAAAACCGGCGTTGGCGGGCATATAGCCGCCGACACCGATCCTGTCCAGCCCTGCCGGAATCATTTCCCGACAAATCGTACCAAGGGTCTCTCGAACCTTTGGCGAAGCCCGGCACATCACACGAAAAGCTTGCCTTCCGCCACCTTGACCGCGTTGCCGCCAATGCGCGCGGAGGCCAGTTTTCCGCCCTCCACGTTGAGTTCCAGGCGGATGCGCGACGGGCGGCCCATTTCCAGCCCCTGCTCGATCCACAGCCGCGAAACCCCGTCCGTCGGGCCGTCGAAATGCATGATGGCGCCGGCAAAGGCCGCCGCCGCCGAACCGGTAGCCGGGTCTTCATAGGAAGGCGTGCCGGGCACGATCATGCGGACATGGAACGCGCTTTCGTGATTCACGGTCTCGCGGCAGTAGACGTAGGGACTGGCGAAGGCCCATTCGCTCTTGCGTGGCGCCAGTTCCGACCAGGCCTGGTTGTCCAGCCGGATGCGGGCCGCCGCTTCGAGGTTGGCAACCGGAATGGTCACATACGGCACACCGGCCGACCAGAACGCGACGCGGTGATTCTCGAAACCGATCTCATGTGGCGCCAGCCCGAGCGCGGCGCCGATCGCCTGCGGATCGGCGGACAGGTCCAGCGGTTCCGGCAGTTTGGCGAGATCGAACTCGGCGAAGGTGGCGCCATCATGCTTGCTGACGGCGCAGCGCACCGGTCCGATATTCTCTTCCAGCACGAAAATGCCGGCGCTGCCCTCCCCCTCCAATTCCGCCAGCGCGATGGCCGACCCGACAGTCGGATGGCCGGCGAACGGCATTTCATAGTCGGGCGTGAAGATGCGGACGCGGTTTCGGTGCTTGGGGTTGTCCGGCGGCAGCACGAAAACCGTTTCGGACAGATTGAACTCGCGCGCGATGGCCTGCATCGCGGCCGTGTCCAGCCCTTTGCAATCCAACACAACGGCCAGCGGGTTGCCGGCCAGCCGCTCGGTCGTAAACACGTCGTAAAGCAAGTAATTCCGGGTTTGCATTCTGCCTCAATCCCAACATGGGCGAAATTTAATTTGATATTTGAACCATCAAGCCTGATCTGTGCACGGATAGGGCCATCACGCATCATAGGGGTCCAGCGTGGACCAGATTGTCAATCTGCCAAAGACGGAATCGGATTCCGCCATCGAGACGGCGCTCGGTCTCGACAGACAAGGTCTGCGCAAGACGCGGCGGCGTGGCTGGCTCTATGCGTTGCTCACCCTGATCGTGCTTGCCGCCGGCCTTGGCCTCTATCAATGGTATGCCGGCACGCCTACCAGGATCGATTACACCACCGTGCCAGCCGCCAAGGCCGACCTCACCGTCCAGGTGTCGGCAACGGGCAAGCTGCAGCCGCTCACTCAGGTCGACATTTCCAGCCAGCTCTCCGGCATCATACGCTCGGTTTCGGTCAACGAGAACCAGCAGGTGAAGAAGGGCGACGTGCTGGCCGCGCTCGACACCGCCAAGCTGCAGGTCCAGATCGAGCGGGCGCAGGCCTCGGCCAAGGCGGCGGCCGCCAATGTCGAGGATGCAAGGGTGACGCTGGCCGAGAACGAGAGCGCGCTGGCGCGCGCGGCGGCCCTGACCAAGCGCGGCATGGCGACCGACCAGTCGCTGGAGGCGGCGACCGCGACGCGCGACCGTTCCAAGGCCACGCTCGACAGCACCCAGGCCAATCTCGCCATCGCCAACGCGGATCTCAAATCGCAGCAGACCGATCTTGCCAACAGCACCATCTATGCGCCGATCGACGGCATCGTGCTGACGCGCTCGGTCGACCCGGGCCAGACGGTCGCCTCCTCGCTGCAGGCGCCGGTGCTGTTCATCATCGCGGCGGATCTGAGGAACATGGAATTGGTGGCGGCGGTCGACGAGGCCGATATCGGCGCGGTCAAGTCGGGCCAGCATGCCCGCTTCACCGTCGACGCCTTCCCGGACCGGCCATTCGATGCCGAGATCCGCGACATCTCCTATGCCTCGATCACGACGGACGGCGTCGTCACCTACAATGCGCGGCTCGAGGTCGACAATAACGAGTTGCTGCTGCGCCCCGGCATGACCGCCACCGTTTCGGTGGTCACAAGGCAAGTCAAGGATGTGCTCACCGTACCCGCCAGCGCCTTCCGCTACCGCCCGGCGCAACAGGCCGCGCGTGGCTGGAGCCTCAGCGACCTGTTCACCGGCCGCATGGGGCGTCCCGGCGGCAATCGCCAGCGTCAGGCGGCAACGGCCCCCACCGACGGCTCGCGCACGCTTTATGTGCTGGAGAACGGCCGGCCGCATCCGGTCAACGTCAAGATCGGTTCGACCGATGGCGAACTGACCGAGATCACCTCGGGCCTTGAGGAAGGCGCACAGGTGATCACCGCTTCGCAGTTGCGGAGCTAAGCCGTGGCCGCGGGTGCGCCCCTCATCACCTTCGACAAGGTCTGGAAGAGCTATGGCCAGGGCGAGGCAAGGGTGCACGCACTGGCCGGCGTCGACCTGGCGATCCGGCGCGGTGAATTCGTCGCCATCATGGGTCCGTCCGGATCCGGCAAGTCGACGGCAATGAACATCATCGGCTGCCTCGACACGCCGACGGCCGGAACCTATTCCTTCATGGGCGTCGACGCCGGCCGGCTCGACCGCAACCGCCGCGCCATGTTGCGCAACCTCCATGTCGGTTTCGTCTTCCAGGGCTACAATCTCCTGGCGCGCACCACCGCGGCGGAGAATGTCGAACTGCCGCTGATCTATCGCGGCGTCGCCGCCCGCGAGCGCCGCGACCTTGCCATGCAGGCGCTGGCCCAGGTCGGCTTGGTCGGCCGCGAGCACCACACGCCGGCGGAACTCTCCGGCGGCCAGCAGCAGCGCGTGGCGATCGCGCGCGCCATCGTCACCAGGCCGACCCTTCTGGTCGCTGACGAGCCCACCGGCAACCTCGACACCGCCCGCACCCATGAGATCATGGAATTGCTGACGCAGCTGAACAAGGAGCTTGGCCTCACCATCACAATCGTCACCCACGAGGCCGATGTCGCCGAATACGCCGAACGCACAATCCGCTTCCTGGACGGTCACGTCGCCTCCGACACCATGAATCTGGAGACGGCCTAACTATGATCTGGGAAACCGTCCGCCTCTCGCTCCGCTCCATCCGCCGCAACGTGCTGCGCTCGTTCCTGACGCTGCTGGGCATCGTCATCGGCGTGGCCGCCGTCATCGCCATGCTGACCATCGGCTCCGGCACCACGCAAAAGGTCAAGGCCGATATCTCCAAGCTTGGCAGCAATCTGCTGGTCGTCCGTGCCGGGCGGCCCGCCGGTCCTGGCGGCCCGGGCGGGCTCGACCAGGCAGTGCGTCCATTGGCCGAGAAGGACTTGGCGGCGCTGGTCGCGCATCTCACCGGCTCGCGCGCCATCTCGCCAGCCTCGCAGAAACAGGTGCGCGTCATTTTCGGCACCGAGAGCCTGACTTCGGGCGTCACCGGCACCGACAGCGCCTATCTCGACGCACGCGACTGGAAGCTGGTGTCCGGCCGCCCGTTCAGCGATTCCGAAACCCGTTCCGGCACCGGTGTGTGCCTGATCGGCGAGACGGTGCGCCAGCAATTCTTCGGCGCCGGCGATCCCGAGGGCGAGATCATCCGCGTCAACCGCACCTCCTGCAAGATCATCGGGCTGCTCGAGCCCAAGGGCTATACCGGCTTCGGCCAGGACCAGGACAATGTCGTTTTGATGCCGCTGCATGCCTATCAGCGTCGCATCGCCGGCAACCGGGATATCGACAACATCTATATCGCCGCGGACGACCGCACGCCGACCAGCGAGTTGCAGCCGCGCGTCGAGGACATTTTGCGCGACGCGCGCCGCGTCACGCCCGACCGCGAAAGCGATTTCGCCATCCGCGACATGACGCAGATCGCCGACGCCATGGCCAGCGCCACCACCACCATGACCGGCATGCTGGGCGCGGTGGCCGGCGTCAGCCTGTTGGTCGGCGGCATCGGCATCATGAACATCATGCTGGTCTCGGTCACCGAACGCACGCGCGAGATCGGCATCAGGCTCGCCATCGGCGCCCATGAAAAGCACATCCTCATCCAGTTCCTGGTCGAGGCCACGGTGCTGTCGCTGCTCGGCGGCGTCATCGGCATCCTGATCGGCCTGGCACTGGCCGGCCTCGCCTCGGTGACCCTGACCATCCCCTTCGCGCCAAGCCCGGCCGTCATCCTGCTCGCCGTCGGCTTCTCCGCGCTGATCGGAATGGTGTTCGGCTTCTTTCCCGCGCTGCGTGGCGCGAGGCTCGACCCGATCGACGCGCTGCGGCACGAGTAGAAGGCACCAAGGCCAGGACTATCCTACTTGCCGCTTTCGAAATGCCACTCGACCAGCGGCTTCATGTGCGGCGCCAGGCTATCCGGAAGGTCGGCGGCATGGCGGATGATCACCGGCCCCTCGATCTCCGGATCGGTTTCAGTGGCGACGAAGGCCGAGATCCGCCGCGCGATCTCGTCGGCCGGTGCTGTCTGGTGATAGCGGCGGAAGATCACCGTACCGCTTGCCGTCGACAGGGCGTGGTAGCGCTTGCCTCGTTCGGCATTCGACAGGTCGAGGCCGGTTTCCTCGCGCACCTCGCGGATCATGTTGAGATCGACATCGACCTGCCCGTCGCGGAAGTCGAGCGGCTCGAACGAGCCGGCGGCGAAATAGACCCGGCCGGGACTGGCCGTTCTCGCGCCCATACGGATCGCCACCAGCGCATTGTCGCCGGCCACCAGCATGGCGTGGGCATAGGCGTGCTCGGCACCGGAATTCTCGCGCCGCTTACGCCAGAGCATGAAGGTGGAATAGTTGACCGCATGGCAGCGGCCGACGAGGCGGTTGTCGCCCCAGGCAAGTTGCGAGAGCAACACCACGGTGCCGTCGAACAGCGCCGGATTGGCTGCTATCTCGCGCTGCCAGTTTTCGGCGATTGCGCATTCATTGTCCCGCGCGAAAGGGTGCGGGCCGGGATCGAGCCGGACGTCGATGGTATCGACCGGCAGGATGACATTGCGCGGCAGGTCGAAACTCATCTGTATCAGCCCCAGTGCCGCCTATCGAACCATGTCCAGTGTGATCGCCACCGGGCAATGGTCGGATGCCTTTGGGCGGTCCCAGCCGGCGCGTGGGAAGCGCTCGACTTCCTGGCCTGCCGGAAAGATCGTGCGCCAGGGCTGGCCACCGCGGATGATGTCGGGAACGGCGGTGGCATTCCTGGCCGCCAGTCCCCTGGAGAGCAGGATATAGTCGAGCTGGCAGAGATGCCGCTCTTCGGGCCCACGGGTATGGTAAAAGGTCCAACGGTTCATTTCCGGTCGCCGCTCGACGACGTTCTCGCAGAAGCCGCCAGCCGTCAGCACGTCGATGCTGGACCGGGCCTCGTCGACCACCTCGAAACGGTAGCCGCCGACATCATCGCCGGCAATCTTGACCCGCTGGCGGTAATCATTCATGTCGCCGCAGATCGCCCAGCGCTTGTCGGCGGCGTGCTCCTTGCCGAAGCGCTCCTCGATGATGCGGCGCACCGCTTGCGCCTCGGCGATGCGGACCGGCATCGTCGCCTCGCGACCGTCGAGCCCGTTGCGGGGCGGCCCCATCGACTTGAAATGCACGAGGTAGAGCGTCAGCGGCGCACCGCCCACGGTGATATCGACTTCAAGGCAGTCGCGCCGGAAGATGCGCTCATTGGCCTGCTTGCCGAGCGCCTCGAGTTCCGGCGTGTGCAGCCCGAACTGCTCGTAGGTGACATAGGCATGGCTGGTCATGCGCACGAATTCGATCGGCTGTCCCTGCGCGGTTTCGTTGCGCATCATCACGGCGACGTCGATGCCGCGCGAATCATTGCCTGACGTGGTGTATTTCTGGCGGTAGCCCTGCCCCACCATCTTGAACAGATAGCCGTATTCGAAGGCCTTAAGCGCCTCGATGTTGTCGACCTCCTGCATGCAGATGATGTCGGCCCGGGTGGCGGCGATCGCCAGCGCCGTCAGCTGGCGCGTGTCGTCTGATTGCGCGATGGCGCGGGCCTGCTCCAGCATCTTGTACTCGGCCTCGCTCTGGATATCGAACAGCGCCAGCGTCCGATCCTCGTTGAGCTGATTGCGATAGCCGGAAAAATCGAACCTGTTCATCAGGTTCTCGACATTGAAAGTGGCAAGGCGCAGCGACATGCCGTGACCTTTGCCTGCAAGCGGCGAAGAAAACAAGCTGGCAGGGCCACAAGCCCAGATCGTTTGGACCTGCGGCATTTCGCGCCATGGTTGACGGAACCTTTCCGTTCATCCGCCGTTCAGACGCAAACATCCACATTGGCTCCATTCCCAGGGTAGGCGTGGGGCCTGTACCTCTTGGAGAGTGCAATGAATTCGCTCTTTTCTTCCACCATCAAATCCGGGCTGATTGCGCTCGGCATTGTCTCCGGCATAACGGCGCCGTCCGCCGCCGGACCGATCCTGCAGCCGGACCTGTCGATTCCCGCCAGCACAGCGGCGCCGACCGTCACGCCGGTCCGCGAAGACTGGGCGGGCAACAACAACGGAACGTTCAACAACGAATGGAGATGGCGCCGGTCTGGCAACTGGAACCGCGGCAACTGGGATCGTGGCAACTGGAACCGTGGCGACTGGAATCGCGGCGACAATTGGCGTTGGCGCCATCGCCACTATCGCGGCGGCTACTACGATGATGGCGCGGGTGCCGCGATCCTGGGCCTTGGCCTGGGGCTCGGCCTCGGCAGCCTGTACAATAACTACGACTATTATGCGCCGCCGCCGCGCCGCTATTATCGTGCGGGCCGGCTCTCGAGTGCCCATGTCCGGTGGTGCTATAACAGGTACCGGTCGTATCGCGCCTGGGACAATACGTTCCAGCCCTACAATGGCCCGCGCCAGCAGTGCTGGTCGCCCTACAGATGAGATGCGACCAGACCGACCGGGTTGAAATGAAAACGGCGCCGCGAGGCGCCGTTCTTGGTTTCTGATATCGAGCATGGATCGCTCGGCTCCAACCAGCTTGGTCCTGAAATACCTGCGACCGCTGGGCGAAGCCCTTAGTTCTTGGCCTTGTCGACCAGCTTGTTCTTCGAGATCCACGGCATCATGGCACGCAGCTTGGCGCCGACCTCCTCGATCTGGTGGCTGTCGTTCATGCGGCGGATCCCCTTGAAGCGCGACAGGCCGGCGCGGTATTCCTGCATCCACTCAGAGGTGAACTTGCCGGTCTGGATGTCCTTCAGCACGCGCTTCATCTCGGCCTTGGTCTCGGCGGTGATGATGCGCGGACCCGAGACATACTCGCCCCATTCGGCGGTGTTCGAGATCGAGTAGTTCATGTTGGCGATGCCGCCTTCATAGATCAGGTCGACGATCAGCTTGACCTCGTGCAGGCATTCGAAATAGGCCATTTCCGGAGCGTAGCCGGCTTCCACCAGCGTCTCGAAGCCGGCGCGGATCAGTTCGACTAGGCCGCCGCACAGCACCACCTGCTCGCCGAACAGATCGGTTTCGCATTCCTCGCGGAAATTGGTCTCGATGATGCCCGAACGGCCGCCGCCGACGCCGCAGGCGTAGGACAGAGCCAGGTCGAGCGCATTGCCCGACGCATCCTGGTTGACGGCGACCAGGCACGGCACGCCGCCGCCCTTCTGATATTCGCCGCGCACCGTGTGGCCCGGGCCCTTCGGCGCGATCATGACGACATCGACGGTCGACTTCGGCTCGATCAGGCCGAAATGCACGTTGAGGCCGTGCGCGAAGGCGATCGCCGCGCCATCGCGAATGTTCGGCGCGATCTCGTTCTTGTAGATGTCGGCCTGCAGCTCGTCAGGCGTCGCCATCATCATCAGGTCGGCCCATTTGGCGGCATCGGCCACGCTCATCACCTTCAGGCCGTCGGCCTCGACCTTCTTGGCGGTCGCCGAGCCGGCCTTGAGACCGATGGCGATGTCCTTGGCGCCGGAATCCTTGAGGTTGAGGGCGTGCGCCCTGCCCTGGCTGCCGTAGCCGATGATGGCGACCTTCTTCCCCTTGATCAGGTTGAGATCGGCATCACGATCGTAATAGACGCGCATTTTACTTCCTTCCCGTTTTCTAAGATCAAAGGCCTTGCGGCCCGGCTTTTGCTCCGAAAAGAGCGAGAAACTGCTGCGTCGCCCGGGCGGCGTCGCCGCCGATCGCCGCCTCAGTCAATTCCAGCCGGTCGCCGAGCAGCAGACGGATCTGCACGTCCCGGCCTACCAGCCCGAAAAAGGTACGGAAAGCCGTCTCGGCATCCGTAAATTCGAGAAGCCCCGCCTGACGCCCGGCCTCGAGCACCGGCTTCAGCCGCCTGGCCAGCGCGAAACGGCCATTCTCCAGCACGACGGCGCCAAGATCGTCCTTGCCGGAACCGGCATGGCCAACCGCCACCCGGTTCAGGGCGATCGAGGTGTCGCTTGAAATGACACTGAGCCAGTCGGAGGCAAAGCGCTCGAGGCTCGCCGTCAGCGACGCAAGGTCCAATCCCTTGCCGTCGACTGAAGCGACCCGCACCTTCGACGCCTGCCATTGCACGGTCGCGGTCAACAGGCCGTCGCGGTCGCCGAACCATTTGTAGAGCGTTTCCTTGGAACAGCTAGCCCGCCGCGCCACGGCGGTCATGGTCAGATTGTCGCCCTCCTCGACCAGCAGCCGCAATGCCGCGTCGAGGACGGCCTGCTGCCGCTCCGTCAGCGCCTGGCTGTTGTCGATGTCGGCGTTTGCCAGCAACACGGTCTTTCCTCGGGCAGGCAGGCTGGCCAGCGGGTGGTTATCCGTACCGTACGTTACGGTTCGGCATTGCTATGGCGTATTGCACCGGACCTTGCAAGCCCTAATTTCTATTCGGACGGTTTCGCTGTCGGCCACCCTTGGGGCGGAGAAATGCTGATTGGGTTGCTTGCCTTGACCATAGCCGCCGTTTTCGCCGGCGCCGCGATCTATGTCAGCGTCGCCGAACAGCCGGCGCGGCTTCGCCTTGATGACGAGGCGCTGCTGCGGGAATGGCAACCTTCCTACAAGCGCGGCGCAGCGATGCAGGCTTCGATCGCCATCATCGCCTGCATCCTTGGTCTGGTCGCCTGGTGGCGGACCGGCGGACACGCTTTCCTGGCTGGCGCGATATTGATCATCCTGCCATGGCCATGGACCTTGATCGCGATGATGCCAACCAACAGGATGTTGGAAGCGATGGATGTCGGCGCCGACAATCCGCAGGTCAGGCCGCTGATCGTCAAATGGGGCAATCTGCACCTCGTTCGCGTGGCACTCGGCGTGCTGGCGACGCTGGCCTTTGTCTGGGGCAGTCGTCTGGGCTGACGTCGAGCATCATCCGGCGAACGATCAGGCCACTGCGCTTCGGCCAGCCGTGCCCGCCTGAACGGATCGATCACCGTGCCGGCGACGATCGAGGCGAGGAACCGCGGGACCGGCGGGATCTTCGCGATGGTCGCCACCAGCCGGTCGCGGCGTCGAGCAGCGCCATGTTGGCCCCTTGCCCGGGTTGGGGGCTCGTCGAATGCGCGGCATCGCCGATGACAGCCAACCTCCGGCCGACGGGAAGCTTCACCGTGCGCCAACTGGCGGCACGATCTCCTATGGATGCAGCCAAGGCAAGCTTGCGCTTTTACGCTTACGTCAGGCGCAAGCCGGGTTCAGGCTTGGGCGGCATCAAATCCCTTGCGCGCCTCGCGCACTGCATCGTGGTTGAGCTCGGCCCACTGGAGCAACTGATGCAAGGCGCCGAACATCGACCGGCCCAGATCGGTGAGGCTGTATTCGACGCTCGGCGGCTTGGTCGGGAACACTTCGCGATGCACGTAGCCGTCGCGCTGCAGATCATGGAGTGTCTGGGTGAGCATGCGCTGCGAGATATCAGGCACCAGCCGCCGCAGCTCGCCGAAGCGATAGGGTTGTTCGGCGAGCGCTGCCATCAGCAGCGAACTCCATTTGCCACTAAGACCCTGGATCACGTCTCTGACCGGGCAATCGGAAAGATCGCCGCCGCCGGTCATCGCTTTGTAGATGTCCAGTTTCGATTTCAGGTTGACGATCCGGCTGTCCATGGCTGGTTCCCTGCGTGTGCCTACCTCCCGAAAAACTGCCTTCTTTACGGCGACGGGTCAATTCCTATTTTAGCGCTGGTCTCTTTTAGAGACCTGCGAAAGACCAAAGAGCATCCCGCCCTTCAGCACAAAACCAGGATCCTTCCATGCCCGAAACCCTTCTCGTCACCGGCGCGTCCGGCCAGCTTGGCCGCAGCGTCGTCAACCACCTGCTGGACACCTTCAAAGTGCCGGCGTCCCGGATCATCGCCACCACCCGCACGCCGGCGAGCCTGGCAGATCTCACCGCGCGCGGCGTCACCGTGCGGGCAGCAGACTTCGACGATCAGGCATCCCTCCCCACCGCCTTCGCCGGCGCCGACCGCGCGCTGATCATCTCGACCAACGAATTGGCCATTCAGGGAAAGCGGCGCGCGCAGCAGGTCACAGCGGTCGCGGCAGCGAGGCAGGCCGGCGTCAAGCACCTGCTTTACACCTCCTTGCCCAACACCGAGCCCGGTTCGGCCGTGCTCTTCGCGCCCGACCACTACGGCACGGAACAGGCCATCAAGGCGACCGGCATCGCCTACACGATCTTCCGCAACGGCTGGTACGCCGAGAACCTGTTTATGGCGCTGCCGCAGATCCTGGCGTCCGGACATTGGTATACCTCGGCCGGCGACGGCCGTATCTCCTATTGCGCACGCGACGACATGGCGGCCGCTATCGCCGCCGGGCTTGCCTCCGGCAACGGTGAGAACAAGACCTACACACTGACCGGTCCCCAGGCCTACACTGTCGCCGAGGTCGCGACGCTTGTCAGCGAAGTCATCGGCAAGCCGATCGAGGTTGTGCAACTGTCCGACGAGGCGTTGACCGAGGGAATGAAGGCGGCGGGCTTGCCGGACCCGATTGCCCGGCTTCTCGTCTCCTTCGATGCCGCCACCCGCGCCGGCGATCTCGGCATGGTCACGGATTCGGTCGAGACGCTGTCAGGCCGCAAGCCGGTGTCGCTGAAGCAATTCCTGAAGGCCAACGAGTCCGTGCTGGCGGGCTATGGCAATTCCAGGAAAATTGCGTAGCGGCTTTCCGTTCGGGATTGCGTAAAAACAAGGAGTTGGAACAGGTCGACGATTCTATCGAACGCTGAACGCTCAGCCCGGCGGGAAATCGGAATCGGTTTCCCGCCGCGCTATTTCGATGTTTTGAGCAGGCCAAGCCGGATCAGGCTTTCGCCGGTCGCCGCCAGCGCGTCTTCCCGAGACCGCGGCGCCCAGCCGAGCATGCTGACCGCCTTGGCGTTGGTGGCATTCTTGACCTTGCCCAATTCGGTCACGAGCTGCGCGACTTCCGGGTTGAACAGTCCGACCACCCGGACCAGCCAATCGGGAAACTGCCTTGTCGAGACGCGCGCCGCCACACCGCCGAGCCGCGTTTTCAACGTCTGCGCCATTTCCCGCACCGTCATGAAATCGCCGGCGACGGCGAGAAACCGCTGCCCCTTGGCAATGGGATTGGTCATGGCACGTACATGCAGTTCCGCCACGTCGCGTGCGTCGACAACGCCGAAGAACAGGCGCGGCAGCCCCGGCATGGCGCCATTCATCATGCGCTGGACAAATTCGGTGGAGGTCGAATGGTCCGATCCCAGAACCGGTCCGAAGATTCCGACAGGATTGACGGCCGCAAGCTCCAGCCTGCCGCCCTCTGCGGCGATGAAATCCCATGCCGCGCGCTCGGATTTCACATAAGCGCTGACCTTGCCCGTCGGATCGGTCCAACTCTCCTCGGTGAACGGCCGCCCGTCGGGCGGCATCTCGCCATAGCCGATGGCCGCGAAGGATGAGGTCAGCACGACGCGTTTGACTTCGGCGTCCCGTGCCGCCCGCAACACCCGCAATGCACCCTCACGCGCCGGAACGATCAGCTCATCCTCATGCTTGGGCACGCCGGGCGGAAATGGCGAAGCGACATGAAGCACATAGTCGCAGCCGGCCACCGCTTGCGGCCAGCCAGTGTCACTCATGAGGTCGGCGATGGCAAAGGACAGCCTGTCGGCCGGTTCGGCGCCGCCAGCCTTGATCATGGCCAGGACATCGGCTTCACGCTTGGCGGAGCGCACTGTCGTGCGCACGCGGTAGCCCGCCTTCAGCAATTCGAGGATGCAGTGGGCGCCGAGAAAGCCAGATCCGCCGGTGACAAGCACCAGTTCGCCGCTCATGCCCGCCTCCGCGTCTGTTCAGGTCAAGAGCAATTCCAGGAGGTACGTGCGGTTTTCCGTCCGGAATTGCCTAAACCCCGAAGTCAAAGTGGTTCAGGCCCCTGAAACCACGCTTGATGATCGAGCTCGTCAGATCGCCACCTGCGTCCCGATCTCTACCACACGTCCGGTCGGAATCTGGAAATATTCGGTCGCGTCGGCCGCCGTGCGCGCCAGGCCGATGAACAGCCGGTCCTGCCACACCGGCATGCCGGAATTGGGCGAGGCTTTCAGCGAACGCCGTGACAGGAAGAAGGAGGTCGTCATGATGTCGAACTTCCAGCCCTGCTTGCGGCAGATGGCCAGCGCGCGCGGAATGTTGGGTTGTTCCATGTAGCCGAAGGTCAGTGTCACCCGCATGAACAGCTCGTTGACCGTCTCCATCTTGACCCGCTCGCTGTCGGGCACCACCGGCTGCGGCGCCGTCACCACCGAGAGGATGACGTTCTGCTCGTGCAGCACCTTGTAGTGCTTCAGGCTGTGCATCAGCGCGGTCGGCGCGCTGAGCGGATCGCTGGTCAGGAACACGGCGGTGCCGGAAACCAGTTGCGGCTTCTTCTTCAGCAGATTGCCGGCGAGGAAATCGAGCGGGATCTCGTTGCGGCGCGTCTTGTCGAAGAGGTAACGGCTGCCGCGCACCCAGGTCCACATTCCCAGCACGATCGCGAAGGCCACGACCAGCGAGGCCCAGCCGCCTTCGAACACCTTGACGATGTTGGAGGCAAAAAACCCGACGTCGATCAGCCCAAACAGCGCCGTCAGTCCAATCGCCGGCCACAGGTTCCATTTCCAGATGCGCGTCATGATGACGAACAGCAGCGTCGTCGTCACCAGCATGTTGCCGGTAACCGAGATGCCGTAGGCCGAGGCCAGCCTGCTGGACTCGCCGAAGCCGACCACCAGCAGCATCACCACCAGCGCCAGCAGAAGATTGACACGCGGCATGTAGATCTGGCCGGACTGCTTTTCCGACGTGTGCAGGATTTCCAGACGCGGCAGCATGTTGAGCTGCACCGCTTGCCTAGTCAGCGAGAAAGCGCCCGAAATCACCGCCTGGCTGGCAATCACCGTCGCAGCGGTCGCCAGCACGACCATCGGGATCAGTGCCCAACCCTCGTTCATTTCGAAGAACGGATGGCCGACGACGCCGCCATTGGCCAGCACGAAAGCTCCCTGTCCGGCATAATTGAGCAGCAGGCAGGGAAACACGATCCACAGCCAGGCGAGCACGATCGGCTTGCGGCCGAAATGGCCGAGATCGGCGTAAAGCGCTTCGGCGCCGGTGACGGCCAGGAAGACAGCACCGATCGTCACGAAGGAAACGTCGGGCGAATGGATCAGGAAGGCAGCGATATAATGAGGGCTGATCGCCCAGAGGATTTCCGGGTCGGCGACGATGTGGTTGACGCCGGAAAGGCCGATGGCAAGGAACCACACGGCGGTCACCGGGCCGAAGACCAGTCCGACGCCGCCGGTACCGAAACGCTGTACCGCGAACACCGCGGCAAGGATGACCAGTGTGAGCGGCACGACGTAGGGCTGGAACGCGGGCGTGACGACATTCATGCCTTCGACCGCCGAAAGCACCGAAATCGCCGGCGTGATGACCGCGTCGCCGAAAAACAATGAGGCACCGACGATGCCGATGCCGAGAATGACAGCCGAACGTTTTGGGAAACTGCCGCGCGCCAGCGCCATCAGCGACAGCACCCCGCCCTCGCCGCGGTTATCCGCTCTCAGCACGAACATGATGTATTTTATTGTTACCGTGATCGTCAGCGACCAGATGATCAGCGACAGCACGCCGAGAATGTCGGCACGATTGGCAACATTGCCGCCGGACGAGGCATGCAGAGCTTCGCGGAAGGCATAGATCGGGCTGGTGCCGATATCGCCATAGACGACGCCGAGCGCGCCCAGCATCAACACCTTGGTGCTGTGTTGTTCGATCTCCGAATGGCTCGGCTGTTCGACGGGTTCTGCCTCACTACCAGGGTTGGCAAGGGCCATGGACGACACTCCGATAAGCGCGCGGTGCTCTACGCTTGCTGCAGTGCAATATCAAGTGCCGCTGCGTAATGGCTCCCATGCCGGGAGCGCTGGGCTGCTCGGCAAACGGCCGGGCACCCGACATGCGCGGACCACAACCGCCGACCCTACGTGGCCGGCGCCAGCAAGACTTGCCGCATATGCCTTAAATAGCCACTTGCGTGCCGATTTCCACGACGCGGCCCGTTGGAATCTGGAAATATTCGGTCGCGTCGGCCGCCGTGCGCGCCAGGCCGATGAACAGCCGGTCCTGCCACACCGGCATGCCGGAATTGGGCGAGGCTTTCAGCGAACGCCGTGACAGGAAGAAGGAGGTCGTCATGATGTCGAACTTCCAGCCCTGCTTGCGGCAGATGGCCAGCGCGCGCGGAATATTGGGTTGTTCCATGTAGCCGAAGGTCAGTGTCACCCGCATGAACAGCTCGTTGACCGTCTCCATCTTGACCCGCTCGCTGTCGGGCACCACCGGCTGCGGCGCCGTCACCACCGAGAGGATGACGTTCTGCTCGTGCAGCACCTTGTAGTGCTTCAGGCTGTGCATCAGCGCGGTTGGCGCGCTGAGCGGATCGCTGGTCAGGAACACGGCGGTGCCGGAAACCAGCTGCGGCTTCTTCTTCAACAGATTGCCGGCGAGGAAATCGAGCGGGATCTCGTTGCGGCGGGTCTTGTCGAAGAGGTAACGGCTGCCGCGTATCCACGTCCCCATGATCAGGCCCATGAGGCAGGCAACGGTGATCGAGACCCAGCCGCCTTCGACGATCTTGACGACGTTGGCCAGGAAAAAGCCGCTGTCGATGATGCCGAACAGCAGGGTCAGCGCCAAGGCGAGCGCCAGCTTCCATTTCCACATCTTGCGCATCACCACGAACAGCAGGATCGTCGTCATCAGCATTTCGCCGGTCACCGAGATGCCATAGGCGGAAGCCAGCGAACTCGAACTGCCGAAGCCGACCACCAGCAGCATCACCCCCAACGCGATGAGCAGATTGACGCGGGGCATATAAATCTGCCCAAGCTGCATTTCGGACGTATGCTGTACCTCGATGCGTGGCAGAAGGTTGAGCTGCACAGCCTGGCGGGTCAGCGAAAAGGCACCTGAAATGACCGCTTGACTGGCGATGACCGTCGCGGCCGTTGCCAACCCCACCATCGGCATCAGCGCCCAGTCAGGCAGCATCTGGAAGAACGGATTGGTCGGCTTTCCGTCATTGGCGAGCACAAAGGCGCCCTGCCCGAAATAATTGAGCAGCAGGCAGGGGAAAACCACGGAAAACCATGCCAACACGATCGGCTTGCGTCCAAAATGGCCGAGATCCACGTAGAGCGCCTCGGCCCCGGTCACAGCAAGGAACACGGCGCCGACCGTGACGAAGGCAGCTGTGGGTGTGCTGACGAGATAGGCAACCGCGTAATAGGGATTGATGGCCAGGAGGACCGATGGATCATCCATCAGGTGATAGAGCCCCGCAACGCCGATGGCCAGGAACCACAACGCCGTCACCGGCCCGAACACCGCCGCCACCTTTCCGGTACCGAAGCGTTGCACCGAGAAAAGGATTGCCAGGATGAGAAGCGTGATCGGCACGACATAGGCGTCCAATGTCGGAGTCACCACTTCGAGGCCTTCGACCGCGGACAGCACCGAGATGGCCGGCGTTATGATCGAATCACCGAAGAACAGCGCCGCCCCGCAAAGGCCGATACCGAGGATCAGTCGCGCGCCTTTGGGATAGGCGCTGCGCGCCAAGGACATCAGCGAGAGCGTGCCTCCTTCGCCCTTGTTATCGGCACGAAGCACGAAGGCAACATATTTTATGGTCACGATGATCGTCAGCGCCCAGACGATCAGCGACAGCACGCCAAGCACGTGAACCCGTGTATCGATGCCTGGCGAAGCATGGAGCGCCTCGCGGAAGGCGTAGATCGGACTCGTGCCGATATCGCCATAGACGACGCCGAGCGCGCCCAGCATCAGAACCTTGGTGCTGTGCTGCTCAACCCCGGGGTGACCCGATTGCTCGACGGTTTCAGCCTCGCTACCGCGATTGGCAAGGTCCATCGACCACTCCCTGACAAGCGCGCGGTACTTCATGCATGCTGCGATACGATATCAATTGCACGCCATGGCCGCCAATATCCGCAAAGCGAAGCTATCCCTACCACCCGCAGGCCTTCAGGAACCGACCCACCGTACCGGCCATGCCATACTCCAACGCGTCGGCTGTCAACCCATGTCCTATCGACACTTCGGACAATGCCGGTATGCGTCGGACAAGGTCAGGCAAATTGCCTACCGTCAGGTCGTGCCCGGCATTGACCTGAAGGCCGGCAGCAAATGCCGCGTCTGCTGTTTTCCCCAATCTTTCCAGCTCCTTGGCCGCTTTTGCGGAATCGGAATGATAACTGCCATAAGGACCGGTATAGAGTTCGATCCGGTCGGCACCCGTATCACGCGCGGCCGCGATGCCGGCGGGATCCGCATCGGAAAACAGCGACACCCTGAAACCGCCCTTCTTCAGCCGCTTGACGATCGGTGACAGGAACGCGGCGTCGGCCACGAAGTTCCAGCCATGG
Organism: Mesorhizobium sp. B2-4-15; assembly: GCF_006658505.1. GTDB lineage: Bacteria > Pseudomonadota > Alphaproteobacteria > Rhizobiales > Rhizobiaceae > Mesorhizobium. Next base: position 18,190 of record NZ_VFUZ01000013.1, read on the forward strand.
TCGGAGGTTGCCTGCGCCGGATCATCGGGAACCAGCGTCACCTGCTCGGGTTGGTGCATTTCCACAAGCGCCAGGAAATCCTCGGTTGGATGGCCTTCGATGTTGAATTCCGCCTTGGGGAACTCATCGTCGATCAGTGCCCTGATCTTGGGCAGGTCGGAACGCCGCGTGTGACGCTCGTCGGGACGCGGATGGACGGTCAGCCCATGGGCGCCAGCCGCGAGCGCGATGCGGCCAAGCGCGATCATATCAGGCCATGGCAGGTCGCGCCGGTTGCGCAGCATGGCGATGGCGTTGAGATTGACGGAGAGCTTTGCGGGCATGGGCTGACATCCGTGAAAACTAGGATCTGGAGCGCCTCGTCCCAGACGCGGCGTTCTTCGCGCCGGGCATCTATAACGCCTTTGATGGGAACAGATAGGGGGTTTGCGATGTTCCAGAACGACAACGTTGCTGTGGAAAGGAGGCGTCCCGTTGAATTTTCTTGAATCCGTACCGGCAATCCGTCGCATCGATACCGACCGCGACGACCTTTTCGCCATCGATGTCGTCGGCCATGTTTCACCAGCCGATGCCGAGAACCTTTTCGGCCTGCTCGAGGCCGCTTATGCGCTTCACCAGCGAATCGACGTCGCCGTGCGCATGGTCGATCACGATGGCGTCGACTGGGCCGATATCTCCGACGAGACCCTCAAACAGGGCGCAACCCATGCAGTGCAACACATAGGCCGGTGCGCGGCGATCGGCAGTCCGGACTGGACTTCGGACGCACGACGTGCCCTGCCCTCGTCGTCACCCATCGAATTCAGGCATTTCAAGGCCGAGGAAGAAGCCGATGCATGGCAATGGCTCGGGGTCCGGCAGGTCGGCGCGCGAGAAAAGCCGTCATCGTGATTTTCTACCTGACGATGGTCAGCCGTTCGGCGGCCCGCGTGATGGCCGTGTAAAGCCAGCGCTGGCGCGTTTCCTTGAAGGCCCAGCTTTCGTCGAACAGCACGATCTCGTTCCACTGCGAGCCCTGCGCCTTGTGCACCGTCAGCGCATAACCATAGTCGAAATCGTCGAAGCGCTTCTTCTGCTGCCAGGGAATGTCGGCGTCCGGATCCTCGAACGCCGCCTTGAGCAGCTTGATTTTGGCGACACCGCGGTCCGGATCGTCCTCTTCCGGCGATACCAGAAGATTGATGCCAGGCTTCACCGTCTCGCGCGATGAGGTCATCACTTTCCAAAGCGATCCGTTGAGCAGCCCCTTGGCGGGATCGTTGCGTAGGCACACCAGCTTGTCGCCAGCCTGCGGATAGTCGGCGTTGAACCCCTTGAGTTCGCGCAGGCGCTGGTTGTAGCGGCGGCGCGTCCGGTTGGTGCCGACCAGCACCTGGTCAGCCTTCAGCACCAGTTCCTGGTTGACGTCTTCCTTGCCGATCACCTGCGCCGTGCCATAGTCGCCGCGCATGAATTCGCGTCCCTCGCGCACGTCGAGCGCCAGCCGCAGGATCGGATTGTCGCGCGCCTGCCGGTGGATTTCGGTGAGCAGGAAGTCCGGCTCATGATCGGTGAAGAAGCCGCCGCCCGAGATCGGCGGCAACTGGCCTGGATCGCCCAGCACCAGGATCGGCGTGCCAAAACTCATCAGGTCGCGGCCGAGCTGCTCGTCGACCATCGAGCATTCGTCGATGACGACCAGTTTCGCGCGCGAGATCGGGCTTTGCCGGTTGAGCGAAAATGTCGGCGACATCGAGGTCTTGCCGGTCACCTCGTCGGCCACCGATTCCTCGCCCTTGGGCCTATAGATCAGGGAATGGATCGTGCGGGCGTTGACCGCTCCCTTGGAGCGCAGCACCTGCGCGGCCTTGCCGGTGAAGGCGGCGAACTGCACCTGTCCGTCGACATGTTCGGCAAAATAGCGCGCCAGCGTCGTCTTGCCGGTGCCGGCGTAGCCGAACAGCCGGAACAGCTGCGGCTTGCCGGCCTTGAGCCAGCGGGCGACGGCCTGCAGCGCCTCGTCCTGTTGGGGTGAAAATTCCATCTGATCGTGTGACCGGATTCGCGAGGCAAAGACAAGATAGCCGCCACCATCATCGATGCAGCCGGCGGCGAACTCCCCTGCGTTTTAAACTATCAGGCGCAGACAAGAACGTAAAGGGAACATAGGTTGGCCCGCGCGGTCACTTGATAGCGTGCGGATCGTTCTCCAGCAGGATCGGCTTGCCATGCGGTGTGGCATGCGCGGCGCGTTCCCAGGCCTGCGCCATCGCATCGACATCGGGCTTGGCGGCCAGTCCCTTGGAGGCAAGCAGGCTTTCCAGCGCCGCCAGCCAATGCTCGTAATAGTCATGGCCGTCGGCCGCCGCGCCCGGCTTCTTCACCTCGGCCGACAGCGCCTGTGCCCACTCGCCCCACGAAAACAGGCCCTTCTCGTGCAGCGCCACCGTCATGGCGAAGGCTTCGGCCTGCCAGGGCTCGGCGAAAACGGGCGCGTTGAAACCGGCGGGCAGATCAGCGGCCGGCATCGCCGCCTCAGGCTGGCTCAAGATAGCTCTCCCAGGCATCGATCGAGACGGTCAGCGTCGGGTCGGCGCCATCGCCCCAGATTTCCGTGCCGTCGAAGGCCACGGTATAGACCCATTGCGGATTCTCGCCCCGCCCATGCGCGTTGCTGTCGGGAAAGACGAAGCCGTCGCGCACCGCCTCGATCGTGCCCTGCTTGTCCCGCGCATAGCGCGGCAGCCTGGTGTGGCCGGTCGGGTTGAAGTTTCTGGTCCGCACCGCATCACCGACCTTGAAGCGCGGCGCTGTCTCGACTGGCCGGTTACACGGACCGCCCTTGGCCAGCACGGCCGGCACATTCTCGGCCTTCAGCACTCTTTTGGGTGTCGCCGCCGGATCGATCGCCTCGCCTGCCCCGAGGTCGCGCTCACTGACGAAACCATGGCGCTTGAGCAGGGTCTCCAGCGCCTTGATCCAGATCTGATAGTAGCTGGAGCCATAGTAATCGGCCGGATGCAGCGATTCCCGTGCGTGCCGGCTCTCGTCGATGTTCCAGGCTCCCATGGCGCCGGCGCAAAGCGTGACGCCGAGCGCCCGCCTCTCCCACGGAGCATGGAAACAGGGCTCATCCTTTTCGGGCGCGACCGGCCCGAACCCCATCTGTCCGCCAAGATCCTGGGGGCCATTCATGCCGGCTCACCCTTTATACCGCCTCTTTGGGCCAGCCCCGTGCCGATCATGGCATCGCGGCTCACCAGCCCGGCCAGCCGCTCCTCGCTCCAGCCTTCGGTGCCCTCGGGCCGCATCGGCACCACGAGATAACGCAGCTCCGCCGTCGAATCCCAGACGCGTATCTTTGTCCCGGCCGGCAGCACCAGCCCGAATTCCTCAAGCACGCCGCGCGGATCGATAACCGCGCGCGACCGATAGGGCGGCGCCTTGTACCACACCGGCGGCAAGCCAAGCACCGACCATGGATAGCAGGAGCACAGTGTGCAGACGACGAGGTTATGGGTATCCCCGGTGTTGAACACCGCCTGCATGTGTTCGCCTTGCCGCCCGGTGTAGGAGAGCGATGCGATCGCCGCGGTTGCGTCGCTTTTCAGCCAGGCGGCGAACTCAGGGTCGGTCCAGGCCTTGGCCACCACCCTGGCGCCGTTGCGCGGACCGATCTTGGTCTCGTAGGTGTCGACGATGACGTCGATCGCGGCGGGGTCGATCAGACCCTTGCGGGTCAGGATGGTTTCCAGCGCCCGCACGCGGGCGGCAAACGGATCGAGTTCGTTGTCGTGGTCATGATCATGGGACATGGCCACAAATTACGGTTCCAGTCCGCCGGCCGCAAGCAAGACGGCTTGGGCCAGCGGGCACGGAGCGGACTCTCTATTCCGCGGCCGCCTTTTGCGGCTCGCCTTGCTCGTCGTCGTCCGCGTCGAACAGCGAGGGCTGATCCCCTGATTCGACCAGGCGCAACTCGGCCTTGCGCTTCGGCATGAGCCCGAGCAGCCAGCCCGAGAAATTTTCCATGTAGACATAGATCACCGGAGTCACGAACAGCGTCAGCGCCTGCGAAGCAAGCAGGCCGCCGACAACGGCAACACCCAGCGGCTGGCGCAATTCGGCGCTGGCGCCGGTGCCAAGCGCGATCGGGAACGTGCCCATAAGTGCTGCCAGCGTCGTCATCATGATCGGCCTGAAACGCATAAGGCAGGCCTTGTGAATGGAATCCCTGGCTGACATGCCTTCACGTCGGAGCTCCAGCGCCACGTCGACCATCATGATGCCGTTCTTCTTGACAATGCCGATCAGCATCAGGATGCCGATCACCGCGATGACAGACAGGTCCATGCCGGCGAAGCGCAACGCAACGAGTGCTCCCAGCACCGCTGATGGCAGGCCGGTGAGAATGGTGAGCGGGTGAATGAAGCTCTCGTACAGAATGCCGAGCACGATATAGATGGTCAGGATCGCGCCGCCGATCAGCAGGCCCTGGTTGGCAAGCGAATCCTGGAAGGTTTTGGCCGTGCCGGCAAAGGTGGTCGAGATCGCCGTCGGCATGCCGATCTGCTCTTTGAGCGCGTTGATGCGCGTCACGCTGTCGCCGAGCGCCACGCCTTGCGGCAGGTTGTAGGAAATGGTCACGGCCGGAAGCTGACCGAGCTGGTTGACCGTCAAGGCACCGGCCGTGCGGTCCACCCGGGCGAAGGCGCCAAGCGGCACCAGAGAGCCGCTCGCCGTCCTCATCTGGATGGCGAGCATGCGCTCGGGCGACCATTCGATCTTGGGATCGAGCTCGGTGATGACTTCGTAGCTGTCGGCCGAGCCGAAGATCGTCGAAACCTGGGAGGTGCCGAATCCGCCATAGAGGGCGCTGCGCAACGTGTCGGTATCGATACCGAGATGGGCGGCCTTGTCGCGATCCACCACCAGCGACGCCTGCAGCGAATTGTTCTGCAGGTCGCTGGTTACGTCGGTGAAGGTCGTGTGGTCGGCCGCCATCGCGTCATTCAGTTTCTGCGCCCAGATATCGGTCTGGACGGTATCGAGGCCCTGAACCACGAGCTGGTAGGCGCTGGCCGACGAGCGCGAACCGAGCCTCAGGTTCTGCACCGGCTGCATGTAGGTTTCGATGCCTGCCACGCCGGCCAGTTGCTTGCGCAGATCCGAAAGCACCTTTTCAATGTTCGGCCGCTGATCCTTGCCCTTGAGCTGGACGAAAAGCTGCCCCTGGTTGAGCGCATTGTTGCCGCTGCCGGCCGACCACGCCACATGGTCGACATAGGGCGAATGCGAGAAGACGCTGGCCACCTGCCCTTGCAGCTTGGCCATGGCATCGAACGAGATGTCCTGGCGCGCGATGGTCGTCACCGATATCTGGCCGATATCCTCCTGCGGGAAGAAGCCTTTCGGCGAGATCTGGATCAGCCATACCGACGCCGCCGCGGTGCCGATGAAGACCAGGAATACCAGGAAGGTGTGCCGCAGACAGAAGCTCAAGAGCCAGTCGTAGCTGCGTGTGACGAGATCGCGCCTGTGGCCAGCGCTGTGCGCCTGGCGATCGGCCTTGGTCACCGACAGCAACCGCGAGCACAGCATCGGCGTCAGCGTCAGCGACACGAACATCGACGCCAGGATGGCAACCGTCACCACGACGGCGAACTCGTTGAAGATGCGCCCGATCACGCCGCCCATGAGAAGCACGGGAATGAACACCGCCACCAGCGAGATCGAGATCGAGATGATGGTGAAGCCGATTTCGCGCGCGCCCTTCAGCGACGCGTCGAAGGCCGACAGCCCATCCTCTTCCATGTGGCGGAAGATGTTTTCCAGCATCACGATGGCATCGTCGACGACAAGGCCGACGGCGAGCGTCAGGCCCATCAGCGATATGTTGTCGATGGAAAAGCCGAACAGGAACATCGCGCCGAGCGTGGCTATCAGCGAGATCGGCACCGCCACCGCCGGGATGATGGTGGCCGTCACCCGGCGCAGGAACACGAAGATCACCATGACCACCAGCGCGATGGTCAATAGCAGTGTGAACTGCACGTCGTTGACGGCCTGGCGGACCGAGGTCGAACGGTCATTGAGCAGTTTGATGTTGGCGGCGGCCGGCAGCTGGTCCTGGAAGGACGGCAACATCGCCTTGACCTTGTCGACGACGTCGACCGTGTTGGCGTCGGGCTGGCGCTGCACCGCCATGATGATCGCGCGGGTACCGTCGTACCAGCTTGCCGTCGTCGTGGTCTGCACCGAATCGACGACGCGCGTCACATCACCCAGCCGCACGGGGTGACCGTTCTTGGTGGCGATGATGAGGTTGGAAAATCCCGCTGCGTTGGTCAGCTGCGTGTTGGCGGTGATGGTGAGCTGCTGCTTGTTGTTCTGCAGCACGCCGAGCGGCGTGTTGCTGTTGGCCGACGAGATCGCCGCCTGCAGCTGGTCGATCGAGATGCCGCGCGCGGCAAGCGCGGTCGGATCGATCTGGATGCGCACGGCATATTTCTGCTGGCCGAAGATCGAGACCTGCGCCACTCCGTCGATGGTCGACAGCGATGGCGAGATGACGTTTTCCGCGAAAGCGTCGAGGTCGGTGAGCGGAACCGTGTCGCTGACCAGCGACATCAAAAGGATTGGCGCGTCGGCTGGATTGACCTTGCGATAGCTCGGCGGCGAGGTCATCTGCGGCGGCAATGATTTCTGCGTGCGCGCGATCGCCGCCTGAACGTCCGCCGCGGCCGCGTCGATGTTGCGGTTGAGCACGAACTGGATGGCGATCGAGGTCTGGCCGAGCGAGTTCGTGGTCGAAATGGAATCGATGCCGGCGATGGTCGCGAACTGCTTGATCAGCGGCGTCGCCACCGATGTCGCCATGGTTTCCGGTGAGGCGCCGGGCAACTGGGCCGAGACGTTGACCACCGGGAATTCGGCGCTGGGCAGCGCCGCCACCGGCAGGAACTTGTAGGCAAACAGTCCGCCCAGAACGAGGGCGAACGACATCAGAAGGGTAGCGACGGGCCTGCGGATGCAGAATTCGGAAATCATTTGGCCGCCTCGCCGGCCTTGCCGGCCTGCGCGACCTTGGGTGAGGCCTGGTCGCCGGATCCGGCCGCCGTCTTGCCTTCATGCACCGCGGCACCATTCTTCAATCGCGTCTGGCCTTCGACAACGACCTTCTCACCGCTTTTCACACCATCGCTGATGGCGCTGTTCTGGCCCTCGGTCAGCGCAACCTGCACCGGTCGCATCTCGACCGTGTTGTCAGGCTTGACCACATAGACGAACGGTCCCTTCTGGCTGGGCTGTACCGCGACGGTTGGAACCGATGTCATGTGCGGCATGATACCGGCTTCCAGGACGACATTCACATACTGGCCGGGCCACAGTGAAAGATCGGCGTTTGGAATGCTGGCCCGCGTGGCGATCGTGCCAGACGCCGTATCGACGCTGGAATCGACGAAATCGAGCGTGCCCTTGCCGATCGGCCTCGGGTCGCCGTCCTTGGTCAGGGTCACCGCCCCTTGCTGCGGATCGGCGAGCGCCTTGTGCAGCAGCGCCAGATTGCTTTCCGGCAGATTGAAGTTCACCTGCAGCGGGTCGATCTGGGTGATGGTGACGAGCGGGGTCGCGGTGCTGCTGTTGCCATTGCTGACGGTGACGAGATCGCCGACGGCGACGTTGACCGCGCCCAGCCTGCCGGCGATCGGCGCAGTGATCGTGGCATAGCTCAGTTGGACGGTATCGGCGTCGATCGTTGCCTTGTCGGCATCGATGGTTGCGGCCGCCGCTTTCTGCGCCGCCAGCGCTTGATCATAGGTCTGCTGCGTGCCGGCCTGCTTGGCCACGAGATCCTTGGCGCGCGTGAGATCGGCCGTGGCGCTGGTCAGCAGGGCCTGGTCCTTGGCGAGCGTCGCCTGGTCCTTGGCAAGCTGCGCCTTCAGCGCTCGGTCGTCGAGCGAAAACAGGACGTCGCCGGCCTTCACCATCTGCCCATCCTTGACCTCGATCGACACGATCTGGCTGGAGACGCGCGCGTTGATGTTGACCACGGCGGGAGAGGAGACGAAGCCGATGGCATAACGCCGGATCGGGAAATCAGCCGTCGTCGCGGTCGCGGAAACGATCGAGGCCGAGCGGGCGCCATTGCCGCCTCCCGCCTGTTTGTCCGCCGCCTGCTTGTCCGTCGCCTGCTTGTCCGTCGCACCCTTGTCGGCCGTCTGGGTGCCGGTTGCCGCCTTGTCTGCCACCGCGGCTTGCTTTGCGCCGATGAACTGCTGGACCTTGCCCAGCGTGTCGGGAGACACATAGAGCCACGCCGCGCCTGCACAGGCGGCTGCCAGCAACGAAAAAATGACTTTTCCACGCATCGTCAAGGGGCCCACTCCGTCCGACACGCCATAGCCAGGTGGTCGTATTCTAGCTCATTTCACGGCACGCTGCCGCAATTTCGCTGAATAGATAGGACACGCGTTGGGCGGAAAAGGGCCAAAACACGGCATTACGAAGATTTAATGTGCACTGCACAATCGCTGTGCAGGCTGCCGCATCCGCGGATCAGGGTCTATCGACCCCCGGATTGTGCTTACCGCAGCATCGGCCACAGCGTCGCCGCCAGCAGCACGCCCATGGCGATGTTGAACCATTTCAGCCGCGCCGGATCCGACAGGAAACCGCGCAACGCGGTGCCGAAGCCCGCCCACACGGAGACGCTCGGCAGATTGACGATGGTAAAGGCTACCGAGATCAGCACCACCGAGAGGAACGGGTGCTCCGGATTGCTGTAGACGGCCATGGCGGTGATCGCCATCACCCAGGCCTTGGGATTGACCCACTGGAATGCCGCCGCATCGATGAAACGCATCGGCTGCCCCTTTGCCTCTCCCCTGCCGCTGAGCGAACGCGACATGGCGATCTTCCAGGCAAGGTAGAGCAGATAGACGGCGCCCGCGATCTTCAGCGCGGTGTGCAGTGCGGGAAACGCCGTCAGCAGCGCGCCGAGACCAAGACCCACTGCAAGCAGCAGGACAAGAAAGCCGATGCTGATGCCCAGCATATGCGGCACGCTCCTGACCAGGCCGAAATTCACGCCCGAAGCCAGCAACATGAGATTGTTCGGCCCCGGCGTGATCGAGGTCACGAAGGCGTAGACCAGCAGAGCGAGGAATGCGTCGAGGGACATCGGGATCACATGGTCAGCAATATTGACTTTTGTCGGCTGCCCCCAAAGGCCAGCCGCCGGGCGGTGGCAAGCCATGCTTTTCGGCAAAGGCGTTTCCGGGCTACCGCGCGCCCTACATTCCCTGCGGGCCGCGGTTCATCGCCGCCACGCCGGTGCGGCAGATCTCGACCAGGCCGAGCGGCTTCATGATGGCGATGAACTGGTCGAGCTTGGAGCCCTTGCCGGTGATCTCGAAGATGAAATGCTCGGTGTTGGCGTCGATGACGCTGGCGCGGAAAGCATCGGCCAGCCGCAGCGCCTCGACGCGGGCCTCGCCGGTGCCGGCAACCTTGACCAGCGCCAGTTCCCGCTCCAGTGGCCGCTCCTGGCCGAATTCGTGCGAACGCACGGTGAGATCGACCACGCGGTGCACCGGCACGATGCGCTCGAGCTGGTGCTTGATCTGCTCCAGCACATGCGGCGTGCCGCGCGTCACGATGGTGATGCGCGACAGATGTTTTTCGTGCTCGGTTTCCGAAACGGTGAGACTTTCGATGTTGTAGCCGCGCCCGGAAAACAGGCCGATGACCCGGGCAAGAACGCCTGGTTCATTGTCGACCAGCACGGAAAGTGTGTGGTTTTCCGGCCGCTCCGTTTCCTTGGCGATGAAGTAGGCGGAACCGGTGGGTTGAAGATGCTGTGCGTTCATGACCTGGATCTCAAATTCTTGATCTAATTATTTGTTTACGCACGGCCTCTTTCGACAAGCCCTGCCTTGGCTCGTCGTCTACACCAGTTCCCTGCCCTTGGCATCGATGGCGTTGGCCACGGCCTCGTCGGTCGCCTCGTCCGGCAGCAGCATCTCGTTGTGAGCCTTGCCCGAGGGGATCATCGGGAAGCAGTTGGCGAGGTTCGCCACGCGGCAGTCGAACAGCACCGGCTTCCTGACCGAGATCATCTCCTTGATGGCATCGTCCAGCTCGTCCGGCTTCTCGCAGCGGATGCCGTGGCCGCCATAGGCTTCGGCCAGCTTGACGAAGTCCGGCATCGCCTCGGTATAGGAATGCGACAGCCGGTTGCCGTGCAGCAGCTGCTGCCACTGGCGCACCATGCCCATATACTGGTTGTTGAGGATGAAGATCTTGATCGGCGCGTCATACTGCACCGCCGCACTCATCTCCTGCATCGTCATCTGCACCGAGGCGTCGCCGGCGATGTCGATCACCAGCGCGTCGGGATGCGCGATCTGCACGCCGAGTGCGGCCGGCAGGCCGTAACCCATCGTGCCCAGTCCGCCTGACGTCATCCAGCGGTTCGGCTTTTCGAAATGATAGTGCTGCGCCGCCCACATCTGATGCTGGCCGACCTCGGTGGTGATGTAGGTGTCCCTGTCCTTGGTCAGTTCGTAGAGCCGTTGGATGGCGTATTGCGGCATGATCACGTCGTGGTTCATCTTGAATGCCAGCGAGTCGCGTCCGCGCCATTTGGCGATCTGCTCCCACCAGGGATAAAGCGCCTTCTTGTCGGTCTTGGCGGTCGCCCGCCACAGCCGCACCATGTCCTCCAGCACGCGGCCGACATCGCCGATAACAGGAATATCGGCATGAACGTTCTTGTTGATGGAGGATGGATCGATGTCGATATGGATCTTCTTCGAGTTCGGCGAAAACGCGTTGAGCCTCCCTGTGATGCGGTCGTCGAAACGGGCGCCGATGCAGACCATCACGTCGCAGTCGTGCATGGCCATGTTGGCCTCGTAGGTGCCGTGCATGCCCAGCATGCCGACCCAGTTCTTGCCCGATGCCGGATAGGCGCCGAGCCCCATCAGCGTCGAGGTGATCGGGAACCCGGTGAGGTCGACCAGTTCGCGCAGCAGGTGGCTCGCTTCCGGGCCGGAGTTGATGACACCGCCGCCCGAATAGATGATCGGCTTCTTGGCACCGGCCATCAGGTCCACCGCGGCCTTGATCTTCTCCAGATCACCCTGGACCTTGGGCTGGTAGCTGGTGCGCGGCGCGATCTGCGGCGGGACATAAAACCCCTTGGCGAACTGCACGTCCTTCGGAATGTCGACCACCACCGGACCGGGACGGCCGGTCGTGGCGACATGGAAGGCCTCGTGGATGGTCGCGGCGAGGTCGTTGACATCCTTCACCAGCCAGTTGTGCTTGGTGCAGGGGCGCGTGATGCCGACTGTGTCGCACTCCTGGAACGCATCGGAGCCGATCAAGGAGGTCGGCACCTGCCCTGTCAGGCAGACCAGCGGAATCGAATCCATCAGCGCGTCCTGCAGCGGCGTCACCGCATTGGTGGCGCCGGGCCCGGAGGTCACCAGCATGACGCCGGCCTTGCCGGTCGAACGGGCATAGCCCTCGGCGGCGTGGCCCGCACCCTGTTCGTGCCTGACCAGAATGTGCTCGACCTCGTCCTGCTGGAAAATCTCGTCGTAGATCGGAAGGACCGCGCCGCCTGGATAACCGAAGACATGCTTGACGCCATTGTCCTTCAGCGCCTGCACCACCATTTCGGCGCCCGTCATTTCACGTCGCCCGTTCTGTCCATTGCTCATCGGTCTGGTCCCGTACTGTCCGCCATCTGGCGTTTGCTGGTCGTTTAGTCGTGTTTCAGGCAATAAAAAAGGCCCCCGAGGGAGCCTGTGTGTTGCGCATGGGAGGTTTTCGCCCGGCGGTTACACCGCCTTGCCCACGCGCCTTCCTACGAGAATGAGTGCCTTTTTCATGGTGGCGAACCATAAGGGCGGAAGCGCGGGCTCGTCAATGGGGGATGTTGCAAATTCACTCGCCTGTGAGATCGGCTCCGCCACGCGCTACCATAGTACAGTTGAGCCCATGCCACCGAGGCACCACTATGCCCGGCTAAGACGTTGTCTTATGCCGGGCTAAAGCATTGCCTTATGCCCGGCTAAGGCATTGTCTTATGTCGGGCTGACAACGTTGCCTTGGGAGGAGGACACGTGGCTGGCGAACGGGAGCATATCCGTGAGATTGAGCAGGTCCTGTCCGGCGGGCGGTCGGCCCGTGACGATGTCGTGGTCAAGTCCTGGCTGCGTTGCGTGGACACCCACCGGCTCGATCCGACGCGGCCCACGGAAGCCTATATCGTTCCCGATACACAGCTGCGCGAACATCGCGAACAATCCGAGCGGCTGATTGCCATCGCCCGCAGCGGCCTGGAGACGCTTTTCAAGCAGGTGGCGGGCCAGAACTACGTGCTGTTGCTGGCAAACGCCAAGGGCGTCACCGTCGATTTCCTCGGCGATCCGCTGTTCATGGACCAGTTGCGCACGGCGGGGCTTTATCTCGGCTCCGAATGGTCGGAAAGCCGCACCGGAACCTGCGGCGTCGGCTCCTGCATCGTCACCGGCGAGGCGATGACGATCCACCAGACCGACCATTTCGACACGACCCACACGCCGCTCTCCTGCACCGCCGCGCCGATCTTCGACACCAATGGCGACCTCGCAGCCGTGCTCGACATTTCCCTGCTGCGCTCTCCGCAACCCAAGGTCAGCCAGAACCTCGCGCTGCATCTGGTGACGGCGTCGGCGCGGCGCATAGAGCTCGCCAATTTGATGGCGCAGATGCACTCCGAATGGGTGCTGCGCTTTTCCCGATCACCGGAATTCCTCGATGTCGATCCCGAGGCGGCTATCGCGCTCGACGCCTCGGGCCGCATCCTCGGCACGACGCGTGGCGGAGCGCTGCTTTTGGCGCAAGCCGGAGGCGTCGACTGGCGACACTCGCCTTCGCCGATCGGCCAGTCGATTTCACGCTATCTCGATATGAGCATCGACGATCTGCCGCATCTGACACGCGGGCGCCCAACCGAGGAGCGGCTGGTCTTCGGCCGCAGCGGCAGCGCGCTGTTCGCGCACGCCATCGAGCCGCAGCCGCCAACCGGACGCCGCGCGCCCGTCGAGGCCGTGCCGAAACCGATCAGCGATCTGTCGAGTGGCGATCCGGCGATGGCGGCCATGCAACTGCGCGCCGCGAAGCTGGCGCGCACGACCATTCCGGTCCTGATCCATGGCGAGACCGGCTCCGGCAAGGAATATCTCGCCCGCGCGCTGCACGACTGCTCGCGGCGTCCCGGCCCGTTCGTCGCCATCAATTGCGCGGCCATCCCCGAGCATCTGATCGAGAGCGAACTCTTCGGCCACACAGCCGGTGCATTCACCGGCGCCGCGGCCAGGGGCCGCAAGGGACTGATCGAGGGCGCCGACGGCGGCACGCTGTTCCTCGACGAGATCGGCGACATGCCCTATCCCCTGCAATCGCGGCTGCTGCGCGTGATCGCCGAGCGTGAACTGATCCCGGTCGGCGGCATTGAACCGCGACCGGTCGACATCAAGATCATCTCCGCCTCGCATCATGATCTGCGCAAGCTGGTGGCCGAGGGACGTTTCCGCGAGGATCTGTTCTACCGGCTGAACGCCGCCTCGCTGACACTGCCCGCTTTGCGTGAACGCACCGATTTCGAATGGCTGCTGGACCGGCTCGTCGACCAGCGCGCCCGCCTTGCCGACCGGCCGGCAAAACTATCGCCGGCGGCGCGCCTGGCGCTGATCCGACATCGCTGGCCCGGCAACATCCGCGAACTCGTAAACGCCATCGATCTCGGGGTAACGCTTTGCGAGGGCGAGATGATCGAGCCCGCCGACCTGCCCGACTTCGCATTGCCATATCTGACGCCACCGGCTCCGCCCGCCCAACTGGTTGCGCTGCGTGCTCCGTCATCCGAGGATGAGCGCGCGGCGCTGCTCGACGCGCTGGCGGGCGCGGGCTGGAACATCTCCGAAGCCGCGCGACGCTTAGGCGTCGACCGTACGACAGTGCATCGCCGCATGAAGCGGCTGCAGGTGGACGCGCCAAACTAGTGTTGCGTCACCTGTGGCGCGCCATGGCGCACGCCACGGGCAACGCAACAGGTCACAACAGCAAGATCATTTTAAGGCTCTGATTTCATTACGATCCCTGTGTCGAAAGCATGATTGGCATACCGCTTGCTATTTTCCAGGCACACATGCGGAGCCGGGAGGAGGCGCCCATGGAAACCGAAAAACGGAGGAGAAACCATGCTCGAAAGAACACCCACCACGAAGGCGCAGGCGCTGCTCGACAAGTTCGGAAAGGCGCTGGAGACCGGCGACATCGACGCGGCGGTCAACTGCTTCCAGGCGGATTGCTACTGGCGCGATCTCGTCACCTTCACCTGGAACCTGAGGACGATGGAGGGCCAGGACCAGGTCCGCGACATGCTGAAAGCAACCCTGGCGCTGACCGGTCCGAGCGACTGGAAGGTGGCCGAAGGCGAGGAGGCGAGCGAGGCGGACGGCATCACCACCGCCTGGATCACCTTTGAGACCAAGGTGGCGCGCGGCTTCGGCCTGGTGCGGTTCAAGGGCGACCTGATCTGGACTTTGCTCACCACCATGGCCGAGCTCAAGGGCCACGAGGAAAAGGCCGGCTTCACCCGTCCGCTCGGCGCCAAGCATGGCCACGGCAAGGACAGGAAATCATGGCGCGAGGAGCGTGACGATGAGGTCGCCGAACTCGGCCACAGCAAGCAGCCCTATGTGGTGATCATCGGCGGCGGCCAGGGCGGCATCGCGCTCGGCGCGCGCCTGCGCCAGCTCGGCGTACCGGCCATCATCATCGAGAAGAACGAGCGGCCGGGCGATTCCTGGCGCAAGCGCTACAAGTCGCTCTGCCTGCATGATCCGGTCTGGTACGACCATCTGCCCTATATCGATTTTCCCAAGAACTGGCCGGTCTTCGCGCCGAAGGACAAGATCGGCGACTGGCTTGAGATGTACACCAAGGTGATGGAGCTGAATTACTGGTCCTCCACGACCGCCAGATCCGCGAAGTACGACGAGAAAGCCAGGGAATGGACCATCGTGGTCGAACGCGACGGCAAGGAGATCGTGCTCAAGCCCAAGCAGCTGGTGCTGGCCACCGGCATGTCGGGCAAGGCGAATTGGCCGAAATACAAAGGCCAGGACATCTTCAAGGGCGAGCAGCAGCATTCCTCGACCCATCCAGGCCCCGACAAATACCGGGGCAAGAAGGTCGTCGTCATCGGCTCCAACAACTCCGCTCACGACATCTGCGCGGCCCTGTGGGAGGCAGGCGCCGACGTGACCATGGTGCAGCGCTCTTCCACCCACATCGTCAAGTCCGATACGCTGATGGATATCGGGCTCGGCGCGCTCTATTCCGAGCAGGCGGTGGAAAACGGCATGACGACGCGCAAGGCCGACCTGATCTTCGCCTCGCTGCCCTACCGCATCCTGCACGAGTTCCAGATCCCGCTTTACGAACAGATGAAGGAACGTGACGCGAAGTTCTATGCGGATCTGGAAAAGGCCGGCTTCCTGCTCGACTGGGGCGATGACGGCTCGGGCCTCTTCATGAAATACCTGCGCCGGGGGTCGGGCTACTATATCGATGTCGGCGCCTGCGACCTCGTCATCGACGGTTCCATCAAGCTCAAAAGCCGGCCAGGTGCAGCGGTGCAGGAATTGACCGAGAGCGGCGTCAAATTCGCCGACGGCACCGAATTGCCCGCCGATCTCGTCATCTATGCCACCGGCTATGGTTCGATGAACGGGTGGGCCGCGGACCTCATCTCGCAGGACGTGGCCGACAAGGTCGGCAAGGTCTGGGGCCTTGGCTCCAACACCGCCAAGGATCCCGGCCCCTGGGAAGGGGAGCAGCGCAACATGTGGAAGCCGACCCAGCAGGAAGCATTGTGGTTCCACGGCGGCAATCTCCACCAGTCGCGCCACTATTCGCAATATCTGGCGCTACAGCTGAAGGCCCGTCAGGTCGGCTTGCCGACGCCGGTCTACGGCCTGCAGGAGGTCCACCACAAGGGCTGAAGCAAAAAGGTGGAGTGGGACGAAGCCCGGTTGGGTCGGGCTTCGTCCTTATGTCGCCCTTTGGGCCGCGAACTCTTCCACGACGCGCTGCAGCAAGGGCACATAGTCGCGAAACGCCCGCGTCTTCATGTTGGCGATCTTGCCGCCCTCGTCCCAGACGCGGACCCGCACCGCTTCCTCATGGAACGGGTTCTTGCGGAACTCGGCCACCTCCTCGGCGCTCATCGGCCCACCCTGCAGCGACAGCGTATGCACCGAAGCCGGCGACAGCTTGGAGAAATAGGTCGGGTCGGTGGCGCAGAGATAGCGCTTGGCCGCAACGTGCAGCCGGACGCATTCGACGATCACAGGCGGAAAGAATGGCGCCAGCACCTCGCCGCCGGCCTCGTCATGGTGCTTGTCCTCGACATCGTCGGGAGAATAGGTGCCGAACTCGCTGGTGTAATGGCCGATGTCGTGCAGCAGGGCGGCGGCCACCAGCACCTCGGGCGCTCCGTCCTGCTCCGCCAGCCAGGCGCCCTGCAGCATGTGTTCGGACATCGTCACCGGCTCGCCGAGATAGGATTCCGCACCCCGGCGCTCGAAGATGTCGGCGATGAATTCGACGATGTTGGCCGCGTTCAAATCCCGGCCGCTCATTCCGCGGCCTCCTTGAAGCCGTGCTCGATCGCCGCGAGCGTCGACAACAGGCCATCCTTGTCGGCGTAGCATCCCTGCAGCCAGCGCTTGCCCGTACCTGAAAACGCCTTGCGGGCATGCATGACCCGTGTGTTGTCGACGATGAAGGCCTGGCCCGCCTCCAGCTTGAAGGTCACTTCGAAGGACGGATCCTCGATCAGCTTGGCGAACCGGCGATAGGCGCCATAGTAGGCGTCCATGTCGGCGAAAGGCACGTCGACGACAGGCGCCAGCGAGCGGTTGTTGAAGCGGATGCAGATCAACTCGCCATCCGGTCCAAGCTCGATCATCGGACGCTTGGATTGCAGCCTAACGCCGGATGAGCCGGCATATTCGAAACGCGCCGGACAGGAACTCAACAGCCGGAGGCCTTCAGGGTTCTCGGCCTGCAGCGCCGCCGCGACGGCAAAACCGTCGACAACGCTGGATTCCCCACCCTCCACCGTATTCTCGATGCAGGACAGGATCTGCAGGGTCGGCACCGGATCGCGATAGGGGTTGTCCGTATGCGCCTGGAGGCCGAGATTGGTGTAAGCGAGATTGTTCGGGTTGACCTCGGCGCGCACTTCGAACCAGCGGCCGTAGTTGGTCTCCCTGATATAGCCGAACAGATCGGAGACCTTGCACAATGCCCCGGATTCCGCCGGCAGGCCGTCCATCACGGCAAAGCCATAGGTCCTCACCGCGGAAAGCCAATCGCGCAGGACTGTACGGTCACGGCTGGCGGCAGCGTAGCCGGCGCGCGGGACCGAGTTCTGCATGCTGGCCTTGGTCCAGCGCACAATATCCTCTCCGGTCCAGCCAGCCCCGCGCGCCGTATCGCGATCGTAGGCATTGGCGCTCAACCAGGCAGTCGGAAAGCTGACGGTCTTCTGCTCCGGCACGAAGCTGATCTCGAGGGCATCGCCCTTGATCGCGGCCGCGCTGATCTTCGTGTCGGCCGAAATGTCGAGGATGGTAATCAGGCGCTGGCCGTTGCCGGCGCTGCGCGTCTTGTCGTCCAGCGCATTGTCGCGCAGCCACATGGCATGAAAGCGGGTGCGCCTCCCGCCCTGCCAGCCGAGTTCGATTGTTCCGCCGTCGTCGCCAATCAGCGCGTGGGTCAACATGGAAATCCTGTTCCTGTCCGTTACGGCCCACGGTCCGATCCATGGGTTTCGATTGCATGTTGACCGCGCGAACGGCATAACTCAAATTATCGTTTTTTGGCCAATGACCGCAAATAGCTAATGGCTCGAAAACCCATTCCCTCCCTGCTCCCGCTCGACTGGCTGCGCAGTTTCGAGGCCTCGGCACGACTGTCGAACTTCACGGCGGCGGCGGCCGAACTCGGCCTGACACAGGCAGCCGTCAGCCAGCATATCCGGCTGCTCGAGGAACGATTGAAGACGCGTCTGTTCTCGCGGCTGGCGCGTGGTGTCGCGCTGTCGCCGGAGGGCGCCGCCTATCTGCCGCACATCCAGTCGGCCTTCGCCACCATCTCCAGCAGCACGACGGAACTGTTCGAACCGCGTGCCGTCCAGACCGTCTCGATCCGGGTGCCGATCTCCTTCGCCTTGCTGGTGCTGGTCCCGGCGCTGCCTGATCTTGCCGAGGCGCTGCCGCGCATCCAGCTCGATCTGGTGACGATCCATCGCCCGACCGACTACGACCTGCCGGGCTCCGGGCTCGACGTCCGTTTCGGCAACGGATCCTTTCCCGGACGCGAGGCCGACAGGCTGACGGCCGAGCAGCTTGTGCCGGTGGCCAGCCCGGCCCTGGCCGGCGCCGCCGACTGGACATCCCTGCCGCTGCTTCTGGTCGCCGGCGCGCGCGAGATGTGGGCGGAATGGTTCGCGGCGGCCGGATTGGCCGGCCACCCCCAGCGATCCCACCGCTTCGACAGTTTCGTCGCCGCGATGGAAGCGGCGAGTGCCGGCGCCGGCGTGCTTCTGGGGTCGCGGCCGCTCGTCGACGCGGCACTCAAAAACAGGACCTTGGTGCCACTTTCCGATTTCGAGCTCTCCAGCACCTCGGGCCATTTCCTGACCCGGGCGCCGACCGTGCGCCTGACCAGTGCCGAGCAGGATTTCCGCCGGTGGTTGCTGAGCCGCCTCTCCAGTGCGGCTTCGGCCTGACGGCGCGGAACTACCGCGACGGAGTGCCTATACGCTTCCAGTAGATCAGCGTGCCGGTCAGCCCACCATGCGGCTTCAGCGCATAGTCCGGTATTTCCCCGGTCAAAGTGAAACCGAGTTTTTCGTAGAGGCCCGAAGCACCTTCTTCGGTCGCCGTGTCCAGAACCAGCAGCGTACGCCCCGTCTCGGCGGCGAAACGCTCCGCCGCTTTCATCAGACGCGTTCCGACACCCCTGCCCCGGTATTCGACCGATGTCATCAGCTTGGCGATCTCGGCCCGGTGCGGCTGGTTGGGCGGGCAGTCGAGCAGCAAGGTGACGGTGCCGACCAGGGCTCTGCCATCCCACGCGCCAAGCACCATCCTTTCGCCTCTTGCCGCCGCGGCCAGCGACCGCTCCCAGAATGCGCTTGCCGCCTCGGGCGCCAACGGATGCATGAAGCTGACCGAACCGCCGGCGGCAACCGTCTCGACCAGCAGGTCAGTCAGCATAGGCAACGTCTCGGCACTGGCGCTCAGGGCTCGGATTTCGATGGAATTCATGCCTGGTCCTCTGGAAACGGTGAATGGGCTCGGTTGTGTGCCGGCGTCAGTCGAGATGGCGCACGCGGCGTCGCTTGCGCGCGGCCTTGATGGCGCTGATGCGCTCGGCGTCGTATTCCCTGAGGTGCCGACCGCGCTCGAGTATCTCGAGCGTGTATTCCTCATAGGTCAGGCCCAGCCGTTCGGCCTTGTCCATGCGCATCAGCATGACGTCCCGGCTCGGCGCCTTCCATGCCTTGGCGTGCGCCGCCTGCCAAGCTAGGAAGATATACGGATCGCCCTTGCCCCATGGCGGCCCCTTGTAATCGTCAAGCGGCGGCCCCCCATTGTGGGAGCGCTTTGGCCGTCTTGCCATGATGTCAGCCCCTGACCAGCGCCACGAGATAGTCGGCGCCCGCCTCCAGGGCATGGAAGGTGCAGTCCGACGGCGCTCCGAGCGCCAGGCAGTCGCCGGGCTCCAGCCTGTGCACCACATCACCCTCGGTGAAGTCGAGCCGGCCGGAAATCAGCCAGATCTGCTGCTTGATGAAGGCGTAGGACGCCGACGGCAAGCTGACCCTGGCGCCGGCCGGCAGATGCACCTTGATCAATTCGAGCGGCATGTCGCAGGCCGGTGACAGATGCCGCCTGACATAGCCCGTGTCGGGATCGCGCCACACCGGCTGGTCGGCCTCGCGCAGCACCCCGCCACCTTGCAATTCCACCCGCGCGATGAGGGTCGACAGCGTCATGCCGAAGGCCGCCGCGATGCGCACCAGAAGGGTCGCCGTCGGGCTGGTCATGCCGCGCTCGATCGTGCTCAGCATCGCCTTGGAAACGCCGGACCGCTCGGCGAGCTCGGCCAATGACCAGTCCCGCATGGTCCGTTCGGTACGGATTCGCCTGCCGATGCCCTGGGAAATATCGTTCGCTATATCATCCATTCGTCCGTTATAGCGAAACTCCGACAATGGAGAAGAGCCATTTTGCGACAATTTTCAACAAACCCTTAATCCTCCTTACACCATCCAGCCTCATCCGACCTTAACCCCATTCCGCTAGGGTCCATGTTCCAGGGAAATGGGGATTGGCCTGTCCATGTATGTCGAACGCGAAGCTTCCGTCGGAGGACCGACATCGCAGGAGCGCCGCAACGCAGAGCAGAACGAACGGCGCATCCTGGGCAATGTCGTGCAATGCGACGGCGCGCGCGCCACCATAAGCGCCTATGCCGACGACATTGACGGCGCCGTCACCGGCCTGTGGACGGTCGGCAAGATGATCTCCATCAATCTGGGCACGACGCGAACCGTCGGCCTGGTCTATGCCATCGGCAAATCGGACCGCGCCTGGAGCGATGAGGGCCAGAACGCCATCGAGGTCAGCATCGAGCTGATTGGTGAAGTCCGCGACGCGGCCGAACCCGGCGCCAAGCCAATCTTCGACCGCGGCATCACCACCTATCCACACATTGGCGCCGTCGCGCATCGCATCCGCAGCCGCGACCTCCAGGCCGTCTACGACCTGGCCGGCCGACATTCCATCACCATCGGCTCGCTGTCACAGGACGAGGCGATCGCCGCCAACATCGCCATCGACGACACGCTGGCGCGCCATTTCGCCATCGTCGGCACCACCGGCGTCGGCAAGTCCACCGCCGTCTCGCTGCTGCTGCGCAAATCGATCACGGCGCGACCCGACCTGCGCATCCTGATCCTCGACCCGCATAACGAGTTCGCGGCCTCGCTGCCCGAATATTGCGTCAAGGTCGATTCCAAGACGCTCGACCTGCCGTTCTGGATGTTCCGGCTGGAGGAATTCGCCGAAGTGCTGTTTCGGGGCCGTGAAACGGTCCCGGAAGAAATCGACGCTTTGCGCGATCTCATTCCGCTCGCCAAGAATCTCTACCGCAACCCGAGCTCGGGCGCCTATCTCAGGCGCGGCAGCGATGCGCTGACCGCCGATACGCCTGTGCCTTACCGCATCGCCGACCTGCTCAAGCAGATCGACGAGCGCATGGGCATGCTCGAAAGCAAGAACGACCGCCCGACGCTCAAATCGCTGAAGACGCGGATCGAATCGGCGGCCGCCGATCCGCGCTACCGCTTCATGTTCAACTCGCGCCTGATCGAGGACACCATCCACGAGACGATCGGCAACATTTTCCGCGTGCCGCATCACGGCCGCCCGGTAACCTGCTTCGAGATGGCCGGCATGCCCTCCGAAGTGGTCAACTCCGTCTGTTCGGTGCTGGCGCGCCTGGCCTTCGACCTTGCTTTGTGGAGCGAGGGCAAGCTGCAACTCCTGCTGCTGTGCGAGGAAGCGCACCGCTACATGCCGGCCGATGCGCGCCTCGGCTTTGCGCCGACACGCCACGCGCTGTCGCGCATCGCCAAGGAAGGCCGCAAATATGGCTGCTACCTCGGCGTCGTCACCCAGCGTCCGGGCGAGCTCGACCCGACCATCCTGTCACAGTGCTCGACCTTCTTCGCCATGCGGCTCGCCAACGAGCAGGACCAGGCGATCATCCGCTCGGCCATCGCCGACTCGTCCGCCTCCACGCTGGCCTTCCTGTCGTCGATGGGCCAGCGCGAAGCCATTGCCTTCGGCGAAGGCGTGGCGACGACGATGCGGCTGAAATTCGAAAGACTGCCGGCGCAGCTGATCCCCGGCACGTCCAGGCGCGAAGAAACCGCGTCGCCGAAGAGCGGCGACGATGTCGACCTGGTGGCGATCGTCGAGCGGTTGCGCAACGTGCCGAAGCCACAGCAGCAGGCGATCCCCTTCGCCGAGGTGGTCGATTCCGGCCGGCAGGCCGGTGATCCTGATTATCGCAAGCCGGCAACCGCCCGAGTCCAGTCGGACGACGATTTCGACATGCGCTACGGCCTCAAACCCGCGACCTTCGGCCTGCGTCCCCAGAACGATTGAGCCTGCAGCTCGCGGACGATCGACTGGGAAGCCGCACCAAGCCTCAACAAGTTCTGCTTCGTGGGCCGTCTTGGGTAAATCCCGTCAGGGATTTCGTCAGGCTGAGTCCGGGTGGTGCTGTTTTCGAGAACCGGAGCGGAGCGGACATTCAGTCCGTGAGCACCGGAAGCGCAGAAAACAGCGGCAGACGGCCAGCCTCACGAATTCAATGATGGGATTTCAAGCGCAGACGCGGTTGCGGCCTTGCCTCTTCGCCTCGTAGAGCTGACGATCCGCGCGACGGTAAAACTCCTCGGCCGTTTCCTTGCGGTCCCACACGGCAAGGCCGACGCTGGTCGTGATCTTGAGCCGGACATTGCCCGATAGGACCGACATGTTGGCGATCGCCCTGCGGATGCGCTCGGCGAATTTGGCCAGCAGTTCCGCCTCCATGTTGGGCGTGACCACGGCGAACTCCTCGCCACCCAACCGCGCCACCACGTCGTGGTAGCGTGTCATGTCCTTGAGGCAGTTGGCGACAGCCCGGAGCACCTCGTCGCCGACATCGTGGCCATGGGTGTCGTTGACCTGCTTGAAATGGTCGAGATCGAGGATCATCAGCCCGACCGGCTTTTCGATGCGCCGGAACTCCTCGAGATATTCCTTCAGCGCATCGTCGAAATAGCGCCGGTTCTGCATGCCGGTCAGGCCATCCGTCAGGGCGGCATGCTCGAGCGTTTCGGAGCGGGCGCTGAGTGAAACCGTCATGGCGCGCAGCTTGCCTTCTTCCGTCGCCTGTTTGCGGATCAGCGGATAGATGAAGAAGATGCCGAAAAACAGCGCGGTCGCAAGCAGCACGCCCGTCGCGAACAACAGCTTGTTGAGGTAGATGACCTTGTCCAGGCCTGAGGCCGTATGGAGTTCGGTGGCGAAGGATTGCAAGAGCCCATAAGCGTGCAGCGTCACCAGGCCGGCGGCCAGGATCACGAAGATAAAGACGAAGAAAGCGGATTCCGCCTTATGGAAACGCATCTGCTCCCCGATGGAAAAGTACCCATCGACCTTATGGCACGGACCGACTTACGGAGCGTTAATTCCAACAACTTCGGCGAGAACCCTTCCCTCGATGTCGACTTTTTAAGTTGCATTAGCAACCAGCGTTGAAATCTTGGTTTCGAGATCGTCACCCGGGCACAGTCTTTGCCATTCCGGCCCCAGCTGATGTCGAAACCAGGTCGCCTGCCGCTTGGCATATTGCCGTGTTGCGATCTTGGCGCGTTCGATCGCCTCGGGAAAGCTGGATTGTCCGGCCATCGCGGCCTGCAGTTCGCGAACGCCGATCGCCTTCATCGCCGGCAGATCCGGATCGAGGCGAAGGGCCGCCAATTGCCTGACCTCTTCCAGCGCACCCTTTTCCAGCATCTGGTCGAAGCGCCTTTCGATGCGATCAACCAGCGCCGCCCGGTCCGACTCGATGACCAGGAAACGGGCCGTCTGCCTGTCGATGAGCGGGCGACCGCGCGCGGCCTGCCAGTCCAGGATCGATCGGCCGGAGGCGTCGAGCACCTCCAGCGCCCGCACGATGCGCTGGCTGTCGGTTGGCTTCAGCTGCATTGCGGCTCTCGAATCCTCGCGCAGCAACAAGGCGTGCAGCTTGACCGCGCCTTGCTCCTTCAGCTCATGGCGCCAACGGTCGCGGATCCGCTGCGGAATATCGGGCATTTCGGAAATGCCTTCGGCCAGCGCGCGAAAATAAAGGCCGGTGCCGCCGACGAAGATTGGCCTCCGCGAGAGCGTTCCCTCGTCGATGAGTTTCATCACGTCGCGCAGCCAGGCGCCGGTGGAATAGGCGCTGCCGGGATGGACGTGCCCGTAGAGAAAATGCGGCACGCGTGCAAGCTCGGCCGCCTCCGGCCTCGCGGTCAACACGTCGAGAACAGAATAGCCTTGCATGGAATCGGTGTTGACGATGACGCCGCCTGTGCGCTCGGCCAGGTCGAGCGCCAGCGCCGACTTGCCGCTGGCGGTCGGCCCGGCTATCAGGATCGCGTTCTTCACGCGGCCCTCGCCCGCATCCGCGCCGGAATTCTCGATGCCGCTCATTGCCACGCTTGTTTCCCGTCCCGCAGACCGCGCTCTGTCGCCGTCGCTTGCGAATATGGCCTCGCGCTCGGTGGGCGCAAGCACTGTTATCTGGCTGGCAGAAGGGATTGCCTGCGATCTCGCTTTGCCGCAAGCGGCCGACGCCGCCGATATCACCGCTGCGCTGCGCACCGTACTGGCCGCCGAACCGGTCGATGTGATCGTCCAGCAGGCCGAAACGCGTCGCAAGAAAATCCTCCTCGCCGACATGGATTCGACCATGATCGACCAGGAATGCATCGACGAACTGGCCGACGAGATCGGCGTCAAGGAGCACGTCGCGTCGATCACCGCGCGGTCGATGAACGGTGAGATCGCCTTCGAGCCGGCGCTGCGCGAACGCGTGGCGCTGCTCAGGGGCCTCGATGCCGCCGTCGTCGACCGCATCGTCGCCAACCGCATCACATTGGCCTCGGGCGGCCGGGCGCTGGTCCAGACCATGCGCGCCAACGGCGCCTGGACAGCGCTCATCTCGGGTGGCTTCGAGGTCTTCACCACGCGCATCGCTGATATGCTCGGCTTTCAGGAAAACCGCGCCAACCGTCTGCTCGAACAGGACGGACGCTTCACCGGGCTGGTTGGCGAGCCGATCCTCGGCCGCGCCGCCAAGGCCGAGGCGCTGATCGACATTTCGGCGCGCCTGGGATTGACGCCGGCCGAAGCCATTGCCGTTGGCGACGGCGCCAACGATCTCGACATGATCCGCCTCGCCGGCACCGGTGTGGCGCTTCATGCCAAGCCGGTCGTGGCGGCGCAGGCCAAGGTCCGCATCGACCATGGCGACCTGACGGCCTTGCTCTATGTCCAAGGCTATCGTCAGGAAGAGTTTGTGCAATGAAACCTATGCGCACCGAGCGCCTCATCCTGCGCAATTGGGAAGAGCGCGACCGTGAGCTCTTCCATCGCATCAACTCCGATGACCGCGTCATGGAGTTCTTCCCGTTCCGCCGCGACCGCGCCGCGGCGGACGCCAAGATGGACCAGGTCCGCGCCTGGGTCGATGCGGATGGCTATGGCTTCGCCGCGGCCGAGATTGCCGCCACCGGCCAGTGCATCGGCTTTGTCGGACTATCAGGAACCGAGGATCTGGACGTGCTGCCGGCCGGCACAATCGAGATCGGCTGGCGGCTGGCGCCCGAATTCTGGGGCAAGGGCTATGTCACCGAGGCCGCCGAGGCGTGGCTCGCCTATGGATTCGAGACGCTCGGCCTCGGCGAGATCGTGTCCTTCGCCGTTGCGGAAAACCACCGCTCGACCGCCGTCATGAAACGCCTCGGCATGACGACCGACCCGTCGGCCGATTTCGATCATCCCGGCATTCCCGACAGCCATCCCGCGCTCAAGCGCCATGTGATCTACCGGCTCTCGCGCGCCGCGTGGCGGGCGCGAAAAAAGGCGGCCGGTTAGCCGCCTTCTGGAAGTCGCTTGATTGAAAGCTCAATCCATCCGGATCGTCACAAAGCGCAGTTCACCGGTCTTCGACGCCAGCATCAGCAGCGCGTTCTTGCGCCCCTGCTCCTTCAGCGCGCCGATCCGATCCATGACATCCTTGGGCGTGGCGACCGATTCCTGCGCGATCTCGGTGATCACCTCGCCCGGCTGGATGCCTCGCTCGGCGGCGGCCGAGTCCTTTGCCACGTCGGTGATGACGACGCCGGAGACATCGGCGGCGATGCTGAACTTCTTGCGCGTCTCGTCGTTGAGCTCGCCGACGGTCATGCCAAGCACCGAGGCGGTCGAGACCGCCGGAGCCTTGTCGCCGCCCTTGTCCTGATTGGTATTGCCCGGCTCACCGCTTGCGAGCTTCTCACCATCCTCAAGCCGGCCGAGCGTCACCTTCACGGTCTGCTCGACACCCTTGCGCACGATCAGCACGTCGACGGCCTTGCCGACGGGGCTTTCGGCGACCACGCGCGGCAGGTCGCGCATTTCATGTATGTCCTTGCCATCGAACTTGATGATGACGTCACCGGCCTGGATGGTGCCGTTGTCGACGGGACCGCCCTTGATGACGCCGGCGACCAACGCGCCCTTGGCCGTGGTCATGCCGAGGCTTTCGGCGATATCGTCAGTCACCGGCTGGATGCGCACGCCGAGCCAGCCGCGCCGCGTCTCGCCATACTGGCGCAACTGGTCGACAACACCCGAGGCGAGCTGCGAGGGGATGGAAAAACCGATGCCGATCGAGCCGCCGGACGGCGAAATGATCGCCGTGTTGATGCCGATGACCTCACCGGCGCTGTTGAACAGCGGTCCGCCCGAATTGCCCCGATTGATCGCGGCGTCAGTCTGGATGAAGTCGTCATAGGGACCGGAGTTGATGTCGCGGTTGCGCGCCGAGACGATGCCGACCGTGACCGTGCCGCCAAGGCCGAACGGATTGCCGACCGCCATCACCCAGTCGCCGACGCGCATCTTGGTGGAATCGCCGAACTTCACCGCGGTCAGCTTGTGGCCTTTCGGATCGACCTTCAGCACGGCGACATCGGTCTTGGTATCGGTGCCGACCAGCGTCGCCTTCAGCGTCACCCCATCGGAGAAATTGACCTCGATGTCGTCGGCATCGGCGATCACGTGGTTGTTGGTGACGACGATGCCTTGTTCGGCGTCGATGACGAACCCCGAGCCCAGCGACTGCACCTTCTGCGCGCTATTGTCCTTGCCGCCGCCGCGATTCTTGAAGAAATCGTCGAAGAAGTCCTGGAACGGCGAGCCTTCGGGAAGCTGCGGCATCGGCACGGCACCGGGACCTTCCGTGCCCTTCACCGTCTGCGAGGTCGAGATGTTGACCACCGCGCCGAGCAGGCCTGCCGCGAGGTCGGCCACCGAAGCAGGCCCGTCATTGGCGAATGTCGGCGTCACGAAGGACGGGATGGCGACGGTGCCGACAAGAAGCGCCGCCGTGCCAGCGATGAACGTCCGCCGTACCGTGCGCAGAAGCAGTGTGGATGTCATCGAGAGGCCTCCCGGTATTTCTGAGAAAGAAAGCGCAACGGCGAAAACACCGTGTCGCGCCATGTTGGCAAAAAATAAGGCACGTTTGCGGCTAGGACTATCCGCGGAGGATAAATCCTCCGTTATGCCCGAGACGAAAAACCGGCCGCCTCATCCACCTCGCACCAGCCAGACGACGCCGACACCGATGGCGACCGCGGCCAGCCCGGCGATCCGCAACGCATTCTCCGGCATCGACAGCACCTCGCCCGCGAGCTTCCTCGCGAAGCCGGGAAAGCCGCCATAGACCAGGCCCTCTATGACGAGGACCAGGCCTATCGCCGCGAAGAAATCCTGCACCGGCCGTTACTGGCTGGTGCTGGGTTGTGTCGTCGGCGCGGCAGGCGCGGCAGGCGCCGACGCTGGTTTCGCCGGCCCTTCCTTGCCATCGGGATCGCGGAAGTAGCGGAAGAACTCCGAACTCGGCGACAGCACCATGGTCGTCCCGGTATTGTCCAGCGCCGTGCCGTAGGCGTTCATCGACCGGTAGAAATCGAAGAAGGCCGGATCACGCTTGTAGGCGTCCGCGAAGGTGGCGCTGCGTTGGGCCTCGCCTTCACCGCGCAGGATCTCGGACTCCTTCTGCGCTTCGGCGACGATCTCGACGACCTCGCGGTCGGCGCGGGCGCGGATACGCTGCGCCGCCTCGTTGCCGCGTGCCCTGAGTCTTTCGGCCTCGGCCAGACGTTCGGCCTTCATGCGATCGTAGGTCTGTTGCGAAACCTCGGCCGTGAGGTCGGTGCGGCGGATGCGGACATCCTC
The DNA here is from genome assembly GCF_006658505.1 of Mesorhizobium sp. B2-4-15. Taxonomy (GTDB): domain Bacteria; phylum Pseudomonadota; class Alphaproteobacteria; order Rhizobiales; family Rhizobiaceae; genus Mesorhizobium. The sequence continues at coordinate 46,362 of NZ_VFUZ01000013.1, forward strand.
GATCTGCAGGCCGAGCGAGGTGGCGTCGGGCCGGAGCTGATCGCGCACTTCGCGCATCATCACCGCGCGCTCTTCGGAGAGTGCGGCCTCGAAGTCGCGCAGACCGTAGACGCGGCGCAAGGCGGCGTCGAGACGGGTCCTGAGCCGCGCTTCGGCCAGTTCGATCTGGCCGGACACCGCGGCACGGAACACGCGCGGATCCGAAATGCGGTAGGCGATGAAGGCATCGACCTCGTAGAACTTGCCGCCCGAAACCTGGACGCGGATGTTGTCGAGGTCGAAACGCAGCACCCGGTTCTCGATCAGTTGCACCGTGTCGGCGTCGAAGAACGAGAACGGCGCCTTGAAGTAGATGCCAGGTTCGGTCTTGACGTCGACGATTTCGCCGAAGCGCAGCACCAGCGCCTGCTGGCGCGCATTGACCACGAAAACCGACGAATAGATCAGGAACAGGATAACCGCCGCGATGACGACGAAGACGGGAAGACGGTTGCCCATCACCGGGTACCTCCCGTGTTCGCGCCAGGCGTGGCTGGTGCAGGCGCCTTCTGCTGCAATGCCGGCAGCGGCAGATAGGGAACGACCCCTTGCCCGTTGCCCTGCTCGACGATCACCTTGCCGGAGTCCTTCAGAACCCTCTCCATGGTTTCGAGATAGAGGCGCTTGCGCGTCACATCGGGCGCCTTGGCGTATTCGTCGTAGACGGAGATGAAGCGCTGCGCCTCACCTTCGGCTTCCTGCACGACCCTGTTCTTGTAGGCGGCCGCGTCTTCGCGGATCTGTGCGGCCTCGCCGCGCGCCTGACCGAGCTTCTGGTTGGAATACTGGTTGGCCTGCTCGACGAACTTGTCCTCGTCCTGTTCGGCGCGCTGCACCTCGTCGAAGGCATCAGCCACTTCGCGCGGCGGTGCCGCGTCCTCGATCGAGATGGCGTTGACCTGCAGGCCGGCCTTGTAGCCGTCCAGCGTCGTCTGGATGATCTCGCGCACCGAGGCCGCTATGCCCTGGCGGTCGTCGCGGAAGATATCCTGCGCCGGCCTGCGGCCGACGGCTTCGCGCATGGCACTTTCGGCGACCTGCCGCAGCATGCCGTCCGGATCGGAGACGTCGAACAGATAGGCCCGGGGATCGGAGACCTGATAGGCCACCGAAAACTGTACGTTGACGATGTTCTGGTCGCCCGACAGCATCAAGCCGTTGCCGCTGGTGTTGCCGCCGCCGATATCGACGAGCTGCTCGGAAATCTTGGCCGTCTCGACGGTTTCAAGCGGCCACCAATGGAAATGCAGGCCGGGCTGCGACAGTTGGGCCTTCGGCTTGCCAAAGCGCAGTTCGACCGCGACCTCGTCGGGCTGCACGGTATAGACAGCCTGGAATGCCCACAGAACGACCAACACCGCGGCGATCAGCCCGAACACGGCCGGACTGGCGCCACCGCCGCCAGGCAGCGCGCGCCGCAGCCGGTCCTGGCCGCGGCGGATGATGTCTTCAAGATCGGGAGGCGAGCCCTGCGGGCCGCTCGGTCCCTTTGGCCCCTGCCCCCAGGGTCCCTGATTGTTGCCGCCGCCCCCCCAAGGGCCGCCGCCTCCGCCACTCTTGTCGTTCCAGGGCATGAATGTCCTTTCGCTTGGAATTCCCTCAAGCGCCGGCGTTGCGGCGCAAATCCAGTTGTTCTTCTATAGGGACGCCACCGCACGCTTTCAACGCGATGCGCCGCGACTTCATCCGTTTTGGGCCGGTAGCGACCCTTTGTCGTCCTTCAATACCGTTTTTGTCTTTCAAAGTATGTCGCGGCGGCGCTCGTAAACCGTATAGCGTGTTGCATGGCTGTCCTTTTCGCCGGCCGGAACATCCTGCGTCCTTACCACGCGCCAGGATTTCGGATCGATCGGCGGGAAATGCGCATCGCCGTCGACGGCGGCCAGCACATGGGTGACGTGCAGCCGGTCGGCCAGCGGCAGCGCCTGGGCATAGATCTCGCCGCCGCCGACAACGCAGACCTCGTCCACGCCAGCCATGCAGCGTCCGCGCACCGTTGCCAGCTGAATCGCGGCTTCCAGCGTATGCGCCACCTCGACGCCCTCGGCGCGCCAGGCCTTGTCGCGGCTGACGACGATGTTCAGCCGGCCCGGCAATGGCCTGCCTATGCCCTCATAGGTCTTGCGGCCCATGATGATGGGCTTGCCCATCGTGTCTGCCTTGAAACGCTTGAGATCGGTGGAGAGCCGCCAGGGCAATCCACCGTCCCGGCCGATCACGCCATTCTCCGCGATGGCAACGTAGATCGCGATGTGCATCAGTTCGCATCCCCGCCATTGCTGTCCGACGGTTCGAGCAGCAGGATATCGATATCGTGCTCGGGATAAAAATCGTCCGCCGTCATCTCGAAGGTCGTCGGCCCGATCTTTTTGACGTTGTCGCCACAGAACGAAACCAGCGCTTTCGGATTGCCCTTGTCGACTGTCAGCTTGAACTTGCCGATACTGCCGGCCGCCCAGTTGCCGCCGGTGGTCAGGATATAGGCGATACGGCGCTCGTAATACCGGGGATAACCGTCCGCATTGTCCTTGGCGGCCTTTCGCACCGCATTCTCGAACGTATCGTCCATGCAGTAGCGGGTCTTGTAGGCCGCGTACTGCCCCTGGAACTTGCCGTCGTAAAAGAAACTGACCGAAGACGTACCGCCGACGCTGGGCCTGTAGCGGTGCGAGACATGAACGTCCTTGTTCGCCGGAAAGGTCGAGCGCCACCAATAGGTCGAGCGCAATTGCCAGAAGGGTGTATAGGCTGGGGTAGCGCCCGGGCCGCTGTCCGCCTCCGGATCCTCGATGATGATGCCGCGGCTCTCCCAGTCTTGGGCAACCGCCCGCGGCAGCTTCGCCAGTGCCGCCTTGGCCGCGTCGCCGAACGGATTGAACGGCACATTCTGCGCCTTGAGGTCGGCACTGATGTCGATACCGAGCGCAAACACCTTCTGTTCGAGCTGCGGTGTTGCCGGGGCACCGTCGATCGTCACCTCGAAGCCGAGGAAATTGTCGCTCTGGTTTTCGGGGATCGCCGGCATCTCCTCCGGATCGCCCGAGATGTCGGGCATCGGGAAGGCGACGATCGCTTCAACGTCCTTGTCGGTGTTGTTGTGGAAGACGTAGTCGACCGTCACCTTTTCCGGCGAGATGAAGAGGTCCTCGCTTTGCATCGCCACGGCGTCGCTGCGTGACAGGATCAGGCCGCCGGTGCCGAGTTCGGCAATCGAGTCGTTGGCAAAGGCAGGCGCGATTGAAAACGCCAACGCTACTGCCAGAACATATCGCAACATCGAAGCCCCCTCGGCTGGAATGCCTGGGATGACCCTAGCTGTTTCGACCTGGCGTTTCAAAGCCCTTCCGCATCCGAGGCACGCCGGTCTGGACTATCAGGTTCCGATCGGGCAGGAGTTCGCTCCATGCGCAAACTTCTCGTCATCGGCATCGGCGCCGGCAATCCCGACCACCTGACCGTGCAGGCCATATCAGGTCTGAACCGAGCCGACGTGCTGTTCATCCCCGACAAAGGGGCTGACAAGAACGACCTGGCCGAGCTGCGGCGCGAGATATGCGACCGCTTCGTCACCAACCCCAAGTCACGCCGGGTCGAGTTCGACGTGCCGGTGCGCGCCGAACCGACATCCTCCTACCGCTCGACCGTCGACGACTGGCACGAAGCCATCGCCGCCATCTATGAAGGCCTGATCGGCGACGAACTCGGCGACGACGGCTGCGGCGCGTTCTTGATCTGGGGCGATCCCTCGCTCTATGACAGCGCGCTACGCATCCTCGAGCGGGTGAGCGTGCGAGGCAACGTCGCCTTCGAACTGGAGGTCATCCCTGGCATCACAGCCATCCAGGCGCTTGCAGCCAGCCACAAAACAGCACTGAACCGCATCGGAGATTCCATCCTGATCACCACCGGCCGGCGGCTGACCGAGGAAGGCTTGCCGGAAAATGCCGGCTCGGCGGTGGTCATGCTCGACGGCAAATGCGCCTTCAACACGCTTGCCGACAAGGATGTCTTCATCCAGTGGGGCGCCTATCTCGGCACGCCGGACGAGATCATCATCTCCGGCCGTCTCGGCGATGTCGGCGCCGAGATCGAAAAAGTCCGCGAGGGCGCCCGCCGAAAGAAGGGCTGGATCATGGACACCTATCTTCTGCGCAAGCCGGAATGAGGCAGTAGGCAGTAGGCAGTAGGCAATGATATTCCCGAAGTAAAGTAAGTCATCTGTTCGAACAAAAAGCTCCGACGGTCGAGAACGGTGCTGCCACCCTACTGCCTACTGCCTACTGCCTACTCCCTTATTGCGCTACCCCGCATCAATCTCCGCTTGCAACGCATCCATATGCGTCGCTGCCGCGGCGGACGCCGCCCGCTCGATGGCACGAAAGCGGCTGACCACCGCAAGGCCGACAGTCGTCAATTGCGCGCCACCACCCTTGCGGCCTCCGGTCTGCGCCGAAACCAGCGGCTTGCCGAACACCCGGTTCATATCCTCGACCAGATCCCAGGCATGCTTGTAGGACATCTCCATGCCGCGTGCGGCGGCTGAGATCGAGCCGAAGGTGGCAATGTGCTCCAGCAGTTCGATCTTGCCCGGACCGATTCGCCCGTCCGGATCGAGATTTATCCGCAAGCTCAGCGACGGCATGTGCTGTCCTCCGCCCTCACACTAGCCTCTCTCGATCCATAGCGCTATTCCGAAATGATATAGCGATCGCAACCGGCGGTCAGCCATCCGCTTCGACCGGCAAGCCGGCGCTGGTGTTGGCGCGGTCGAAACTCACTGTCTTGACCACCGCGAAAATCTTGCCGCCAAGCCGCAGCCTCAGCGCCTGCCGCGACTGTTCGGTGATCCGGGCCAGTACGGTTGCGCCATGGCAATCGATGCCGATCTCGACTGTCGGCCCCTCGCCCGGATTGATCGCGACGATCACGCCGGGCAGGATGTTGAGCGCGCTCAGGCCCGTTGGTTTCTCCGTCGCGATCATCACATCGCGGGCACGAATGCGGATACGCACAGGCGCTCCGGGCTTCATTGCAAGACGCGGCACGCGGATCTCGCCGGCGGCCGAGCCGAGCACGGTCATGCCGAAAGCCTCGTCGTGACGCAGCACTTTGGTATCCAGAACCGCACCGCCCTCGCCGCGCTCTTCCACCGGCAACAGGTCGAGCCTTTGCATGACGGCCTCGGTCGGACCGCTGGCGACGACCTTGCCTTGCGCCAGCATCACCACATCGCTGGCCAGCCGCGCCACTTCGGCGACCGAATGGCTGACATAGACGATCGGGATCTTCGTCTCGTCGCGCAGCCGCTCGATATAGGGCAGGATCTCGGCCTTGCGCGCCTCGTCGAGCGAAGCCAGCGGCTCGTCCATCAGCAGCAATCCGGGGCTGGCCAGCAGCGCCCGCCCGATCGCCACACGTTGTTTTTCGCCGCCCGAAAGCTTTGCCGGGCGCCGCCCGAGCAGCGGGCCGATGCCGAGCAATTCGACAACGGCCTCCATGTCGGCGTAGCGCTCCTTTGCCGGTGTGAACCAGCGGCCGTAGCGCAGATTGCTCATCACGCTCATATGCGGAAACAGGCGCGCGTCCTGAAACACCATGCCGATACGGCGTTTGTGCTTCGGCACGAAAATGCCGGCATCGGTGTCGACGAGCACGCGGCCCTCGACCTCGATGCGCCCTTTGTCGGGCCGGATCAGCCCGGCGATCATGTTTATCAGCGTCGTCTTGCCCGAACCCGACGCCCCGAACAGCGCCGTCAGCCGCCCGGCGCTCTCGAAGCGGACGTCGATGGCGAAATCGCCGAGCCGGTGGCCGATGTCGACGAGGACGCTCATTCGACATCCATTCGTCGGCCGACCCGCCGCGCCAGCACTTCCGAGGCGACCAGTGCCGCCATCGAAATGACGATCGAGATCAGCGTCAGCCGCAGCGCGCCTTCATCGCCGCCCGGCACCTGCGTGAAGGTGTAGATCGCCGACGGCAGCGTCTGCGTTTCGTTGGGGATGTTGGAGACGAAAGTGATGGTCGCACCGAACTCGCCCATCGCCTTGGCGAAGGCGAGGATGGAGCCGGCGATCAGCCCGGGCAGGATCAGCGGCAGCGTGATGGTGCCGAACACCCACAATGGATTGGCGCCGAGCGTTCCCGCCGCCGCTTCCATCTTGCGGTCCACCGCCTCGATCGACAGCCGGATTGCGCGCACCATCAAGGGAAAACCCATGACGCCGCAGGCGAGTGCCGCACCTGTCCAGCGGAACGAAAAGACGAGGCCGAAATATTCGGCCAGGAAGGCTCCGGCCGGGCCGCGCTTGCCGAAAGTCAAAAGCAAGAGATAGCCGGTCACCACGGGCGGCAGGATCAGCGGCAGGTGAACCACGCCATTGAGCAGCGTCTTGCCCCAGAATTGGCCTCGGGCAAGCAGCAGCGCGATCGCTATGCCGGGCGGCAGGCTGGCGAGCATTGCCACGGTCGCCACCTTGATGGACAGCCGCACCGCATTCCATTCGTCGGGAGTGAGGTCCAGCAGCCAGTTCATGTCGAGGCATCAGGTCCTTTTCGAAACTCAGTTGCTCGGCGTCAGCACCGTGAAGCCCTGCTCCTTGAAGAGCGCGCCGGCCTTGGCCGACTGCAGGCACTTCAGGAAGGCCGGCGTATCCTTGTCCTTCGAGTCGGCGGTCTGGGCAACCGGATAGATGATCGGCGGATGCGAATTCTCCGGGAAGGTGCCGACAACCTTGACGCCCCTTTCGGCATGCGCGTCAGTGGCGTAGACGATGCCGAGCGCGGCCTCGCCTGTCGAAACCAGCTTCAGGGCGGCGCGGACATTCTCGGCTTGCGCCACCTTGCCCTCGACCGACGACCAGACGCCGAGCGATTCCAGCGCGGCCTTGCCGTACTTGCCGGCGGGCACCGCCTTGAAATCACCCATGGCGAGCTTGCCGTCGCCAACCAGCTTGGCCAGGTCGAACCCCTTCTCGATCTTGGCTTCGACCTTCGAATCCTTCGGCGCCACCAGCACGATCTCGTTGCCGAGCAGCTTCACTTCGGTGCTGGGCCTTGTCAGCTTCTTGTCGGAGAGATACTTCATCCAGTCGAGATCGGCCGAGATGAACACATCGGCAGGCGCCCCGCCCTCGATCTGCTTGGCCAGCGCCGAACTCGCGGCGTAGGAGATCGTCGCGGCCTCGCCGACATCGGCTTCGCAGGCCTTGTTCACCGCGTCGAGTGCATCCTTGAGACTGGCCGCTGCAAACACCACGACCTTGCCTTCCGCGTGTGCTGCCGGCATGGCGGCCATCAACGCCACTGTAAACCCGCCAATGGCGATCGCCTTCAACCCGAAACCTTTGCGCGTCATTGAAAACTCTCCCTGGTTTGAAATCCGATCGGCTCTTGGCCTGTCGAACCGATATATCCGCTTGAACATAACAAGGGAAGACTCTTCACCCGGCGGCGGCATTGCACGGGGGCGTCGGGCCGACCTACCATGGGGCCGGTTTGGATACAGCGAAAAGCACGGAGTTAACCGAATGAAGATCAGTGCCCGCAACACCCTCAAGGGAACGATCATCGAGATCGTCAAGGGAGCCACCACCTCGCATGTCAGGATCGACATTGGCGGGGACGCCATCGTGACGGCCTCGATCACCAACGAGGCTGTGGCCGACCTCAAGCTCCAGGAGGGCAAGCCAGCTTACGCCGTCATCAAGGCTTCGGACGTGATGGTTGGGATCGACTGAGCCTGGTGGCTCACACCGCGATCGGCGCCTTGATCGACGCATCGGCGACGTAGTTTTCCAGGCGGAAATCCTCGAAGCGGAAGGCGAACAGGTCCTTCACCTCCGGGTTGATCCACATCGTCGGCAGCGCCCTCGGCGTTCGCCGCAGCTGTTCGCGCGCCTGTTCGAAATGGTTGGAATAGAGATGCGCGTCGCCGAGCGTATGGACGAAATCGCCCGGCTTCAGCCCGGTCACCTGCGCCACCATCATGGTCAGCAGCGCATAGGACGCGATGTTGAACGGCACGCCGAGGAAGATATCGGCCGAACGCTGGTAGAGCTGGCAGGAAAGCCGGCCCTCGGACACATAGAACTGGAACAGGCAGTGGCAGGGCGGCAGCGCCATCGCCTCCACCTCGGCCGGGTTCCAGGCCGAAACGATCAGCCGCCGCGATTGAGGATTGCGGCGTATCTCCTTCAGAAGATTGGCGATCTGGTCGATCGAACCGCCATTGCCATCCGGCCAGGAGCGCCACTGCTTGCCGTAGACCGGGCCGAGGTCGCCATTCTCGTCGGCCCATTCGTCCCAGATCGTCACGCCGTGGTCAGTCAGGTATTTGATGTTGGTGTCGCCGGCCAGGAACCAGAGGAGTTCATGGATGATCGACTTCAGGTGCAGCTTCTTCGTGGTGGTGACGGGAAAACCGCGAGAGAGGTCGAAACGCATCTGGTAGCCGAAGACGGAGCGCGTGCCGATACCGGTGCGGTCGCCGCGATCGGCACCGTTTTCCAGCACATGCTGCAGGAGGTCGAGATACTGGCGCATTGGTTCCGGCTCGATTCGAAGGGTATGCACTATAGCCGCCATACGGACGGCCGAACACTCAAAACGATGTCAGCGTTGCTGGCACCACCACTCTTCCCAAGCGTTTGCGCCGCCCCTCATTGCCCTGCCGGGCATTTCTCCCCGTAAAGTGACGGGGAGAAAGGGGCTAGTTACAGCGCCGCGCGCTCTTTGTAACGCTGACAACTGGCGAATTCGGCAATCGCAGCCTCCCTCTCCCCGTCTCTATACGGGGAGAGGATGCCGGCAGGCAGGTGAGGGGCGGCGCCGTCGCCCGGAGAACTGCAAATTCAAACCTGAAGCAATCGCTCAGCCACGCCAACCCTTCGTAACCGACCAGCGACCGTCAGAGCGAGCCGAGCTTGCCCAGTTCCTTGGCCACCAGATAATAGAAGGTCACCCGGCCCTTGCTGTGGTCCGCATGCATTGCCTTGCAGGTTCTCTCGATCGCGGCATCGGCTTTCGCCCCATCGCTGACGCCGAGCTTCTTGGCCACCCAGCTCTCCTTGACGCGCTCAAGCTCCTTCGGGTCGGTGCAGGACACCAGCGAAGAGTCGCGGTTCCTCAGCGCAATACCCAGATGTTTGACGATCTTTTCGACGGCGTCGGCGCTGGCGCCCGCGTCGTATTTCTTCACATCCGCAAGATAGTCGGCCATCAAAATTCCCCTCGTCGGCGCCACGGATCCGATCGATGAGGGCTGTGGCGCTTCGCAACTTGTGCGCTAGGTCGGTTAACTCCTCACCGCCCGCAAAGCTTCGGTTGAGACCGTGCCCAAGTCAACCCTTGCCGTCGCGATTTGACACAGGGACAAAGCCGCATTGCGGCCTTTCATTTCAGCGAAACGCCCCCTATATTCGTTTTGTCGGCTTGACCGACTATGGCGATAAACAGGCGATGAAATAAGCCGTTCGGACCCGGGGGCGGTACCCGGCGCCTCCACCAAAAGCCGCTGTTGACGACAGAGCGGTTTTTGCTGGGGGCGAAATAGGATCGACGAAGGTGTAAAGATCGTACTTTTGCCCGGCATTGTACCACCGTCATCGGGCTAAACTTATAGTTGCCAACGACAACTATGCGGAAGCACGTCTCGCTGCTTAATGCAGTGCGATAGCTTCAAATCAAGCCCTAGGGGTTCGCACTTCTAGGCGGGGTTCGGAGGTACCTGGCAACAGAAACCTCCACTTCTCCCCTCCCTCAATATGCGCCACGCACGACGGCAAGGCTCTTGCTGTCCAGACTTCGCTCGACCCCGTTGGCCGCGAAGCCGCCGCGTCGCGTACCTTCTCAATGGACAAAAAGATGCAGAACGATTCCGATCGATTCTTCGTGCTGACCGGCGGCCCGGGCTCCGGCAAGACCACTTTGATCGAGGCGCTGAAACAGGCCGGGTTTGCGACGGCGCCGGAGGCCGGGCGCGGCATCATTCGCGACCAGATGACGATCGGCGGTCCCGCCCTGCCCTGGCGGGACCGCGCACTCTTTGCCGAACTGATGCTGTCATGGGAACTGCGTTCCTGGCATGCCGCGCACGCCAAGGCCGGTCCGGTCTTCTTCGATCGCGGCGTGCCGGACACGCTCGGCTACCTCAGGCTCTGCGGCCTGCGGGTACCGGATCATCTCGTCAATGCGGCGGAGAAATTCCGCTATGCGCGCCGTGTCTTCGTCGCGCCGCCCTGGCCGGAAATCTTCGCACAGGATGAAGAGCGCAAACAGACGCTGGACGAAGCCAGACGCACCCATGACTCGGTGGCTGGCGTCTATGCCAAACTCGGCTACGAACTGGTGCCTCTGCCGCTTGTGCCAGTAGAGAATCGTGTTCGCTTCATCCTTGAGGAGGCCACTCTGCGGGCATGAAAAAGGCCGGGACGAACCCGGCCTTTTTCGTGCGTTTTTGCGGCTGCTTATTCCGCTGGCGCCTCGACAGCTTCGCGCGAGCGGCCGAGCGTGACTTTGGCCAGCGTGAACGAGATCACCGCGCAGAGCGTGATGCCGGCGACCATCGGCAGCGGCGTGCCGTCGAAGAACACGCCGGCAACGCCCATTGCCAGCGCGCCTATGGCGAAGTGCAGCGTGCCCATCAGCGCCGAAGCCGTGCCGGCGATCTCCCCATGCTCTTCCATGGCCAGCACCGAAGTGGTGGGGATGACCAGGCCGAGGAAGCCGTAGCCGACGAACAACAGGGCCGCCATCACGTCGAGCCGGTCGACACCCGTCGCCATCACCGCCAGCAGCACCACCATCGTGGTCGCATAGCCGGTCACCGCGACGCGCACCACGCGCCGCAGCCCGAAGCGCTCGGCCAGCAGTCCCGTCAGCTGCGACATGCCGATGAAGGCCACCGCGTTGATCGAGAAGAACACGCTGTAGACCGAAGGCGACAGCCCGTAATGGTCGATCAGGATGAAGGATGAGCTCGACAGATAGACGAAGAAGCTCGCAATGCCGAAGCCTGCGATCGCCACCAGGCCAAGGAAGTTGCGGTCGCCCATGAGGAAGCGGTAGCCGGCAAGGGCGGTGCCAAAGGAGGAGCCAACGCGTTCTTCCGCCGGCCGCGTCTCCTTGAGCGAGGTCGCGAGCAAAATAGTGGCAAGGGCTGCCGCGCCGGTCACCGTCCAGAAGACGGCGCGCCAGCCGAAATTCTCGATGATCTGGCTGCCGGTCAGCGGCGCCAGGATCGGCGACACCGAAAACACCAGCATCAGCAACGACATCAGCTTGGCGGCCTCGTTACCGGTGTGCAGGTCGCGCACGATGGCGCGCGGCACGGCCATGCCGGCGCTGGCCCCAAGGCCCTGCAGGAAGCGGAAGGCGATCAGCCACTCGATGGTCGGCGCCAGTGCCGAACCGATGCCACCGACCATGAACAGCGCCAGGCCGCCATAGAGCGGCAGCTTGCGGCCGACCATGTCGGAGATCGGCCCCACGACGATCTGGCCAAACCCCATCGACAGGAAGAAGATCAGCAGGCTCATCTGCACGGCGGCGGTGCCGGCATGCAGATCCGCGCCGATCGACGGCAGGGCGGGAAGATACATGTCGATGGCGAACGGGCCGATGGCGGACAACAGGCCGAGCACGACCGCGATGCGGAGGAATTTGGGACTCATGATATTGGTTTCTTTCGAATCTGGTTGCCGCACCGAAGCAGCGCGTAACCCTAGGACGTTCCATCCCGTGAGATTCCGACTCCCCCAAGCACGGAAATATTCGCTTCGGGACGAATCTCTTTCATCTTATGCCCATAAATTTAGACAGGCTTGTCCAAATCGTCAATCATCTCTATATACATTTTTATGAGATTGGGCGTTTCTCCTGACACCTTCCCGCCACGCGGCCACGAGGCCAAGCGGCTGTCGATCGTCGAAGCCGCGGCCGGCGTGTTTTGCCGGGAAGGCTTCGCCGGCGCCAATATCGACCTGATCGCCGCCGAGGCAGGCGTGTCGCGCCAGACCGTCTACAACCACCATGGCGACAAGGAAAAGCTCTTCATGGCCGTGGTGCGCGACCTCACCGAGCGCTGCAACGCGGGCATCTTCGCCACCATCGCCACCTTTCCCGACCAGCCCGGAGATCTCGAAGCGGACCTGATCGGCTTTGCGGTCCGTTTGAACCAGAACTGCATCTGCAATCGCGACGGAAAATTCCTGCGCAAGCTGATCCAGACCGAAGGCGAGCGCTATCCCGAACTGTTTGCCGAGTGGCGCGAACAGGGTCCGGGCAGGACATGGCCGGCCATCGCCGCACGCTTCGCTCGTCTCGCCTATGGCGGCTATTTGACGATCGACGACCCCGACGTCGCGGCGCGCCAGTTCCTCGGCCTGGTCAATGCCGAACTGCAGACCACCTTCATGCTCGGCGGCACGCCGCGCGAGGACGAGGTGGTGCAATCGGCGACAAATGGCGTGCGCACTTTCCTGCGTGCTTTCGGCAAGCGCCCTTCCTCAAGCAGCGTCAAAAAGCAAAGCGCGCTGGCTAACGCATAACATTTGCGATTGATGCAAGCCGGCTTCGCCGATCAAATCGTTGCCAATAGTCCTCGCTTCGACGCGGCCGCGGTCTATATGCGGTTTACGCCGCGCTCAAGCTTGATTACAGCTATACGGACGATTCAACGGAACCCGACCACCACATGGCCGACGACCACATCCGCTACGACATTCTGGCCCAGGAGGCGTTGCGCGGCGTCATGCGCAAGGTCCTGGCCGAAGTCGCGCGCACCGGCCTCCCCGGCAATCACCACTTCTTCATCACCTTCCTGACCGGCGCGCCCGGCGTGCGCGTATCGTCGCGCCTGCGCGAGCGCTATCCCGAGCAGATGACCATCGTCATCCAGTTCCAGTACTGGGACCTGAAGGTGACCGACACCGGCTTCGAGGTCGGCCTGTCGTTTTCCGACGTGCCGGAGAAGCTCGAGATCCCGTTCTCGGCCGTGCGCGGCTTCTATGACCCATCGGTCAATTTCGAGCTCGAATTCGACGTCAAGACCGACGCGCAGGCCGACGAGGAGCCGGCCCAGCCTGCCCCCGAACCGCTGACCATCGTCACGGAGAAGAAGCCGAAAGCCGAGAAGAAGGCCCCGGCCGAACCGGAGAAGAAACCCGCCGCGGCTGACGCCGGCACCAAGGGCGCCGAAGTGGTTTCGCTCGACGCCTTCCGCAAGAAATAGTCTCGCGGGCCGCCGCCATGGCCGACATCGTCAATCTCCGCCAGGCTCGCAAGCAGAAGACGCGGGAAGACAAGGCGCGCGTCGCCGAACAGAACCGGGCGCTGCACGGCCGGTCCAAGGCGGACAGGCAGCGCGACCGGCTGACTGCCGACAAGGCCGAGAAATTTATCGCCGGCCATCGCCTCGACCCCTCCGGCAAGGACGAACAATGAGCCTTTGGCCGTGAGCGTCGTCGAAAAGCGTTCGGTGACCATTCGCGGCCACCGCACCAGCTATTCCCTCGAAAAACCCTTCTATGACGATCTCGTCGCCATTGCCGCGGAGAGAAAGCTGACACTCGCCGCGCTTGTCGCCGAAGTCGATGAGACCCGGCCTCGCGACACCAACCTGTCCTCGGCGCTCAGGCTCCATGTACTGGAGTGGGCCAAGCGCGGAATGAACGCGTAGACTAGACGCTCTCGGCCGCGTCCGCCTTTTTCCCACGGCGGGTGCCGAAGCCGAGCAAGGTCGAGCGGTCGTGCTCTTCGGCCTGTTTCCTCGACCGTACGCGCATCAGGTCCTTCCAGCCGACATAGCCGACCAGTTGCAGGCTTTCGGGGTTGACCACGGGCAGATGGGACACGTTGGCCATCAGCAGCTTGTCCGACAGGCCTTCCAGATATTCGTCGGGGTAGGCGAGCGTCACCTTGCTTCCGGCAAGCAAGTCGCCGAGCGTCGTCGTCCTGTGCTTCCCGGCACGGCGCCAGCGCAGAATTGCCGGCGGATCGATGAGACCGAGCACCTGCCTGTTCTCATCGACCACAGGAAAGCTCGGATGCCGCGTTTCCGGTGCGGTCAGGAAAGCCGCCGCGCCATGCAGCGTCATGGTCGCCGGCACGCTCTCGACCTGCGAGGTCATCACCTCGCGCACCCTGGTCAGCGCGAAGGGATCGACTCGATATTCACGAACCAGATGATGTCCTCTTCTGGCGATCTTCTCGGTCAGGATCGAACGTTTCATCAGCAGCACCGTCACGGCGTGCGCCGCCGCACAGGCCGTGATCAGCGGCACCAGCACATGCGTGTTGCCGGTCAACTCGACGGCGAAGAACGTCGCCGTCAGCGGCGCGCGCATCGTGCCGCCCATCGTGGCGGCCATGGCCAGCAGCGCCCAGAAACCCGGATCCGCTTGAGGCAGAATTCCGGCAAGCACCGCTCCCATCGCCCCGCCCATGATCAGAAGCGGCGCGAGCACGCCTCCGGATGTTCCCGAACCGAGCGCCACCGACCAGATGATGGCCTTGACCACGAGCAGGAGCAGTGCCGCGGTGGCGAGCGTGCGGCCATCGAGCATGTCGGCGATATTGTCGTAGCCGACACCGAGCGCCTGCGGCTCGATCAGGCCACCGATGCCGACCACCAGGCCGCCGAGCATCGGCCACCACATCCAGTGGATGGGCAGTTTCTGGAAGCCGTCCTCGCAGGCATAGACCATCTGCGTCAAAAGCCCCGACAGCAGGCCGGCGCAGATGCCGACCAGAACCCAGCCGCCAAGGCCAAGGAACGAGACCGCCATGCCGCCCTGGAACGGGAAGATCGGCCCAGGCAGATGCAGCAGAGTGCGCTCGACCTCGGCGATGATCGCGGCAACCGCAACGGGAATGAAGCTGCGAGGCGTCCATTCGAACAGAAGCAGTTCCACCGCGAGCATGATCGCGGCGATCGGCGTGCCGAACACGGTGGTCATGCCCGCCGCCGCCCCGGCCACCAGCAACGTCTTGCGCTCATTGTCGCTGACCGGCAGCATCTGCGCGATCAATGAACCGATGGCGCCGCCGGTCATGATGATCGGCCCCTCGGCACCGAACGGGCCGCCGGAGCCGATCGAGATCGCCGACGACAGCGGCTTCAGGATCGCCACCTTGGCATCGAGCCTTGAACGTCCGAGCAGGATCGCCTCGATGGCCTCGGGAATGCCATGGCCGCGGATCTTCTCGCTGCCATAACGCGCCATCAGGCCGATGATCAGCGCACCGATGACCGGGACGATGACGGCGGCAAGCCCAAGCGGCGTGTCGTGCAGCTTCAGCTCGGCGAGCGAGAACTGGCCGAAATAGGCTATGTTGGTGGCGAGCCGGATCAGCTTCAACAGCACGATGCCGGCAAACAGCCCCGCCGTGGCGACCACAACGGCAATTGCCGCGATGAACAGAACCCGTGCATCGGTGGTGAAATCCCTGAGATGACCGGGGTTGGGTTGATGGGTCTTCATCGTGGTTTGCTTCCTGGCGGCGGCCCGTGTCTGGGATATGCGGCACGGTCGAAACGGTCGGCCGGATTGTCGGCTGGCTATCTATCGTAACACGATATAATTATTCAAGCCGGTTTCGCAGGAAATCCGTTTGAGCTTTCGCCGGAAAGCGAACAAATGTCTGGCATGACGCAGCCCGCAAAACCTCGCCCCGCCATCAAACAGGCCGACTACCAGCGGCTGTCCGAGTTTCGCTATCTGATCCGCCGCTTTCTCGAATTCAGCCAGTTGCAGGCGGAAGACGCCGGCCTGACACCGCGCCAGCATCAGGCACTGCTGGCGATCAAGGGGTATCCGGGCGGCGGACCGGTGACGGTCGGCGACCTGGCGGAGCGCCTGCGCATCCGCCACCACAGCGCCGTCGAACTGGTCAACCGTCTTAGCGAGGCGGGACTGGTCGTGCGGGATCAGGACAAGGACGACCATCGCCGTGTGCTGCTGCGGCTGACGGAGCGCGCCGACGATTGCCTGGCCGAGCTGTCGGCGGCGCATCTCGACGAGCTCTCGCGCATCGAACCCATGCTGAGGCGCCTGCTCGATCGGGACCGCGAGTGACGTCTCGGGTCTTAGGTGGAACGATACTGATTATTTCCCGGCACCCGAATCCCTTGGCTTCGCCGCAGCGTGTTGGACGCAGGACAGCCAAAGCAGCCGATGCCGTGAAATCAACGGCTGTCCCCGTTGTTGCCAGCGGCGTTATCTCGGTGCATGGCAAGATCAGGCCAGCTTGATCAGATCCTGAGCCACCAGCGTGCCGCCAAACTGCTGCAGATGACTGGCCTGCCGTAGCGTGCCGAGGTCAAGCGCCGCATAGCCGAGTCGCTCGATCAGAGCGGCAACCTGGGACCTCGCGCTGCCGTCATCACCGGACAACACCACAACGCGCCGTCCGCCCGCCTGCGCTGGCGGCGCTTCCAGCTTTGCCGCCGGGACCGTATTGAAGGCCTTCACGACACGGGCGCCAGGAAAAGCCTCCGCGACGATTTCGGTTGAGAGGCGGCCGCCCAGATCGGCGGGCTTGAACGCTGGAAAGTCGACCGCGTTGCTCGCGTCGATCACCAAGCGGTTGTTCCAATCCGCACCCGCGCTCCCGGCGAACGCCTGAATGGCACCAAAGGGAATCGCCAGGATCACCACATCGGCGTGGACCACGTCACCAGTGGTGGCAGGCTTGATGTTGGGACCGAGTGCGCGTGCCATGTCGGTGAGCGACGACGGTCCTCGGCTGTTGGCCACCATCACATCGATGCCTTGGCGCGCGAACTGCGTGGCGATGGCATGGCCGATGGCGCCAGATCCGATTATCGCATAGGTCATTTGCCAGGTCCTCTAAAGTCGGTGGGGTCGTCTGTTGCGAATGGTAGCGCCCCTGACCCAGGGTACGAAACTCGTAAAATTTCGAGTCTTCCATTCGAGGAAATCGGCATGTCTGATCCCGGCACGCCAACGTTTGATCAATCGCGAGTGTTTCTGACCGTGATCGACGTCGGAAGTTTCGCGGGCGCGGCGCGCCAGCTCAACCGAGCCACTTCGGTTGTCAGCTACACGATCACCAATCTGGAAGCGTAGCTTGGCGTCACGCTTTTCGAACGAGATTCCACCCGCCGGCCCGGCTCACTGACGACGGGGAAGCGCCGCTTTCGTAAGCGCGCAATGTCGCCCGAGCAGCAGACGTCGAATTGAGCAAATGAACCGGGAATAGCGAGCGAATGCATGTCACCCAAAAGTGAGTTCGGTTTTGGCAACACGACATGCATAAGACAAAGACCTGAGACGGGTCGCCTGAATCCGTTGAGACGCGACGCGCTTGGATCGCTGGTGACTCCAGTCGGCGCATAGCGCCGGCCTCGCCGCAAGACAGTCAATTTGGTTCGATGATCCACACGCCTCGTAACGGCTTGTCGATCGCATCGAACGTCACGCTCGACCGTATCTGACTGTTCGCCTGATGCAACTGCGGTCAAATCTGATCCCGTACGAACCAGATATTCGATCACTTGAATTGAAGATTGAATCACCATGCGGATGGGCGCAGGCCCGTCCGCGAAAACATCAAAAGGAAATTACATGGCCGCTGCAGTATTCCCCAAGGTTGGTCTCGAGGCGATGTTGACGCCCGAGAATTGCGTCCTTGTGCTTATCGACCATCAGGCGTTCCAGGTTGCGGGTGTTCGAAACATCGACCCGCAAATCATGATCAACAACACGGTTGCTCTCGCGAAGGCGGCCAAGGCCTTCAATGTGCCGACACTTCTGACAACGGTGATCAAGGATCGCGGTGGCGAGCTTCTCAAGGCGATCCAGGACGTGTTTCCCGATCAGGTGCCGATCGACCGGACCACTATCAACACCTGGGAGGACAAGGCCTGCGTCGACTGGGTGAAGAAGACCGGCCGGAAGAAAGTCGTCATCGCTGGCCTCTGGACCGAAATATGCCTCGCTTTCCCCGTCATCCAGGCGCTTGGCGAGGGCTGGGAAGTCTATTTTGTGACCGACGCTTCCGGCGGCGTCAGCACGGAAGCGCATGATCGTGGCGTTCAACGGATGATCCAGGCCGGCGGCGTGCCGCTGACCTGGATGGTGTTCGCATCGGAACTCCAGCGCGATTGGGCGCGGGAATCCACGGTTCCGGCGCTGGCGCAGGTCCTACTGGACCATGGTGGAGCGACCGGCACCAGTCTGGCGTGGGAGTGGCAACTTCTCGGCTCGCACGGCGGAGCCTGACGGCACGGCGAAGCCCGCTGCCAGGCTGCCGCGGGTTTCACCTTCCGGACCTCATGGTTACTGCCTGACGACCTCACTCCCGGCTTGTAGCGATCGGCGGGTTAAAAGTTCGGCTTTCGATCGCTCTTCAATTCCGCGTCGGGACATTGCCCGGTGAAGGTTCTCATGTCTGGAGACTGGCGATGACGACGATGCGCGCCGTTCGCTTTTCGGCCTTTGGTCCGCCCTCGGTCCTGGGCGTTCAGACCATCGCAAAGCCCGTCCCGCAAGCTGGCGAGGCGTTGGTGAAAGTGGCTGCTTCGGCGATCAATCCCAGCGACGTGAAATTTGTCTCCGGCGTGTTTAACCCAACGTTGCCGCGCACACCTGGTCGCGACTATGCCGGGACGGTCGTCGCAGCTTCGAGCCGTTGGGCGGGCAAGTCCGTATGGGGCAACGGCGCCGGATTCGGCATCATCCGCGACGGCTCCCACGCCCAGTTCGTTGCCATACCGGAAGGTTGGCTTTCGGAGATGCCGGCGAACCTGTCGATGGAGCAGGCCGCCGCCATCGGCGTCCCCTTTGTCACGGCGTGGTCCGCGCTCGTGGTGGCAGGCGATATCCGAGCCGGCGAAACGGTGCTCATCACCGGCGCGTCCGGCGCCGTCGGCCGCGCGGCGATCCAGATTGCGCACTGGAAGAAGGCTCGCGTGATCGGCGCCGACATCAACATGAGCCAGGATTCCGAAGCGGATATCTTCATCAACACGAAAACCAAGGACCTGCCCACCATGGTGGCGGCGCTGACCGAGAACAAAGGCGTGAATCTTGTACTGGACGCCGTCGGCGGGCCGGTCTTCGAGCCGGCGATGAAGTCGCTCGGTCTGGATGGCCGTCAGGTGGCGATCACAAGCGTCGGTTCGCGCCGCGTCGAATTCGATCTGATGGATTTCTATCATAATCGGCAACATTTGATCGGCGTTGATACCGCCAAGCTCACAGGCGTCGACATCGCGGCGATCCTGAACGCGCTTCGCCCGGGTTTCGAGAGCGGCGCGTTGCGACCGTCGCCGGTCAAGACCTGGCCGCTCGATGATGCCGTGAAGGCCTATGAGGCAGTCGCCGCCGGCGATGCCTCGGCAAAACATATCCTAAATCCGCAAAATGCTTAGCCGCCTCACTATTACAAGAAGGATCCGCTGATGTCCGACTCCGAAGCCAACAAAGCCATCGTGCATCGCTATTTCGAGATGTTCAATTCCGGCGACCTCCGTCAGCTCGCCGACATTGTGTCGGAGGACTATGGCGACAAGCTCGAAGGGCAGACCTCGGGAATTGAAGTCGTCCGGAGCTACCTCCAGGGGCTGAGGGCCAGCTTCCCGGACTTCACCTGGACCATTGAGCAGATCATCGCCGAAGGCGATCGGGTGGCGGTGATGAACCGCGTCAGCGGCACCCAGGTGCATGATTTCGGGGACATCAAGGCGACCGGAAACCGCGTCGATTTCGCCGCCTTTCAGTTCTACCGGATCGCCGATGGCAAACTCGCGGAGCACTGGGAAGTCGCTGACTTCGCCAAGTTCCAGGAACAGCTCACCGCCAAGCCTGCGGCGACCGCCTTCAAGTCCTTCCAGAACACCCTGAGGGACTGATCTCCAACGGCGCGCAGACGCATCGCATCGTTGAATCCCGGTTGTCGGCGGCGCTGATCTTTCGGCGCGAGCGGGGAAGGCGGCAGCGCTACTGCAGCGACTTGAGCAGATTGTCGATCGTGAACGGATTGGCCTTTGGCTTGGCCGGAGGATTGTCGTTGGCCTCGGGCAACGGCGCACGCTGGACTTTGGACGCCTGTTCCGCGGCCTTGCGCTCGGCTTCTTGCCTGGCCTTTTCCTGCGAGGCGATGCGCATCGCCTCTTCCGCCCTCTGGCGTTCCTGCTCGGCCTGCGCCTTGGCGGCCTCGTCCGCTGCCTGCTGTTCCGCGGCGGCCTTCGCTTCTGCGTCGGCCTTGGCCTTGGCGTCGGCATCAGCCTTGGCTTTCGCTTCAGCGTCGGCTTTCGCCTTCGCATCCGCTTCAGCCTGGGCCTGCGCGTCAGCCTCCGCTTTGGCCTTGGCATCCGCCTCGGCTTTCAGGCGGGCCGCTTCCTCCTGCTGGCGCAGTTCCTCGGCGGCCTTGTCGCGCGCGTCCTGCAGCGCCGCGTAGTAACGCACCTCGCGCCGCAGGCGCTGCTTCTCCAGCAGCGCCGCCTGCATCGCTTCGACGCGCTGCTGCTCCTTTTCCAGCGCGCGCTGGGTCAGGAACTGTGCCAGCGGCTCGCTGTCGAACTGCCGCGTCACGGCGCCGAATGGACCCTCGGCGGTAAAATTCATGACCGGTTCGGAGCCGACCAGCGCCTCGTCGCCGGGCCGATAGGTGATCGCGCCCTTGGCGGAAACCGTGCTGGCGTTGAAATCGGCGGTGATGTCGGCCGACAGGGTCGCCGCCGGATTCTCGAGACTGATCGGCGGCGCCCTCAGCGTGCCGCCGGCAACCGTGAAGGCGATGTCGGCGTCCTTGGCGGCAAAGCTGCCATCGGCGGCAATGTCAGGCGCAAAGGCGGCGGTCTTGGCCGCGTCGATATCGCGCCCGATCGCATCCGCCTTGGCAAGGAACGCGCTGAACGCATCGGGATTGATGCCGGCGACCTGTACCCCCCTCAGCGTCGCCGTGCCGGAACCCGACAGGGCAGCGACCATCGCATCCACCGACTTGCCGCTGGTCGACAGCGTCGTCGAGAAATCGCCATTGCCGCTGATGCCGGCGTCCGGCAACACGTTTGCCAGATCGGCGCCCGCCAGCTTCATCTGGCCGGTGAAAAGCCCGGTGCCGTCATTGTTCTTCAACTCGAACAGGCCGGTCAGCGCGCCGCCCAGGTATTTCGCCTTGAGGTCGGAGACACGGATGCCTTCCTTGTCGAGCTTGAGTGAAAAGGCGGCGCCATAGGCAGTGGCTAACGGGCCGGCTGCCAATGCCGCCGTCGTCAGGTCGAGGTCGGCGCTGAACGGCAGGCTGGATTTCTGGCTGAACGGCGCGGCCGGCCACGCGCCGCCCTTGTCGCTCGCGCTTTTGTCAGCCCCATTCTTATCGGTCCCACTCTTGTCGGCCCGATTCTTGTCGGCAAGGAAAGCGGAATCGCCAAACAGCGCCACCGCCAACGGATCGAGGTCGAGTTCATCGAGCACCAGCGCGCCGGCCAGATGCGGCGCGCCGTCCTTGACATCGACGTTGACGTCGCCGGAGACCGCTGCTTCGTTGATGGCACCATTGACATTGTCGAGCACCAACAGGCCGTTGCCATAATCGCCCTGCGCCGCAAGCGACGTCGACATGCCAGCCCCCATGCCCGGCAGACCGATGCCTGCGGTCATCAGCCAGGGTTCGATGTCGGCGGCATCAAGGCTGATCTTGCCCTTTGCGGTGGGCCCCTGCGGGGTCGCCGTGACAGTTCCTTCGAAGCCGGCCTTGAAGTCATTGCCGGCGAGGCTGAAACTCGTCGCCAGGCCGCCGCCAAACGTGCCCTTGGCCTGGATATCCGTGCTTGCCTCGCCCAACATGCCGAGCGGCAGCGCCGGCAGGCCGTAGAGCGCCAGCAGCGTTGTGGCATCGGGGTTTTTGGCGTTGAAAGTCAGCGTCACCGGCGCTTCGAGCAGTTTGTCCGGCGCCCCCTTCCCTGACAGCGAGGCGGAAAAAGCCGAACCACCGGCCTTGCCTTGCCCGCTTACCGCCAGCCCCGTTGTGCCGTCGCCATTGTCGGCGGCGCTCGCTACAAGGTCGACGCGGGCGTCCTGGAACAGATCCGGATAGGCAGCGGCGCGGCTCGCCAGCCCCTTCAGCACCGCATTGCCCGGATAATGCTGCGCTGCAACGTCGATCAGCGGCTTCAGGTCGACGGCGACAACCGAGGCATCGAGCTTGCCGGTCGGGCTTGCCGCAAAATCCTTGATCCGGCCGGTGGCGCTGATCGAAGCGCCGGCCAGCCCGCCAACCGAGAGCCGGTCGACTTCAAGCAACCCGTCGCGCAGCCTGAGCGCCGTGTCGACCGTGTCGGCGGTCAACCCGCCGGCGCTGACCGGCCCGGCCTTGATCTGAAAATCGAGATCGCGATCGGCAAAGCGGTTGGCGCCCTTGTCGCTGACGAAGATCGAGGCGAAGGCCGCCAGTCCATCGACATCGAGCTCACCGCCCTCGAGCCGCATCAGCACCGAAGGCCTGGCATCGTCGGGCTGGCTCGAATCGATGCGTCCGGAAAACTTCGCCTTGCCCAGGATCAGCTCGAGATCGCTGAAGGCCTGGCGCTTCTCCGAGAGATCGACCTTGGCCTTGAAGCCGGCGGCCGGCAGACGGCGGATCGCCTCGTCGACGTCCTTTGACAGCCAGGCGGCAAAGCCGGAAGGTTGGGCGACGGCCAGCAGGAGTGAACCAGTGAAGCCGAAATGGTCCTCGACGCTGAGCATGCCGTCGGCTTCCAGCGTGGTGCGGCCGGGCAAGGTCGCGGCAAGCGATTTGACCGACCAGCCGCCTTCGACGGGTTCGGCGGAAAGATGGACGTCACGCACGGTCGTGTCGCCGGCAACCACCGCGGGCAGCTTGACCTCAACGGTGCCGGGGATGGTCGGCTTCGGCAGTTCGAGCAGCGCCTGCTCCAGTCCGGCAATGCGCTGGTCCAGCGTCAGGCCGGCGCCGGCCTGGGCGCCCACCGCCTCGTCGAACTGCACCTGCGCGCCGTTGGCCTCGATGGCGAAGCTCGGCCTCTGGCCGAGATCGACCGAAGCCTTGCCGTCGGCGGTATAGGGATTGTCGAGCGGACCCGTTTCGAAACGAAATTCGTCGACACCGAGCTTCTGGTGATCGAGCGAGAATTTGCCGTTCAGCCGGAAGCCGGGATCTGGCTTGCCGGCGCTGACCTTCACCGTCTCGCCGTCGCTGCCGCGCAACTGGGCCGAATTCTTGTCGGCACCGGAAATCTTGAACTGGCCGGAATAGGCGGCGGCCCCATTGACGATGCCGGCATTGCCGTCGGTTTCGATCACCAGCGGATAGCTGTCGGGATCGGCCTTCAGCCGGATCCGCATCTGTCCGGAGGGTTCGGCCTTGCCGGTCGATGCCGCGATCGTGGTGCGCAGCCCATCCAGCCGCAACGTGCCATCCATGCGCCATGGACCGGCCAGCGACTTGGCCGAAATGGTGGTGTTGATCTCGGAAAAGATATGGCTGCGTCCGCCGGCGGCATGGCGCAGTTCGATCTGCCCCTCCGTCACTGTCAGCTTCTCGATCGAGATCTGGCCGGGATTGACCGGCGTGGACGGGCGCATCGCCCAGTCGACCGTGCCGTCATTGGCAATATCGATTGTCGCTTTCGGGTGCACCAGCCGCATGTCGAAGATCAGCACCTCGCCGCGCAGGAAAGGCGCCAGTTCCGCATCCATCGAAAACGTCTCGACGGTCATGGCTGGCTGACCATTCGGGCCGCCAGCGACCGCGACGTTGGAGAATGTCACCGAAGGGAACGGCAACAGTCTTGCCGTGGCGTCGCCCTGCACCGTCACCTTGCGGCCAAGGATGGCGCTCGCCTCGCGCTCGAACTCGGCGCGGTAGCCGGTCCAGTCGACAAAGTACGGCACCACCAGCGCCGCGCACAGCACCAGTACGAAAAGGCCACCGAAGATCACGAACAGGCGTGCGAGCATCAGTTCCAAACAGTTGATTGAAATTCTGCCGCACTCTACCCGCATCGGCGTGTCGATAAAGAGGCAATTCACCCAGTGTTGGGTCGCGTCGGACGATCTGAAAACAAATCGGGGACAAAGCAGGGATTTTTGGGCGTCTCCACCCCGCAGGGCAGCACGACATCGCGCGGGCGCGCCCGATGCCGCAGGCCTTGTCCAGAGCAAGCAGAGGCAAATCCCGCTACACGCTAACGTGGCGGGCCGACAGTCACAATTGAAAAGACCTTAGCGTGCGTCGCGCTTGGCCTGCGCTACCTTGCCCGCCTTGCGCTGGCGGCCAAGTTCCGCCGGCCGCACCAGCTCCGGCGCCCGCTCGTTGGCCACGGCCCGCATGCCCTTGTGAGCCGTCCGCGAATTGTGAGCGGGACCGTCCGCCGCCGCGCTTTGCTTCATGGCCAGCGCCTTGCGAGCATTCCCGACCAGCGAAAGGCGAGCTGCCAGTTGGCGCCGTCGTTCGGCCTCGCCATTCAGGCGCCGCATGGCCATCGCCAGCACCGCCAGCTTCACCTGCGAACCACCATCGGCCTTTGAGGCGGCCGCGCCTTTGGGCGCGCCCTTGCCACGTATTTCACGCCGGCGGCGGTGGGCTTCGGTCTGCGCCTTGTCGCGCCGCTCCCGCAAAAGCTTGACCAGGCCGGAAAGGTCGGCGTCGGAAAGATCCTGCACCGCCGGATGGTGCGATTTCTCCACCAGTTCCTTTTCATCGGCGCTCAGGGCGCGGGCTTCTTCCTTGCGTGAAATGGCCATGACAGTCCTCCTCAGCCGGCAGACCCGTCTTTCAGGGTTGCCACGGGAAGCCTCGACCCGAATGGCGGCGCGGTCAAGACGGGCAAATCGATCAATCGCGCCGCCGCCAAAATCTATCGAGAAAGCGAACCGACTTCGACATGAAGTGAGGCAGGATTCACAGCCGCCTCCATCAACACGGCGAGGACCGCCCCCTCATGAAGGCTGGTCGAGAAACTCGCGGCGACGAACTCAATCGTGGAATCGTGGAACGTCAGGATGAAATGCCGATAGCCTGAGAGCAGCTCCGGCGCATGAGACGAGTGACTCCGATTTGCCCTTTCAAGAGAGCCGATCCACGATGAATTTTCGACTTCGAATGCGGAATAGGGCTGCAAACCCAATCCATGCAAACGATGCCCACTGATCGTTTCGTCGTTCGACGGTCCAAATTGCAAAGCCAAATAGGGATCTGCCGCCAGTATAACGACGGTCTGGTTGCTGGTTGCAGCCGAAACCGATCGTGGGTTTGTGCCATCGAATGACGGGTCCGGGATGTTCGCCAGGTAGGCTATGAGCAGCCTGCCTTCATCCGCAAATATATGAGGCAGCGGCGCGCCGGCGCTCAACGGCGGCACCTTGATGGGCAGCAAAACCTCTGGTTTCGACATCTAATGATCTTGGCCCGGCAAGATCTTGCCCGGATTCATGATGTTTTGCGGATCGAGCGCCTGCTTGATCGTTCGCATGATGTCGACACCATGGCCGAGTTCGTGGCGCAGGAAGCCGATCTTGCCCTGGCCGACGCCGTGCTCGCCGGTGCAGGTTCCGTCCATGGCGATCGCCCGCATGTTGAGGCGCGCGACGAATTTCTCCGACAGCGCGATTTCCTTCGGGTCATTCACATCCATCAGCACCAAGACGTGAAAATTGCCGTCGCCGGCATGGCCGACGATCGGCGCGATCAATCCCATTTCGGCGATGTCGGCTTCTGTCTCGGTGACGCATTCGGCAAAGCGTGAGATCGGCACGCAGACATCGGTGGAAAGCCCCTTGGCGCCCGGGCGCAGCGTCAACGACGACCAGTAGGCGTCATGCCTGGCCTTCCACAGTTTGGAGCGTTCCTCGGCGACGCTGGTCCACAGGAACGGGCCGCCGCCATTCTCTTCGGCGATCATGCCGAAGGTTTCGGCCTGCTCGGAGACGCCGGCGTCGCTGCCATGGAACTCGACGAACAGGCACGGGCTCTCGGGATAGTCGAGCTTGGAATAATTCTTCATCGCCCGCATCTGCAGCGCGTTGACCAGTTCGATGCGCGCCACCGGGATGCCCATCTGGATGGTCGCGATGACCGCGTTGCAGGCCGCCTCGACGCTCGGAAACGGACAGACGCCGCCCGAGATCGCCTGCGGAATGCCTTGCAGCTTGAGCGTCAGCGAGGTGATGATGCCGAGCGTGCCTTCCGAACCGACCAGCAGCCGCGTCAGATCGTAGCCGGCCGAGCTCTTCTTCGCCCGCTTGCCGGTCGTCACCGTCTCGCCGTCTGCCATCACCGCCGTCAGCGACAGCACGTTTTCGCGCATCGTTCCGTAGCGCACCGCGTTGGTGCCGGAGGCCCGCGTCGCCGCCATGCCGCCCAGCGAGGCATTGGCGCCCGGATCGATCGGGAAGAACAGCCCGGTGTCGCGCAGATGCCGGTTCAGATCCTCACGCGTCACGCCAGGCTCGACCGTGCAGTCGAGGTCCTGCGGATTGACTGCAAGGATGCGGTTCATGCGTGACGTATCGACCGAAATGCCGCCACCGGGCGCGTTGGTATGGCCTTCCAGCGACGAGCCGACGCCGAAGGCGATCACCGGCACGCGGTGCGTGGCGCAAGCGCGCACGATCTCCTGCACCTCGGCCGTGGTCTCCGGGAAAGCGACGCCGTCCGGCGCCTGCGTCGGAATATAGGTGGTGGTGTGCGCATGCTGCGAGCGGATAGCCTGGCCGGTCTGGAAGCGCTCGCCCAGCCGCTGCTTGAGGATGCCAAGCACCGCCGCGATGCCTTCCTCGTTGCGTTCGACCGGATTGAGGTCGCTCAGAGCCATGAATTCCTCCGCTAATGGACCAGTGCCCACGCTTGTCATGCGATTATGGATGCGTAGTCTCACCAGCCACGCTGTGTCCAGCACCAGAACAAGGAAGTTTCGATGTCCATCCCCGCCCCCTTCGTCTCCAGGCCCATGGACATCGAGAAGGATTGGATCGACTACAACGGCCATCTCAACATGGCCTATTACAACGTCCTGTTCGACCGCTGTTCGGACGAGGCCTTCGAAGCGATGGGCATGGGGCTGGATTACGTGAAAGAGCGGCGGCTCACCATCTACACGGCCGAAGTCCATGTCTGCTACGTCCAGGAGCTGCATCTGGACCACAAGGTCAGGGTCTCCTTCCAACTCATCGACCATGACGAGAAGCGGCTCAGGGCCTACCAGGAAATCCGCCATGTCGACGGCTGGCTCGCCGCCACGTCCGAGACCCTGTCGCTGCATGTCGACATGGCGGGGCCGAAGGTGGCACCCTTCCCCGCCGATGTGCTGGCCAGGATCGAAGCCATGCGCGCCGCCCATTCGGCCCTGCCCATGCCCGAGCGCGCGGGCCGCTCGATCGGCATCAAGCGCAAGTAGGGCGAGGCCGGTATCCGTCCAGCTCCCGAACGGCGAGGCGACCGGATCTGACTTCAAAGCCACACCCGAAACTCAAAATCGCCGAACCTCTGATGTCCGCTGGCACCAGTGCTTGAAGCGGCTCTGGACCCGCGTTAACCTTACCGAGGTTTTAACGGGAACAAGCCAATTGAGACGTTGAACGACTCAGCGGAGCGGTCGAAAACGATCCGCATCGAGTTGCGATACGGGCGGCGGGGCAAAGCCGGTTCGAGGGACGTGCATGAAAACCGACATCAAGGTCGAGGTGGACAGGCTGGCCGCTGATCCGCGCATAACGGACTATGATTTCTGGCGTTCGCTCAAGAACGTCGACAACGAAATCTTCCACATCGCCAACAACAATGAGCCGATCCCGTTCGACATGATCCGCTGGCGCAGCATTTTAAAGCGCGCCCGCCTGAAGCGTGGCCACGCCTGACGCCGGCGAGCCGGCCCGAGGCTGATGCCGTTCGTCACAGCCGCCCGCGGAAACATCCGATAACCGTCGCGCCATTTCACGGCGATCGCCGGATCGCCGCCAGAGGCGAACGCGCGGGCACCGGCGACGACTGGATGATGGCCGTGTTCGTCATCGCATAGGGGATGATGCGATCGATCACCCGTTCGAGTTCGGCGACCGAGCCGACATGTGCCAGGGCGATGAAGCAGTCCTCCCCGGTCACCCGGTCGCATTGCGCGATTTCGGGCAACTCACGGATGATCTCGGCCACCACCGACAATTGTCCCGGCACTGGTCGGATGCGCAGCCACGCCGACAGCTTCAGCCCAAGGGCCGCGGGATTGATCCTCACCGAATAGCCTTCGATCACGCCGTTCTCCTGCAGCCGCTTGATGCGCTCGGCGACGCTGGGCGCCGACAGGCCGACCGAGCGCGCAAGCTCCGCCGTGCTGGCGCGTGCGTCCTTTTCCAAGAGGCGCAGGATCTTCATGTCGGCCGCATCAAGATCGATATGTTCAGTTCGAAGGCGCTTCATTGAAAGCTCCTTGTTTCCAGTGATGAAAATGGCCCGACAATCGACCATTCTCCATATAAACTGGAAAAGCTGCCTGCGATACTGATTTCGATGGACGATCAAACGCAAGCTTCAGCTGCCAGCCCTGCCCTCGGCCGCCACGCACCCGGCAGTCTGGCGGCAAAACTGCCGCCGCATGTCTGGTTCGGTGTCAGCGCCGTCTTCCACTATCTCGGGCCGGCCTTCGCCGTGCTGCTTTTCCCGCATGTCGGCGTGCTCGGCATGGCATGGCTGCGCATCGCCACCGCGGCGCTGATTTTTGCGCCGCTGACGCGCCCATGGCGGAGCTTCGCCCGCGCCGATCGCCCAACCCGCCTGCTGTTGCTGGCCTTCGGCACCTGCCTGGCGGTGATGAACTGTTCGTTCTACCTGGCGCTTGACCGCCTGCCGATCTCGCTGGTGGCGGCGATCGAATTCGTCGGCACCATCGGCGTGGCGCTGGTCGGCCTCAGAAGCACTCGCAACCTGGCCGCTCTGGCCGTGGCCGTCGGCGGCACCTTGCTGCTGATCGACGTGAAGTGGTCCAGCGATCCTGTCGGGCTGTTCTGGGCCTTCCTCAACGGCGCTCTCTTTGTCGGCTACATCGTTCTTGGCCACCGCGTCGCCCGCGCCGGTGCGGGCGACGGCATAGCGGGCCTCGGTGCCGCCATGGCGGTCGCCTTCGTCGTCGTGCTGCCGATCGGTTTCAGAGACGCACTGCCCGCCTTCTTCTCACCGCCGCTGCTCGTTGCAGCCATTGGTGTCGGCATC
Organism: Mesorhizobium sp. B2-4-15; assembly: GCF_006658505.1. Taxonomy (GTDB): domain Bacteria; phylum Pseudomonadota; class Alphaproteobacteria; order Rhizobiales; family Rhizobiaceae; genus Mesorhizobium. Next base: position 75,591 of record NZ_VFUZ01000013.1, read on the forward strand.
TGTTCTTCGGTCATTCCCTACATCTGCGACCAGCTTGCCATGTCACGGCTGCCGCGCTCGAGCTTTGCGCTGATGCTGTCGCTGCTGCCGGTCACGGCAACGCTGATCGGCGTCATCGTGCTGCGCCAGGTTCCCGGCCTCAGGGATTGCCTCGGCATCGCGCTGGTGGTGGCCGGCGTTGCCTTCCACAAGCCGGCTCCATCAGCCAGGTGACCCGGCCGGCCGCCTGACACTCGCGCTATGCCAGTTTCTGCTTGAGGAAAGCGACAGTCCTGCCCCAGGCGAGATCGGCCGCCTTTTTGTCGTAGCGGGCCGCCGACGTGTCATTGTTGAAGGCATGGTTGGCGCCTTCATAGACATAGACCGTGTACTCGACATGGGCGGCGTCGAGCTCTTTCTTGAAGGCATCGATGCCGGCATTGGTGCGCTCGTCGAGCCCGGCATAGTGCAGCAGCAACGCGGCCTTGATCTTCGAGACATCGGCGGCCTTTGGCTGCATGCCGTAATAGGCGACGCTGGCGGCGAGATCGGGCGCGTTGACGGCCAGCATGTTCGCGACACCGCCACCCCAGCAGAAGCCGATGACGCCAACCTTGCCATTGCCGTCCTTGTCGGCCTTGAGGAAGGCGACGGTCGCCACGCCGTCGGCCACGGTCTGCGCGGAGTCCAATTGGGTGAACATGTCACGCGCCTTGTCCTCGTCGGCGGGTGTGCCGCCGAGCGGCGACAGGAAATCCGGCGCAAGCGCCACGAACCCCTCCAACGCCACGCGCCGGGCGACGTCGCGTATATGCGCGTTGAGCCCCCTGTTTTCGTGGATGATGATGACGGTGCCGAGCTTGCCGGTCTGGTTTGCCGGTTTGACCAGATAGCCCTTCATTTCGCCGCCGTTGCCGGGATAGGTGATGTCCTCGCCTTTCACGCGGGGGTCGTCTTCGGCGACGATTGCCGCCTGGGCGGAATTGGCGGCCAGAAGCGGCGCGATCGCGGCCGCCGCCGCGCCAGATCCGGCAAGCCTCGTCAGTTGTTCCATGAAGCGCCGGCGATCGAGCGTCAGATGGGTATACTCGTCATAGGCGTCGATCATCGCCTGGGTAACGACGGGTTTTCCAGTGTTTGCAGATGTCGTCGTCATGGACGCACTCCTCGATCTCGATGCCTCGACTTCCTTGCGGTTGGCAAGATAGGGGCGAGCCTCGCATCGTCCAGTCACGGCTCGGTGACACTCCGGTTGCGCGGCTATGGGCGAGCGGCGGGATCATCACATTTTGGTCATCGGCGACAAATCTTGATGGCGCTGCCACAATAGTGGGGGAGACTGAGGAACCGGCCTCCCCATGGCGCGGCCACGGTCCTGAATGGTCCGATCTGAAAGGAACACGCCGATGACCATGAACTCGCCGATCCTGGCAACCGCCTTCATGGTTGCCGCAGCCGCCTTCCTGGCGATGCGCGCGAACGTTGTCGCCATGAGCTGGAAGTCCATGGTCAAGGTTCGCAGCCGCCAGCGCCATCCGGCAAACACGAAAACCCAAGGATGAGGTGAGATCATGAACGTCCAGGATATCGTCAACACCGTTTCCCAGAAGGCAGGCCTCGATCAGGCGACGACGGAGAAAGTCGTCGGAACCATCTTCTCGGTGCTGGAGCACGAGGCCGATGGCACCAGCGCCTCCTCGTTTTTCGCCAAGATCCCCGGCGCCGATGACCTTGCCCACCAATATGACGTCATGGCCGCCGCCCCTGCCGGCGGTGGCGGCTTCCTGTCCTCACTGCAGGGCGCGCTTGGCGGCGTTCTCGGCGAAAAGGCGGGCGCGCTGGTCAACGGCCTCGCCGCGCTCAAGGCCTCCGGCCTCGACATGGCGCAGATCCAGAAGGCCGGCGCCACGCTGGTCCAGCAGGCCGAAGCCGCCGCCGGTCCCGATTTGACCAACGAGGTGCTCGGCTCGGTCCCGAGCCTGAAGAGCCATCTGGGGCTTGGCTAAGGCGTTCCCCTCGGAAAGCTTTGCGCCGCCCCTCATCCGCCTGCCGGCACCTTCTCCCCGTATAGTGTGACGGGGAGAAGGTGCAATTTCAGCCCTGGCGCAGTCCCTGCACTACAATTCCGGCAGAACTTGACCGATCACTCGTCCGGTATCTGCCTTACTTCGGCAGCGCGTAAGCCATCACATAGTCCCCGGGCTTGGTGCCGACCGAGCCGTGGCCCCCGGCAACGATGACCACGAACTGGCGTCCGTCGGCCACCGTATAGGTCATCGGTGTCGATTGCCCGCCGGCCGGCAACCGGGCCCGCCAGAGCTGCTTGCCCGACGTCAGGTCGTAGGCGCGCAGATAGTCGTCGACCGCGGCACCCAGGAAGGCGACGCCACCAGCGGTGATCATCGGCCCGCCAATACCGGGCACGCCGACCCTCAAGGGCAGCGGCAGCGGCGTCATGTCGTAGACCGTGCCGTTGCGGTGCTTGTAGGCAACCGCGCCGGTCCTGAGATCGACGCCGGCGACATACCCCCATGGCGGCGCCTGGCAGGGAATGCCGAGCGGCGACAGGAACGGTCCCATGACCACCGCGTAGGGAGCGCCCTCATTGCGGTTCAGCCCCTGCTCGCTGCCCTTCGCGTCGCCCGGCGGCGGCACGTCGGCGCGGGGAATAAGTCTGGATGTGAATGCCAGGTAGGTCGGCATGCCGAATATCACCTGCCGCACCGGGTCCACGGCGACCCCGCCCCAGTTGAAGACACCGAAATTGCCGGGATAGATCAGCGATCCCTGCAGGGAGGGCGGCGTGTAGCGGCCTTCATAGCGCAATTTGTGGAAGGCAATCCGGCACGCCAGCTGATCGAACATGGTGATGCCCCACATGTCGGCATCGGTCAGCGGCGGCGGGTTGAAGGAGAGGCCCGATGCCGGCTGCGTCGGCGATGTGTGGTCGCCTTCGATGGCGCCACCGGGCGCCGGCATTTCCTTGACCGGTATCATCGGTTCGCCGGTGCGCCGGTCGAGCACATAGAGGTCGCCCTGCTTGGTCGGCCCGACCAGCGCCGGCACCACTGTCCCGTCGCCCTTGGTGATGTCGATCAGGCTCGGTTGCGCCGGCACGTCCATGTCCCAGAGGTCGTGGTGCACGGTCTGCCGCACCCATTTCAACTGCCCGGTGTTGAGGTCGAGCGCGGTGATAGAGGAGGAGAATTTCTCGACATTGGCGCTGCGCCCGGCGCCGAGCTGGTCGGGAGTCTGGTTGCCGAGCGGCACATAGAGCAGGCCGAGCTTCTCGTCGGCGCTCGGCGTCGACCACATGTTGGGCGAGTTGGCGGTGTAGGTCTGGCCGGCCGGCAGCGGCGTGATCTGATCCGGATTGCCGGAATCCCAGTTCCACAACAATTTGCCGGTGCTCGCATCATAGGCGCGGATAACGCCGGACGGTTCCTGCGTCGAATAATTGTCGTTGACCGCGCCGCCGACGATGATCTTGCCGCCCGCGATCAGCGGTGCCGAGGTCGAATAGTAGTAACCCGACTTCGGGTAAGGCATGCCGGTCAAAAGGTTGAGCGTGCCGCCCTCGGCGAAGGCCGGACAAACCTGCCCATTGGCGGCGTCGAGCGCGATCAGCCGCGCATCCGACGTCGGCAGGTAGACACGGCTTGCGCAAGGCTGGCCGACGGCCCCGGCGGCATCGGCATAGTAGGACACGCCGCGGCATGTCTGGTGCTGGCGGTCCTTGTCGAGCTTGATCTTGGGATCGTAGCGCCATTTCTCCTTGCCGGTCGCCGCATCGATGGCGATTGCGAAATTGTGCGGCGTGCAGATGTAGAGCGTGTCGCCGATCTTAAGCGGCGTCACCTGATAGGTGGTCTCGCCGATATCGTCCGGTCCCTTCACATCGCCGGTGCGGTAGGTCCAGGCCGGCTGCAGATTGGCGACATTGTCCGGCGTGATCTGGTCGAGCGGCGAGTAACGCTGGCCGAACTGCGTGCGGCCATAGAAGTGCCACTCGCCAGCCGGCACGTCGCCGCCAAGATTGGCATTGGGGATCACCTTGTCGGTGTCGAGCGCGCCGCCGATGTCCTTCGGGTCCGCGGTCATCGAATAGCCGGCCACCGCCAGCGATGCCAGCACGGCCAGGATCAGCGGCGCGCGCCCGTCAGGCCCGGCAAGGCCGCGCCTCGCCCAGGGCGTCAAAAGCCACAGCGCCACCAGCACGATGATGCCGCCGCGCGGGCCGAGTTCCCACCAGTCGAAGCCGGTTTCCCAGACCGCCCAGGCCAAAGTGCAGAGCACGATCGCGGCGTAAAGCCACAGGGAGGTGGTCCGGCGTCGGTAGAGCAGCCAGGCGGTGATCAGGAAGGCGAGGCCGGCAACGATGTAATACCAACTGCCGCCCAGCGAAGCCAACCAGATGCCGCCCGCGCCGAGCGCCAGGCCGATGAGAAACAGGATGAGGGAGGTGATGGTGACAGCCAAGATGATACTCCTTCGACTGTTGCTCGCCAGTGAGGCGGCCATGGGCAACGTCCCTGCCCTTTGTTCAGCTTTCCCTCACCCGCTCCGCCTGTCAAGCTGGCCCACACGCCAAGGTGGCAATCCATCTTGCCCGCGTTCGGGTTTTCCAGCAGTCTCCATGGGTCATCTTTCCCCTGGAGCAAGCAGAATGTCGTCATTCGTTTCGCATTCGACGCGCATGGCGTTTGCGCTCTACTGCCTCGTCCTGCTCATTGCTGGCACTGTGGCCGCGCCGGCGCAGACAATCAGCGACATCAACAAGGCGAACGGCTTTCACGAGATGCTGGCCGGGATAGGCCCAAGCGTAGTCACCGGCATAAAATCCGTGCCGGGGCCGCAAAAGGTCAAGGAGGCCTTGTCCGCCGCTGCCGAAGGGGCTTTTGACGCCGACAAGATGGAGAAAGCCATCGAAGCCCGAATCTCGGGCCAACTGCAGCCTGCCGAGCTCACCGATCTGGCGGCTTTCTTCGCTTCGCCGTTGGGTAAGCGGGTCACAGGCCTGGAGATTCAGGCCTCCGATCCGCAAGCCTTGGAGCGCAGAAAGATCGAGGGTCCGAAAATCCTTGCAGAACTTCAGGCTGGAGATCCGACGCGGCTCGCGCTCTACCGGAAAATCATCGAGGATATCAGCGCCGTGGACATGACTGAAGCAATGACACTGAACGCGAGCTATGCGGTGGTTTCGGGAATGCTCGCGGCAGCCGGACAGCCTTTATCGGATCAGCAGATAATGGCACTGGTGCATAAGCAGGCCGGTAACGTTCGCGAGAAAGCCGAAAAGCGGATCATGGAAAATACTGCTTTCGCGTATCGCGACTTGTCGCTTGATGATCTCGGACTTTACGAAGCTTTCCTGGCCTCACCTGCCGGTAGCCACTATTACGACCAGATGCAGGTCGCTCTGGGCGCGGCGATAACCGACGAGGCGCGTTCGCTAGGGCAGCGATTGTTCGTCGCTCTCGGCTACCGCAAGGCCTGAGCGGCCTTCTCGGCACTTTACCGGGAACAAAACGTAGACAGTTCTGGTCTTTCGCCACCGAATCACTACATTCGGGGGAGATGTCCGGCTTTTCCGAAGACATGCCCTTTTTCGACGAACCCAATGCGCGGCCCTCGGCCCCGTCGGGCATTGCCGCGCGTGCCATGGCCGCCCGCAGCGGCCATAACAACGCGCCCGACTATCTCAGGGGGTTGAACCCCGAGCAGCGGCTGGCGGTGGAAACCACCGAGGGCCCGGTTCTGGTGCTGGCCGGCGCCGGTACCGGCAAGACGCGCGTCCTGACCACCCGCATCGCCCACATCCTCGCCACCGGCAAGGCCTTCCCGTCGCAGATCCTGGCCGTGACCTTCACCAACAAGGCCGCGCGCGAGATGAAGCAGCGCATCGGCATCCTGATCGGCGAAGGCAATGTCGAGGGCATGCCCTGGCTCGGCACCTTCCACTCGATCGGCGTGAAGCTGCTGCGCCGTCACGCCGAACTCGCGGGGTTGCGTTCCGATTTTACCATCCTCGACACGGACGACGTCGTGCGGCTGATCAAGCAGTTGATCCAGGCCGAAGGGCTGGACGACAAGCGCTGGCCGGCCAAGCAGTTCGCCCAGATGATCGACGGCTGGAAGAACAAAGGGCAAGGTCCGGCCGATATCGCCGAGGGCGACGCGCGCAGCTTCGCAAACGGCAAGGGCCGCGAACTCTACAAGGCCTATCAGGAGCGGCTGCGGACGCTGAATGCCTGCGATTTCGGCGACCTGCTCTGCCACCCGATACGCATCTTCCGCGCCAATCCGGACGTGCTGAAGGAATACCACAAGCGCTTCAAATACATCCTCGTAGACGAATACCAGGACACCAACACAGCCCAGTACATGTGGCTGCGCCTGTTGGCGCAAAGGCCGCAATCCTCCCCCCTCGAGGGGGAGGTGCCCGCGAAGCGGGCGGAGGGGGTCGCTGCAGAAGGCACCGCCAGGGCGTCGAGCACTGCCGCGCGGACCCCACCCGACCGGGCTTCGCCCGGCCACCCTCCCCTCAAGGGGGAGGGAAACTCGCGCCCGGCCACCGTCAACATCTGCTGCGTCGGCGACGACGACCAATCCATCTACGGCTGGCGCGGCGCCGAGGTCGACAACATCCTGCGCTTCGACAAGGATTTTCCCGGCGCCACCATCATCCGGCTGGAGCGCAACTACCGCTCGACCGCGCATATCCTCGGCGCCGCCTCCCACCTCATCGCCCACAATGAGGGCCGCTTCGGCAAGACGCTGTTCACCGACCGCAACGATCCCGAGGACGGCAAGGTCAACGTTCACGCGGCCTGGGATTCCGAGGAGGAAGCCCGCGCCATCGGCGAGACCATCGAGGCCTACCAGCGCCAGAAGCACAATCTCAACGACATGGCGATCTTGGTGCGCGCCTCCTTCCAGATGCGCGCCTTCGAAGACCGCTTCATCACGCTCGGCCTCAATTACCGCGTCATCGGCGGTCCACGCTTCTACGAGCGCATGGAAATCCGCGACGCGCTGGCCTTCTTCCGTGTCGTTGCCAACGGCACCGACGACCTTGCCTTCGAGCGTATCGTCAACGTGCCCAAGCGGGGACTCGGCGAGGCCACCATCCGCCAGATCCATGACACGGCGCGCGCGCTGCGCATCCCGATGCTGGAGGCTGCGGCGACGCTCGCCGAAAGCGACGAGCTGAAGCCGAAGCCCCGCGCCGCTTTGCGCGAAGTGGCCGCCAATTTCGAACGCTGGCAGAAGGCACTGGAAAACAAGCCGCACACCGAGCTTGCCGAGACCATTCTCGAAGAGAGCGGCTACACCGACATGTGGAAGAACGACCGTTCGGTCGAGGCGCCCGGCCGGTTGGAGAACCTCAAGGAACTGATCCGCTCGATGGAGGAGTACGAGTCGCTGCGCTCCTTCCTCGAACATGTCGCCCTGGTCATGGATGCCGAGCAGAACGCCGACCAGGACGCAGTCAGCATCATGACGCTGCATTCGGCCAAGGGCCTCGAATTCGAGACCGTGTTCCTGCCCGGCTGGGAGGAAGGCCTCTTTCCTCATCAACGCGCGCTCGACGAGGGCGGCCGCTCCGGGCTGGAGGAAGAGCGGCGACTGGCCTATGTCGGCCTGACGCGGGCCAAAAAGAACCTGCATCTCTGGTTCGTCTCCAACCGCCTCATCCACGGCCTGTGGCAATCGACCATTCCGTCTCGCTTCCTGGAGGAATTGCCCGAGGCCCATGTCGAGATCGCCGAAACCGGCAACTCCTATGGCGGCTACGGCAATCCCTATGGCGGCGGCTCCTTCGCGTCGGGCCGTGGCGGCAAAGGGGCGGGAAGGCAGAATCCCTACGGTGCCTCGCGCTTCGACAATATCGGCGGCAATGCCGGCGGCACGGAAAAATCCGGCGCCTTCTCCAACACCTACTCGACGCCGGGCTGGCAGCGCGCGCAGGCCAACCGCACCGAGGCGACCGACCGCAATTGGGGCACGCGCTCCGGCCATCAGGTCGAGCGCATCGGCTATGGCGAGACCGATTCCGGCTACGGCGCCGGCCGCACGAGCGTGAAAGGCCGCACCATCGACGGCGAACTGGTCGCCAAATCCGTCGCCGACAAGCCGTCACCCTTCAGCGTCGGCGACCGCGTCTTCCACCAGAAATTCGGCAACGGCAACATTTCGGCCATCGAAGGCAACAAGCTGACAATCGACTTCGACAAGGCCGGCCAGAAACGCGTGCTGGACGGGTTCGTGCTGCCGGTGTGAGCCGGATTCTGCAAGCCTCGTAAAACCGGCTGGCCCTCAATCCACCTTCTTCTCGCCCGCCTCGCCGGCCTTCACGATGTCGCCCGTCGTGAACAGGATTTCCTTCAGTTCCGCCCGCCAGTCCAGCTTCTGGCGCAGCAGGAATTCGAGATCCATGCCGAAATGCTTGAACTCCTCACTCTGGGCGTTCTGCATGATCGCCTTGGCTTGAGGGTCCTTCTCCACCGCCATGCGCTGTTCGTACCAGCTTATCGCTTCCGCCTCCTCGATCAGCGAGGTGATCATGCGGGCAAAGGTCCGCACTTGCTGCGACAGTTCTTCTGGCGGTTCGTGATACTGGTCGAAACCCATGTCGTCCTCCGTGGTTAGTCCCAGTGAATGCCCGGGAACGGCGCCGGTTCCGCATCATCGTTGCAATTCGGCCAGCGCCCTCTCCAGCGGTGCCGTCGATATTTGGATCGGGCCGGAAAATGCCAGATCCATGTCGAAGATCAGGTAGATCGCCCCGGCAATCATGGCTGCCGACACCACGTAGGTGCCGATGGTGATCGCGTTTCGCGGTGCCCTGAAGCCGAAACCGGCGAAGATCAGCACCAGCCAGGCAACCAGCATGACAATCAGCGCCACGGGGATCGTACTCTCCGACTGCTCGATCAGAACCCAACGTAGTTCCGTCACCTTCTGCAGATGCTGGCGGGCATCTTGCAGCAAGGCGCTATGCGCGTCATCCGCCGGTATCAGCGCACTCAGCCTATTGCCGATCTCAATGAGCAGGTGCTCCGATAGCCGGTTGGCGTCGATTGGCGTTTCATGGGTCGGCGAGTCCTGACCCGTCACGCGCTGCACATAGATGCCAAGAGGCTGGCGCACCACGTCGGTCCCAGGCCCGTATTGCCGGAGCGACCGGTCGAGAAGGATCATTTCGGTCGCATAGGCGTGCACGTTGCGGTCGATAGATTCGTAGGTGTTCCGGGCCGAGTTGATCATCAGTCCGAGCATCAGCGACGTCATGACCCCGAACAGATTGGCCGTGAGCCGAACCACGGTGTTCGTGTCGTCGTCGCGATGTTTGGCCGGCAATGTCGGCCAGATCGCCATGCTGGCGAACGCCGCCGCCACCAGGCATAGGAAGATCACCAATGCGATCAACGCTTCGCGCATCCGTCATTTCTGCACGGCATGCGCCAATTGCCAATGGCAAGACACTGGTCACATAGCGAAAGTTGCGACTCCGTCAGGCGTTTCTCGTATCTCTGGTGTCTTACGACACCGGTGCTGCTCCGCCTTCCTCGGTGCGCCGCGCGATGAACGCGTCCAGCACGCCTGACGTGGCCACCGCCGTTGCCGGCGGCTCGAAATCGGCGAGGATGCGTTTCCAGATGCCGGTGGCGCGTTCGGTGGCGTTCTTGGAACCGCTTTGTGTCCAGTTGCCGAAATTCGACCAGTCGGCCACCAGCGGCTCGTAGAAAGCGGTGCGGTAGCGCGCCATGGTGTGGCCTGCCGAGAAGAAATGGCCGCCCGGCTGCACTTCGGCGATCGCCTCGAAGCCGATGGAATCGCTGTCGCCGGGTGTCGCGGCACAAAGTTCGGCGATCGTCTGCAAGGCTTCGACATCGGTGACCAGCTTCTCCAGCGAGACGCTCAAGCCCCCCTCCAGCCAGCCGGCCGCGTGGATGCAGACGGTGGCGCCCGCCAGCACCGAGCCCCACAGGGCGAACTGCGTCTCATGCGCCGCCTGCGCGTCCGAGATGTTGGCGGCACTGCCGCCGCCGGACCGCCAAGGCAGGCCGATGAAACGCGCCAACTGGCCGGCGCCGAGCGTCGCCTTGACATGCTCCGGCGTGCCGAAGGCCGGCGCTCCGGATTTCATGTCTACATTGGAGGAGAACGAGCCGTAGACGACCGGCGCACCGGGCCGCGCGATCTGCGCCAGCGTCAGGCCGGCCAGCGCTTCGGCATGCTGCAGCGCCAGCGCGCCCGCCACCGTGATCGGCGCCATGGCGCCCGCCAGGCAGAACGGCGTGATGATCGAGACCTGGCCCGCTTTAGCGAAATCGATGATGCCTTGCGCCATCGGTATGTCGAGCTGGCGCGGCGAGTTGGTGTTGATGACGGTATAGCACCAGGCATTCGACTGAAATTCGTCCCGCGACAAGCCTCGTGCCAGCCTGACCATCTCGAAACTGTCATCGACCTGCGGCGTGCCGCGCGCGAAGACGAAGGGGAACTTGTCGGACAGCGTCAGCTGCGCGCGGTTGACGGCATAGTGACGGAAACGGTTGTCGACGTCCTGCGGCTCGACGCAAGGCCCCAGCATGTGCAGCACGTCGAAATGCTGCACCATCTTGATGAACTCCTCGAAGGCCTCGAGCGTGCCGGGCCGCCGGCCGCGTACGAGATCGGTGACGTTGGGCGCGCCGGAGCCAGCCAGGAACGTCATCGAACCCAGTTCGAGGGACAGATCGCGGGCACGCGCGCCGGCGTGGGCATGGATCGATCGCGGCGCGGAGGCCAGCGCCGCCGCCACCATGTCGCGGCCGATGCGCACCATGTCGGTGTCCGGATCGACCAGCGCGCCGGCGCGGGCGAAATAGTCGCGCGCCTGCGGCAGCAGCACCTTGATGCCGAGCTCTTCCAGCACGCGCAGCGCCGTGTCGTGGATCGCGGCGACCTGATCGTCGGAAAAGATCGACTGCGGCAGGAACGGGTTCTTCAGCGACCGGTAATCGGGCCGGCGGCTGCTCTCGCTGCCGGCCTCGCCTGTGCGTCCACGCCGGCGTTCGCGCCTGCTGTCTCGTGCCGCGTCATCGACCATCGAAAATCCTCCTCATTGCCGCATCGCCTTGCCCGAGGGATCGTAGGGCGAAGCCGCGATGACCCGCGCCGGCCGCTCGACACCGACAATGTGCACCGAAAGCGCCGTTCCCTCCTCGGCAAAATCGTCGTCCACCAACGCCAGCGCGACGCTCTTGCCGATCGTGTAGCCAAAGCCGCCGGAGGTGACGAAGCCGATGCGCCGGCCGTCGAGCCACACCGGCTCGAAGCCGCTGGCGTCGGCATCGACGGCGTCAATCTCCAGCGTCACGATCCGCTGCGAGGCGCCGGCCTCGCGCTCCCTCAGCGCCGCGTCGCGGCCGACGAAATCGCCCTTGTCGAAAGCGATGAAGCGGTCGAGTCCGGTCTGCCCAGGCGTGTAGCCTTGCGTGAACTCGCGTGACCAGATGCCGAAACTTTTCTCCAGCCGCAGCGCATTGAGCGCGTAGTAGCCGATCTCCACCAGACCAAGCTCCTCGCCGGCGGTCAGCAGCGTCTCGCGCAGTGTGGCATGCATGGTCACGGGGCAGCTGATCTCGAAGCCGAGCTCGCCGACGATGGACAGGCGGGCAACCCGCGCCCGCACCAGTCCGACGTCGAACGCGCCGCAGGCCATGAACGGCAATGCCGCCGCCGACACATCCTGATGCGTGGTGCGTTCCAGGATCTTGCGCGCATTCGGCCCCGTCAGCAGGAAGCCGCTCATGGCGTCCGAAATGTCGGTGACCGTAACGTCCTCTCGTGCCTGGCCCTCGAACCAGCGCATGTGGAATTCCCGGAGATAGTAGGAGCCCATCAGCCAATAGTCGCCGCCGCCCCAATTGATCACGGTGAGGTCGCCCTTCAAGCGCCCGTCCGGCCCAAGCATCGGCGCCAGCCGCGCCTGCCCGGCCTTTGGCAACCTGCACGCCAGCAGCCGGTCGAGCCACGCCTGCGCGCCAGCTCCCGAAATCTCGTAACGCGAGTAGGCCGAGATATCGATGAGACCCGCCGCACGCCGCACTTGCAGCGCCTCGTCGCCGACGATGTCGAAGGCATTGGAGCGCTTGAGCGTGGTGTTCTCGCGAAACCCCATCGGCGCGAAATAGGCCGGGATTTCCAGCCCCCAGGACGCCGTCCATTCGCAGCCCGCGGCAGCCATGCCGTCATAGGCGCCGGGGCGCTTCAAGGGCCGGCCGGCGGGCAGCCGCTCATTGGGAAAGGTCATGACAAAACGGCGCGAATAGAACTGGCGCGTCGTCTGCTTGAGATATTCGCGGTTGGCGGCGAAGGCCCCGTAGCGGGCAATGTCCATGCCGAAGATGTCGGCCTGCGGCTCGCCATAAATCATCCATTCGGCCAGCGATTTGCCGACGCCGCCGCCCTGGCTGAAGCCGGCCATGACGCCGCAGGCGACCCAGTAGTTCTTCAAGCCGCGCACCGGTCCGACGATCGGATTGCCGTCCGGGGTGAAGGTAAAGGCGCCATTGACCCATTTGCGGATGCCGGCCGTCGCAAGGCATGGGAAGCGCTCATGCGCCTTGGCGAGTTCCGGGCTGATACGGTCTATGTCTTCCGGGATCAGCTCGATCCCGTAGTCCCATGGCGCGCCATCCATGTTCCAGTGCTTCGGATTCTGCTCGTAGACGCCGAGCAGCACGCCCTTGCGCTCCTGGCGCAGGTAGGAAAAGCCGTCGAGGTCGACGGCGATGCCGATCTCCCGGTCGAGCGCCGCGATCTCGGGAATGTCTTCGGTAACGAAATAATGGTGCTCCATTGGCGTCACCGGCAGGTCGACGCCGGCCATGCGGCCGAGCTGCTTTGCCCACAAGCCGCCGGCATTGACGACGTGCTCGGCGACGATGGTGCCCTGCTCGGTGACGACGTCCCACAGCCCATCGGCGCGGGACTTCAGCTCGACCACGCGATTGCGCAGGATGACGTCGGCGCCGCGCTTCCTGGCGGCTCCGGCATAGGCATGCGTCGTGCCGTAGGGATCGAGATGGCCTTCGTTGGAATCATGCAGGCCGCCGAGCACGCCGGCGACATCGACGATCGGGCAGATTTCCCGGATCTCTTCCGGGGTGACCAAGCGCGCGGTTTCGATGCCGACCGACTGGAACACCGCCCAGGCCGACCTCAGCCACTCCCAGCGGTCGGGATCGCTGGCGATGTTGACGCCGCCGGTCATGTGCAAACCGATATCCTGGCCGGATTCGGCCTCGATCTCGCGGTAGAGGTTGATCGTGTAATCCTGCAGCGCCGCCACGTTGGGATCGGCGTTGAGCGCATGGAATCCGGCCGCGGCATGCCAGGTCGAACCGGCGGTCAATTCGGCGCGCTCGATCAGCGCCACATCCGACCAGCCGAACCGCGTCAGATGGTAGAGCACCGAGGCACCGACCACCCCACCCCCGATGACCACTGCGCGATAATGCGGCTTCAAGGCCTTCCCTCCCGATCTGTCAGAAGCCGGCACCATACATGCACTGGACATAAGTGTCCAGCGCGCCGAATACGCCCGATGCAGATCGGGCGCTATCCCGCCTTTCATCGATAAAAAACGCCGGCAGGGATGCGCCGGCGCGCTGTCACGCCAGCATCATGTTCAGGCCTTAGATCGCTTCCGGGGAGGCGCGCGCGGCATCATCGATGTGGCACCTCTTCCGTTTTGTCCTTCGGCCGCTCCGGCATGCTTCGTCACAAAGAGGATTGTCCATGAAACACCTACACCGAACCGCGTCGCTCGGCGTCGCGCTGGTCCTTTTTACCGCGCTTACGCCGGCGCTCGCCGACGGCACCGCGACCGTCGCGGGCATCAGCTTCGTCAATAAGGGCCTCGTCGGTGTCGGCCGCATACCGGCCGCACAGCGCGACAAGTTCGGCGAGACGTTCGGCTCGGGCTCGGGCATGGCGATCGACACGTCAGGCTGGACGCGTGACGCGGCCGGCTACAAGGGTTCGCTGTGGCTGCTGCCGGATCGCGGCTACAATGTCGGCGGCACCACCGACTACCGTGCGCGTGTCAACACTGTCGGGATCGAGTTCTCGCCTATCGCGCCGGGCGCGGCACCCGCCGCCGGCAAGGAGCAGACTGGCGTCAAGGCGACGCTCGCCGACACGATGCTGCTGACCGACGACAAGGGCGCCGATACCACTGGCCTTGATCCGCTGTCGGATGTGCGCCCGGCCGCCGGGAACATGCCGATGCTGCCTGTCGCCACCAACGGCAAGCTCGCCCTCGACGATGAAGCGATCGTGCGGCTTCCCGACGGCTCGATGTTCATCTCCGACGAGTATGGCCCGAACATCTACCGCTTCTCGGCTCAAGGCCGCCTGATGTCGGCGACCCAGCCGCCTGCCGCTCTTGTGCCGATGCGCAAGGGGACGCCGAATTTCTCCTCGGACAATCCCGGCCCAGGTGCCGCCGAGCCTGACCCGAAGGATCCCGAGACCGGCCGCCAGAACAACCAGGGCCTGGAAGGCATGGCGATGACGCCGGACGGCAAGTTCCTGATCGCCGTGCTGCAGTCGGCGCCCAGGCAGGATGGCGGCGATTCCCCTTCGACGCGGCAGAACACGCGGGCACTGGTCTATGACGCCTCCGACCTGGGCCACCTCAAGCTCGCGCACGAATATGTCGTGCCGCTGCCGGTGTTCAAGGACGCCAAGGGCAAGACCAAGGTCGCCGCGCAAAGCGAGATCGTGGCATTGTCGGACACGGCGTTCCTGATGCTGGCCCGCGACAGCGGCAACGGCCAGGGGCTGGCAAAAGGGGACGCATCGCTCTACCGCCGGATCAACATCGTCGATGTCTCCGCTGCGACCGACATCGCCGGCGGCGCCTTCGATGCCGCCGACAAGCCGGTGGCGCCCAAGGGCGTGCTCGATCCGTCGGTGACGCCGGCCAAGCTGACGCCGTTCATCGACATCAACGACGCTGCCGAGCTCGGCCGCTTCGGCCTGCACAATGGCGGGACGAAGGACCACAACGAGCTTTCCGAGAAATGGGAGGCGATGTCGCTGGCGAGCGTGCTCGATCCGAAGCAGCCCGACGACTACTTCCTGTTCGTCGCCAATGACAACGACTTCCTTACCCAGGATGGTTTCCAGGTCGGGGCACCCTACAAGGCAGATGACGGCGCCGACGTCGACACCATGTTCCTGGTCTACCAGGTCACGATTCCGGGTCTGGCAAAGAAGTAATGCCGCGTGCGGGCGGGCGCGCCGAGCGCGTCCGCCCGCAGATCGTAAGGACCCCGAATCAACATCTTCGGGTCCCTTGGCGCGCCCGGGTCGACCGCGCTGGCTGTGGAATTCCACTCCGCGTGCCGTGCGGCCGTCACGTCGTATCCTTGACCCACGGAACAAACGCGGGCGCCCAGCGGACTGCGTGGGCCGGGCGGCATGCCGTCCTTGGACTTGCCAGTTCCGGCCCACGCCGTATCTCTTCAGGTGGCGGCTCCCGGATCCGGCCGCTTCTCCCCCGCCTGACCACGGCCTGGACGGCTTTGCATCGACCTCTCCGGTTCAATCTGCAATCATCGCACAGTGGACACAGACAGGCCTTCACCGAGTTTCCCGCCATGGACGAAAAAATACCTCCGCGCCGGCGCACCGGCGACCTGACAAGCGGTCCGATCCCGCGGACACTCCTGCTGTTCGCTCTGCCGGTCCTCGGCTCCAACGTCCTGCAATCCCTCAATGGGTCGATCAACGCCGTCTGGGTCGGCCGCTTCCTCGGCGAATCGGCGCTGACCGCCACGTCCAACGCCAACCTCGTCCTGTTCCTGATCCTGGGCACGGTGTTCGGCATCGGCATGGCGGCCACCATCCTGGTGGCGCAGTCGGTCGGCGCGCGCGACCTGCCCGAGGCGCGCCGCATCGTCGGCACAAGCGCCACGTTCTTCTTCCTCATATCGGTGGTTTTCGCGGTCTGCGGCTGGATCTGGGTCGATGCGATCTTGCGCACGCTCGGCACTCCGGCCGACGCGCTTCCACTCGCGCGTTCCTATCTGCGCATCATCTTCGTCGCCGTGCCGATGATGAACCTTCTGTCCTTCGTCATGACCGTGCTGCGCGGCGCCGGCGATTCGCGCACGCCCTTCATCTTCATGGCGCTGGCGGTCGTGCTCGACATTGTGCTCAATCCCCTGCTCATCCGCGGCATCAGCCCGTTTCCCGAACTCGGCATCGCCGGATCGGCGACCTCGACGCTGATCGGCCAGACAGTGAGCGTGATCGCCATCCTTGTCGTGCTCTACGTCCGCAAGCATCCGCTGCGGCTGGCCGGCACCGATCTCGCCCTGCTGCGGCCCGACCCCACCCTGTTGCGCATCGTCGTCTTCAAGGGCGTGCCGATGGGCTTGCAGATGATCGTCATCTCGGCGGCCGCGCTGACCGTGATGGGCATCGTCAATTCATACGGTTCGCAGGTCGCCGCGGCATACGGCATCGCCGCACAGCTTTGGACTTACATCCAGATGCCGGCGCTCGCCATCGGGGCCGCGGTGTCCTCCATGGCGGCGCAGAATGTCGGCGCCGGCCGCTGGGACCGGATCGGCCGCGTCGCTGCCTCCGGCGTCGGCTTCAATCTCGTCCTGACCGGCGCTCTGGTCGCGCTGCTTTGGGTCTTCGACCGCTCGATCCTCAGCCTGTTCCTGACTAGCGACAGCGCGGCGATCGACATTGCCGCCCACATCAACAATGTCGCGTCCTGGTCGTTCATCCTGTTCGGCGTCACCATCGTGCTGTTCGCCACGGTGCGCGCCACGGGTGCCGTGATGCCGCCTCTGATCATCCTGGTGATCTCCGTGCTGGTCGTGCGCACCGGCTTTGCCTATTTCATGCGCGGTGTGATCGGCGAGGAGGCGCTGTGGTGGAGTTTTCCGGCGGGTTCGATCACCTCGCTGGTTCTGGCCGCGGCCTATTACCGTTTTGGTGGCTGGCGCACCGTCCATATGATCGAGAACAGGCCGGCAGCGGGCGAGCCGCCGGATACCGGGCTTGGCATACCGCGCCAGCGCGCCAACATGGCGCCTGAGACGCCGAACGGCTGAGGCCGGGCACCGCGTCGTGTTACCGGCTATGCTTCACCCCGAAGGCCAGCGCCACCAGCGCAAACGCGATGATGATGCCGGCGAAGGCAAGGCTCGCGGCGACGGAACCGGCATAGGTAGAGACGATGCCGATGCCGATGACGGGCAAGGCGTTGCCGACAAAGCAGCAGATGAAGAAGCTGGAGACGACTTTCGCCCGGCGATCCTTCGGCGCGATCTCGTTCACCACCTGCAGGCCGCCCCGGTAGCCAAGCGCCGCCACGACGCCGCAGCAGGCGGTGGCCACGATCATCAGCGCCATCGAACCCAATATCTGTGCCGCGACCACAAGCAGGACGCTCGGGATCATCAAGCCCAGCGCGGCCAGCATGGCCCTGTTGCTCTGCACGCGCATCAGCACCACGATGCTGGCCGCCGCGACGATCGCCAGTTCGAAGAACAGCGCACCGGCAACAGCGTGGTTGGTCTGATGAAGCTGCTGCGCCAGG
Source organism: Mesorhizobium sp. B2-4-15 (assembly GCF_006658505.1). Taxonomy (GTDB): domain Bacteria; phylum Pseudomonadota; class Alphaproteobacteria; order Rhizobiales; family Rhizobiaceae; genus Mesorhizobium. The sequence goes on from NZ_VFUZ01000013.1 coordinate 93,193, forward strand.
ATGCTTGGCGCCACTGCCGCGTAGAAGCCGACCAACGCCATGGCGCCGAAGCCGGTAACCGCCGGCGCAACAAAGCGCGGGCGGATTTCCTGCGGCACGGAGAATTGCGGCCGTATGGAAATGCGACTGAGGCTGCCTGGCTTCGCCACGGTTTCGCGGGTGCGCCAGACCAGGATCGTCACCACTGCGAGCGCCAGGAGATAGGTGACGAAGACGAGGCGCAAAGGCCAGGGCTCATATTGAGCCAACAGTCCCGAGACAAGCGCGCCAAAGCCGAGGCCGAGGAAATTGGTGCTGGTGGCGATCACGCTGGCGCGCGGCCTGTCGGCACGGGAGAGAAGTTCAGCGATCCACGCGGTTCCGGTCCCCGCGCCGATACCGATGCCAAGCCCGCTCAGGATGCGCGCTATGTCGAGCGAAAGAACATTCTCGGAGAACAGGAAAACAATCGCGCTGACGATGGCAACGATCATCGCCGCGAGGGCGGCGGGCCGGCGCCCGACAACATCCGACACGCCGCCGAACAGCAGCAAGGCTCCAAGGTTGCCCAAGACATAGACCGCGTAGATCAACGTCAGCGTGATCTGTGAAAAGCCGAATTGCTGCTTGTAGAGGATATAGAGCGGCGTCAGAACCGTGCTGCCGGCAAACAGCACGGCGATCATCGTGGCGACGATCGGGATGGCAAGAGCATCGCCGCGAGCCGTTTCTTGCCCAGGCGCCAAATCGCGAAAGGCCATGGCCAACCTCATTACCCGCTTCGGAGATCGCGATCCCAACGCGTTTTCGCCCCCAACGTTCCGGCCGGCCAGTAGGCTCCTGACACTATGATGAGCCTAGCCTTAGTCAGGAATCCCGGACGGAACGGGTACGGGTCGGGCCCGTCGCCCCCGATCCGCCACGCTATCGTTGGTGCGGCATCCGGTGCAACCGATCCTATTTGCAGGAAAAGCCGAGCGCGATCTTGCACTTGTCCGGGCGTGGCTTGTGCGGCGGGCGATGGTGCCGAGGGTGGTGATGCGGCGGCCCCAGCCGTTCGGCTGCTTCGGCGCGAGACTGCATCACAAGGGGGGAGCCGGGAGCAGAAAAGTCAACAAGTAGCCAATGCCTGTCAGCACCATCGGCGGCGCGAAAGTTCCCCTGACATTGTTGAGGATTTGTCGCATGCCGTTTATCGAACCGGCCAGATGAGCTAACAATTTGCTGTCTTTCGACAATTCCTTTTAGGCAGGGCGGTGATCATGGGCAAAGGCAGGGTCGAGGCATTCACCGACGGCGTGGTGGCCATTATCATCACCATCATGGTGCTGGACCTGAAGGTGCCGGAGGGCGAGGATTTCTCCGCCCTGGTGCCGCAACTGCCGATCTTCCTGTGCTACGTGCTCTCCTTCATTAATGTCGGCATCTACTGGAACAACCTGCACAACATGTTCCACACCGTGCAGCGCGTCGATGGCGGCGTGCTGTGGGCAAACCTGCATCTGCTGTTCTGGTTGTCCTTGATGCCGGTAACGACGGCTTTCATGGGCGAGAACCATTTCGCCACGGTTCCGGTCGCGGTTTACGGTTTCGACCTTGCAATGTGCGCCGCCGCCTACGGCATCCTGGTCATTACCCTGCATCGGCTGCACGGGGCGGACACCGCCTTCGCCAAGGCGATCGGCCGGGACCGCAAGGGAAGGCTTTCCCTCGCCGTCTATCTCGCGGCGATCGCGCTTACCTTCCTCAACCGGTGGATCGGCGTGGCGCTCTATGTCGCCATCGCCTTGGTGTGGCTTGTACCGGACACGCGTTTTTCGCGCGTTCTCGAAAAGTAACGCGCGGGCTCATCGCTCGGCGCGATGCCGGACGGAAAACCGCTTCCCACTTTTCCTGGAATTGCTCTTTGGTTCGGCGCAATTCCGGACGGAAAACCGCTTCGCACTTTTCCTGGAATTGCTCTTTGGTTCGGCGCAATTCCGGACGGAAAACCGCTTCGCACTTTTTCTGGAATTGCTTAGCCGCGCATTTCTTTCAGTTTTTCCGCCACTGCAGCCGCCAGATCGGCATAGCGCTCCTCCAGCCGTTCCGCGGCCTTGATGATCGAGAAATCATGGCCAAACTTTTCCAGCGCCATGCGCAGTTTCTCGACGAACTCGGCCTGTTTTTCCAGCGCTGAAAACAACGTCTTCACCTGGGCTTCGGTGATTTCGGGATTGGCCAGCATCTGCGGCACCTCGCGCCCCATCTGGTCGCCGGTGGCGGTCTGCTCCTTCAGAATTGCGACCCAGTCCGTCAATCGAAAACCTCCATTTGCCTGGGCAGCATGCGCAGCCTCGACCGGCATGGTCAACCCGAACCCATCTCTCCCGTCAGGGAACGCGCCGCGATTTGGGGACAAGGACATGCATGAAAACGACACTTTGACTGTGCGCCATGGGGCTTGAGCGCCGCTGCCCGAAGGACTTGCGCAAGGCCGTCGCGGCGCTAAGTTCGGCGCTATCGAAGAAGGAAGCCATCGCCGATGATCCCCGACACCGAGGTCCAGACCGCCCTGCCCGCCCTTGAGCCAGGCAAGTCCGCCGTCATCACTGGCGCCGCCAGCGGTATTGGTCTCGCGGCCGCCAGGCGGCTGGCGCTGATGGGAATGAAGATCGTGCTCGCCGACATTGGCGGCGCGCGCCTTGACGGTGCTTCCCGGGCCATCTCCGCGATCGCGGGCAATGACGCCGTGCTTGCGGTCGCCGCCGACGTTTCGAACGCCGACGAGGTCGATCGTCTGGCCGACCGGGCATTCGGCGCCTTCGGCGACATCTCGCTGCTGATGAACAATGCCGGTGTCGGCGACAACCCCGGAAAGCCCTGGGAAAACCGCGACGCCTGGAAACGGCTGCTCGATATCAATTTCTGGGGCGTCGTGCATGGCGTGGAAGCGTTCGCCCCGCGCATGCTGGCGTCAGGCAGACCGGGCCTCATCGTCAACACAGGCTCGAAGCAAGGCATCACCACACCACCCGGCAACCTTGCCTACAATGTCTCCAAGGCCGGGGTTAAGACATTCACCGAAGGCCTGGCGCATGCGCTGCGCAACGAGCCCGGCGCCCGCCTGTCGGCGCATCTGCTCATTCCCGGCTTCACCTATACCGGCCTCACCATGGGGGCGACGGAAAAGCCCACCGGCGCCTGGACAGGCGAACAGGTCGTCGATTTCATGCTGGAATCGCTGGTCAGGGGCGACTTCTACATCCTGTGTCCCGACAACGAGACGGCGCGGCCGCTGGACGAGAAGCGCATGGCGTGGGCCGTCGGAGACATCATCGAAAACCGCCCCGCTTTGTCTCGCTGGCATCCAAACTACAAGGATGCGTTCGCGGCCTTCATGAAAGATTGAGTTCGAGTCTTTAGGCCGCGCGCTTTCTCGGAGTTCGTTTTTGCGTCACGGCCTTCTTTGCGGCCATGGCGGCAATCTTCTCATCGTGCCGGCGCGCCGCCTGCTCGCACTTGTCGCGGATTTCCTCGACCTCGGATTCGGTCAGGTGTTCGATGCCGATGAAGCGGTTGTGGGCCTCGCTGACCCGGATCAGTTCATCGAGCTTGGCCTGGATCGCCGCGCCGTCCCGATTCTGGGTGTTTTGGATGAGAAACACCATCAGGAAGGTGACGATGGTCGTGCCGGTGTTGATCACCAACTGCCAGGTGTCCGAGAAATTGAAGAACGGCCCACTCGCCGCCCAGATGACGACGACCAGGCAGCAGACGGCAAATGTCGGTGACAGGCCGGCTATGTGGGAGACCCGGTTGGCGATCCTGGTGAAGAGCTTTTCCATCTGTCGAGCTCCCTCAATGGCTGCCGCGATGAGAAACAACCGGCGACCGTTTCGGGTTCCCGCAGGCAATAAATACAACCGCTGCAATTGAATGCACGCAACGCGCGCATATGGTGAAAAACACACCTTATCGGTTCAATGTCATGGTAACCCGCGCAGGCAAAAGTGCCTGTTCCGTCCGCTCCACGGCGGTTTACCTCCAGCCCCTTCCGCCGCGCCACCCCCCGCATGGCGGAAGGGGTTTCAGCCCGTGGCGCGGCGCGTGGTTTCCCGAAAGCGCGCCGACCGGCATACAAACAGACGATCACTTCAGGTTCAAACGGCGTCGTTTTCCCAGCGATCGAGGAAGGCCTCGATCGGCATTGCCTGGATGTCGGGAACCGCCCTGGCGAGTTTCTCGACCGGCCAGTCCCACCAGGCGAGAGCTTCGATCCGCGCCGCGATTTCAGGAGCAAAGCGCGGCCGAAGCGGCTTCGCCGGCACGCCGGCGACAATCGTGTAGGACGGCACGTCATGAGTCACCACCGCGTTGGCGCCAATGACGGCGCCATTGCCGATGGTGATATCAGGCATGACCACCGCTCCATGGCCGATCCAGACATCGTGGCCGATGGCCACGGCCTTCGCCTGCCGCCGCGCGCGGAATGCGGCATCGACGCCCAACCAGCGAAAATACTCGTTTGGCCGATAGCTGACCTTGTGCTGGGTCAGGCGTTCGATCGGATGCTCCAGTGCATTGATGCGGCTGTTGGCGGCGATCGAGCAGAATTTGCCGATGCCCGTGTAGATCGCCTCAGCATGGCGCTCGAAATAGGAAAAATCCCCCACGCTCACCTCGCGCAGCACCACCCGCTCGCCGATTGAGGTATAGCGGCCAAGCTTGCACGCCTTCAGCTCCGCGGTCGGATGGATGCGTGGCTCGGGATCTTTCAGGACGAGGTTTTCGGAACGGTCCATACGCGCGGCTTTACGTCAGAGCAATTGTTCCCGCAAGCGGGACCAATTATCCGTCAAGCCAGTTCTGGGAAAGAGTTCGATCAGCCTATTTCGGCTTGCCCTTGGTCCACACCACGTTCTGGCCGTAGAGCGGCACCGTTGTGACCGACATCTTCGCGGAGCCGTTCTGCACCTGGCGCGAGTGCGACAGATAGATCAAGGTCTCGTTGGTCTTGTCGTAGATGCGGTTCACAACCTGCTTCTTCCAGATCAGGCTGAGGCCTTGTTTGAACACCTCCTCGCCGCCCTCGCCCATATCGATGTCGCCGATGGTGATCGGGCCGGTCTGGCGGCACGAGATTGAGGAATCGCTGGGATCCTCGAACCAGTTGCCCTTGTGCAGCCTATCGATGATGCTTCGGTCGAAATAGGCGACATGGCAGGTCACCCCATCAACCTTGGGGTCCTTGATCGCGTCGATCATGATGTCATTGCCGACCCAGTCGACGCCGACCTTGCCGACTTCCTCGGCAATGGCGGCACCAGCACCAAGGATAATGCATGCGGCCAGAGCGCCGCCGATCAGTTTTGGCCCAATCGGTCTTTGCAAGGAAGCCTCCTGCGGTTCGAGTAGCCGGTCTCAGGTGGGGCGAGTTGGGTTGCTTTGCAAGCAGACGCTTCAACACCATATGCGGTTGCGGCAACGCGGCACTTTGCCTGGGCAAGGTCGAACCGCTAAGACTGTCGCACCGGCGCGCACTGAGCCGCCGGCGATGATTTCTGCGGACGGACTTTTCTGATGATGCGTTCTATCCTGATCGGCATTCTCGTCCTGATGGCGGCCGGCATCGGTTGGCTGACCTTCGACTGGTATCGCGGCCACTACGGCGGCGAGCCGTTCGGAGCCCCGTTCACTCTTGTCGACCAGAAAAGCGCGCCGATCACCGAGGCCGCCTTCAGGGGGCAGCCCAGTGTCGTCTTCTTCGGCTTCACCCACTGCCCCGAGGTCTGCCCGACCACGCTCTTCGAACTCTCCGGCTGGCTGAAGACGCTCGGCGACGACGGTAAGAACCTGCACGCATATTTCGTTTCGATCGATCCGGCGCGCGATACCCCCGCCGTCATGAATGCTTACGTCAGCAACTTCTCCGACCGCATCGTCGGCATATCGGGCGACCCGGACAAGGTTTACGCCATGGCCAAATCCTTCGGCATCTACTGGAAGAAGGTCGACACCGGCGACGGCGACTACACCATGGATCACACCGCCTCGGTGCTGCTGCTGAACGCCAAGGGCGACTTTGCCGGCACGATCGCCTACGGCGAAAGCGCCAGCACCGCCGTGGAGAAGCTGAAGCGTCTTGCCGCCAGGGGCTAGAGCTTGATTCCGAAAACCGGTTTTCGGACAAGATCAAGCTCAAGGAAGACCTTAATCCACATGACCCAGACGCGACTGCATTTCACCACCGGAAAGATCGAGGCTGACCGCATTTTCGCGGCGCTCGAGATGGCCTTCGAGGATGAAGGGCTGCCGATCGCCGTGCTGGAGGTGGATGAGGACCAGGACATCCATGAAGTCTCGCTCTACGCCGACGGCGACGTAGACGCGGTCGAGGCGCGGGTGAAGGACGTTCTCGCCGGCCTCGCTCTGTCAAAACCGGTCGAGCGCGAAAAGCTGCCCGACATCGATTGGGTGGCGCGCTCGCTGGAAGGCCTGAAGCCGGTGCGCGCCGGCCGCTTCTTCGTTCACGGCGCGCATGACCGCAGGAAGCGCCACAGCGGCGAACTCGCCATCGAGATCGAGGCCGGCCTTGCTTTCGGCACCGGCCATCACGGCACCACCGCGGGATGCCTCGAAATGCTGGAGAAAGTGGTGCGCCGCGAACAGCCGCGCAACGCGCTCGATCTCGGCACCGGCAGTGCGGTGCTGGCGATCGCCGTCGCCAAGCTGGCGCATATTCCGGTGCTCGCCACTGACATCGATCCGGTGGCGGTGAAGGTCGCCGCCGCCAATGCGCGGCTGAACCACGTCAAGGCGCTCGTCGAAACGGTGACCGCGCCGGGCTTTCACCACCCGATCTTCGGCAAGCGCGCACCCTTCGATCTCATCGTCGCCAACATATTGGCACGGCCGCTGATGCGGCTGGCCCCGCAAATGGCCGGGCACATCGCGCTCGGCGGCTCGATCGTGCTGTCAGGCATTCTCGATCGCCAGCGCGACGCCGTCATCTCGGCCTATGTCGGCCAGAACTTCCGCCACGTGCGCACCCTGCACCGCGAAGGCTGGGTGACGATCCACCTCAAGCATTGAGGCCGGCAAGACAGCCGGCCGGTTCTTGACGTCCTAATGCCCAGATTAGAACTTGATGCCAAGATTGGCCTTGAACCCATTGTCGAAGGCATCCGGCCCGAACTGTCCGGCATAGGACAGGCCAAGCGTGGCGTTGCGCGCCAGCTGCACGTCGAAACCGGCTTCGACCAGCATCGCATCCCTGGCGATCGGCACGCCGGCGATGGTGAAGTCGTCGCCGCCGGCGAAGGCGACCGTCGACACCGGCGTCGCCTCACCCAATGCATGGCGCCAGCCGAACATGCCGCGCGCGGTCGCCGCAACGCCGCCAATGGTGACGTCGGTCGAGGCCCTGAAGCCGAGCGTGGTGAAGGTCGCGTCGGTGGTCGAACTGCCGCTGCTCAGCGCCGCGGCGCCACCGCTCTCCGAGAAACCGTCCGTGTGCAGATTGACATAGGCGAGATTGGCGAACGGCTCGAAGGCAAATGGCCCGGCATCGGTCTTGTAGGCAAGTTCGCCGAATGCCTGCGCGGTCCCCGCGTCGTAATCGGCCGACAGGCTGTCGGTGAAGCCCTGGAAAGCGACCGACCGCGACGTCGAGATACGGTGCCAGGTGTAGGCGGCGCCGGTACGGAAGGCGATGGCGCCCCAATTGGTCCCGCCATAGAGGCCGAGATGGTAATTGTCGCTGTCGCCTGAGGAGTGCCTGTCGTCGGCATCGAAGCTGGTGTGGCTGTAGCCGCCGACCACGCCAACCCGCCAGTTGCCGGCTAGGCCGTCGGCGCCCACCAGCAGGCCACCCGTCGAACGGTCGAAGGCAGCTGCATTGCCATCGCTGTCAGTGCCGCCCCAGGAGCCGAATCCCTGCGACCAGACGGCAAAGCGGTCCGTGTCGGCGGCCACGGGCTGAACGCCGTCCTGGCCATAGGCCATGACCGGCAGCGAAGCGGTTTTGCCGCTGTCGCCGAAAGCGCCACGCAAGCGTGCCGTCACCGCATCCTGCAGGAAGTGGCTGTCCTGGACGAGCATGCCCTTGGCCGAGGCATGGACTTCGCCCGAAAGCTGGTCGTAGGCGGCCTGCGCGGCCGCGTCGCTCGGCAAGGCGAGCATCGCGCTGACCAGGGGGCTGCCGGCGGCGCTGTCCAGCCCCTCGCCGGTGGCGATCTGGTTCGGCGTCAGGCCGGCCGAACCGAAGCTCTTCGACTGGGTGACGTCGACATAGGCCTGCGTTGCATTGGAACCGGTGGTGAGGCTGACGAAGTTGGAGAGCTGTGGGTCGGCCAAGGTGAAGGTTCCGGTGACGCTGCTGGCCTCAAGAACGGTGTAGCGGGTGCCTGCCACTAGACCGCCAAGTCCAATATTGGTCACCGTCAGGCCGGCGCCGCTGGCAATGGTGGCGGCGCCATGCACATCGATCAGATCCGAGACGACGGCCGAATTGAGTTCCATCGCATAGGTGGAGCCGGCCTCGAATTTGGCGGTGCCATTGACTGTCAACGTGCCAATTGCATTGTTGCCGGGCGCGACCGTGCCGGAGACGTCGAGCGCTCCAATCGTGCCGCCGCCGCCCAGCGTGGCGCCGTTGGCGACGGCCACGGCCGAATTGGCCAAGGAGCCGCTGACCAGAAGCGTGCCGGCCTGAGCCTTGGTGTTGCCTGAGAACGAACTGGTGCCCGAAAGCTCGAAGGTTCCGGTTCCCGTCTTGGTCAGGTCGCCGGTGCCGGTGAGATTGCCGGAAAACACCGTATCGTTATTCATGCCGCCGGTCGTCAGCGTGCCCGAACCGGTATCGACCGTTCCCGCGCCGGCAAGCGAACCGATTGCCTGGCTGAAATTGTTAAGCGAAAGCGTGGCACCGCTGGCAACCGTATAGGCGCTGTTGGCGCTGAAAATGTTGGCCGCGCCTGCCTTCAGCGTGCCCTGGGCAACGTTGGTCGCCGTGGCATAGGTGTTGTTGTTGGCGAAGCCGCTCACCGTCAGCGTTCCCGCGCCGGTCTTCGTGAAGGTACCGGTCGGCACATCATTGTCGCCCATGCTCGCGCTGGTGCTCACGTCGAACCCGTTTGTATCGATGGTGCCGCCCGTTGCGCCGAACAGGATCGAGACATTGGCAAGGTTAAGGTTGGCACCTGCCTGCAACGCGCCGCCCTCCAGGGTGATCGGCCCCGAACCCGCCGCATGATCGGCCGTGACCTGCAACGTGCCGTCGCTGATCCTTACCCCACCGCTCAAATAGTTGTAGTTGGTCAGGACGAGTGTACCGGCACCGGTCTTCACGACCGTGCCGACCTCGAATTCCGAAATCTGACCGGAATAGGTGCCTGTTCCCGGCCCAACATTGATGGTCTGGCTGATGTCGATGTATAGATCGTTGCTGACGGTAATACCGTTCTGGATATCGATCACGGTTCCATTGAAAGCGGTAAGCGGGCCGGTCCCGAGGGCGGCATCGTTGCCGAGGCTGAGCGTGCCGCCATAGAGAGTGGTACCGCCAGCATAGGTGTTTGCCCCATTTAAGGTGAGCAAGCCATCGCCACTCTTGGTCAAGCCGCTGCCTGAAATCACTCCATCCGCCGTAAAATGAGTACCGGCACCAACCGAGAAAACGGTGTCGGAGATCAGGTTGAAACCGGCATTGGTCGCCAGATCCGTGACGAAATTGTTCGTTTCCACGTTAACGGCGGCCTGGCCAGAGGCCTGGAAATTCAAAACACCGTTCGCCAACTGGTAGCCGCCAGAGGTGCTCGTTGCATTGAGGTTCAGTGTCCCCACCGTGTAGGGCCCACCTGACAGGTCGACGGTATAGGAGACACCCTGGTCCGCCGCATCATGGTTGAAGTTCGCGACCGCATCGACCCCATCTGGAACCGTTGCGGGGGTCCAATTCGCAGCCGTACCCCAGCCGCCGGCGCCATGGGTGAAATCCTCAGCCGAGGCGCCACCAGACATAAGTGGCGTCATGGCGATCACTACAACTCCGGCTAGCAGCAGAGCCGGTAGCGACGTCGACGCCAGCAATGGACGCGCAAGCTGCGCGTTCGCCTCGCTCTTGCATTTGGCGTGCGCTGCAAAAACCGAATGTCTCATGTAATGCAATCTCCCCGACCAGCCATCTATTTGACTGGATCGCCCCTGAAACCCATGACAACGCTACGAAAAGCGCCGGCCCGAGACAAGCCGCGAGGATTGCCGAAACCAAACAAGCAGGCGCTGGAAAGCAATCCGCGCACGCCCGTTGCGATTTTGCATCAATGAATATCGGGCGCGTCAAATGCCAAACCGAGAAAGCACGGCTGTTGCCGGCTGAAAGCGTGTTTCAGCGGCATCGACCTTCGTGCTGCCGCTGGACCAAGCGCGATCGGTTGTCAGCCTGGCGACGCTGTAGCAGTTTGCGCCAGCCGGAAACCGATTCCGATTTCCGGGTCCATAGGCTACGGTCGAACTGACATCAGGAGGCCCATCATGTTCCAGACCTTCGATTCCGCCGGCGACCCGGCAGTCGGCAAGCCGCGCGTGGCGCTGCTGCGCCAATGGCTGGCGGCGAATGGCCTGGACGGCTTCATCGTTCCACGCGCCGACGAGCATCAGGGCGAATATGTCGCCGACCGTTCGGCGCGGCTGAAATGGCTGACCGGCTTCAGCGGCTCGGCCGGGGTCGCCATCGTCCTGCGTGACCGCGCCTTCGTCTTTGTCGACGGCCGCTATACGCTGCAGGTGCGCAATGAGGTCGACCTCGACGTCTTTTCGATCGAAAGCCTGGTCGACAACCCGCCCGCCGTCTGGCTCCGCGAGAATATCGGCAAGGGCGCGCGGCTCGGCTTCGATCCATGGCTGCACACGATCAGCGAGGTCAAGGCGCTGCAGGCCTCGGCCGACAAGACGGGCGCCGTCCTGGTGCCGCTCGACAGAAACCCGATCGACGTCATCTGGAAGGACCAGCCCGCGGCGCCCGTGACGCCGGTCGAGCTGCACCCGATCGGCTTTGCCGGCGAGCTCGCCAAGGACAAGCTGGCGCGGCTGGCGGCGGCGATCGGCAAGGACGGCGCCACCCATGCGGTGCTGACCGATCCCTCCTCCATCGCCTGGGCCTTCAACATCCGTGGCGGTGACGTGCCGCACACGCCGCTGGCGCTCGGCTTCGCCATCCTGGCCGCCGATGGGTCCCATCAGCTGTTCATGGACAAGCGCAAATTCTCGCGCCAGGTCGCGGCCTATCTCACGCAACTCGCCGATCCGCACGAGCCCGTCGAATTCGAAGCGGCGATCGTGGCCCTGGCCAGGGGTGGCGCGAAGATCGCGCTTGACCCGGTGCTCGCGGCCGACAGGCTGCGCATGCTGGTCGAGGACAATGGCGGCACGGTGATCGCCGCGCCCGACCCGGCCCGCATCCCGCGCGCCACCAAGAACCAGGCCGAGATCAACGGCTCGCGTGCCGCGCATCGCCGCGACGGCGCGGCGGTGGCAAAACTCTTGTGCTGGCTGGAACGCCAGAAGCCAGGCTCGCTTGACGAGATCGCCGTCGTCACCAGGCTGGAAGAGACACGCCGGCAGACCGGCGAGGAAACGCAGATGCCGCTGCGCGACGTCTCTTTCGACACCATTTCCGGCGCCGGCCCCAACGGCGCCATCATGCATTACCGCGTGTCGCGCGCCACCAGCCGCAAGCTTCAAAGCGGCGAATTGTTCCTGCTCGATTCCGGCGCGCAATATCAGGACGGCACCACCGACATCACCCGCACCGTGCCGATCGGCCAGCCGACCGAGGAAATGCGCGAACGCTTCACCCTGGTGCTCAAAGGTTTGATCGGCATTTCCACGCTGCGCTTCCCAGCCGGCACGCGCGGTTCCGAGATCGATGCCGTCGCCCGCATGGCGCTGTGGAAGCATGGCTGTGACTTCGCCCATGGCACCGGCCATGGCGTCGGCTCGTATCTGGCCGTGCATGAAGGCCCGCAGCGCATCGCCCGCACCGGCACCGAAAAGCTGCTCGAAGGCATGATGCTGTCCAACGAGCCCGGCTACTACAAGGAAGGCTCCTACGGCATCCGCATCGAGAACCTCATCCTGGTGACGCCGGCAGAACAGATCGAGGGCGGCGACATCGCCATGCACGGCTTCGAGACGCTGACGCTGGCGCCGATCGATATCAGGCTGGTGCGGTCGGACCTGCTGACGCGCGAGGAACTGCACTGGCTGGACACCTACCACGCCCGCGTGCTGGCCGAAATCGGCCCGATGCTCGACGGCGAAACGCTGGCCTGGCTGGAAAAGGCGACCGCACCGCTGCCGCACGACGCCAAGATTTGAGGCGGCCGATATTCAGCTTGGAAGGTTGGCGCTGCCCCTCATCCGCCTGCCGGCACCTTCTCCCCGCATAGTGACGGGAGAAGGGAGCTGGCCGCAACCTCGCCGCCTTTTTTTTGCAGCGCCTACAGTTGGCGAAATCGTCGATGACAGCGTCTTTCTCCCCGTCCCTATACGGGGAGAAATGCCCGACAGGGCAATGAGGTGCGGCGCCTACGTTGGAAGCATCGCGAGGCAGAGCTCTTATCCGATGAACTGCCGCGCCAGGATCAGCACCGCGGCACCCGCCAGAAACATCGCCATCAGCCCGCCACGCAGCGAAACCACCGCCGTGACGACCAGGGCCGCCCATTCGGCCGGTCCGGCGTTCAACAGTTCCGGCGCCACCAGTGTCGTCAGCACCGCCGCCGGCACCGCATTGAGGCCGGCCTCGACGCGCGGATGGATGTTTTCGAAGCGCGAAATCACCAGATGCCCGCCGATGCGCGTCAGATAAGTGGCGATCGCGCCAGCGATGATGATCCAGAATGTCGTGCTCATGGCTGCTCTCCCACGCCGCTATGGTGCGGCGGCAGGATGACGGCGAGCAGCACGCCGGCAACGGCGCCGATCGAGACATGCCAGGGCGATCCGACCGTCTTGTAGGCGATGATCGAGGCGCAGCCGCTGGCGATGACCACCGGCAGCCACAGCGGCCGCTTGCGAAACCCCATCACAAGGCCAAGGAAATAGATCGGCAGCAGGAAATCGATACCCAGCGCATGCGTGTCGGGGATGAGCTTGCCGAACACCGCGCCGAGCGCGCTTTCGGTGATCCAGAACAGATAGACCGGCAGGCCGAGCCCCAGATACCAGGCAAAGCCGACGGTCTGCCCCGACTGCGCCCGCGCTTCGGCCACCGCGTATTGCGGATCGGTAAGGATGAAATAGCCGAGCGCCTGCTGGATGACGGGCCAGTGCGCGATGCGCCGGCCGATCCCGGCGGAATAGAGCACATGGCGGAAATTGACGGCGAAGATCGAAAGCACGATCAGCCATGGCGCGACATGCTGGCCGAACAGCTGGATGCCCACCATCTGGCTGGCGCCGCCGAACACCAATGCGCTCATCAGGAAGGCTTCGAAGACCGAGAAGCCCTGGTCGACGGCAAGCGCTCCGAACAGCACGGCAAATGGCGCCGACGCCACCACGACCGGCATGGACAGCCGCACGCCCTGCCAGAACTCGCTCTTGCCGCCGCTTTCTGAAATCACGTCCGTCGCCATCGACCACTCCTGATGCATGTCGCCCAAAAGTGCGTGGCGGTTTGGGGACATGCACAACAACAAAGGGAGAGGCGGTATGTAGGTGGCATGCCCCGCCTTGTCACACGAATTCGCTTGAGCCAAACGATCAGCGGAAATCATCGCCGGATCGCGGCGTCGACTATTCAATCCTGCGCGATTTTGCCTTCGATCGCCCTGCCCCAGTCGAGCAGCGGCTTGGCGCGCAGGGTGAAATCGACGAGTTCCTCGACCAGTTCCGGCCCATGGATGCCAGCTGGGTCGATGACGTGGCGAACAACAAAATGCCGGTTGCGGATGGCGGCAACGAGATCTTTGTCCACGACGTGCTCAAAGCCGCGCGGCGTGCGTTTCATGCCGCCTTCGGCATCGAGCTCGAGGCCATTCTTGTTCAACGCCTTCACCATGGCGCGAAACCTCTCGGGCCATGTCTCGATGGCCCGGCGCATCGACAACAGAAGCGCCGCCTCCGGCTGCCACCAGGCGACACCGGCAAAGCAACCCTCCAGCCCGATATGGACGTAGAACACGCCTTGCTCCATCTTGCTGCCGTCGGGCGACAGGATCGCGGAGAGATGCCTGTTGTAGGGCCGCTTGTCCTTGGCGAAGCGGACGTCGCGGTTGATGCGGAACAGCGACTTCTTGCGGTCGCCACGCAGGCCGAGCCCGGCTGCCAAGAAACGCTGCGTCAGCGTTTCGACGAGATCGCCCAGGGGATCGCGCAATTCCTTTTCGAACAATTCCCGGTTCTCCAGGAACCACTCCCGGCTCTGGTGGAAATCGAGGGCCTTCAGGAACGGAATGGCCTTTGGACCGAACCCTTTGAATTCGCCCGACATCACGCCTTGCCGACCCGCTGCAGCCAGGTGTCTTCGTCGATGACTTCGACACCGAGTTCACTGGCAAGCTTGAGCTTGGAGCCGGCACCCGGTCCCGCCACCACCAGATCGGTCTTGGCCGAAACCGAACCAGCTACCTTGGCGCCGAGCCGTTCGGCCATCGCCTTGGCTTCGGAACGCGTCATCTTCTCCAGCGAACCGGTGAAGACGATCGTCTTGCCGGCGACCTCGCTGTCGGTCGAGATCGTGACGATATACGGCTTTGGCTTGACCTGTTCGAGCAGCTTGTCGAGCACGTCGTCATTGCGCTCATTGCCGAAGAAATCGCGCAGCGCGTCGATCACTGTGTCGCCGATGCCGTTGATCGACGGGAAGACTGTGTGCGGGTCCTCCGCCGCCGCCGTCTCCTTGCCGACGCGGATCAACTCCTCGATCGTCGAGAAGGTCCGGGCAAGCACGGCCGCCGTCGTCTCGCCGATATGGCGGATGCCGAGCGCAAAGATGAAACGATCGAGTTCCGGTTCGCGGCGCGCGTCTATGGCCGCGAACAGCTTGTCGAGACCCTCATAGTTGCGGTCCTCGACGCCGCGCACATTCTTGCGCGTCTTGCCGGACGCCGCCTCGCGCTGCCTGGCCTGCTCCTCGCGCCGCTCGGCCAGCGCCCTGGTGACGGCCGGACGGCGATCCCGGAGCGTGAAGATATCGGCGGCTGTCTTGATCAGTCCCGAATTGAAGAACAGGTCGATGTTTTCAGCGCCCAGGCCTTCTATGTCCATGGCGCCGCGCGACACGAAGTGCCGCAGCCCTTCCACGGCCTGCGCCGGGCAGATCAGCTCGCCGGTGCAGCGGCGGCGCGAATCCTCCTTGCCGGTCTTCTCGTTGATCTCGCGCGTCGCCGGCGAACCGCAAACCGGACAGGTATGCGGGAACTCGTAAGGCATGGCATCAGCCGGGCGCTTGTCGATGACGACGCTGACGATCTGTGGGATCACATCCCCTGCCCGCTGGATGACCACCGTATCACCGATGCGCACGTCGATGCCATCGCGGATCGGCAGACCGTTGCTGTCAAAGCCCTTGATGTAATCCTCATTGTGCAACGTGACGTTCTCGACCACCACACCGCCGACCGTCACCGGTGCCAGCCGTGCGACTGGCGCCAGCGTGCCGGTGCGGCCGACCTGGATGTCGATCTTCTCCACCGTCGTCATCGCCTGCTCGGCCGGGAATTTGTGCGCGACTGCCCAGCGCGGCTCACCGGTGACGAAACCCCAGCGGCGCTGCAATTCGAGTTGGTCGACCTTGTAGACGACGCCGTCAATGTCATAGCCCAGCGACGACCGCTGCTCCTCGATCCGGTGATAGTGCGCGACCAGTTCCTCGACCGACTTCGCCCGCACCATCAGGGGACTGATCTTGAACCCCCAATCGGCGAATTTCTGGACCGAATCATACTGGGTCGGGGCTGGATCTTCCGTGGTGTAGCCCCAGGCATAGGCAAAGAATTTGAGGTTGCGGCTGGCGGTGACGGAAGGATCCTTCTGGCGTAGTGAGCCGGCAGCCGTGTTGCGCGGATTGACGTAATCCTGGCCACCGGCCGCGGCCGAACGTGCCTTCAGCGCCTCGAACTCGGCATAGGTCATATAGACCTCGCCGCGTATCTCGATGACATCAGGCCAGCCCGAGCCTTTCAGCCTGGCAGGAATATCGGCGATGGTCCTGAGGTTGGCGGTGATGTCCTCGCCCACCGCACCGTCGCCACGCGTCGCGCCCTGTACGAAGACGCCCTTTTCATAGCGCAGCGAAGCCGATAGCCCGTCGATCTTCGGCTCGGCGGTGAAGGCGATGTCGAGGTCCTTGTCGCGGTCGAAGAACCGCCGGCCGCGCACGATGAAATCGGCGACGTCCTCGTCGGTGTAAGCCTTGGCGAGGCTGAGCATCGGCACGGCGTGGCGCACCTTGGCGAAGCCCTCCGCCGGCGGCGCGCCTACCCTGCGCGACGGCGAATCCTCGCGCACCAGACCGGGAAAACGCTCCTCGATGGCGAGGTTGCGCCGCGCCAGCGCGTCATATTCCGCATCCGTGATAACAGGCGCGTCCTCGGTATGGTAGCGCCGGTCGTGCTCGGCGATCTCCGCCGCAAGGCGCTTCAGCTCGGCTTCCGCCTCGCTTTCATCGAGCGAATCGACTGGTTTTTCCGACATGGAAAGCTTCCTTGGACAATGGCACGTCACAATAAATCAGGATTTCGGGAAAATCATTGCTGAACAGCAGGATGGAGCCATATCCTGACTCGCTCCATGACGCCGGATATTCTCATGCCGCGGTAGTGTTCTCACGCAGCAGCCGCTCGGCGGCGGCGCGCGCTTCGTCGGTAATGGTGGCACCGGCCAGCATACGCGCGATCTCTTCCTGCCGCGCCGTCCTGTCCATCTCGGCGATTCCGGTCGCCACGCGGTCGGTGCTGCCCGATTTGGAGATCAGGAAATGCGTCGCCGCGCGCGCCGCCACCTGCGGTGCGTGGGTGACCGACAGCACCTGCACGCGCTTCGACAGGCGCGCCAGCCTCTGGCCGATCGCGTCGGCCACGGCGCCACCAACGCCGGTGTCGATTTCGTCGAAAACCAGCGTCGGCGCCGAGCCACGGTCGGCCAGCGCCACCTTCAGCGCCAACAGGAAGCGGGAGAGTTCTCCGCCGGAGGCGACCTTCATCATCGGCCCGGGCCGCGTGCCGGGATTGGTGCGCACCCAGAACTCGATCTGGTCGATGCCCTCTTCCATGCGGCTCTCGGCCTCGCTCTTCATCTCGACGATGAAGGCGGCGCGTTCGAGCTTCAGCGCCGGCAGTTCGGCCATCACCGCCTTGGTCAGCCCGACGGCCGCCGCATGGCGAAGCGAGGAAAGCTGCGCGGCGGCAATGTCATAGGCCTCGCGTGCGGCGGCGGCCTGCTTCTCCAGCCCGTGCAGCCGCTCCTCGCCGGCATCGAGATCGGCAAGATCGGCAACCATCGTGTCGCGCAACTGCGCCAGGTCGTCGACGGCGACGCTGTGCTTGCGCGACGCCGCGCGCAGCGAGAACAGCCGCTCCTCGGCTTTCTCCAGCCTTTGCGGGTCATATTCAGTGGCGCGAAGCGCGGCCTCGACACCGGATTGCGCCGCGTCGAGCGACAGCATGGCTTCGTCCAGCGACTTGACCACGTCCTCGAGCAGGCCGGGCGCTTCCGTCGCCTTGCGCTGCAGCCGTCTCAGCAGGCTGGCGAGCTGCGGCAAGGGTGAGGACGGGCCCGACAGCACATCCTGCGCATCATGGATTTCGGAAGCGATCTTCTCGGCGCGCATCATATGGGCGCGCAGTTCGGCAAGTTCGGTTTCCTCGCCAGGCTGCGGATCGAGCCTGGTCAATTCCGCGACCGCGGCACGCAGATAGTCGGCCTCGCGCGCCGCTGCCGCCACCTTGGCGCGGTGGCGCGAAAGCTCCTGCTCGCCGGCGCGCCAGTGCCGCCAGGCCTCGCCGGTCGAGCGAACGACGCCGAGATGGCCGCCGAATGCGTCGAGCACGTCACGGTGTGCGCCGGGATCGACCAGGGCGCGCTCATCGTGCTGGCCGTGGATCTCGACCAGCGCGCGGCCGACATCGCGCATCAGGGTCACGCTGGATGGCTGGTCGTTGACGAACACGCGCGTGCGGCCGTCCGCCGTTTGCACACGGCGCAATATGACGTCGCCATCATCCTCTATGGCGTTTTCGGCAAGCAGCGCGCGAACCGGATGGTTGCGCGGCACATCGAAGACGGCGATGACCTGGCCCTGTGCCGCGCCATGACGCACCAGCGAGGCGTCGCCGCGCGCGCCGAGCGCCAGCGATAGGGCATCGAGCAGGATGGATTTGCCGGCGCCCGTTTCACCCGTCAGCACGGAAAGGCCCGGCTGGAAGTCGATATCCAGCTTCTCGATCAGGACGATATCGCGGATCGACAATCTGGAAAGCATCAGAACCCGGACCTATTGCATGCCGCCCAAAAGTGGACCCGGTCTTGGGATAACGACATGCACGAAAGCAAAAGACTTAAAGCGCGTCGCATGGATCCGTTCAAGCACGACGCGCTTCAAAGCGGCACGCGACCGATTGGAGTCGCAGCGCCGCACTATCTTTTTGTTTGCGCATCGGATCAATCCGAAAAAACGCGCTATGCACGCTTCGGTCCGGGGTACCGCGGGTCAGGCGCCGGTGATCAGCTTCCCGGCCTTGGATATCCACGACCCGGCATTCTCGCGCGGCGCCAGCCCGTTGCTCTGCAGGAGCTTGTAGGAATCCTTATACCATGAACTGTCAGGGTAGTTGGTGCCGAGCACCGCGGCGGCGGTCTGGGCCTCCGAGGTGAGCCCCATTGCGTAGTAGCTTTCGGTCAGGCGGGCCAGTGCCTCCTCGACATGACGCGTGTTGGAATAATTCTCCACCACGGTACGGAAGCGCTTGACGGCGGCGATGTATTCGCGGCGCTCCAGATAATAGCGGCCGATCTGCATTTCCTTGCCGGCGAGCTGGTCGTTGGCGAAGCGGATCTTCTGCTTGGCGTCCTCGACATATTCCGAATTCGGCCAGCGCGTCACCAGATCCTGCATGGTCTGCACGGTCTGGCGTGCTTCCTTCTGGTCCTGCGTCACATCCTTGATCTGGCGATAGTAGCTCAGGCCGATAATGTACTGCGCATAGGGGGCGTCATCGGTGGACGGATAAAGCGCCAGGTAGCGCTTGGCCGACGAGATCGCCTCGTCGTAGCTGCCCTTTCGATAGTCGGCGAACGCGCCCATCACCATCGATTTGCGGGCCCATTCCGAATAGGGATGCTGGCGGTCGACGGCGTCGAACTTCTTGCTCGCCTCGTCCAGCCGCCCGGCATTCAGATTGGCGAGGCCTTGATTGTAGAGAACGTCCCCAGGCTCGGTATGGTCGACATAGGTCGAAAGGTCGATATCTTTCTCCGACGACATGCAGGCCGACAGAAAGAGCGATGGAACAACCACCGAAAGCGCCAGAAAAACAGACCACTGCGGCACTTTCGATTGACCGACTCGCTTGAAGAACATGATTGGATTCCGCCCTTTCGGCGTTATTTTAATGCCCGTTGCATGCAGTTCCCCCAAAACTGGTCCCCACTTTTGAGCGACATGCACTAATCGACGGCAGCAGCCATAGACCATAACCGCCTTGCCGGGCAACGCTATGTCTAGCCAATCGCACATTTTTGTGGCGGTCGGTCGGAGCCTCGACATCCCTGTGATTTCACCAGCCGATGGTGCATTCCTGCAACACCGGCCGTCTCCAAGGGAATCGAAAAAAGCTAAGGGATTCAGATCATCCAGGGCGCATAGAGCGGCGCATTGACGGCGCTCATCTCCGCCGCGCGGCCACGCTCGCGGCGTGTCGTCTCGACGATCTCGAAAGCCGTGCGGTCCGACAGCAGGCGCCGCAGCGCCGCGGCGTTCAGCCTGTGGCCGCCGCGATAGGAACGGAAACAGCCGATGAAGCGGGCGCCGCCCAGCGCCAGGTCGCCCATGGCGTCCAGCGTCTTGTGGCGCACGAATTCGTTGGGGTAGCGCAGGCCGCCCATGTTGATGACGCGGTTGTCGTCACCAATCACCAGAGAATTCTCCAGCGAGGATCCCAGGGCGTAGCCGGCGGCCCACAGCCGCTCGACATCCTTCATGAAGCCGAAGGTGCGGGCCCGCGCGATGTCACGGCGGAAGATGTCGGCATTGATGTCGGAAGCAAAGAGCTGACGCCCGATCGCCGGACTTTCGAAATCGATCTCGACCTCGAAGCGGGTGCCGTCATAGGGTCTGAACTCCGCCCAGGAAGCACCGTTCTCGATGCGGACCGGCTTGACGACCCTGATGTAGCGCCGCTTGACCGGCAATTTTTCGATACCCGCCTGGTCGATGGCTTCCACGAAGGCCATGGCGCTGCCGTCGAGAATGGGAACTTCGTGCCCATCGATCTCGATGACGACATTGTCGATGCCGAGCCCGAACAGCGCGGCCATTATGTGCTCCACGGTGGCGATGTGCTCGCCCGAAGGATCGCCGAGCATGGTGCAAAGGTCCGTGGCACCGATCTCGGAAAATAGGGCACGGAACTCGCGGCCCTGCCCTTCCTCATTGATAAGCTGGAACACGATGCCAGTGTCGGCATCCGCGGGCAGGAAACTGATGGAAACTTCTTTGCCGCTGTGAACGCCGGTGCCTGTAAGCGACGCGCGCGTCTTCACTGTCGTCTGATAGTCGTGCAAGACAATCCCCATAAGCCCGAAATGCCTAGGGCCGCTTCTCCAGCCCGAGGGCGCGGCTCTTGTGAAATCGGCAGGCAGGGCCACTTCCCCGAAATCCCGGCAGACCGACTATGGTAGGCGGCGAAGATAATGTCCCGGCAAGGAGACTCCAAATCACGGTTTCTTACTCTCTGTAACCGCGAACTGGAACATGTACAGCATCATAAGCGTTTGATTTTCCACAACTTTAAACGTTAACAGGCAAGCAATTCCTTGCCTGCCTGTTAACAATTGTTACAGTCCGTTAACTACTCAGTTGGCTTGGCGGCGCAGGAACGCCGGGATCTCCAGTTGATCGTCGTCCTGAGTCGCCCTGGTCTGCGGCGTCAGGCGGCCCTGCTCATCCAGCTGGCCGCGGCGCGGTGCGTAGAGCTGCGCGTCCTGGCTGGCGAGGCGGCGCACTTCGGGCGCGGCCTGGCGCAGCTTCGGTTCACGCGGTTGCGCCGGCTGCAGCCGTGCGGGCTCCTCCTCGCGGCGGGTCAGCCCATTGGTCAGACGCTTCAGCAGGCCCATAGGTCCGCTGTTCTCGTGGTGGTCTGCCGGACGGCTCTTCGCTTCGACCTCGGCCTTCACGACCGGCGGAAAGTCCTCGACGCGCGGCATGCGCTGCGGGGCCATCGCGACCGGCTGCTGGACCTCACGCAGCATTTCGCGCGGCTGCGGAGCCGGCTGCATCATCTGCTGGGGAACCGGCTGCACCATCGGCTGCGGCTGCGCGGGCGGCGCCTGGAAGATCTTGCTCTGCGGGCGGAAATCGTCCGCATGGGCAACCGGTGCCGGACGCGGCTGAGCCATGGCCGCCGCATTTGCTTCGGCCAACTGGATCGCTTCCGCTACCGGATCGACGGTGCGCGGCTCGTAAACGGTCTGCTGGACCGGCGCCGGGCGGCTTTCGACGGCGGCAACGGCTGGACGGGGGGCGGGCTTCTGCGGCGCGGCGCGGATCGAGATCGGCGCGGCGGCTATTTCAGCCGCCGACTTGTCGATGCCGGTGGCGACCACCGAGACGCGGATGACGCCTTCCAGTTCCTCGTCGAAGGTGGCGCCCAGGATGATGTTTGCGTCCTGGTCGACCTCCTCGCGGATACGGGTTGCCGCTTCGTCGACTTCGAACAGGGTGAGGTCGCGGCCGCCGGTGATCGAGATCAGCAGGCCCTTGGCGCCCTTCATCGAGGTCTCGTCGAGCAGCGGGTTGGCGATTGCCGCTTCCGCCGCTGCCATTGCGCGGCCCTCGCCCGAAGCTTCGCCGGTGCCCATCATCGCCTTGCCCATTTCGCGCATGACCGAACGCACGTCGGCGAAGTCGAGGTTGATCAGGCCTTCCTTGACCATCAGGTCGGTGATGCAGGCGACGCCGGAATAGAGCACCTGGTCGGCCATGGCGAAGGCATCGGCGAAAGTGGTCTTGTCATTGGCCAGCCGGAACAGGTTCTGGTTGGGGATCACGATCAGCGTGTCGACGCATTTCTGCAGCTCTTCGATGCCCATGTCGGCCGTCTTCATGCGGCGCTGGCCTTCGAAGTGGAACGGCTTGGTCACGACGCCGACGGTGAGGATGCCCTTCTCGCGCGCGGCGCGCGCAACGACCGGAGCGGCACCGGTGCCGGTGCCGCCGCCCATGCCGGCGGTGACGAAGCACATATGGGTGTTGGACAGGTGATCGATGATCTCGTCGATGCATTCTTCCGCCGCCGCGCGGCCGACTTCCGGCTGCGAACCCGCGCCGAGACCTTCGGTGACATGCGCGCCGAGCTGGATCAGCCGGTCGGCCTTCGACATGGTCAGCGCCTGGGCGTCGGTGTTGGCGACAACGAACTCGACACCGCGCAGCCCGGCGGTGATCATGTTGTTGACGGCGTTGCCGCCGCCGCCGCCGACACCGAACACGGTGATGCGTGGCTTAAGCTCGGTGATGTCCGGCTTCTGCAGATTGATGGTCATTGTCTCCGTCCTTTGCCTTTCACGCCGCTTCGCCGCCGCGGCCGCCTATGGGGCTGTCCCCGTCAATTAGAAACTGTCTCTCAACCACTGACTCATGCGATGCAGTTTTCCACCCGTTCCGGTCATCCTGAGACCGGAAATGCCTTTCGCCGGATGGCTCTCGAAACTCGCCATCTGCGGATAGATCAGAAGTCCGACGGCGGCCGAGAAAGCCGGCCCCTTCGCCGCCTCGGGCAGGCCCGCCACGCCGAGCGGGCGGCCGATGCGCACATTGCGTCCCAGGATGCGGCGTGCCGCCTCCGGCAGGCCGGCCAACTGGCTGGCGCCGCCGGTGAGCACGACGCGCTTGCCGACCGCGTTGCCGTAGCCCGACTTGTTCAGCCGGTCGCGCAGAAGTTCGAGCGTCTCGTCGATACGGGCACGCACGATGCGTGTCATCACCGAGCGCGGGATCTGCAACGGCACGTCACCATCGTCGCCGATCGGCTGGATCGAAACCAGGTCGCGGTCATCGGCACTGCCCGGCAGCGCCGAACCGTGCATCACCTTGAGCCGCTCGGCGGCATCGAGCGAAGTCGAGAGCCCCTTGGCCATGTCAAGCGTGACATGGTTGCCGCCGATGGCGATCGCATCGCCGTGGACGAACCTGCCTTCCGAAAACACCGAGATCGTGGTCGTGCCGCCGCCCATGTCGATGCAGGCTGCACCCAGTTCCAGCTCATCGTCGACAAGCGCCGCCAGCCCGCTGGCATAGGGCGTCGCCACCATGCGCTCGACCGACAGATGTGAGCGGTTGATGGAGAGCTCCAGGTTGCGCATTGGGGCCGCGTCACCCGTCAGCACATGCATGTCGACGCCAAGCGCGTCGCCGACCATGCCGCGCGGATCGCGCACGCCGCGCTCGGCGTCCAGCGAGAAGCCGACCGGCAGCGAATGGATCACCTCGCGCTCGGCCTTGAGCGCCTGCTTGGCGCCGGCGCCAAGCACGCGCTTGATGTCGGCCTCGTCGGCCTCATGGCCGCCGAGGTTGATGGTCGCCGAGAAGGCTTCGCTCTTCAGCCGGCCGGCGGTCATGTTGACGATGAGCGAATCGACCGTCAGCCCGGCCATCCGCTCGGCGGCGTCGACGGACAAGCGGATCGCATGCTCGGCGCGGTCGAGATCGACCACCACACCCGACTTCACGCCCTGCGATTTCTGATGGCCGATGCCGATGACCCGGATCCGGTGCGAGCGGCCGCGCAACAGCTTGCCGTCATCGTTCGGCTTGAGCTTGGCCACCATGCAGCAGACCTTGTTCGAGCCGACATCCAGCACCGTCAAGGTGCCGGACCGGCGCGACGAGGCATCGCCAGAACCGCCAAGCCAGCTCATATCTTCGTCTCCGGCTTGCGCTTGAGGGTTTTCGGTTTCTCGTTGAGCGCGGCCTCGCGCTGCGTCGCCGCCTCGGGCGTCAACTGCACGACCAGCCGGTCCGTGAGGCGCATGTCGACGGCGGCGATGTCACGCGACAAAAGTCCGTTGTCATGGTCCATCTTCACGAGTTCCGCGAGAGCCTGGTCCTCGCCATCCTCCGGCAACTTGACGGTGATGCCATTGTCCAGCTTCAGGTCCCAGCGCCGCTCGCCGACACGGATGTAGCCCTTTATGCGGCTGGCGAGATCGGGATATTGCTCGACCTTGGCCAGGAAATCAGGCGCCTTGGCGGGCGCGCCAGTGCCGATCAGCAGCGGCAAGAGCACCTGCTTGCCGCCCGAGAAGGGCGCGATGACGGCACCATTCTTCTCGATGACCGAAAGATCACTGCCCTGCTGCCAGAGCGCGAAGGCCTCGCGCTCCTCGACGCGCACTTCCAGAGTGTGCGGATAGACCTTGCGCACCGCAGCGACCTCGATCCAGGGCAGGCCGGAGATGCGCTCGCGCGCGGCCTCCGCGTCGAAGCCGATCAGCGACGTCCAGCCGTCAAGCTCGAGCCTGTCGAGAATGTCGATTTCCGAGGTCTGATGGTTGCCGACCACCTTGACCTGATCGACGGCAAAGCCGGTGCGGGCAGTGATGCTCTGGATGATACCGTCGGCATGACCGCCAAGATAGGCACCGTAGGCGCCGCTCGACGCGAGCAGCACGGCCGACATGATCGCGGAGGAGAAACGCGGCGCCTGGAACTCGCCGTCACCCAGGCGCGCGAGCATGCGCACCGGGCGGCGAAGCATGCGCGGCAGCACGAAATGGCCCGATGACAACGGCAGGCCGAACAGCGACGGCACCGCCGCGCCCTTCCCCCTACCCTGTCCCCATTTCAACGCAGACACGAAGCGTCCTCCACCATCCAACTCAACAGTTCACCAAACGAATGCCCGGCCTGGGCGGCGATTTCAGGCACCAGAGATGTCGGCGTCATGCCCGGCTGGGTGTTGACCTCGAGCCATACAACTTCGCCATTTTCGGAGTGACGATCGTCATAACGGAAGTCCGACCGGGAAACGCCCCGACAGCCGACAGCTTGGTGAGCCTTGAGCGCCAGTGTCTGTATTTTTTGGTAAATATTCGGTGAAACTTTTGCGGGGCATTCGTGTTTTGATCCGCCGGCAACATATTTTGAATCGTAGTCGTAGAAGGAATGGCCCGTCGGGATGATCTCGCAGACGCCGAGCGCCACATCACCCATGACGGCGCAGGTCAGTTCGCGCCCATGGATGTAGCGCTCGACCATGACGGTATCGCCATATTTCCATTCGGACGATCCGACGATCTGCGGCGGATGCGACTGCCCTTCAGGCACGATGACGACGCCGAAGCTCGATCCTTCATTGACCGGCTTGATCACGTAGGGCGGCTTCATCGGATGCTTGTTCTGGATGGCGAAGCGATTGGCGACCTTCGATTCGGCGACGGGAACGCCGACTGATTTGACGATCTTCTTCGCCTGCTCCTTGTTCATGGCGAGCGCCGAGGCGAGCACGCCGGAATGGGTGTAGGGAATACCGAGATATTCGAGGATACCCTGGATCGTGCCATCCTCACCGAATGGACCATGCAACGCGTTGAAGGCGACATCCGGCCGAAGCTCGGCGAGCACGGAACCGACGTCGCGCCCGACATCGACGCGGGTGACCTGGTAGCCTTCCTTCTCCAGCGCATCGGCACAGGCCTTTCCGGAGGACAGGGACACGGGCCGCTCTGACGAGAAACCTCCCAGCAGGACGGCCACATGCTTGCTCTTCATTCCCCGTCATCCCCTCTCACGGCGGACCAAAACCAGATTTCCGCAACATTGAGTCCGAGTCTCTCGGCAGGTTGCCCCCCAGACGGAAAACGCGGGTAACGCGTCGAACGACTCAAATCAGGAAACGCTTTGGAGCAGAGAATCAGAGAGTTGATTTACTGGCAAGTGCTTATGATTCCGAGAGATTCACTTTCTGAGAAAATGGACGTGAAAACCGTGTCGGTGAGTCCCCGAAGCAACGCTTTTTGCGCACTCCGGGAACGCGTTTGAAGTTCAACCATCACGTGAACTTCACCGGCAACTAAAATTAATTGAGATTGAGGTCAGAGCAGTTGGCCGAGAAACTCCTGCACGGCATGTCCGGGCCGGAAATTGCCGATGCGCTTGAGCTCCCAGTGCAGGCGCATGCCGGAATGTTCGAGCACGCGCGCCCGCACCGTCTCGCCGAGATATTCGAGGTCGTAACCGGTGGCGGTGCCGGTGTTGATCATGAAGTTGCAGTGCAGGGGCGACATCTGCGCCCCGCCGATCAGCAGGCCGCGGCAGCCCGCCTTGTCGATCTCCTTCCAGGCCGAGGTGCCTTCGGGATTCTTGAAGGTCGAGCCGCCGGTCTTCTCGCGGATCGGCTGCACGGTCTCGCGGTGGTTCTGCACGGCATCCATCGCCGCCTTGATCACCGCCTTGTCCTCGGCAAACCCTTCGAACACGGCCGAGGTGAAGATCAGCCCGGACGGTGCGGCCGAGTGGCGATAGGCATAACCCATGTCGGCATTGCTCAGCGTCTGGACATTGCCCTTGCGGTCGAGCGCGCGCACCTCGACAACGCGCTCGCGCGTCTCGACGCCATTGGCGCCAGCATTCATCCTGAGCGCGCCGCCAATGGCGCCTGGAATGCCGTGGTAGAAATGGAAGCCGCCAATGCCGGCCTCGAGCGCCACGGCGGCCATGCGCTTGTCGGGCGTCGCCGCGCCTGCCCTGATCCTGATCGGTGAGATGACTTCGGCCTCGCCAAAGCCCTTGGCGGAAAGCCGGATGACAAAGCCTGGAATGCCGCCATCCCTGACAAGCAGGTTCGAGCCGATGCCGACGATGGTCAGCGGGATTTCTTCGGGAACCGCCCGAAGGAATGCGGCGAGGTCCTTCTCGTCCGCCGGCTGGAACAGCGCTTCAGCCAGGCCGCCGGCGCGGAACCAGGTGATCTTGTCCATCTCGGCATTGGGCGTGATGCGGCCGCGCAGGCCGGCAAGCCGGTCGCCAAGTCTGTCGATCAGGGCCTGGCCATGCGTCATGAGGCGGCAAGCTCCTTGGGCAAGGCATAAGCCCATTGGGTGATATTGCCGGCGCCGAGGAAGACGACGAAATCGCCGAGCTTGGCGAGATCACGGATGATCGGCGCGATATCGGCCGGTCCTTCGATGTAGCGGGCGTCGCGATGGCCGCCGGCGCGGATGCGCGACACCAGCGCATCGGAAGTCACGCCCTCGATCGGCTCTTCGCCGGCCGCGTAGACAGGGGCGACCATCACCGTGTCGGCGTCGTTGAAGCAGGCCGAAAACTCGTTGAACAGATCATGCAGCCGGGTGAAGCGGTGCGGCTGGGCAATGGCGATGACGCGTCCCTTGGTGGCGCTGCGCGCGGCCTTGAGCACGGCCGCGATCTCGACCGGATGATGGCCGTAGTCGTCGAAAATGTCGACGCCGTTCCAGGAGCCGGTACGGGTGAAGCGGCGTTTGACGCCGGCAAAGGACGACAGGCCCTTCTTGATCGCCTCGCCGGACAGGCCGAGCTCATGCGCGACCGCGATCGCGGCGGTGGCGTTCGAGACATTGTGGCGGCCTGGCATTGGCAGCCGCAGGTCCGCTATCGTCTTCTGGCCGCCGGTCTTGCGGTCGCGGATCACCACGTCGAACTCGGACGTGGCACCCGCCATGCGATGGTTGGTGAAGCGCACATCGGCCTGCGCGTTCTCGCCATAGGTGATGACGCGGCGGTCCTCGATACGGCCGACCAGCGCCTGGACTTCCGGGTGGTCGGTGCACATCACGCCGAAACCGTAGAACGGCACATTCTCGACGAACTGGCGGAACGCCTCGCGCACCTTGTCGAAACTACCATAGTGGTCGAGATGCTCGGGATCGATATTGGTGACGACGGCAATGTCGGCCGGCAGCTTGAGAAAGGTGCCGTCGCTCTCGTCGGCTTCGACCACCATCCATTCGCCATCGCCCATGCGGGCGTTGGTGCCATAGGCATTGATGATGCCGCCATTGATGACGGTCGGGTCAAGCCCGCCGGCTTCGAGCAGCGTCGCCACCATGGAGGTCGTCGTCGTCTTGCCGTGCGTGCCGCCGATGGCCACCGCCTGGCGGAAGCGCATCAGCTCGGCCAGCATCTCGGCGCGACGCACGATCGGCAGCAGCCTTTCACGCGCGGCCTTGAGCTCCGGATTGGATTTCTTGATCGCCGTCGAGACGACGATGACCTCGGCATCGCCGAGGTTTTCGGCCTTGTGGCCGACGAAGCATTCGATGCCCTTGTCGCGCAGGCGCTGCACATTGGCGCTATCGGCCTGATCGGACCCTTGCACCTTGTAGCCGAGATTGTGCAGCACCTCGGCGATGCCGCTCATGCCGATGCCGCCAATGCCGATGAAATGCACGAGGCCGATGGTCTGCGGCATTTTCATGCGTGCGTCCCCTTCCTGAAGTCCGAAACGGTTTTTCTGGACGCAATAGCCTCTGTGAGGTCGGCGAGCAACCTTGCCGCGTGCGGCCTGCCAGCTGATTTCGCGCCAGCCGCCATCGCCGCCAGCCGCTCGGGGGCGTCCATCAGTCCGCCAAGGAGGGTTGCGATGCGCTCGGGCGACAGCGAGGATTGTGGGTGCACCTCGCCTCCGCCGGCGGCGGCAAGGGCCGCCGCGTTTGCCGCCTGGTCGTGGTCGAGCGCGTAGGGATAGGGCACCAGCAACGCCGGTCGTCCGATGACGGCGATCTCCGAGACGGTCGAGGCACCGGAACGTGAGATCACCAGATGCGCCCCCGCCATGCGTGCCGCCATGTCGGTGAAGAAGGGCGAAACCTCGGCGGCGACGCCAAGCGCGGCATAGGCCGCCTTCACCCGCCCCACGTCATCGGCACGCGCCTGCTGCGTGATCGCAAGCCGCTTGCGCTGTGCATCGGAAAGCAGTGCGATCGCCCCCGGCATGGCATCGGAAAAGAACTGGGCGCCCTGGCTGCCGCCGAACACCAGCAGGCGGAACGGCTCCTCCCCGGTCGATGCCGCATAAGGTGTCTTGGCCGCTTCCAGCACAGCCGGCCTGACCGGATTGCCTGTCGTCACCGTCTTGGCGCCGGCGGCACTCGCATCCTGCGGCAGGAAGCCGCCGGCTATGGCATCGACACGGCCGGCCAGCGCCCTGTTGGCGCGCCCCATCACCGCGTTCTGCTCATGGATCAAAGTCGGCACCTTGCGCCGCGTCGCGGCATAGAGCGGCGGCAGGGTCGGGTAGCCGCCGAAGCCGACGACGGCATCCGGCTTGATCCTGCCGATAATGGCGGACGCCTGCCGTACGCCGCGCCAGATTTTCCAGAAGGCCCCGAGCAAGGCGAAAGGGTTCTTCGAACCCATCGTCGCCGACTGGATCGGATGGATGGCGGCGGCCGGGAAGCGGCTGGCAAATCGCTCGGCGCGGTCGTCCGTCGCCAGATGCACCGTCCAGCCGCGCTCGGCGAGCTCATGCGCCAGCGCCTCGGCCGGAAACAGATGTCCGCCGGTTCCGCCCGCCGCGAGAAGGATGACACCCCTCGCCATATCACTCCGCCGGCAGGGCGCGCTGTGGCAGCGTGAAGCCCATCTGCTTGCGTTTTTCAGGTCGCTTGCGCGTCAGCGCCAGCACCATGCCCATGGAGATTGCGATCGCGATCTGCGAGGAACCACCGTAGGAGATGAAGGGCAGCGTCATGCCCTTGGCCGGCACCAGCTGCAGGTTGACGCACATGTTGATGACGGCCTGCAGGCCGAACACGGTGACGAGGCCGCCGACCGCATAGCGGGTGAAGTCGTCATGTTCCTTGAGTGCCGTGTTGAGCCCGCGCAGCACGATGAAGGCGAAGATCGACATGATGAAGAAGCACATGATCAGCCCGAACTCCTCGCCCGCGACCGAGAACACGAAGTCGGCGTGGCTGTCGGGGATGACCCGCTTGACCGTGCCCTCGCCCGGCCCGACGCCGAACCAGCCGCCATTGATCAGCGCGTCGCGCCCCATATCGACCTGGAACGTGTCGCCCTCGCCGGTGAGGAACTTGTCGATGCGCAGGGCAACGTGCGGAAACACCGTATAGGCGGCAAAGACGCCGCCGACGCCGGCGGCGCCCAGCACGATGATCCACAGCCAGGGCAGCCCCGCCATGAAGAACATGATGCCCCAGGTGCCGGTCGTCAGCATGGTCTGGCCGAGGTCCGGCTGCGCCACCAGCAGCGATACGACGAGCACCAGAAGCAGCATGGCGAACAGGTTGCCGGGAATGTCGGGCTGGCGCTTGTGCTCGGCGAACAGCCAGGCGCACATGATGACGAAGGCCGGCTTCAGGAATTCCGACGGCTGGATCGACAGGCCGGCGAGCGAAACCCAGCGCCGCGCGCCCTTCACTTCGACTCCGACATAGAGCACCGCGACCATCAGCACCAGCATGAGGCACAGCATGATCAGCGACATGCGCCGGATCTGCCTGGAATCGAGGAAGGATACCGCCAGCATCACGCCGAGCGCCGGCACGGTGAAGATGATCTGCCTGGTGGCGAAGTGGAAACTGTCGAGGCCGATGCGTTCGGCCACTGCCGGGCTCGCGGCGAAGGACAGCACGATGCCAAGCCCCATCAGCGACAGGAATGCCGCCAGGAACCAGCGATCGATCGTCCACCACCAGGTTGCGACGGGACTTTTATCGAGACGGCTCTGCATTATCGTGCCCCTCCGATGGGTTTGACGCCATCTATAGCGCTCGCAGCTTGCCTGAAGGCTTCGCCGCGAACCTCGAAATTCTTGAACTGGTCGAAACTGGCGCAGGCCGGCGACAACAGCACCACCGCCTCGCCGCCATCCTCCTTGGCCGCATCATGCGCGGCGTGTTCGACCGCGGCGGCCAGCGTCCCCGATATCTCGTACGGCACCGCTTCGCCCAGCGTCGCCGAAAATGCGGGCGCCGCCTCGCCGATCAGATAGGCTTTGGCGATGCGCGGAAAGAAGCCGCGCAGCGGTTCAATCCCCCCTTCCTTGGGCAGGCCGCCGGCGATCCAGTAGATGCGGTTGAAGCTGGACAGCGCGGGCGCGGCCGCATCGGCATTGGTCGCCTTGGAATCGTTGACGAACAGCACATGATCCTTGCGGCCGACCTGCTCCATGCGGTGGGCGAGGCCCGGAAAGCTCTCCAGCCCCGACTGGATCTCGCCAAGGTCGAGCCCGACCTTGAGACAGGCGGCGACCGCGGCAAGCGCGTTCTGCGCATTGTGCTGGCCCCGCAGCGAGCCGATACCTTCGAGGAAGGCGACCCGGCTGTAGCGGCCGTGCACGGCTTCCATCAGATTGGTGCCGTCGGCGAAATAGCCATCGGTCAGCGGCAGCCGCTTGGAAATGCGGATGACCTGGCGGCCTGCCCGCTCCAGCCGCTCGGCGATCTGCGCGCACCAGGAATCGTCGATGCCGATGATCGCCGTCTCGCTGCCCGCCACCAGCCGCTCCTTGATCGAGGCGTAGTGCTGCATGGTGCCGTGGCGGTCGAGATGGTCCGGAGTCAGATTGAGCAGGATACCGGCCGTCGGGTTGATCGATGGCGCAAGGTCGATCTGGTAGGACGAGCACTCGACCACATAGTGGCGGTCAGGCTTCGGCGGATCGAGCGTCATCACCGCGCGGCCGATGTTGCCGCCCATCTGCGTGTCGCGGCCGGAGGCCTTGAGGATATGCGCCGTCAGCGCGGTCGTCGTCGACTTGCCATTGGTGCCGGTGATGGCGATGAACGGAGCCGTCGGCGCGCTGAGCATCCGCTCCCTGCAGAACAGCTCGACATCGCCAATGATCTCGACGCCGGCGCCGCGCGCAAGCTCCACCGTCCAGTGCGGCTTGGGATGCGTCAGCGGCACGCCGGGCGACAGCACGAAGGCCGAGAATTTCGCCCAGTCGGCGCCGCGCAGATCGCCGGTCGCGATGCCCGTGGCGGCGGCCTTGGCGACACTGTCGGGATTGTCGTCCCAGGCCAGCACATGCGCGCCGCCCTCGATCAGCGCGCGCGCCGTCGCGATCCCCGAACCACCCAGCCCGAAGATCGAAACATGTTTGCCTGCGAAGGATGCGGCGGGGATCAAGGTTTTGCCTATCTCAGCTTGAGGGTGGACAGGCCGACCAGCGCCAGGATGACCGCGATGATCCAGAAGCGGATCACCACCTGGCTTTCGGTCCAGCCGAGCTTTTCGAAATGATGGTGGATCGGCGCCATCAGGAAGACGCGCTTGCCGGTCATCTTGAAGTAGCCGACCTGAATGATGACGGACAGGATCTCGACCACGAACAGGCCACCGACGATGACCAGCACGATCTCGTGCTTGGTGGCGACCGCGACCGTGCCGATCAGGCCGCCCATGGCCAGCGAGCCGGTGTCGCCCATGAAGATCGCCGCCGGCGGCGCGTTGAACCACAGGAAACCAAGGCCGGCGCCGATCACGGCGCCCAGCACGACCGCCAGTTCACCGGTGCCGGGAACGAAATGGATCTGCAGATATTCGGCGAACACCGCATTGCCCGAGAGATAGGCGATGACGCCGAACGATGCCGCCGCGATCATGATCGGCACGATCGCCAGGCCATCGAGGCCGTCGGTCAGGTTGACCGCATTGCCGGCGCCGACGATGACGAAGCAGGAGAACGGAATGAAGAACCAGCCGAGGTTGACGATGAATTCCTTGGCGAAGGGAAATGTCAGGGATGACGAGAACGGCGCCTGGCCGTTACGCATGATCACCCAGGCGGCGATGCCGGCGATGATGAATTCGAGCCCTAGCCGCGCCTTGCCGGAAAAGCCCAGATGCGACTGCTTGGTCACCTTCAGATAGTCGTCGTAGAAGCCGATCGAGCCGAAGCCCAGTGTCACCAGCAGCACCACCCAGACATAGATGCTCGACAGGTTCGCCCACAGGAGCGACGAGCCGATGATGCCCGACAGGATCATCAGTCCGCCCATGGTCGGTGTGCCGGCCTTCTTGAAATGCGTCTGCGGCCCGTCGGCGCGGATCGGCTGGCCCTTGCCCTGGCGCAGTCGCAGCGAGTTGATGATGGTCGGCCCGAAGATGAAGACGATCAGCGCCGAGGTGATCAGCGCCCCTCCGGTGCGGAAGGTGATATAGCGGAAAACGTTGAAGACCGAGATCTTGTCCGCGAAATCGACCAGCAGTGTGAACATGCGCTTTTCGTCCCCGGCTTGATCTAGGTCAGTTTGCTGGTTGTTTCAGCCGGGTATTTGCCCAGCAAGGCATCGACCAGTTTTGCAAAACCGATGCCCTTCGACGATTTGATCATCACCACGTCGCCCGGCTTCAGCGCGGCAAGCAACACCGGCTTCAGCTCCTCGACACCGGCGCGGTATTCCGTCTTGATGTCGTCCGGCAGCGCTTGCGCCAGCGCCCGCATTTCCGGGCCGCCGAGGAAGACGGTCTGCGTGCCGGTGCCGACGATGAGATCGGCAAGAGCGGCGTGCAGCTTGGCCGAGTGGTCGCCGAGTTCGAGCATATCGCCAAGCACGGCGATGCGCCGGCCCTCGCCCGTTACAGGCGTCGCGTTGAGCAGCGCCATGGCGGCCTCCATCGAGGCGGGATTGGCGTTGTAGCTCTCGTCGATCAGCGTGATCAGGCCCTGTGGATGCCGCAGCACATGGCGCCTGCCGCGCCCGCGCTCGGCGGAGAGATCAGCCAGCGCCGATGCCACTTTGTCGAGATCGGCACCCACCAGATGCGCCGCGCCCAGCACCGCCAGCACGTTCTGCACCATGTGCCGGCCGGGTGCGCCGATGCGGGCCGTCACCTCGTGGCCGCCGATCCTGGCGGCGATGTTGGAATGGTCGGCGTGGAGTTCGCATTTGGTGAGCTTGAAAGTCGAGCGCGCATTCTCGCCGAAGCCGTAGACATGCTCGACGCCGGCGGCATGCGCCATCTTGTCGAGAAGCTTGAAACGCGCGTCGTCGCGGTTGAGAACGGCGGCACCTTCGGGCTCCAGCCCCTCGAAAATTTCGGCCTTGGCCTGGGCGATCTCGTCCAGATTGCGGAAGAAGCCGAGATGCGCGGCCGCGATCATGGTGACGATGGCGACATGCGGCCGCACCATCTTCACCAGGGGCCGGATCTCGTCGGGATGGTTCATGCCGATCTCGAACACGGCATAGTCGCAATCGGCGGGCATGCGCGCCAGGGTCAGCGGCACGCCCCAATGATTGTTGAAGGACTGCGCCGAGGCATGCACCTTGCCAACGGCCGACAGCACGTGGCGCAGCGCCTCCTTGGTCGTGGTCTTGCCGGCCGAACCGGTCACCGCGATGATTTTGGCCTGCGAGCGGGCACGTGCCGCGACCCCAAGCTTTTCCAGGGCGGCCAGCACGTCCTCGACTACGATGATCGGCGCCGTCAGCCGGCCGAGAGACGGCAGCTTGCCCTCCGCCACCACCAGCACGCCGGCGCCGGCCTTGATGGCCGCGGTAACGAAGTCGTGGCCGTCCATCGCCTCGCCCTTGATGGCGAAGAAGGCGTCACCCGGCTGCAGGCTGCGGCTGTCGATCGAAATCCCCGATATGCCTTCGGGCATGGGACCAAGCGGCCGCCCGTCCATGGCGGCAACCAGCGCCTCGGAGGTCCACAGAAGGTTCATGCGGCGCGCTCCCGCAGCGCGGCGCGGACTTCCTCGTGATCGGAAAAATGCAGGGTCTCGGAGCCGATCGTCTGGCCTTCCTCATGGCCCTTCCCGGCCACGATCAGCGTGTCGCCGGCATGAAGCATGCCGACAGCCTCGTGGATCGCCTGGCGTCGGTCGCCGATCTCGATGGCGCCGGGTGCGGCGGCAAGAATGGCGGCGCGGATCGTCTCGGGCACTTCCGAGCGCGGATTGTCGTCGGTGACGATGACGACATCGGCAAGCCGGGTCGCGATCTCGCCCATGATCGGCCTTTTTCCCCGGTCACGGTCGCCGCCGCAACCGAACACGACCATGACGCGGCCCGTCGTGAACGGCCTTACCGAGGCCAGCACGTTTTCCAGCGCATCGGGCTTGTGGGCATAGTCGACATAGACAGGTGCGCCGCTGGCAGTGGTCCCGACGAGGTCGAGGCGGCCAGGCGCGCCCTTCAGTTTTTCCAAGGCCATCAAGGCTTTGGCGATGGGCGTTCCCGTGGAAATGGCAAGCCCCGCCGAAACCAGTGCGTTCGCGATCTGGAAATCGCCAGCCAGCGGCAGGTCGATCTCGTGAATCACGCCGTCGGCCTCGACCTCGGCGCGCTGGCGGTGACGCTCATGCTCGACCCGCTTCAGTTTCAGGAAATCGCCGTGGCGGCCAACCGTCAGCACCTGGAGCCCGGCGGCCCGCGCCGCCTGGATTGTCGGCGCCGACCACGGATCGTCGGCGAAGATGACTGCCGGCGCGCCTTTCGGCAGGAGCGTATCGAACAGGCGCAGTTTGGCGCGATGATAATCCTCGACCGTCGGATGGTAATCCATGTGGTCGCGGCCAAGATTGGTGAAGCCGCCGGCCGCCAATTTCACGCCGTCGAGGCGGCGCTGGTCGAGCCCATGGCTGGAGGCTTCCATCGAGGCATGGGTGACGCCGGCTTCGGCCAATTCCCTCAGCAATTGGTGCAGGGCGACCGGATCGGGCGTCGTCAGTGAGCCATACTCGTTGCGGCCCGGTGCCACCACGCCGGTGGTGCCGATCGAAGCGGCGGCATATCCCGCCTGCTCCCAGATCTGCCTGGTAAAGGCGGCGACCGAGGTCTTGCCGCTGGTGCCGGTGACGGCGACCATGGTTTGCGGCTGCTTGCCGAAATAGCTGGAAGCGCTGAGCGCCAGTGCCAGGCGCGGATCGTCGACCACCAGCACCGGGACCGGCAGTCCGGCAACGGAACTGCCTTTGCTTGTCACGATCGCAAGCGCGCCGCGCCTTGCCGCGTCGGCGGCGTAGGCCGCACCGTCCGCCTTGGTGCCGGCGAGCGCAAAAAAGACAACGCCCGGTTTCACCTGGCGGGAATCGGACGAAATCCCGGTGACCTCCAGATCGGCGGAAGCTGTTCCTTCGACTGGCAGGACACCGGCTAGATCTCTGAGCTTCATTGAGTTCCGTTCACCGCAATATTAAAGAGCGCGCAGTCGCCGGCGCGCCCCAAGAATCACTCATAGGAAACCAGCGTTGCACCATTTTCATGGCTGAAATCGGGTTTCACGCCAAGCATGGCCGCTGAACGCCTGATAATATTGCCGGCGATAACCCCCGCATTGGCGGCCGCGACGTCTGTCATGCCAGGCTTTTCCGGGTGCGGGGCGTCGGCAATCGTAAACACCAGGTATTGCGGATCGTCCATCGGGAAGGCGGCGACGAAGGTATTGAAATTCAAGTCCTTCGAGTAACGGCCGTTGATGACCTTCTCGGCCGTTCCGGTCTTGCCGCCAACGCGGTAGCCGGGGACTCTGGCGTTTCTGGCCGAACCCTTCTCGGCGTTGAGCGAATAGAGGTAGCGCATACCTTCGACCGTCTTTTCGCTAACCACTTTCTTCGCCGCCGCCATCGCCTCCTGCTGGCTGCGGACCAGGAATGTCGGCTGTATCAGGTAGCCGCCATTCATCAACGCCGCGCAGCCTACAGCCGCCTGCAGCGGCGTCGTCGACACGCCGTGGCCGAAGGCGATGGTGAACGAATTGACCTGTTTCCAGACCTTCGGTTCGGTCGGACGGGCGACTTCCGGCAGTTCGGTCTGCATCCTTTCCAGGATGCCAAGGCGATGCAGGAATTCCCTATGTGCCTCGATGCCGACCAACTCGGCCTCCCTGGCCGACCCGATGTTGGACGAATAGAGGAACACCTCCGGCAGCGACAGCACACGGTTCTTGCCGTGGAAATCATGAATGGCCTGATGCCCGACCCGGATTGGATGCGAAGCATCGAAGCGGCTCGCCATCGTCGCCTTGCCGGAATCAAGCGCCATGGCCGATGTGAAGCTCTTGAAGGTCGAGCCCATCTCATAGAGACCCGCCGACATACGGTTCAGCCGGTCCTTTTCCTGCGCATTGTAAGGATTATTCGGATCAAAATCCGGCACCGACGCCATGGCTATCACTTCGCCGGTCTTGACGTTCAGCACAACGGCGCCAGCGCCGACGGCGCGATAACGCTCCAGGCCGGCGGCGATCTCGTCGCGCACCACATGCTGGACCCGCAGATCGATCGAAAGCTTTACCGGTTTGAGATCCTTGGCAACCGCCAGGCCCGACGCCTGCAGGTCGCTCAGGCCCTGCTCATCGATATATTTCTCCATGCCGGAGATGCCCTGGTTGTCGATGTTGGTCAGGCCGACGACATAGGAAGAGGTCTCGCCGCTCGGATAGAAGCGGCGCTTTTCGGTACGGAAGCCGAAGCCGGGAATGCCAAGCTGCAGGATGTCGGCCTGCTGCTTGGGCGTCAGCTGCCGCTGCAGCCAGACGAAGCCGGCACCGCTCTTGAGCTTATGGTAGGTCTGCTCGTAATCGATCTCGGGCAGCACGGTCGACAGTTTCTCGATCGCCTCGTCGGCATCGACGATGCGGCGTGGCTCCGCGAACAGCGACGCTGTCTTGATGTCGGTCGCCAGCACTTCGCCATTGCGATCGACAATGTCGGGCCGCGAGGCTGTGATCCGGCTCTGCGGGCCGCCCGACAGGTCGGGCGTCTGGAAGCCAAGATAGACCAGCCGCCCAGAAATGGTCGAGAAGATGCCGAAGAACACCGCCATCGTCATCACGATGCGCGCCTTGCCCTTGCCGCCGGTCGCCTTGCGGGCGCCGTCGACAACGATCGATCCATCTTCACCCGTCCTGGCGCGACGCTTCAGCAGTTTGCCAATTCCGATCATTGGGCGATGCCTCCGGTCACGACGGGGTCCTTGCCGCCCGAGGGCGCCTTGTCGGAATTGTCGGCCATCGTGCCCTGGCGTCCGTTCAGGATGTCCTGAATGTCCAGGGCCTTCGCCGGCAGGTCGCTCAAGCCCACGATCTGGCGCCCGCTGACCGGCTCGAGTGCGAGTTGCGACTTGTAGAGTTCGGTCAGCTTCTGCAGCCGCGACGGCTGGGTGAGCAGGCTCCAGTCAGCCTTGAGCAGGTCGATCGTCTCCTCCTCATAACGGATCTGGGTATGGATCTTCTGCACCGCCGCCAACTGGTCCTCGGCCTCGCGCTTGGTCTTGTAGGTCAGGGCCGCCGCCGAAACCATGACGGCGATCAGGACAATGTCGCTGGTACGGAACACGTGCTTACCTCTCCCCCGGCCGGTCGATACCGGGAAGTTTTGGAAGGCCGAAGATCGAAAAATCGCCGGCGCGCGCCGGAGCCTCGGTGCGGATCGCGGCGCGCAGCCTGGCCGAGCGGGCGCGCGGATTGGCCGCGATCTCGGCGTCGCCGGGCGTCACGCCGCCACCGGCCTTACGGAAGGTGGCACTGCGCGCCTGCGCCTCGGGCATGTGGCGCGAGCCGCTGGCGGCATCGGCGCGGTCGGCGATGAAGCGCTTGACGATGCGGTCTTCCAGTGAATGGAACGTCACCACGACGAGGCGTCCGCCCGGTTTCAACGCGCGTTCGGCCGCGAACAGGGCCTTGGCCAATTCGCCAAGCTCGTCATTGACGAAGATGCGCAGCGCCTGGAAGACGCGGGTGGCGGGATGGATCTTGTCCTTCGGCGCGCGACCGATATGCGTCTCGATGGCGTCAGCGAGATCGAGTGTGCGCTCGAACGGACGCTTTTCGCGGCGTGCCTCGATCATGCGGGCGATGCGGCCGGCATGACGCTCCTCGCCGAGGAAGCCGAAGATGCGGGCAAGGTCGCCCGGCTTGAAGCTGTTGACGACATCGGCGGCGCTGAGGCCAGCCTGCGCCATGCGCATGTCGAGCGGCCCGTCGGTACGGAAGGAAAATCCACGTTCGGCCTGGTCGAGCTGCATCGAGGACACGCCGATGTCGAGCACGATGCCGTCGGCCCCTTCGACATGTTCGTCCAGCGTCGAGAACGGCGCCTGCACCAACCGGAGCCTGCCGCCCGACTGTGCCTCCAGGTCGCGTCCGGCCGCGATCGCATCGGGATCCCGGTCGATCGCGACCACGGAAGCGCCCGTCGCCAGAATGGCTTTCGTGTAACCGCCGGCTCCGAACGTGCCGTCGATGATGATGTCGCCCTCCGCCGGCGCCAGCGCCGCGAGCACCTCGCCAAGGAGGACCGGAATGTGGCGGACCGATCCGCCAACGGCGTGAAGGTCATCGCCGTGGCCCGCCGTCATTCCGGTCGCTCCCCAGCCTTGGCCTCGTGAGCCTTCGTCCCCTGCCGAAGCTGCAAAAGCCTGGCCCGCGCCTGCGCCCCGTAGGCGGCAAGCCGTGCCGGCTCCCAGATCTGAAAGAAATTGCCACGGCCTACAAAGGCCACCTCCGCCAAGATGCCGGTGTGCTCGCGGATGAAATCGGTCATCGTGATACGGCCATCCTGATCGAGTTTCAGGAATGCTCCGTCGCCATGGCAAAAGAACGACATGTCGTCCGCCGTCTGCAGGAAGGGATCTTCCTGAGCGATGCGCTGCTCGTAACGATCGAGAAGATCGAGCCCGCCGACGTCCATCGCCGGCAGGTCGAGACAGCGCAGTGCGTAGAGTTCCGAATAGCCGCGCTTCTGCACGACAGCACGGAAATGCGCCGGAACGGACACCCGCCCCTTCGCATCGATCCTGCTCACCGTGTTCGACAGAAACCGGTCCATCACACGTTACAGCCGCTTGCGCCGCCGCACCCCTCTTCATCGTGTCGCACGCGCCGCCGCAGCGCGTTCCCTGCCCCGCACTCACCCCGTCCAAACAGGCAAAAGCCGGCAAACGCGCAGCCGCCGCGGCTGCCCGATTGGCGTACGCTTTAACCTGACACGGAACGAAGGCTTGAGTGTTTGAATGGGATATCATGGGGCACTATGGGCGTCAACGGGAATAAGCTTCACAAACACGCGCGCCGCGGCCAATCAGAGCAGCCGCTACGGCACGTCTCATCTTTATGATCCATTAAGCCTAACGAAGCGTTTAGAGCCGCCTGGCCCAACCGGACGCGCCTTGCCGCGAACGGCTGCCGGGCATAGCGTCTGCGCGCGTCCGACCGGTCACCAAGGGGTTTGAGAATCGATGCCTGAATCAGCGAACACACGCGCCGCAGCACTTCCTCATCTGCGCAACAGCGGGCTCGCAAAGGGCGACCCGATCCCCCTGCCGCTGACCATGGCCGCCATCTACCACTCGCCCGGCGATGCCACCGGCTACGATCAGTATGGCCGCTTCAGCAACCCGACATGGGCTGCCGTCGAGCACATGCTGTCTCATCTGGAAGGCGCGCCTTGCGTGGCCTTTCCCTCGGGGATGGCCGCGATTTGCTCGGTGTTTTTCGCGCTGCTCAAGGCTGGCGACCGTATTCTGCTGCCGTCGGACGGCTATCACACGACAAGGGCGCTGGCCGACCGTTTCCTGAGGCCTTTCGGCATCAGTTACGATGTCCGCCCGACATCCACCTTCCTCGATGGAGGCTTCGATGGCTATCGGCTTGCCTTCGTCGAAACCCCCGCCAATCCGGGGCTGGACATCTGCGACATAGCAGCGGTCGCCGCGGCCGCTCACAAAGCGGGTACGCTGCTTGCGATCGACAACACGACAATGACGCCCTTTGGCCAGCTTCCCCTCGACCACGGCGCCGATGTCGTGGTGGCCGCGGACACCAAGGCCCCCAATGGCCATTCCGACGTGCTGTTTGGCCATGTCGCCAGCCGTAATGCGGATATCATCACTGCCGTGACCGGCTGGCGCGAGGTGTCAGGCAGCATTCCCGGGCCGTTCGAAGCCTGGCTGGTGCATCGCGGCTTGGAGACGCTCGACATACGCTTCGACCGCATGTGCTCCTCGGCGGAAGTGATCGCGCGACGGCTGCAGGGCCACAAAGCGATAAGCGGCCTGCGCTATCCCGGATTGGAAAGCGACCCGTCGCACAATCTTGCCCGCGCCCAGATGGAACGTTTCGGCTTTCTGATCTCGTTCGAACTCGCCTCGGAGGAGAAGGCCGAGGATTTCATCAACAATTGCCAGCTGATGCAGGCGGCGACATCTTTTGGCGGCGTCCATACCTCGGCCGAACGGCGCTTGAAGCGCGGCGATGCGGTGCCGCCAGGTTTCGTCCGCGTTTCGGTCGGCTGTGAACCGGTCGAGGAACTCTGGAAAGCGATCGAGGCCTCGCTGGACAAGATCAGCGGGTGAGCGGATTGATCACGACCCGAGATCGTCGGCTTCGATCTTGCGATGGCCGTGCAGCACGCGAAGAATTTCGATCGCGTCGTCAGTAACTCGATATAAGTAAGGTATTCGCCGACGACCAGATGGCGGATGCCCGGCGCGATGTCCTCGCGCGGCGCCCCTGAGAAAGGATGCAGGGTGAGTAAGTTCCATCGTCTTTCCAAGGCGTCCACGAAACGGACCGCGGCATTGGGATTGTGGCTGGCGATATAGTCACCAACCCCTTCGAGATCGACCGCCGCTTGAGGAAGCAGCCGGTATTTCACTCCTCAAGGCCTTTTGCCTCAGCCATCTTGAGATATTTGGCACGCACGCGTTCGAGGATTGGTGGTCCCACCAGCGCCGGCCCGCTGTCGATCCCTTCCTGCACCAGCTTGCGCAGTTCCTCCACCGTGTAGCCGAAGAGATCGCGACGATCCTTCCACTGCCTGAGCGCATCGCGGATTACTTCGCTTGCCGACGCATACTCGCCGGCAGCGACGACATCATCGACAGCTGCCGCCAGTTCCGGCGAAAGCGTAATGCTACGTTTGTCGACCTGGCCCATGAGTGGCTCCTTATTCCGTTCACAGGTATGGTACGATTTAATCGTACCATTTTCAAGGAAGGCCATCCTGCACGGTGTTGACGGAATCAATGAGGCAACAAGAGACTTGAATCGACAGGCGCGCCGGACGGCGCAACCTGCTGATTTCTCGGGGAGAAACTGCCAGCCGGCCTGTAAGCCGGGTTCTGTATGGCCCTCGCCCCTTGCGGGACGAGAACGTGGCGGCCATTCATCTTGGACGCATATTGCCATGCGCCTCACGCAACCTACCCGGACGGTGAGCCGGAAACAGCCCTCGAGGGTTTCCCCTCGCACCGCCCCTATTCGGTCTTGCTCCCGGTGGGGTTTACCGTGCCGCTCCTGTTGCCAGTCGCGCGGTGGGCTCTTACCCCACCCTTTCACCCTTGCCACGATAAATCGTGGCGGTTTGCTTTCTGTGGCACTTTCCCTGGGGTCGCCCCCGCCGGCCATTAACCGGCACCGTGTCTCCATGGAGCCCGGACTTTCCTCACCCACGGCCTTTCGGCGCTTGCGGGTGCGGCCGCCCAGCCAGCTGGCTGGGCGTATAAAGGGGTTCAGCCGGCAAAACGCAACCGAAAAAGCCGGTTGCGGCCAGTTCTTCTCATGCGGGCGCCCCAACAGCGGCCAACTGCACCTTGACCTTGCTGCAATAGGCCGCCGACACCGGGTTCATCCGGGTCGCGCCGTGGCCCGCATTGTATTTCAGGATCGTGCCACAAGTGGTGCCGCCGCCGAGATCCCGCGCCATGGCGAGATACTTCATGCCGTATCTGATGTTGGTGTCGGGATCGAACAGCCCTTTGGCCGAGCCGTTGTAGCCCATCATCCGCGCTGTTGCCGGCTTGATCTGCATCAGGCCGATCTCACCGGCGCTGCCAACCATGTTCGGCCGATAGTTGCTCTCGATCTTGATGACGGCTTGAGCCAGTGAAACAGGAACGCCATAGCTCGCCGCGTAGCGGGCGACGATCGCCGAATACTGGCCGCCACTGGCCACCGCCGCGGTCGACGCGGCGACATTCCTCAGGCCGATCGATGCCGTCGTCGTCATGTCGATGGTCTTGCGGCTACGCTTCGTCCGCCTTTTGGCTGCGGATCTCTTTGCCTTGGACCAGCTTGCCTTTTCCACCTTCGCCGAAGGCTGCTTCGTCACCGCCTTGGCGCTCTTGCTGCTTTCGGTCGGAATGACCTTGCCCTTGGCACTCACCGCGACCAGCCCCTGATCGGCCCGTGGGCTTACCGGCGCGGCGTTGGCCGCACTGAAGGCAAGAGTCATTACGCCGGCAGCAAGAGCTGCCGTTACAACGGTCAATTTCTGCATGAGATCCTGTTCTGTCTGGACCACGCGAAGATTTTCGCGCGGGATTGCTTGATTAACGTCGGAACATCCGGGGGGTTAGGTGTCCGACAAACTGTACGAATTGCCCTTTGAAGCCCGAATTGGCGGCAATGAAGGCGGGGCAAGTCACTTTAAGTGACAGTTTGTAACCTAACAGCGAAAAGGATTACTTGGACGGCACCTTGACCCGGGGTCACCTCCGGACGGAAGCAAGCAGCCTTTCCAGCGTACGCACCGTCGACCCGTCTGCCGTCCCATCGATCCGGCGCGGCCGAAAATGCCGCTGGAAAGCCTCGATGACGTTCTGTGTCTGATGGTCAAAAGTACCTGATATCTCAACGCCGTAGCCATAGAGCGCCAGCATCGACTGCAGCGCCTCGACATCAGCCCCGCTGTCGCCGGGCTTCAGCGCGGCTCCGCGCCTCATAGGGGCGGCCGGCACGAGATGGCCGACACCGGCCTCGAACAGCACTGCCCAGGGAAACTTCTCACCCGGATCGATCTTGCGACCCGGTGCCACATCGGAATGCGCCAGAACCCGCTCGGCCGCGATAGCATGGCGGCTGATGATCCCCCGGCATAGGCCGATGACCGCGTCGATCTGGCGCCGGGGAAAACCGGGATAACCCAGCGAGTGCCCTGGATTGACGATCTCGATGCCGACCGAGCAGGAGTTGATGTCGGTGCGTCCGAACCAGGAACTCTTGCCGGCGTGCCAGGCGCGATCGCTTTCCCTGACCATCTGCACGACGTGGCCATTCTCATGGACGAGATAGTGCGAGGAAACCTCGCTCGCCGGGTCGCACAGCCAGGCTTCCGCGCCCGCACCTGTCGCCATGCCGGTATAGTGCAGCACGATCATGTCGGGCTTCAGCGTGTCGCGCCTTGGCCCGAAATTCGGCGATACCCTGACCTCGGCGCTTGGCTCGTCGGGCAGGAAGCCGCTCATGCGTGCCGCAGGCCCCGCTCGATCATCTCATAGGCGGCGTTGATCGCCGCGACCCTGGTCGTCGCGATCTTGATGAACTCCTGCGGCAGGCCGCGCGCGATCAGCCGATCGGGATGGTTGTCGGAAACCAGCTTGCGATACCGCTTCCTGACTTCCTCGAACGGCTTGCCGCGCTCGATGCCCAGCACGACATAGGGGTCGGCGGCACCGAGATTGACGTGGCGGGCGAGGATCGATTCGTAATGCGCCTCGTCGATGCGGAAAATCTCGGCGATGCGGTGCAGGAACTGGCCTTCGCGCTCATGGATCAGCCCGTCGGCCTTGGCGATGTGGAACAGGCCGTCGAGTATGTCTTCCAGCATTGCGCAGTTCGAATGGCCGGAGCCGCAAAGCTGGGCCATGCGCTCGGCATAGGTTTCGAAACCGGCAACGTCTTGTTTGGCCAAGTCATAGAGCCGCGCAACGTTGCGCGTCTCCTTTGGCGGCACCTCGAATATCTCCTGGAAGGCCCGCACCTCATCCTGGGTGACGATGCCGTCGGCCTTGGCCATCTTTGCCGAAAGCGCGATCATCGCCACCGAGAAGGCGACGCGCCGGCGC
Organism: Mesorhizobium sp. B2-4-15; assembly: GCF_006658505.1. GTDB lineage: Bacteria > Pseudomonadota > Alphaproteobacteria > Rhizobiales > Rhizobiaceae > Mesorhizobium. Next base: position 138,178 of record NZ_VFUZ01000013.1, read on the forward strand.
AGGTCCGCATCCCCGGAGAAAACCGTGCGCACGGCCTCGACGACGTCGGCCACGCCCGACGAAGCTGACGACGATACCCGTGTGATGAAATCTCCGAGACGGTCCCAAATCGACATGGCCGCTTCTTAAAGCGAACCGGTCCCCGCTATCAAGCCAATAACGGCCATGGCCTCGCTTGTGGAAGACTGGCATTTGCCGGTCCACAGGTGCCCTGACGAAGAAAAGGCCGACGAGACGCCGGCCCTTCCTCCCAAGACACTCTTACTGCTTAACGAACTACTGCGCGGGCGCAGGAGCAGGCGTTGCCGGAGCCGGCTCGGCGGGCTTGGTCGATTTATCGGCCGGAGCCGCGGGCTTCATGGGCTGCTCGGCAGGCGGCGGATTGGTGCTCTGGGTGGTGGTCTTGTCAGTGCCGCTGTCGCTGCAGGCCGCGACGCCCAACAGGGCAAGAGCGGACACAGAAGCAAGAATGAGCTTTTTCATGACATCTCTCCTTCAACAAACGCTCACATTGCGGTGAACGGTCGCAGGGGAAATGCGTCACACGGCCATGAGTTTCGTAACGTTGCATTTCGGCGTGTAACAGCAACGGGATGTGGCCAACGTTGCTGCCGGCGTCGCGGCGGATTAACAACGAAAGCTGGAAACGAAAAATGCCGGAGACAGCCGCCATGGCCGCAAAATGGGATTTCTGGATCGATCGCGGCGGCACCTTCACCGACGTCATCGGCCGGGACCCGAAGGGTGGGCTGCATCCGCGCAAGCTCCTTTCGGAGAACCCTGAAGCCTATGCCGATGCCGCCATCCAGGGCATTCGCGATCTGCTTGCCGTTGCGCCGGGCGCGGCAATGCCGTCGGGTCTGATCGGCGACATCAAGATGGGCACCACCGTCGCCACCAATGCCCTTCTGGAGCGCAAGGGCGACCGCGTGCTCTTGCTCGTCACCAAGGGGTTCCGCGATGCGCTCAGGATCGCCTACCAGGCGCGGCCCGACATTTTCGCCAAGGAGATCATCCTGCCCGAACAGCTCTATGAGCGCGTCCTCGAGATTGACGAACGCGTGCTCGCCGATGGCTGCGTCGAACGGCTGCTCGACATCGCTGCTTGCCGGCCAGCGATCGAGCAGGCCAAAGCCGATGGCATCGATGCGGTCGCCATAGTCTTCATGCATGCCTGGAAATACCCCGATCACGAGAAGGCGGTGGCGAAGGTCTGCCGCAAGCTTGGTTTCAGCCAGGTATCGGTCAGCCACGAAGTCTCGCCGCTGATCAAGCTGGTCGGCCGCGGCGACACCACCGTGGTCGACGCCTATCTGTCGCCCATCCTGTCGCGCTATGTGCAAAGGGTGGCGGGAGAGCTCGGCGTCTTCTCCCCACTCGAGGGGGAGATGTCGGCAAAGCCGACAGAGGGGGTCATCTCAGAAGGCACCGCCAGAACGTCGCACCCAGTCGAACCGACCCCACCCGGCGGCTTTGCCGCCACCCTCCCCTCGAGGGGGAGGGAAGGCCCGCGCCTCATGTTCATGATGTCCTCTGGCGGCCTCACCGCCGCCGACATGTTCCAGGGCAAGGACGCGCTGCTGTCGGGTCCGGCCGGCGGCGTCGTCGGCATGGTCGAGACGGCGAAGCTCGCCGGCTTCGACAAGGTGATCGGCTTCGACATGGGCGGCACTTCCACGGACGTCGCCCACTATGATGGCGAGTACGAGCGGGCCTTCGACACCGAAGTCGCCGGCGTGCGCGTCCGCGCTCCGATGATGCGCATCCACACCGTCGCCGCCGGCGGCGGCTCGGTCCTGCACTACGAGGCCGGCCGTTTTCGCGCCGGACCGGACTCCGCGGGCGCCAATCCAGGCCCCGCCGCCTACCGGCGCGGCGGCCCGCTTGCGGTTACCGATGCCAACGTCATGCTCGGCAAGCTGCAGCCCGATTTCTTCCCGGCCATCTTCGGCCCCGACCAGGACCAGCCGCTCGATCTGGAAACGGTGCGCGCGAAATTCGAGGCACTTGCCGCCGAAATCGGCGACGGCCGCTCGCCCGAGGCCGTCGCTCAAGGCTTCATCACCATCGCCGTCGAGAACATGGCCAATGCCATCAAGAAGATTTCGGTGCAGCGCGGCTACGATGTCACCGAATATCTCCTGAACTGCTTCGGCGGCGCCGGAGGTCAGCACGCTTGCCTCGTCGCCGACGCGCTTGGCATGGAAGCCGTGCTGATCCATCCTTTCTCCGGCCTTCTATCAGCCTATGGCATTGGCCTGGCATCGGTCTTTGCCTCGCGCCAGCAGGCGCTGCTCAAGCCGCTTGCCGAGGACTCCAGGACAGAGATCAGCGGTCTCATCGCGACGTTGAGAAAAGCCGTTATCGCCGAACTCGCAGCGCAAGGCATCGCCGAGGATGCGGTTGCCACCAGGCCCGTGCTGCACATTCGCTATGACGGCACCGATACGACGCTGCCGGTGAATTTCGAAAGCGGCTCGATTTTCCAGGCCAAGCGCGATTTCGAAATCGCCCACAAGGCGCAATTCGGCTTCGTCTATGACGATAAGCCGATGATCGTCGAGACGGTTGGGGTCGAAGGCACCGAAATCGCCGAAAACAGCGCCGAAGCCCATGCACCCGCCGGACCTGCGAAGGATAAGATCGGCGCTTCCCAAACCCGGCGCATCTATACGGAAGGCAGGTGGCATGAAGCTGGCGTCCACCGTCGCGAAAACCTGCGCACGTCGGATCGGGTGGCAGGCCCCGCCCTGATCATCGAACCGAACCAGACCATCGTCGTCGAACCGGGCTGGCAGGCTGAAATCACCGACCTCAATCACGTCGTGATCCGCCGAACGGAAAGAAAAGCGCGCGCCGCCGCGCTCGGCACCGAAGCCGATCCGGTGATGCTCGAAGTCTTCAATAATCTCTTCATGTCGATCGCCGAGCAGATGGGCGTGACGCTGCAGAACACTGCCTACTCCGTCAACATCAAGGAAAGGCTGGATTTCTCCTGTGCCGTCTTCGACCACACCGGGGCGCTGGCCGCCAACGCGCCGCACATGCCGGTGCACCTCGGCTCGATGGATCGCTCGGTCGAAACCATCATCCGGTTGAACTCCGGCGACATCCGTCCTGGCGATGTCTTTGCCTTGAACGCACCCTATAATGGCGGCACGCATCTGCCCGACATCACCGTCGTGACGCCGGTCTTCGACGATGCTCAAAGGAATATCCTTTTTTGGGCCGCCTCACGCGGCCATCACGCCGACATCGGCGGCACCGCACCCGGCTCGATGACGCCGCTTGCCACCACGGTCGACGAGGAAGGCGTGCTGTTCGACAATTTCCGCATCGTCGACCGCGGAAAATTCCGCGAGAAGGAATTGCAGACGCTGCTGACCGACCACCGTTATCCGGCCCGCAACCCGCACCAGAACATCGCCGACCTTAAGGCGCAAATCGCCGCCAATGAGAAAGGCGTCGCCGAACTGCGCAAGATGGTCGCGCATTTCGGCCTCGATGTCGTCGAGGCCTATATGGGCCACGTCCAGGATAACGCCGCCGAGAGCGTGCGGCGGGTGATCGAGCGGCTGCCCGTCACATCGGCCTATGAATATCCCACTGACACCGGCCAGGTCATCAAGGTGAAGATATCGGTCGACCGGCAGAAGCGCGAGGCGACCGTCGACTTCACCGGCACGTCCCCGGTGATGAAGAACAACTTCAATGCGCCCGAACCGGTCGCCCGTGCCGCCGTGCTCTACGCCTTCCGCGTCATGGTCGAGGACATGATCCCGATGAATGCCGGCTGCCTGCGGCCGATCAACATCGTCATTCCCGATGGCTGTATGCTGAAGCCCGCCTATCCTGCCGCCGTTGTCGCCGGCAATGTCGAGACCTCGCAACATGTCACCAATGCGCTGTTCGGCGCCATGGGCGCGATGGCCAATGCGCAAGGCACGATGAACAACTTGACCTTCGGCAACAAGAAATATCAGTACTACGAGACGATCTGCTCCGGCTCGCCGGCCGGGCACATGAACTCTGGGCGCGGCTTTGCCGGCACCTCCGGCGTCCACACCCATATGACCAATTCGCGCCTCACCGATCCTGAGGTTCTGGAACTGCGCTTTCCCGTGGTGCTGGAGGATTTCCACATCCGCAAAGGCTCCGGCGGCAAGGGCAAGTGGAATGCGGGTGACGGCACGAGGCGCACGATCCGTTTTCTCGAGACGATGGAATGCGCGATCCTGTCCTCGCACCGCAACCGCCCGCCGCAAGGGCTGGACGGCGGCGGCAACGGCAACGTCGGCTCGACCAAGATCCGCCGCAAGGACGGCGCGATCGACGTGCTCAAAGCCTGCGACCAGACCGTGCTCGACGCGGGCGATGCCGTCATCCTGACGACGCCGACGCCGGGCGGGTTCGGCAGGCTGTAAGGAAGCATCCAGAATTCGCTGCGGCGAGTCAGATGGCATGGCTGTCGAGAACCGGAGCGGAGCGGACACTAGGTCCGTGAGCACCGGAAGCGCAGAAAGCCGCGTCAGATGACCGTCGCAGTAGAATTATCGATGCTTCCGACTGTCACCGGCTTGTCATGACCCTGCGCTACCCGCTTGCGCCAAAGCAAATGGGGAATCACCTTGCCATGACGGACGTTTCCGCAGATCTGGTTTTTCGGCGCGGCAAGGAAGTTGGAAAAGCCGTCTACCAGAACCGCCCGCTTTCGAAAGCCGGCATCTCCGAACGGCTGTTCGCCTTCCTCTTCTCCGGCCTCGTCTATCCTCAGATCTGGGAAGACCCGGATGTCGACATGGAAGCCATGCAGCTCGGCAAGGGCCACCGCGTCGTCACCATCGCCTCGGGCGGCTGCAACATCCTGGCTTACCTCACGCGCTCGCCAGCAAGGGTCGACGCGGTCGACCTCAACGCCGCGCACATCGCGCTGAACCGCATGAAGCTGGAGGCGGTGCGCCGCTTGCCCTCGCAGGGCGACCTGTTCCGTTTCTTCGGCGCCGCCGACACCAGCCACAATTCGGAAGCCTACGACCGCTTCATCGCCCCGCATCTCGATCCGGTCAGCCGCCATTATTGGGAACGCCGCAACTGGCGCGGCATCAGGCGCATCGCGGTTTTCGACCGCAATTTCTACCAGACCGGCCTGCTCGGCCTGTTCATCGCCATGGGTCACCGCACGGCGAAGTTCTTCGGTGTCAACCCGGCCCGCATGATGGAAGCCAGGAATATCGGCGAACAGCGCCGCTTCTTCAACGAGGAGCTGGCTCCGATCTTCGACAAGAAGCTCCTGAAATGGGCGACCTCGCGCAAGGCCTCACTGTTCGGCCTCGGCATTCCGCCGGCGCAATATGATTCCCTGATCACCTCAGGCGACGGCTCGATGGCCAGCGTGCTGAAGGCCCGGCTGGAAAAGCTTGCTTGTGATTTCCCCCTGGAAAACAACTATTTCGCCTGGCAGGCTTTTGCGCGGCGCTATCCGAATCCAGGTGAAGCCGCCCTGCCCGCCTATTTGGAAAAACAGAACTACGACACCATCCGTGGCAATGTCGATCGCGTCGCCATCCACCATGCCAACCTGATCGAGTTCCTCGCCGCCAAGGATGCCGGCGCCGTTGATCGATTCATCCTTCTCGACGCGCAGGATTGGATGACCGACGACCAGCTCAACGCGCTGTGGTTAGAGATCACCCGCACGGCTTCCGCCGGCGCCCGCGTCATCTTCCGCACCGCCGCCGAGCCCAGCCTGCTGCCGGGCCGCGTCTCGACCTCGCTGCTCGACCAATGGGACTATCAGAACGAGGCGTCACGCGAATTCTCGGCCCGCGATCGTTCCGCCATCTATGGCGGCTTCCACCTCTATGTGAAGCGCGCGGCATGAGCGCGACGGAGCTGCCGGCCAGCCACGCCGAGCTGATGGACGGCGTCTACCGCTGGCAGCGCCACATCTACGACCTGACCCGCAAATACTATCTGCTCGGACGCGACCGCTTGATCGACGGCCTGGACGTTCCAGCCGGCGGCACCGTGCTGGAACTCGGTTGCGGCACCGGCCGCAACATCATCCTCGCCGCCCGTCGCTTTCCCGATGCCCGCTTCTTCGGCCTCGATATTTCAGCTGAAATGCTGGAGACGGCCGACACCGCAATTGCCCGTGAAGGCCTGTCCGGGCGCGTCAAGCTGGCAAAGGGCGACGCCACGGAGTTCAACTCCGGCGCGCTGTTCGGCCGGGCCACCTTCGACCGCGTGTTCGTTTCATACTCGCTGTCGATGATCCCCGGCTGGGAAAAAACGGTGTCGGCGGCGCTCGCCGCCCTTTCGCCCGAGGGTTCTCTGCATGTCGTCGACTTCGGCCAGCAGGAAGGCCTGCCGCGCTGGTTCCGGTCGCTGCTGCGCGGCTGGCTGAGGAAATTCCACGTGACGCCGCGTGACTCGTTGCGGGACGTCCTTGAATCGGAAGCTGAGCGAACCGGCGCAACCTTCCATTTCAGAACGCTTTATCGCGGCTATGCCTGGCTTGCGATTGTCAAGCTCGGCCACTGACATCAGGTAAATTGCCGGCCATCGCTGTTGGTAGCCGGCCCCTGATACCCCCCGGGACCTCGAGGACGCGATCGGGTCGCCATCCGAAACAGATTGCGATCTGACCCAAGGAGTGGTACATTATCTCCGCTTGGGAGGAATGCGGAGTGATCGTCGGATTTCGAGACGAATGGCTGCGGGCGTTCTTCGTGGAAGATACCCATTCCCGCAACATTCCGTCCGATCTCGAAAGACGGCTATTCCGTAAACTCCAGATGATTGATGACGCGATGACCGATCAGGATTTGCGTGTGCCGCCCAGCAATCATTTCGAGAAGTTGCGTGGCAATCTCGATGGCCTTCATTCAATCCGCATCAACAATCAATGGCGGCTGATCTTCCGGTGGGACGGCGGCCGCGGTGAGGCGGCGGATATCTATCTCGACGACCATAGCTATAAGTGAGGTGACATATGTTGACGACCACGCGCAAGCCAGCAACGGTTGGTGAAATCCTCACAGAAGAATTCATGCAACCGCTCGGCCTGACACAGGCGGCTTTGGCCGAGGCGATGGGTGTTCAGCGCAAGCATGTCAACGAATTGTGCAATGACCGCCGCAACGTGACCGCAGCGACCGCGCTCATTCTGGCTCGGGTGTTTGGCAACAGCCCGGACTTCTGGCTGAACGTGCAGCGCCGTAGCGATCTCTGGCAAGTCATGAATTCGCCCATCGAGAGAGCGCGCGTCGATCGTGCCAAGCCTTTGGCGACAGCAGCGTAGATGACACGACAATCGGGCGCGGCTTAATGCAGCGCCTTCATCAGCGCTCCCACCATCGCTTGAGGCCGATAGCCAAGCTTGGCCGGCGTCAGACCGAGCCGCACGATCACGAGCTGTTCCGACGGTATGATGGCGACCGTTTGCCCGTCGTGCCCTTCCATCCAATATGTGTCCTTGGGCAAGCCCGCCGCGACACCGGCACCGGGATTTTCCTCATCGCCGGGCGCCTCGATCCACAACTGGCCCTTGCCGTAGACCTTTGAGCCAGGCGCCGGCTCGCGCATCCAGTCGACGAAGCCCACCGGCAGCACATGGTTGCCGTTCCACACCCCGCCTTGCAGCAGGAACTGGCCGAAGCGGGCCCAGTCATGCGCGGTGGCATAAAGATAGGACGAGCCTACGAAAGTGCCTTGCTCATCGGTTTCGAGCACCGCGCTGTGCATGCCGAGCGGCTGGAACAGCGCCGTGCGAGGCCATGTCAGCGCCTTGGCCTTGTCGCCGATCGCGTCCTGCCATAGCCGCGACAGCATCACCGCCGTGCCGCTCGAATAGGAGAACACCTTGCCCACATCGCCCGCCAGCGGCTTTGATTCAGCAAAGCCGGCCATGTCGGGTTCGAGATAGAGCATGCGCGTGACGTCGGCGACGTCGCCGTAGTCCTCGTTGAACTCCAGCCCGCTCGACATCGCCATCATGTCGGCGAGGCTGACGGCGGCACGGCCGTCCGCCTTCCAAGGTCCGAACAGGCTCTTGCTGTCGACTGCCATCTTGCCGTCCTTGACCAGCGTGCCGACGATAGCGGCGTTCACCGTCTTGGTCATCGACCAGCCGAGCAGCGGCGTCTTGGCTGAAAAACCCTCGCCATAGCGTTCGGCGACGACGCGGCCGTTCTTGACCACCACGATCGCGCGCATGCCGGTGCCGGCCATCGCGGCATCGCCGATGATCTTCGAGACTTCGGGGTTCCGCGAGGCATCGACCCGCTCGCCCTCGGGCCACAGCGCGTCCTGATTGGTCGGGGATGGTTCGGTACGGATTGCCGTGCGCCGCGCCTTGCCGACATCCCCATCGGGAACCGAAGCGCAGCCCAGCCCTTCGCGCGAGACGGCGACGCTTTTACCGAGGAAGCCGAGCAGTCCGGCTGAAACCGTGCTCCGGTTCTTGTCGACCGCCACCCGCATCAGCCGCAGCAACGGGTGTCCGGGCGCTTGTACGTCGACGGCAAGCACCTCCTTGGCATCGCGCCCGGCAATGAAGACATTGGAACAGACGATCTTGGCCGAATAGCCGGAGCCGACACGGATGAGTTCAGGCGGCGCGATATAGAGCCACGCAATCAGCGCGACGACCGCCAGCACGATCAGGCCAAGCAGCCATCTCACGAACTTGACCACGATCCGCATGTGTTGCCTCCCCGGCTTTCGCCCGGCTCTTATGTCATCGATTTGCCGTCATTGCTTCCGCAAAATCGGGTCTCTTGTCGAGCGCCGTCAACGGATTATCAACCATGATCGGCGATCACAGGGAGTGTGTCGCCCAAACTTCGCAACGGTTCTGGGGCAGCGACATGCAAAAAAGGAGATACCAGGCGATGCTGTGGGGCGATCGCCTGGAGGGGGCTCGACCGGTCGGCGGCCGTCAGTGCACAGACCCATCAGCGACCGGCTGATTCCGGCTCGGGAGTTGTGATGCGCCGTCTTGCGGCTCTTTTCGTGCTGACGCTGCTTGGCGCCTGCTCGACCGTCGACGATCTGTCGCCGCTGTCGCCATCCGCGTCGAGCAGTTCGACGGTAGCGGTGCGCGCGCCGCGCTTCGCCGATTCCAAGCCGCATGAATGGGACAGCGGCGCACCCTGGAACTATTCCGTCCATGGCACCGACGTCTCCAAATATCAGACCTCGGTCGACTGGCCCGCGGCCAGGGCGAGCGGCATTTCGTTCGCCTTCATCAAGGCGACCGAAGGCGGCGACCGCTTCGACGACTATTTCAGCGAGCACTGGGCGCGCACAAAGGCCGCCGGTGTTCCGCGCGCCGCCTATCATTTCTTCTATTTCTGCACGCCGGCGGCCCAGCAGGCGCACTGGTTCATCCAGAATGTGCCGGTCGACCGGTCCGCCATGCCGCCGGTCCTCGACATGGAATGGAACCCGAAATCGCCGACCTGCAGGCTGCGCCCCGACGCGGCCACGGTGCGCGCGGAGATGACCACCTTTCTCGAAATCGTCGAGCGGCATTACGGCAAGAAGCCGATCATCTACACGTCGGTCGACTTCTTTGACGACAACGAGTTGTCGACCTTCCGGGGCTACCCCTACTGGCTGCGCTCCGTCGCGGGCCATCCGCGCGAGAAGTATGGCAGCCACCCCTTCACCTTCTGGCAGTACACCGGGACCGGCATCGTTCCGGGCATGACCGGCAAATCCGACATCAACGTCTTCAACGGCAGCGAAGCCGCTTGGAACAAGTGGCTGCGGCAGAACACCCGCTGACACCTGTTGAACGGCAGCGGGGCCGACTTCAACAACGGCCCGCGGCAGGCACCGTTGACACCTGTTCAGCGGCAGCGGAGGCGTCTTTAACAAGCGGCCGCGGCAGAAGAACCGTTGACACCGGGCCTGCCGCCTGCTTTTCGACACTGCCGGCGGCCAAGAGTACAACCGCCGGTATTCCAAGACGACGCGCATCCGCACGGACGCGCCGGGTCGCCTGGAGCCCTGAATGTCGAAAGGAAGCTGATGCGATTGCGTTCCCAAGCCCTCGCGGCGCTATTGCTGTGCGCCACGGCCTTGCCGGCGATGGCGCAGGAATGCGGCGGCGATTTCGAAACCTGGAAGCAGGGTGTGGCGGCCGAAGCCAAGGCGGCTGGTGTCGGCGCTGTCGGCCTCGACGCGCTGGAGGACGCCGCCTTCGACCCGAGGGCGCTGGCGCGAGACCGCGCCCAGGGTGTCTTCACCCAGACCTTCATCGAATTCTCCAACCGCATGATCTCGGCCTACCGGCTGAAGCAAGGTGCGGCGAACATGAAGAAATACGCCGGTATCTTTGCTCGCGCCGACCAGCAGTTCGGCGTTCAGGCGCCTGTCATTACTGCCTTCTGGGCACTGGAAACCGATTTCGGCGCCGTGCAGGGCGATTTCCACACGCTGAGCGCGCTGGTGACGCTGTCGCATGATTGCCGCCGCCCGCAGTTGTTCCGGCAGCAGCTCGTGCCGCTTCTGGAGTTGATCGATCGCGGTGTGCTGCCGGCCGACGTCAAGGGCGCGTGGGCAGGCGAAATCGGCCAGACGCAGATCCTGCCTTCGGACTATCTTGCCCGTGGCGTCGATGGCGACGGTGACGGCAAGATCGACCTGCGCAACAGCGTGCCCGACGTGATCATGACCACGGGCAACAAGGTGCTGTCGCGCGGCTGGAAGCGCGACGAACCCTGGATCCAGGAAGTCCGCGTTCCTGAAGACATGCCCTGGGACCAGACCGGGCGCACCAACAAATTGCCGCTGACGCAGTGGTCGCAGTGGGGCGTCACCAATCCCGACGGCTCGCCGCTGGCCGACAAGGGCCTCAAGGCCGGGCTCGCGCTGCCCATGGGCCGCAAAGGTCCCGCCTTCCTCACCTACGACAATTTCGACGTCTATCTCGAATGGAACCAGTCCTTCACCTATGCGCTGACGGCGGCCAACCTCGCCGCACGGCTGGCGGGCGCGCCGCCGATCGACCCGCGCAATCCCGAGCCGGGCCTCAACAACGAGCAGATGAAGGCGCTGCAGACTAAGCTCGAAGCCAGGGGCTACGATGTCGGCACGGTCGACGGCATTCTGGGCACCAACACGCGCGAAGCAATCCGCAAGGAGCAGACGCGGCTGAGTCTGCCAGTTGACGGCTGGCCGACGCCGGAATTGCTGGGGAAGCTATAAAAAGTAGTGAGTAGTGAGTAGTGAGTAGTGAGTAGTGAGTAGTAGCATAGAGCGCTGCACCACTACTGACTACTGACTACTGACTACTTACTACTGACTACTGACTACTGACTACTGACTACTGACTACTGACCATTCCCTAATCCGCCATCGTCTCCAAACTCGCAAACCCTTCCGGCGCATCGCCCTCGTCGAAGGGTGTCGCCACCTCGACGAAGGTATCGGGATAAAAGCCGTTGAAGCGGGTCCTCAGCGACAGCGAATAGGCGCCGATGTGGCCGATCTCGATCCAGTCGCCGGTGTCGACCGTTTCAGGCAGCCAGAACGGCCTGGACAGGATGTCGACGGAATCGCAGGTCGCGCCGCAGACCTTGAACGGCACGATGTTCTTTTCGGCGCCATTGCGGGTCCGGATAGCCGGATCGGGAATGAAGCGCGCCGGCAGTGTGATCTTGCCGGTCCAGGAATCCGACAGCGACGCCCAAATGCCGTCATTGATGTAGAGCCGCTTGCCCTTGCGCAGGAGCACGCGCACGATCAGCGACAGGCAGCGCGCCACGATCACCCTGCCCGGCTCCGCCACCAGCGGCATCTGGTCGAACTGGTATTCCTTCATGTCGCCGGACAGCCGCGACATGATCTGGCCGAGAGACGGCATCTCGATCTGCTTGCGGTTGGGGTCATGCCCGTATTCAGCCGGAAAGCCGCCGCCGACATCGAGCCCGGCCAGGTCGAAGGTCAGCCGGTTGCGCACCCAGTCGGCCGAGGCCAGCGCCCGCTCATAGGTGTCGGGGTCCTCGATCTGGCTGCCGACATGGAAACACAGGCCGACCTTGTAGCCGGTGCGGTTCAGCCGCTCGGCGAGTTCCACGGCATAAGCCGGCCCGGCGCCGAACTTCTTCGACAGCTCGTAGGCCGCATGGCCTTTGGTCTGCACCCGCACGAAAACGCTGATCGCGCCGGGGTCGATATCGAGCGCCCGCACCACCCGTGTCAGTTTGGTGATCTCGTCCTCATGGTCGAGCGAAATGACGCGGATGCCGTATTTCTCCAGCGCCAGCTTGATGTCCGACTGCGCCTTGACCGGATGCATGTAGAGCATCTCTGCATCGGGAGAGACGGCGCGTACGGCGGCGAACTCGCCGGGCGAAGCGACATCGAAAGCGGTGACGCCGGCATCGACAAGCGTCTTCAGCACGATCTGCTCGCCATTCGTCTTGACCGCATAGGCGGTCTTGCCGGGAAACATGCCCATGAACTGCTTGGCATCGGCCTTGAGCACCTGCGGGCGGAAGCAATAGACAGGATCGTCGGGGCGAAGCGCCAGAGCCGCCTCGCGTGCATTCTCGAATCGCTGCATTGACGAATCCTCGACTTCGGCTGTGCACAATTAATCCAAGCTAGCGGCTAATGAAAACAATTCTGTGTCTCGTGCGCCTGGCGCCTTGGTGCTAGATCCTTTTGGCGGCGATGTTTGCCATCGATCATGTTTCGGGTGGCGCTTGTCGCCGAACCCGATATGGCTTCTGCTTGGCTGACTGGCTCTCAGGCCGTCTTGGGAGGACGATGCACATGGCAATAGCCGCGACTTCAGCACCACGCGGACCGATGGTCCTCAAGGACTGGGGGCAATTGCTGCTGCTCGGTGCGATCTGGGGCGGCTCCTTCTTTTTCGCCCGCATCGCGGTGGCGGAACTTCATCCGCTGGTGCTGGTCCTGTTTCGCGTCGCCATCGCCGCGATCGCGCTGCAACTCTATCTCGCCCTGCGCGGCCCCTCCTTCCGGCTTGCCCTGCCTCACGCCGGCCTGTTCTTCCTCCTGGCCTTCACCAACAACGTCGTGCCCTTCTCGCTGATCTTCGCCGGCCAGACAGAGCTTGGCGCCGGCGTCGCCTCCGTGCTCAATGCGACGACGCCGTTCTGGACGCTGATCCTTGCCAACGCGATGACATCGGACGAAAAGCTGTCCTGGAACAAACTGGCCGGGATTGGTCTCGGCATCGCGGGCACCGCCGTCATGATCGGTCCCGGCCTGCTTGCCGGGCTTGGCGGCCCGGTCTGGGCCAAATTCGCGCTGATCGGCGCGTCTCTGTCCTATGCCGTCGCGCTGATGGTCGCCCGCCGTTTCAAGGGCGTGCCTTCGCCGGTGCTCGCCACCGGACAGCTGACCGCTTCGACCATAATCATGGTCCCGATCGTGCTCTTCGCCCATGGCCCGGCCGGCCTGTTCTCGGCCTCGCCTCCCGTCTGGGCGGCGGTGCTGGCGCTGGCGCTCCTGTCCACCGCCTTCGCCTACATCCTCTATTTCAACCTGGTCGCCTCTGCCGGCGCCACCAACGCCTCGCTGGTGACACTGGTCGTTCCGGCCAGCGCCATGCTGCTCGGTTTCCTGTTTCTGGGCGAACGGCTGGAGCTTTTCGAGATCGGGGGTGTCATGCTGATCGGTCTCGGCCTTGTTACCATCGACGGGCGGTTGTTCGGAAAACGTTAGAGCGCGGCGCGTCCAAATCGGGCGCAGAAGAGAACGCTCCAACCGCTTCGATCATGTGTCGGCCGCCGACTTGATGTAAGCCGGATTCGATTTTCGGATCGACGCGGTAGCGCTGCCATGACACGCCAAGGACACGGTCCCGCCATAATTTATTCACAGGTCTCTAGCGGATTTTTGCCTAGAAGTTTCAACATCTAACGGCAAAAACGAGTCGCAAATCTGGCATTCATGTCGCAATGCAGCACATTTTCCGCTTGCCTGTGGCACAAATGAACCTAGACTCCGGGCATAGCTCTTTAAGAGGAGGCTATGTCATGGGACTTACGAGGCCAATCAACGCATTGATGATTTGTGCTGCGTTTGCTTTCATCGGCGCCCTCATTATGGGCGTCCTTCCCTGAACCCGCCAAGCCGGGGAAGACCAGCACCAGATAGTTCAAAACAATTCAAAAGGCCGGGTTTTTACCCGGCCTTTTGCTGTTCAGCAGTGCCTCATGCCGCGGCCGATCCGGCCACCTCCGCCTCGTGCGAGCGGATACCGATCATGTGGCAGATGGCAAAGACAAGGTCGGCGCGGTTCATCGTGTAGAAATGGAAGTCGCCCACCCCGCGCTCGACCAGATCCAGCACCTGTTCGGCCGCCACCGCCGATGCCACCAGCGCGTGCGTCTGCGGATCGTTCTGCAGGCCGTCGAAGCGCTCGGCCAGCCATGCCGGCACCAGCGCGCCGCAGCGCGCGGAGAAATTGGCGACCTGGGTGAAATTGTGCACCGGCAGGATTCCGGGCACGATCGGGATGTAGATGCCGGCGCGGCGCGCGCGCTCGACATAACGCTCGTAGAGATCATTGTCGAAGAAGAACTGTGTGATCGCCCGCGTCGCGCCATTGTCGACCTTGCGCTTCAGCATGTCGATGTCGGTGGCGAAATCGGGGCTTTCCGGATGCTTCTCCGGATAGGCCGAAACCGAGATATCGAAATCGCCGGCAACCTTCAGCGCCCCCACCAGTTCGGCGCCGTTGGCGTAGCCGTCCGGATGCGGGCGGTAGGCGGTGCCGACACCTGCGGCCGGGTCGCCGCGCAAGGCGACGAAGCGTTTCACGCCCATATCGGCAAACTCCTGGATCACCCCGTCGACCTGATGGCGGGCGGCGTCGACGCAGGTCATGTGCGCCGCCGGCGTCAGGCTGGTCTCCTTCAGGATGCGGTCGATCGTGCGCGCCGTCCGCTCGCGCGTCGAGCCGCCGGCGCCATAGGTCACCGAGACGAATTTCGGCTTCAGCGGCTCCAGCCTTGTCACCGTATCCCAGAGCCTTGCCTCCATCTCGTCGGTCTTCGGCGGGAAGAATTCGAACGAAACCCGGACCTTGTCGCCAATGTCGGGCCGGCGGGAAAAACGGAACTGGTTCATTACGCGATTTCCCCTATCGAGCTCACTCTGGTCTGCTGGCTGGCGTTGGCGGGATCGGCGATCAGCAGGCGCCGGTCGCGGCCAAGCCAGAGCTTGACGGTGAGCCTGGCTTCGTTGCCGCCGCGCGGTTCAAACTCCTGGGCATCCTCGAGGTCGAGGCCGGCCTCGGCGAACCACTCGCCGATCTGCCGGTCGGAAAAGCCAAGGCGCATATGCGCGTGCTCGTCACGCAGGAATTCCAGCGTGTGCGGCGCGAAGTCGACGATGACCAGCCGGCCGGCCGGGCGCAGAAGCCGCGCCGCCTCATGGATGGCGCGGGCCGGATCGTCGAGATAGTGCAGCACCTGGTGGATGGTGACGAGATCGAAGGCATCGCGCTCGACCGGCGGCGAGAAGATATCGCCCTGCCGCACCTGCGCATTCGAAACGCCGGCCTTGTCGAGATTGGCGCGCGCCACGGTCAGCATCTCGCGCGACATGTCGATGCCGACACCGCGCCGGTAGAGCGGCGAGAAGATTTCGAGCAGCCGGCCTGTGCCGGTGCCCAGGTCCAGCATCGACTGGAACGGCCGCTTGCCGACCAGTTTCAGCATCGCGGCCTCGACGGCACGGTCCGGCACATGCAGCGAGCGGATATGGTCCCAACTCGCGGCATTCAGCGAAAAATACTCCGCCGCCCGGTCCTGCCGCTTGCGCTTGACCGAGGACAGGCGCTCGAGATCGCGCTCGACCTGCGGGTCGGCGCCGCGAATGCTGGAAACCAGGCTCAGCACGAAATCGCGCGCGGAATCGGCATCCGACAGACGGAAGAAGGCCCACGATCCCTCCTGGTAGCGGCCGATCAACCCGGCTTCCAGCAACAGTTTCAGGTGCCGCGAGACACGCGGCTGCGACTGGCCGAGAATTTCGGTAAGATCGGAAACGGTGAGATCGCCGCGTGACAGCAGCGCCAGTATGCGCAGGCGGCTCGATTCGGCCGCCGCCTTCAACGTATCCACCATGGTGTCGAGCGAGACATGCATCAGCGTATTCTCTTTGAAAAAGATATAAACATATGTTTATGTCGATTTTTGAGGCCTTGCAAGAGCTATGTCGCTTCCGGACAAGAAAATGCCGCATGCGTGATTTCCGGGTGCATGTCGTCCAAAAATGTGTTGCGGTCTTTGGACCATGCCTTGCATCAACACAAAGCATGACTTGCATCAACACAGAGATCGACAGAATGACCGGACCGCGTGAGATGTTCGAGTCGCGCGAAGGCGAGATCAGGCTGGAGCAGGATCCGGCAACGATGCCCGCGGATGGCGGCGTCGTTTTCATTGGCCGCATCGCCTCGCCATGGACGACACGGGAAAGCTGCCCGAAAAACATGCGCGCGGCGCGCGAGGCCGGACAACCCGCGGTGCTGACCATCGATGCGCCCTACCGCGATGGCCTGCGCGGACTGGAACGAGCCAGCCATGTCATTGTCCTGTCCTGGCTGCAGCACGCGCCGCGGAATCTGATCGTGCAGAAACCGCGCCATGCGGCTGATGCGAAAGGCGTATTCGGCCTGCGCTCCCCTGCCCGACCGAACCCGATCGGCCTGCATGTGGCCAGGCTCGTCGGGCTGGACATCGGCACCGGGCGCGTCGACCTCGACGCCATCGACGTGCTCGACGGCACGCCGGTCATCGACATCAAGCCTTACTTCGCCTCGACCGACG
Source organism: Mesorhizobium sp. B2-4-15 (assembly GCF_006658505.1). Taxonomy (GTDB): domain Bacteria; phylum Pseudomonadota; class Alphaproteobacteria; order Rhizobiales; family Rhizobiaceae; genus Mesorhizobium. The sequence goes on from NZ_VFUZ01000013.1 coordinate 155,001, forward strand.
CCATAGCAGAGGCGACGGTCGAAGGACGTGATGAACGATGACAGCGCCGACCGGCCGCCGCCGCGCCATCGCCAAGGCGCTGACCGCGCTCCTGCCGCTGGCGCCTTATGCCGACATGGAGAAGATCCGCGCCGACGCCGGCTCGGTGCACATGAAGACCTTGCCGCCGACGATCGCCGTCTGGCTGGCGACCATTGCCCATATCCGCCACAACCATACCGACTACGAAAAGCTGCTGACCGAAGGCTACGACCGCGACTCGGCCCGTTTCTTCGTCATCGAGCAGACCAACATCATGCTTACGCGCTGGCGCGCGACCCGCTTGCTCGACGCCGATGAAGAGGACGAGTAAGGCTTGGTCCCCCTATTGCCGCGTCGGCACGACGATTGCATTGTCAGGCTGGCTGTCCGCCTGGCCGACCCAGGTCAGGACAAGTTTCCCTCGTAAACCTGATCCTGATAGAGGACGAACAGCGCCGGGTGGCTGGCCCTATGCCTTCCGACTGGGACCGCTAGGCTGATGGTCCGCCTTGTGCGAGAGGAGGCCTCGATGAGCCAGACAACGAAGACGTGGGATGCACGGCAACTGCCCGCTGTCTCCGATCGGCATATCGACCCGCATGCCTATCCCAACGGCGTCGCCTTCCTCGATGGCCAGTACCTGCCGATGTCGCAAGCCAAGGTATCGGTACTGGACTGGGGGTTTCTGCATTCCGACGCCACCTACGATACCGTGCATGTCTGGAACGGCGGTTTCTTCCGTCTCGACCAACATCTCGACCGTTTCTTCGCAGGGCTGGAAAAACTGCGCATGACCATCCCGTTCGATCGCGACGGCGTGAGCGAAATCCTGCACGATTGCGTCGCGCTGTCTGGTCTCCGCGCTGCCTATGTCGAAATGCTGTGCACGCGTGGAGCCTCGCCGACCTTCAGCCGCGACCCCCGCCAGGCGGTCAACCGCTTCATGGCCTTCGCCGTACCGTTCGGCTCGGTCGCCAATACCGAGCAATTGCAGCGTGGCCTGCGCGTGGCCATCAGCGACAAGGTGCGCATCCCGCCGGCCTCGGTCGATCCGGCGATCAAGAATTACCACTGGCTCGATCTGGTGCGCGGCCTCTACGACGCCTATGACCGTGGCGCCGAGACCGCTCTCATTCTCGACTTCAACGGCAATGTCGCCGAAGGTCCGGGCTTCAACGTGTTCTGCGTCAAGGATGGCAAACTGTCGACGCCGGCGATCGGCGTGCTGCCCGGCATCACCAGGCGCACAGTCTTTGACCTCTGCTCCGAGGAAGGTCTCGCCGCGACAGCCACCGATGTCAGCGTCGCGGCGCTCAAGGCGGCCGACGAGGTCTTCATCACCTCGACCGCTGGCGGCATCATGCCGGTGACGGAGATTGACGGCGCGGCGATCGCCGGCGGCAAGGTCGGGCCGGTCACCAGCCGGCTGATGACCCTCTATTGGCAAAAACACGACGATCCGGCATGGTCGAGCCCGGTGCGCTATCCCTGATCAACCGGGCAGGCTGGTCAAAAAGATTTCGCCTCGCCTCTGGAAAATCACGGGACAGGCCGTATTTGCCCGAAAGCGGAGAGGCCTCCGCTTTCACCAAAAATCACGCCCGCACGGGCAAGGATTCCACATCATGACAAACAAGGTTTGGTTCATCACCGGATCGTCGAAAGGCTTTGGCCGCGTCTGGGCGGAAGCCGCGTTGGCGCGTGGCGACCGCATCGCCGCAACCGCCCGCGACGTCGGAACGCTCGCCGATCTCGTCGCGAGATATGGCGACAACATCGCCGCGATAAAGCTCGACGTTACCGACAAGAAAGCCGTCGATGCGGCAATTGCCGAGGCGCACCAGCGCTTTGGCCGGCTCGACGTCGTCATCAACAATGCCGGCTACGGTCATTTTGGCGCCATCGAGGAAGTGAGCGAACAGGAAGCCCGCGACCAGATCGAAACCAATGTGTTCGGCGCGCTCTGGGTCACCCAGGCCGCGCTGCCCATCATGCGGGCGCAGCGGTCCGGTCACATCATCCAGATCTCGTCCATCGGCGGCGTCAATGCCTTTGCCTCGCTCGGCCTCTACCATGCCTCGAAATGGGCCTTGGAGGCGTTCAGCCAGTCGCTCAGCATCGAGGTCGCGGAATTCGGCATCCATGTGACGCTGGTCGAGCCGGGCGGTTTCTCCACCGACTGGGCCGGCCCGTCGGCCAAGGTCTCCAAAGCGATCGAGGCCTATGCGCCCGCTCGCGCCGCCATGGCGGAACGCCGCAGCCGCGCCGTGGCAGGCGATCCCGAGGCTACCGGACCGGCGATGCTGGCGATTGTCGATGCCGCCGAACCGCCACTGCGTGTGTTCTTCGGCGACGGCGGCCTGCCGATGATCCGCCAGGAATACGCCAACCGCATCGCCACCTGGGAGAAGTGGGACCACGTCTCCGTCATGGCGCAAGGCGCCAACAAGAACCGCAAGAGCTAAGGCCCAGGGTCTTGCTACGCCGCCCGATGGGCGGCGTAGCCCTACCCTCGGCTATGCGCGATAAATCCACTGCTCGGGCACCCGCACCGAAATCTCTTCGCCGGCCCTGATCGTTCCCGGTTTCTCGACCCAGGCGACGACGCCACGCAGCCGCTTGGCCACTTTCGGAAACAACAGCGCGCCGGCTTCCACATCCGCCATCCCACCGTTTTCGGCGATCGATCGCCCGGCGATGCGGCAAGGCCCGTTCTGGGCATCGACCTTGAGGGTCACTCCGTCCTTGAAGAAAAGCAGCGTACCGGCCGGTAGCATCGAGAGATGCGGCACGCCCTCGATCACCAGATTGGCGCCGATCCATTCCGCCTTGATCTCGGCCAATCCCATCCGTTCGGCGACGATGGCCAGTTCATCCGCTGCCACGATCGACAATTGCCGTTCGTTGCGCATTTCTGTGCCGCGTGGATACCAGGGTTCGCGCCCGCCCGAGCGCCGCGTCGCTCCAGCATGGAAATCGCCTGAAATGCCGTCGAAGCCCAACCGCAATTCCTCCGCCGGACGCGTCTGGAAATGATCCGCCGGCGCGACATAGAGCGCCGCCGCGCGAGCAGAAAGCTTTTTCGCCGGGATGATTTCGACCGGCTTCTCGGCCTCGGGGAAGAGATCCAGCATAGCTTCATTCCTTGGATGATGCGCCTCGGTTTTGCCCTTCGGCCGGCAAGGCCGCAAGAGCGGTTTGGGCCATAATGCGCAACTCTTCGGCCGATGCGCCGTCACGCGCCTGGATAGACATGCCGTTCATGACGCCGGCGATATATTTGGCGAAGCCTTCGACGGAGGGGCCTTCCGGCAGATCGCCCATCGCTCTCCCCTTGGCCAGCCGCTGCGCGATCGCCGCTTCACTCGCCTTGCGATAGGCCTTGAGTTCATCCGCGATAGCTTGCGCCTGCGGCGAGGCTGCCAGCGCGCCGCTGACGAAAAGGCATCCGCCCGGCTTGCCGGGTCTGGAATAAGCTTCCGCTGCACCCAGCAGCAACCGCCGGATCGCCTCCCGCGTCGGGACCGGCGCGCTCAGCGCCTCCAGCGCAAAGCCGATCTCGGTCTCGTGGTAGCGTGTCAGCGCCTTGCGAAACAAAGTCTCCTTGTCGGTGAAGGCATTGTAGATCTGTGGCGGCGTCAGCCCCATCGCTTCGCGCAGCATGGCGAGCGACGTCGCCTCATAGCCATGCTCCCAGAACAGATGCATTGCCGCATCCAGCGCCCGGTCGGGGTCGAATGCACGCGGCCGGCCACCGCGCGGCTTTTCCAAATCTTCCATATCGATCGATACGAAACCTATTGACTCACCTTCTGCACATAACATAACAATTGATACGAAACATGGCAAGCCGAAGGACCATCCCTTGGCAAGGCCATGCAGTTCGAGCACAAGGAGAGTCCAGATGCCAATCACCGTGACCGCGCCGGAAGGCGTACTGACCCCCGCCGGAGAGCGCGAAATCCTACCGCGTCTCAGCGCCGCTCTCATCGAAGCCTCCGGTGCCACCGGCAATTCCTTCTTCAACGCGATTGTCGGTGGCACGGTCCACATCCTGCCGCTCCGCCATATCTATGCCGGCGGCGCCAATCGGCCTGTCGTCATAGTGGAGTTGAAATTGCCCAATATCGGCCTTGGCTCGGTCGAAACTCGCAAGGCCTTCATCAACGCCGCCGCGAAAATTGTCGCCGAACTCTGCGTGCCAGGGCACAGGCCCGAAAACACCTGGATCAACATCGTCAACGCGCCCGATGGCGGCTGGGGCATCGGCGACAGGCAATATACAGGCGACGCGCTTGTCGCCGCCGCCACGGCCGCCGCGCACTGATCCGGCAGGAGCGATGACGGTGCGGCTCTCTCCTTCGCTGTTCTTCACCACAAATTGCGAGCCGGCACTGGCCTTCTACGAACAGTGCGGCCTTGGCCGGGGAACGATCCTGCTGCGCTGGGGCGACAACAACATGCCGGTGCGAACCGAAGCCATGCGCGGAAAAGTCCTGCATGCCCGCTTTGAGGGCCCGGGCGTGCTGTTCCATGCCTCCGACAATGACGATGCCGAACCGATGAAAGGCTCCGCCATGATGCTGGAGTTCGACGACCTGTCGGCCATGCGCGAACTCTTCTCCCGCATGACCGTCGGCGGCCGGATCACCGTGCCCCTGGCACGGCAATATTGGGGAACCTCCTTCGGCATGCTGGTTGACGCCTATGGCGTGCAGTGGATGTTCAGTTGTTCCGGTGAATGAGGGCGCGGATCACGATCTTCTTACCTCGATCAGAACCGGCTCGGCATTGCCGCCATGCCGTGCCGGTCCCATGGTGACGTCCGGACAGGTCCACGGAGATCACCATGCGTCCTGGAACGGCAATCGTGCTGCTTTGGCTGATCTGGGTGGTGTCGTGGGCGGCTGCCGCCTTCTGGGCGGATCCGGTCGCCAAACGTGCCGACCTTGGGTCGGAGATGCGCTACCGGATGGTGATGGTGTTTGGCGCGGTCCTGTTCCTCCTCCCGGCACACAATTACTACGGGCGCCTGCGGCTGTGGGTTCCCGATCTTGCCGTGGCCTGGACCTGCGTTGTGCTGATCGCTGTCGGCTTCGGCTTCTCGTGGTGGGCAAGGCTGCATCTTGGCCGTCTCTGGTCGGGCAATGTCACCGCCAAGGCAGGGCACCGTGTCGTCGACAGCGGCCCCTACGGCCTCGTTCGCCATCCGATCTACACAGGATTGCTTCTGGCGATCCTCGCCACCATGGCGGCAAAAGGCGCTGTCTGGGGCATTGCCGGCGCGCTCCTGCTCATCATCGGCATCGTCATGAAGGCAAAGCTCGAGGAGCGTTTCCTGCGCGGCGAACTCGGAACCGCCTATGACGACTATGCCAGGCGTGTGCCGATGCTGGTGCCGTTCGCTCCCGCCTGACGCGCGGCCGGAGCACCCCGCAAGTCAGAGCATCCTCAGCAGCGCGCCGCCTATCGAATACCCCGCGCCAAAAGCGCAGATCAGGCCGAAATCGCCGGGCTTCATGTCGGCATGGTTTTCCGACAGCGCGACGATGGCACCGGCGCCCGCCGTGTTGCCGAGCCGCTCCAGCACCATCGGCGCGCGGTCGTGGCCGACCTCGTGGCCGAACGCCAGCTTCAGGATCATCGCGTTCATGCGCGCATTGGCCTGGTGCAGCCAGAAGCGACGGACGGCCTGCGGCGTCAGCCCATGTTCGGCCAGGAATTCGACGATGAATTTGTGCCCGGCGACGGTGACTTCCTTGAACACCTTGTTGCCGACCTGCTTGATCAGATTGCCCTCCAGGTCGATCATATAGGGATCGTCCTGGGCCGTGCGTGTGTGGTAGCCCAGATTGGTGCGGATGTTGTTCGACATCTGCGTCCAGATACGCGTGTCGAGCACCTCGAAGCGTTCCGGCCGCTTTTCGCCCAACGCGAGCCCTTCCACCACCATCGACACCGAAGCGTCGCCGAAGATGAAATGCGTCTGCCGGTCGCGGAAATTGAGATGGCCGGTGATGATTTCGGGCGTGGTGACCAGAATACGCTTGTGCGCGCCCGAGCGCACCAGGTTGACCGCCATGTGCAATGCCGCCGCCGCCGACGAACAGCCAAGCCCCATGTCGAAGCCGGCCCCCTTGGTGCCCAATGCCTCCTGCATTTCAATGGCGATGGCTGGATATGGCCTTTGCTGATGCGAGGACGAGCAGATCACCAGATCTATCTCCGACGGGTCGATGCCGGCATGGGCGATCGCCTTCCTGGCCGAAGCGATGCCGAACTCGGCCTGCAGCGACAGGACGTCATCCGGCCGCGCCGGAATGCGCGGTGCCATGCGGGTTGGGTCGAGAATGCCTTCGCGTTCGATCACATGGCGGCTGCGCACGCCGGAAGCATGGACGATGAAGTCTGCGTCCGACTTCTGCAGCAGCGTCCCGCCTGTGGCCTGGCGCCGCTCATTCTCGGTGTCGACCCAGCTGTTGAAGCTTTCGACCAGCTCTTCATTGGTGATGACAGGTTGAGGAATTTCAGCGCCGATGCCGCTGATGATGACGCGATGCATATTTCAGTCCGTCCCATCCGCAGGCCTTGCGGCTTCATGTGAGCGCCGAAACGCTTCGGCGCAACACTTTTCTCACTTCGCCGGTTTACGCCGGCTTAAACCAAAGATTTACGCGCACGTAAACCTGACTTTCACAAGGCGTACAGGTTGAGAACAGGAGCGGCGCGTGGTTCTCGTACCTGAGCCGCGGAAGCGCAGGAGGCCGCCGTTTGCAGGCCGGCGCCACTTGAATTCGGACATGCCCTATCCGGCCCGCTTGGCGACAATGAAGATGCGGGGGAAACGCAGCAGCACCTTGCCGTTCGCGGTCTTGGGATAGGCCTTGGCGATACTTGCCGTGTAGCTGTCGAGGAACAGCTTGCGCTCGTGCTCTTCAAGCGGATCGAGGAACGGCTTCAGCCCGGTTGCCTTCACCCACTCGACGATCGCCTCGGCATCGGCCAGCGGATGGTTGTAGATGGTATGCCAGATGTCGACCCTGTCGCTGAGCGGTGACAACAGGTCGTAATAGAACGACACTGGAGGCAGCGGCGCGCGCGCCGCCCCCTTCATCTTGGCGGCAAACGGCATTTCGGCGGCGGTCTCGCGCATCAGGCGGTGGGAGTCCTCGCCCATATTGTCGGGCATCTGGACGGCCAGCGCGCCCCCCGGCGCCAGAAGACCCATCAGCCGCTGGAATACCGCCGGATGTCCCGGCAACCACTGGAACACCGCATTGGCGAAAATGACGTTGACCGGCTCGGCCGGTTGCCACGTGGAGGCGTCCGCCAGATCGAAACTGACGCCCGGCAAGCGCGCCCTCGCCTTCTCGATCATGTCTGGAGAGGTGTCGAAGCCTCTGACCTCCGCATCCGGCCAGCGCTCGACCAGGAGCTCAGTCGAATTGCCCGGCCCGCAGCCGATGTCGACGACGCGGCGTGGGAAGTCGACCGGCACCTCGGCCGCGAGGTCACGCGCCGGCCGCGTGCGTTCGTCCTCGAATTTCAGATATTGGGCGGCGGACCAGTCGGCCATTTGAGCTCCTCATATCGCCTTGAGAATTCGCCGCCTAGTGCCCCCTTACCGCGTTAGGCGCTTGTGCGTCATGCGGTGCGGGGCTGCCGCTTCGGCGCCGAGGCGGCGCAGCTTGTCCTTCTCGTATTCCTCGAAGTTGCCTTCGAACCATTCGACATGCGCGTCACCCTCGAAGGCGAGCATATGGGTGGCCATGCGGTCGAGGAACATGCGGTCGTGGCTGATGATGACGGCGCAGCCGGCATAGGCTTCCAGCGCGTCTTCCAGCGCGCTCAGCGTTTCGGTGTCGAGATCGTTGGTCGGTTCGTCGAGCAGCAGCACATTGCCGCCGGTCTTGAGCATCTTTGCCAGGTGCACGCGGTTGCGCTGGCCGCCCGAGAGGTTGCCGACCTTCTGCTGCTGGTCGCCGCCGCGGAAGTTGAAGGACGAGCAGTAGGCGCGGCTGTTGACCTCGTGCTTGCCGAGCTTGATGACTTCGGCGCCGCCGGAGATTTCTTCCCACACCGTCTTGTTCGGCTCGAGCGCGTCGCGGCTCTGGTCGACATAGCCGAGCTTGACCGTCTCGCCGATGCGGACTGTGCCCGCATCCGGCTTCTCCTGGCCGGTGAACGTCTTGAACAGCGTCGTCTTGCCGGCGCCGTTCGGGCCGATGACGCCGACGATGCCGCCCGGCGGCAGCCTGAACGACAGGTTCTCGATCAGAAGCTCGTCGCCGAAGCCCTTGCTGAGGTTCTCGACCTCGATGACGACATTGCCCAGGCGCTCGCTCGACGGGATGACGATCTGCGTGTCGGTGGGCTTGCGGTTCTGCGACTGCTCGACCAGTTCCTCATAGGCCTTGATACGCGCCTTCGACTTGGTCTGGCGCGCCTTTGGCGAGGACTGGATCCATTCGCGTTCGCGCCAGATCGACTTCTGTCGGGCGTCGTCCTCGCGGCCTTCCTGGATCAGGCGCTTGGCCTTGGCGTCGAGATATCTGGTGTAGTTGCCCTCGTAGGGGATACCACGACCACGGTCGAGTTCGAGGATCCAGCCGGTGACATTGTCGAGGAAGTAGCGATCGTGGGTGATGATTAGCACAGAGCCGGGATAGTCGCGCAGGTGCTTTTCCAGCCACGCCGTGGTCTCGGCGTCGAGATGGTTGGTCGGTTCGTCGAGCAGCAGCAGATCGGGCTGCTGCAGCAGCAGCCGGCAGAGCGCCACACGGCGACGCTCGCCGCCCGACAGGTTGGTCACCTCGGAATCGCCCGGCGGGCACTGCAGCGCGTCCATCGCCATCTCGACCTGCTGCTCGAGATCCCACAGGTTCAGCCGGTCCATCTCGTCCTGGAGCTTTGCCGACTCGTCCGCCGTCTCGTCGGAATAGTTCATCATCAGCTCGTTGTAGCGCTCGATGATGGCGGTCTTCCTGGCAACGCCGTCCATGACGTTTTCCATCACGGTCTTTGAGTTGTCGAGCTGCGGCTCCTGCGCCAGGTAGCCCACGGTCGCGCCCTCGGCCAACCACGCCTCGCCCTGATATTCCTTGTCGAGCCCGGCCATGATGCGCAGGATGGTCGACTTACCCGAACCGTTCGGCCCGAGAATGCCGATCTTGGCGTCCGGATAGAAGGACAGATGAACGTTATCGAGCACCTTCTTGGTGCCGTAGGCCTTCGACAGGCCGGACATGTGATAGATGAACTGGCGTGCCACGCGCGCTTTCCCTGAAAAACTGACTGAATTGTCGATTTGAATGGAGGTTGGCCGCTATGTAGGCGATGCGGCGGCGAACGGCAATCGCTTTTGCGGGCCGGGCACACGGGGAAGTGTCCGCCGAGAGGCGACGTTTCTGCCGGTCACGCCCCTGCTGAAAGCTCCGGTTAACCTTCCGCGTCTGTCCGCGACTGGCACGCCGGCTTACCAAACGCGGCGGTCTTGCGCTTACTGGAAGCCGATCGGATCGACCGTACCCACTGGGCAGCCGGCCTTGTTGGTGGGCACCGATGCCAGCAGCAGGTCCTTCAGCGAACTGGAAGGACCTATCGGGCCGGCGAGGCCGAGCGTCAGTTCGCCGATCAGCCGCCGGCCGCTCGACGGATCGATGACGCAGGAAACGCGCACCCGATCCCCTGCGCCCGAGCCGAAGGCCTGGTCGAAGGCGCTGCGGATCTGGTCGGCCGTCAGCTTGCCGCCGATGTTCTTGGTAAAGAGATCGCGCACAGGCGAGCTGTTCACTTCGCGCATCAGGCTGAGTGCGTCGGAAAAATACTCCTGCTGGCTCTTGCCGTAGCAGGTGCCGTGTTTGATCCATTCATGCCGCTCGAGCTTCGAGGCGGTGCCCGGCATCACCTTGTCGAGCTCCGCGCGGGTGCCGGCGTCAAGGTTGACCGGCGGCAGGTCCTGCCAGTGGGCAGGATTGTCGTTGGCCTTGTCGCCGGCCGAAACCTGGCAATAGAAATTGCCGTTCGGCTGTGGCCACAGCCCGTGCAAGGTGAAATTGGTGGCGTCGAATTCGCTCGGATTCTGCGCCTTGCATTCGGCCTTGTTCGACTTGGTCTCGCAAAAGGCCGGCTGCCAGCTCAGCGCGAAGACATATTCGGGTTTTCCCGACGCCGCTTGCTTGTCTTGCCTACCAGGAGCCGCCGGAACCGTCGCGGCGCTGCTGCCCGAGAGATGGCCGCAGGAGACCTTCACCCAGCGACGCTCCGGATCGGCGCCGGGCACCTGGATCAAATAGTGCGTCGGCGCATCCTTGTTGCCGGCAAGCAATTGATAGCCCTGTCCGGCATCGGTCGAGACATTGCCGGGGTTCTTGCCGTTCTTGATGGCCTGCGTTGCCGGACAGGCGGCGTCGGCGACGAAAGTGCCGCTCATCTTGACGTCGGCAAACGCTGCACTGGCCAGCGATGCCGCCAACAAGGCCAATCCGAAAACAACACCAATGCGCATAGGAATCCCCGCTGAAGCAAATGGGTGACAGACTGCCGCTGTCTCCATGTCAGAATTGCGATATTTTGCTGGCCAAACGCAAGAAACATCGTTGGGCAAAAAGCGGGTGGTGTGGATTGACGCAAAACCGACGGCAGGGGCACACAGGTCGGACGCCATGAGGCGAACCAGGGGTGGAGACCAGCCTGCATGCCATTCAACCAGCAACGCCTGGTCCGCTCGCCGACCGGCGCCGAGCTCAATCTCTTCATCAGGCAGGCCGATGGCCGGCCGCGCGCGGTCGTCCAGATCAATCATGGTCTCGCCGAGCATGCCGCGCGCTATGCCCGCTTTGCCGATTTCCTTGGCTCACGCGGCTTCCACGTCTATGCCCATGACCATCGCGGCCATGGCCGGACCAAGGCGCCAGACGCGCCGCTCGGCAGATTCGCCGACAGGGATGGACCGGCCAAGGTGATCGCCGATGTCGATGCAGTCCACGATCTGATCGCCGGGGAATGGCCAGGCCTGCCCGTCATCCTCTTCGGCCACTCGATGGGCGCGTCCGTGGCGCTGAATTTCCTTTTGGGCCACTCATCCCGCATCCATGCCGCCGCGATCTGGAACGGCAATTTTTCGCAAGGCCTGCTTGGACAGCTGGCGCTCGGCATCCTTGCCTGGGAGCGGATGCGGCTGGGCTCGGACGTTCCGTCGCGCCTGCTGCCGAGACTCACCTTCCAGGCCTGGGGCAAGGCGGTGCCCAATCACCGCACGCTGTTCGACTGGCTGTCGCGCGACGGGGCGGAGGTGGCGAAATACGTCGCCGATCCACTGTGCGGCTGGGATGCCTCTATCTCGATGTGGCGCGACGTGGTCTCGATGGCGCTCAATGGCGGCAAGGACGCCGGCTTTGCCGGGGTCCGGCGCGGTCTTCCCGTCGCCATCGTCGGCGGTGAGAAAGACCCCGCCTCGGACTACGGCAAGGGCATCACCCATCTCGCCAACCGCATGCGCAAGATGGGTTTTTCGAATCTCGTATCAAAGGTTTACGCCGACACTCGCCACGAAAGCCTGAACGAGGTGAACCGCGACATCGTCATGGACGATTTCGCGGCCTGGGCGGATAGCGTTCTGAAAGTGTGACCGAGCCAGTTCGTTGGCCCATTGCAAGGGCCGTGACAGTCGTCGCCGGGCTTGATAGAGGCTCTGCTTTCGCTGCGATCACGGTGATTGCGGCAACCACGGTGATTTATGGCTGAGCCCCCGCTGAAAGGCGTCCGCGTCGTCGAACTCGCCCGCATCCTCGCCGGGCCCTGGGCCGGGCAATTGCTTGCCGATCTCGGCGCCGATGTCATCAAGGTGGAAAGCCCCGATGGCGGCGACGACACCCGCAAATGGGGGCCGCCCTTTGTCATGAGCCATGACGGCGAGAATCTGTCGGCCGCCTATTATCATTCCTGCAATCGCGGCAAGCGCTCTATCGCCATCGACTTCTCGACGCCCGACGGCGCCGAGACCGTGCGCCGGCTGGTCGCGACGTCGGATGTACTGATCGAAAACTTCAAGCTCGGCGGCTTGAAGAAGTACGGGCTCGATTATGACGGCCTGCGCAAGATCAACCCGCGCCTGGTCTACTGCTCCATCACCGGCTTCGGCCAGGATGGACCTTATGCGCCCCGCGCCGGCTACGATTTTATCATCCAGGCCATGGCCGGCATGATGTCGATCACCGGCGAGGCCGGACGCGAGCCGCAAAAGGCCGGCGTCGCCATATCGGATCTTTTCACCGGTCTTTATTCGGTCGTCGCCATCCAGGCAGCCCTGCGCCATGCCGAGCAAACCGGTGAGGGCCAGCATATCGACATGGCGCTCTTCGACACCCAGATCTCGGCGCTCGGCAACCAGAACCTCAACTATCTCGTCTCCGGCAAGTCGCCGGTTCAGATGGGCAATGCGCATATGAACATCGCCCCTTACGAAGTGCTTCCGGTCCGGGATGGCCACATCATCCTGGCCGTCGGCAATGACGGCCAGTTCACCAAGTTCTGCGCCGCCGTCGGACTGGACGATTTGCCTGCCAATCCCGACTTCGCCACCAACCCGGCCCGCGTCGCCAACCGCGTGAGGCTGCGCGAGCGCATCGTCGAGGCGCTGAAGTCTCTCGACCGCGATCCGCTGTTGGCAAGACTCGAAGCGGCAAGCGTGCCGGCGAGCCCGATCAACACGATCGGCCAGATGTTCGCCGACCCGCAGACGGTCGCGCGCGGCATGCGGCTCGACCTCGACGACGGCCATGGCAACCTTCTGCCCTCGGTGCGCGCGCCGATGGTGATGTCCGGCACGCCGCTGGTCTATGAGCGCCCCTCGCCGCGCCTTGGCGAACACACCCAAGAAATCCTTGCCGAACTGGAGAGGTCTGGAAAATGAAGACCGGCGGACAACTGATCGTCGACGCGCTCGAAGCCCACGGCACCGACCGCATCTATTGCGTACCCGGCGAATCCTACCTCGCGGTACTCGACGCGCTGCATGATTCCACGATCCGCACCATCGTCTGCCGCCAGGAAGGCGGTGCGGCGATGATGGCCGACTGCCACGGGCGCCTGACCGGCAAACCCGGCATCTGCTTCGTCACCCGCGGCCCCGGTGCCACCAATGCGTCGGCCGGCATCCACATCGCCATGCAGGATTCGATTCCGCTCATCCTGTTCATCGGCCAGGTCGCCAGCCACGCCAAGGAGCGCGAGGCCTTTCAGGAGGTTGATTACAAGAGGTTCTTCGGCGATATCGCCAAATGGGTGGTCGAGATCGACGATGCCTCGCGCATCCCCGAATTCGTCACCCGCGCCTTCGCGGTGGCGACATCGGGCCGTCCCGGCCCGGTGGTGATCTCGCTGCCGGAGGACATGCTGACCAGCGTCGTCGAGGCGCCTGCCGTCTTGCCGCACACGCCGGTCGAGACCCGTCCGGGCGAAGCAGAACTCGATGCGCTGGAAACGCTCTTGGCCAAGTCCATCAGGCCCATCGTCATCCTTGGCGGCACGCGCTGGGACACGGAGGCCGTGGCACGGATGCGCGCGATCGCCGAGGCGTGGTCGCTGCCGATCGGCTGTTCCTTCCGCCGCCAGATGCTGTTCGACCATCTGCATCCGAACTATGCCGGCGACGTCGGCATCGGCATCAATCCGAAGCTTGCCACCGCCATCAAGCAGGCCGATCTGTTGCTGCTGATCGGCGGCCGCATGGGCGAGATGCCCTCATCCGACTACACATTGCTGAAGAGCCCCTACCCTGACCAGACGCTGGTGCATGTCCACGCCGATGCCGGCGAGCTCGGTCGCGTCTACAGGCCGACCGTGGCCATCAACGCCTCGCCATCGGCCTTCGTCGAGGCTTTCGCCAGGCGCAAGCCGGCCTCCGAGCCGGTATGGGCGGCCGAGACGCCAAAACTCCATGCGGCCTATCTCGAATGGTCGACGCCGCCGGAAAGCGGCCCTGGCCCGGTCCAGATGGGCCCGATCATGAACTATCTGGAAAAGATGCTGCCGGAAGACGCCATCCTGACCAACGGCGCCGGCAATTATGCCACCTGGGTGCATCGCTTCCACCGCTTCCGCCGCTTCGGCACGCAGGCAGCGCCGACGTCGGGCTCGATGGGCTATGGCACGCCTGCCGCGGTCGCAGCCAAGGAGCTGTTTCCGGAACGCACCGTGGTCGCGTTTGCCGGCGATGGCTGCTTCCTGATGAACGGTCAGGAATTCGCCACCGCCGTGCAGTACGACCTGCCGATCGTCGTCGTGGTCGTCAACAATGGCATTTACGGCACCATTCGCATGCACCAGGAGCGCGAATATCCTGGCCGCGTGGTTGCGACCGACCTCAAGAACCCCGACTTCGCGTCGCTGGCCCGAGCCTATGGCGGCCATGGGGAGACGGTGGAGAAGACGTCAGATTTCGCATCCGCCTTCGAGCGTGCGCGCGCCAGCGGCAAGCCGTCGATCGTCGAAATCCGGCTCGATCCGGAGGCGATCACACCGACCAGGACGATGACCCAGATCCGCGACAAGGGCTAAGGCAAAGAAAGCCTGCTGCCTTTCACCGGCCGTGCTGAGGTTAAGGACTCGTTTGGCAAAGGGGCGGTGCGCCGCCCCTTCCGACCGCGCTACATCGCCTTCTCGATCTGACCGCGGATCTCGCCATCCTTGTTGGCGGCGGTGTGGACGTTAACGTAGTATTTGCCGGCCTCAAGGTCAGCCGCTTGCGCATCTGTGAGCGTCGCTGACCCCTTGATCGGGCTCTTGAGCTTGCCCTTGAACGGGATTACCGGCGCGGCATTTTCGCCCATCCCCGCGGGACCGTGAATGTGCGCGGCCGTCGCCGGTCCGCTCAGACCGGAATATTTGACGTTCCAGCTTAGCTTCTTCTTGGTGGTGTCAAAGGTCAAAGTGGCAGTCCCCTTGCCCTTGGTGGTGATGGGAGGGCTCTGCTGGCCGCCATCGAGCGTTGCCTTGTACTTCACCATTTCGGCCATGGCCGGCGATGCGAATAGAAAGGCGGTCGAAATGGCCAGCGCGGAAAGCACCGGCATGAAGGATTGTCTGCGCATGAAGAACCTCCAGTTAGCTGCGCATCCGTCATGGCTTCCCGACACGCGAATGCGTCAACGGGAACGATTGGGCGGCGTAATGTATCCCCGCACACGTTTTTGTGACCGGCCACGGGAAAAACGGGCGATTACCGCCCATTCACCGCCCGGGATCAGACGGCGGCCAGAGCCTGCGCAAGGTCGGCGATCAGGTCATCCGGGTGCTCGACGCCGATCGACAGCCTGACCGTGGTCTCCAGAACGCCGATGCGCTGGCGCACGTCGAAGGGAATGCCCGAATGGGTCATGGCGGCTGGATGGCTGGCCAGCGATTCCGTGCCACCGAGGCTTACCGCCAGCTTGAAGATCTGCAGCCCGTTGAGAAAGGCGAAGGCCGCCTTCTGTCCGCCCCTGATGTCGAAGGAGAAGGTCGAACCGGCGCCGCTGCATTGCGCCCGATAGACGCGGGCGGCAGGCGTGTCCTCGCCGAGGAACGGCAGGTAATGCACCTTCGCCACCTTGGGATGCTCTTGCAGGAATCCGGCAATCAGACGGGCATTGTCGTTCGCCCGTTCCATGCGGATCGACAGCGTCTCCAGCGAGCGGCCGAGCATCCAGCAGGAATGTGGATCAAGCTGCGTGCCGATCGCGCCACGCAGAGCCTTGATCGGCTTTGTGACCGCCTTGCCGCCCATGACGGCGCCCGCGATCAGGTCGGAATGGCCGCCGACATATTTGGTCAGCGAATAGACGGAGATATCGGCGCCGTGCTCGATAGGCCGCTGGAAGACTGGACCGAGCAGCGTGTTGTCGCAGGCTATGATCGGCGTCGATCCTTGCCTTGCGCCGATCTCGTCGGCGGCCTTCCGCATCAGCGCGATATCGACAAGGCTATTGGTCGGGTTCGACGGCGTCTCGATCAGGATAACCGACACACGGCCCTTCGCGGTCGCCGCATCGGCCGCCACGCGCACCGCCGCCTCGTCGACGCCATCCGCGAAGCCGACCGCGCCGATGCCGAAGCCGGCAAGCGTGCGCGTCAAAAGCGTCTCGGTGCCGCCATAGAGCGGCTGCGAATGCAGGATCACGTCGCCGGGGCGGGCATAGGCAAGCAGCGTCGTCGCGATCGCCGACATTCCCGACGAAAACATGATGCAGGCATCCGTCCCCTCATAGACGGCGAGCCGGTCCTCGACGATCTCGCTGTTGGGATGATTGAAGCGCGAATAGACAAGGCCCGACGCCGTGCCGCTCGGCGGCTCCTTTCGGCCGGACGTGTAGTCGAAGAAATCACGCCCCTCCTCCGCCGATTTGAACACGAAGGTCGACGTCAGGAACACCGGCGGCTTGACTGCGCCCTCCGACAGCTGCGGATCGAAGCCATAGCTCAGCATCAGCGTTTCGGGATGAAGCTTGTGGTTGCCGATATGGGTTTTCGAAGGACGCGGCGCGGTCATGATGTGCCCTGCTTTTTCGAGAGGTGTGGCGGCAATTTATGCGATCCCCACCACACAGTCCTTGCTATTTTTGGCCCCCCATGGCTGCACTATCGCAATGAATTGCCTGGAGAGGCCAAAAGTGCAGCAGAAAATAGCTGATGATTTCGACCGCAAGATCCTGCATGAACTGCGCGCCGATGCGCGTATCACGAACAACGAGTTGGCGGAGCGCATCGGCCTGTCGCCGTCGCCTTGTCTCAGGCGCGTGCGGCGGCTGGAGGAAGCCGGAATTATCAGGGGCTACACGACGCTGGTCGATCCGGCTGCCTTTGGCTGGACCATGGTCGCCATCGCCACCATAAGGCTCGGCCGCCAGAACGAGGACGAGATCGTCATGTTCGAGGAAGCGATCCGCGGGTGGGACGAAGTGCTGGAATGCCACCTCGTCACCGGCTCGCGCGACTATGTGCTCAAGGTTGTGACCGGCGGCCTCGACCAGTATGAGCGCTTCATCAAGGAAAAGATCGCGCGGCTGAAATGCGTCGCCTCGATCGAGACCAGTTTTGTGATGAACACCATAAAGGAACGGCGCCTCTGACCCCTTGGTCGGAGGCGCCGCTCTGAAGATCGATCGTAGCGGGGCTACGCTTACTTCACGGCCTTGTCGGTGATCGCGGTGGTGTAGGCGCCGGTCGGCTCCTTGGTGATGATCTTCTGGTCGAGCAGGGCCTTGGCGGTGCGCTCGTAAGCCGCAGGGATCAGCTTGCCGTCGGCATTGTCGATCAGCTTGGCCACTTCCTTCATCATGAACTTCTGGTGGTTCTCGTCTTGACCGCCATTGTCCACGACAATGCCGGCCGCCTCGTCGGTGTTCTCGGTTGCGTATTTCCAGCCCTTCATCGAGGCGCGCACGAAACGCACCATCTTGTCGGCGAAGGCCGGATCCTTGAGCTTGTCCTCAAGCGTGTAGAGCCCATCCTCCAACAAGTCGTTGCCCATGGCCGAATAGTTGAAGACGATCAGGTCCTCGGGCTTGTAGCCGGCATCCAGCACCTGGCCGTATTCGTTGTAGGTCATCACCGAAATGCAGTCCGCCTGCTTTTGGATCAGCGGCTGCACGTCGAAGCTCTGCTTCAGCACGGTGACGCCGTCCGGGCCGCCATCGGTCTTGAGGCCGATCTTGTTCATCCAGGCGTAGAACGGATATTCGTTGCCGAAGAACCAGACGCCGAGCGTGTGGCCCTTGAAATCGGCCTCGGTCTTGATCGGTCCGTTCTTGGGGCAGACCAGTTCCATGCCCGCCTTCTTGAAGGGCTGGGCGATATTGACGAGCATCACGCCCTTGTCGCGGGCAGCCAACGCCCCGCCCATCCAGTCGACGATGACGTCGGCGCCGCCGCCGGCGATCACCTGTTCGGGTGCGATATCGGGGCCGCCCGGCTTGATGTCGACGTCGAGGCCTTCAGCGTCATAGAAGCCCTTGGCCTTGGCGACATAGTAACCGGCAAACTGCGCCTGCGTGACCCATTTGAGCTGCAGCGTCACCTTGTCGGCGGCCATTGCCTGGAAAGCGGCCAGCGACAGCGCGCCGGCCAGAAGCGGAATAAGAAGTCTTTTCATTTTTTTACCCTCTGAAGTTAGTGCCCTGAACCCACCGCCCCTATCCACCACGGACAGAGGGATGCCAAAACGTGACGGCCCTTTCGACAAGGGCGACCACGCCATAAAAGACCGAACCCGCAAGTGCTGCAACTGCGATTTCAGCCCACACCATGTCGATGTTCATCCGCCCGACCTCGGTCGAGATGCGGAAGCCCATGCCGACGACGGGCGTGCCGAAGAACTCCGCGACGATGGCGCCGATCAGCGCCAGCGTCGAGTTGATCTTCAGCGCGTTGAAGATGAAGGGAGCGGCGGCCGGCAGCCTGAGCTTGATCAACGTCGGCCAGTAGCCCGACGCATAGGTGCGCATCAGGTCGCGCTCCATATGCCCCGACGCGGCAAGCCCGGCGACCGTGTTCACCAGCATCGGGAAGAAGGTCATGATGATGACCACGGCTGCCTTGGACTGCCAGTCGAAGCCGAACCACATGACCATGATCGGCGCCACGCCGATAATCGGCAGCGCCGAAACCATGTTGCCGATCGGCAGCAGGCCACGCCGCAGGAACGGCACCCGGTCGGCGAGGATCGCGGTGACGAAGCCGGCGCCGCTGCCGACGATATAGCCGAAAAGCACCGCCTTGAAGATGGTCTGCCGGACATCGGCGCCGAGTACCGACAGCGAGTTGACAATGCGCACGCCGATGGCGCTCGGCGGCGGCAGCAGGATGAAGGGGATGCCGGCGCCACGCGTCACCGCCTCCCAGATAATGAGTATCCAGGCGCCGAAGATGGCCGGGATGATCAGGCGCAGCGCTGTGCGGGACCAGCTTGTGGTCGGGCGGAGGCCCGACAGCACCGCCACGCAACGCCAGCCGAGCAGCCATCCAGCCGTGAGCAGCAGGAAATACGGGGCCAGCGCCGTGCCTTCGAACCCGGAAATACCCGAGATCAGCAGCCAGGCCACGAGATGGGCGCCGACGAACAGCACCACGGCCTCGCCCAGCGATGGCAACCTGACCATGGAGATCAGCGCCGCCACGATCGCCAGGCCGAGCATCAAACTCTTCGTCCCTAAATAGGGATAGTTGAAACTGGCAGCCGTATCCGAGAGTGCTGCCGCCTCCGGCTTCGACATCGCGCCCAGCGCAATCGCGACCAGGCACAGCAGGATCGCCAGCACGGCCTGCCACGAGGGTTTCAGCCAGTTCATGCCGGCCTCCCGCCCATGGCGCGGTCGACGGTGCGGCCGGCGATGCCGACCACCATGATCAGAAGCGCGGCCACGATCGAACCGGCGACCAGCACCGACCAGATATCGATGGACTGGCTGTAATAGGCGCCGGCAAGCAGCTTGGCGCCGATGCCGGCGACCGCACCGGTCGGCAATTCGCCGACGATCGCGCCGACGAGACTTGCCGCCACCGCCACCTTCATCGAGGTGAACAGGAACGGCACGGAGGCCGGCACGCGCAATTTCCAGAAGGTCTGGGCGCGGCTGGCATTGTAGGTGTGCATCAGGTCGAGATGCATGATCTCGGGCGAGCGCAGGCCCTTCACCATGCCGACCGTCACCGGGAAGAACGACAGGTAGGTCGAGATCATCGCCTTCGGGATCAGGCCGGTGATGCCGACGGCCGCCAGCACGACGATGATCATCGGCGCCACCGCCAGGATGGGAATGGTCTGCGAGGCGATGATCCACGGCATCAGACTGCGGTCGAGCGTCGCCACATGCACGATGCCGACCGCGATGATGATGCCGAGCGCGGTGCCGAAGGCAAAGCCGAGCAGCGTCGACGACAGCGTCACCCAGGCGTTGTAGACGAGGCTGCGGTTCGAGTTGATCGGCCGCAGGAAAGTGTTCTCGAAGAAGTTCACCGCCACCTGATGCGGCGCCGGCAGCGTCGGCTTGGGCTGCGACAGCGTCTTGCCGATGAATTCGACGGTGCCCGGCGTCACGTTGGCCCGGCTGTCGATATCGCGCTGAAACGGCGCGTTGAGAATGACGGCGAAAACGTACCAGAGCACCACCACGCCGACGAGGATGGTGGTGACAGGGATGATCTTGGAGCGGAAGCTATCCATTGGCGCCCCCTCCTCTCAGCGGTAGTGCGCGACGCAGCGCGCTCTTCGTCATCCTAGGGCGGAGCAGGCGCGAAGCCGCCTGCGTGACGCGAGCCGCCCATCGCGATTTCGTCATCCTAGGGCGGAGTAAGGAGCGAAGCGACGCGGCGCAGACCCTAGGATCCATGCCGTTCCCTCCGCGTTCCGCAACGGCGCGGAACGGGGCACCCTCCGCCGCGCCTCGGAAGGCGAACATTCTCGACCGCTCACACCCCTCGATCGACGTCACGGCATGGATCCTAGGGTCTGCGC